>NZ_JAHRXF010000058.1 GCF_019104725.1 Streptomyces corallincola | reverse complement strand
GACAGAATGAGTGATATCGATCACTCGGGGTGTGCGGGGTGGGGTTTGGGGGAGCGGGGGTGCGGGTTCGGGTGCGGTCTCGGGTCTGGGCGCGGGCGTGTGGGGGGTGTTCGCGCAGTTCCCCGCGCCCCCTCGGAGGCCCGAGGGGGCCGTACCCCAGGTCCTCGGGGTGGGCGGGGTGAAGCCGGTCGGGTTGTCCGGCCGCGAGGACATCCAGGTGCGGGCGTTGCAGGCGATGTGCCGACAGGTGGTTGGGTTCCGGCTGGCGATGATCGTGCTGGCGGCACCGGCCGCGCTGGTCAACGCGGCGCCGGGGCTGGGGGTACGACTGGTCGGGGCCGCCGTGGTGGCGACGGTGATGGCGTCGTACGTGCTGGTGCGGGACTGGGGACGCTTCGGCCCCCTGCTGCTGCGCCACCCGAGCCTGCTCGTCGTGGACACCCTGTTCGGCTCGCTGCTGCTGATCTCGGCCGGTACCGACACCACCCTCGCCTACGTCAGCGTCTGCACCCCGCTGCTCGCGGGCCTCGTCTACAGCTGGCGCGGCGCCGCCTGCTTCGCCTCGCTCCAGTCGGTCATCCTGCTGCTGGTCCACGCCACACTCAGGACGGAGACCCGCACCGGTCTCGCGGAGTCCCTGCTGCTGCCCGGCCTGTGCGTGATCGCCGGGGCGATGGGCTCCACCCTGCGCAACCTGATGCTCCGCTTCGGCGCCGCCACCGAGGCGCTCACCGCCGTGCGGGCCCGCCTCGCGGCCACCGAGGCGGTGCACGCCGAACGCGCCCGGCTCGCCCGCGAGATGCACGACTCGGTCGCCAAGACCCTCTACGGCGTCGCCCTCGCCGCCGACGGCCTCGCCGCCACCGCCTCCGCCGAGACACCCGACCCCGACCGCGTCCGCCACCAGGCCGACCTCGTCTCCCGCTCGGCCCGCAGAGCGGCCGCGGAGTCCCGGGAACTCCTGAGGGATCTGCGCCGCGCGGACGGGGGAGAGAGCCGGGGAGAGGACGGGGGAGGGGATGGGGATGGGGGTGGAGCCGGGGTCGAGGTCGGGGTCGGGGGTGGGGTTGGGGTTGGGGTTGAGGGCGGGACGACGGGCGTGGACGTGCGTCTCGAACTCGCCGCCCTGGCAGCGGACTTCAGCGCCAGGACAGGGCTGTCAGCCCACCTCGCGCCCCCGGAACCGGCCGCGTCCCCGCCGCCCCTCGTACCGGCGCCCCTCGCCCGCGACCTGCTCGCCATCGCCGCCGAGGCGCTGGAGAACGCGCACCGGCACGCCGCCGCGACCGGCGTGGAACTCGACGTGCGCGTCCACGGCGACCAGCTCCGCCTCACCGTCCACGACGACGGGCGCGGCCTGCCCCCGAACACCACACTCCAACACCTGCGCGAGACAGGGCACTTCGGGCTGCTGGGCATGGTGGAACGAGCGACGGTGATCGGCGCGCGGGTACGGATCGGAAGGGGGGAGCGGGAGCGGGGCACGGAAGTGCGGGTCGAACTGCCCCTGCGCGCACTGGCCCTGGCGACGGTACGAGGAGAGGGGGAGCTCGATGGAACACGGCTCAGGTGACACTCCGGAGGGCGTACCCGAGGGGGCGTCCGAGGCGGTGTCCGAGGTCGTGTCCGAGGTCTTTTCCGAGGGGGAGGGCTTCCCGGCGCCCTCGCTGCCCGCGCAGCTGCGGCTGCTGGTCGCGGACGACAACCCCGTGGTCCGCGCCGGACTGACCGCGCTGCTGCGGGACCGTACCGACACCACGGTGGTCGCGGAGGCGGCGGACGGCCGCGCGGCGTACGAGGCCGCGCTGCGGCACCGGCCCGACGTGATCCTGCTGGATGTGCGTATGCCAGGTGTCGGCGGAGTACCGGCGTTGCCGCATCTGGCGCGGCTGGCGCCGGTCATGATGCTGACCTACAGCCACGAGACGGAGACGGTGCGGGAGGCGCTCCGGCTGGGGGCGGGAGGGTATCTGGTGCACGGGGAGTTCACGACGGAGCAGCTGGTACGCGCGGTACGGGACGTCCACGAGGGTCGCCCGCACCTCACACCGGGTGCGGCGCGGGCGTTGCTGACGGACCTCGGTACGGGTGCACCTGCACAGTCGAATGGGCAAACGGCAACTGGCGTAGGGGATTTGGACTCCTCTCCTCTTTCGCAATCGCAATCACCTGTGGGACAGTCGTACCGTTCGCGGTTCCAACTGAGCGTCAGGGAGGCGGAGATCATGGACCTCATCGCGTCCGGCCTGGACAACCGGCAGATCGCCGCCGTCTGTTTCATCAGCGAGAAGACCGTCAAGAACCACATCAACCGCATCTTCGCCAAGCTCCACAGCACCACGAGGTCCCAGGCGACGGCGACATGGCTGGGGGTGGCGTGAGATGAGGGGCACAGCGGGACAGTGGGCCCACACATGGGCCCAGGGACCCTTCCCTCGACCCACCGACCCGCCGTACAGTCCCCTGGCCGGCGGCGCCACAGCCCGAACCGACGCCGAAGCCGAAGGGGAGCACCGTGAACGAACTCTTCCTGAAGTTCCTGGTCGCCATCCAGCGACGCACCAACGACAGAGGTCAGACCGCGGTCGAGTACCTGGGCATCATCGCGGTGGTGGTGGCGATCGTGCTGGCGATCACCGGGACGGACATCGGACAGTCGATCTACGACGCGATCACGAAGAAGATCGCCCAGGTCACCGGAGGCTGAACCGCCTCTGTGGCGCGCGCGACGCGGGGCAGGCCTTCCCCATCTACATCGTGGTGGTGGCGGGTCTGCTCTTTCTCGCGCTCGCCTACCTCGCCGTGGGTCAGGCCTCGGTCAACCGCAGCGACGCCCAGACCGCGGCCGACGCGGCGGCGCTCGCGGCGGCCCAGGACAGGCGGGACCAACTCGCCGGGAAGTGGGTCGAGGACATCCTCGACCCCACGAAGTGGGGCGGCATCTTCGACGGCACCACGGATGTCGGGCCGTCGTGCGGGCGGGCCGAGGACCTCGCCGCCCGCAACGACGCGACGGCCTCGTGCGCGTCGGACGGCCCACTCGCCTTCACGGTCGAGGCGCGGACCGAGAAGTCCGTGGGCCGCTCCGTGGTACCCGGCACGGAGGGATTCCACTCCACGGCGTCCGCCAGGGCGGTCATCGAAGCGCTGTGTTCGTTCGACGAACCTGACGATCCGCCCAGTGGGGACCCCTCCGGAGACGATCCCCCCGGAGACGAACCCGGCGGCGGTGGCCCGAAGGGCGACGATCCGGGCGATGTCATCCTGCCCGAACTGGTGTGCCGGGACGGCCGGGACTGGATTCTGGACCCGAACGACCTCACCCGGCTTCCCAAGCCCGAGGACCTCTTTGACGTCCACCTGGCCGACTGACAAGCGAGAGACGCGTGAAGAAGGAAGCGAAGTCATGAGCATGCGGGGCACGGGCAAGGTCACCAGAAGGGCGGTCGCCCTGACAACCGTGGTGGGTCTGGCGTTCGGAGCCGTCGCCTGTGGCAGCGGAGGCGATGACGACGCCAGGAAACCGGAGCACAAGGCGTCCCGGTCGGCGTCCGGCGGCTCCGGCCCGAGCACGCAGGAGGGCCAGTCGGACACCCCTCTCGCCGAGATGAAGGGGTCGGACGGGCTCCTTCTGCGGATCACGTCCGTACAGCGGGACTCCGGCGGGTTCGTCACCGTCAACGGCGACCTCAAGAACGACGGCGCGGACGTCGTCGTCGTCCCCGCTGCGCTGAGCGGCAACGAGACCGAGGTCATCCGCAACGGCAGGTCCCTGGGAGGCGCCACCCTCGTGGACCCCAAGGGCCGCAAGCGCTACTACGTCCTACGCGACACGGAAGGACGCCCGCTGACCACCACAGGTTTCTCGACCATCAAGTCGGGCGCCGACCTCGCCGTCTTCATGCAGTTCCCCGCGCCCCCGGACGGCACCTCGGAGGTGCAGTTCGAGATGCCGACGTTCGCCACGGCCACCATCAAGATCTCCGGGTGAGGCCCCAGTGACCCCCACCCGTCTCACCCTCGCCCTGACGGCAGGACTGCTGCTGGCCGCCACGCAGCTCACCCCGGCCCTGGCCGACGACACCCCCAGCGAACCTCCCGGTACGGAGCCCAGTGCGGGGGCGCCGGTGAAGGTTGACCCGTCCGATCCGGATCTGAAACTGCCCGAGGGCGCCACGCTTGCCTCGCCCAAGGTGCTGGACATCAAGTCGGTCGTGGAGGACCAGAGCGGCGACGAGCGCCGGGAGGACACCAACGCGGACGTGACGTTCGCCCTCCAGGCGGAGGTGCTGTTCGGCAAGGACAGTGCGAAGCTCGGCCCGGATGCGAAGGCCCGTATCGCCGCCATCGCCGACGAGATCAAGAAGCAGCGCACCACCCAGGTCCGCGTCTTCGGCTTCACCGACAACCTCGGCTCCTCCGCGCACGGCGACGTCCTCTCCAGGCAGCGCGCCAACGCCGTACAGGCCGTGCTCGACCAGGACCTCAACGCCCCGGACATCACCTTCGACGTACGCGGCTACGGCGAGCAGTACCCCATCGCCGACAACTCCACCGAAGAGGGCCGCAAGAAGAACCGCCGAGTCGAAGTCTCCTTCCCCCGCACCGCCCCCGGCACCACGGCCGGAGGCTGACCCGGGGGCCTCCCCCCCGCCCCCACCCCCCCCCCGGCCCCCTCCCACCCCCGCCCCCACCACCTCTACCCCGGCCCCGACCCCCAGCCCCCACTCCGCCATCGCTCCCGCCTCCGCTTCCAGTACGTGGCGGGCACGGAGGCGGGGGAGGCCCAGGCGGCCGGGGGGCATGGTGGTGACGGTGAGGACGCGTAGGTGTCGGTCGAGGTGGGCGACGTCGATCGGTATGCGCATGCGGAAGGTGTGGACCGAGGAGGCAGGGGTGAGGAGCATGGCCCCCTCGATCGCGTCCCGGCCCAGCAGACCTCGGGTCCGGGCGCGGTAGGACGCCGCTATCTCCAGCTGAACCGTGCGCGAGGTGCCGTCCGGCCGCCGCACCACCAGCTCGCCCCGCCCGTCACGCCAACGCCCCATCCTCATCGCTCCGTTCGCCGCCTTCGCCGGACCACCCCGTACCCATGTCTCCCCTCAACCGCACGCCCTCAACTCCCCGTACTCTCACGTCCGTCCACCACTCCACCGCCATCCACTCGAACCACCAGAACCACCCGCATCCGCTGAATCCGCGCCTACTGAATCCGTACCCCCGCCCCGTTCACGGGCAACCCCGAGTACACCCCCACCGAACCCTGAAGGAACCCCGATGACCACACTCGGTGCTGTCTTCCGACCCCAGCTTCCGCCCGAGCGGTTGCGCGATCTCGTGCGGCTGGCGGAGGGGGAGGGGCTGGAGGAGCTGTGGCTGTGGGAGGACTGTTTTCTGGAGGGGGGTGTGGCGACGACGGCCGCCGCGCTCGCCTGGACCGAGCGGTTGCGGGTGGGGATCGGGCTGCTTCCCGTGCCGCTGCGGAATGTCGCCCTCACGGCGATGGAGGCCGCCTCACTGGAGCGGATGTTCCCCGGCAGGCCGATGCTGACCGTCGGCCACGGTGTCCAGGACTGGATGGGGCAGGTCGGCGCCCGTGCCGCCTCGCCGCTCACCCTCCTCGGGGAGCATCTGGACGCGCTGCGCGCCCTGTTGCGCGGGGAGCGCGTCAGTGTGCGCGGCCGGTACGTCCGGCTGGACGACGTGGCCCTCGACTGGCCCCCCGCCCGCCCCGTCCCCGTCCTCGCCGGTGCCACCGGCCCGCGTACCCTCCGCCTCACCGGCGCCAAGGCGGACGGCACGCTGCTCACGGCCAGTACCTCGGTGGACGGCGTCCGCGCGGCCCGTCGCCTCATCGACGAGGGCCGCACCGAGGCCGACCGCGCCCACGAACCCCACCGCCTCGTCGTCTACCTCCTCACCACCACCGGCCCCGACGCCGCGCCCCGCCTCCGTGCCGAACTCGCCGCCGAGGGAATGGAGTCGGCGGAGGGGGTGGGCGTCGCCGGGGACGCCAAGGCGGTCGCCGACGCCGTCCTGCGGCTGGCCGACGCGGGCGCCGACACGGTCGTCCTCCAGCCCACCGCCACCGAACCCGACCCCGAAGCCTTCCTCCGCTTCACCGCCGAACAGGTCCGCCCCCTGCTGCCGTAGCCCCCGCCCGAAAACGGAATGCCGCGTCCCCGTCACCCCTGCGACCATCCCCCCATGACGACCCACCACCACCGCCCCTCCTCCTACGAGGACCTGATCGCCGAGGGCGCCGCCGTACCCACCGACGGATGGGACTTCTCGTGGTTCGCGGGGCGGGCCACCGAGGCGCGGCCGTCGTGGGGGTACGCGGTGCGGGCGGGGCAGCGGCTGGCGCGGGCCGGTGCGGTGCTGGACGTGCAGACCGGAGGCGGGGAGGTGCTGGACTTCGCGCTGGAACGCGCCGAACCCGCGCGGCCGGGACTGGTCGCGGCCACCGAGGGGTGGCCCCCCAACGTGGACAAGGCCACCGCCCGGCTCCGCCCGCGCGGTGCCGTCGTCGTGGCCGCCCCCGACGACGCCCCGCTGCCGTTCGTGGACGGTGCCTTCGACCTCGTCCTCAGCCGCCACCCCGTCCGCCCGCACTGGACCGAGATCGCCCGCGTACTGCGCCCCGGCGGAACGTACTTCGCCCAGCACGTCGGCCCCGCGAGCGTCTTCGAGCTGGTCGAACGGTTCCTCGGACCGCAGTCCCCCGACGCGCGCGGCGCCCGCGATCCCGAGCGGGAGCGGGCCGACGCCGAGGCCGCCGGACTCACCGTCGTGGACCTGCGCGCCGAGCGGCTGCGGATCGAGTTCCACGACATCGCGGCCGTCGTCCACTTCCTGCGCAAGGTCGTCTGGATGGTGCCCGGCTTCACCGTCGAGGCGTACGAGCCCCGGCTGCGCGCCCTTCACGAGCTGATCGTGGCCGAGGGACCGTTCGTCGCCCACAGCACCCGGCACCTTTTCGACGCCCGCAAGCCCAGTACGCGCTGAGCCCCTGCGCCTGCTGCCCCTGCCCCGCCGCGTCCCCGATCCCACCCGTGCCCCCGCCCCATGCCAACCCCTGACCCCACCCGTTCCCGTGCCGAGCGGACGGCGCTCCCCTCCCGGAACCGGCGGTTCGGCCCGCCGTATAGAACGTCCGGAACTCACCCCGGTCGCAAATCCGGCATACGTCTCAGACCCTCCGGCGCTGCCCGCCCGACCCGCCTGCTGGTGTCCGCATCGTTATGCAGAGGCGTTCACACCGGTCGCACGGTTCACGTAAGTTCGGGCCGAGGAAATTCGCGCCAGCAAAGCGGTGCGGGTGGCACCGTGCGGTGGAGGGGGCCGCGCGGTGCCACGATGTGCCCGGTCGCCGTAGCGGAATCGTCAAGTCACCGTTCACGGGCCGGGTAGCCCGTCGGGGGGACCCCTGGATAACTCGGCGCGCGGGCCTCAAGTGGGGTGAAATCCATTGGATCTCTGCGCATCCGGGCCGATCGCCTGGGAATCCGCTGTGAATCGGCCATGAGACACCCCTGAATCCAGCGTTCCGCACCCCTTCCGGTGTCGCCGTTCGATTCCGGAGAGTAATTGTGGAGCGCCAATGTGCGCGTCCGCCCTCACGAAGGGTTATGGTGGAAACCCCCCTCGGGCCGGTCCGTATCCCCCCCCACGGACCGGCCCGTTTTTCGTGCCCCGGTGAGGGGCGCGCACCGGTCCCTCCGCAGCGAGGCTGCGCTGCCCCCCCCCGCGGAGCGCTCGGCGCCCTCGGAGCCCCCGGCTCCCTGTGGACCCCGGCCCCAGAGGCACCCCCCATCGGGTCCCCCACCAGAACACCCCACCGCGTCCCCCCAGAGCACCCCACCGGCGTCCCCCGGGAACCACCCACCCCCCACCCCGCGTCCCCCCAGGGGCGCGGGCGTCCGATGCCGCGCTCCGGCGTGCTCCAGCGGGCCGTGCGGCGCGCCTCCCGCCCCCTCAACCCCCCGCCCCGGCGGCTCCGTCGGCGGGGGTACGCTCAAAACCCGCCCAACCCCGGAGGGTCCCCACGTGAACCTGCGCGACAAGCTGCGCGGCCTGCTGGTCAGGCTCTACGCGCGCCGGGTGGAAGGCCACCTCGACCACGCCCAGGTGCCCCAGCACATCGGCGTGATCATGGACGGCAACCGCCGCTGGGCGAAGGCCGCGGGCTCCAGCACCGTGCACGGGCACCGGGCCGGGGCCGAGAAGATCGAGGAGTTCCTCGGCTGGTGCGCGGAGACGGACGTCGGGGTCGTCACGCTGTGGCTGCTGTCCACGGACAACTTCGACCGCCCGCAGGACGAGCTGGGCCCACTGCTCGGCATCATCGAGGACGTGGTCCGCACCCTCGCCGCCGACGGCCGCTGGCGCGTGCACCACGTCGGCACCCGCGACCTGCTGCCCGCCGGGATGCAGCGCACCCTCAAGGACGCCGAGGAGTCCACCTCGCACGTCACGGGGATAGTGGTCAACGTCGCCATCGGCTACGGCGGGCGGCAGGAGATCGCCGACGCCGTCCGCTCGATGCTCGTGGACGCCCAGGAGCGCGGCATCGGCATGGACGCGCTCGCGGAGTCCGTGGACATCGACATGATCGGCCGCCACCTCTACACCGGCGACCAGCCCGACCCCGACCTCGTCATCCGCACCAGCGGCGAGCAGCGGCTCTCCGGCTTCATGCTGTGGCAGACCGCGCACTCCGAGTACTACTTCTGCGACGTCTTCTGGCCCGCCTTCCGCAAAGTCGATTTCCTGCGCGCCCTCCGCGACTACGCCGCCCGCCACCGCCGCTTCGGCGGCTGAACCCCGTACCCACCGCACGGCGGACCTCGTACGCACCCCCTGGGGAACCCCGTACGAACCCCGTACGACCTACTTGGAACCCCGTACGAACCCCGTACTGGCACCCCACACCAGCCCCCCGAGCCCCCCGCCCCGCCCGGCAAGGGCACTGCGTCTACCCCGGTTCCGGTGGAAGTAACAAGGAGTTCACCGGGCTGCGGCCCCCGGCTTCTGCATGGGCGTGCGTGAAGGGGGGCATACAGGCAGTAGGTCGATGCCCGAACCACGGGCATCGGATCTCAGCGGGCGGCACGGGGTCGCCCGTCCGGGAGGCCCTTTGCACCAGCCCGACCGTGCGGTCAGCGCACGGAAGCCGCCGCGAGGGGCCGGTGTCCGGCCCGCGTCCCGCGGTGGCCGGGGACCGGTCGCACCGCATCCGCACTCCCGGCCCGGCTTCCACACCGTCGCTCCCCGACCTCATCCGAGGGGGTACGTCCTTCCGTGGTGACCAGCACACAGCGCCACAAGCCCGACCGGCGCACCTATGTCATCGACACCAGCGTCCTGCTGGCCGACCCGAACGCCCTGACGCGCTTCGACGAGCACGAAGTCGTGCTGCCGATCGTCGTCGTCACGGAGCTGGAGGCGAAACGGCACCATCCCGAGCTCGGGTACTTCGCCCGCCAGGCCCTGCGCCTGCTGGACGACTACCGGGTGAAGTACGGTCGCCTCGACGCCCCCATCCCGATCGGCGAACTCGGCGGGACGGTCCGGGTCGAGCTGAACCACTCGGACCCCAGCGTGCTGCCCAGCGGGTACCGCCTGGGGGACAACGACTCCCGCATCCTCGCGGTGGCCCGCAATCTGCAGGCCGAGGGGTTCGACGTCACCGTGGTGTCGAAGGACCTGCCGCTGCGCATCAAGGCGTCCTCCGTCGGCCTGCTGGCCGAGGAGTACCGGGCGGAACTCGCCATCACGGACACCTCCGGCTGGACCGGCATGTCCGAACTGACGCTCCCCGGCGAGCAGGTGGACATCCTCTTCGAGGAGGGCCACGTCTTCGTCCCGGAGGCGTCCGAACTCCCGGTGCATACCGGTCTGACCATCCAGTCCGAGCGCGGCAAGGCGCTCGGCCGGGTCACCGCCGAGGGCAATGTCCGCCTGGTGCGCGGCGACCGGGAGGCGTTCGGCATCAAGGGCCGTAGCGCCGAGCAGCGGATCGCGCTCGACCTGCTGCTCGACCCGGACGTCGGCATCGTCTCGATGGGCGGCCGGGCCGGTACCGGCAAGTCCGCGCTCGCCCTGTGCGCGGGCCTGGAGGCCGTGCTGGAGCGCAGACAGCACCAGAAGGTCATGGTCTTCCGCCCGCTCTACGCGGTCGGCGGGCAGGACCTCGGCTATCTGCCGGGCTCGGAGTCCGAGAAGATGAGCCCCTGGGCGCAGGCGGTCTTCGACACCCTCTCCGCGGTCACCAGCCGCGAGGTCATCGAGGAGGTCACCGCGCGCGGCATGCTGGAGGTGCTGCCGCTCACCCACATCCGGGGCCGTTCGCTGCACGACGCTTACGTGATCGTGGACGAGGCGCAGTCCCTGGAGCGGAACGTCCTGCTGACCGTGCTCTCCCGGATCGGTTCCAACTCGCGTGTGGTGCTGACCCACGACGTGGCACAGCGGGACAACCTGCGCGTCGGCCGGTACGACGGGGTGGTCGCCGTGGTGGAGAAGCTGAAGGGGCACCCGCTGTTCGCCCATGTCACCCTGACCCGTTCCGAGAGGTCCCAGATCGCGGCACTTGTGACCGAGATGCTGGAGGAGGGCCACATCTGACGGGGAAGTGACCCGCCACGCCGGACACGTCCGAAGTGTCCGCGGAGGGTTTCCGGCGCCGCCCGGCAAAGGCCAAGGAGCCTAGCCGGGCGGCGCTTTGGCGTGTGGCGTTTTCCAGAAAAGACCCGCACCAAACGAGGTGTGAGCTTTCACACCCAACACAGAATTGCCACCGGCCCCCGGGTGCGGCAGAGTCTCACTCCTGTCAGGCCCCGCATACGGCACACCTGTACCCCCAGCGGTCGGGTACCTCTGAAGCACCACCTTCAACTCCATAGAGCCGTCGTATGCCGCCCGCGCACCACGCGGCGCTTCCCGCAAGGGGAGTTGCCCACCGGGCCCGCGCCTCCGTGACCCGCAGTTGGGAGGCCAGTGTCAAGGGCACGATTGCGTCCGCGAGGGTCACCGAAGCGGGCGATGCTGGAAGGAAACCGAGTGAGCCGGATTTCGGTCCGGGGATTCGCAGTGGCCTCGGCCACCGCGGTCACCGCCGTCGGAAGCGTTGTGGGCGTTGCGTCGGGCAGCACCGCGCAGCCGAACAACGACGCTGAGGCGACGGCAGCCGACACCACCCTCCTCGCCGACATCCCGGCGGGCGAGCAGGCGCAGGTGCAGACCGCGTCCCTGACGCAGCAGGCCGACGCGCAGGCCATCGCCGCCGACGCCTCCGCCAAGAAGGACGCCGAAGCCGCGGCCCGCAAGGCAGCGGCCGAGACGGCCGTCGCCAAGAAGGCCCAGGCCGAGAAGGAGGCCCAGGAGGCGAAGGAGGCCAAGCAGCGCAAGGAGGCCGAGCAGGCCGCCAGCCGCTCCGCGAGCCGCGACTCCTCCAGCTTCCCCGTCCAGAGCAGCTACTCGGTCGCGCAGATCCAGGCGATGGCGCGTCAGATGGTCGCCGGTGGCCAGTTCCAGTGCTTCAGCAACATCGTGAACCACGAGTCGAGCTGGAACTACCACGCGGTCAACGCCTCCTCCGGCGCCTACGGTCTCTTCCAGGCCCTGCCCGCCGGCAAGTACTCGTCGGCCGGTGCCGACTGGCGGACCAACCCCGCCACCCAGATCAAGTGGGGCCTGAACTACATGAACAGCCGCTACGGCAGTCCGTGTGACGCGTGGTCCTTCTGGCAGGCCAACAGCTGGTACTAGGCCGTCTGTTCGCCTCCTCGCTCAACCCGTACAGCCCCCCGCCCGTCCTAGGGTGGGGGGCTGTCGCGCTGTACGGTCGTAGGGAACGGCTGCCCGGACGACGGCCTGAACCGGGGGAGCGGGGGAAGAGGACGGAACATGTCTCGAATGCCAGGATGGCTCGGCAGGCTCGGTGCCGGCCTGACCGAAATGAGTGAGCGGCTCGACGAGCGGCGCGCGGAGGTCGAGAAGGACCGGACCCCCGGCCCCGGTGACCGCGCCGCCGACCCCGTGGTGCCCGCACCCCGGCAGGCCGTCCTGTCCGCGCCCCGGCCCGACCCCGCGCACGCCGTGCCGTGGGGCGTCCGGGTCGCCGCCGAGGCCGGGTGGCGGCTGCTGGTGCTCGCGGGCACCGTGTGGGTGCTGATGCGGGTGATCAGCGCCGTCCAGCTCGTGGTGTTCGCCTTCGTCATCGCCCTGCTGGTGACCGCGCTGCTCCAGCCGACGGTCGCCCGGCTGCGCGGGCGCGGGGTGCCGCGTGGACCGGCCACCGCCCTGACCGCGATCCTCGGGTTCGTCGTCATCGGCCTGATGGGCTGGTTCGTGACCTGGCAGGTCATGGAGAACATCGACACCCTCTCCAACCAGATCCAGAGCGGTATCGACGACCTGCGCAACTGGCTGCTGAAGAGCCCGTTCCACGTCACCGACAAGCAGATCAACCAGATCGCCAAGAACCTCCGCGAGGCGATCGGCGCCAACACCGACCAGATAACGTCCGCCGGTCTTGAGGGAGTTCAGGTCGTCGTCGAGGCGCTGACCGGCATCCTGCTGGTCTTCTTCTCCACGCTGTTCCTGCTCTACGACGGCGAGCGGATCTGGCAGTGGTTCCTGAAGCTGGTGCCCTCCGCCGCCCGTCCGGGCGTGGCCGGTGCCGGTCCGCGCGCCTGGCGCACGCTCACCGCCTATGTGCGGGGCACGGTCCTGGTCGCGCTGATCGACGCCATCTTCATCGGCATCGGCATCTACTTCCTGGACGTGCCGATGGCCGTCCCGCTGGCCGTGTTCATCTTCCTGTTCTCCTTCATCCCGCTGGTCGGCGCGGTCGCCTCCGGGGCGCTCGCCATCATCGTCGCGCTGGTCACCCAGGGCGTGTTCACCGCTCTGATGACCCTGGTGGTGGTGCTCGCGGTCCAGCAGATCGAGGGCCATGTCCTCCAGCCGTTCATCCTGGGCCGCGCGGTGCGGGTGCACCCGCTCGCCGTGGTCCTCACGGTCGCGGCCGGTGGCATGGTGGCCGGGATCGGCGGCGCCGTCGTCGCCGTGCCCCTGGTGGCGGTGACCAACACGGTGGTCGGCTATCTGCGGCAGTATTCGCTGGAGCACTCGGCGGGGCACGGCCCGGCCGAGCAGGTGACGGACGGTCAGCCGCCGCCCGGGGAACCGGAGACCGGGGCGGACGCCGCCGATCTCGCGTCCGGGCCGCCCGCGCCCGTCGCGGAGAGCGTCCCCGACGCCGAAGGGCCGCCCGCCCGGCAGGACTGAGCACCACCGGACCCGTCACCCCGCGCATCCGCCGGGGAGGCGGGTCCGGTCAGTTCCCGAGCACGGCCTCGGCGTCCAGGGTGACACCGGCCGCCTGCACCACGGCGGCGATCTTGAACGCCTCCTGTACGACCTCACGGTCCACGCCCGCCGCGCGCAGCGCCTGCTCGTGCGCGTCCAGGCACAGCCCGCAGGCGTTGACGGCGGACACCGCGAAGGACCACAGCTCGAAGTCCACCCGGTCCACGCCCGGATCACCCAGCACGTTCACCCTGAGGCCGGGCCGCAGCCCGCCGTACGCGGGGTCGGACAGCAGGTGCCGGGTGCGGTGGAAGACGTTGGTCAGGGCCATCTTCGCGGCGGCGGCCCGCGCCGCCGTCCACGCCTCCGGCGCCAGCCGCTCCCGCGCCTCCGCACCCAGCTCGCGCAGGACGACCGGGGAGCGGACGGCGATCGCCGTGGCCAGCACCGTGCCCCACAGCCGCTGCTCCGGGAGCGGGGAGCGGCCGATCACCAGATCGAGGTTGTGCCGCAACTCCGGCGCGTAGTCGGGGATCTGGGCCTTCAGCGCGTCCAGGGACATGGCTCACCCACCGGACGGGGTCGGGGCGGCGGGGTCGTACGGGCCGTGGACGCGCACGGTTCTCCTCACGGCGGACAGCGGGACGCCACCGTACAACGGGCCGGTCCCCCGCCCCGGGGCGCGGGGGCGGGGGACCGGCCCGTGGTACGGCGCCGGGGGTGCCGCTACTCGGTGCGCAGCCCCTCCGGGCGGGCCAGCCGCAGCAGCGGGGGCAGGCTGAGCAGGGTGACCGCGAGGACGACGCCCGCGCCCGCCCCGGTCAGCTCCAGACCGCGCGGCCAGTCCACCCGGACCGCGCCGCCGACCATCTTCAGCAGCACCGTGCCCAGCCCGACGCCCACCGCCCAGGCCAGTACCAGCCCCAGCACCACCGGCAGCGCCGTCTGCCAGAGCACCGACAGGCCCAGGGTGCGGCGCCGGGTGCCGAACGCGACCAGCGCCGACAGCAGTTTGCGGCGCTCGCGCAACTGCTCCAGCTGCGACACCAGCAGGCTCGCGCCGATCAGCGCCAGCACACAGACGGCGCCCACCAGCAGCCCGGTGCGGACGGAGGTGAAGCGGGCCGCCTCCTCGGTGCCGCTCATCACCTCGGCGTCGGCCGCCGGGTCCAGCGCGGCGGCGGTGTTGCGCACCCGCTCGTACACGTCCGGGGCCGAGGGGTCCAGGGAGACGAACACCGTGGTGCCGAGCTTCCGGGTCAGCCGGTCCGGCAGCGCGCCGGGGGTGACCAGCAGGCCGCCGTGCCGGATGCCGTCGGGCGCGTCACGGACCTGTGCCCGCAGCACCCGGTCGGGCACCCGCCAGGCGTACGTGGCGCTCCGGGCGGCGCCGAAGGTGGTACCGGCCTCGGTCCAGAGGGTGCGGCCCGGCCGCGCGGTCAGGCGGGCCTGCCGGTCGGTGTCCGGGTCGTCGCCGCTGAGGGTGAACACGTCGCCGTCGTGGCAGGACGGCAGCCGGCCGACCTCGCGCAGCGCGGCGCAGTTCCCGATGGTCAGCATCGTCGAGTCGGTGCCCGCGCCGTCCTTCCTGTCGGCGGCGGCCGAGTTGTCCGCCAGCACCACGGTGCCGGTCACCCCCTCGGTCGCGGCGAACCGCTGCCCGACCCGCGCGAGATCCGCGCCGCCGACCAGGACCCGCATCTGCGCCCGGCGCACATCGTCCCCGGTGCGCCGGGTGTACGTGGCCTCCACGCCCGCGAACACCATCTGGAGGGCGATGGCCCCGGCCACCGCGACCGCGATGCCGTTCACCATGCGGGTGGCCGTACCGCTGTTCAACTGGAGCCGCCGGACCGCGAGTTGCCAGGAGACCGCGCCCCGGCCCAGCCGGGCCACGACCGCCTCGACCGTCCACGGCAGCAGCGCGGTGATGCCGACGAGGAGCAGGGCGACACCGCCGGTGACCAGGTACCCGTTGAAGCCGCCGCTCCGCCGCCCCTGGCCCAGCATCGGCGCGAGCATGCCCAGACCGGCCAACGGCAGCAGCAGCCGCCACCACAGGCGCCGTCGGCGCGGCCGGGCGGTGCGGACCACCCCGAGGGGTTCGATGACGACCCCGCGCAGCGCGAACAGCGTGACCAGCACGGCGGCGGCCGGCACCGCGACGGCGACCAGCGCGGCCAGCGCCGGGGACGGATCGAGGTCGGCGGGGAAGACACTCGTGCCCATCACCTCGGCCGAGCCCGCCAGCGCGCGGCCGGTCAGGAAGAAGCCGGTGCCGAGGACCAGGCCGAGCAGCGCCCCGGCCGCCGCCTCACCGGCCGCGATCCGGCGGGTCATCCCGCTGTCGGACCCCACCAGCCGCAGCGCGGCCAGCCTGCGGTCGCGCCGCTCGCCGCCGAACCGCACGGCCGTGGCGACGAACACCGCGACCGGTATCAGCAGCACCACGAACACCAGCAGGACCAGCAGGACCAGCACCGGGTCCTGTCCGTCCGAGGGGGCGGGAACGGGCCGTCCGAACTCCGCGATCCGGGCGGTCTGCCAGCCGTTGATGCGCGGGGCGAGGTCGGTGGCCCCGGCGTAGTAGGCGAGTTCGCGGGAGCCGACCAGGCCCTCGTCCCCGATGACGCCCGTGATCCGGTACGGCAGCCGCTCCCGCAGCAGCCGCCCGTCGGGGGAGTCCAGCAGCTCCTTCAGCGCGGGCGACACCACCATGCGGCCCGGCTCCGGATACGCCGACAGGCCGGGGGCGAGGGGGGCTTCGGGGCCGTCGGGCTGGACCAGCCGACCGCGCACCGGATGCCGGTGGTAGGTGGTGTCCACGTCGGCGACGACCAGGGTGCGGTCGGACTTCGGCACCGGCTTCTGTACGTACGTGTAGTCGAGGCGGGCCTCGTCGCGGTCGTGGCGGGCGGACACGGCGTGGGGCACGGCGGTGGTGAGCAGCAGCAGGGTCACCCCCAGGCCGACACCGACCGCCGTCAGCAGCAGCCGTACCCAGCCCTCGCGTCCCCCGGCGAAGGCGAACCGGGCACCGAGGGCGAGATCGCGGGACCACTGGCGGACGTTCACGCGACGTGCTCCATGTCCCGCGACCGTCCGTCGCGTACGACGATCTCGCGGTCGGAGTAGGCGGCGACCCGTGCCTCGTGGGTGACCAGGACGACGGCCGCGTGGGTGGAGCGGGCCGCCTCGGTGAGGAGTTCCATCACGCGTTCGCCGTTGAGGGAGTCCAGCGCGCCGGTCGGCTCGTCCGCGAAGAGCACCCGCGGGCCGGTGACCAGGGCGCGGGCGACCGCGACCCGCTGGCCCTGCCCGCCGGAGACCTCACCGGGCCGCTTGGCGGCGAGACCGGCCACCTCCAGGCGCTCCATCCAGCCGAGCGCGGCCCGTTCGGCGGCCCGGCGGGAGGTGCCGTTCAGCCGCAGCGGCAGCGCCACGTTCTCCACACAGGTCAGCTCCGGGACCAACTGCCCGAACTGGAACACGAACCCGAACTCCCCGCGCCGGAGCGCGCTGCGCTCGGAGTCGGACATCCCCGTCATCTCCCGCCCCGCGTAGCTGATCGAGCCGGAGTCGGGCGGGACGATCCCGGCGAGGCAGTGCAGCAGCGTGGACTTGCCCGACCCGGACGGGCCCATCACGGCGACGACCTCACCGGGGTGGACGGAGAAGCACGCGCCGTCCAGGGCGAGCGTCGGGCCGTACGCCTTGCGCAGGTCACGGGCGGTGAGCAGGGAACCGGCGGGGGCGGTCATCGGGCCACCTCCGCGCGGAGCCGGTCGAGGCGGGCCGCGGTCAGCTCCAGCCAGCGCAGGTCCGCCTCCAGGTGGAACAGGGCGTGGTCGCAGATCAGCTGGTCGGCGAGGTCGCCGGTGCGCTTGCGCTCGGTCAGCGCGCGCATGCTGCGCAGATGCGCCGAGCGCTGCACGTCCAGGATGTCGGCCGCGTCCCGCCGGGTCAGCAGCGCGAGGACGACCTTGGTGTAGAGGGTGGACTGGAGGTACTCCTCCGGCTTCTCCGGGGTGGCCAGCCAGCGCGCCACGTCGGTGACTCCGGCGTCGGTGATGGCGTACCGCTTGCGCTCGGGACCGTCACCGGCCTCGACGGCGTCCACTTCCACCAGGCCGTTCTTCAGCAGCCGGGACATCGTCGAATAGACCTGGCCGTAGTGGAGCGGCCGGTCGTGGCCGAACTTCTCGTCGAAGGCCCGCTTCAGGTCGTAGCCGTGGCGGGGGCCGGACTCCAGGAGTCCGAGCAGGGTGTGACCGATGGACATGACCCGACTCTACACACGGTGTATACGCGGTGTGTATAGATGTCGTGGGGAGAGGCGCCCGGTGGCGGTCCGGGCGCAGGTCGGGGGCGGTGTGTCACGGTTCCGAAACAGGGGGGCGGCCCCGCCGGGGGAGCGGGCCGGTGTCCTTCGGCAACCGGCCGGCCCCGTCCAGGGCCCGGCGCAGCAGGAACTCGATCTGGGCGTTGGCCGACCTGAGTTCGTCCCCGGCCCAGCGGGCGAGCGCGTCGTACACGGCCGGGTCCAGCCGCAGCAGCACCTGCTTGCGCTGCTGCGGCCGGGGGCCGGGTCCCGGTGCGGGGGAGCCGGTCACTGGTACAGCGACCCGGTGTTGAGCACCGGCTGCGGGGCACGGTCGCCGCACAGCACCACCAGCAGGTTGGAGACCATCGCGGCCCTGCGTTCCTCGTCCAGCTCCACGATGCCGCGCTCCGCGATCCGGCCGAGCGCGGCCTCCACCATGCCGACCGCGCCGTCCACGATCTGCCGCCGGGCCGCGACCACAGCGCCCGCCTGCTGCCGCTGGAGCATCGCGGAGGCGATCTCGGGCGCGTAGGCGAGGTGCGTGAAGCGGGACTCGATCACCTGCACCCCGGCCGCCTCCACGCGGGCCTGGAGTTCGACGGCCAGCTTCTCGGTGATCTCCTCGGCGTTGCCGCGCAGGGACAGGCCGTCCTCGTCGTGCGCGTCGTAGGGGTACTCGATGGCGATGTGCCGTACGGCGGTCTCGGTCTGGGTGGCGACGAACTCGGCGTAGTCGTCCACCTCGAACACGGCCTGGGCGGTGTCCCGCACCTTCCACACCACGACCGAGGCCAGCTCGATCGGGTTGCCGTAGGCGTCGTTGACCTTGAGGACGGCCGTCTCGTGGTTGCGCACCCGCGTGGAGATGCGGGTGCGCGAGGTGAACGGGTTCACCCAGCGCAGGCCGTCCTGGCGGATGGTGCCCCGGTAGCGGCCGAACAGCTGCACCACGCGGGCCTCGCCGGGCGCGACCGTGTTCAGACCGCGCATGGCGATGATCGCGGCGAGCAGGACGACGACGCCGCCGACGACGAAACCGCCCTGGGCACCGCCGGACACGGAACCGGCCCCCACGAACAGCGCGACGGCGGCGGCGAGTCCGAGCAGCCCCAGCAGCAGGGCGAGCCCGCCGCCGATGCTGTGCGCCGGGAACTCCCGTACGCCAGGCGCCGGCATCTCGGGGACGTCGGCGGTGGCGGCCGGATCGGATACGGACATGGGTGGCCCCCCGTGGGTCGTGGCCCCGCGACCGGGACCGTGATTTCCAAGTGATATCACTTTATGCCGCGAGGCAACCTCCGGCCAGTGCTGGTCGTCGGTTCACGTGGAAGCGGGTGCTGATTCTCACGTCCATAAAAGAGCGGATCGGACGCCCTTTGTCATAGAGGCGGGTGTTAGCTTTCGGAGCTGACCCCACCCGAGACGGAAGCGGAGCGCAGGGACACATGGGACGAGCGGATGACAGACGGGCGCGACAGCGCGGTGGCCGCCGCGCGGCGCCGCGCCGTTCCAGGTCCGCCGCGGCGGCACCGGCCGGTGGCCGCCCGCCGAAGGGGCGCATACGCAGGCTGTTCACCTGGAAGAAGCTGCTCGGCACCTTCTTCGGCGTCTGCCTGCTGGGCATCCTCGGCTTCGGCGTGCTCTACCTGACGGTGAAGGTGCCCGAGGGCAACGCGGACGCGCAGAAGCAGAGCAACGTCTACAAGTTCCGCGACGGCACGATCCTCGCCCGCGCCGGAACCGTCAACCGGGAGACCGTCTCCCTGGCCGACGTGCCCAAGGACGTGCAGCACACCTTCGTCGCCGCCGAGAACAAGACCTTCTACCACGACTCCGGCGTGGACCTGAAGGGCACGGCACGCGGTCTGCTCAACACCCTCGCGGGCAAGGGCGCGCAGGGCGGTTCCACCATCACCCAGCAGTACGTCAAGAACTACTACCTGACCCAGAACCAGACCGTCTCGCGCAAGCTGAAGGAACTGGTCATCTCGCTGAAGGTGGACCAGAAGCTCTCCAAGGACGCCATCCTCGCCGGGTACATCAACACCAGCTACTACGGCCGGGGCGCCTACGGCATCCAGGCCGCCGCCCAGGCCTACTACCGGGTGGACGCCTCCCAGCTGACCACCGCGCAGGGCGCCTACCTCGCCGCGCTGCTCCAGGCACCCAGCCAGTACGACTGGGCGGTCGCCACCGACACCGGCAAGCGGCTGGTGCAGGAGCGCTGGAACTACGTGCTGAACAACATGGTCCAGCAGAAGTGGCTCGACCCCACCAAGCGCCAGGCCATGAAGTTCCCCGTCCCGAAGCCGCCCAGGGGCGCCCCCGGACTGTCCGGGCAGAAGGGCTACCTGGTCGAGCTGGCCAACAAGCAGCTCGCCGCGCAGCTCGCCAAGGACGAGAACGTCCCGCTGTCGCAGGCGGCCGCCCAGGTGGAGGGCGGCGGCTGGACGATCAACCTGAACATCGACCGGAAGCGGCAGGACGCCCTGGAGAGCGCGGTCAGGCAGCAGCTCACCGGCAAGCTCGACCCGAAGAAGCGCAAGGTGGACGGCGACGTCCAGGCGGGCGCGGTCTCCGTGGACCCGAAGACCGGGAAGATCGTCGCGCTGTACGGCGGCACCGACTACTTCAAGCACTACATCGACAACGCCACCCGCGAGGACTACCAGCCCGCCTCCACCTTCAAGCCGGTCATCCTGGCCGCCGCCATCGACGGCGGCGCCAGCACCCAGAACGGCCGGCCCATCACCGCGAGCACCCGCTACGACGGCACCAGCGGCCGCCAGGTCGTGGACCACGGCGCCAAGGTCGGCTTCGCGCCGCCCAACGAGGACGACCGGGACTACGGCCCCATCACCGTGCAGACCGCGATGAACCAGTCCGTCAACTCCGTCTTCGCGCAGATGGGTGTGGACGTCGGCATGCAGAAGGTGATGGACGTCGCCGGAAAGCTCGGCATGGACACCAAGGGCATGCAGGCCGTGCCCGCGCAGACCCTCGGCTCGATGGGCGCGAGCCCGCTGGAGATGGCCGGGATCTACGCCACCCTCGACAACCACGGGAAGAAGGTCACCCCGACCCTCGTCTCCACGGCCCGGAGTAACACCCGTACCGTGCGGATGCCCGACGCGATCGGCGACCAGGTCATCAGCCGCGAGGCCGCCGACACGGTCACCTCGGTGCTGACCGGCGTGGTGGACGACGGCACGGCGAAGGTGTCCGTGGCCGACAACCCCGGACGCGACGGCCAGCAGGTGGCCGGGAAGACGGGTACGTCCGACGAGAACAAGTCGGCCTGGTTCACCGGGTACACCCCGAACCTGGTCACCTCGGTCGGCCTCTTCGGCGAGCAGGCCAAGAGCAACGCGCACGTCTCGCTGGCGGGCGCCACCGGTCTGCTGCCCGCTCCGGGGCGCATCAACGGCGGTGGCTACCCGGCACAGATCTGGGCCGCGTACACCTTCGGCGTGACCAGCCCGGCCAAGTTCGACCTGGACACCGACCAGGGTGCCGCGGTCCAGCCGACGGAGACCCCGACCCTCTCGCAGAGCCCGTCCGAGACGCCCTCGCAGACGCCGACCAGCGCGCCGCCCTCCAGCGCGCCGCCGTCCGAGACGCCGTCGCAGACCCCGACCGAGAGCCCCTCGGACACGCCCAGCCAGACCCCGTCCTCCGGGCAGCCGCCGACCAGCGGCACGCCGTCGGACGGCGCGACCCAGGAACCGCTCCAGCCGGGCGGACGCCTGCCGGGCTTCGGCGGCGACGGACAGCAGCGGTAGCACCGCCGCGCACGACGGAGAGGGGCGCCCGGGGAGATTCCCCCGGGCGCCCCTCTCCGCACGTGACGCGGCTTCCGAAGCCGTACGGGCTCAGTTCTGGTGCAGCTCGAACCAGACGACCTTGCCGGTGCTGAGCCGGGTCGCGCCCCAGCGCCGGGCCAGCCGGTTCACCAGATACAGCCCGCGCCCGCCCTCGTCGGTGGCCCGTGCCTGCCGCAGCCGGGGCAGCTGCGGCACGTCGTCACCGACCTCGCAGCGCAGCACATCGGTACGCAGCAGCCGCAGCGTCACCGGCCGCGTGGAGTACCGCACGGCATTGGTGACGACCTCGCTGACCAGCAGCTCCACCGAGTCCGACAGGTCGTCCAGACCCCAGCGGGACAGCTCCGCACGGGCCAGCCGACGGGCCTGGCCGGGCGCGGAGTCGTCCGGGTCCAGCGTCCAGTACGCCACATCGCTCGGCGCGATCCCGTCGAAGCGGGCCGCGAGCAGCGCGATGTCGTCGTCCCGGTCGCCGGGACCGAGCATGTCCAGCACCTCGTCGCACAGCGCCTCCAGCGGCGGCGGGTGGTCCGGGCCGGTCAACTGGGCGGTCGCGGCGAGCCGTTCGCGCAACTGCTCGATGCCGGTCCACACGTCCCGCAGCCGGGACTCCACCAGACCGTCGGTGTACAGCAGCAGCGTGGCCCCGGCCGGTGCGTCCAGCTCCACCGCCTCGAAGTCCACCCCGCCCACGCCGATCGGCGCGCCCGGCGGCACCCGCAGCACCTCCGCCTCGCCGCCCAGGTGCAGCAGCACGGGCGGCGGATGACCCGCGTTGGCGATGGTGATGCGGTGCGTGACCGGGTCGTAGACCGCGTACAGACAGGTCGCCATGCGGTCGGTGCCCAGCCGCTGCGCCTGCTCGTCCAGGTGGTGCAGCACCTCCTGCGGCGGCAGATCAAGACCGGCCAGCGTCTGCGCCGTCGTCCGGAGCTGGCCCATGATCGCCGCCGAGGTCATGGAGTGGCCCATGACGTCACCGACCACCAGCGCGACCCGGCTGCCCGGCAGCGGGATCGCGTCGTACCAGTCGCCGCCGACCCGCGCGGTCTCGGCGGCCGGGAGATAACGCGAGGCCAGCCGCACACCCGTCGGGCGGGGCAGCGTCTCGGGCAGCATGGTCCGCTGGAGTTCGTCCGCGATGTACGCCTCGCGGCCGTACAGCACGGCCTTGTCGATGCCGAGCGCGCTGTGCGTGGCGAGCTGCGCCGCGACCAGCAGGTCGTCCGCCTCGAACGGCGGACGCTCCGGGCGGCGCAGGAACAGCGCGGCGCCGATCACCCGGCGCCGTCCGCGCAGCGGCGCGAGGATCGCGTGCCGCCCGCCCGGCACCACCGACTCGCCGTCCTCACCGAGGAGTTCGGGCAGCGCGGCCCGGGCGGCGGGCGCGTCCGCGAACACCGGGCGCACCCCGCGCAGCACCTCGTTCAGCGCGCCGCCGGGGCGCACCTCGCACAACTCGGTCGTCAGCGCCGACAGCTCCGCCAGCGCCGACGGGTCGGTCTCCGCCTCCGGGAACGGCAGGAACGCGCCGTCCGCGTCCCGCTCGTCGGGTATCCGGTCGGTA
Source organism: Streptomyces corallincola (assembly GCF_019104725.1). Lineage (GTDB taxonomy): Bacteria > Actinomycetota > Actinomycetes > Streptomycetales > Streptomycetaceae > Streptomyces > Streptomyces corallincola. The sequence continues at coordinate 10,647 of NZ_JAHRXF010000058.1, read as the reverse complement.
CGGCGCAGCCGCAGCACCACCGGACCGGTGGGCCGCTCGTCGCCCACCGGCAGCGGATCGCGCAGATAGACCAGGATCGCGTCGGAGAACGTCGGCACGGTCGCCCGGCACAGCCCCATCACGATCTCGTCCAGATCGAGGCCGCGGGCGATCCGCCGCGTCGCCGCCCCGACGAACCGCAGCCGGTCCCCGTCGCGGCGCATCGGCATCGGCCGCCCCGGCGGCAGACCCCGCCCGGTACGGCGCTCCGAGCCGTCCGCCGACCGCTCCTGCCCGCCGCCGGGCTGCGCCGGGATGCCCTCCGGCGCGGGCCGGGGGCGATGGGTGTCCGTCTCCGCGGAGGCGGGCTGCGAGTGCTCCGGACCGTTGACTGGGGGCTCCTTCCCCGGCGGGGTGTGCAGCAGCGCCCCGCGGCTCTCCGCGGGGTCGGCGCCCGCGGCGGGGCGCTCGAAGGAGGTCGGCTGCTCGGTCACGCGTGTCGAATCCGTCCGTCCGGGACTGCGCGCGGGACACGCGGAAGGTCCCGCCGAAGACCGGATACCCGCAATACGTGCGCCGGGAACGGATTTCCCGTACGACCGGACGCCGCGCCGCCGGGCGGCGCCGCCCCGGCGTGTTCCTCGTACCCCTCGCTCACGTCCAGCCGCCCCTCGGTGACGTTCGGTCAAGCCCGGCGTGCGTTCCGGGAGTTGCCCCTCCGCGTGGTCGCGGAGGACGATCCTACGGCTGCCCTGCCGGAGCCCTTCAAGGGTCTCACGGGGACATGTGCGCGGGCGTACGGTCCCAGTCCTCGGGGAGCGACGGTACTCCCCAGCCCGGATCGGGGCGCCAGTGCGGCCAGCCGTCCGCGAACGGGGCGCCCCACGCCTCGACCGACGCCACCGCCGCCCGCCCGGCCGCCCGCACCCGCGCGGCCGTCGCCGCGTCCAGCAGGCCGTCGGACAGCGCCTGCGCGAACTCGTCCTCGTCCTGCCACTGCCAACTGCGGTCCGGCTGCACGGTGATGTCCAGGAAATGGTCCTCGGAGTCCACCCCGCCCGCCCAACGGACCAGCGGCTCCTCCAGGTTCACGTACCAGTTCTTGAACTGCCAGCCCGGTTCCCAGAACAGCCACACCGACCAGGGCTCACCGGGCCGGGCCAGCTTCAGCACACCGGTGCCGAACCAGCGGTCCCGCTGCACCGTGCGCGGTCTGGTGTAGCGGGACTCCAGCGGCTCCCGGTGCACCGGGGTGCCGTCGGCCAGCACCGGCTTCACGCACTCCGTGCCGGGGGCGAGCCACACCGCGAGCAGCTCGGCGTCGTCCCGGACCACCGTGACGGGCCGCGCGATGTGGATGTGCTCCCCGGCGTTCTCCCGGTACCGCCACAGGATTCGGGTCCCCGGCGTCCAGTACGTCGCCGGGGCCGCCCCCGCTGCCAGTCGTGTCACCGCTCCGTCGTCCGTCATGCACAGATATTAGGTGCCGGGGGCATCCTGTGCGGTGGCACACGTCACCGTTCGCCGTGTGGCCGTCACCCGTTACGGCCGCGTCATGCGCAGGACATCCAGCGCCTCGTCCAACTGCCCGGCGGTGAGCAGCCCGCGCTCCACGTAACCGCCGTCCAGGACGGTCTCGCGGATCGTCCGCCGCTCGGCCAGCGCCTTCTTGGCGACCTTCGCCGCCTCCTCGTAACCCAGGTACCTGTTCAGCGGGGTGACCACCGACGGCGACGACTCGGCGTACTCGCGGGCGCGTTCGCGGTCGGCGGTGATGCCGTCCACCGTGCGGTCGGCCAGCAGCCGGGACACGTTGGCGAGCAGCCGTACCGACTCCAGCACGTTCTTGGCGATCACCGGGAGCATCACGTTCAGCTCGAAGTTCCCGGCCGCCCCGGCGGCGGCGATCGCCGCGTCGTTGCCGGTGACCTGGGCGGCGACCATCAGTACCGCCTCCGGGATCACCGGGTTGACCTTGCCCGGCATGATCGAGGAGCCCGGCTGGAGGTCGGGCAGCCGGATCTCGGCGAGCCCGGTGCGCGGCCCGGACGCCATCCAGCGCAGATCGTTGGCGATCTTCGTCAGCCCGACCCCGACCGTGCGGAGCTGGCCGCTGATCTCCACCACGCCGTCCCGCGCGCCCTGCGCCTCGAAGTGGTCGCGGGCCTCCGTCAGCGGCAGCCCGGTGACCCGCGCGACCTCCTCGATCACCGCCGCCGAGAACCCCGGCGGAGTGTTGATCCCGGTACCCACCGCCGTACCGCCCAGCGGCAGTTCGGCCAGCCGGGGCAGCGAGGCGCGCAGCCGCTCCACCCCGTACCGCATCTGCGCCGCGTACCCGCCGAACTCCTGGCCCAGCGTCACCGGCGTCGCGTCCATCAGATGCGTACGCCCCGACTTCACCACGTCCGCGAACTCGGCGGCCTTCCGTTCCAGCGCGGCGGCGAGGTGTTCCAGGGCCGGGATCAGATCGCGGGTGACGGCGGCGGTCGCGGCGATGTGGATCGACGAGGGGAACACGTCGTTGGACGACTGCGAGGCGTTGACGTGGTCGTTGGGATGCACGTCCCGGCCCAGCCGCTCACTGGCCAGCGTGGCGATGACCTCGTTGGCGTTCATGTTGGAGGAGGTCCCGGACCCGGTCTGGAACACGTCCACCGGGAAGTGCGCGTCCCAGGCCCCCTCCGCCACCTCATCGGCCGCCTCCTGGATCGCGGCGGCCACCTCTCCGTCCAGCACCCCCAGACCGGCGTTCACCTTCGCCGCCGCCCCCTTGATCCGGGCCAGCGCCTCGATGTGCGCCCGCTCCAGCCCCCGCCCGGACACCGGGAAGTTCTCCACGGCCCGCTGCGTCTGGGCCCGCCACTTCGCCGTGGCCGGGACCCGGACTTCCCCGAGGGAATCGTGCTCGATGCGGTAGTCGTCAGTCATACGAGGATCAACGGGGTGAGCCCGCGAAGATGTTCCGGCGGGCGGCCCGACCGGAGGGATTTCAGCCCGTCCGGCGTTCGAGGACAGGGCCCGGAGACCCGGTCGGGGGCCGCCGGGGGTCACGGCCCCCGGGTGTGGGGACGGGCAGGGGCGGCGGGGGCGAGAGCCCCGCCGCCCGGCAGGGACTCAGCCCAGCCCCGGCCCCCGCACCGGAATCGACGTGAACGTGGGCTGCGGAGCCGGGTCCTGGAAGAAGTCGTTCCCCTTGTCATCGACCACGACGAACGCCGGGAAGTCCTCCACCTCGATCCGCCACACCGCCTCCATCCCCAGCTCCTCGTACTCCAGAACCTCCACCTTCTTGATGCAGTCCTGGGCGAGCCGGGCGGCGGGCCCCCCGATGGACCCGAGATAGAACCCCCCGTGCGCCCCGCACGCGTCGGTGACCTGCTTGCTCCGGTTCCCCTTGGCCAGCATCACCTTCGACCCCCCGGCCGCCTGGAACTGCTCCACGTAGGAGTCCATCCGCCCGGCGGTGGTGGGCCCGAACGACCCCGACGCGTACCCCTCGGGCGTCTTCGCGGGCCCGGCGTAGTACACCGGGTGGTCCTTGAGGTACTGCGGCATGTCCTCGCCCGCGTCCAGCCGCTCCTTGATCTTCGCGTGCGCGATGTCCCGCGCCACGACCAGCGGCCCGCTCAGCGACAGCCGCGTCTTGACCGGGTACTTGGTCAGCTCGGCGAGGATCGCGTCCATCGGCTGGTTGAGGTCGATCCTCACGACGTCCCCGGACTCGTCCAGGTGCTCGTCGGTGGTCTCGGGCAGGAACCGCGCCGGGTCGGTCTCCAGCTGCTCCAGGAACACGCCCTCGGCGGTGATCTTGGCGACGGCCTGGCGGTCGGCGGAGCAGGAGACGGCGATGGCGACCGGGCAGGACGCGCCGTGCCGGGGGAGGCGCACCACGCGCACGTCGTGGCAGAAGTACTTGCCGCCGAACTGCGCGCCGATGCCGATCCGCTGCGTCAGCTCGAAGACCTTCTCCTCCAGCTCCTTGTCCCGGAACCCGTTGCCGAGCGGCGAGCCCTCGGCGGGCATGTTGTCCAGGTAGTGCGCGGAGGCGTACTTGGCGGTCTTCAGCGCGAACTCGGCGCTGGTGCCGCCGACGACGATCGCCAGGTGGTACGGCGGACAGGCGGCCGTGCCCAGCGAGCGGATCTTCTCCTCCAGGAACCTCATCATGGAGGTCTCGTTCAGGACCGCCTTGGTCTCCTGGTAGAGGAACGACTTGTTGGCCGAGCCGCCGCCCTTGGCCATGACCAGGAACTTGTAGGCGCCGCCGTCCGTCGCGTACAGCTCGATCTGCGCGGGCAGGTTGGAGCCGGTGTTCTTCTCCTCCCACATGGTGAGCGGAGCCATCTGCGAGTACCGCAGGTTCAGCCGGGTGTAGGCGTCGTGGATGCCGTGCGAGAGGTGCTTCTCGTCCTCGCCCGAGGTGAGCACGTTCTGCCCGCGCTTGCCCATGACGATGGCCGTACCGGTGTCCTGGCACATCGGGAGCACCCCGGCCGCCGCGATGTTCGCGTTCTTCAGCAGGTCCAGGGCGACGAACTTGTCGTTGGCCGACGCCTCGGGGTCGTCGATGATCCGGCGCAGCTGCGCGAGGTGGGCGGGGCGCAGATAGTGCTGGATGTCGTGGATGGCCTCGGCCGCGAGCGCGCGCAGCGCTTCCGGCTCCACCTTGAGGAACGTCCGCCCGTCCGGTCCCTCCACGGTCGAGACCCCCTCCGACGTGACCAGCCGGTACGGGGTGGTGTCCTCTCCCTGGGGGAGCAGATCGGTGTACGCGAACTCAGGCATCTCAGCCCATTCCTCACTCTGACGGACGGACGCCCGCCGACACTGGCGGGCCCCACCAGCGTAGAACCTGCCACGGACACCGGATCCTGTGAGGTGAGGCTCAGTACGGTCGGCGCATGGTTGTCCACAGGTACTGACGCGATCTATCGCGTTTCGGTACGCTGCTGCCGTGGACCTGAAGAAGCACACCGAACCGCCGCTCGCCGACCCTCCGCCCACCGAACTGCGCGCCTCGGACGCCGACCGCGACGGGGTCGCCGACATCCTGCGCGAGGCCGTGGCCGAGGGCCGGCTGACCGCCGACGAGCACGCCGAGCGCGTGGAGGGGGTGCTGCACGCCAAGACGGTCGGTGAGCTGGACGTCTTCGTGCGCGACCTGCCCGCCGCCCACCGGCGCTCCGCCACGCCCGCCCACGAACCCGTCCCGTCCCGCCCCACGCCGGGCGCCGTGCCGGAGGAGGCGGACGCCAGCATGGTGGCCGTCTTCAGCAGCGCGGTGCGCCGGGGCCGCTGGAGAGCGGGCCGCCGCCTGCACGCCTACGCGGTCTTCGGGTCGGTGGAGATCGACCTGAGCGAGGCGGTCTTCGAGTACCAGCAGGTCGTCATCAAGGCCGTCTCGGTCTTCGGCGACGTGCAGATCCGCGTCCCGGAGAACGTCTCGCTGCGCGGCACGGGTGGCGGTGTCCTCGGCAACTTCGAGGCGGACACGGTCGATTCGACGGACCGCGACGCGCCCGTGATCTACGTGGACGGCTGGGCCGTGCTCGGCAATGTCGAGGCCCGCCCCAAGCGGGGCCGCCGTGTCGCGGACATCCTCGACCGCGTCCAGGACCGGATGGAACGCGCCCAGGACAAGGTGGACCGCAAACTCCGCAAACACCTGGACCGCTGAGGCGGAGGGTCGTACGAGGTTCGCGGGGCGCACGAGGCGTACGGCGCGGGCGGTGTCCGGTGGGCGGAGTGCAGGGCGTCCGGAGCGCGCGGCGGCCGGGGCGTGCGGGGGGCGTGAACAGGCCGTCGCACGCCCGCCCTTGGGGACACGGTGCATAGGCCCGCGCACAGCGGGTAGGGCTTGCTGCATCGCTGGCTCACCATCGTCGCTCGCTCGTCGAAGCCGTCGTCAGGAGTAGACCGTGCTGCAAACGCCGCATTCGTCTCCGCAGGTCGCCGCTGTTCCGGCGCAGCGGTCATCGGCGCGCGACCAGGACACCCCCTGGCACACCGAGGCGGTGTGCAGGAGGGACGAGGCGGGCCTGTTCTTCGCCCCGTCCAAGGAACCGACGGCCGCCCGGCTGTCCCGCGAGGAAGCCGCCAAGCGCGTCTGCGCGGGCTGTCCGGTGATGGTCGAGTGCCGCGAACACGCCCTGCTCCAACCGGAGCCGTACGGCGTCTGGGGCGGCCTGACCGCCGCCGAGCGCCGTGTCGCCCTCGCCCGGCGCCGCCGCCGCGACGTGGAACTGAAGACGGCGGCCACCGCGCCGAACCGCATAGCCGGTTAGCTCGCGACAGCCGGTCGGCTCGTACGTCGCTGCCCCCCCCGGCACGGGAAAGGGCGCCCTCTCCGCACAGAGGGCGCCCCGGTAGCGCGGTCCGAACAGGCCCCGCCCGGCCGCTACTTGGCCCGGTCGAAGTCCACCGCGCTGTAGGCCCGCAGCTTGCTCAGCCGGTGCTCGGAGTCGATCCGCCGGACCGTGCCGGAGCGCGACCGCATCACGATGGAGTCGGTGGTCGCCGTCTCCGGGCGGTAGCGCACCCCGCGCAGCAGCTCGCCGTCGGTGATGCCGGTGGCGACGAAGAACACGTTCTCGCCGGTGACGAGGTCCTCCGTGGTCAGCACCCGGTCCAGGTCGTGCCCGGCGGCGACCGCCCGCTCGCGCTCGGCGTCGTCCTTCGGCCACAGCTTGCCCTGGATGGTGCCGCCGAGGCACTTCACGGCACAGGCCGAGATGATGCCCTCCGGGGTGCCGCCGATGCCGAGCAGCAGATCGATGCCGGTGCCCTCGCGCAGCGCCAGGATCGAGCCCGCGACATCGCCGTCGGTGATCAGCTTGATGCGGGCGCCGGTGTCCCGGATCTCCTTGATGACGCCCTCGTGCCGGGGGCGGTCCAGGATGACGACCGTGACGTCCTCGGGGGTGACCCGCTTGGCCTTGGCGACCCGGCGGATGTTCACCGACACCGGGGCGTCGATGTCCACGAAGTCGGCCGCCTCGGGGCCGGTGACCAGCTTGTCCATGTAGAACACGGCGGACGGGTCGAACATGGCGCCCCGCTCGGCGGCGGCCAGCACGGCGATGGCGTTGTGCATGCCCTTGGCCGTCAGCGTGGTGCCGTCGATCGGGTCCACCGCGATGTCCACCTCGGGACCGGTGCCGTCGCCGACCCGCTCCCCGTTGAACAGCATCGGCGCCTCGTCCTTCTCGCCCTCGCCGATGACGACCACGCCGTTCATCGACACGGTGGAGACGAGGGTCCGCATGGCCCGTACCGCCGCGCCGTCGGCGCCGTTCTTGTCGCCGCGCCCGACCCAGCGGCCCGCGGCCATCGCGGCGGCCTCGGTGACCCGCACCAGCTCCAGCGCCAGGTTGCGGTCGGGAGCCTCGGAGGGAACGTCCAGTTCGGACGGCAGATGATGGTGCTCGGTCATCGGAGCGCACCTTTCTGATACGACGACGGCCGGATGAGGGTCAGGACTCGACTCTATCGCCGGTCGTACAAAATGAGCAGGGGACCCCACGGATGAGCGCTCCGGGCACCTGCGACCATAGGGGCGTGGCAGGTTCGAAAGGCAAGCAGAAGACGGTCCGGGACATGATCCTCTCCCTGGCCCTCATCGGGGTCGCGGCTGCGGTCATCTACATCTTCGTCCCGCACGACGACCACGCGCCCGACATCAAGCGCGTCGATTACAGCGTGGAACTGGCCGGTGCGCGCCGCGCGGCGAGCTATCCGGTGGTCGCCCCGCAGGGCCTGCCCGCGTCCTGGAAGGCCACCTCGGTGCGCTACCAGGCGGAGGACTCCGACCGCTGGCACCTCGGTTTCCAGACGCCGGACGGGCAGTACGTCCAGGTCGAGCAGTCCGCCGGGAAGCGCGCGGACGTCATCGACACGGCCAGCCAGGGCGGCTCCGCGACACGGCACACCGAGCGCATCGACGGCCGCACCTGGACCCGCTACACCGGCGGCCGGTACGACGCCCTGGTCCTGGAGGGCACCCCCGGCTCCACCACCGTGGTCGCCGGTACCGGCTCCCTCGCCCAGCTCACCGACATGGCGACGGCGCTCAGGATCAAGTGAGCCGCCGCGCTGCCCCTGCGCGGGTGCGCGCGTGACGACACGAAAGGCCCCCGGCATGCGTGCCGGGGGCCTCGTGCTGTGCGGGTGCTGTCCGCGCCGTCCGCGCGGTGCGGCTCAGACGGTGGTGACGACGTCGTCGTACGACAGGCGCGGGGAGCGCGGGTACCAGGCGTCCGGGCCCGGCTTGCCGATGTTGACGACGACCAGCGGGGCGTGGTCGTCGTCCAGGAACTCCTTGCGGACGCCCTCGTGGTCGAAGCCGTTCATCGGACCGGCGGCCAGACCGGCGGCGCGGACACCGATGATGAAGTACGCGGCCTGCAGCGCGGTGTTGAGGGCGGCGGAGCCCTCGCGCAGCGTGCGGTCGGCGAAGAGGTCCTTGGCCTGCGGGAAGCCGGGGAGCAGCGCGGGCAGCTCCTCGTGGAACTCGTTGTCCGCGGAGAGGATGGCGACCAGCGGGGCGGCGGCGGTCTTCGCGCGGTTGCCCTCGCTCATCAGCGGCACCAGCCGGGCGCGGGCCTCGGCCGAGCGGACCAGGGTGACCCGCAGCGGGCTCTGGTTGTACGCGGTCGGGCCGAACTTGATCAGCTCGTAGATCGCCCGGACCTGCTCGTCGCTCACCGGCTCGTCGGTGAAGGCGTTCGCGCTGCGGGCCTCGCGGAACAGGAGGTCCTGGGCGGCGGGGTCAAGGACGAGAGACATGGGGGCCTTCCTCACGGGCATGCCCGGCCCGGAACGGACCCGGACCGGCTGATGTGCACGACCCTACGACAGGGAAGTTGAATTCTCAACTACTGCTTTCCGGGCCACCCCGACCGAGGGTGCGAGCGCCTGTTCCGCGGCGCCCCCGGGGCTACTCCTCCTCCGCGCCCTCCCCGTGCTCGCCCCGCGGGGCGACGGGGTCGTCGGGGCCGTTCGTGGCGTCCTCCTCGGTGAGCGCCGCGTCCAGCCGGGCCCGTGCGCCCTCCAGCCAGCGGCGGCACACCTTCGCCAGTTCCTCGCCCCGTTCCCAGAGCGCGAGGGACTCCTCCAGCGTCGTACCGCCCGCCTCCAACCGCCGTACGACGTCGATCAGTTCGTCACGTGCCTGCTCGTAGGAGAGCGCGGCCTCTTCGGTCCTGCCGGTCATTCGTCCACCTTCACCGTGAAATCTCCGTCCGCCACCCGGGCCCGCAGCGCCTCGCCCGCCGCCACCTCGGTCGGGTCGCGGACCACCTGCCCGTCGTCCTTCTGGAGCACCGCGTAACCCCGCCGGAGCGTGGCGGCGGGGGAGAGGGCGACCACGCGGGCGCGGGTGTGGGACAGCTCCGAGTCGGCGCGGTCCAGCAGGTGCCCCAGCGTGCGCCGACTCCGCTCCAGCAGCGAGCCCACGTGGTCGGCCCGCTCGTCCAGCATCCGGTGCGGGTCCTCCATCACCGGCCGGGCCAGCGCGTGCGCGAGCCCCCGCTCCTCGCGGTCCAGGAACGCGTGCGCGCACCGCCGCGCCCGGTCCCGCAGCATCCCGACCCGCTCCATCTCCTCGCCCACGTCGGGTACGACCCTCTTCGCCGCGTCCGTCGGGGTGGACGCGCGCACGTCCGCGACATGGTCCAGCAGCGGGTTGTCCGGCTCGTGGCCGATCGCGGACACCACCGGCGTACGGCACCGCGCCACCGCGCGCACCAGGCGCTCGTCGGAGAACGGCAGCAGATCCTCCACGCTGCCCCCGCCGCGCGCGACCACGATCACGTCCACCTCGTCCAGCGCGTCCAGCTCCTCGACGGCGCCGACGACCCGCGGGACGGCGTGCACACCCTGCACCGGCACGTTGCGCACCTCGAAACGGACGGCGGGCCAGCGGTGCCGGGCGTTCTCCAGCACGTCCCGCTCCGCCGCCGAGGCCCGGCCGCAGACCAGCCCGATCAGCTGCGGCAGGAACGGCAGCGGCTTCTTGCGGTCCGCCGCGAACAGCCCCTCGGCGGCCAGCGCCTTCTTCAGCTGCTCCAGCCGCACCAGCAGCTCGCCCATGCCGACGGGCCGTATCTCGGCGGCCCGCAACGACAGCTGACCGCGCGGGGCGTACCACTCCGGCTTCGCCAGCACGACCACCCGCGCGCCCTCACCGACCACGTCGGCCACCGCGTCGAACACCTGCCGGTAACAGGTCACGCCCACCGAGATGTCGTGCGCGGGATCGCGCAGGGTCAGAAACACCACCCCGGCGCCCGGCCGCCGCGACAACTGCGTGATCTGCCCCTCCACCCACACCGCCCCCAACCGGTCGATCCACCCCCCGATCAGCCGGGACACCTGCCCCACCGGCAACGGGGCATCGGGCGACGAGTTCACAGCCATGCGCCGAGCGTAACGGGCCCCACCGACAACCGGAGCGGCCCCGAGGGGCGCCCGCCGGGCGAAGGGAACGCGGCGTCCCTCTCCCGACACCCGTCCGCGCCCCGGGCGCCCCGGGCGCCCGGCGGGGCTTCGCCGCCCCACCCCCGCCCCCCCCCCCCCCCCCCCCCCCCAACCCCCCGCCCCCCACCCCCCCGCCCCCCCCCCCCCCCCCCCCCCCCCCCCCCCCCCCCCCCCCCCCCCCCCCCCCCC
>NZ_JAHRXF010000057.1 GCF_019104725.1 Streptomyces corallincola | reverse complement strand
CACGCCGCTCTTCCGATCTAAGAACCGGGAAGCGATCCTCCAGGTCGCCCACGACGCCCTCGCGGAATCCCCGGACGCCTCGCTGAACTCGATCGCCAAGCGCGCTGGCGTCGGCCCCGGCACCCTGTACCGCCACTTCCCGACCCGCGAGGCACTGATCCTGGCGGTCTACCGGCACGACATCGACCGCCTCGTGGACTCCGTGCCGGAGGTCCTCGCCGCCCACCCCCCACTGGACGCGCTCCGGCACTGGTTCCTCACCCTCGCCGCCTATGTGCGCCTCAAGCACGGCCTCGGCGAGGCGCTGCACACGGCCGCCGCGCAGGAGATCGTGGACGCCACCTACGCCCCGGTTACCGGCGCCATCGCTCGGCTGCTCGCCGCGTGCGAGGCCGCGGGCGACGTACGCCCCGGCCTCGATCCCGCCGACGTCCTGATGCTCATGAGCTGCCTCTGGCGTACCCCGGCCACCCCCGAGGGCACCGCCCAGGCCGCCCGCCTGCTGGAACTGGCCGTCGCGGGCTTCCGGCCGTGACCGGCCGGTTTCCAGCCACCGGCGCGTCCGCCGTCCGTGATCGGAACGTGAAGGCCAGGTAGGGGAGTTGTCGCATCTCCCGGCCGGGCATGGCGTGCCCTGCCGCGCGTGAGGTTGTCTCGTGCACGTATCTCCAACCCCCCACACCGTATGGAGATCTCATGCACCGCAGCACGCCCGGCGATGAACTCCGCCCGAGAAAGCTCCAGTTCAGCGCGGCCCAACGCGGCACGGAAGCAGGCAGGTTGAAGAACCGGCCGCTTTCCCGCGCCCACCCGGAACACCCGCGCCACCCCGCTTCCCGTACCCCCTGACCCCCGCCCCGGCGGCCCCGTGCCGCCGCGCGTCCCCGCACTGATCGCCCTCTGTCATGTGCATGGCATGCATGGCAGGGTGTCCCCAACCGCCGCACGAGCAAGATCAGTTCACGGCGGTCCGGACCGGCCCCACACCGCCCGGACCGTCCCCCCACATAAGGAGCTTGTGTGACTCCGCGAAACGCACGCAGTCGGCGCACCACCCTGGCCATCGCCACGGCCGTGGCGGCCGGAGCCCTGGTCGCCACCGGTCTCTCCACCACCGCGAGCGCCCAGGACCCGGCCGATACCACCGCCGCCCGTCCGCTCGCCGCCGCCCCGGTCGCCCTGACGGCCTCCGCGCGGACCACGCTGATCCGGCAGGCGCAGACCGACGCCGCCACCACGGCCCACGAGATAGGTCTCGGCTCCCAGGAGAAGCTGGTCGCCAAGGACGTGGTGAAGGACGCGAACGGCACCGTCCACACCCGCTACGAGCGCACCTACGGCGGCCTGCCGGTGCTCGGCGGCGACCTGGTCGTGCACACCGCGAAGTCCGGCAGAACTCAGGGCGTCACCAGGGCCACCGGCGCCACCATCAAGGTCGCCTCGCTGAAGCCGCAGGTCAGCGCGGCCACCGCCGAGAAGCAGGCGGTCGGCGCCGCGAAGACCCTCGGCTCGGCGAAGACCAGCTCCGACGGCGCCCGCAAGGTCGTCTGGGCCGGTTCCGGCAAGCCCGTCCTCGCCTACGAGACGGTCGTCGGCGGTCTCCAGGACGACGGCACCCCCAACCAGCTGCACGTCATCACCGACGCGGCCACCGGCAAGAAGCTCTACGCGTACCAGGGCATCGAGACCGGCGTCGGGAACACCCAGTACAGCGGCAAGGTCGATCTGACCACCGCGCAGTCCGGCTCCACGTACACCCTCACCGACGCCTCGCGCGGCGGCCACAAGACGTACGACCTCGACCACGGCACCTCCGGCCAGGGCACCCTCTTCTCGCAGTCCGAGGACACCTGGGGCGACGGCACCGTCAACAACGCGGCGACCGCGGCCGCCGACGCCGCCTACGGTGCCCAGGAGACCTGGGACTTCTACAAGAACACCTTCGGCCGCAACGGCATCAAGAACGACGGCACCGGCGCCTACTCCCGCGTCCACTACGGCAACTCGTACGTGAACGCCTTCTGGGACGACAGCTGCTTCTGCATGACGTACGGCGACGGCCAGGGCGACAGCGACCCGCTCACCGAACTGGACGTCGCCGGGCACGAGATGAGCCACGGCGTCACCTCCAACACCGCGGGCCTGGAGTACACCGGCGAGTCCGGCGGCCTCAACGAGGCCACCAGCGACATCTTCGGCACCGGCGTCGAGTTCTACGCCGACAGCGCCGCCGACCCCGGCGACTACCTCATCGGCGAGCAGATCGACATCAACGGCGACGGCACCCCGCTGCGCTACATGGACAAGCCCAGCAAGGACGGCGGCTCCGCCGACTACTGGTCCTCCAGCGTCGGCGGCCTGGACGTGCACTACTCGTCCGGCGTCGCCAACCACTTCTTCTACCTGCTGGCCGAGGGCAGCGGCGCCAAGACCGTGAACGGCGTCAGCTACGACTCGCCCACCCAGGACGGCTCCACCGTCACCGGCATCGGCCGGGACAAGGCCCTGCAGATCTGGTACAAGGCGCTGACCTCGTACTTCACCTCCACGACCGACTACGCCGCCGCCCGCACCGGCACCCTCAAGGCGGCCGGTGACCTGTACGGCGCCGACAGCGCCGAATACAAGGCCGTCGAGGCGGCCTGGACCGGCGTCAACGTGAAGTGATCCAATCACCCGGACGGGGCGGCGACCGGATCTCCGGCCGCCGCCCCCTTCGCCGACCGCCCGGCGAGACGCCCCGTCCGACCCGCGAGACCGGCCGACGCGCCGTGCCAGGATGCCCCGCCCACCGCACTGTGCTACGGTCACCTTGTTGCAGTTGTGGTACCCATGAACTTATGTGCGCCTGACGGGAATGCTTCTCCTTCAGGCGCATTATTTGTTTTACCGGCTTCTCCGGATGGGGCCTCTGCCTACTGAAGGAGAAATGTCATGGCACAGGGCACCGTGAAGTGGTTCAACTCGGAAAAGGGCTTCGGCTTCATCGAGCAGGACGGCGGCGGCCCCGACGTCTTCGCCCACTACTCGAACATCGCCACCCAGGGCTTCCGTGAGCTGCAGGAGGGCCAGCGGGTCTCGTTCGACGTCACGCAGGGCCAGAAGGGCCCGCAGGCGGAGAACATCGTCCCCGCCTAATCGCGGACGCGAATTCTCTCACCGGGGTCCGCACCGTCGTGGTGCGGACCCCGGTTTGCGCTGTTTCCAGGAAGGCAGACCCCCGCATGTCCCGCAGGCCCCAGAAATCCAGTCGGCGTGCCTCTTCACCCGCCCCGTCCACGTCGTCGCCGAAGGAATTCCGGCTGCCGGAAAGCAGCACCCCCGCACTCCCCGCCGTGGCGGAGTTCGCTGAGCTGGACATGCCCGCGGGCCTGCTGAAGACGCTCGGCGCGCAGGGCGTCACCACCCCGTTCCCCATCCAGGCCGCCACCCTGCCCAACTCCCTCGCCGGGCGTGACCTCCTCGGCCGTGGCCGCACCGGCTCCGGCAAGACCCTCGCCTTCGGCCTGGCCCTGCTCGCCCGCACCGCCGGTCTGCGCGCGGCACCCAAGGCGCCCCTCGCCCTGGTCCTCGTCCCCACCCGCGAACTCGCCCAGCAGGTCACCGACGCCCTCACCCCGTACGCGACGGCCGTCAACCTCCGCATGGCGACCGTGGTCGGCGGTCTGTCGATCACCAAGCAGGCCGGGACCCTCCGGCGCGGCGCAGAGGTGCTCGTGGCGACTCCGGGCCGCCTCAACGACCTGGTGGAGCGCGGCGACTGCGTCCTGGACGACATCCGCATCACCGTGCTGGACGAAGCCGACCAGATGACGGACATGGGCTTCCTGCCGCAGATCACCAAGGTCATCCGGCAGGTACGGGCCGACGGCCAGCGGATGCTGTTCTCGGCCACCCTGGACAGCAACATCGACCGGCTCGTGCAGCAGTTCCTCACCGACCCCGTCGTCCACTCCGTGGACCCCTCCGCGGGCGCCGTGACGACCATGCTGCACCACGTCCTGCACGTCCAGGACGAGACCGACAAGAAGGCCGTCACCACCCGCATCGCCGCCCGCGACGGCCGCGTCATCCTCTTCCTCGACACCAAGCGGTCCGCCGACCGGCTCGCCAAGCGGCTCCTCGCCGTCGGCGTCCGCGCCGCCGCCCTGCACGGCGGACGCTCCCAGCCGCAGCGCACCCGCACCCTGGAGCAGTTCAAGAACGGCCAGGTCACCGCCCTCGTGGCGACCAACGTCGCCGCCCGCGGCATACACATCGACGACCTCGACCTCGTCGTCAACGTCGATCCCCCCACCGACCACAAGGACTACCTCCACCGGGGCGGCCGTACCGCGCGCGCCGGCGGCTCCGGCAGCGTGGTCACCCTGGTCCTGCCCGAGCAGAAGCGGGAGATGACCCGGCTCATGTCCGACGCGGGCATCCGCCCCCGTACGTCCCGTGTCACCTCCTCCGCCCCCGAGCTGGCCGCCCTCACCGGCGCCCGCGAGCCCTCCGGCGTGGCCGTCACCATCGAGATCCCCGAGCCCGCCGCACCGCAGCGCACCCGGCAGGACGGCACGCCCGGCAAGCGCCCGGCCCGCCGTCGCCGCGGCGGCGGAGCAGCCGGAACGGCCACGTCCGGCGCCGCCACCAGGACCGGCAACGGCGGCTCCGGCCGCCGCACCCCGGACACCTCCGGATCGAACGGCGCGAGCAAGAGCACGGGTACGGGCACGGGCGCCCGTGGATCGGCCCGGCGCGGAGCGACCGGCAAGAGCGCCAACGGCACCGGTACGACAGGCCGTACGGGCACGGGCCGCACCGGAACCAGCGGCAGCGGTACGGGCCGTACGGCAGCGGGCGGCAGCGCCTCGGGCCGCACCGGAGCCAGTGGCGGCGCGACCGGTCGTACGGGCACGGGCCGGGCACCCGGCCGCCGCACCGCCCGCTGAACCACCGCACACCGACCGGGAGTTGACCGGGGGCACCGTCCCGTCCGCACCTCCGCGCGGACGGGACCGCCATACACCCGGCCGACATCCACGCCCCCGCACAGCACGACCGGTGGCCGCCCTCCCGGACACTCCGGGGGGGGGCCACCGGCCAGGCTCACCCGCTCAGCCCGCCCCCACCCCCTTCTCGATCAGCCCGACCGCCGTGCCCACCCCGTCCTCCGCCCGCAGCCGGGCGCCGACGGCGGCGGCCCGCTCCCGCACGTCCGCCGCGACGAGACCGCCCAGCACGCCGACGAGATGGTCGAGCCCGAAGTCCTGGAAGCTCGCGTACCCGCCCACCCCCAGCCGGGCGACCCGGTCGCCCCAGAACGGCTGATCGCTGAAGACGGTGTAGATCCAGGTGGGCAGCCCCGCCGTCAGCCCGGCGGCGGTCGTGCCCGCACCGCCGTGGTGCACGACGGCCCGGCAGCGCGGGAACAGCCAGTCGTGATCGACCGCCCCCACCAGCCGTACGCCGTCCGGCAGTTCATCGCCGAGCCCCGACAGGTCGGACCAGCCCACCCCGACGAGCAGCCGCAGCCCGGTCCGCTCGGCCGCCCGCACGATCAGATCCACCAGCTTCGCCGGGTCCAGCACCGGCATACTGCCGAACCCGAGGAACACCGGCGGCGGCCCGTCCGCCAGCCAGTCGGCCAGCCCACCGGGCACCACCGCCTCCCCGACCCGCTCCCGCACCTCCGGCTGGAGCCGCCAGAACCCGGTGACCGCGTTCTGCGGCGCCCAGTCACGCGGACGCGGTACGACCTGCTCACTGAACGCCTGCAACGTGGGCAGCCCCAGCTCCACCGTCCAGGTCAGCGCCGCCGAAGGAGCGCCCGGCAGCCCGAGCGAGCCCCGGAACTCGTCGATGTCGTCCCGTTTCCCCTGCCAGTACACCTCCTCCGCCATCCGGTGCGTCTCCAGGTGGTACTGGCGCGCGGGCACCCCG
The DNA here is from genome assembly GCF_019104725.1 of Streptomyces corallincola. GTDB lineage: Bacteria > Actinomycetota > Actinomycetes > Streptomycetales > Streptomycetaceae > Streptomyces > Streptomyces corallincola. Next base: position 30,916 of record NZ_JAHRXF010000057.1, on the reverse strand, counting down.
TCCGGCACGGCCTGCGGGGTCAGCGGCTGCGGGAACTCGTCGGTCAGCAGCCACGGCGTCAGATGCCCGAGCACGATCGGCGTACCGTGCGCCTGGGCGACGGCGAGCGCGTAGTCCTCGGTGTTCACACCGGTCACCAGCAGGTCCGCGCCCTCGGCCGCCGCCAGCACCGAGGCACCCACGGTGTGCCGTGCCTGCGACAACATCCGTGCGATGCCCGCGAGATACGCCTCCGCGTCACCGGCCGCGAGCCACCGCTGCCCCTCCTCGGACCGGAAGACCTCACGCACCTCCAGGTCCATCTCCACGAACTCGGCGTCCGTCCCCGCGACCAGCCGCCGCGCGTCACGCGGCGCCGCGAACACCACCTCGTGCCCGGCGCCGATCAGCCCCTGCGCCAGCGCCACGTACGGCTCGAAGTCCCCGCGGCTGCCCGCCGTGGACACACTGATCCTCATGTCACCCTCTCCTTCCACCAGGACGCGATCCCTCGCGTCGGAAAACCCGGCCGGTCCGGCACGGAACCACTCCGCCCCCGGCACCACGTCGGCGTGGGCACCGGTACGACGTACACATCAAGTTCGCGGGCAGCGGCCCGACTTACCAGACAACCGGCAGACTCTTCAGCCCGTACACCAGCGTGTCCGTGCTGGCCGCGACCTCCTCGCGCGGAACCGCCAGCCGCAGTCCGGGGAACCGCCGGAAGACCGCCCCGAGCGCGATCTCGATCTCCGTACGGGCCAGCGGTCCGCCGGGGCAGAAGTGCGCACCGTGCCCGAACGCCAGGTGACGGCCGTTGTCGCGGTGGACGTCGAAGTCCGCGGCTCCGGCGAACACCTCCTCGTCGTGGTTCGCGCCCGGTATGGAGATGACGACGGCGTCCCCCGCCGCCACCCGCGTACCGCCGATGACCAGCTCCTCGGTGGCGACCCGGACCACGTTGTCCTGCGCGATGGACCAGTAGCGCAGCATCTCGTCCACCACTTTAGGCAACAGGGTCGGATCGTCCCGGAGTTGGGCGAGCACCTCGGGCCGGTCCAGCAGGGTGAACACCCCGAGCGCGATCTGGTTCGCGGTCGTCTCGTGCCCGGCGACCAGCATCAGCCGGACCAACGCCACCAGATCCTCGTGGGACAACTCCCCGGTACGCACGTGGTTCACCACCAGCCGACTGATCAGATCGTCGCGCGGCGCACCCTCCCGTTCCCGCGCCAACCGGTCCAGATACGCGGTGGTCGCCACGAACGCCTCGACCGCCTTTTCCGGTTCCGCCTGATTCAGCACGGCACTCGTCATCGACTTGAACGCGGCCATGTCCTCGTCCGGTACCCCGAAGATCCGGGCGATGACGATGCAGGGGAGCGGCAAGGAGAAAGCCGAGTGCAGATCGACCGGACCGGACTTCCCGGCCATACCGTCGAGTAATTCCTCGGTTATCGACTCGATCAGCGGACGGAGTGCCTGCGTGCGGCGCGCGGTGAATTCGGGCGCGACCATTTTCCGGTACAAACCGTGCTCGGGCGGGTCCATCCGCCAGAAGGACACGGCCCTCGGCGGCACCGGGAACAGCAGCCGGTTCGGCCAGTTCGGGTGTTGGTCATCAACGCTCAGCCGGGGCTCGGCCAACGCCAGGCGCACGTCCTCGTACCGGCTGATCAGCCAGGCCCGCTGCTCCCCGCGCAGCCGCACTTCACGCGGCGGCCCCTCACGGAACCCGGCGAGCGCCGGCGGCTGGGACAACGGGCACGTGCGCCGCAGAGGCCACTGGGCCGGGTCCGCTTCGACGTGGATCATGATTTCCCTTCTTTCGCGGAGGATGCGAATCCGAATGGAAATCAGCTTGATTATGGGTGCTGATACGTGGCTGACATGGCCGAATTCATGCCGGACCAATATGTGAGATTCCGCCGGGCGGCACCCTGCAATGTGCACAGTGCAGGGTGAAGGATTAACCTCGCGCGCCGCACTCGGCGGTCGATTCGCAAACCGAGTGAATAAATCTACGAAAGAATGCGAAGGCGACCGGCGCGGCCCCCGCCCCCCTCCGCCCCTACCGAAGCTCCTTGGCCAGCCGCAGCGGCGTCCCCACCCACTCGGCCGCGACAGCGAGGGACTTGGCCGGTGTCAGCATCGCCTGCCGGGCGGCGTCCCTGATCTCACGGGGCTCAAGACACCCGTAGTACCCGGCCTTTGGAGTGAGCAGGACGACAGCACCCCCGCGCACGAGGGGGATCACCACATCCGCGAGTTCGACGAAGAGGTCACCGTCCTCCTCGCGCCACCACAACAGGACGACGTCCACGGCGTTCTCGTAGTCCTCATCGACCAACTCCCGCCCGGTGAAGACCTCGATGGCCCCGCGCACCCCGTCGTCGCAGTCGTCGTCGTACCCGATCTCCTGCACGATGTGCCCCGGCCCGAACCCCAGCCGCTCAGCGACACACGGCTCGGGCCGCCCGAAAACCTGCCCTGACCACTCGGCTGTCGTCATCACTGCATCGACCCCTTCGTACCGGAGACGGGCACACGCCCGAAAACGGCACGAGCCAAGCACAGGGCCGAGATCCCCCCGCCCAAGTCAGCCAGCGGGCAGAGCAGTTGCCGTAACGATCAGCCTGCCGCGCGACATCACGTCCACGGCCTCCGCCCCGCAATCCCCGGCCACCCCGCACGTCCACCACAAGAGAGACCCCCGACATCCCACTTCACCCCATCGGAGGACCCATGCCCCACCGCACCCGGCCCCTCCACCCGACCGCCCATCCCTCCGCGAAACCGCCACCCTCCTGGCCACCACCGCCCTCTGCACCCTCGCCCCCCCTCTCCCTCGGTACGGCCACAGCGACCCACACGACCACCCCCACCACCCGGTACACCAGCACCCCGGGCATTCACCGCGCGGCCTCAACCCCTGCCAACGAAGGCACCCTCGCCACTGGGCCGGACTGGTCGGTCACCGGCCGGTCTGCGGTGGGTGCGCTCGCCGTGATGCTCGAGGCAGTGGCCGAGCCAACCTGCTCCGGAACCCTTCGAGGACTTGAGGACATGTATCTCGCTGTTCCGCACATCGTGAGCGATGTGATGACCGCGCCCGCTGTCGCCGTCGGGCGCGACGCGCGCTTCAAGGAGATCGTGCGGGTCATGTACGGGCGCCGTGTGAGTGCCGTGCCGGTCGTCAGTGAACCTCTTTCATCCTGTGCTGGAGGGTGAAATGGGCTGGTCAGTGGGTGTGGTGACGAGGCAGGGCCCCTCGTCGTCGGGGTGGTGATTCCACTCATCGCACCGGCGACCGAAGGGGCCCTGTTGGTTCCGTGTCCTCCCTGCTCGACGTCCCCCATGAGCTCGTCGAGCATGTCGCTGGCTGCTGCACGAGCATCGTCGAACCCGCAACACACGTTGGCGCAAGCTCGGCTGCTTCGGCCAGGCACTTCTCGCCCTGGTGCACCTGCGGAAGAACGAGACGTCTTCACAGCTCGGAGCGGGTTTCGGGGTATCCCAGGCCACCGCCTGGCGCCACGCCGACGAGACCTTCCCGACGGAGCACCGCTGTGGTTCTCCCGAGCAACACCGGGCCGCACCCACGATCTGACCGCGGCCCGCTCCAACGGCATCGTCCAGGCCTGCCTCACCCGGCAGATCCTCGTCCTCGCCGACCGCGCCCATCAAGGCGCCGGCGCCACCTTCCGCACCCCGTACTGCCCCCACCGCGAACAACCCGATCACTACCAGCAGTTCAACCGCGACCACGCCCGGCTCGGAGCGCCCGGCGAACGCGCCTTCGTCGAACTGAAGTCCTGGCGCATCCTCCGCCCCGCCCGATGCTCCACCCGACGCGTCGGCACCGTCGTCCAGGCCGTCCACACCCTGCTGACCTGCAACTACTCAGAATGAAAGGGGCTCAGTGATGAGGGGCGGGTCGTCGGTGTGGTGTCCGAGGCCGACCTGCTGCCCAAGGAGGAGTCCCGGGGCCGTGAGCTGACCCGCTTCGAGCGGATCCGACGCCGGTCCGACCTGACCAAGGCGGAGGGCATGACCGCCGAGGAGGTGATGAGCACGCCCGCTCCAGCCCGGTCCGACCCTGCCCGGCCGAGTAACCCGGTGGGTGTTGGGTGGGCGCTCCGGTTCACCTCACAGGGCGGGTGAGCCGTGATTGTCTACTGATCAGGCGGAGTGATCCGGCGGCCCGTGAGGCTTGTGGGTCGGATCGAAACCCACATCTCACGCTCGCCACCGGCCCAGGGGGTGGTGTGGGCCCGCTGGGCGAGCCTGCGTACGGCCTCGGGCTCGGTCACCACGCTGGCGGGGCCGACGGCGAGCACGCTCCAGCCCTGGCTCAAGGCGTCGTCGACGTGGTCGACCTCGAAGGCGACCTCCGTCTCCGCTGCCGCTGCGGCCACGGAGTCGGGCGCGGTTCGGAAGACGATGGCGTCGTCGACGATCTCGTAGTTGACCGGGACGACCGCCGGGCGGCAGTCGGACGCAAACACCGAGACGCGCCCCACCCCGTGCGTGGACAACAGGGTGTGGCACTCCTCCGGGGCCAGGTCCCGCAGCTGGGGGTGCAGCAGTGCATAGCCCTGACCCGGTGGAAGATCAATTCCTCCGCCACGCAGCGCGGCGACCGTGGTGCCCAGGGCGTCGGCCAGTCGGATGAGGGTCGCAAGACTCGGGTCGGCGGGCTGGTCCTCCAAGTAGGCGAGGTAGTCGGGCGACATCACGGCACGGCCCGCCGCTTCCACCAGGCTCAGCCCTCGCCGTCGGCGTTCGACCCCCACGCGCCGTCCGATGTCGCCGGGATTGGTTGCTCTGGTCGACCGCGGAGCGGTGAGCACGGTCTCCGCCTGGTGTGTGTCCGGCAGGGGTTCGCGTGTGGCCACTGGTTGTTCGCGTTCGAGATGGTGGATGTGGGCGTCGGGCCCAGGGAACACGAGTGTCACTTCGTCCGTGTCCGACCAGCGCACGTCGTAGGGGGGAGTTCCGTCCTCGTGATGCAGTCCGACGATTTCGCCGTCGCGCCTTGCGGCGCCGGTCGCCGGACTTTCGACGACGAGTTGATCGCCGAGGTGAGCTCGCATGATCGCCGCCCTCTCCTCAGAATGGTGTTGTATCCAACCTGCCACGCGGGCCACACCGCCGCACGGGGCGGCTGCCCCGTCTCCGCGAGGTGGGAGGCACGTTCCCCGGGAGGCGCCATGCACCACCGAACGGTCGAGGAGCTCATGAGCCGGGACGTCGTCCGGGCACGGCGTGACACGCCGTTCAAGGAGCTCGTCAGACTCCTGGAGGAGAACGATGTCACCGCCGTGCCCGTGGTGGATGAGCTGGACCGTCCACTGGGTGTGGTGTCCGAGGCCGACCTGCTCCGCAAGAGCGCCGACCAGGCCGATCCGTCGGGCAGGACACCCATACCCCACCTGGAGGCCTGGGAACGGGCCAAGGCCGAGGGCTCTCGTGCCGAGGAACTGATGTCCGCTCCCGCGGTCTGCGCACGTCCGGAGTGGACCGTGGTCGAGGCCGCCCGCCTCATGGAGACCCAGCACGTCAAACGACTGCCTGTGGTGGACGAGACGGACCGGCTCCTGGGCGTCGTCAGCCGCGGTGATCTGCTGCGGGTCTTCCTCCGCCGTGACGAGGCCATCCGCGAGGAGATCACCAGCGACCTGCTGCGGCGTACCTTGGGGCTCGATCCACGGGACGTGAGCGCGGAGGTGCGCGACGGGCGGGTGACGCTCGCGGGCATAGCCGAGTACAAGAGTCTGATTCCCGTCATCGAGCAGTTGTGCCGCGGCGTCGACGGCGTGGTGTCGGTGTCTGGGAATCTCTCCTACCGGAAGGACGACTCGCGGGATGCGTCCAGCGACAGTTGAGCCCGTCGGGGGTCACGCGGGCCATCCAGCGGCCTGAGGGGTGCCGGGCCGGGACGCCGCCATGCCTTGAACGTTGCGATCGGCGGCGTTCAGTAATTGGTGGGCGAGGTTGTGCATGGCCCTCCCCGCCGCCAGTTCGTCGCCGGTGTCCGGCACGTTCGTGTCCACCGGGTTGCAGTGCGCGGTTCCGTGCCCGGTGAGCGCCGTGGTGCCGGTGTCCAGCGTGACGTGTGCCTTCGTTGTCCCGTCGTCGTCTTCGAAGAGGTGGAGACGCCACGCTCCACTGTCCGGTGTGCGACATCGTTCTCTCCCCGCCTGTGTGCGGCGCGCCGCTGAGCTCCGAGCAGCGGTGCTCCAGGTGACCGCACCGGATGGACTGGCTGGAAACCAGGTGGATGGCATCCAGCCGGCCGCTGGGCGGCCCCCCGGGTCCTTCACCATCAGACGGCAGCGTTCCTCGGCCACAGGGCCGAAAGTCCGTGTCGAGCCGACGACCGGCCCTGGAAGTCGGCTGCGTCCCGTTCGCCCTGTTGATCAGGCCGAGCTGCAGGCCCGGATGCCCAAGTCGACGACGGGCGCCCACGACCGCGTTCGGAAGGAGTTGGCGGGCATCCCAACGCACCAGCGCCGAACCGGTGGCCCTGCACCGCCATGTTCCGGGCGACGTCTCGGCAGCCCGCCTGATCACGCGCGCCGCCGGGCCTCCGACGCCGGCCCCGAGATAGTCGGTGTCATGGCCGCGAAGGAACCGTCGTGGCCCGAGGCTGTCCCGGTCGACACCACCGGCGCACTCGAGTCCGCCGCCTCCCGGGCGCTGACGGTCGTACGCCCGTGGGGAACCGGTCAGGCACTGGTCTTCCGCCGGCCGTACATGGAGCCGGACTGAGGCATACGCGCGGCCGTGTTGCCCGGGGGCACTGTGGGGGTGACCGTGGAAGTGGGGGAGCAAGGAGTGAGTTCGGTGCGAGCGCTCGTCTACCACGAACCTGCACACACCTCCTGGGACACCGTTCCCGATCCTGTGATCGAGGAGGCGACCGACGCGATCGTGCGCGTCGACGCCACCACCGTGTGCGGCACTGATCTCCACATCCGGCGGGGAGACCTCCCCGAGGTGAAGTCGGGAACGGTACTCGGCCACGAGGCCGTCGGCGAGGTCATGGAGATCGGTAGCCAGGTCCACCACCTGCGCCCCGGTGATCAGGTGATCGTGTCATCCGTCTCCGCCTGCGGTCACTGCAGGGAGTGCCGTGACACCAGGTACGGGCAGTGCCGTGGCGGCGGCGGATGGATTCTGGGAAATCTGGTCAACGGCACCCAGGCCGAGTCGGTGCGCGTGCCCTTCGCCGATCACTCCACCACCCGGCGCCCCTACGACCTCGCGCTGGACGACGCTGTGCTGCTCGCCGAAGTCCTTCCGACCGCCTACGAGGTCGGAGTGCGAAATGGACACGTCCGCCCCGGAGACACCGTCGTCGTGGTGGGCGCGGGCCCCGTGGGACTCGCCGCCGTGGCCCTTGCGCGGCTGTACTCGCCGCGCAGGATCATCGTCGTGGACCTGGCTGGCGCTCGACTGGAGGCAGCTGCCCATCTGGGGGCGGATGCCGCTGAATCGCCGGGGAAGATGATCAACGACCTGTCCGAGGGGCCGGGCGCGGACGTGGTCATCGAGGCGTCGGGCGATCCGGACGGCTTCGTGCTGTGCACGCGCGCTGTCCGCACGGGAGGGCACATCGCCAACATCGGCACGCACGGCAAGCCGGCGACGCTCCACCTCGAGTCCCTGTGGCGAAAGAACGTGACGATCAGCACGGGGCAGGTGGACACGTCCTCCACATCGTGGCTGCTGGAGCTGATGAGGTTCGGAGGTCTGCCCGTCTCACGACTGGTCACCCACACCTTCGGTATGGACCGGATGGAGGACGCGTACGAGGCGTTCGCGCGCGGCCCCAGCACAGGAGCCCTCAAAGTCGCCCTGCATCGCGACTGGAACCCCGGATGAGATCCGGGCTCCGCGAGCCCCAAGGTGGGGTGGGTGGCCGCACGGGGCTGGCGCTGGGCTCAGGCGGGGAGATTCTGCCGCACTATGCGCACTGTACGTCGCGGAACTTGTCGTCCGGTCGAACCAGACCGAAGTCGGCGTCGGGCATGATCCGGGTGATCGACTCCTTGATCACCACTGGACGCACGCCGAGCATGCCGCTCGCGGCCCAGGGCCGCTCGACGACCGCTCCGAAGCCGACCAGGGCCACCTGGGGCGGGTGCATGACCCCGAACACCGCGTCCACGCCCTGCTGCCCAGGTTGGTGATGGTCAGGGTGGCGCCGGTCGTCTCGCTGCCGCGCAGCCGTCCACGGCGGGCTCGTTGGACAAGGTCCTTGAGGCGGGCCATGAGGGCGGCGGGCGGCAACGACGCCCGCCGCTGGTATCGGATCCTCGCCGAGCTCAGTCGAACGGCCCGTTCGGTGGCCGGACGGCTCCGGGCGACGCCTGGTTTTGCCTGAGGCGATGGCTGGAACAGGCTCTCCCGAACTGGTCTGACGCCTCGGTGCCGGTTCACGCCGCTGGGCGTGGGTGCCACATGGTGTCCCGCGCTGTGCACCGGCCGGTCTGCTGGTCGTCGGCGGCCGCCGTCGTGTCGCGTACGACGGCGGTCCTGGGGCGGCGCCGCCCGAGGTCCGGCCGGAGTTCTGGACCTTCCCGGCCCGGGCGGCGGACGCGGACCTGATATTCGCGGAAACCCCGGCCCGGGACCGCCCCATCCGCTTCCGCGGTCGAGCGGGACGGGCACGTTCCCGTGCGGGAAGTCGGCGCAGAAGCGGCCAGGAACCGGCTCGGACGCCTGGTCTACGCGCACATAGGCCGCCCCGGGCCGCGGGCGATGGACGTCGGTCTGGTGCCCGAGTACGGGGAGTGGGGGCGGGAGGGGCACACGTACTTCCTCTCACCGCACGGCCGAGCGTGCTCATTGTCGTGAAGGCATCTTCGACGCTCGGCCGAGAGCACGGTTGTCGGCTCGTCTGAGGTCAAGGGGACCAACGGCCCCCGCAGACGTGCCCATGTGGCTCTGTCGGCGCGGCGCTGTACCGGCAAGGCTGCCGTCGTGGGCCTGAGGTGAGCCAGGGCCCGATGTGCCGTCCGTCGTGCTGAGGGAGGTCGGTCATGAGTGCCGACACCGATGTGAACGCCGTTCCGGCCCCGCGTCCGAGGGGCTCGTGATGGGCAAGGACGGCATGGCCGCGCTCGTCAACGTGCTGGTCCGGCGCGGCTTCACCGTGATCGGCCCCACGGTGCGGGACGGCGCCATCGAGCTGGCGGAGCTGCGGTCGGCCGACGAGTTGCCGTACGGATGGGGCGTGGAGCTGCAGGTCGGGCGGTACCGGATGCGGGAGTGCGGGAGCGCTCGGCCCCATGAAAGGCGGTGGGGACAATGACACTTCCTCTGGTGGTGGGCGTAGACGGGTCCGACTCGTGCCTGCGGGCGGTCGACTGGGCCGTGGACGAAGCCGTCCGTCACGGTGTCCCGCTCAGGCTGGTGTACGCCTCTTTGTGGGCGCGATACGAGGCGGGCCTTCCCTCGGTGGATCCGAGGCGGCCCTCCGAGCAGGTGCTGGCCGAGCACATCGTGGCCTCGGCGGCCGATCGGGCCGAACGGCGCAACCCGGAGGTGAAGCTCACCACCGACATCGTTCCGGACGACGCAGCGGCCGCTCTCGTGCGCGCGGGCGACGAGGCGTTCGCGCTGGTGACGGGTTCGCGTGGCCGTGGTGAGCTCAAGGGTCTGCTGCTGGGGTCGGTCGGTCTCGGCGTGTCCGCCCGGGCGCACTGTCCGGTGGTCGTGGTCCGGGGTGATCGCGTGGGCCTGGCGGGTAGGCACGAGCGGATCCTGCTCGGCCTGGGCGAATCGGACCCGACTGCGGAGGCTGTGCGTTTCGCCTTCCGCGAGGCCGAGGTGCGAGGGTGCGTCCTCGACGTTGTGCGGGCCTGGCGCAGGCCTGCCTACGACAGACACGGCGACCGGTTGCAGCGCGGCGGACCGGCGGACACGTACGAGGAGAGCGCCACCGCCGTGATCGACGCTCTTCTCAAGACGGCGAGCGCTGAGCATCCGCATGTTCGGACGCACCCGGCGGTCCTTGAAGGACCGGCCGGCAGGATTCTCGTGGACCGGTCGGCGGCTGCGGATCTCGTGATCGTCGGGGCACATCGTAGGACGGGGCACTTCGGATTCCAGCTCGGCTGCGTGAGCCATGCGCTGCTGCACCATGCTCAGTGTCCGGTGGCGGTCGTGCCCGAACGGCAGTGAGTGCGCTCCGAGGCATGCCGGCGGCCCCGCTCCTCAGCACATGGCGCCGCCACGGGCCACGCCCTCACTCAGCCGAACAGGCTTCGCACCTGATGGTCTCGACGCGCCACCACGTGCCGTCGGGCAGCAGTATCCGATCTCTGGCCGCGCCGTGAGCACGGACGGGCGACGGAGGACATGCTCCGGCATCGTCCTCCACGTACCCCAGCGGGTCGGTCCGAACGGCACTCACGAGGACCGTGGGACCCATACCCGACGAGGCTGCGCCGCGGGACGGTGAAAGGGCACACGGCACCGGCGGCTACAGAGCGCAGGCTGTGCCATGCGGACACCTCAGACTCCCGACGCCCGTGGCGCCATCGCCTCCGTGCCCCGACAAGGACTTCGGGGTGACCGCCGGTGTGGCGGTGGCCTTCGTGACCGGGCTCGGCGGTGTGGCCACCGCCTATGGCGTGGGGCGGGCTGTCGGCGGATTCCTCGAACGTCGCCGCATGGCCCGCTGGGACCACGGGTGGGAACGCGTGGAGCCCGGCTGGGTCACGCTCTACGGGCATTGACGGCCCCGTCGCCCGTCATGCCGCTGGCTGCTCATCTGCGGCGGTGTGGCGACGGATCCCGCAGCGTGGAGAACAGAGGGGGACCGGCCCCGTGGGAAAAGACACTGGAAGAGAGGTGGGACGCATGGACACGGATGTCTCGAAGCCACGGGTGGTGGTCGGCGTCGACGGATCGCAGTCCTCGTACGAAGCCTTGCGCTGGGCCGTGCGCTACGCCGGCCAGGTCGGTGGCACCGTGGAGGCTGTCGCGGTGTGGGAGCTGCCGGGCCTGTACGGCTGGTCTGGGCCCGCCGTCGACATGCAGGTCGACGAGGACGAGACCCGGCAGAAGATGACCCAGGAGCTGACCGACGTGCTCGGCGCGGAGGCCGCGGGCTCGGTACGGACCCGTGTGGTGCGCGGCAATGCCGCCGACGTCCTGTTGCGGGCCGCCGAAGGAGCCGAGGTACTGGTGGTGGGCAGCCGGGGCAGGGGCGGGTTCGCGCGAGCCCTGCTCGGCTCTGTCAGCCAGCACGTATCGCAGCATGCGAGTTGCCCGGTCGTCATCGTACGTTCCCAGGAGCAGTGACCAGAGGCCCGCGGAGACTGTGTGGGACCAGCTCACTGCAGATGCCGCGTGAATCTCGTGCTCGGTTGCCTCGTGTGCACGAGCAGGAGTTCGCCGCCGGGAAGCGGGTGCACCTCAGGGCCCGGGACCGTGGGTCGGCCCTCACGTACGACGGTGGCAGCAACGGTGCCAGCGGGCAGCTCGATCTCACCCAGCTTGTGCCCCGTTGCCCGGGACTCCTCGGTGATCGCGGTCTCGATGACCTCGACGCCCGCCTCGTTCAGCCGCAGGAGTGCCACCGTGTCCGTCCGTGGCACCGGTGGCCTCCTCGATGAGGGAGATCAACGGGGTGGCCGCGGGTACGGCCACGTCCACGCCCCACCGCTGGTCGAAGAGCCAGGCGTTCTCCCCTCGTTGACGCGCGCGGCCACCCGCCCCACCCCGAACTGCCGCTTGGCGAGGAGGCTGATGACCAGGTTGTCCTCGTCGCGGCCGGCGGACAGTACCTGGGCGATCTGGGTGCCGAGTCGCCCCGCGCCCGCGATCAGGACCTGCACGTTCCCAGCTCCTTGTCGAGAAAGCCGCTCAGCCGGCCCGGCGCCGTGGCGGCAACGCTGAAGGTGACCAGGTCACCGGGCTCGGCCAGGACACCCTGAGCGGAGAGCAGCGAGCGACCGGCACGGGTGATCTCCACGACGCGGATCTCACCGTCGACGTCGAACTCGGTGGCCTGTCGTCCAGTGAGGTGGGAAGGCAGCTGGGAACGTACGAGGAGCGTCTCGCCGTTGCCGAAGGTCAGTTCGGGGATGAGGCGGCGGTGTAGGAGCATCTGGTGGATGCGGTTGACGGCCCAGCGGAGGCTGCAGATCGTCGGGATGCCCAGCTCCATACCGGGCCCGGAGGCCAGCGGCCCTCTTGCAGGACCACGAAAAACATAACGGGGTTCCGCCACCGGATCGAGTTGTTCACGAGTGGCTACTCGGGACCGGTGCCTGGCTCAGACGGTTGGAACAGTGCCGCCGTCGATGACGTACTCCGCGCCCACAATGGATGAGGCTCGGTCCGACACGAGGAAGCCGACCAGGTCCGCGACCTCTTCCGTCGTTGCGAACCTTCCGTTGGGAACCCCTCCGAGGGAATCCATCAGGCTCTGCTCCGCCTCCTCGCGGGTCAGTCCGTTGCCCTTGGCGAGCCGGTCGATGAAGCCCGCGTACGCTCCGGTCTGAATTCCCCCGGGACTGACGGCGTTCACTCGCACGCCTCGTGGGGCCAGTTCGTTCGCGAGACCCTTGCTGTACGTACGCAGGGCACCCTTCGCTGACGCGTACGGCAATGTCGCGTCGTGCAACGGCATCTGACGCTGGATCGAAGTGACGTGGACAACTACTCCTGATCCCGCCTCCACCATCGCCGGCAGCAGTGCTCGATCGAGTCGGACAGCGCCCAAGAAGTTCAGGTTGAGCTCCGCCAGCCAGTGCTCCTCAGTCGATGCGGCGAATCCGCCAGGCGGGGTTGACGATCCCCCGACAACGTGCACCAGGATGTCCAGCGCACCTCCCTCAGAGATCTTGGACACTACGACCTCTACACCGCTCACCGTGGACGTGTCCGCCTCGATGAACCGGTCGGGGCGTTCGTAGCCGCCGGGCATAGTGCGTGCCGTGGTCCACACGTCGGCACCCATCTCTCGCAGTCTCTCTACGACTGCCTTGCCCGAGCCCTTCGAACCGCCCGTGACCAGCGCCCGGCGACCGTTGAGACGATCGCGATCTGAATTAGACATTTTTTCTCTCCACTGAAGATTGAGGTGGTGCGGGTTCGGTCAGGCCGGGTGGTTGGCGATGACGAGTTCGGCGATGAGGTCGTCCCGCAGCGCGAACCGGTAGTCGAGCTCGGCGACGCCTCCCGGGAAGGTGCCTTCGAGCCGCACGGTTACCACCCAGTGGGTGTCATCGACGCGGTGAGCGCCGATCTGCTCGGTCGTGTACTCGAACTCGGCCCCGGCGTCCCGCAGGAACGCGTGGATCTCCTCCCGGCCGCGGAAGGCCTCGTCCTGGTCGACGATCACCGCATCCTCGGTGAGGAACGACGAGGCGGTGGCGGTGTCGCGGACGATATGGGCGGCCAAGAACTGGCGCACGGCGGTCGGGAGCAGATCGGACGGAAGATCGGTGTGCTGTGTCATGAGCCCACCGTGTGACCTCGCGGCACGGGAGGGTCAAGCCGTGGACTCTCCCCCAGGGGGAACGTTCAGAATGAGGGGATGCTGACCATTGGCGAGTTCTCGCGGCTGACCCACTTGAGCGTGCGGACCCTGCGCCGGTATCACGAGGCGGCCCTGCTGGAACCTGCCGTGGTGGACGAGACCACCGGCTACCGCTACTACGGCGTCGATCAAATCCCGACCGCGCAGGTCATCCACCGGCTCCGCGAGCTCGACGTCCCCTTGAGCGAGGTGCGGCAGATCCTGCGGACCGCCGACCCCGGTGTCCGAGCGGCGCTGGTCGCAGACCACCTGCAACGCCTCGAGGACGCGCTCGACCGCACCCGGGCCGCAGTCGTGTCGCTGCGCCGCCTTCTCCGGCCCGACCCCGCGCCCATCGACGTCGAGCTACGCGCGGAGCCCGCACGGACGGTCGCGGCGGTGGAGGCCGTAGTCGGGCATCGCGACATCGAAACCTGGTACGCAGGCGCGATGGCCGAACTGGAGGCGGCCGTCGGCACCGCTGTTACCGGACCGCCGGGCGGCAGCTACGACAACGCCCTTTTCGAGCAGGAGCGCGGGCACGCGCTCGTCTACCTGCCGTCCGCTGAGCCACCTCGCACCGGACGCGTGCACCCCGTGAGTCTGCCGGCCGCGGAACTCGCGGTCACCACCCATGTCGGCAAGCACGACGGCATCGAGGTCACGTACGGCGAACTCGGGACCTGGGTGGTGGAGAACGCGATGTCGGTGGCCGGGCCGGTGCGGGAGGTCTACGTTGTCGGCCCCCGTGACACGAGCGATCCCGCTGCGTGGCGCACCGAGATCGGCTGGCCGGTCTTCCGTGTCACCTGAGGCGGTCAGCGCGGTGCTGAGCCCTGGAACGACGTGGCGCACACGTTGAGCCTCGCGCTCTCACGAGTTGGAGCACCGAGGCTTGATCAAATAAGCAGACAGCACTCCTGAACTGCAACGATTGGACTCTTCTAGGGTCCTGTTGGCTGCACGGAATGAGGTACTCCACGATCCGGGCAAGGTCCTCCTGGACGTGGCCCTGGCGGTCGCCTTGGGCGATGACTGCCTCGCGGATGCCAGCATGCTGCGGGCGGAGCCGGCTGTGTTCGGGCCCGTGGCCTTTGACCCGACGCTCTCCGCCTCATCGACACCCTTGCCGCCTCCGAGGAGAAGCGCCCTGGCGGCGGTCCGTGCCGCCCGGGCCGAAGCGCGCGCCCGCGTCTGGAAGTTGGCCGGCGAGCGGGCGCCGGATACGGGCGGGGCGGTGACCGTGGACCTCGACGGGGTGCTCGTGATCGCACACTCGGACAAGGAGGACTCGAACCGCGTCACCGGCTGCGGGCTCGCGCCGAAGGCCGCATCCGAAACGCCCGCGCCCCCGGCCTGCGCAACCTTCCTCTGCACAGCACCGCCCAAAACCGCATCTGGCTGGAGATCGTGCAGATCGCCTTCGACCTGCTGGCCTGGATGCCGATGCTCGCCCTGACCGGCACCGCCCGGCTCCGGGAACCCCGCCGCCTGCGACTCCGCCTGTTCACCGCAGCCGGACAGCTCGTCACCACCGGACGCGGATCCTCCGCCTGCGTCCGGCACTGGCCCTGGACCGGCGTGATCACCGACGCCCTCAACCAGCTCGCACTCCTGCCGAACCCCGACTGACCAGCAACCTTCACACCCCTACGACAGCAACCCGCCATCGGCGCAAAGGATCACAACACCGCCCGGCACCAGGTCCCGCGCGGAAAGCTCACGCCGCTCTCCGTCGCGCAGCACGCGGCAGGTGTGCGGCACCATCGCCGGCAGGGACTCGGCCGTGCGTTCGGCGGAGTACTCCTGCGCGAAACCGATGCCGGCGTTCAGCAGCACCACGCCGATGATTGCCAGGGCCAGTCGGAGGGTGGCCAGGTCCCGGGTGGCTTTGTACACGAGATCGGGCTCTGGCACAGCTTTTGTGGTGAGGCCCCGCGCCGGGTGCTCGGGGCCTTCGGGCTTGGGACCCAGGACGTAGTTCAGTGACCGGGCGTCACTGAACTGCCGGAGTGGTCGACGATGTTGCCGTTGGAGCAGTTGTTCTTGTGGTTGCCCGTCCAGTCGCTCAGGGCGGGGACAACGGCCAGTTCCTGGATGCACACGTCGGCGGCGGTGAAGTTCCAGTTGTTGGCCGCATCGACGCCGCTACCGAAGTTGCTGTCGTTGTCGGCGAATGCGGGAGTGGCGGCAGACAAGGCCGCAGCGGCCAGCAGACCGCAAGTGATGATCTTTCGCATACCGCATGAACGCGTGCGCGTCCTATCAGGTCACGAGGCAAATGGCCGAACTGCGAAGGAGCCGTGCGGCTTCGAACGCCTGAGCCGCTGCCGCGGAAGTTGAGCCAGAACCCGAGAAGGGGGACAGCGGATATTCACCATTTCCGGAGGTGGTTACGAGGGCCGCAGCGTTCGAGTTGTTCACGAGCTGCGGCAGCGCCATTGCCGATCCTCAGTGGCGGTACGCGGCTGTCGCGATCTTCATGAATGATCGGGTCAACGGGTTGGTGTCTCTTTCGTTACACACCGCCACCACTCGGCTCGGCGCCATGTCGATCAGCGGCACCATGATGAACTCCGCGGGCAGGTCGTGTCCGACCGGGGCCAGGCCGACCGTGCCGTTCCACAGCACAGCCTGCAGGCATTCCTGGACGGCGCGCACCACTGGTCCCTCCCGCGGCCTGCCACCGTTCCAGTACGACTGCCAGATGGGGTCTGTGCCCTGCGGGAACTGGAACCACCGGCGGTCGCGCAGCTCGGCCAGCCGCAGCTCATCGCGGCGGGCCAGCGGATCGTCGGCGCGCAGGACCACGCCGACCGGATCGGTCCGCAGCGCACGCACCGTCAGGGCGGTCTCGTCGAACGGTGCCCGGGTGAGGGCGACGTCGACCAGTCCAGCCCGCAGTCCGCACGTCGGGTCAGTCAGATCGGTGTCGCGGACGCGGATGTCGACTCCGGGGTGGTTCCGGCGGTAGGCCGCAGCCAGCCTGGCCACTCCCGGGTCGGTCCCGTCGCCCAAGATGCCGACGGTGATAGTCGCGACCCCGGCTGCTGCGCTCACACGTACCCGGACGCGGTCGGCGTGGCCGAGTAGGGCTCGCGCCTCGTCGAGCAGCACCGCGCCCACTGGAGTGAGCGTGACGCCGGTGGGCGAGCGGGCGAAGAGCAGGGCCCCGACCTCGGCTTCCAACTGCTTGATCGCCCGGCTCAGCGGCGGCTGACTCATGTGCAGTCGGGTGGCGGCCCGGCCGAAGTGGAGTTCCTCGGCGACCGCCACGAAGTAGCGCAAGGTCCGTAGCTCCACGCTGTAACGATACCCATGAGGTATCGGCTCTGCCGAATGGGTCTTGGACACCGGCGAGGTACCGGCGGTGCACTCGTGACCATGACCGGAAAAGCGAAGACCAGCGAGCCGCAGGCAGACCCCGCCGTATCGGTGGTGGGTCCCCACGACGGCGAGATGATCGTTCTGGGCGCCACGCGCATGCGCGTTCTGGAGGACGGCAGCCACACCGGGCACCGCCTCGCGATCGCCGAGTCCGTCCTCGCCCCGCACACGCAGGGCCCGCCGCAGCACCGCCATGGCCAACACGACGAGGGCTTCTATGTCCTCTCCGGCACCGTGCGGTTCACCGTCGGGGACGAGGACTACGACGCTGCCTCGGGGACGCTCGTCATGGTTCCGCCCGGCACCCCGCACACCTTCGCCAACCTGACCGACCAACCCGCCGTCATGCTCAGCACATTCACCCCCGACCTGTATGTGCAGTACTTCCGAGACCTTCATGAGGTGCTCGCATCCGGACAGCCGCTGACGCCACGGGCCAACATCGACACAATGAGCCGCTACGCGACACAGCCCGCGACCGACCTCGCCTGAAGTCGGTGGGACGGAACGGCCCGGCCGCCCTCCTCTCGGCCACCGGGGCCGTGGCGCTCCCGCCTTTCGCGTCCGAACCCCTCGAACGGCAGACCGGCTGTCTCCAGGGGCTTCCCTGACACTCGACGCAATGGACAGGACCCCGCGAACCGGGGCCCCCGTGAACGGAAACCATGAACATCGCCTACTGGGTCGTCGCGGGACTGCTCGCGCTCTTCTACTTCTACGCAGGCACGCTGAAGGTGATCCACAGCCGCGATCAACTCCGACCGACGATGGCTTGGGTCGACCGTATTCCCCTGCCCGCCCTCAGGGCGCTGGGGGCGGTCGAAATACTCGGCGCGGCCGGTCTGGTCCTGCCACCGCTGACCGGTACCGTTCCTTGGCTGGCGTCGGCCGCAGCCATCGGCTTCGTACTTCTGCAGACCGGTGCGATCGCCGTTCACCTGACCGGAGAAGACCGCCGGATCACACTCAACGTCGCACTCATCGCCACCGCGGCTGTGACCGTCTGGTTGGCCACCAGGCTCTGCTGTCCGATCTCGTGAACAAAGCCACCCGGGGCTGCCCCAGCCAGTACGCGAGAGACGTGATCGCCGGGGAAGCGAGGAGGACCACCGCGAAGAGGTCGGTGAACTGCGCGACCAACCGACGCCACTGAAGCTTCCCCTTGATCGTGGACACCTGGAGACTGGCGCGGCCGGTACGCAAGGCCAGGGCCGACCAGGGCGAGGGCCGCCCTGGCGAACTCACCACGCAGGAGCGCGAGGAGCCCAGGCGGCTGCGCAGGCAGAACGCCGAGCAGGCAAAGACGATCGAGGTCCTGCGAAAAGCCAGCCGCGGTCTTCTTCGCGAGAGAAAGCGATCGGCGAACGATACGTACGCGTTCATCGAGGCGGGGAAGACCACCCACGGGTTCGCTTTCCTCCGCAGGCTGCTGAAGGTGGCCCGCTCCTGTTTCTACGCCTGGCTCGCCGCGCAGAAGACCCGCGCCGCCGGCCAGGCCGCCGACGCGTCCTTGACCCAAGAGATCACCGTCATCCACTTCGCCTCCCGTGAAACCTACGGCGTCCCGCGCGTCCATGCCGAACTGCGGCGTCTGGGACCGCCTGTGAACCACAAGCGCGTCGCCCGCCTGATGCGTGAGCACGGCATCCAGGGCGCCCACCGTCGCCGGTCGCTGACGCGGCCGGACAGGAAAGCCAGACCGGCTCCGGACCTGATCGGCCGCGACGTCCACGCCGACATCCCCGGCACGAAGCTGGTCGGAGACATCACTTTCCGTGAGGTCGTCGGCTATGACATGGCCGACCATCACCGGGCCGAACTCGTTGTGGACGCTCTCGACATGGCCCACGGCCGAGCCGGTCTGAAACCCGGCCGCGTCATACACAGTGATCGCGGAAGCGAATGCACGTCGGGCCAATTCCGCGACCACATCCGCGAGTTGGTGTTGCGGCAGAGCTGTGGACGCACCGGATCATGCTTCGACAACGCCGCCGCGGAAAGTTTCTGGGTCCTGCTCAAAGAGGAGATCGGCACCCGAATCTGGCCCGACCGGGCCACCGCCCGCGCAGGCACAAGACCCTCGGCCACCTCACCCCAGCCGAGACCAGGCAGCGGCATCGACACACCCTCGCGGCATGACCATCGCGTGTCCGAGATCACGGGCAAACTTCAGGTGGCCGTGCACGACGGCATTGTGGAGCTGACCGGGCGGATGCCCTCGGCGACACTGGCCCGGCTGGTGGCGGAGGGCGAGGAGATCTCCGACGTCGTCGAGGTGAAGAACCTGCTCACCGCCGCCTGACCCCGGTCGCTCTCAGCGGGAAGAACGGTCCTTGACTCCGGAGTCGTGCGGGTCGGATCCGTGCTGGTCCAAGTGGGAGGCGAGGACCGCCGCCTGAACGCGGCGCTGCACGCCCAGTTTGGCCAGCAGCCGTGAGATGTGGTTCTTGACGGTCTTCTCCGACAGGTACAGCTTCTTACCGATCTCTCGGTTGGTCAGACCGTCGCCGATCAGCGCGAGAATGTCGCGTTCTCGGGGCGATAGGCCGGCCAGTTCAGGAGGCAGCGACGGCACCTCGGCCGGGTCGGCCCTCAGGGAGCGCATGAGCCGGGCCGTCGTCGCCGGGTCCAGCATCGACTGCCCCGAAGCGACGGTACGCACCGCCGACACGAGGTCGGAGCCCTTGATCTGCTTCAGCACGTATCCGGACGCCCCGGCCATGATGGCGTCCAGCAAGGCCTCCTCGTCGTCGAAGGAGGTCAGCATGAGGCACGCCAGTTCCGGCATCCTGTCGCGCAGCTCCCGGCAGACCGTGATGCCGTCGCCGTCGGGCAGACGGACGTCAAGCACGGCTACGTGTGGTCGCAGAGCGGGACCCCGGGTGAGCGCGTGTTCGGCGGTGTCCGCGTCGCCGACCACGGAGATCTCCGATTCGGCGTCGAGGAGGTCGGTCAGGCCGCGTCGGACGACCTCGTGGTCGTCGAGCAGGAACACGCGGATGGGGTTCTGCTCGGTGAAAGTGCGTGTCTCGGTCATGGCGACCTCGATTCCGCCGACGATGGAAAACTGCCGAAATGTCCTATACGTCGATCATTACCTGACGGTGCAGGCCCCACCAGGGCCGACCGGCCCCAGGCACCTCGCGGTATCGCCTCCGGCTACTGCGTCCGGCTGTCGTGAGCGAGGTCGAACGCCACGTCCACCACCCCTTCGACCGACCTGACCAGGCGCGCGGCCACAGGGACGAGGGAGGTGTCCCGGACCCGCCCAGTGAGCGTCACGACACCGTCGTGCACCTCCACCCGAACGGTCGACGGCGGCGGCGGGAAGAGGTACGAGGCGATCTCGAGCCGTACCTCCTCGGCGATGTCCTCGTCGTCGCGCAGGAAGACCTTGAGGACGTCGGCCCGGCTGACGACGCCCGCCAGCAGCCCGCCCTCGTCCACCACGGGCAGCCTCTTGACCCCCTCTCGCGCCATGATGCGCGCGGCCTCGGCGAGCGTGGCGGCAGCCCGGACCGTGACGGCGGGGGAGGACATCAAGTCTCCCGCGGTGAGGGCGGCGGCCTTGGCCACGTCGACGGGCGGACGCAGTTCGAGACAGCACGCATCGGGGTCGTCCCGGAGTTCCTCCTTGGGCAGCAGGTCGGCCTCGGAGACCACGCCGACCACCCGGCCCTCGCCCTCGATCACGGGCAGAGCGCTGATCCGCCAGTCCTGCATCAGCTGCACGATCTCCTTGAAGGGGGCCCGGCGGCCGACGGCGGCGACCGTTCGGGTCATGACATCGCTGACGATGCGCGCGGTGCCGAGCATGATGACTCCACGGGGGCCTCGATGGGGTGTCCGGTCCTTCCAGGGTGTGCCAGGAGGCCCGAGGCGCGACATGGGCCGCCCGGCCCCTGGATGGCCCGTCCGGCCGTCGCATGGCAGAGGGTCGGTCGGTCCCCGAACGGGCCGGGTGGCCCCTGATGTGGCCGGTACCGCGGCGCCACGCTGATAGCGGAATCCTCGTGCCCGGAGGTGGAAACCATGTCCCGCACCGTCACCGTCACCGTCGGCCTCGACGACTCGCCCGAAAGCCGGGCCGCTGCCGAGTGGGCGGCTCGCGAAGCGCTGCTGCGTGGTCTGCCCCTGAAGATCGTGCACGTCCAGGAGCCGACGCCCCGGTACGACGCCCGGACCCCGTTGCTGGACCCGGAGCGTTACCAGCACTGGGCAGAGCAGTTGACACACGAGTCCGCGGAGGGGATCCGGCTGCGCCACCCCGGCATCGAAGTGATCACCGAGCAGGTCACGGGGACCGTGGCCGACGTCCTCTGTGAGGCGGCAGGCTTCGCCGAGCTGCTGGTCCTGGGGTCGCGGGCCCTCGGTGGACTGCACGGGTTCATGGTCGGCTCGGTGAGTCTTGGGATCGTGGCCCGTGCCGAGCGGCCGGTGGTGCTGGTACGCGCAGAGGAGCAGGCCGCCGACGAGCACAGGATGGACCAGGCGGGCGTACCGTCCGCTGCGGCGCCGTTCCGTCCCGTCTTGCTGGGCCTCGACATCGATCAGATGGACGACACGCTGCTGGAATTCGCCTTCGACGCAGCACATCGTCGGAAAGCTGCTCTACGGGCCGTCCACGCGTGGCCCGAACCGCTCGCGTCCCTCTACCGTTTCCCCGGTGACGCGGAACTCCACGACACGCTTGAGCGCGGACAGGCCTCTCTGCTGAGCAAGGTGCTGCGTCCCTGGCGGCAGAAATTCCCGGACGTCGAGGTGATCGAGGCGAGCCGGTGCGGCAGCGCGCCGCAGGTTCTCGCCAATGACTCCCGTGATGCCTCCCTGGTGGTCGTCGGCCGGCGTATCCGCACCGGCTTCTTCGGCGCTCACATCGGCCATGTCACGCACTCGGCCCTGCACCACATCACCGCCCCCGTCGCGGTCGTCGCGCACAGCTGAGCCGCTGCCCCGAAGAGGAGAACCCATGAAGGCATCAGCCGCATGGGCCTTCGGCGAGCCCGTGGACCTCCCGATCGTCGTCGGAGTCGACGGCTCTGAGCCGAGCCTGAGAGCCGTGGAGTGGGCTGCCGACGAGGCGGCCCTGCGCGTGGCGTCACTCCGACTGGTGTATGCCTCGCTCTGGGAGCGCTACGAGGGCATGTCCCTTGCCCGAGACCTCGGTAAGTCCTTGGAGGAGGTGATGGCCGAGGACATCGTGGGGACCGCCGAACGGCGCGCCCGCCGCCGACAGCCAGACGTGAAGATCACCACCGACGTGCTGCCCGAGGAAGCCGGGTACGGCCTGATCCGGGAGACCCACAGCGCCCTCGCCATGGTCCTGGGCTGCCGAGGCCGGAGCGGTGTCGCCGAGGCACTGCTCGGCTCCGTGAGCGTCACGGTGGCGGGGCACGCGCACTGCCCGCTGATCGTCGTGCGCGGCAGTCACGACAACCGCTCCGATGCACGCGGTCGCATAGTGCTGGGGGTGAGCGAGAAGCAGGCAGGTTCGGCCGCCGTACGGTTCGCGGTCGAGGAGGCTCTACTGCGTGAGATTCCTCTGGAGGCTGTGCGAGCCTGGTGTCGACCGCTGCACGAGCCCCACGCGCATCCGCTGATCGTCGGAGAGCCGGCCGCCCACCCGCAAGAGCGGCAAGCCGCGGAAGCGGTGGAGGAGGCACTGCGGGACGTCCCGGTCGGCCTGCAGGTGCACCGCCGTACGATCGAGGGCTTTGCCCGCGACGCCCTGCTCGCGGTGTCCCGCGAAGCCGACCTGTTGGTCGTCGGCGCCCGGCGCCGCCAGGGTCACTTCGGGCTCCGACTCGGCCGCGTCGCACATGGCGTGCTCCACCACGCGGTCTGCCCGGTGGCCGTAGTACCGGAACGCGCGCGAGAGCGACCGCAACCAGGACGACGATGACCAGGACGCACCAGCGCGGGCCCACCCGCACGCCGGCGAGCAGGCGGAGGGACAGCGTCTCGTTCATCGCCTCCTCCAGCTCGTACATCTCGTACATAGGGCCGTCGCGCCCGCTCGGCGGGTGCGACGGGACTCGGCTCTCGGGGGCACGGCTCAACCCGTCTTCGGGCCCCACTGGGGTCCCACCCGATCCCACTCCTGGTCCCAGTGGGCCATACGGAGCCGGTCAAGTCGTGCTCGTGCGAATACGCCCGCGCCGAAGACCGGAGCCGCGACGGCGAGAGCGGCCGCGGCACCGAAGAGGGCGGCCTCGACGTGCCCTTCGGCACTGCTCATCGGCGGCGAGAGCGCGAGTCGGCCCTGGTCGTCCTGCCAGACAGTCACCAGGGCTCCGGCCTTCAGACCGCCATCAACCAGCGTCTGCCCGCTACGAGGAGTGCCGTCAGGTGCCGTCCAGCGCACGGAGCCCCGGACACGCCCGTCCGTTGACCAGTGCGCGGTGACGTCGTGTGGCGCGTCAGTGAGAAGGACCGCTTGAACGGCGTGCCTGTGGGCGCGCTGTTCGGCGAACTCGTGCTCGGCGCCACGGGCCGTCACCAGTCCGGCGAAGGCGCCGGCAACGGCGACTATCACCCAGACAGTCAGGACGACCCAGGCCTCGACGACGTCCTCGTGCCGCCGCAGCGGATTGCTCCGCCACCGCCACAGCCGTTTCGTGGTGCCCATGACGGCACACCTCCTCGTCGTGGTTCCTCTTTCGACGGTGGCTTCGGCGGGGCCGTGCCCACAGGGGCCGATGGGGGTCGGTGAAAGGCCGTCCGGACCTCCATCACGCGCTGGTAGGGCCCATCGGTCCCTATCGGGATCCTGAAGCCATGCTCAAAGACCGCTGCAAGCGTGACGGTGATGTGGGTCAAGTCGCGTCCGTTGCGGTACGCGAGCCGCCTGCCACGGCCCGTAAGCCCTCTGGGCAGCCTGGCTGAGTACAAGGGCCGGAAGGCCCAAGCGCTAACTCCTGTTCATCGCCCAGCCTGAATGTGCGGGGCGCTTCCCGGCACCGTGCCGGAGCCCGGCCTGCGTCTCTCGACGTACGCATCGGAATGCTGGTCCCGCAGCAGACGAAGGGTATTGGAGTGCAATGAAAGGCTTCGTTTTCCACTGTCCCGGTCAGGCATCCTGGCAGGACGTCCCGGAGCCAGCCATCGAGAAACCGACCGACGCGATCGTGAAGGTCTGCGTCGTGACGATCTGCGGGACGGACCTGCACATCCTCAGAGGTGACGTGCCCGAGGTGCGCCCCGGCACGGTGCTCGGCCATGAGGCGGTCGGCGAGATAGTCGAGGTGGGTAGCGATGTGCGCACCGTACGCCCAGGGGACCGGGTGTTGCTCTCTTGCATCACCTCGTGTGGCCGGTGCCGGTTCTGCCGGGACGGCTCCTACGGCCAGTGCCGGGGCGGAGGAGGCTGGATCCTCGGCCACCTCATAGACGGCACCCAGGCCGAGTACGTCCGTGTGCCGTACGCAGACCTGTCCGCCCACCCGCTGCCGGCCACCGTGCCGAGCGAGGAAGCGGTCCTGTTCGCGGACATCTTCCCGACGTCCTACGAGGTGGGCGTCCTCAACGGGCACGTGCACCCGGGCGACACCCTTGCCATCGTCGGCGCTGGCCCCATCGGCCTTGCCGCCATTGCCACGTCCCGCTTGTTCGCGCCCGAGCGGATCATTGCCATCGACATGGCGCCGTCCCGTCTGGAGGCTGCTCATCGGCTCGGCGCCGATGCGGTGGCTGATGCGCACGAGGCCCCGGGCCAGATGGTCGCCGACCTTACCGACGGACTCGGCGCTGACGTGGTCATCGAGGCGGTCGGCTTGCCGGAGAGTTTCGAACTGTGCACCCGTATGGTCCGGCCCGGCGGGCATGTGGCCAACGTCGGCGTGCACGGCAAGCCCGCCACGCTGCACCTCGAAGACCTGTGGATCAAGAACGTGACCATCACGACCGGGCTGGTGGACACGTACTCCACGCCCACCCTGCTGCGGCTGGCCGCCGCCGGTCGGCTGCCGACCGGGCAGCTGGTCACCCACACATTCCCCCTGAACCAGATGGAAGAGGCGTACGAGGTCTTCTCCAAGGCCGCCGAGACCGGCGCGCTGAAAGTGGTGCTGGGAGGGGAGCAGCACGCTGAAGTAGCCGTTCCTGCGGCCTGATCGAGTGGCCCGCGGCACCCGGGACCGGGTGCACAGCCTGCTCGAGGCGGTGCTCTCCGTCGGCCGCGAACTCGACCTCGAACAGGCACTGTCCTCCGTCGTTGAGGCGGCCGCCGTGCTGGTCGACGCCGAGTACACCGGCCTCGGCGTCATCGGGCTCGACGGCAGCACCCTCTCGGCCTTCCTCACGGTCGGGGTGACCGAGGAGCAGGTCGCCGAGACCGGCCCCTCCCCGAAGGCCACGGCATCCTCGGAGAAGTGATCCGCTGGCGGGTGCCCCTACCCGGTACATAGGAAAGCGGACATTGCCTGGCACCGGGGGCGAAGTCTGGCAGGTCAGCGTTGAGGGACCACACGGTCAAGGGGGCCCAGACACGGGGCCACTCGGCCCATGTCCCGCGACCGCTCGTCGGCGCAGCCTGAAGGTGTCGGACGGCACCCAGGCCCCTGGAGGACGCCATGAACGGCACTACCGCCGTCGTGAACGACGTGATGACCCACAGGGTCGTCGCCATGCGTACGGGGGCGGCCTTCAAGGACATCGTGCAGACGATGCAGGAGTGGCGCGTCAGTGCCCTCCCCGTGCTGGACGAGGATGGACGCGTCGTCGGCATCGTCTCCGAGGCCGATCTGCTGTCCAAGGAGGAGTACGGCGCCGAGGGCGACGTGGGCCGGTACGCGCGGGTGCAGCACCTCGCCGAGGTCCGCAAGGCGGTCGCGGTGACCGCCGGTGAGCTGATGACCGCTCCGGCTGTCACTGTAACGCCCGACGCCACCCTCGCCCGCGCCGCACGCGTCATGGCTCGCAGAAGGGTCAAGCGACTGCCGGTGGTCGGCCCCGACGGTACTCTGCAGGGCATCGTCAGCCGATCCGACCTGCTGAAGGTCTTCCTGCGGGACGACTCGGACATCGCCGAGGACGTCCGATGCGAGGTCGTCGCGAGGCTCTTCGGCGCACAAGCCGAAGCGATCCGGATCGAGGTGCGCGGCGGTGTCGTGACCCTCGTCGGCCGTGTCCGCGAAACCGCTCTGATCCCACTCGCCACCCGCCTCGTGCGCGCTGTCGAGGGCGTGGTGGACGTGCAGTGTGCGCTCAGCGGGCCACCCCGCCATCCGGACCTCGACCCTGACCTGCCGGACCCGCAACGGTCGGCTCGTGCCTGACGGTGTCCGACCGCCTGCCGAAGGAGGGGTGAACCGATGGAACGGACGCCTCCCACGACCGTGACACGGGTGCGGCTGTGGCGCTGGCGGCACAACCCGCTCAGGCGGCACAGTGATGTCGTCGAGGCCTGGCTCGTGCTGGTCACCTGGGTTCTGGCCCTCCTCGGAGGGGTGATCGCGGGCGTGGTGGCGGCGCAGGCGACGGACTCGGCGTTCGCCGCCCGGCGCGCTCAGGTGCACGCCGTTTCCGCCCTACTGACCGACGACGTGGCGAAGACCCCGCCCGGCGGCAGCGGATATGACGACGGCCGGGTGTGGGCCGCCGTGCGCTGGACGGAGGCGGACGGCACGGTGCACACCGGCCAGGCGAGAATCCTGCCGGGTTCCCCCGCGGGCAGCAGGCTCACCGTGTGGACGGACGGTACTCGCCGGGTAGTCTCCCCACCCCCCAGTGGGACGGGGGCGACGCTGCAGGTGGTTCTGACCGGCGCCCTCGTGGTTCCACCGGCCGGCGCGACGGTCTGGGCCGTCGGATGGCTGATTCGTGTGCGGCTCATTCGGCGGCGCCTGGCGGAGTGGGAGGAGGAGTGGGAGCAGGTCGGACCCGAGTGGCGGAAGCGGAGCGGGGGCAGAGGTTGATCAGCCACGCCGGAAGGGAGAGGCACGGCAGCAGGCAGTGCAACGGCCCAATGCTCAGTCCCACGAGGGCTCAGTCTCACGACACAGCGAAGGCCCTGCCCCACGGTCGAGTGAGCTGGGCGGTCGGACGTGTCAACGAACGCCGATCGAGTGCGCGCTGAAGGCGTCACCCGGCGTCGGAGCCGGCGTCGGTAAGCCGGCAGTCCACGCCCACCACCCCTTCCACAGCCTGGACGAGGCGCGCGGCCAGCGGAATCCGTGCGGCGTCTCCGACGCGTCCCGTGAGGGTCGCGACGCCGTCGCTGACGATGATGTGCACGGGCTCGATCGGAGCCGGGAAGAGGATGTCGACGATGTCGCGGCGGATCTCGTCCGACAGGTCGTTGTCGGGGCGCAGGAACACCTTCAGCAGATCCCCGCGACTGACCACGCCTTCGAGGATGTCCTCGGCATTCACCACGGGTAGCCGTTTGACGTGCCGCAAGGCCATGACCCGCGCCGCCTCGGCGAGCGTGGCGTCCGAATGGACGGTGACGGCCGGGGTGCTCATCAGTTCCTCGGCGGACACCGCCCCGGCCTTGGCCAGGTCGGTCGGGCGGCGCAGCCGGGTGAACCGGTCCGGGTCGCTGTCCCGGAACTCCTCCTTCGGCAACAGGTCGGCTTCGGAGACCACCCCTATCACCCGTCCGTCGCCCTCCAGCACGGGAAGGGCACTGACCTTCCACTCCTCCATGCGTTCGACGATGTCCTTGAACAGGGCCTTGCGGCCCACCGCGACGACGGCATGCGTCATCACGTCACTCACCCGGTGCGGGCTGCCCTCCATGCTTTCCTCCCCAGGCCGTTCGGCCGGACGGAGCGGGCGGGCGGTCACAACAGGTCACCGCTGCCGTAGGGGGCGTACAGGTCGAGCAGCCGGACCCGGGTGGCGTGCAGCCGCCGGGCGACCACACGTCCCACCCACATCGCTATGCCCCGACCGAACACGGGATCCGCGGCGCACATCGCACGCACCGCCTCGGCGTCGAACTCCCAGGCCCGCACCGGGGTCATCGCCTCGGCGCCCAGGTGCCAGAGGTGGGGCGGGAAGTGCCAGGACCAGCCGACGAGTTCGCCGTGCCCGAGCGACTCGACGACGGCCGGCCTGCGGCCGGGCACATGCAGATCGAGGGCGACGGTTCCGGTGCGGACGATCCAGAAACGGTCGGCGTGCCGGCCCTCCTCGAACAGGCGTGTCCCGGCCTCGAAGGAGACCTCGCGGGCGAGGCGCATCAGCCGTTCGCGGTGCACGGGCTCGAGCGCCGTACTCATGGTGGTTGCGGAAGTCATCGCACCGGCTCCCTTCATGGGGCTGTCGATCCCAGCGTGCGCGACTTCGGGAACCGGCACCACGGGCCGCCCGGACCCGGCCGTAGGCCCTTCGGCTCATGCCGCGCGGGGTGTCGCCCGGCCGATGCCCATCCACCACCCGAACCGAGCCGGTGCCGCACACCCGAAAGGGCCGCCCTGGCCCCTTGTCGAACCTCTTCGGCTCATGCGCCCCGCCCGCCGGTCCACGCACGCTGGACGCACTCGCAGTGGAGGGAGAACGATCATGAGCGTCTCCACGCGCATCGCCGTCATCGCGGTCGGTGACCCGTCCCGGCACGACGAGGGGGTCGGCCGGGCGGCGCTGTCCCGCCTTCGGGAGCGGGCGCTGGAGAGGCCTTTCCCGCCGGGCACCTTACTCTCGGAGTGCGACCTCGATCCGGGACGGCTGATCCGGCTGTGACTCACACGGACCTGACCGTCGTCCTGGAGGCCGCGCACATACGACCGGGGAACCCCGGCCGCATCCACCGCCTGGAGCTGGACGCCCGCCGACTGGACCGGCCGAACGCCATGGTTGCTCGCGGACTCGGCGAGGCCGTCGAGGTGGCCTGGGAGGTGAACCGGCTGGCTGGTCAGCTGGTGGCGTACGCCGTCGGGCCGCCGACACCTCGCTCGGACCAGGGCTGTCTCCACCCGTCAACGCAGTGGTGGACGTCCTCGCGAGGCGAGTCGAGGACGAGATCGTCCGGCACAGGGTCGCTGCGGCGCGTGGGGCCGATGGCGTGGCCATGGCATGACTGGACGGGAAGGGCTCGTGTCCCGCTTCTCGCGGATCCCGATTGCGCGGTGCGCGGCTGCCAGCCGCTTCTCCGCGTCTCCTACGGGTCCTTCCCGCCACTACCAGCACACCACCGAAACCGCTGGCCCACCAGGGCCGATCGGCCCCGATGCGGCGGCAATCGCGAGGAGCCCGATGACATGACAACTGCCCTTCACGACTCCGCGGCCCGGCCGGCCGTACGGCCCTGGCCCGCGCTGCTCACCTTCCTGGGCGGCGTCGGCACGGTCACCGCCACCTCCAGGACGGCTCCCAGACCCTCCTCGCGTACACCGCGGCCGGGAACGTGGACTACTACCAGGACCCGGCCGGGAAACTCGACTACGAATGGAACGAGGTCAACAAGCTCCGTAAGCTCACCGACCCGCAGGGCCGGGTGACGTCGTACGGCTACAACAACAACAACGACGTGCGGACCACAACCACCTATCCTGGCGGCACGGTGCAGAAGGTGGACGTGGACAAGTCCAGCTGTCCCACTACGATCAAGGCGACCTCCGTCCAGGGGACCCTGGTCAGCCTCGCCTATACCTACGGTTATGGCACCGGCGCCGCGACCGACGGCAGCAAGATCCGCACCTCCACCGACAACGTCACCGGGCTGAAGCGGACGTACTCCTACGACGGCGCGGGCCGCTTCTCCTACGCCAAGGAGGAGAAGAACGGCACCCTCGCCGACTCCTGGCAGTACTGCTACGACCTCGCCGGCAACCTCACCTCCCAGGGCACCGACCCCGGCTGCCCGCGCGGCACGACCTACACCTACAACGACGCCCAGGAACTCACCGCCAAGTCCTCCACCACCGGCGGATGGTCCTACGACCAGATCGGCAACGAGACCGCCGGCGCCTCCACCGACGACTACACCCGCGCAGGCGAGACATGGACCGACCACATCCCAGATGTCGTCCATTACGGTCAACGGCAAAACGTATGCGGGCAGTTACGGCTCGACCGACCAGAGCGAGCGCATCCGACTCGGCGACACGGTGTTCCACAACGGGCCGCTCGGTCTGTCCGCGAAGACGACAGCGGGCGCGGACATGGGCTTCAACCGAGAGCCCGGGGGCACCCTGAATTCCATGCGGACCGGGGGCAAAACCTACTTCTACCTCACCGACGCCATCGGCTCCGTCATCGGCTTCGCTGACGAAGACGGCAACAAGGTCGACACCTACACGTACAGCCCCCGCGGCGTCCGTATCCTCGCCCAGTCCACCGAGCCGGTCGACCAGCCCTACCGCTTTGCCGGCAACTACCAGGACCCCACCGGCCTTTACCACCTGAAGGCCCGCTACTACGACGCCAACATCGGCCGCTTCACCCAGCCCGACCCCTCCGGCCAGGAACAGAACCCCTACCTCTACGCCGAAGGCGACCCCGTCAACCGCATCGACCCCAATGGCCTTCTGGGCTTCGACAACTTCGTGGACGGGGCGTTCGGTCTGAAGGACGTAGCCGAGATCTGGCAGAACCGCAATAATCCAAAGGCGCTTATAGCGCAGAGCGCGGGAATAGCAGCTGGTGCCATATTTGGTGCCACCTGCACTGCGGGTACTGCAACTCTGGCTACGGCAGCGGGGGTGCCATATCTGATCCCTCTCGCCGTTGCTGGTTGTGGCATCGCATCTGACACGGTGAGCAACGTCACTGCGGGGGCCACACAGGATTCTTTGTCCTGAGAAAAGGAGAACGGAATCATGCCTGATAACGGCGACATGTTAGGCCAGGAAGATCCCATAGGTCCGGCGGCAGCTTCTGCTGGCTTGTGGACAGCCTTTGGTGCGGCGGTCTTTTTGATCGTTGTCGGTGTGTTCGCCGCGATCTCCGGGTTTCAGGCAGGATACTGGATAATCCTCGCCGGAGTCGTATGCGCGGTGGGCATCGGTGCCGCGATCAAATTCCGCTGAGCGCATATAATGGGAGTCGGCTGTCGGTGAACGG
>NZ_JAHRXF010000056.1 GCF_019104725.1 Streptomyces corallincola | reverse complement strand
ATACGGCTCCGTCCGTCGTCCACCTGCCACGCCCGAGCGGGCGCTCAGCCGGCCGCCGATTCTCGCAGACCGGCCTCCGCGCGCCCCTTCGCCCCGCGCTCCGACCGCTCCAGCCGGACCACGACCGACTTGCTGGCCGGGGTGTTGCTGATGTCGGCGGTGGCGTCCAGCGGGACCAGCACATTGGTCTCCGGGTAGTACGCCGCCGCGCAGCCCCGCGCCGTCGGGTAGTGCACCACCCGGAAACCGGGCGCCCGCCGCTCCACACCGTCCTTCCACTCGCCCACTAGGTCCACGTACGACCCGTCGGCCACGCCGAGCGCCGCGCCGTCCTCCGGGTTGACCAGCACCACCCGGCGGCCGTTGCTGATGCCCCGGTAACGGTCGTCCAGCCCGTAGATCGTGGTGTTGTACTGGTCGTGCGAGCGCAGCGTCTGCAACAGCAGCCGTCCGGCGGGCAGTTCGGGGAACTCCACCGGCGCCGCCGTGAAGTTCGCCTTGCCGGTCGCCGTCGGGAACCGGCGCTCGTCACGCGGCGCGTGCGGCAGCGTGAAGCCCTCCGGCCGGGCCACCCGCTCGTTGAAGTCCTCGAAACCGGGTATCACCCGCGCGATCCGGTCCCGGACCGTCGCGTAGTCCTTCTCGAACTCCTCCCACGGCACCACGCTGTCCGCGCCCAGCACCCGCCGGGCCATCCGGCACACGATCGCCGGTTCGGACAGCAGCTCCGCGCCCGCCGGGGCGAGCCGCCCGCGCGAGGCGTGCACCATGCCCATCGAGTCCTCGACGGTCACGAACTGCTCGCCGGAGCCCTGCACATCACGCTCGGTGCGGCCGAGCGTCGGCAGGATCAGCGCCCGCGCGCCGGTCACCACGTGCGAGCGGTTCAGCTTCGTGGACACGTGCACGGTCAGCCGCGCCCGGCGCATCGCCGCCTCGGTCACCTCGGTGTCGGGCGACGCGGCGACGAAGTTGCCGCCCATCGCGAAGAACACCTTCGCCTCGCCGTCGCGCAGCGCCCGGATGGCCCGCACCACGTCGTACCCGTGCCCGCGCGGCGGCGCGAACCCGAACTCCTTCTCCAGCGCGTCCAGGAAGGCGGGCGCCGGCCGCTCGAAGACGCCCATCGTGCGGTCGCCCTGCACATTGGAGTGACCGCGCACCGGGCACACGCCCGAACCCGGCCGGCCCATGTCGCCGCGCAGCAGCAGGAGGTTGACGACCTCGCGGATCGTCGGCACCGAGTGCTTGTGCTGGGTGAGGCCCATCGCCCAGCACACGATGGTGCGCCGCGAGCCCAGCACCATGCCGAGCGCCTGCTCGATCTCCGCGCGGGACAGCCCGGTGGCCGCCAGCGTCTCGTCCCAGTCGGCGTCCCGCGCGGCCTTGGCGAACTCCTCGAAGCCGTGCGTGTGGTCCCGCACGAACTCCTCGTCCACCGCGCCCTCGGTCTCCAGCACCAGCTTGTTCAGCAGCCGGAACAGGGCCTGGTCGCCGCCGATGCGGATCTGCAGGAACAGGTCGGTGAGCGCCGCTCCGCGCAGCATGCCCTGCGGGGTCTGCGGGTTCTTGAACCGTTCGAGGCCCGCCTCCGGCAGCGGGTTGACACTGATGATCTTCGCGCCGTTGGCCTTCGCCTTCTCCAGCGCGGACAGCATGCGGGGGTGGTTGGTGCCGGGGTTCTGACCGGCGACAATGATCAGCTCCGCCTGGTACAGGTCCTCCAGCAGGACACTGCCCTTGCCGATGCCGATCGTCTCCGTCAGCGCCGAACCCGAGGACTCGTGGCACATGTTGGAGCAGTCGGGCAGGTTGTTCGTGCCCAGTTCGCGGGCGAACAACTGGTAGAGGAACGCGGCCTCGTTGCTGGTGCGGCCCGAGGTGTAGAACACCGCCTCGTCGGGGGAGGCGAGCGCGGTCATCTCCTCCGCGACGATGTCGAACGCCCGCTCCCAGCTCACCGGTTCGTACCGGTCCGCGCCCTCCGGCAGATACATGGGGTGGGTGAGCCGCCCCTGCTGACCCAGCCAGTACCCACTGCGCTCCGCGAGGTCCGCCACCGGGTGCTCGGCGAAGAACGCGGGCGTGACCCGGCGCAGCGTCGCCTCCTCCGCCACCGCCTTCGCGCCGTTCTCGCAGAACTCCGCGGTGTGCCGGTGCTCCGGCTCCGGCCAGGCGCAGCCGGGGCAGTCGAAGCCCTCCTTCTGGTTCACCCGCAGCAGGGTCAGTGCGGTGCGCTTCACTCCCATCTGCCGCTGGGCGATCTGCAGGGTGTGCCGGATGGCGGGCAGTCCCGCCGCCGCGTGGTGGGGCTCGGTGACCTGCGGTGCGTCCTGGACCGGATCACCCTTCGGTGCCTTCGTCGCCATCGCCCGCTCCTTTCCGGTTTCCTGCTCGATGAGTCGTGTGTTCGCCGCGCGTACACGTGTTCCGCCGTCGATCCTGTCACGCGATCCTGTGCGGGTGACCGGCGGTATGGGGGCCGCGGGCCGGGGCACGGAGCGTGATCGGCCGTGTATGGGAATGACCGTAGCCCGAGAACGCCCGAGCCCGCCGAGCCTGTGGACAACCCCGGCCGGGGTGGTCGCGGAGCCTGTGGACAACCCCAACCGGGCGCCTGTCGGAGCCCGCGGACGGCCCTCGCCGGGCTGGTTGCCGGAGCCTGCTTGCGCTCTTGGCCGGGTTGCCCGCCGGAGCCCGCTGGCGCCCCTGGTCGGGCTGCCCGCCGGAGTGCGGGAGTCCGTGGGCGGACCGGAGTGTCAGTGGGGCGTGGCAGGATCGGGGGCGTGGCAGAGAAAGCATCGAAGAAGACCGAACCGACCCCGAGCGGTACCCGTCCCCGGCTGATGCTCATGGACGGACACTCGCTGGCCTACCGCGCGTTCTTCGCGCTGCCCGCGGAGAACTTCACCACCGCGACGGGCCAGCCGACCAACGCGATCTACGGCTTCGCGTCGATGCTCGCCAACACCCTCCGTGACGAGGCGCCCACGCACTTCGCGGTCGCCTTCGACGTGTCCCGCAAGACCTGGCGCTCGGAGAAGTTCACCGAGTACAAGGCGAACCGCTCCACGACGCCCGACGAGTTCCGCGGCCAGGTCGAGCTGATCGGGGAACTCCTCGACGCGATGAGCGCCCCCCGCTTCGCCGTCGGCGGCTTCGAGGCCGACGACGTCATCGCCACCCTCGCCACCAGGGCCGAGGCCGCCGGGTTCGATGTGCTGATCGTCACCGGTGACCGCGACTCCTTCCAGCTCGTCTCCGACCACACCACCGTGCTCTACCCGACCAAGGGCGTGTCCGAGCTGACCCGGTTCACCCCGGAGAAGGTTTTCGAGAAGTACGGGTTGACGCCCGCCCAGTACCCCGACTTCGCGGCGCTGCGCGGCGACCCGTCGGACAACCTGCCCGGCATCCCCGGCGTCGGCGAGAAGACCGCCGCGAAGTGGATCAACCAGTTCGGTTCCTTCGCGGAACTCGTCGAGCGGGTCGAGGAGGTCAAGGGCAAGGCCGGGCAGAACCTCCGCGACCACCTGGAGTCCGTCAAGCTCAACCGCGTCCTCACCGAGCTGGAGCGGGACGTCGAACTGCCGCGCACCGTCGCGGAGCTGGAGCGCGCGCCGTACGACCGCAAGGCCGTCGCGCTGATCCTGGACACCCTGGAGATCCGCAACCCCTCGCTGCGGGAGCGACTGTTCGCCGTGGACCCCGGTGCCGAGGAGGTGGAGGCCGCCCCGGTCACCACCGACGGCGTCGAACTCGACGGCACGGTCGTCGGCGCCGGGGAGCTGGCCCCCTGGCTCGCGGAGCACGGCACCGGCACCCTCGGCGTCGCCACCGTGGACACCTGGGCCCTCGGCACCGGTTCGGTCGCCGAGGTGGCCCTCGCCGCCGCCGGGGGAGCGGCGGCCTGGTTCGACCCCGCCGAACTGGACGAGGCCGACGAGAACGCCTTCGCCGCCTGGCTGTCCGACTCCGGCCGCCCCAAGGTGCTGCACAACGCCAAGGGCGCCATGCGGGTCCTGGCCGAGCACGGCTGGAGCGTCGAGGGCGTCTCGATGGACACCGCGCTCGCCGCCTACCTCGTCAAGCCCGGCCGCCGCTCCTTCGACCTGGACGCGCTCTCGCTGGAGTACCTGCACCGCGAGCTGGGCCCGGCCGCCGCCGCCGACGGCCAGCTCGCCTTCGGCGCGGACGACGGCGCCGAGGCCGAGGCGCTGATGATCCAGGCCCGTACGGTGCTCGACCTGGGCGAAGCCTTCGAGACCCGGCTCGCGGAGGTCGGCGCGGCCGAGCTGCTGCGGGACGTGGAACTCCCCACCTCGGTGCTGCTCGCCCGGCTGGAGCGGCACGGCATCGCCGCCGACCGCGCGCACCTCGAAGCGATGGAGCAGATGTTCGCGGGCGCGGTCCAGCAGGCCGTGAAGGAGGCGCACGCCGCCGCCGGACACGAGTTCAACCTCGGCTCGCCCAAGCAGCTCCAGGAAGTCCTCTTCAACGAACTCGCCCTGCCGAAGACGAAGAAGACGAAGACCGGCTACACCACCGACGCGGATGCCCTCGCCTGGCTGGCCGGGCAGACCGACAACGAGCTGCCGGTGATCATGCTCCGCCACCGCGAGCAGGCCAAGCTCCGCGTCACTGTCGAGGGTCTGATCAAGACCGTCGCCGCCGACGGCCGCATCCACACCACCTTCAACCAGACCGTCGCCGCCACCGGCCGTCTCTCCTCCACCGACCCCAACCTGCAGAACATCCCCGTCCGCACCGACGAGGGACGCGCCATCCGCCGCGGCTTCGTCGTCGGCGAGGGCTTCGAGTCCCTGATGACCGCCGACTACAGCCAGATCGAGCTGCGCGTCATGGCCCACCTCTCCGAGGACGCCGGGCTCATCGAGGCGTTCACCTCCGGCGAGGACCTGCACACCACCGTCGCCTCCCAGGTCTTCTCCGTCGGCCGCGACGCCGTGGACGCGGAGATGCGCCGCAAGATCAAGGCCATGTCCTACGGCCTCGCCTACGGGCTGTCCGCGTTCGGTCTCTCCCAGCAGCTCAACATCGACGCCGGGGAAGCGCGCGGACTGATGGACACCTACTTCGAGCGGTTCGGCGGCGTACGCGACTATCTCCGCCGCGCCGTGGACGAGGCCCGCGCCACCGGCTACACCGAGACCCTCTTCGGCCGCCGCCGCTACCTCCCCGACCTCAACAGCGACAACCGGCAGCGCCGCGAGACCGCCGAGCGCATGGCCCTCAACGCGCCCATCCAGGGCACCGCCGCCGACATCGTCAAGATCGCCATGCTCAACGTGGACCGTGCCCTCCGCGCGGCCGGTCTCACCTCCCGCATGCTCCTCCAGGTCCACGACGAAATCGTTCTCGAAATCGCTCCCGGTGAACGGGCCGCCACCGAAGAGATCGTCCGCCGCGAGATGGCCACCGCCGTCTCCCTCCGCGCCCCCCTCGACGTCTCCGTCGGCTCCGGCCCCAACTGGGAATCAGCCGCCCACTGACCCCACCCCCGCGCCCCCTCCCCACCGGCGCCGCCCCAGCGGGCGCACCCCCAGGGGGCGCGGGAAACGACGCGACCGACGACAGCGACCTCGCAGGCATGGGGAACCTCAGCCCCCTACTCCCCGGGGGCGCGGGGAACGGCGCGACCAACCACGGCGAACCCGCAGACACAGGGGACCTCAGCCCCCCACTCCCCAAGGGGCGCGGGGAACGGCGCGAGGAACCACGGCGAACCCGCAGACACAAGGGACCTCAGCCCCCACCCCTCAAGGGGCGCGGGGAACTGCGCGACCAGCCCCCACGGACCCGCACCCGAAAGAACCCCCCCGCCCCCAACCCCCACCCTGCCGAACCGCCGGAGGCCGTTTCACTCACGTGGCCCCCGCCAGAACGCCCCCGCGAGCCCGCGCCCGCGAGACTGCGGACATGGGTATACGCCTGCTGAACCGCCGCCCGGCCGAACCGCGCCACGCGGTACCGCTGTGGATCGTCCCCACACCGGAACCGGCGCGGCCACAGACGCCGGTCCCGGCCGTCGCGGGGAACGCGAGCACCGCCCGCATCCCGTCCGACCTGGGGCAGCACCTGCGGAAGAAACTGCGGAAACACCTCACCGCACACACCCGGCACGTCCCAGACTGGCGCGCCTGGCCCGATCTGGCACGCGGCTACGCCGCCCTGTTGCTGAACGTGATGCCGAGGCACCGCCGGGGCCCCCGCCGCACCCTCACCGTCTTCGTCGCGCGCGTCACCGAGCCGCCCACCGGCAGGAGCCCCCGCCCGTCGGCCCCGCAGACACTCGAACCCGGCCCGGGCGACGCGGGCTGACCCCTCGGCGCGGCCTCAGCGCACGCCCAGCGAGTCCCGCCGCTCTCCGGCCGTCGCCGCGCTCTCCGGGCGCCGCAGCACCCGTACACCCGCCGCGTACGCCAGCACCCCCACCACCAGCCCGGCCCCCGCCCCGAAGCACACCGTGGGGATCAGGTCCCACGGGGTGGCGACCCGGCCCCAGTAGTCCCACCAGCCGATGGCCCGCCGTACCGCCGCGGGCACCGCGCAGAGCAGCAGTACGCCCACGGCGCACCAGCGGTCCGCCGTGGACAGCACGGGTACGCCGACCGGCTCGGCACCCCGCACGTGCCGCAGCGCACGCACCAGGAACAGGACGATGACCACGGCGGCCAGTGCCGACGTGCCGTACTGGAGCCAGGTGAAGAGGGGCAACCCCGAGAACGGCCGCGCGAGGACGGGGAGGACCCGGGAGCCCCAGCGGTCGTGGTGCGTGAAGGCGTCCCAGGTCACGTGCGTGAGCCCGCCGAGCAGGGCGGAGACGTACCACCGGAGCACCGCACCGCTCCCGGCCCGCGCCCGTGGCACCCCGCACCGGGTCAGCGTGGCCGCGGCGCCCCGCCACCGCCGGGGCAGCAACGCGACGAGCGGCTCCCGCACGAACAGCCACAGCCCCACCGACACCCAGGCGATCAGCACGTCCACACCGACCACGCCGGGCAGTGAGTGCGTGTACGTGCCGAACTCCATCGCCTCCGGCACTGCGCTCGCCGCGAAGTACGTCAGATCCGGCGCGAAGGACCCCGCGATCAGCACCGACGGCACCAACACGCCCCGCCCGCTCCCGTCCCGGCGCACACCGGGCAGCACGGCGGCGGCATGGCTGAGTGTGAACGGCAAGGCATCCCCCTCGAAGGAACCGGCTGTACGGAGCACCGGCCCGGAAAACAAAGCGCCGGAAACCGACAAGTCCGGTGCGGCGCCCGGTGGAACGGGCGCCGCACCCCGCAGCGCCCGAGCACCCCGCATCCGCGACGCCGTTCAGTATGCGCGAGCCGCACCTCTTGTCCCCGGCCGCCGGTAGATGGCCAACCGGTGAAAACCGGGCACGAACGGGTGCCCCCGGCAGGCAAGTTGTCGTAGGGTCACGTGGGCCGCCGCGTCCGGGGGACATCCGCGAACGCACGTCACACGGAACTTCCGGCGGCACGGGGGCAACCAGAGCACCGGGTCAACCGTCACACCAGTGCGAGGAAGACAGGCGAGCACAAGGACGCGCACGCGTCCTCGGGAGGGGTTCACTCTATGGCGGCGCACATCGGCAGGCGGCTGCGCAAGGGAGCGGCGACCACCGCCGTGGCCGCGGCGGCGGTAGCGGCTCTGTCCGCTTCCCAGGCTCCGGGCGCGACCGGCGAGGAGGACCACGGAAGACCGGCGACCGCCGGTTCCGTGGCCCCGTCCCCCGACATCGCCGCCGACGGCCACGCCACCGGCGACTCCCCGTACTACACGGACCTTCCGCCGCTCAGGAGCCCCGACCCGAGCACCCCGCCGTCCACCATCGGCACCCCCGTCTCGCGCGGCGACGCCGAGGCCGGGATACCCGCGACCGTCCTGGACGCCTACAAGCGCGCCGAGGCGGAACTCCGCACCTCCAAGCCCGGCTGCAACCTGCCCTGGCAACTCCTCGCCGCCATCGGCAAGGTGGAGTCCGGCCAGGCACGCGGCGGCAAGGTGGACGCCCAGGGCAACACCATCGGCCGCATCCTCGGCCCGCAGCTCGACGGCAACGGCTTCGCCCTCATCCCGGACACCGACCACGGTGCCTACGACGGCAACAGCACGTACGACCAGGCCGTCGGCCCGATGCAGTTCATCCCCTCCACCTGGGCGTGGGCCGGCCGCGACGGCAACGGCGACGGCAAGAAGGACCCGAACAACATCTACGACGCGGCGCTCGCCGCCGGCCACTACCTGTGCCGCTACGACTGGAACCTCGGCACCGACCAGGGCCTGCGCACCGCGATCCTCAGCTACAACAACTCGCAGGACTACCTCAACCTCGTCCTCACCTGGCTCGAGTTCTACCGCAAGGGCACCCACTCCGTGCCCAACGGCACCGGCTCCGTCCCCTCGCGCCGCAGCGACCAGGGCACCTCCGGCGGAACCGGCGGGCACACCTCCCCGCCGACGTCACCCCCGCCCTCGCACTCCGGTACGCCCTCCGCGCCCCCGACCACCGGCAACGGCGGCGGCCACGGCTCCTCCACGCCCAAGCCGCCCACCACCCCCAAGCCGCCGACGACACCCACCCCGCCCCCCTCGACGCCGACCACCCCGCCCACCAACTCCCAGTCGGTGGACCACCTCGCGGACGCGGGCACCGCCCCGCTCACCACGATGGCCGGACACGCCTTCGACGCGAAGATCGCCACCCGCGCCGTCACTAAGGCGGGCGCCGGAGTCCCCAAGGTCCGCGTCCGGTTCACCATCACCGGTGACACCGACGCCACCTTCGCGGGCGGCGAGACCGTCGCCACCATCGCCACCGACACCAAGGGCCTGGCCACCGCGCCCGCGCTCCAGGCGGGCGAGAAGACCGGCGACTTCACCGTCACCACCGTCATCGTCGGCCACCGGGCCAAGGGCGTCACCTACAAGGCCACCGTCACCGAGCGGGCCGCCGACACCCTCACCCGCACCGACGACACCCCGCTGACCTGCACCCCCGGCGGCGAGTTCGCCCAGCAGCTCCAGCTGAAGGCCACCTACAAGAAGGCCGCCGCCGACAAGGTCGCCGCCACCGCCACCCTCATCAAGGCCGCCGACGACCCGACCGCCACCGACAAGGGCCCCTACTTCAAGGACGCCGACGGCAAGCCGGTCCGCACCCTCACCGGCCTCCTCACCGACGACAAGGGCCTGCTGACCCTCCCGAAGCTGTACGCCGACGACACCACCGGCACCTTCCTGCTCCGGATCACCACCCCCGGCGGCGGCACCGTCACCGTCGAACTGAAGGTCACCGCACCCGACACCACCCCGACCCCGACCCCGAGCGGCACCGCTTCCTGACGGGTCCCCACGACCCCGGACTCGAGACGCGCGCACCACGAGGGCGCCCCACCGCACCGGCGGAGGGGCGCCCTCGCCGATGACCTGCCGAACCTCCCCTCAACCCCCCGACGCACGACGCGCGTTCGTATGCCGTGTCGGCTCCGCCCCCGCCGGATCGGCCGGCCACGGATGCTTCGGATACCGCCCCCGCAACTCCGCCCGTACCCCCTGATAGCCGTCCGCCCAGAACGACGCCAGGTCGGCCGTCACAGCGGCGGGCCGCCCGGCGGGGGAGAGCAGATGCACCAGCAGCGGCACCCCCGCCACCACCGGCGTGTCCCGCAGCCCGAACATCTCCTGCAACTTGACCGCCAGCACCGGCCGTTCGGGATCGGCGTAGTCGATCCGGACCCGCGACCCGCTCGGCACCGCTATCCGCTCCGGCGCCAGCTCGTCCAGCCTCGCCGCCTCCCCGCCCGCCCACGGCAGCAGCCGGGCCAGCGCCTGCCCCGCGTCGATCCGCCCGAGATCCGCCCGCCGCCGGGACCGGGACAACTCCGGCTCCAGCCACTCGTCCGCCCGTGCCAGCAGCGCCGCCTCCGACACATCCGGCCACTCCCCGCCGACCCGCGCCCGCAGGAACGCCAGCCGCTGCCGCAGCACCGACGCGTCCGCCGTCCACCGCAACAGCCCCGTCCCCTCCCCGCGCAGTCCGTCCAACAGCGCCTCGCGCACCAGCGCCGGAGCGGGGTTCCGCAGCGGCCGTACGGCGAGTTCCACCGCGCCCAGCCGCTCCACGTGCCGGGCGACCACGTCCCCGTCCGCCCAGCGCACCTCGTCCCGCGCGTCCAGCAGCGCCCCGGCCGCCGCCCGCGCCACCTCCTCCGACACCGCCGCCCCCACCCGCACCCGCGCGTGCCCGCGCCCGGTCGGCCGGTCCGCGACCGCCACCACGATCCACGGCGCCCCGCGCAGCCCCGACCCCTCCACCGGCTCGGCCCGCGTCCCCGACACCGTCAGATACGAGCCGCCGTCCAGCCGCGCCACCCGCTCCGGAAACGCCAGCGCCGCCACCCGGCCCGCCAACGCGTCCTCCCCGACATTCCGTTCATCACCGGACGCCCCCACCGCCGCCCGCAGCCGACGCACCTCCGCCCGCCACCGCCCCGCGTACGCGTCACCGCCCTGCCGGACGCGCCGGAGCGCGGCGGCGAGATCGTCGCCGTACTCGCGCGGCAGCTCCTCCGACAGCAGCGCCACCGCCGGTGCACCCGCCGCGCCCGTGTCCAGCAGGGCACGGCCGAGACGGGGATGCAGACCGAGCCGCCCCAGCCGGACACCGCGATCGGTGGCACGCCCGCCGGAATCCACCGCGCCCACCGCCGTCAGCACCTCACGCGCCGCCGCCATCGCCCCGCCCGGCGGGGGATCGAGCAGCGCCAGACCCGACGCGTCCGGATCACCCCAGCAAGCCGCCTGCAACGCGAACGCGGTCAGATCGGCCACCTTGATCTCCGGCGCCGGGAACGCCGGAAGCCGCACGTCCTCCGCCTCCGCCCAGCAGCGGTACACCGTGCCCGGAGCCTCCCGCCCGGCGCGCCCCGCCCGCTGCCGCCCCGCCGCCCGCGACGCCCGTACCGTCGTCAGCCCGCTCAGCCCCCGCGCATGGTCCACCCGAGGCTCCCGCGCCAGCCCCGCATCCACCACCACCCGCACCCCCGGCACCGTCAGCGAAGACTCCGCGACCGATGTCGCCAGCACCACCCGCCGCCCCCGCCCCGGCGCCAGCACCGCGTCCTGCACGGCGGCCGGGGCCCGCCCGTGCACCTGGAGCACCTCCACCCCGGCGGGCTCGCCCAACTGCCCCGCCACCCGCGCGATCTCCCCGACACCCGGCAGGAAACACAGCACGTCCCCGCTCCGCTCGGCCAGCGCCCGCCGCACCACCGACGCCACATGCCCGAGCAGCGCCGGATCGACCCGCATTCCGTGCGGCGGACGCACCGGCCGCCCGGGCGGCGCCCACACCACCTCCACCGGAAACGCGGTCCCCGCCGCCTCCACCACCGGAGCCCCGCCCAGCAGCCGCGCCCACCCCTCGGCGTCCGTCGTCGCCGACGCCGCCACCAGCCGCAGCTCCGGGCGCAGTGTCTGCCGTACGTCCCACAGGAACGCAGCCGCCGTGTCCGCGTCGAGATGCCGCTCGTGGCACTCGTCCAGCACCACCACGTCCACCCCCGGCAACTCTGGGTCCCGCTGGAGCCGTTGGAGCAGCACACCGGTGGTCACCACCTCCACCCGTGTGTGACGGCCCACCACTCTCTCCCCGCGCACGGTGTGGCCCACGCTCACGCCCGGATCCTCCCCGAGTAGCCACGCCATCCGCCGGGCGGCGGCCCGTGCCGCGATCCGGCGCGGCTCCGCCACCACCACCCGCCGCGCGGGCCCACCCCCGACCAGCCCCGCCAGCACCAGCGGAACCAGCGTCGTCTTGCCTGTCCCCGGCGGCGCCACCAGCACCGCCGTACCGTCCCCCGCCAGGGCGTCGCGCAGCGCGGGCAGAGCGGAACGGACGGGCAACGCGTCCAGCACGTCGTCACGCATCGAGCCCTCCAGTGTCGTAGACCCCCACGGGCCGTCCCGTGCCGAAGCCGGGCATGTCCTCTGGCAAAAGGCTAGGGACGTCCACGCCGCGAATGAATCCGGGTGTCCCCCGTGCCGGGCAGGCCGACCGCCCCCCTGCCGGAGGGGAGGGTGGCCCCACCGAAGAAAACCGGGTGTCCCCCCGCCCATGAGGGGGACACCCGGTGTGCGACGGACGACGGGGCCGGTCCGGGAATCCACGCGACCGCCCCTGACGGTCGGCACGGTCGGCGCGACCGGCCCCGGGGAGTCGCTGGAACCGGTCCCGAGAGTCGGTTGAGCCGGTCCCGGTCCCGGGAATCGGCGGAGCCGGTTCGGAGAAGGGGTCAGTGCCGCTCGCACACGAAGATCGCCGTCCCCGGAATCAGCCCTCCGCGCAGCGGCGACCAGCCGCCCCACTCCGAGCTGTTCCAGGCCGGCCACTCCGGCTCCACCAGATCCACCAGCCGGAAACCGGACGCCACCACGTCCCGCACCCGGTCCCCGAGCGTGCGGTGGTGCTCCACGTACACCGCGCGCCCCTCGTCGTCCTGCTCCACATAGGGAGTGCGGTCGAAGTAGGAGGAGGAGACCGTCAGCCCGTCCGGGCCAGGCTCGTCCGGGAACGCCCAGCGCACCGGATGCGTCACCGAGAACACGAACCGTCCGCCCGGCCGCAGCACCCGCCGGACCTCGCCCAGCACCAGCCGCGGGTCCGCCACGAACGGCAGCGCCCCGTACGCCGAGCACGCCAGGTCGAACGACCCGTCCGCGAACGGCAGCGCGCCCGCGTCCGCGCACACCAGCGGGAACGGCCCGCCGATCCGCAGCGCGTGCTGGAGCTGGCGGTGCGAGAGGTCCAGGGCGACAGGCCGGGCACCCTGCGCGGCCAGCCAGCGCGAGCACTGCGCGGCGCCCGCGCCGATCTCCAGCACGTCCCGGCCCTTCAGACCCTCCGGCGGGCCGAGCAGCTCGGCCTCCACCTCGTCCAGCCCCTCCGGGCACCAGACGAAACGGTCGTCGCCGAGGAACGTGCCGTGCTCGACCTGGTACTCGTCCGCGTTGCGGTCCCACCAGCCC
This sequence comes from Streptomyces corallincola, assembly GCF_019104725.1. Lineage (GTDB taxonomy): Bacteria > Actinomycetota > Actinomycetes > Streptomycetales > Streptomycetaceae > Streptomyces > Streptomyces corallincola. The sequence continues at coordinate 24,328 of NZ_JAHRXF010000056.1, read as the reverse complement.
CGGTTGGCGCGGGCACTCTCGGACACCCCGGCGTCACGCCGGGTCGCTTCCGGCTCGAACCCCTCGGGTCCGTGCCCTTCCGGCTCTTGGATGATCGGCTCCCTCGTCGTACTCTTCCGTCCCACCGCCCGGCGCGACGAACGTCACGGAAGGGGGACGCGCCGTACAGGGCGGCCTCGTGGGACGATTTGATGTGCCGGAATTGCGGCGATCCGTCGCGGGTGTGCGCCTTCGCGCATTGACCCTGTCCGGCTGCCCCCGTATGCTACAAGTTGCGCTGCGGGCCTGCGCACCTCAGACGTAGCAGGCTGCGCTCGCTTCTGCTGTATGTCCCCTCGGTTGTCGAGGCGCCATCACCAGTTACCGGTGAGGCGCTTCCTTGGCTGTCCGGCTTCTTCAGAGCGATCACGGGCTCCCGGCGTAGCAGTACCTACGACTTCAATGTCCGTACCGGAGCCCTTTCCCACATGACGAGCAGCACCGAGACCACCGCCACCACCCCGCAGGTTGCGGTCAACGACATCGGTAACGAGGAAGCCTTCCTCGCCGCGATCGACGAGACGATCAAGTACTTCAACGACGGCGACATCGTCGACGGCGTCATCGTGAAGGTCGACCGGGACGAGGTCCTGCTCGACATCGGTTACAAGACCGAAGGTGTTATCCCGAGCCGCGAGCTCTCGATCAAGCACGACGTTGACCCCAACGAGGTCGTCAAGGTCGGCGACGAGATCGAAGCCCTTGTTCTCCAGAAGGAGGACAAGGAAGGCCGCCTGATCCTCTCGAAGAAGCGCGCCCAGTACGAGCGTGCCTGGGGCACCATCGAGAAGATCAAGGAAGAGGACGGCATCGTCACCGGTACCGTCATCGAGGTCGTCAAGGGTGGTCTCATCCTCGACATCGGCCTCCGCGGCTTCCTCCCGGCCTCCCTGGTCGAGATGCGCCGTGTCCGCGACCTCCAGCCCTACGTGGGCAAGGAGCTCGAGGCCAAGATCATCGAGCTGGACAAGAACCGCAACAACGTGGTCCTGTCCCGCCGTGCCTGGCTGGAGCAGACCCAGTCCGAGGTCCGCCAGACCTTCCTCACGACCCTCCAGAAGGGTCAGGTCCGCTCCGGCGTGGTCTCCTCCATCGTCAACTTCGGTGCCTTCGTGGACCTGGGTGGCGTCGATGGTCTGGTCCACGTCTCCGAGCTGTCCTGGAAGCACATCGACCACCCCTCCGAGGTCGTCGAGGTCGGCCAGGAGGTCACGGTCGAGGTCCTCGACGTGGACATGGACCGCGAGCGCGTCTCCCTGTCGCTGAAGGCGACCCAGGAAGACCCGTGGCAGCAGTTCGCCCGCACCCACCAGATCGGCCAGGTCGTGCCCGGCAAGGTCACGAAGCTGGTTCCGTTCGGTGCGTTCGTCCGCGTGGACGAGGGCATCGAGGGTCTGGTCCACATCTCCGAGCTGGCCGAGCGCCACGTGGAGATCCCGGAGCAGGTCGTCCAGGTCAACGACGAGATCTTCGTCAAGGTCATCGACATCGACCTGGAGCGTCGCCGGATCTCGCTGTCCCTCAAGCAGGCCAACGAGTCCTTCGGTGCCGACCCGGCGTCGGTCGAGTTCGACCCGACCCTTTACGGCATGGCCGCGTCCTACGACGACCAGGGCAACTACATCTACCCCGAGGGCTTCGACCCCGAGACCAACGACTGGCTCGAGGGCTACGAGACCCAGCGCGAGGCGTGGGAAGGCCAGTACGCCGAGGCCCAGACCCGCTTCGAGCAGCACCAGCAGCAGGTCATCAAGTCCCGCGAGGCCGACGCCGCCGCTGCCGCCGAGGGCGGCGAGGCTGCCGCTCCGGCCGCGTCGGGTGGCGGTTCGTACTCCTCCGAGGGTGCGGACACCTCCGGTGCGCTGGCTTCCGACGAGGCGCTCGCCGCGCTGCGTGAGAAGCTCGCCGGTGGCCAGAGCTGACCGCTCACCGCTGTGCCTAGCCGGTAACTCCGGCTGAGCCGAGGTCTCTTGAGGGGCCGTACCTTTCGGGGTACGGCCCCTCAGGTGTATCTCCGGGGCGGCCGGGGTTCCGAGGCGGCGGGGTCGGGCCGTATCAACGGGGGTCCGTCAGCCGGGTGATCGTCCGCTGTCGTCGGCCGCGCGGTTCCCGCGCACCTTGGGGAGTTGACCGCGCCGTGCACCGAGAAGGCCACCGCGTCCCGCCGGGGAGTTGACGGCGTCCCCGGGGAACAAGCCCGCCCCGTCGTCCTGCCGTTCCGCACCGGCGGCCGATCAAGGGAAAGGGCGGAGCGGGGAATTCCCCCGGTGCGGGGCGCGTTCTTCCTGTCGGACACGAGGAGGAGCGGTCACAGTGCTTGATCCGCAGGGTTTGTACGCATGGGAGCCGAAGGGCCTGGCCGTCGTAGACATGGCGCTGGCACAGGAGTCGGCCGGTCTTGTCATGCTCTACCACTTCGACGGGTACATCGACGCCGGTGAGACCGGCGACCAGATCGCGGCGGGCATCCTCGACGCGCAGACCCACCAGGTCGTGGCCCGCTTCGACCACGACCGGCTCGTGGACTACCGCGCCCGCCGCCCGCTGCTCACCTTCCAGCGCGACCAGTGGACCGACTACGAGGTCCCCACTCTGGAGGTCCGCATCGTCCAGGACGCCACCGGCGCCCCCTTCCTGCTGCTCTCCGGCCCCGAACCGGACGTCGAGTGGGAGCGGTTCGCGGCGGCCGTCGGCCAGATCGTGGAACGGCTCGGCGTGCGCCTGACCGTCAACTTCCACGGCATCCCGATGGGCGTACCGCACACCCGTCCCGTCGGCCTCACCCCGCACGGCAACCGCACCGACCTGGTCCCCGGCCACCGCAGCCCCTTCGACGAGGCCCAGGTCCCCGGCAGCGCCGAGGCGCTCGTCGAGTACCGCCTCGCCGAGGCCGGGCACGACGTCCTCGGTGTCGCCGCGCACGTCCCGCACTACGTCGCCCGCTCCCCGTACCCGGACGCGGCCCTCACCGTGCTGGAGGCCGTCACCGCCGCCACCGGCCTGGTACTGCCCGCCGTCGCGCACGCCCTGCGCAACGACGCACACCGCACGCAGACCGAGATCGAACGCCAGGTCCAGGAGGGCGACGAGGAGCTGACCGCACTCGTGCAGGGCCTTGAGCACCAGTACGACGCGGCGGCCGGGGCCGAGACCCGTGGCAACATGCTCGCCGAACCGGTGGACATCCCGTCGGCCGACGAGATCGGGCTCGAATTCGAACGGTTCCTGGCCGAGCGCGAGGGCGAGAACTAGCAGCGCGGGTCGTCAGGGGCGTTCTTCCGGACGGTCCGGCCCGGCTGCCGCCGGGGTGCCGGGGCATCGTCCAGGGGGCACCCCCTAAGCTTCGGGCCATGCTGAAAGTGGGCCTGACCGGCGGTATCGGTGCCGGCAAGAGCGAGGTGTCGCGGCTGCTCGTGGAGCACGGCGCCCTACTGATCGACTCCGACCGCATCGCGCGCGAGGTCGTCGCCCCCGGCACCGAGGGCCTGGCAGCGGTGGTGGACGCGTTCGGCAGGGAGATCCTCACGGCCGACGGCAGCCTGGACCGCCCTCGGCTCGGCACCGTCGTCTTCGCGGACCCCGAACGGCTCGCCGTACTGAACGCGATCGTGCACCCCCTGGTCCGCGACCGCTCCGCCGCGCTGGAGGCCGCCGCGACCGAGGACGCCGTTGTCGTCCACGACGTACCGCTCCTCACCGAGAACGGCCTCGCCCCCCTCTTCGACCTCGTGATCGTCGTGGACGCTAGCCCCGAGACCCAACTCGACCGGCTGCTGAGGCTGCGCGGCACCACCGAGGCCGACGCGCGTGCCCGCATGGCGGCCCAGGCGACCCGCGAGCAGCGCCGGGAGATCGCGGACATCGTCATCGACAACGACGTGCCTCTGGAGGCGCTGCGGGACCGGGTGGCCGAGGTGTGGGCGGAGCTGGAGCGCCGGGCCAGGAAGGGCTGAACCCGGGGTCCGCGCCGGACCCTGAACGGCATGCGCCCCGGCGGACCGCCCGCGCGCCGGGGGTGCTCGTTTGAGCCGGTGGCCGGAATAGCCGCCCTCACAGGGGCGTTGAATCACCTCAGCAAGGGAAGGACTGTGCCGTGCCCGAGACCAGCGGTTCGCCCGGACGTACTCCGGAGACGCATGTCATCGACTTCCGCGCGGCCGAGCAGCTGCTCAACGCGCGGGACCCGCGAGGCGCGGTGAAGCTGCTCGACGGAGTCATCGCCGCGCATCCCGAGAACACCGCCGCCCGGCTGCTGCGCGCCCGCGCGTTCTTCGCCGCCGCTCAACTGCGGCCCGCCGAGCTTGAGTTCACGATCGTGCTGGAGCGCGAACCGGACAACGCGTTCGCCCACTTCGCGCTTGCCCGCACCTACGAACGCCAGGGCCGCGCCGACCAGGCCAAACGCCACTTCCGGCTGGCGGCGGCGCTGGATCCCAACCCGGAGTATCTGCGGGCCGCGCGGTTCGACGCGTAGGGGATGGACCAGGGGCGTCCAGGGGTTTGCCGGGGGCCAGTCCGCTGATGTCTGTGGGGCCGGTGAAGCTGCTCAGGGGTGACGCTGTCGTGGTGGCCCCGGACGGCGCTGCGGCCCGTGCCCCCGCGGCCCGGTCCCTGGTCGGCCGCCGTGCTCCACCGGCCGGTACGGGGGTATGTCCCGGCCCGGCTGGTAGTGGGGTCCTTGCCGCATGTGCCGGACGATCATGGTCATGTCGATGGTGACCACCAGCCACAGCACCCCGCACGCCATCGCCCACCCCGGCCGTCCGACCAGCGCGAACACCGCTGTCCCGAAGACGGCCCAGACCAGCCCCCACACGCTCAGCCAGAAACGCGTCCGCAGCGGGCTGCGGGCGGTCACCGGTTCATTACCTGTACGCATCGGACCACCACTCCTCCTTGCAACGTACTCTTCGCCGGGGACGCACGCCGTTCGATCCGCACCCCGTACTCCCCGCCCCCCGGCCCGTACTCCCCACCCCGCACCCACGCTGTACTCCGCACCCCGTGGTCCGAGCCGCCGTGTCCCGTGTCGCCGTGATCCGTTCCGTGGGGCCCGCCGCGCGTGGCCCGACCCGCGCCGAAGGAGGGTGCCGGTGCTTCCGGACGCCGACGATCTGCCCGATCTGCTGCTCGACCTGGCCGTGCCGCACGAGGACATCAACGAACTCGTCGCCCGCCGACGCCAGATGACCGACGCCCCGGAGCTGCGGGACCTCCTCGACGAATGCGTACGGGAACTCCTCCGCGACCCCGACGACCTGGGCCGCACTCCCGAACTCGGGGCCCTCTTCGCCTCCGCGCCGCCGGACCTCGTCGGCCTCTTCCCGGTCTACGTCTTCCTCGCCGCCCTGCCCCACACCCTCGCCGCGCACCGGGCGCGCGGTGTCCCGGCCGAGATCTCCCGGCGGACCCTGGCCGACCTGGGACGGCAGTGCGCCCTGCACCGCCGCAGGCACGACCGGCCCGGAGTCCACGCGGCCCGCTGGCTGGCCCGGCACTTCCGGGGCGAGGTCCACCAGCTCGGGCGGCTCCAGTTCGAGCGGACGCGGACCGGTGGCTGGGCCGCGCCGGGACTGGCGACGGCCGGACTCCCCGCCGCACCCGGTACGCCCTGCCTCAACCTGCACATCCCCGACTTCCGGGGCCCGCTCACCCCGGCCGCCTGCGACCGCTCGCTGGAACTGGCCCACGCCTTCTTCGCCGCGCACTACCCGGAGGAGCGGTACGACCTGGTGCTCTGCCATTCCTGGCTGCTGGACGCCCAGTTGAGGGACCATCTCCCGCCGGAGGCGCACATCGTCCGCTTCCAGGACCGCTTCCGCCTGGCACCCAGGGACACCGAACCCGCCGACACCGAACCGGTCCGCTTCGTCTTCGGCGACGCGGATCTGCCGGTGGACGACCTGCCCCGCCGCACCTCCCTGGAACGGGCGGTCGGCGACCATCTGCGGTCCGGCGGTCACTGGTACATCGGCCACGGATGGTTCCCGCTCGGCACCGAATGACTCGAACGAGTGAACCATCCTCGAACGGGAACGGCGATGCGGGAGCGGTCCGTTCACCTGGCATGACGATCGAGACACGTGAGGGATACGAGGGGACGGGGCCCTGCGGGTTCACCCCGGACGGCGGCTGCGCGGTCGAGTTGTACGCGGGCCTGTCGAAGGGGGAGAGCGCCGGACGTCGTCGCCGCTTCGGTACCGCCCGGAGCGAGCCTGCTCGCACTGGGCTGTGGGGAAGACCGGATGACCCGCCCCCTGCTGGAGAGGCTCTGAGTCCGTAGCCGTGCCGGGGGCTTCGGGCGGCTGAGAGTGGAGGGGGGTGCGAAGGGGCCTGGCGCGGTGTCGGTCGGCGGCGATGAGTTCGGAGGGCGGAGGGGGTCTGTATCCGTGATGACGACAGAGCTGTGAGACTCAGGAGATCACCATGTCCGACACCGCCGTTCCCTCCCCGGAGGCAGGAACCGCCTCCGCTCCCCGCCCGCGCCGGAGCGTGGCCGGGATCGCGCTGCTCGCCCTCCAGATACTGCTGGCCCTCTTCTACGGCGTGGCGAGCGCGCTGCCCAAGCTGATCGCCCACCCCACCGCCGTGGAGTCGTTCGACAGGATCGGCTGGGGGAGCGGGGCGATGTACACCATCGGTGCTCTGGAACTGGCTGGTGGGATCGCGCTGTTGATTCCGGTCCTGCAGTCGGTCGCGGCCATCGCGCTGGGCGCGCTCATGATCGGCGCGTTCATCGTCCAGCTCACCGCCTTCGACGGGCAGAACGCGGCGACTCCGCTGGTCCTGCTGCTACCGCTGGGACTGATCGCATGGGCCCGGCGGGGACGCAACGCGGAGCTGGCAGGGCTGATTCGGGGGGTGGGACGCAGGGGGTGAGATGAGGGTGTGGCGGGGGAACGGACGGCACGGTCGAGCGAGCTGAGAAGGGGAGGGAAAGGGGATGGAGAGGGCTCGGGGAAAGGGAACCGGAGGTTCAGCGCTCCCGGCGTCGGCCGCCCGGTGCGCGTCCCCTGTCCCGGTGGTCGGTGTGGCCCCGGCGGTCGCGGTGGTCCCGGCCACGGTTGTCGCGGTCGCCCCGGCCGCCCTTCGCGTCCGCGTTGTGCTCGCCCTGCTCGCCCTTCGCTTCCTCCGGCTCCTGCTGCGACGCGGTGCCGGGGTTGGCGAAGCCGGGCGGGGGCGGGCTGTGGACCGCGAAGCCGGGGGTGCCACCGACACCCCGCAGGCGCTCCATCTCGCGGCGGTCCCGCTTGGTGGGGCGTCCGGTGCCACGGTCACGGACACCGGCGGGGGCACTGGTGTCGCGGGGCGGAGGCGGCGGGGAGTTGTCCACGTAGCAGTGGACGGCGACCGGGGCGCCGACCCGTTTGCGGATCAGTCGCTTGACGATCACGACGCGTTCCCGGCCCTCGTGTCGCAGCCGTACCTCGTCGCCGACGCGCACGGAGTAGGCGGGTTTCACACGGTCACCGTTGACGTGGACGTGGCCGCCACGGCAGGCGGTCGCACCGAGGGAGCGGGTCTTGATCAGGCGGACCGCCCAGATCCAGCTGTCGATCCGCACCGACTCCCCGGCCCCGGGCCCGGCCGCCTCGGCGGCGGCCACCGCTGCGGCGACCTGGGGGTCCAGCGGCGCGGAGTCGGGGGAGCGGCCCGCGTCGGCGGGGCCGTTGCCGCCGTCGGTCGCGGCTGCGGCGGGGGTCCCGGCCGAGGCGGTACCCGTGTTCACACCGTCGTCCACCACGTTGCCGCCCACCACGTCCGCGTCCTCGGAAGCCATGTCCCGACCCTAACGCCCCGGCCCGGGGAAGCCGGAGCCGTTTTTCCCGGCCGTGCCGGGCGGTGGCCGGGCATACGGTGGCCGTATGGACGATCACCGCAGCGCGCTCGCCCGGCTCGACGGGCGGGTGACCGAGTGCCGGGCGTGCCCCCGGCTGGTCGAGTGGCGCGAGGAGGTGGCCCGTACGAAGCGGGCCGCGTTCGCGGACTGGACGTACTGGGGTCGGCCGGTGCCCGGCTTCGGTCCCGCCGACGCCCGCCTCGTCCTGATCGGGCTCGCCCCGGCCGCGCACGGCGCCAACCGCACCGGCCGCATGTTCACCGGAGACCGTTCCGGGGACGTGCTGTACCAGGCGCTGTACGACGTGGGGCTCGCCTCGCGGCCGACGGCCACGCACGCCGGTGACGGACTGGAGCTGTATGGCGTGCGGATCACCGCGCCCGTGCACTGCGCACCGCCCGACAACAAGCCGACGCCGGGGGAGCGGGACACCTGTCGGCCTTGGCTGGCAGAGGAGTTGGAGCTGCTCCGCCCCACTCTGCGGGCCGCCGTGGTGCTGGGTGCCTTCGGCTGGCAGGCCGCGCTGCCCGCGTTCGCGGCGGCGGGCTGGACCGTCCCCCGGCCCCGCCCCGCCTTCGCCCACGGCACCCGGACGGCGCTCGACGGGCTCGACCTGTTCGGCTGCTTCCACGTCAGCCAGCGCAACACGTTCACCGGCCGCCTCACCCCCGAGATGCTCCGCGAGGTACTGCGCACAGCGGCCGACGCGGCGGGGCTTCCCTAGGGCCTGTCTTCAAGCTCTCCTCGTCGTCCGGAGGACGGCCCCGCGGCGTCCGGTGCGTGCTCTCGGCGTGTCGGCCGTGATCCCTCGTACTGGGCGTACTCGGGATCGCGGCCGGTGCGGCGAGAGGGCGTGCCGGGCGTCGTGGGGCAGAGGGGAGTTTGAAGACAGGCCCTAGCTCGGGGTGGCCTCCCGATCCGTTCGGTCCTGCCGCGGGTGCCACTCGTAGCGGACATCGGGTTCGTGCTCCTCGTTGCCGCTGCCGTCGGTGCGCTCGACGGCGACGAAGCCGTGACGCTCGTAGAAGCGGTGGGCGGGCTCGTTGATCTGGAAGGTCCACAGAGTGAGGCCGCCGGGGCTGCGCTCCTTGGCGAGTTGTACGAACCGGTCGCCCAGGCCGTGGCCGCGCCATTCCGGGGCCAGATAGAGCTGGGACAGCTGTGCGCCGTTCAGGACCATCATCCCGACGACACCGGCGCCGGGCGCGTCCGCCACCCAGGTCTCCCGCAGCGGTACGACCACGTCCCGGATGTAGTCCCGGACCTCGTCGTCGGACCGGGGCCGTACGACCGTGGGCAGCGCGGCGGTGAACGACCGGAGCCAGACGTCGGCGACCCCGGGTGCGTCGGCCGCCTCCGCCCGCCGGATGACCACGTCGCCCGTCGCCGGTTCCGGCACCACGGCGGTCGCTGTGATCTCCACCAACTGTCCCGTGTAGCCGAGGCAGGAGACGCCGATCAGCGTGGACGAGTGCGGTCCCCGGCCGAGCCCCGAGGACTCGACGATGTTCCAGACGGCTGAGAGGACGGCGGTCTGGTCACTGACGACGTACACGTCCGTGCTCAGCACATGCTCCAAGTCGCTCCCGATCGCGCGGAGTTGTTCCCGAAGGTTGGCGATCACCTGCTCCGCCTGTCCCGGCGGGTCACCCGCGCCGACGAGATTTCCGTCCGCGTCGAGCGGTACGGCCCCGGCGAGGAACGCCAGCCGGGTTCCGGCCTCGACCACGGAAGCATGGGCGTAGCCGGGCGGCGGAAAGAGTGCGGGGGCGATCGTGCGGCGGATCATGGCGGCTCCAGGGTGAGGTCGATGGGGCGAGGTCGGTGGGGGTGGAGTCGGGAGGGACGCGGTGGGGGAGGGGGCGCGGGAAACGGGTGGGGTGTGTGGTGGGGGGAGTGCCTCGTGCGGGTGGTCCGATGCCTCGCTGCCGCTGCCGCTGCCGCTGCCGCTGCCGCTGTCGCTGTCGCTGCCGCTGCCGCTGCCGTCGGTCGGGCCGTCGCCGTCGGTCGGGCCGGTGGTGCGTCGGCTCCCGCCGGTCCGTAGGCCCGCAGGTCTGGCAGTCCGGCGATTTCCCGTCCATCCGTCTCTGCCTGTCAGCCCCGCACCGCTCGTCGCTGCGAAGGCCGTCGCCGACCGTCGTCGGCCACCCTCAACGGCCCCCAGCCCCCGGCGCCCAGCCCGCCCGGCCGCCCTCTCGCCACCCGACAACCTGCCGATCATCCAGCCGCCCACCCCGCCCCGCATCCGAATTTCGCTCGCGCCCGCGCGCAGCCGCCCCCTACGCTCGCGGCCATGCCCACCCGACCCGACGCCGCATTCCTCGCTGAGACCGCAGGTCGTCTCGCCGGGCTGTCCACGGTGCGGGCGGTGGCTCTCGGCGGTTCGCGGGCGCAAGGGGCGGCGCGTTCGGACAGTGACTGGGATCTGGCCGTCTACTACCGGGGCGCCTTCGACCCGGACGAGTTGCGCGCCCTCGGCTGGCCGGGTGAGGTCTCCGAGGTGGGCGGCTGGGGCGGAGGTGTGTTCAACGGCGGGGCCTGGCTCACCATCGACGGACGCCGGGTCGATGTGCACTACCGGGACCTGGACGTGGTCGAGCACGAGTACGCGGAGGCCGAAGCGGGCCGCTTCCGCGTCGAACCGCTCCTCTTCCACCTCGCCGGTATCCCCACCTACCTCCTCCTCGCGGAACTCGCCGCCAACCGCGTGCTGCACGGTGAGTTGCCCCGCCCGCAGGGGTATCCGCCCGCGCTGCGCCGTACCGCGCCGGAGCGCTGGTACGGCACCGCCCGCGCCACCCTCGGTTACGCGTCCGCCCACCACGCCCCGCAGGCCCGCCTCACCGAGACCGCCGGAGCCGTGGCGACCGCCGCCGCGCAGACCGCGCACGCCGTTCTCGCCGCGCGCGGGGAGTGGGTGACCAACGAGAAGCGGCTGCTGGAGCGGGCCGGACTGCGGACGATCGACACGGTCATCGGCACCCTGCGACCGAAGCCGGACACCCTCGCGGAAGCAGTCGCCCGCGCCGGTGGTCTCCTGAAGCGTGCCTACGAGATGAAGTCCGTGAGCTGACACCGCCTGTCTTCGCAAGGACATATCTTGCTCCGACTTGCGTTCATAAAGAACGCGGCCTTGTGTGCATCTTTCACCTTCCCGAAACGTGATCACGACATCCCCGTGCGGCGCGGCCACTACCGTGGAGAGGACCGCACACAGCCACACAGCCCGGCCACCGTCGTCCGGCGGCGCGCACTCCCACCCCGCGTGCCCGTCCGCCCGATGAACAGGAGCCCCGTGCCGAGCCCCGCATCCCGTGGCCGTACCAGCCGCCGCAAGGATCGTCGTACGAACCGCCGGGCGGATCGTCATACTGGCACCTGCCCCGGCACCCGCCCCGGCGTCGGCAACGGCAACGGCACGCGGAACCGCACCCGGACGCTCCAGCGGGTCGCCGCCCTCCCGCCCTGGCTCGCGCACGCCTTCCGGGTGCAGCGCGCGCCCGTCCCGTGGAGTGCCGTCGTGCGCGGGGCGCTCGCCGCCGGGCCGCTGCTGCTGGCCGGGGTGCTCGGCGGGCGGCTCGTGGACGGCGTCATCGCCGCCATCGCCGCGATGCTCGCCGGGGTCAACGACCGCCCCGGCAGCCGCCGTGCCGCTGTCGCCCGGCTCGGTATCCCCCTGCTCGCCGGGACGCTCGGGCTGCTCGTCGGCGCGTACGCCGGGCAGTGGCTGACCGCGCTGCCGCTGACCCTGCTGCTCACCGGACTCGCGCTGGTCGGCGGCGCGGTCAGCGCGGTGGGGCCCGTCGCGTCCGCCGCGGGTACGCAGCTGCTGGTCGCCGCCGCCGTCGGTGCCGGTATGCCCGCACCCGAGAGCGGCTGGCAGCGCGCCCTCGCCTACCTCGCGGGCGGCGCCTGGCTGCTCCTGCTGCGGCTCGCCCTGCCCACACCCGGCTCGCTCGCCGGGGACTTCCGCTTCGACGGCGAACGCCGGGCGGTCGCCGGGGTGTACGAGGCCGTCGCCGCGCTGCTCGACGCGGTCGGCGGTGCCACCGCGCCCGCCCGCCGGACCGCGCTGACCGCCGCCCTCGACCACGCGCAGGACGCCCTCGCCGGGCCCCGGCTGCGTACGTGTCCGGGGTCCGCCGTCGAACGGCGGCTGCACGCGCAGTACACGGCCGCCCTCCCGCTGGCCGAGGCCGCCACCGCGCTCGCCTGGTCCGGCGAACCCGTCTCCGTACGTGCCGTCGAAGGCCCCCGACGGCTCGCCGCGGCCGTCCGCGACCACACCGGCACCGGCCCGCTGCCCGCCCCCGACCGTTCCACCCCGGCCCTGCGCGCCCTGGACGACGCCCTGCTGACCGCCGCCGCGTCCTTCGACCGGAGCGAGGACCCCGGCGGCGGACTCCGGGCCGCGCGCCGACGGCCGCACGCACACCGACGGGCCCTCCGTCACGTCCTCCGGCACGCCGTCCGCGCGGTGACCGGCGCCGGCGGCCGGGAGTACGGGCTGCGGGTCGCGCTGTGCTTCGGCACCGGCGTCGCCGTCGCCCAGGTGCTGCACCGGAGCGCCTGGTACGGGCGGCACGAACACTGGTACTGGCTGCCCGTCACCGTCGTCTTCCTCGTCAAGCCCGATCTCGGCCCCCTGGTCTCCCGCGTGCTCTGCCGGGCGGCCGGTACCGTCACCGGCGCGCTGGTCTTCGCCGGTCCGGCGCTGCTGCTGCCCCGGCCCGGGGGGCTGATCGCCCTGGTGGCGGTCTGCGGTGCGCTCATCCCCGTCGCCACCCGGAACTTCGCCGTGCAGACCACCGTCGTCACCGTCCTCGTCCTCGCCCTGGTGATGACGGCGGGCGAGGTGCAGGCGTCGCTGAGCCGTATCGGGGAGACCCTGCTCGCCTGCGTGATCGTGCTGGTCGTCGGGCATCTGCCCATGCCCGGCCACCGGGGCGACCGGGTCCGCGCCCGGCTGCGCGCGGCGGGAGCCGCCGCCCACGCCTATCTCGTGCACGTCGTCGGGGAGTCCGGCGACCGTGCCGAACGCTGGGCGTTGCGCCGTACCGCCTACCGCGCGCTCGCCGAAGCCCGTACCGCCATCGCGCTCTCCGCAGCCGAACTCCCCGCCCTGGCCCGGCACACCGCCGGTACCGACGCCGTGGCCGCCGTCCTGGAACGCCTCGTGGACACCACCACCGCGTCCGCCGTGCACCTCGACGACACCGGCCGCCTCACCGCCCGGCACCTGCGCCAACTGTACGACGCGCTGAACGAGTTGGAACGCCACCCGCAGTGGTACGGGCCGCCCGCCGATGCCCCGCGTCCGAAGGAACACCTCGTGACGGCGGGCGGCACGGCCGTACATGACCCCCGCTGAGCACGCCCGTACCGCCCTCCTCGCCCGACGCGGAAAAAAATCTCGCGCCCGACGATGAGTTCCGCATCCGTCCGCGGTCTGCACCCCGAAACGACCGTAGGACAGGAGGGCCCATGTCGCTTCCGGAGATCGTCTCGCGCGAGCAATGGCGCGCGGCGCGCGAGGAGTTACTGCGCAAGGAGGAGGCGGCCAGGGCCGCTCGGGACGTACTCGCGGCCGAACGCCGCCAGTTGCCCCGGGTCGAGGTGGACCCGGAGTACGTCTTCGAGGGCGGCGACGGCAAGGCCACCCTGCTCGACCTGTTCGCGGACCGCGCCCAACTCGTCGTGCACCACTTCATGTTCGCCCCCGAGTGGGAGGCGGGCTGCCCCTGCTGCGCGGCCTTCCTCGACCAGATCGGCCACCTCGCCCATCTGCGTGCCCGCAACACCTCCTTCGCGGCCGTCTCCCGCGCGCCCTTCACTCGCATCCTCCCCTTCAAGGCCCGCATGGGCTGGGCCGTGCCCTGGTACTCCTCCGGCCTCGGCGACTTCAACCGGGACTTCGAGGCCACCGTCGAACGCGACGGCACCCTCACCGAACGCCCCGGCCTGAGCTGTTTCCTGCGCGAGGGCGACCGGGTCTTCCACACCTACTCCGTCCACGACGCCGGTCTCGACGGCCTCGGTGCCGTCTCCGGCCTGCTCGACCTCACCGCCCTTGGCCGCCGCCCACTCGGCAGCGACCGGCTCCGCTACCACGACGAGTACGAGGACTGAACGCGCGGAACCGCCCCGTACGACACCGCGCCACGACCGGACGGAGCCCGCCGGACCACGGTGCGGAGACGGACACACAGCGCACCGGAACGGTCGCCGAACGTCCCGTTCCTGTCGGAAGGCGCACGGACCCTCACCGTCCGCGCCGATCCCGTGTCGGCAATGTCTCAGTACCGTCCCGCCGCGAGCCCGATCACCCCTCCTTGGCGTTAACTCCAGCAAGTACGACGCTTGGAGGTGGGAGATGGTGAACGGGCGAACCGTGCTCGAACGCTTTCCCGCAGGTGGTCCGCGCGGTTCCTGGCCCGCGGAGGAGTTCGCGCACGCGCGGCGCATGGAGGGCCTGCCGGCCGAGGTGGTGATGGACCTCGCCACGGACACGTTCCTCGTCATCCTGCGGGGCGCCGCCGCCATGAAGTGACCATCCCACCTCCCGCCCCCGTGCCGCCCCCTTCCCGCGCCCCGACTCCCCCCGGCCGGGGCGCCACCCGTCGCAGCGCCGGTACGGCCACCACCACCGCGCACGCCCCCAACTGCCACACCGCCCCGAATCCCAGCACCCCTTCCGCGCCGACCAGTGCCGACACCGGCCCGGCGACGGCCAGTCCGACGGGTCCGAGGACGAAGGCGCCGAAGTAGTTGCAGGCGCTCACCCGCGCGAGCGCGCCCGGCGGTATCTCGCGCTGGGTGACGGCGGCGTAATAGGTTCCGCTCACCGCCGATCCCACGCCCGCGACCAGCGCCGCCCCGCAGAGCCACAGCACCGGCAGCCGCAGCGACAGCGCGGCCGACGGCAGCGCCCAGCCCAGCGCGGCCCACGCCGCCACCAGCAGCGGCCGACGCGGATGCCGCCCGAGCACGGCGAGACCACCCACCACCGCACCGACGCCGTACGCCGCCATCACCACGCCCCACGAAGCCGCCCCGCCGAGCCGCCGCGCGGCCACCACCGGGCCGAGCACCAGGAACGGCGCCCAGACCAGCAGGTTGAACAGGCACCCTCGCAGCGAACCGACCCACAGCCAGGTCCGCGACCGGAACTCCGACCAGCCCTCCCGCAGATCGCCCACGAACGACGAGTCGCGCCGGACGGACACCGTGGTCCGGGGAAGCAGGAGCAGCGCCACCGCACTGACCGCGTAACTCGCCGAGTCCAGCGCCAGGACACTCACGGCGCCCACCAGTGCCGTCAGCCCGCCCGCGAGCGCCGGTCCGGCGACCGACACGGCTGAACGGGTCACACCGAGAAGCGCGTTGGCGTCGGACAGTGTCTCGGCCCCGGTGAGAGTCGGTACGAGGGCGTCGAGCGCCGGAGTGAACAGGGCCTCCGCCGCCCCCCACGTCGCCACCAGCGCCATCAGTGCCCACAGTGCGGGAACGTCGCTGCTCAGCAACAACACCGCGAGCCCCGCCTGCGTCGCACAGCGGACCATGTCGGCCGTCAGCATCGCCCAGCGGCTGCCCAGCCGGTCGCTTATCACTCCGCCCGCGAGCAGGACGAGCACCAACGGCACCGCGCGGAACAGGAGAACCATGAGTTCACCGGTCGATTACGCACTCGCCGTGGACCGGTACCTTGCCGCTTCTCCACTGGGCGGAGGTTCGCGGCGCGTCTATCGCATCGCCCTCACCACCTGGGCCTGGGCGGTCGTGGACCGTACGCCACCGCCGGGTGCGGGACGACGGGGGGCCGAGCCTCCGGCCGTGCCGCTCGCCCTGCTGGACACGCCGCAGGCGGCCGTGCGGCTGGCGGCAGCCTTCGCCGCGCGGTCCGCCGCCGTGGGTGCGCGGACCGCGAACCGGGAGTTGTCGATCCTCGCGGGCGCGGTCGGCTGGTGGCGGCAGCAGGGCTGGCTCTCCGTCGATCCGGTCGCCGGTCTGCGCAGACTGCCCGTGGAGCGGCGGGCGGAGTCGGAGGCGCGCCTCGATGCCGAGCAGGTTCGTGCGGTGTTCGCGTTGCCCGCGCCCTTGCGTGAGCAGACTCTGTGGCACCTGTTGTACGAGACCGGCGGGACCATCGAGCGGGTGCTCGCGCTGGACATCGACGCGTTGGACCTGCCCGGGCGCCGCGTCCGGGAGCATGGGGTGAGAGGGCTGAGCTGGGGTGACGGTTCGGCGGCGCTGTTGCCCCTGTACACCCTCGGCCGGGTCGCCGGGCCGCTGTTCGTCACCGGGCGGGGGCGATTGTCGTACCGGCGTGCGGCGGAGGTCTTCACCGCCGCGACCCGCCCGCTGGACCCGCGCGGGCGGGGCTGGACGCTGCGTCGGCTGGCAGCGGCGGGGCGCGCGGGGGAGTAGCGCGGGAGTGGCGGCGGAGCCCGGTGCCGTTCCGGGGGGTGCCGGAGGGCGTCAGGCCGTGACGGCTCGGGACCAGTCCGGGGCCACGCCCGTCACGCGGCACAGCGCCAGGTAGAGGGGGATGGGCGGGGTGTACGGGACGGTGCCGTCGGGGCGGTGGATCAGCCGGGCGGTGGCCGGGACGGGAGCGCCGGTGGCGTAGTGGGCCGGGGCCGGCCAGGGGAGGGCGATGTCCGAGTCCGAGGGCACGATCCACCACCAGCGCGATCCGTCGGCGTACACACAGCCCACGCGCGGCAGGCGCGGTACGACCAGTGGGCCGAGCCGGTCCGGGACGGCCACGGAGTCGCAGCCCAGCGGCGAGGTCATGCCCTCCGGCATCGGGGGGCGGCGGCCGGGGCCGGGCAGCAGGTGGCGGCGGCCGTGCCGGACCAGGGTGTCCAGCCCGAGCGGCACCCGCAGGTCACGGGGGCGGCTCACGCGTGCCCCCACGGGTAGGAGCGCTGCACCGGCACCGCGTACCGGGCCTCCGCCTCGTCCTCGTCGCCGGGCCCGGGCGGTGGACCGCCCGGCTTGGGACGGGCGCCCCAGCCCAGGTCGCCACGCGGCTCGGCCGCCTCGTGCACGCCGTCCGTCCGACGGGACGCGACGACTTCGTGCGCTCCGTCCGCCTGACACGGTGCAATGGCCTCGTGCGCTCCGTCCGCCTGGCGCGGCAGGTCGGCCCAGACCAGCAGGCCCGGCCCGCGCTCCTGCGCACCCCATGCCCGGCACAGCGCGTCCACCAGGAGCAGTCCCCGTCCGTGCTCCTCGTGCGGGCGCTGCGGCGACGGATGCGGCTCACCGGGGGCACAGCCCTCGTCGTGCACGGCTATCCGGACCGTGTCCTCGTGGTCGTGCAACTCGCACACCACGCGACTGCTCGCCGTGTGCACGATCGCGTTGGTGACCAGCTCGGAGACGATCAGCGCCGCGCTGTCGCAGGTGTCCTCGCACACCGACCAACCGGTCAGCCGGGCCCGCGTCAGGCGTCTGGCCTGCGCTGCGGAACCCGGATGTGCGGCCAGCTCGAAACGGAACCGGCGCGGGGCGGCGCCCCCGAGGGGGGCGGCTCCCGCTGCGGCACCGAAGCCGAAGGGGGCCTCGACGGAGTCTGTTCCTAAGCGCGCGGACGGAATCACGTCTGCCACTATCCCGGTGCCCTGGACACTTGGCAAGTGTCACTATGAAAAATGCAGAGTGCGGTATGACGCGGTGGAACGCCGTGGCACACTGCTCGCAACAGAGGCCCGCGCGGCGCGCACCGGGACAGCCGAGGACCCTGCCCCAGCCTTCGAACAAGCATTCGCCCCGCGCTCGGGACCGGCAGGATTTGCAGCGCTGGAACGGCCATAACGGACATCGTCTAGGGAGGTGCGGCGTGAGCGAACCGCGTTCCGCGCCGACCGTGGGTCAGGTGGTCCTCGGGCGGCGCCTCCAGGACCTCCGGGAACGCGCCGGACTCCGGCGCGAGGAGGCCGCCCGTGTCCTCCGCGTCGCGCCCGCCACCGTCCGCCGCATGGAGACCGCCGAGGTCGCCCTCAAGATCCCGTACGTGCAACTGCTCCTCGGGGCCTACGGCATCACCGGCGACGAGAGCGAGACGTTCGTCCGGCTCGCCGAGGACGCCAACCGCCCCGGCTGGTGGCAGCGCTACCACGACATCCTGCCCGACTGGTTCTCCATGTACGTGAGCCTGGAGGGCGCCGCCACCCTGATCCGCTCCTACGACCCGCACTGCCTGCCCGGCCTGCTCCAGACCGAGGACTACGCGCGCGGCGTGCTCACCTCCGGGGCGCTCTCGGAGACGAGCCCCGAGGAGATCGAGCGGCACGTCGGCGTACGGATGCGCCGCCAGGAACTGCTGCTGCGCGCCGACGCGCCCAGGTTCTGGGCCGTGATGGACGAGACCGTCCTGCGGCGCACCGTCGGCGGCCCCGACCTGATGCGCGCCCAGATCGACCGGCTCCTGGAGGCCGCCGAACTGCCCCATGTGACGCTCCAGGTCATCCCGTTCGAGACCGGACCCCATCCGGGGACGTACGGACCGTTCGTCCTCTTCCGGTTCGCCATGCCCGAACTTCCGGACATGGTCTACAGCGAGTACCTGACCGGCGCCGTCTACCTCGACGCGCGTTCCGAAGTGGCCACCCACCTCGAGGTCATGGACCGCATGGCGGCCCAGGCCGCCACAGCACAACGCACGAAGGAGATCCTCCGGGATCTCCGCAAGGAGCTGTGATGGAACACGACCGACCGCGCGCCCGCGTCTACAACGGCATGCCCGCGCACGAACTCGGCAGCGAGGGCTGGCACAAGCCCTGGAGCGGCGGCAACGGCGGCAACTGCCTGGAGGCGATGAAACTCGCCGACGGCCGCATAGCCGTACGCCAGTCCACCGACCCCGAAGGACCCGCGCTCATCTACACCACGGACGAGATGACCGCCTTCATCCGGGGCGCCAAGGCGGGGGAGGCCGACTTCCTGCTCTCCTGAAGCCGATGATGGAACTAAGCCTTGTTGCCGACTACTCGCGCACCGAAGTCCATGATCCGAGCCGCTGCCGGGACCGCTGAAGAACAGCGGTGCCGACCGTCTACCGGCGACTGTAAGCAGACCGGCCCGTACTGACCGACCCCGTCCACATCGACTGCGTACCTATCGACTCCGTACCCATCGACCCTGTCCACATCGACCCTGTCCACATCGACTCGGTACCGACCGACCCCGCCTCGACCGGCTGACCGTGTGCCGACCATCAGCCGCCCGATCCGCCCCGCGCCCCGAGTGCCGGGTCGGTCGGGCGGCTGAGTGCTGGAGGGGCGCGGCCGGTCAGCTCGTAGGACTCGTAGGACTGGACGAGTCGCACCGGCCGGGCGGAGCAGCCGCGCGGGCCGGTCGGACGGACGGGAGCCGGGCGGATCAGACGGTCATCGGCCGGTCGTACGGCGAGATCGGCGCCGGAAGTTCCGAGGCCCCCGTCAGATAGCGGTCCACGGCCGCCGCCACCGCACGCCCCTCCGCGATCGCCCACACGATCAGCGACTGCCCACGTGCCGCGTCACCGGCCGCGAACACCCCGGCCACGTTGGTGGCGAACCCCTCGTCACGGGCGATCGTGCCGCGCGGCTCCATGACCAGGCCCAGCTGATCCACCAGGCCGTCCTCCCGGTCCGGGCCGGAGAAACCCAGCGCGAGCAGCACCAGGTCGGCGGGCAGCTCGCGTGTCGTACCGGGCAGCGGGCGCCGTCCCGCGTCCACCTCGACCAGGTGCAGCGCCCGCACCCGGCCCGCCTCGTCGCCGGTGAACCGCAGCGTCGAGGCCGCGAACAGCCGCGCGTCCGCCTCGGCCGCCGGTGCGGTGCGCAGGTCGCCCGCCTCCTCGTGCGCCGCCGACAGCCGGTAGATCTTCGGGTACGTCGGCCACGGCTCGGCGCCCTCGTCGCGCTCGGCACCGGGCAGCGCGTAGATGTCGAGCTGCGTCACCGAGGCGGCCCCCTCGCGCACGGCCGTTCCCAGGCAGTCGGCACCGGTGTCGCCACCGCCGACGATCACGACATGCCGACCCGCCGCCGACATCGGGGACGACTCCAGATCCCCGGCGCACACCCGGTTCGCCAGCGGCAGATACTCCATCGCCTGGTGCACGCCCGCCAACTCACGCCCCGGAAGCGGTAGTTCCCGCCACGCCGTCGCCCCGGTGGCCAGCACCACCGCGTCGTACCGCGAGCGCAGCTCCGACGCCGACATGTCCCGCCCGACCGCCGTCGCCGTACGGAACCGCGTGCCCTCCGCCCGCATCTGCTCGACGCGGCGCTCCAGATGGTGCTTCTCCATCTTGAACTCGGGGATGCCGTACCGCATCAGCCCCCCGATCCGGTCGTCCTTCTCGTACACGACGACCGTGTGGCCCGCCCGTGTCAGCTGCTGCGCGGCGGCCAGCCCCGTCGGCCCCGAACCGATCACCGCCACCGTCTTCCCCGACAGCCGCTCCGGCGGCCGGGCCGGGACGACGCCCATCTCCCACGCCCGGTCCGCGATCGCGCACTCGACGTTCTTGATGGTCACCGCCGGCTGGTTGATCGCCAGCACACACCCCGCCTCGCAGGGCGCGGGGCACAGCCGCCCGGTGAACTCGGGGAAGTTGTTCGTCGCGTGCAGCCGGTCGCTCGCCGCCCGCCAGTCCGCGCGCGACACGAGGTCGTTCCACTCCGGGATCAGATTGCCGAGCGGACAGGCGTCGTGGCAGAACGGCACCCCGCAGTCCATGCAGCGGTCCGCCTGCCCACCGATGATCGGCAGCAGCGCGCCCGGCACGTACACCTCGTCCCAGTCCCGCACCCGCTCCCCGATCGGCCGCCGCGGCCACTCCTCGCGCCGCGTGGTCATGAACCCCTTGGGATCAGCCATGTGCGTCTTCCTCGCCTACACGACGTGCGACGGACAGGTGGGTTTGCTCGGACGTGCCGCACCGATCGGCCGTACCGGGTCCGCCGGACGCGCCGGGCTTGCCGAGAACATGCCGGATCGATCGAGCACAACGTGCCCCCGCGGGCGGCGCTCACTCCCTCGGACGGGCACCTCCCTGGTCACGATACGTCCGGCCATGCGGGCACGCAGGACGGCGGGACGGGGTCTCGGCGGCGCGAGCGGGCCGTCCGCGCGGGGCGGGGGAGTCTCCCCTCTCCGGGCGTCCCGCCCTCACCACGCCCCCTGCCTCGGACGGGGCCCCTGCCCTTCCTTCCCTCACGGCCCACGGTGGCCTCCACCCCGCCCCGCCTCCTCCTTCCGCACCCGGCATCATGGGCCTGTGCGACTTCAAGCGATCACCTGGGAACGCCTGGCCGAGCAGCTCGCGGAGCGGGTGCTTGAGCTGAAGCCGGAGGACGGTGGCGCGTGGCCCCGGTTGGGGCTCGACGGGGCACCTGCCGCCATGCCGGGCGAATTGGCCCAGCTGGTCGCCGAGGCACTGCGGGTGCGGGGGCGGGCGTCGCTCGTCGTCGGTGCCGAGGGGTTCCTGCGGCCCGCGTCGGTGCGGCTGGAGTACGGGCGGCAGGACGTGGAGTCGTACTACGGGGGCTGGTTCGACACCGCCGCGCTGTGGCGGGAGGTGTTCCATCCGCTGGACCCCGGCGGGTCCGGGCGGGTGCTGTCGGACCTCTGGGACCCGGTCACCGATCGCGCCACGCGCAGTGACTACGTCCACCTGCCGCCCGGTGCGGTGCTGTTGTTCCACGGCCCTCTCATCCTCCGGCACTGGTTCCCGTTCGACCTGAGCGTCCACCTCCTGCTGTCGCCAGGCGCCCTGCGCCGCCGTACGCCGGAGGCCGAGCACTGGACGCTGCCCGCGTACGAGCGGTACGAGGCCGAGACCGACCCGGCGGGCAGCGCCGACGTGCTCGTCCGGGCCGACGATCCCCGGCACCCCGCCTGGAACGGCTGACCCACCCCGTCTGTCAGAGCCAGCCGTTGCGGCGGAACCCCCGGTACAGGGCGAAACAGGCCGCACCCATCACCGCCATGACGAGGGGATACCCCACGCGCCAGTGCAGCTCCGGCATGTGATCGAAGTTCATGCCGTAGACCCCGCACACCATCGTCGGTACGGCGATCACGGCCGCCCACGCGGTGATCTTGCGCATGTCCTCGTTCTGCGCGACCGTCACCTGCGCCAGGTGCGCCTGGAGGATCGAGTTCAGCAGTTCGTCGAACGCGGCTATCTGCTCCTTCGCCCGCATCAGGTGGTCGAAGACGTCCCGGAAGTACGCCTGTATCTCCGGGTCGATCACCCGAGCGGGCCGCACGGCCAGGTCCTCCAGCGGGCGGGCCAGCGGGACCACCGCCCGCTTCAGTTCGAGGAGTTCGCGCTTCATCTGGTAGATGCGGCCGGGGTCGGCCCGTGCGCCGCCCTCCGCGAAGACGTCCGTCTCCACCTGGTCGATGTCGGCCTGCACCGCGTCCGTCACCCGCAGATACTCGTCCACGACATGGTCCGCGATGCCGTGCAGCACCGCCGCCGGACCCTTGGCGAGCTGGACCGGGTCGGCCTCCAGCCCCTCCCGGAGCGGACCGAGCGAGCCGTGCCGACCGTGCCGGACCGTGACGACGAAGTCCTCACCGACGAACACCATGATCTCCCCGGTGTCCACCACCTCGCTCGTCGCCGTCAGTTGCTCGTGCTCGAGGTAGCAGACCGTTTTGAACACCGCGAACAGGGTGTCCCCGTACCGCTCCAGCTTCGGGCGCTGATGGGCCTCCACCGCGTCCTCGACCGCCAGCGGATGCAGGTCGAACAGCTCCGCGATGCCCTCGAACTCGCTGTCCGTGGGCTCGTGCAGCCCCAGCCAGACGAAGCCCTCGCCGCTCGTGCGCACCATCCTGACCGCGTCCACCAGATCGGCGCAGCCCGGTACCCGGACCCCGTCCTGGTAGGTCACGCAGTTCACCACCGAGGAACCGAGCGGGGAGCGCGCGTGATGGCTCAGATCCACGCGCGGCCTGCGCCGGGCACGCCGCGCGATTCTGCGCAGGCCACCGCCCCGGCCCAGCCCTGTGACCTTCCGCAGATTCCCCGCCATCGACATCAGGACCTCCTCGTCCGGACCTCCGCGCACCGCTCCGGTCGCGCCTCGTCCGGCCAGTGTGCCAGCCGCGCGCGAACCGTGAACCAGCCTGTGGGAACAGCGAGTTCCGCTTTGTTCCCGCCTGTGGACGACACGCCCGGGATCCCCGGCACGCGCACCGCACCGCGTACTCCGCCCGGCGATCCGACCGCCCGTCCGGCCCGCCGCGGTACCGCTCCGACCTGCTGCGATGATCAGGTCATGACCGCAGCGGACCGCTATCTCCTGGACAACCGGCAGCACGAGGCGGCGGAGCGATTCGACGCCTTCACCTCCCTCTTCGACCCCGTGACCTTCCGGCACCTCGACGCCCTCGGTATCGGACCCGGAGCGCGGTGCTGGGAGGTCGGCGCCGGAGGCACGTCCGTCGTCTCCTGGCTCGCCGGGCGTGTCGGCCCCGCCGGGCACGTGCTGGCCACCGACATCGACACCACCCACCTCGCCGCCGCGGCCGGTCCGCAGGTCGAGGTGCGGGTCCACGACGTGGGCGCAGAGGAGCCGCCCGGCGAGGGCTTCGACGTGGTCCACGCCCGCCTGGTCCTGGTCCACGTGCCCGACCGCGAACGCGCCCTGCGCTCCATGACCGGCGCCCTGCGCCCCGGCGGCACGCTGCTCGTCGAGGACGCCGACCCCGCCCTCCAGCCCTTGGCCTGCCTGGAGGAGAACGGCCCCGCGGAGCAGCTCGCCAACCGGCTGCGGAACGCCTTCCGCGGCCTGCTCGCCGAGAGCGGCGCCGACCTCGCCTACGGCCGCACGCTGCCCCGGCTGCTCCGCGAGGCCGGTCTGCGCCAGGTCGAGGCCGACGCGTACTTCCCCGTGGCCGCACCGGCGGCCGGTGTCCTGGAAGCCGCCACCGTCCGCCAGATCCGCGCGCGTCTCGTCACCGCCGGACTCGCCACCGACGAGGAGATCGACCGCCACCTCGCCAACATCGAGGCGGGCGGCATGGACCTGGTCACCGCCCCCATGATCTCGGCCTGGGGCCGCAAGGCGTAGCGGGCGGAGGGGGCGGAGGGGGCGCGGAGGGGTAGGGGCCGCAAGGTGTCGCGGACGGAAGGTGCAGGGGCCGCGAGGCGTAGCGGCCGCGAGGCGCAGGTGGCCGCAAGCTGCGGCGGGCGTGAGGCCCTTGGGCCGCGTGGCCAAGGAGCCGGAGCCCTCTCCGACCCCGAGCCCACTCCGCTGCCCCCGGCCCCGCTCGGCTGCCCCCGGGCCCACTTCGTCCCGGCTCCTGCCCCCCCGCCCCGCCCCCCCCCCCCCCCCCCCCCCCCCCCCCTTCCCCCCCCCCCCCCCCCCCCCCCCGGGCCCCCCCCCCCCCCCCCCCCCCCCCCCCCCCCCCCCCCCCCCCCCCCCCCCCCCCCCC
>NZ_JAHRXF010000055.1 GCF_019104725.1 Streptomyces corallincola | reverse complement strand
CCGCTCGGCGACTCCGACGCGCCCCGGCACGCAGTCGTCCTCGCGCCTGTGCTGCCCCGCTGGGACCACGGCACGTTCTTCCGTCGCGTCGCTGAGCCGCTGCTTGACACCGGGTACCGGATCACGGTGTACGACACCCTGTCCCTGCTCCACGACGGCGACGATCTGAAAACACTGGTGGACCGCTGGGCACGCTGCCTCGCACCGGACGGCGACGACACGTACGGCCCATCCCCGGTGGCTGCCCCCGACCTGCTGGTCGGCAACGCCCTCGGCGGCGCTGTCGTCCAGGCCATGCTCACCCACGAGTGGACCCACAGTGCCGCCGTACTGTTGCTCTCCGGCCCCACCGTCGCCGACGACGAGCTGAACATGAAACTGGAACGGATCGCCGCAGCCGTCACGACCCGGGGCCTGCCCTCGGCGCTGCGCCTCCTCGACGAGGCGGTCCGCGGCCCCGGCTGGCACCCCGGTGCCCCCACGGCCGCGCACACCGGGCCCGCGGCCGACGACGACCGGCCCGACGCCGCCGAACAGGAGTCGGCGGGGCGACGACTCTCCGCCGGTCTGCGGCTGCTGCACGACGCCGACGCCCGCGAACCCGTACGGGACTTTCCCGGATCCCTCCTGCACGTGTACGGCGAGGAGTCATCGCTCGTCCAGCGACAGCACCTGGCCACGGGCCCCGGCCCGCGCCACCACCTGGCGGGCATCCCGGGGGCCGGTATGCGCCCCCACGCCGACCGGCCCGACCGCTCCCGAACCACCATCGCCCGCTTTCTCGGAGCTGAGGACTCATGAACCGCAAAACCGTCGCAGTCCTGCCCGGCGACGGGATCGGGCCCGAGGTCCTGGACGCCGCGCTGCCCGTGATCGACGCCCTCGACCTGCCCATCGACCTGACGTTCGGCGACATCGGCTGGGAGTGCTGGCGCACCGAGGGCACCCCCGTCCCCGACCGCACCTGGGACCTCATCGGCCGCAGCGACGCCGTACTGCTCGGCGCCACCACCAGCAAGCCGCGCCGTGAGGCACTCGCCGACCTGGCCCCCGAACTGCACGACAGCGCCCCCGCCTACGTCTCACCCATCATCCAACTCCGCCAGCGCCTCGACCTGTTCGCCAACCTGCGACCGGTCGAGAACTACCTCGGCGGCGGCGCCCCCTACCGCTTCTGCGTCGTCCGCGAGAACACCGAAGGCCTGTACGCGGGCCTGGACTGGAACCACGTACCGGACGCGATGTGGCCCCTGGTCGCAGAACACCCCAACGTCCGCCGCAGCGGCCGCGTCGGCGCCTCGGCCAGTATCCGGCTGCAGACCTCGCACGGCCTCGACCGCATCCTGCGCTTCGCCTTCGAGACGGCCCGCAGCCACGGCTACGAGCGGGTCACGCTCGCCGACAAGCCGAACGTCCTGCGCCACAGCAGCGCCTACGTCCTGGAGCGGCTGGAGAACATCGCCACCGACTACCCGGAGATCCCCTTCGAAGTCCTCAACGTGGACGCGGTCGCCCTGTGGATGGCGCGCCGCCCGGAGCGCTTCGGCGTCATCGTCGCCGAGAACATGTTCGGCGACATCCTCTCCGACCTCGGCGGCGGCGTGATGGGCGGACTGGGCCTGGCACCGAGCGCCAACATCGGTGAAAGCGGCAACTACTTCGAGCCGGTGCACGGCAGCGCACCGGCGATGGTCGGCCGCGGCCGCGCCAATCCTGCTGCGGCCTTCCTCACCATCGGCCTCCTCCTGGAGCACCTCGGCTTCAAGGATGTGGCGAACAGAGTCCAGGACGCCGTACGCCACGTCACCCGCCGACGCGACCGGGTGACCTACGACCTGGGCGGCGTGGCGACCACCACCCAAGCGGCCCAGGCGGTCATCGACGCCTGCCGAGAAGTCCCGCACCGGCCGACCGCCGCCGTCGTCACCATCGGCGACGAACTGCTCCGCGGCGACCTGGAGGACTCGAACGCCGCGAACGCCTCCCGCATGCTCGCCGAGCGCGGCATCCCTGTCCGAGTCCGCCACACCGTCGGCGACGACGAGACCGTCATCGTCGACGCCGTCCGCCCCTCCGTCGGCCGCGACGACGTGATCGTGCTGATGGGCGGCCTCGGCCCCACCTCCGACGACGTGACCCGCTCGGCCATGGCCCGCGCGCTGGGCCGCCCACTGGAACACCGCGAGGAGGCGTGGCAGGGGGTCGTGAAACGCCTTACCCGCTTCGGCGTCGCCATCCACGACGACAACCGCCGGCAGGCGCTGTTCGCCGAAGGCACCGACTTGCTGCCCAACCCCAACGGCACCGCATGGGGCTGCCGGGCGCAGACTCAGGGCAGCACCGTGATCATGCTCCCCGGGCCGCCCCGCGAATGCCTGCCGATGCTGGAGAACGTGCTGCGCGACGACCTGCCCCACCTCCCCGCGCCGCCCGAAACCACCGTCGTCCTGCGCCGCACCCTCGGCATCATCGAGGCGGACGCCGCAGCCCTGGTCGACGCGCTCGTACGGGACAGCGGTATGCCGGTGAAGCCCGCCTACCGCTGGCACTACCCCTACGTCGACATCCGGCTCGACTGCCCACCCGCGGCCGCCGCCGACCTGGCCAAGCGCCTGGACACGGCGATCAGCAACCACACGGTCACCGACCGGGACCGCACCGCCGTCCAGGAACTGGCGCTGCTGCTCGACGAGCGCCACCTCGCACCGGACCTCGACGACCGGCTCACCGACGGCCTCCTCGCGACCGAACTGGCCGACGCACGCACCCGGACACACGAAGAACACGAGGTTCCGCACCCCCTCGCCATCCACCTGTCCGGCGTCTGGCAGGGCGGCGACCGCACCACCCACACCGGAACCGTCACCCTCACCTGCGTCGTCCGCGACGAGACCGGCGAGCACACCGCCACGTCGACAATTCCCAACCGCGGACCCGAAGTCACCACCTACTTCGCCCAGTTCGCGGCCTGGTCCGCCGCCCGGCACCTCACCGGCCGCCCCCGCCCCCTCACGGAGGACCCCGCATGACCGCCCCCGCCCCCGTGCACACCGAAGCGCTGCGCACGCGCCTGTCCCGACTGGACACCGCCGCCCTCTCGGACGCCATGGACAGCCTGCGCACCCCGCCCTGTGTGCTGCCCGGCATAGTGACCCGCACCCCCGGCAGCATCGCCTGCGGCCCCGCCTTCACCATCCGCTACCGGGCCGTCGAGGACGACACCAATTTCCACAACGCGGCCAACTACATCGACGACGTGCCGCCCGGATCGGTCGTCGTCGTGGACAACGGGGGCAGCCGCACGTGCACCAACTGGGGCTCTCTCCTCAGCTCCGTCGCACAGCACCGCTCCCTCTCCGGGACGGTCGTGCACGGGTCCGTACGCGACGTGGCCGAAAGCCGTGCCGCCGGATACCCCCTGTTCAGCACCAACGTGACGATGGTCAGCGGCAAGAACCGGGTCATGCTGGACCGCACTGGCGCCGACCTCGACATCGCGGGCACACAGGTCCGCCCAGGGGACTGGATCTTCGCCGACGACAACGGCGCGCTGCGCATCCCCGCCGAACTCGTCGACGAGGTCGCCCGCCGGGCCGAGGCAGTAGAGCGTACGGAGTCCCGCATCCGCGAGGCCGCACTCGCCGGCGACCGCCTTGACGAGGCACGCGCCCGATACGGCTACGCCCGCCCCTGGGAGGACTGAGGCACCGTGCCGAACACCGCCCCCACGACGACGCGAACGACCGCGCACCACGCCCAATTCATCGACGTCCACTACCACGTGGGTCCGGACGCTTACCTGCGCCGCCACACCGCCACCACCGCCGGTGAGCTCTATGCCGAGCACCAGGGCTGGGTGGTCCTCAAGAACCACCTCGGCTCGACCGCGGCCCAGGCATGGGAGGCTCGTCAGCAGGGACTGCCCGTCTCCGGCTCGATCGTCCTCAACGCGCTCGCAGGAGGATTCGACCTCCGGGCCGTGGAACAAGCCGCAATCCAGCACGGCGAGGACAGCGGGCTGCGCCTGATCGTCCACCTGCCCACGGTCACGGGCCGCACCCACCGCAGCCGGCTGACCCGCACCCCCTCCCATCCGCTGCTCGCCCAGGGGCAGCGCCCCCTCACCGTCTCCGACGAGCACCGGATGCTGCGCCCGGAGGTCCGCGAACTCTTGCGCGCCGCTCGGGATCTGCCCGTCGTCATCTCCACGGGCCACGCCGACGCCCACGAGGTACGACTCCTCGTCGACGAGGCCGTGCGCCTGGACCTGCCCCGCCTGATGCTCAACCAGCCCGCCAACCCAATGACCGGCCTGACCTGCAAAGACCTGTGGGAAGTGGCGGCCGCGCAACAGGTATGGACCGAACAAACAGCCCTGACCCGCCTGCTCGATTACCAGGACCAAAGCGACTTCGCCGACGTCCTGTCCCTCCTCCCCAGGGTCGTCTACAGTTCCGACCTCGGCCAACCGTCCCAGATGGACATCGGCCCCTGGCTGGAGTGGACCCGGAGGTCCTTCCAAGAGGCCCAGTTGCCCCCCGAGCGGATCACACAGGTCACCCACACCGAACCGCTGATGATGCTGAGCCTGTAACCGAGCAGCACACTGCCGGGACCGGCTTCCCGGGCAGTCGTTTCCTCGCAGGTGCGGACGCCGTTGTCCGAGCCGTAGACGGCTATGGGTTCTCGGCGTGGCGGGGGAGTAAGAACTCCTAACGAAATGATCTTCCGGTTGGTTGGATCACTGCGGGACTGGTGATCCGAGGGTGTGGTGTGGCTCGGCCGAAGCCGTGGGAAGTCGATGACGAGCT
Organism: Streptomyces corallincola; assembly: GCF_019104725.1. Taxonomy (GTDB): domain Bacteria; phylum Actinomycetota; class Actinomycetes; order Streptomycetales; family Streptomycetaceae; genus Streptomyces; species Streptomyces corallincola. The sequence goes on along the minus strand of NZ_JAHRXF010000055.1, from coordinate 33,192 downwards.
GTGGATGGTGATCGAGCCGCTGTTGCCCAGGGTGGAGCGTCGCGCACGCCATCCCCTGGGAACACCTTCTGCAGGAGGTCGGCTTCGGCTCGGGCATGACGTGCCGGCGCCGTTTGGCGGAGTGGACCGATGCCGGTGTGTGGCCGCGGCCGCACGAGGCTCTCCTGGCGAAGTTGCGCGGCGCGAACGCCCTGGACTTTTCCCCTGCTGGGTTTTGTCTGAATTTCGGGGGTGATTGGCCGGGCTCCCCGTATACAAGGGGCGACCACCCGTTGAGACGGAGTGGGGGACCCCCTTGACATGGACCTTTGGTGGCGCTGAGGATTCCGCGCCAAGTGCACTCGATGCGCTTTCATTCCAAAAGGGGACTCATGGTGAAGCAGACGAGCGGTGTCGGGCGTGCGGGGTCGCGTGGCAGGGGGAAGGGCGCGGTCGTGGGGCTCGGGGCCGCTGTGCTGCTGCTGACCAGCGCGTGCGGTACGCAGGTGGCGGGGCGGGACGCGGCGCATACGGCCACGGTCGCGCGGCAGGCGGGGAGTACGGCCGGGAAGCAGCTGGTCGTGTACGACAACGACTGGACCTCCTCCGGCGCGACCTCCATCCTGCCGTTGCTGGCGAACCCCAAGGTGAAGGTGCTCGGCACCACCGTGGTCACCGGTGACGGATGGGCCAAGCAGGGGACGGCGGACGCGCTGTCGTTCTTCGAGAAGATAGGGCGCCGGGACGTACCCGTCTCCCAGGGCTTCACGTACCCCCTGATCAACTCCCCGCAGCGGGCGTACGCGTACCAGAAGATGTACGGCGGCGGGAAGGCGTGGCTGGGGGCGTTCAACCGGCCCGCGTCCGGCAAGGACGAGCCCGCCACCGGGCCGGATCAGGTGACAGAGCCGCCGTTCGGGTGGGCCAAGTCGCTGAAGGCCAGCAAGGAGCAGGCCGTGGACTTCCTCATCGACCAGGTCCGCGCCCACCCGCACCAGGTCACCATCGTCACCGCGGGCCCGCTGACCAACATCGCCGGAGCGGTCCGCAAGGACCCGCGGTTCGCCTCGCTCGCCAAGGGCATCGTCATCGGCGGCGGCAACCTCTACCAGCTCAACCCCGGTGAGAAGGACAAGGGGTTCAACTCCAGCGAGGGCTTCAACTTCCGCTTCGACCCCGAGGCGGCCCACATCGTCCTCACCGCCGGGTGGAAGAACGTGACCGCCCTCGGTGACGTGACATCGTCCGTCATGTTCGACAAGGGCATGCTGGCCAGGATCAAGGCCCACCGGACCGCAATCAGCGACTACGTGGTCAAGGCCGGGTACGTCGGCTACCCGCTCTGGGACGAGACCACCACCGAGGTCGCCGCCGACCCCACCCTCGTCCGGCAGAGCATCCCGCTCCGTATGGACGTGGACATGAGCCCCGGTCCCGATTACGGCGCCACCCGCGTCTGGTCCGACGGCGACTCGCCCGGCCTCGGCGAGGCCAAGGTGCGGTACGTCCAGACCGTGGACGACAAGCGGGTCGCCGACACCTTCGTCGCCGCCGCCACCCGCTGACCGGCGACTACCAGGCAGCCGGTCAGTAGTACGGCAGCAGTAGCAGCGACGCCTTCCGGCCCTCCCTCGACCATCAACGTGCCGCGCGCGTTCACCTTGGTGTACGGGACCTGCTCCGGCGGGCTGTCCGGGGACACGTAACCCGATCCCGGCACCCTCCCGCACCGCGTGCGGGTGGATCGTGAACCCCTCGGTGTACGGGCCGCGTTCCGGCACGGGCGTACACCGGGGACATGGTGCGGAGGGGACGGTTCGGTTCACCAGCGAGCGCCGTCCCCACGGCCGACAGGCGCCGTCCGGGGCCGGTGCCGGGGCCCGGGTCGGCCGCGCGGGCGGCCCGGCAGCCGTCAGCCGTCACCCCTCAGCCGCCGACCGCCGGGCGTCGCTCCTCGCGCCCTCGCGCCCTCAGCCGCCGGTGACCGGCTGGACCGCCGGGCGCCCGGTGATCCGGGCGGTCATCGCCTCCACCGCCGCGACGACGGCCTCGCGGTGCTGTGCGCGCCGTGCCTCCTCGTTCCTCCCGGTGGGGTTGCGGATGACGGCCGGGGTGAGGAACCAGCACTGGGCGGCGGCGAGCGCGATCATCAGGGCGTCCATGCCGTGGTCGAGATCGACCTCGTGCACATCGGCCACGTCCTGCGCCTTGGAGAGGTGCGTGTCCCGTTCGGCCGGTGACGCCCCCGCCTGCTCCAGGCTCTTCCACTGGGTGAGGCGGAGGAGATCGGGGTCGGCGATGAAGGCGTCGAAGAGGGCGCCCGCGTAGGCGGCCAGGTCGTGCGCGGTGAACGGGGTCACGTCGGCCAGTACCCGGATGCGGGCCGCGAGGACGGCGTCGAAGAGGTCGTCCTTGGAGCCGAAGTAGGCATAGATGGCCTGCTTGTTGGCGGACGCGTTCTTGGCGATGCGGTCCACGCGCGCGCCCGCCAGACCGTGGCCGACGAACTCCTCGTAGGCCGCTTCCAGCAGTCGGGCCTGGGTCGCGGACGAGTCACGTGACATCGGGATCGCCCCTCTCGGGTGGCACGGGCGCGGTTCTCATGGCGGACCCTCCTTCGATCAATTCACATCCATCCGGTTGGTTTCACTGTAGGCGTATCGCCACCTTAAAACAACCGGATGGTTGAATGGGCGTGCGTGGTGTGGCGCCGATCACCCCGGTGAACCGTTCCGGCGGTTCCCCCGGTGTGGTTTCGCAACAGTTATGCCGTGCGCCGGGCCCCCGGCGCACGGCGGTGGCACCGGAGAAGAGGCTGATGAACATGCCGATCCGTCCGCGACACGATGACCGGGCCGACAGTCGAGCCGATGGCCGGGACGGCAGTCGGGCAGATGACCGGGACGACCGCCGGGCCAGCAGCCGGGCCGACGGTAGAACCGTCAGCCGAGCCGACGGCCTGGCTGACGCCCGCCCCGGGGGAGCGGGCAAGGGTGGGCGTGACCGGCGATCGCTGCTGAGCGCCGCCGTGGGGGCCACGGCCGTGTCCGCCGTGGGCCTCACCGGGCTCGCCGCGGGCACCACTCGGGCCGCTGGGCCGTACCGTTCCTCCGGTGGGCGCGACACCGCCGTGATCCTGGGCCGTGAGGTCGATGTCAGCCTGGCGAGTCCCGAGGTGGTGCGCCTGTTCACGTCCTTCTTCGAGGCCAAGACTGCGGCGGACGTGGACGCGACGATGGCCCACTTCGCGCGGGACATGACGTACATCGACGCCACGCTCGGCTGGTCCTGGTACCGCTGGCAGGATCTGCACGACCTGTTCGCCGGGCTGATGCCGACCTGGCCGAAGACGGCCGCGTCGTATCCCACCCGCATCATCGGCGACGCGACCAGCGCGCTGGTCCACTTCACCGACACGCCCGAGCTGTTCGGCCACGAGATCCGGCCGCTGGGCGCGGTGGACTTCCGGCGCGGCAGGATCGTCCGCTGGATCGACTACTGGGACGGGCGCGCCTTCACCCTCGCGGGCATCCGCGAACAGCGCACCCCGGCCGACCGGTTCCCCGCCGACTTCGGGGAGAGTGCGGTCGGGGAGCGGGCGGCTCCTCAACTGCGTTCGGTGGTCAAGTGGTTGGGTGCGGCGTTCGGGGCCGGGGACGCCTCCGGCGCCGCCGCGCTGTTCCACCCCGACGCCGTCTTCGACGACCTCGCGGCGCACGTGCACATCGAGGGCCGTACCTCGCTGGCCGACTTCCTGCGGCGGGCGCTGCCCGTCCTGCCGTACGGCGCGGGCTCCCGCGTCCGGCACGCGGTCGGCGGTGCGCGGGGCGGCGGCTACGAGTGGACCAACCCCGGCGCGCCCGCCCCGCGCGGCAACACCGCCCTCGCGCTCGACCGGTCCGGCCTGATCACCCGCCTGACCACGGTCTGGGACAGCTCCCTGTGGACCGATGGGCGGATCGGGCGGGTGCAGGGGGCGACCATCCTCCAGTGATCCCCGGCGCGTGCCGGGGCGCGGTTCTACGCTGCGCTCATGACCGCTTCTCTGCTGATCTGTTGTGACCCCCTGCGCCCGCGCCGGGCCGATCCGCATTTCGCCGAATCAGCTTCTGCGGCAGAGGAGTTGGGGGCACGGGTCGCCCTTCTCGACCACGAAGCGCTGGCACGCGGCCGGGTCGAGGAGGCGGTCGCCGGGGTGCCTCGGGGGCTCGGTCCGCTCTGGTACCGGGGGTGGATGGTGCCGGGGGAGCGGTACGCCGAACTGGCGGACGCGCTGGCCCGGCGCGGAAGCCAGCTGGTCACCGGTGCCGCGAGCTATCGCCGGGCCCATGAACTACCAGGTTGGTACGGGGAGTTCGTGGGAGTCACCCCGCGCAGCGCGTGGCTTCCGGTGGCGCCGGGAAGCGTGCCGACGGGGCAGCGGGTGGCCGGGCTCGCCGCGCTGCTCGGCAACGGGCCGCTTGTCGTCAAGGACTACGTCAAGTCCCGCAAGCACGAGTGGGATGAGGCGTGTTACGTACCGGACCTCGGTGACACCGAGCAACTTGTGTGTGTCGCGAGCAAGTTGGTCGAGGCGCAGGGCGATTTCCTCGCCGGGGGTGTCGTGCTGCGGGCGTTCGAGGAGTTCGGCGGGCCGGAGGTGCGGGTCTGGTGGATCGACGGACGCCCGGTGCTCACCGGCCCGCATCCCGACATGCCGTCCGCCCCGGCTGTCGATGACAACGCCCTTGCCGGCGAAGGTGGTTGGGGTGAGGTGCCGGACGCTGCGGAACTCGAACGGCTCGCGTCGCGGGTCGGCGCTCTCGGCTGCCGGTTCGTCACCACCGATCTCGCGCTGCGGACCGATGGGGTGTGGCGGGTGGTGGAGGTCGGGGACGGGCAGGTCAGCGATCTGAGTCGGGCCCTCGATATACGGCTGCTGCTGGAGCCGCTGCTGCGGGCGGGTGCGTGACGCGGCCCTCGCCCATCAGCCGCTCGCCCGTCAGCCCGCTCGCCCGCCAGTCCGCCCACGTTCGCCCGGCCGTTCCTCGCCCCCCGTCACCCACCTCCGTCACCCCCACCCCGTCACTCGCCCCCGTCCGCCGTCCAGGTCTCGTCCAGCAGCAGCGTGCTGCTGTGGCTGCGGGTGATCTTCCAGGCGCCGTCCGTCTTCCGGTACTCCTGGCTGATGTGGCCGTAGCGGCTGAAGGTGCCCACGGGGGAGCGGATCTGGTCGTGCAGGCCCCAGATCGCGGAGGCGGTGCCGTCGTCGTGGACGGTGATGTCCGGCAGGTACATCTGGTGGGCGGTGTGCAGGCCGCTGGTGAACTCGGTCATGCCCTGGATGAAGGCGTCCCGGCCCCGGATGTCCAGTGAGCCGTCGGCCTCGGCGTTCGGGCGCGGTGCCGCGTCCGCCGTGTAGTGGACGTCCTCGGCGAAGAGGGTGGCGAACAGTTCCCAGCGCTGTGCGTCGCCCCACTGGGCGTAACGGGACATCAATGTCTTGAGGTGCTCGATCTCCAGCAGCAGTTCGGGGGTGTCCATGAGGTGACCTCGGATGGGTGGGGGAGGGTGCTGCGGTGCGGGGGCAGCCGGCCGGGGGAGCCTGTGGTGTCCCCCGGCGGCGGCATGTCCGGCCGTACCGTGGCGTGTTGGTACGGCGGGCTCTCGTGACGGTTCCCGGTGCCAGTCAACCCGGCCCGGAGAGCGGCTACTTGTCGAAGTCGGTCGAGAACGCGACGGCCTTCGTGCTCTCCAGGTGCTCAAGGCGGCCCCGGAGCGCGCCCTTGATGCCTTCGTAGGAGTCGCTGCCGAGGGCGAGGCGCAGCGGGGCGGGGCTGACGTCGGCGGAGTCGATGATCGCGGTGGCGACCTTGACCGGGTCGCCGGGGGCCTCGGCGGTCATGTTGCCGTCGGACGCCTCGATGTACTGGCGGAGCTGGCCGACCGGGGTCTCCGCGTACGCCGCGTTCCCCGGCGCGACGGTCATCGCGGCGCCGAAGTCGGTGCGGACGAAGCCGGGTTCGATCACGGTGATGCCGATGCCGAACGGCGCGACCTCACCGGCGACGGACTCCATGAAGCCCTCCACGCCCCACTTGGACGCGTGGTACATGCTGCCGCCCGGCGTGGTGATGTGGCCGCCGACGGTGGAGGTCTGGATGAACCGGCCGCCGCCCTGGGCACGCAGGTGGGGGAAGGCGGCGCGGGCGAGCTGGACCGGGGCCGTGAGGTTCAGGGCGATCTGCTGCTCGATGATCTCGTCCGTCAGCTCCTCGGCCGCGCCGAAAGCGCCGGAACCGGCGTTGGAGAAGATCACGTCGATACGGCCCAGTTCGGTGAACGCCCGCTCGACGACCGCGCGCAGGGCGGCGGTGTCGGTGATGTCGGCGGAGACGGTCCAGAGCTGGTCGCCGTACTCCTTGGCGAGGTCGTCCAGGCGGTCCGCGCGCCGTGCCACGGCGGCGACCCTGTCACCGCGCTTCAGCAGCTGCTCGGTGACCTCGCGGCCGATGCCGGACGACGCGCCGGTGACGAACCAGGTGCTCATGATGACTCCTTCTGTGGCGGGCCTAGGTGGCCCGGCGGTGCGGCGGGATGGGGTAATCCATCCGGTTGGTTGAAAACTTAGCACCGCGCTTCCGGGGTTGCAACCATCTGGTTGGTTTTTGGTCGTGGCGGGATCGGGGCGCTCCCGGACCGGGGGGCTTCCCGCGCCGTCCGGCGGGCCTCCGGTGGGCCCGAGGGGCTTCCGGTGGGGCGCGGGAACCTCCGGTGGGGCCCAGGGGCTCCGGCGGGATGCGGGAACCCTGTTGGGGCACGGGGGAGCCTCTGGTGGGGCCCAGGGCCGTGGGTGGCTCCGGTGGCTTTCGGTAGCCCCCGGCGGGATCAAATTCTCCGAACCTTTCGCCCGCCCCGACTCGTGAGGTAGGTAGGTACTGGTCCGCCGGTCGGCGGGGTGAGGGCGGGGCGGGTATGAGCGACACGGTCACCGGCGGCACGAACCACACTGTTCCGGTGCTGGAGCGGCTCATCGCCAGGGGTGAGCGGGACGCCCTGGTGCAGGAGGGGCGGCGGATCGGCGGGGCCGAGGCCGCCCGGACCGCTCTCCGGTTCGCCGCCGGGCTGCGGGCGCGGGGCGTGGGGGAGGGGGACGGGGTCGGCCTGTTCGTGGACAACACCCCCGAGGCGCTGCTGCTGCAACTGGCCGTCCATTTCGTGGGCGCCCGGATGGTCTTCGTCCTGCCGGAACCCGGTGACGCCGAGCTGGAGGCGCTGGTCCGGGACTCCGAGGTCGCCCTGCTCGTCTTCGACCCGGTCTTCGAGGAGCGGGCCCGGCGGATCGTGGGAGAGGTGCCGGTGCCGCAGGTGTGCGGACTCGGGCCCTCCGCGCTCGCGGACGACTTCCTGGCCGAGACCGCCGACCTCGCCCCGCTGCCGCTCGCCGAGGCCGCCGACGACCGCCTGCTCGCCACCGTCCTCTACACCGGCGGCACCACCGGGCGCCCCAAACTCGTGGTGCACCGCCGCCGTTACTACCAGGGCTTCCTCAAGCTCGCGGGCGCGTTCACGGACACGGAGTCGCCCGATCCCACCCTGCTGATCTGCACCCTGGTCACGCACACGACCGGCCACATCGCGTTCCTGCTGTGCACGCTGAGCGGCCACACCGTCGTCCTCCAGCGGAGCTTCGACGCGGGGGCCGCCCTCGACACGATGGAACGGGAGGGCGTCACGCGGATGATGACGGTCGCGCCCATGATCTACGAGCTGCTCGACCACCCCGGCTGCCGTCCCGGCCGGTTCCCGGCGCTGCGCACCCTGCACTACACCGGCGCCGCCGCCTCGCCCGCGCGGCTGCGGCAGGCGGTCGAGCGCTTCGGCCCGGTCCTGAGCCAGTTCTACGGCGTCTCCGAGTGCGGGTCCATATCCGCGCTGCTCCCGCACGAGCACGATCTCGACCGGCCCGAGTCCCTGACGAGCTGCGGGCGCCCCGGGCCCGGGGTCGAGGTGGAGCCGCGCGACGAGCGGGGGCGGCCGGTGCCCGTGGGGCAGCCCGGCGAGTTCCACGTCCGAAGCCTGTCGGTGATGGAGGAATACTGGAACGACCCCGCGCGCACCGCCGAAGTGCTGGACGCCGACGGGTGGTTCCGCACCGGGGACATCGGCCGGGTGGACGCGGACGGCTACCTGTATCTGATGGACCGGGCCCGCGACATCGTCGTCACCGGTGTGGGCGCCGACAACGTCTACTCCCGGCTGCTGGACGACTTCCTCGCCGCGCACCCCGCCGTCCGCGAGGCCGCCACCGTCGGACTGCCCGGCCGCGACGACCGCGAGGCCGTCCATGTCGTGCTGGTGCCGCTGAACCCCGCCCGCACCCCCGACCTCGATCTCCTCGGCCACGAGATCACCGCCGCCCTCGGAGACCTCTACACCCCTGTCTCGTACTCCTTCGCGGACGCCCTGCCCCGGACGGCGCTCGGCAAGACCGACAAGAGGGCGGTCCGCGCGGGGGTGCTGACGGGTCGTGACGCGGTACGGGTGCCCTCGCAAAAGCGCGTCTAGATCGCTTTATTTGTCGCATTTGCGGCATAAGTATCCACTTTTGGCTAGCATCTCTGGGGAACGGGTTTGCGCACGGCGTGAACCGTATCCAGACGATCGCTGACAGAGCGGACGTGGATCATGGATGACGAGGTACTGATCACCGGTGGTTACGTGGTCACGATGGACGACGACCTCGGGGACGTCCCCGGCGGCGACGTCCGCATCCTGAACGGCGTCATCACCGAGATAGGCACCGGTCTGCGCCCCGGCAGCCCCGACACCGAGATCGTGGACGCGCGCGGGCGGATCGTCATGCCGGGCATGATCGACACCCACCGGCACACCTGGCAGGGCGCCATCGCCGCGTACACCCCGCAGATCACCGGGTACGGCTACGGTCCCGTCGTGCTCAGCGGCATCACCCTCGACCACACCGCCGAGGACGTCTACGCCGGAACCCTGTGGGGCGCGCTCCAGGCGCTGGACGCGGGCATCACCTCCATCGGCGACTGGGCGCACGCCCTGCGGTCCGCCGAGCACGCCGACGGCAACCTCCGGGGGCTGAAGGAGTCCGGCATCCGGGGCGTCTTCTTCTGCGGCGGTCCCGGCCCCGCAACCGACGACCCCAACCCGCCGCACCCGGTGGACGCCCGCCGGATGCGTGACGAGAACTTCCCCGGCAACGGCATGAACGGCCGCCTGCGCATGGGCATGTGGCTGCGCGGCCCCGCCTTCACCTCCGCCGAGCGCAACCGCGAGGACTTCGCCTTCGCCCGCGAGCTGGGCCTGCCGATCTCCGTGCACGTCGGTATGGCGGGTACCGCCGACGCGATCCCCGTCCTCCAGAGCGACGAACTCCTCGGGGACGACATCAACTACGTGCACTGCAACATGCTCACCGACGAGGAGTTCGATCTCGTCCGCTCCAGCGGCGGGACGATCACCCTCACCCCCAGCACCGACATGCTCATGCAGTTCGGCACCTACCCGGCCACCGGCCCCACCCTGGAGACCCTGGCGCGCAACGAGATGGTCCACGAGGTCGAGCTGAACCAGCGCGACATGCTCCGCCTCGCCACCATCGGCGGCGCCCTCGTCCTCGGCATCGCGGACGAGACCGGCTCGCTCACGCCGGGCAAGCAGGGGGACGTCGTCCTGGTGGACATGCGCTCCCCGCACCTCGACGGCTACGGCGACCCGGTCGCCATGCTCGGCCTCGGCGCCGGTCCCGCCGACGTGGAGACCGTGCTGGTGGGCGGCGAGTTCCTCAAACGGGACGGCGCCCTGGTCGGAGGGCACATCGAGCGGGCCCGCGAACTCATGCACCAGACCCAGGACCGGCTGCGGGCCCGGGTTCAGCGGCGCGAGCGGGCCGCGCTCCAGACCCACTGAACACCGGCGGGCGCACACCGTACCCGCGTCCGCACGCCGTACCGCGTCCGTCGTACCCGCGCCCGTACCCGCACCTGTGCCCGCGCCCGTCGCTCACGCGCCTGAGCGACGGGCGCGGGCCCGTGTCCGCTCCGGGTCCCGGTGCCGCGACCGCCCCTGACGCCCCGTCCGGCCCGGCGGGACGCCGTACCGCCGGGCCCCGCCCGGCCGACACATGTGGACCTGTCCCCTCCCCCGTGGGGCTCGCGTTGGTTAGCATGGAATCCGCAAAGTAGATTTATGCATCCTGCAAGATGTCGTCAGGCATCGGTGCGGGTGTCTTCGCGGGCCGTTCCGAACTCCAAGGCGGACGAAGTCGTGTGGATGTGGACAGAGCAGCCGTCAGACGGCGCAGTGCCCTCGACCGGGCCGGCGGACGCCCGGTGTCCTGCGGTTCCCGTCGGAGGTGATACCGCCCGATGAGCACCACTGAGGCGGGTGAGCCCCGGCTGCTGATCGGCCGGGACCGGGAACTCGACTACATCCGGGGCTACTTCACCGAAGCCTCCGTCAAGGGCGGTGCCCTGGTGGTCACCGGTGACGCGGGCATCGGCAAGTCGGCCCTGCTCGACGCCGTCACACGGGACGCGCAGGCCGACGGCGTCACCGTGCTGTGGGTGGGGGGCGTTCAGTTCGAGGCCGACATCAGCTACTCGGGCCTCAACCAGCTCGTCTTTCCGCTCCTGCCCCACCTGGAGTTCCTGGCCGAGGACCACCAGGAGGCGCTGCGCGTGGCGACCGGCATCGGCGTCGGCGCCGCCCCGGACCGGCTGCTCGTCTCGACGGCGACCCTGCTGCTGCTCCGCCGGGTCGCGGAGACCGCGCCCGTCCTGCTCGTCGTCGATGACGCCCCCTGGCTCGACCGGTCCACCGCCGAGGTCATCGGCTTCGTCGCCCGCCGCCTCATCGGCAGCCGGATCGGCCTCCTCGCCACCGTACGGACCGACAGCGACGGGTACTTCGAACGCGGCGGCCTGCCCGAACACGTACTCGACCCGCTCGACGACGAGGCCGCGCACGAGCTGCTGCGCGCCGTCCACCCCCGGCTGGCCTTCAGTGTCCGCCGCCGTATCGTCGCCGACGCGCGCGGCAACCCCCTCGCCCTGGTCGAACTGCCCCGCCTGCTCTCGGACACCCAGCAGCAGGCCGAGGCGCACATGCCCACCGTGCTGCCGCTGAACGAACGCCTGAAGGCGCTGTTCGCGGAACGCGTCGCCGGTCTGCCGCCCGGCTGCCGGGAGGCGCTGCTGCTCGCCGCGCTCGACGGCACCGGCGACCTCGCCGTCATCGAGCAGGGCGTCGGCCCCTTCTACGGCGACGACCTGGGTCCGGCCGAACGCGCGCGGGTCGTCACCGTGGACCTGGCGGCGCACCGGCTGGCGTTCAGTCATCCGCTGTTGGCGTCCGCCGTGGTGGAGACCGCCACCTCCGGCGAGCGGCGCGAGGCGCATCGCAGGCTGGCCGACGCCCTGACCGGCCATCCCGAGCGCCGGGCCTGGCACCTGGGGGAGGCCGCCGTCACCGCCGACGAGGAGGTGGCCAAGCAACTGGAGGCCGCCGCCCAGCGCAGCCTGGCGCGCGGGGACGCCACCGGTGCCATCGCCGCCCTCTCCCGTGCCGCCCGGCTCAGCCCGCTGGCCCAGGACAAGAGCCGCAGACTCGCGGAGGCCGCCTACATCGGCGCCGACGCGGCCGGAGAGATCCGCAGTGCCTCCGCCCTGCTGGAGAGCGCCCGCCAGGCCGACCCGTCGCGCGGCTCCCTGCTCGCGACGGCCGCCACCGCCTATCTGCTGGTCACCACCGACGGCCGGGTGGAGACCGCGCACGGCCTGCTCGTGGACGCCATCGACGCCCACCTCTCCGCGCCCGAGGAGAACGACGAGTACGCCCTCACGGAGGCGCTGCACAGTCTCGTCATCCTGTCCTGGTACGGCGGCCGGGCCGAGCAGTGGGAGCAGTTGTCCGCCGCGCTGGACCGGCTCGGGGACGACGTGCCCGAGGTGGTCCTCCTGATCGCCCAGACCTTCGGGGACGGCGCCCGCGTCGGTGCGCGGGCACAGGAGGGGCTGGACCGCGCGCTGCGCACCCTGCCCGGCGAGACCGACCCCACCAGGATCGTCCGTATCGGCAACGCCGCCGTGTTCCCCGACCGCATCTCCGAGATGGGGGAGGCGACCTGGCAGGTGGTGCGGCGGGGACGGCGCGGCGAGAGCCTGCCCCGCCGCTACCTCGCCGCGCTGATGCAGCTGAGCAGCCACTACTTCTTCACCGGCCGCTGGGGGGAGGCCGACGCCCTCGCGGAGGAAGGACTCCAGGTCAGCGAGGAGCAGGAATACCGCTTCTCGCGCTGGTTCTTCCACTACGTCCGGGCGCTCGTCGCGGGCGCGCGCGGTCAGCACGACACCGTGCGGGCGCTCACCGACCAGATCGTGCAGTGGGCCGGGCCGCGCGGCGCGCACGGTGCCGCCCTGTGGGCCGCGCACGCCCAGGCCCTCGACGCCACGGGCTCCGGCGACTTCGAGGGCGCGTACCGGCACTCCTGCCACATCGGGCGGCCCGGCACCCTCACGCCGTACCAGCCCATCGTCCTCTGGAACGCGCTCGACCTCGTGGAGTCCGCCGTCCGCACCGGGCGCGCCGAGGAGGCACGCGCCCATGTGCGCGCCCTGCGGGAGTCCGACATGGCCGCGCTCTCACCCCGGTTGCGGGTCCAACTCGCCGTCTGCGAGGCATTGGTGGCCGTGGGCGGGCAGGCCCGTGAGCACTTCGAGGAAGCGCTCGCCGGGGACGGGGCGCGCCGCTGGCCGTTCGAGTACGCGCGCACCGAACTCCTCTACGGCGAGTATCTGCGCCGGGCCCGCAGCACCGGCGAGGCCCGCTCCCGGCTGTCGTCGGCGCTCGCCGGGTTCCGGGGCCTGGGCGCGGTGCCGTGGGCGGACCGCGCCGCCGCCGAACTCCGCGCGGCCGGGGAGAACCTGCCCCGCGACACCGGCGAGGGCACCGACGCCAGGGGGCTGCTCACCCCGCAGGAGCTGGAGATCGCCACACTCGCGGCGACCGGTCTCACCAACAAGCAGATCGGTGAACGCCTGTTCCTCTCCCACCGCACGGTCGGCTCCCACCTCTACCAGATCTATCCCAAGCTGGGCATCACGACGAGGGCGGCCCTGCGGGACGCGCTGACGGAACTGGCCGGTGAGGGCGCGGGGAGCCCGGAACCCGACCCGGCCTGACGGCGCGGGGCACGGCCGTGCGGGGTCCCTCCCGTACCCGCGAGGCCGGTGCCGCCGGGGGGCCACGGGTTCCGGGCTCCCCGTGCCCTCACCGGCGGGACTCCTCCTCGTACGAGTAGCGCCTCCCCGTGCTGACCTCCCCCGTGTTGTGGTAGCCGCGTTCCTCCCAGAAGCCGGGCCGGTCGGCCGTGAGGTACTCGATGCCGCGCAGCCACTTGACGCTCTTGTAGCCGTAGAGGTGGGGCACGACGAGGCGGAGCGGGAAACCGTGCTCGGCGGTGAGGGGTTCGCCGCCGTGGTGGGTGGCGAGGAGGGTGCCGGGGGCGGTGAAGTCGGAGAGGCGGAGGTTGGCGCTGTAGCCGTACTCGGCCCAGATCATCACGTGGGTCACGCGCTCCGCCGGCGGCGCCAGCCCGAGGACGACCTCCGGCGGGACGCCGAACCACTCGTGGCCCGTGGACGTGGTCCCCGTCGCGCAGTGCAGGTCGGCCACCACCGTGGTGCGCGGCAGCGCGGTCACCTGCTCCCACGTCCGGCTCACCGTCACGCCCCCGGCCGTCGCCCCGAACACCTTCAGGTCCCAGCGCTCGGGGCGGAAACGGGGGACCGGCCCGTAGTGGGACACCGGCCACCCGGCCACCAGCCGCTGCCCCGGCGGCAGCGGATCTCCCGCCCGGTCGCCGGGCCGGTCTCCGGGTCGGTCCACGGGTCGGTCCACGGGCTCGTCTCCCGGCCGGGGCGGAGGAGCGGTCGTCACGTGCGGCACCCCCTTTCCCACGATCACCGAAGTTCACTGTTCCACCACCCCCGGTGCCCCGCACCTCCCTCCCCACCGCCCCGCACCGAGTTTTCCGGCCAGATGTGAACGCCACCCCGCGGCTGGTTCGTGTGGTGTGCAGAAAAGTTTCCCTGTACTCCCCCACCGCAACGAGGTAAGTCCCGTGCCCGTCACCATGTCGCCGTCGCTCATCGAGGGCTCCGAAGCAGAAGCACTGTTCGCGTTCGAGACCGGCCCGTCGGCGGACGTCCGCGCCGAGCTGGGCGCCGAGGCCACCCGCGTCGGAGACGCCGTCGTCCTCGCGGTGCGCGACGACCCGGCCCAGTTCTGGAGCAAGGCGCTCGGATTCGGCCGTACCGAACCGGTCACCGCCGGGCAGATCGCCGAGGTCTGCGCCTTCTACCGGGCGCGGGGCATCCGCCGCGCCCTCCTCCAGCTCGCCCCCTCCGTGCTCCCCGAGGACTGGGACGAGATCCGCGATCGGGAAGGCATCACCGACGGCGCGTCCTGGGTGAAAGTCGTCGGCGCGGTGGACGAGGTGCTCGCCCGCGCCGACGCGCCCGAGCGCCGCCGCCCCGACGGCATACGCACCGAGGCCGTCGCCGTCGAGGACGCGGAGCGGTGGGCCGATGTGATGTCGCGCGCGTTCGGCCTGCCCGCGAACCCGCTCGTGGCGATGGCCGCCGCCACGGTGGGCGGCCCGGCGTGGCACGGGTACTCCGTCCTGCGCGGGGAGGAGATCGTCGGGACCGGCACCATGCACCGCTCCGGCACGACCGCCCAGTTCTTCGGCGGAGCGGTGCTGCCCGAGGCGCGCAACCGGGGCGGACAGACCGAACTGCTCGTCGCGCGCGCCCGCGCCGCCGCGCGGGACGGAGCGACGGTCCTGGTCGCGGAGACGGGCGCGGAGATGGAGGGGACGCACAACTCGTCCCTGCACAACATGCTCCGGCTCGGCTTCCAGGTCGCCTACGAGCGGCACAACTGGCTCTGGGAGCTGAAGGACTGAGCCACCGGGACCGGCGGGAGGGCGGGGGCGGAGGTTGGAGGTCGTAGGCCCGGGCGGCAGAGGCCCGAGGGCCGCGCTGGTCCTACGAGCCCCCCACGGACCCCGCCCCTCCGTCTCCCACGAGCCCCACAGCCCCGCGCCCCCCCGCGCGCGAACGAAGTCCGCGCCCGTTCATGTGAACTCTTCGGGTTCCGCCCCCGTCCTCTACACGAGTGCCGCGCACCGCGAGCGGCGCGGGATCTCGACCGAAACGATTGGATGTCCCACCGAGATGAGCAAGGTCCTCTTCACGGCCACCCCGTTCCACGGGCATGTTTCTCCGATGCTGGCCCTGGCCGCCGATCTGACGCGGCGCGGGCACGAGGTGCTGTTCTACACCGGCGCCCGGTTCCAGGAGAAGGTCGAGGCGACCGGTGCGCGGTTCGTCGCGTACGCCCCCGAGCTGGACTACGACGACCGTGACCTGGGCGCCTCATTCCCGCAGCGCGCGGGTCTGCCGCAGCTGGAGTCGATGGCGTTCGACCTGATGCACGTCTTCGGTGACCCGGCGCCCGCCCACGACCGGCGCATCCAGGAGCTGCTGGCGGAGTTCCCCGCCTCCGTCGTGTTCACCGAGCCGACCTCGCTGGCCGTGCTGGCGACCCCGCTGCGCGCCCCGCGCGGCGAGCGCCCGCTCGTGGTGACCCTCGGCATCGCCCCGCCCAGCTCCGAGAGCGTCGATCTGCCGCCCTTCGGCCCCGCGCTGCCCCCGGCCACCAACGAGGCGATGCGGGAGCAGTACGCGGCGATGCGCGGCGGCATGCGGCAGATGATGGCCGAGCCGCAGCGGCACCTGGAGGGCGTGTTCGAGCAGATGGGCGTCACGCTGCCCGACTTCTTCCTCAACGCGATGGACCGCGTCCCCGACCACCGGTTCCACCTCACGGTCCCGGCGTTCGAGTACCCGCGCAGCGACGCCCCCGAGGGCTTCCGCTTCATCGGCGCGCTCCCCGCCGACTCCGGCACCGACTACGAGCTGCCCGACTGGTGGGACCGGCTGTCCGACGGCAGGCCCGTCGTCGTCGTCACCCAGGGCACGCTGGCCAACCGCGACCTGACGCAGCTCGTCGTCCCCACCGTGGAGGGCCTGGCCGGGCTGGACGTCACCGTGGTCGCCGCCACCGTGCGCGCCGACGGCCCGGACGTGGTGCGCGAGGCGCTGGGCGGCACCGTCCCGGACAATGTGATCCTCGCCGACTACGTCCCCTTCGAGCGCATCTTCCCGCTCAGCAGCGTCCTGGTCACCAACGCCGGGTACGGCGGTGTGCAGACCGCGCTGCGGCACGGTCTGCCGCTGGTCGTCGGCGGTGACACCGAGGAGAAGCCCGAGGTCGCCGCGCGGGTCGCGTGGAGCGGCACCGGCGTGGACCTGCGCACCGGCCGCCCCGAGGCCGCCGCCGTCCGCAAGGGCGTCGAGGAGGTGCTCGGCGGCGCGTCGTACCGCGAGAAGGCCGAGGAGATCCAGGCCGCCTACCAGCACTACGACCCGCTGGTGGCCGTGGCGGAGTTCGTCGAGCAGCACGGCTGAGGCGTCCCGGGCCGCGGCCGGGGACGGGTGAGACGCCGCGGGCGTCCGGCGGGTGCCGGGCGCCCGCGGCGCTTGTGCGGGGCCATTGCGGGCACCAGAATCCGCGCTACGGGTCCGCGGGCCGTGGGCGCGGGCTTGCGGTGTGGGGAATGTGCTGATTAGGCTGGCTTACTCCGAATGATCCGTAAAGAATTGGCAAGATTTTCGAAGTTCCGCGGCCCTCCACACCATCCCGTTGAGGAGATGCGCCAGGACAATGGACGCCACCCCCGTACCCCCGAAGATCTACGGCCCGATGGACCGCTGCGCGGTGTCCCTGTACGGCCGTAACGACGACCTGCGCTCCATCTGCAGCTTCTTCTCGGAAGCCGCGGTCAAGGGCGGGTCGCTGATGATCGCCGGAGAGTCGGGCATCGGCAAGTCGGCCCTGCTGGAGACCGTCGCGCGCCGCGCCGACGACGACAAGGCCATCACGGTGCTCCGGGTCGGCGGAGCCCAGTTCGAGGCCGACATCGCCTACTCCGGGCTCAACCAGCTCCTCTTCCCCCTCCTCGCCCACACGGACGACCTGGACCCGGTCCACCGGGACGCCCTGCGCGTCGCCACCGGAATCGGTTCCGGGCCCGCGCCGGACCGGCTGGTGGTCTCCACGGCCACCCTCTTCCTGCTCCGCCGGGTCGCCCGCAGCGGGCCCGTGATGCTCGTCGCGGACGACGTCACCTGGCTGGACCGGTCCACCGCCATCGTGCTCGGCTTCGTCGCCCGGCGGCTGATCGGCACCCCCATCGGCTTCCTGGCCTCCGTACGGTCCGACGCCGACGGCTACTTCGAACGCGGCGGCCTGCCCGAGCGTGTCCTGCGCCCCCTCGACGACCAGGGCGCGCACGAACTCCTGCGCGCCGTCCATCCCCAGCTCGCGTACGGCGTGCGGCGACGCATCGTCGCGGAGGCGCTCGGCAACCCGCTGGCCCTGGTCGAACTGCCGCGCCTGCTCACCGGGGCGCAGCAGCACGCGGAGTCCAGCATGCCGTCCGTCCTGCCCCTCAACGAACGGCTGAAGGCGCTGTTCGCCAAGCGGGTGGCCGACCTCTCGCCCGACTGCCGGGAGGCGCTGCTGCTCGCCGCGCTCGACGGCAGCGGCGACCTCTCCGTCATCGAGAACGCGGTCGGGCTCTCCCTCACGGACGCCCTCGGCCCCGCCGAGCGCGCCGGTGTCGTCACCGTGGACCTCGCCGCGTACCGGCTGCACTTCTGTCACCCGCTGCTCGCCTCCGCCGTCGTGGAGGCGGCGACCTCGGGGGAGCGCCGCGCCGCCCACCACCGGCTCGCCGACATCCTCACCGACCGGCCCGAACGCCGGGCCTGGCATCTCGGCGAGGCCGCCTCCTCCGCCGACGAGGACGTCGCCAAGCAACTGGAGGCCGCCGCGCAACGCAGCCTGGCGCGCGGTGACGCCACCGGCGCGGTCGCCGCGCTGTCGCACTCCGCCCGGCTCAGCCCGAGCCCGCAGGACAGGAGCCGCCGACTCGCCGAGGCCGCCTACATCGGCGCCGACGCCGGTGGTGAGATGCGCGGGGCGTCCGTCCTGCTGGACAGCGCTCGCCGCGCCGATCCCGCCCTGCTCGACGGCCCGGCCGACAGCGCCCCCGAACCCCGCAGCGCGCTGCTCGCGGCGGCGGCCACCGCCTACGTCCTGATCAACACCGACGGTGACGTGGACACCGCGCACGCCCTGCTCGCCGACGCCGTGGACACCTACCTCACCATCGGCGAGAAGTCCGGCGGGCCGGGCTCCGCGCCCGGTCGCGCGGACGACTTCGCGCTCGCCGAGGCGATGCACACCCTGATGCTGCTCTGCTGGTACGGCGGCCGGGCGGAGCTGTGGCACCGGCTGCTCGCCGCGCTGGACCGCTGGGCAGACGGCGTACCCGATCTGCTCTGGGTGATGTCCCGCACCTGGGGAGACCCCGCTCGCACCGGTGGCCGGGCCCTGGACCGCCTCGACCGGGTGCTGGCCGACGCCCGCGAGGAGACGGACCCGTCGCGGGTGGTGCGCATGGGGATCGCCTCGCTGTACGCCGACCGGTCCGGAGAGCTGCGCGAAGCCTTCTGGCGGGTGGTCCGCGAGGGACGCGGCGGACGCCACCCCGCCCGCCGCCATCTCGGGGCGCTGCTCAATCTGGTCATCGAGGACATGGCCACCGGCCGCTGGGACGAGGCCGGAGACCTCGCCGACGAGGCGCTCCAGGTCAGCGACGAGTACGAGTACGACCTGTTCACCTGGTACTTCCGCTACAGCCGGGCGTTCGTCGCCGCCGTGCGCGGCTGGGACAGGACCAACCGGCAGCTCACCGAGCAGATCGTCCAGTGGGCCGGGCCGCGGGGTGCGGGCGGGGTCGCACTGTGCGCCGCGTACGCCCGCGCGCTCTCCGCGCTGGGCTCCGGGGACTTCGAGGAGGCCTACCGGCAGAGCTGTCTGCTCTCCCCGGCCGGTGAACTCGCCCCGTTCGTGCCGCTCGCCATGTGGGGCGCCCTCGACCTCGTCGAGGCGGCCGTCCGCACCGGGCGCGAGGCCGAGGCGCGCGCGCACGCCCGCGCGGTACGGGAGTCCGACATGCCCGCGCTGTCCCCGCGCATGCGGATGCACGCCCACGCGGTGCAGGCGCTCGCCGCCGGGGCCGGGCGGGACGCCGCCACCCACTTCGAGCAGGCACTCTCCGACGACCGCGCACGGCGCTGGCCGTTCGAGTACGCGCGCGTCGAACTGCTCTACGGCGAGTATCTGCGCCGGGCGCGCAAGGCGGGGGAGGCGCGGCTCCGCCTCGCCGCCGCGCTGAGCGCGTTCCAGGGGCTCGGGGCCGTGCCCTGGGCCGAGCGGGCAGCGGCCGAGCTGCGGGCGGCGGGGGAGACCCGGACGGCCGACCCGGTGGACGGGGCGCCCCGGACGAAGGCGCTGCTCACTCACCAGGAGAAGGAGATCGCCGCGCTGGCCGCCGGTGGCCTCACCAACAAGCAGATCGGTGAACGCCTCTTCCTCTCCCACCGCACCATCGGCACGCACCTCTACCAGATCTACCCCAAGCTGGGCATCACCAGCCGGGCGGCCCTGCGGGACGCCCTGGCCGCCCTGGACGAACAGGGCTGAGCGGCGGGCCCGTCGGGGGAGTCGCGCTCCGCCGTGCCGCACGCCCTGCTCCATGCGGGGACCTCTACCTGAGGATGCCCTTCCGCCGGGCGTACGCGTTGGCCACGTCCTCGGGGTCCTTCTTGTCTTTGTCCACCTGGCGGTTGAGGTCGGTGAGGTCGGCGGTGGTGAGGAGGTTGCCGATGCGGGCGAGGGCCTTGCGGAGGGTGTCGTCGGCCTTGCGGTCGGCGACGAGCGGGACGATGTGCTGACTGGGGATCAGGTGCTCGGGGTCGGACAGCACCACCCAGCCGTTGGCCTCGATGTCGGTGTCGGTGGTGAAGAGGTTGGCGACGTCCACGTCCCCCTTCTTCAGCGCCCCCTTGACCAACGGCCCGTCGGAGTCCAGGGACTTGAACTCCTTGAATTCGACGCCGTAGACCTCCCGGAGTCCGACCGCGCCCACCCGCCGCTTCTTGACCTCGGGGGCGGCGCCGATCACGAGCTTCCCGTTCCGCTTCCTGAGGTCGGCGAGGCTGGAGAGGCCGTAGCGCGAGGCGGTCGCGCGGGTGACGACGAAGGCGTCGGAGTCCTCGGCGAGCCCGTAGGGGAGTACCTGGAGTCCGGCCGGGAGGGCGAGCGTGAGCGCGTTCTGCATCGCGCCCTGCTCGGTCGGAACGGCCTTGGGATCAAGGTAGTTGAGGAGAGCGCCCTGGTACTCGGGGAGGAGGTCGATGTCGCCGCCGCGCAGTGCGGGGATGACGATCTCGCGGGTGCCGAGGTTGGGCCGTACGGTCGTCCGCACCCCGGCGGCGGTGAGCGCGGCGGCGTAGAGGTACCCCAGGACCTGGTTCTCGGTGAAGTTGGCGGTGCCGATGGTGACTCCGCCCTTGCTGGAGCCGCCGCCCCCGGAGCCGGACGCGTCGCCCTTGAGCGAGGTGACCCCGCCGGAGCACGCGGCCAGCGCGGGGACGGAGGCGGCGGCGAACAGGCCGCCGAGGAGGGTGCGTCGATTCATTGCCGTGTTCCCTGTGCGGTTCGTGCCGGTCATGGACGGGGGCTTTTCACGCGGTGCCGGTCGGGGCGCTCCGGCGCGCGCCGGAGCGCTGGTGCGGGAGGGCGAAGACGCGCTGGAGGGTGCTGAGGACGACGTCCAGGACGATCGCCACGACGGCGACCAGCACCGCCCCGCCGAGTACCTGGACGAGGTCGCGCTGCGCCAGCCCGTCGAAGACGTAGCGGCCGAGGCCGCCGAACGAGACGTACGCGGCGATGGTCGCGGTGGCGACGACCTGGATCAGCGCGAGTCGCAGCCCGGTCATGATCAGGGGCAGCGCCAGCGGCAGTTCGACCTTGAACAGCACCTGGTGCCCGCGCATCCCCTGGCCGCGTGCCGCGTCCTTCACGTCCGGATCGACGGCCGTCATCCCGGCGTGGGTGTTGGTGACGATGGCCGGGACGGCGAGCGCGACCAGGGCGACGTACACCGGGAGCATGGACAGGCCGCCCGCGAGGAAGACCAGTACGACCAGGCCGACGGTGGGCAGCGCGCGGCCGAACGAGGCGAGGTTGATCGCCAGGAAGGCGCCCCTGCCGGTGTGGCCGATGAGCAGGCCGACGGGCAGCCCGATGGCGGCGGCGATCAGGGTGGCCAGCAGCGAGTACTGGAGGTGCTCGGCCAGCCGGTGCCCGATGCCGTCCGGGCCGGTCCACTGGCTGCCGCTGGTCAGCCACCTGGCGAGATCGACGACGAGTGCGTACATCAGGCACGGCTCCTTCGCCACGGGGTCAGGGCGTACTCCACGGCGACCAGCACCGCGTCGGCGACGACGGCGAGCAGGAGGGTCAGGACCACTCCGGCGATCACCGGGGTCGGGAAGTCGCGCTGGAAGCCGTCGGTGAACAGCTGGCCGAGGCCGCCGTCACCGATGTAGGTGGCGACCGACACCAGGGAGATCGACATCACGGTGGCGATCCGCACCCCGGCCATGATCACCGGCAGGGCGAGCGGGAACTCCACGGCCAGCAGTGTGCGCAATGGGCGGGTGCCCATCGCCCTCGCCGCCTCCTTGGTGCGGGCCGGGACCGACTCCAGGCCCTCGACGGTGTTCCGCAGCAGCACGACCAGGGTGTAGACGGTCAGGCCGATCACGGTGGTGGTCCGGGTCAGACCGCTGACCGGGAGCAGCAGGACGAAGACGGCGATGGACGGGATGGTGAACAGGACGTTGGAGGCGCCGAGCAGGAAGCCGCGCAGCGGGCGCACCCGGTGCGCGAGCACCGCGAGCGGCAGCGACAGCACCAGGCCGAGCAGGACGGCGGTCATGGCCGCCTCCAGGTGCGAGAGCGTCAGCGAGGCCAGCTCGCCGATGTGCTCCCCGATCCAGGACCAGTCGATGGTCATGCGGCGTTCTCCCGGGCGGCGAGGACGGGGCCGGACGCGGCGTGGGCGGCGCCCGCGCGGTCGTGGATCAGCTCGCGGGAGGTGACGCCGGTGACCCGGCAGTCGGCGTCCACGCGGACCACCAGGCCGGTGGGGGAGGCGAGGGACTCGTCCAGCGCGGCGAGCACCGAGTCGGTGTCCTTCAGTGCGCGTACGGGCAGCAGCGGGCCGTCCCCGGCGGGTCCGGCCGGTGCCGCGTCGGTGTCCAGCCAGCCCAGCGGGCTGCCGTCGGGAGCCGTGACCAGCCGCCAGCGGCCTTCGCCGCCCGCCGGGGCCGCGTCGGCGTGCACGGTCGGCGTGGCCGTACGGGGCACGTCGGCCAGCGTCGTCAGCGAGAGCAGCTTCAGGCCGCGTTCGGCGCCGAGGAACCCGGCCACGAAGTCGTCGGCGGGTCGGGACAGCAGCTCGGCGGGGGCCGCGCACTGCACCAGGTGGCCTCCGGTGCGGAAGATCGCTATGCGGTCCCCGAGCCGTACGGCCTCGTCCACGTCGTGGGTGACGAACACGATGGACTTGTTCAGCTCCTTCTGGAGCCGCAGCAGCTCGTCCTGGAGCTGGGTGCGCACCACAGGGTCCACCGCGCCGAACGGCTCGTCCATGAGCAGTACGGGCGGATCGGCGGCCAGCGCGCGGGCCACACCGACGCGCTGCTGCTGGCCGCCGGAGAGCTGGTGGGGGTAGCGCCTGCCCGCGTCGGCGGCCAGCCCCACCGTCTCCAGCAGCTCGGCGGCGCGGGCGCGGGCCCTGCGGCGGTTCCAGCCGAGCAGCAGCGGCACCGTGGCGATGTTGTCCAGCACCGTGCGGTGCGGGAACAGGCCGCCTGCTGGATGACGTAACCGATCGAGCGGCGCAGCTCGGCGGCGTCCTGCTCGGTGACGTCGCGGCCCGCGACCCGGATGGTGCCCGAGCTGGGCTCGACCATCCGGTTGATCATGCGCAGGGTGGTCGTCTTGCCGCACCCGGAGGAGCCGACCAGGACGGTCACACCGCCCTCCGGCATCTCCAGGGTGAGGTCGTGCACCGCCGTCGTGCCGTTCGGGAAACGCTTGTGCACCGCGTCGAACTGGATCATGAGATGTCCCTTGCCCGGCTGTATATCGTCATGCAGAGTTCTCGGTGACTGAATAAATTGTCAATGCCTCCGGCGCCGATTCATCGCATCCGTGCTCGCCTGGCAAGACATGGCGTCCGTTTCGAGGGGAGTTGCACCTCATGTCGTCTCACATCGTGGACGGCCCGCTCTTCACGTATGGTGGGCTCGTCGTCCTTGACGGTGCCGGCCTCGGTGTCGCGGACGTCGTACGTCTCGCCGACGGCACCGCGCGCCCGGTGCCCGGCCCCGAGGGGCTGCGACGCGCCGAGGAGGCGTGGGACGCCGCCCGGCGGATCGCCGCCACCGGCCGCGTCTACGGACGCTCCACCGGAGTCGGCGCCAACCGCACCGAGGACGTGCCGACCGAGGCGGCGGCGGGGCACGGGCTCCGGCTGCTGCGCAGCCACGCGGGCGGCATCGGCGACGAACTCCCCGCCCGCCAGGTCCGCGCCATGCTCGCCGTACGCGCCAACCAGATCCTCGCCGGGGGCGCCGGGCTGCGGCCCAGCGTCGTCACCGCGTTGTGCGAGGCGCTGGAGAGCGGCGCGTACCCGGTCGTCAACGAGTTCGGCTCGGTCGGCACCGGTGATCTCGCCGGGCTCGCGCAGCTCGGGCTCGCGCTCGCCGGGGAGCACCCCTGGCGCGGCGCCGGTGCCCCCGCCCCGCAGCCCCTCGACAACAACGACGCGCTCGCCCTCATCAGCAGCAACGCCCTCACCCTCGGACAGGCCGCGCTCGCCCTGCACGAACTGCGCGGGCTGATCGAGGCCACCCAGGTCGTCGCCGCGCTCTCCCTGCTTGCCGTGGACGGCTCCCACGAGGCGTACGCGGCACCCGTGCACGCCGCCCGGCCGCACCCCGGCAGCGTCGAGACCGCCCGCCGCATGCGGGTGCTGATCGGCGCCGACGACCGGCCCACCCCGCCGCTCGGCCGCATCCAGGACCCCTACGGGTTCCGGTGCCTGCCCCAGATCCACGGGCCCGCGCACGACGCGGCGGACGCGCTGGAGCGGGCGCTGAACGTCGAGATCAACGCGGCGGCGGAGAACCCGCTGATCAGCGCGGAGGACCTCGCGGCCTACCACCACGGCGGCTTCTACCAGGCCCAACTGGCCCTCGCCCTGGATCACTTCAGGCTCTCCCTGACCCAGGTCGCCCGGCTCTCCACCTCCCGCCTCTCCACCCTCAACGAGCCCGCCTACACCCGGCTGCGCCCCTTCCTCGCGGACCAGGAGGCGGCCTCGTCGGGAGTGATGATCCTGGAGTACGCCGCCTCGGCCGCCCTCGGTGACCTGCGCGCCTTCTCCGCCCCCGCCTCCCTCGGGCACGCGGTCCTCTCCCGAGGCGTCGAGGAACAGGCCAGCTTCGCCTCCCTGGCGGCCCGGCAGACGCTGCGGGTCTGCTCCGCCTACCGTCTGGTGGTGGGGTGCGAACTCGTCGCCGCCGTCCGTGCGCTCGCGCAGCGCGACCTTCGTCCGGAGTCCGGCCTTCCCATCGCCGACGCGCTCTCCCTCGCGGAGTCCGTGCTCAACCCCGACCCCGCCGACCGGCCGCTCACGGACGACGTCAGGATCGCCGCGGGGTTGCTGGACCGCTTCACCGAGGTGTGGCGGGGGGCCGGGGCGGGCTGAGGGCCTCGGCGCGGGGTGCGGCTCCGCCGTCCCGCGCGGGTCGGCCGTGGCGGATCGCGGGGTTCCCCGCGCCCCCGGGAGGCGGCCGGGCCGCCTTCCCGGCCGACTGGGGCACGGTGGGACGCCAGGTCAAGAGGTTTCCGCAAGGTCCGCTCGTGCGGGAAGTCTTGCGGGGTTCTTGGCTTGGACATGCTCTGTTGTGGGCACGGACCTCCTACCAGTTGCTGTCGCACGGCAGGAGGAGGCGTCATGGACCGTCGTATCCGGGTACGAGTAGTTCGCCGGCCCACCGCCCCACGCGGGCAGGAGATCGACCGCAGGACGCCGTCGGGGCGCATCCTTCCCTACTGAACCGACCCCTGTTCCACCGAGGTTCACGCGGCGAGCGGCGCCAGCGACAGAGGCTCGATCTTGCCCTCCAGCATGTCCCCGAGCCCCTGCACGGCGCACAGCTCGGGCCGCTCGGCGATGTGCACGGGAATCCCGGTGGCCTCGCGGAGCATCTTGTCGAGCCCCGGCAGCAGCGCCGACCCCCCGACCATCACCAGCCCCCGATCGGCCACGTCCGCGACCAGATCGGGCGGACACTCCCGCAGCACCCGCCCGATCCCGTCCAGTACGGACGTCAGCGGAGTCTGGATCGCGTCCCGTACGGCGGCGGTGTCCACCCGCACACTGCGCGGCAGCCCCGTCGCCACGTCCCGCCCGTGGATCTCCGTGGACGAAGGCCCGCGCGGCGTCAGCCCGTTGCCCGAGAGGGCCAGGTGCAGCGGCCGTACCGCCTGACTCGGCAGCATCAACTCGTAGGCGTGCCGCAGGTGTTGCACGATCGCGTGGTCCACGGCCTCACCGCCCACCGGAATGCGCTGGGCGGTGACGATGGACCCCAGCGACAGCACGGCGACCTGGGTCGCGGCGGCCCCGCACACCATCACCATGCTCGCCTCGGGCTGCTCCACGGGCAGCCCGCAGCCGACGGCGGCGGCGATGAGCGTGTCCACGAGTTCCACGCGCCGCGCCCCGAGCCCGACCAGCGTCTCGATCGTCGCGCGCTGCGCCAGCGGATCGGCGTCGTGCGGGGTGCAGGCGGCGGCCCGCAGCCGGGGCCGGCGACGCAGGGTGCGGCGGATCTTGTCCCCGATGAGGTGCCGCAGCATCCGCTGGGCCATCTCGATGTCCACGACCGTACCGCCGGACACGGGCCGTACGACCCGGATGTAGTCCGGCGTACGGCCCGTCATCTGCTCCGCGAACTCCCCTACCGCGATCAGCGCGCCGGAACGGGTGTTGACGGCCGCGACCGAGGGCTGGTCCACGATGAGACCGGCACCCTTCACATACACCCGCGTACGGGCCGCGCCGAGGTCCACCGCGAAGTGACAACGGCGCAGGTTCTCCAGACTGACGGTCACGGCAGGTCCTCCCAGATGCAGCGTCCCGCTCAAGGCCCGACCGTGCGCCGGTCCTCACCTCACCGATCCTGCGCGCCCCCGAGAAGCCCTGCCTTTCCTGGGGGGCCGGGCGGGGTGCCGCTGAATGGGGGGATTTCCGGCCGGGCACGGGGTGTCTCCACAGCACGCCGCCCCAGGGGACACCCGTACGGGGACGGACGGGTACGTATGGGTGCGGGCCGCCGCCCCGCCGCTACGAACCCGCCCCGGCCCGCTCCCCGCTCCACGCCAGCCGCACCACCAACTGCCCCTCCGTGGCGCCCTTGGCGATCACGGCCCCCGCTTCCGCGCTGAGCTTCACCCCGAACTCCAGCTCCACCGAGTCGGGCCGCAGCGCGCCGTCCCGGAAGACCCGCAGCGCGGACTGCGCGGCGGCCCGCACCCCGTCGAGCGCGCCCTCGAAGCTGCGCACCGTCCGGGCCGCCGGACCGGACTCCCCGTCCCCGCGCCCCACCAGCCGCGTCCCCCCGGCCCCGTCCACCGCCTCCACCACCACGACGATCCCGTCCTCCGTGGCGAACTCCACCAACCGATTCACGGCCGACCCCCCCCGCAGCACCCCACCGGACGAGCCCCATTCTCCTGCCCGCCCCCTGGGCTGTCCGCCGTTCCGGAAGACACAGGGGGCGCAGGGCGGAGGAGAACAGGGCACCGGACGGCGGGCCGCCGGACGAGTTGCGCGGCTCCCCGGCTACCCGGCGATCGTCACATCGGCCTCCGCCTCCACCACGTCCGCCACCGCGCAGCTCACGTTGTCCGGGCCGCCCGCCGTGTTCGCGGCCGTGACCAGGGCTTCGGCGGGGGAGGGGCCGGACAGGAGGGCGGCGATACGGGGCTCGGGGACGACGGTGGTGAGGCCGTCGGAGCAGAGGAGGTAGCGGTCACCCGGGCGGGGGGAGCGCAGGCGGAGGTCGGGGGAGGGGGAGCCGGGGGCGCCGAGCGCCTTGAGGAGCAGGGCGCGCTGGGGGTGCGACTCGGCCTCCTCCGGGGTCAACCTCCCCTCGTCCAGGAGTGATTGGACCCAGCTGTGGTCCTGCGTCACGCGGAACAGCTCGCCGTCGCGCAGCAGATACGCCCGCGAGTCCCCGATGTGCGCGAGCGCCAGCCGCGACCCGGTCAGCAGCAGCGCCGTCAGCGTGGTGCCCGCGCTCTCGTCGTCGCCCGCCGCGTCCCGTACGGCCTGGTCCGCGCCGCGCACCGCCTCCTGGAGCGTGTCCAGCACGCTTCCGGCGGCCGGTTCCGCGCCGTCGTCCAGGAACCGCAGCGCCGCCACGGCCGCGCTGCTCGCGGGGGCACCGGCGGGGCCGAACCCGTCCGCCACGGCGAGCAGGCGGCGGCCCGCGTACACCGCGTCCTGGTTCACCGGGCGTACCCGGCCCCGGTCCGAATGGGCCGTGGTGCACCGCAGTTGAAGTGTCATGGTGCCGTCTCCTCGGGTTTCGTCGGTCAACTGGTCCACGAGGAAGGCCGCGAGATCCCGGCGTACCGCCAACTCGGCCTCCACGCGCGCCCAGTAGGCCCGGATCTCCCGCCCGGCGGCGGGCCGGTCCAGCGCGCAGACGGTACGGATCTCCGCGAGCGGCATCCCGAGCCGCCGCAGCCAGGCCACCAGCCGGGCCCGCTCCAGCTGGGCCGGGGCGTAATGGCGGTAGCCGCTGTCGGGGTCCACCCGTAGGGGGCGGAGCAGATCCAGCTCGTCGTAGAGCCGCAGCGCCTTGGGCGACAGCCCGCTCGCCCTGGCGAACGCGCCGATGGTCAGCAGTTCCTCACGCACGGGGTGTCTCCGGTCTCTCCTCGTTCGGTTCCGTCACCGATGCTGGGGGTTCCCCGAGGGGGAGGGTCAAGGGACCTGTCGGGGCAGGGCAAGGGACCCGTCGGGGAAGGGCAAGGGACCCGTCGGGGCGGGCCCCTACGGGGTTGTTAGCCTCGCGGCCGAGCCGTGCCAACCGGTGGGTGTCCGATCTCCGACCAGGGGGTTTCCATGTCCCGTATCGCCCTTGCCACCTACGATCCCGGTGACGTGCCCACGCGGGACCCCGATCTCGCCGGGCTGGTGGGGGAGTTGAGGGCTCGCGGGGCCGACGCGGAGAGTGTGCGGTGGGACGATGCCGCGATCGACTGGGCCGGTTACGACCTCGTCGTCATCCGGTCCACCTGGGACTACTCCTGGCGGGCCGCCGAGTTCGGGGCCTGGGTGGACCGGGTGGACGCGCTGACCCGGCTCGCCAATCCGGCGGGCGTGGTGCGGTGGAACGCCGACAAGCGGTATCTGGGGGAGCTGGCGGCGGCCGGTGTGCCCACGGTGCCCACCGACTACTTCGCTCCGGGCGACCCGGTCTCCCTGCCCGCAGAGGGCGAGTTCGTCATCAAACCGACCTCCGGCGCGGGGGCCCGCTTCGCCGCCCGCTACCTCCCCGGCGAGCACGGGACCGCCCTGCGCCAGATCTCCCGTATGCACGCCGAGGGCTTCACCGCGATGGTCCAGCCCTACATGCCCGCCATCGACGTCACCGGTGAGCGCGCCCTCCAGTTCTTCGGCGGCCGTCTCCTCCACGCGAGCCGCAAGGGCGCGGTCCTGACGCCCGGTACGCCCTACGACGCCGCCAAAGTCGCCCACCCTCGCCTCGAACCCTGGACCCCCACCCCCTCCGAACTCGCCCTCGCCCAAAAGACCCTCGCCGCCCTTCCCCACCCGTCCGACCTCCTCTACGCCCGCATCGACATCGTTGACGGCCCCACCCACACCCCCCACCTCATGGAACTCGAACTGATCGAACCCCAACTCTTCCTGGACCTCCACCCCACCTCCCTGCCAGAGGTCGCCGAGGAGATCATCAAGGCAGCCCGATAACGACGGCACAGCCGCGTCGAAAGGGGCGCGGGGAACCCCCTCCTCATCAGCGGCGAAAGGTTCCCGATCCCCATTTCCCGCTGCCCGCCGGGCCTTGAGCGTCGTAAGCGACGGCGGTACGGTTCCTCGGTTTGCGTCAGCTTCGTCCTACTGGGTGCCATCAAGTGACAGGAGAAACGGGCATTGAATCTCAAAAAGCTTGATATTGGCATAGCGCTGACAACGGTCGTGGCCGCCCTGAGCGTCGGATGTTCCAGTCAGCAGCCCGGCCAAACCCCCACGGCGGCGCGCAGCGTGCACGCTTCTGCTTCTGCCTCCCTGCCCGCGGACAGCCTGCCGGTGAAGATGAGAAGTGAGATCAGGAAGGGCATCGGGTTCTCCGTGCGGGACGCGACAGATCTCCACCGCCCAGTGGACATGCAGCATCCGGAATTCTGGAGATTTTGCTTGTCGAGAAAGGGTGATTCTCCGAAATCGGTAGACCTCGCAGCCGTTCCGTACGAAGAGAAGTGCCCGACCCACTGGGACGCACATGTTCCCGCCCTCAAGATGCCCAACATCACCGGGCAGAGCTTCGAGCACGCTTATGACACGCTGCTCAAGAAGGGGTACAACAGCCGCTTCATTGATGTGGTCTATGGGAGCGGGGACACCCTTGATCAGCAAGACATTCCCCGCGTCCAGGGGGATGTCTGCAAGCAGTATCCCCAGCCTGGGCACCCATTCGACGCATCGGAGAGCGTCAAGCTGTATGTCGCTGTGGGGAAGTGTCTCCACCGCTAGGTCGTGTCCAGGCAGGAGAAGGTGCCGCAGCCAGACTCGCCGAGGACAAATGCGCCCGCCACGGAGTAGTCAGCGTTGCCTTCCCGGCCCGGCCCCGAACCACAAGTTGACTGCCCGCTACCTCGCCGGTCTCCGACTCGCCTCGCTCATCCTCTG
The DNA here is from genome assembly GCF_019104725.1 of Streptomyces corallincola. Taxonomy (GTDB): domain Bacteria; phylum Actinomycetota; class Actinomycetes; order Streptomycetales; family Streptomycetaceae; genus Streptomyces; species Streptomyces corallincola. Next base: position 3,134 of record NZ_JAHRXF010000055.1, on the reverse strand, counting down.
GCTCCGTAAACCGTGATCATTTGTCCGACAGCTCTTAGGTCGTCGGTCGGCACCCCGACATGATGGAAGACCGGCGCCCCGGCAGGTGCAGACGTTCGCGGTCCGGACATACTTGCCCCCTGTCGTCCCGACGGGAACGGGCATAGTTTCCGACTCGCTCGGGAAATTTCCCCATCGACGGTTACCGTATGGTCCGAGGACGCTGTTCAACAGGGTATAAGAAAAGGCACCGAACCCGGTGATGGTGTTCGGCATCTTTCCGGTAAACCGGAGGTCAGTCGTCGAGCCTTCTGATGAGTTTGCGGATCTCGCCGTAGGTCTTGGCGAGTTCTTCGTTCCAGCGGAACCGGTGGAATTCGAGCAGCAGGGCGGTGGCATGCTTGGCCTCGTAAATCAGCGCGCGCCAACGCGCGTTCTCGGTCTGCCGGACCGGGCCATAGTTCGACCAGAACTCGTCTCGCTCGCTGCCCGGCTTGCGCAGGGCCAGGTAAATCGGCCAGTCCGCTTCCGGGTCTCCCCACCACGTGCGGTCGCAGTCGAACACGCCCGTGATGACCGGCTCCGGGGCCCCCTCGGCAAGCATCGTGTTTCCCACCCACAGGTCGCCGTGCAACAGCCGCGGCTCCGCGACTTCGTCGAGCACCACGCGGTTGCGGTCGGCGACCTGGATCAGTTCGCGGATATCTCTGGCGTCGAGCCCGTTGTCGGTGAGATCGGCGGCAGCGCGGTCGAACCAACTGAACAGCGCGTCGCTCCACCGTTCGTGCACAGGACCGGCGACCCGGCCGAACCCGGGACCTCGAACGGCATGGATGGTCCGGGTGATCCGCCCGAGGTCGCGGTAATAGGCACCCCGGTATGGCTGCGGGTAGGCGTCCAACGCCGAGGATGCGGGTACCCCGTCGAGCAGTGTTTGGAACAGGTAGTCCCGGCCGACCAGCCGGTGCGTGAAGTCGGCAGTGAGAGTACGCGGCAGCAGATGGGCGACTGGCGTCAGGTAAGGCATGCTGGCGTATTCGTTGCGCATGAGCTCCGGATCCGCGCGAGCCTGTCGCCCAGGTTCGGGAGCGACGCGGAGGATGACCGGCCGGTCTTGTCCGAGGTCTACTTTGAAAGTGTTGTTGTAGAATCCGCCACCGAGTTCTGTCGCCGATACCACCTCGGTGCCTTCGCCGAATGCGGCGCGGCTGACGGCACAAACTTCCTCGGCGGTCACCGGCCGCTGGAAGTCGCCAGCATTCCGCTCAATAGGTCGGTAGTCCATGCATGGTCCTCCTGAGGGCTTCGGCTGTCGATCCGTTCAACTCTCTACGCGGAATCGGCCAACGCATCATATTCGTTGGCCGATTCCGCGAAGGAGACTGGCATTTCGGCGATCCACCGGACCGGAGCCGTGTGCCGGCACACCGGACGACCCATGAGCCGGAGTGCCGGCGCGTCCAGCAGTCCCGCGACCAGTGCCTGGAGGGCCAGCTGGCCGAAAGCCGAGCCGACGCACGCGTGGACACCCCAGCCGAACACCACGTGACTGTCGGAACGTTCGAATACAACCAGTATGCGAACGTCCCTCAGCCTGGCGATGCACCGCATCCGACACCGCGCGCTGATCCACCAGGGATTACGGGACAGCCCTTGAGGGGATGGGACGCCGCAGCCGCGTCGGAAGGGGTGCGGGGGACCCTGCGGCTGTCCTCTGGACAGTGGGGCCTCGTGTCAGTGGTGGGTCAGGGGCTCGTCAGTGGGCGGGCTTAGCGTCGGCGCGGCGGCGCAGTGAGAGGGCCGCCGCAGGCGATGTCGGCCGCCGCAGGGGGGGACGTGGGCCGGTTCACACCAGCACCCACACCACAAGGGACACCGATGCCTGAAACCGCTACGGAAGCGACCCCGACCTGGCCGCTGGCACGCACGTGCCCGATGGCCCCGCCCCCCGCGTACACGGAGCTGCGCGAGACCCCGCCCCGCAGGGTGAACCTCCCTGACGGCGGCTGGGCCTGGCTGATCACCCGGCACGAGGACGTACGCCAGGCCCTGATGGACCCCCGCTTCAGCTCCGACGACACCAAGCCCGGCTTCCGCCACCGCATCCAGCTCCCGCCGGAGCGCAACATGAACTCCTTCTGGCGGATGGACGAACCGGAGCACGGCACCCAACGCCACATGGTGATGACGGAGTTCACCGCGCGCCGCATCAAGGAGGTGCGCCCCCGTATCCAGGAACTGGTGGACGAACTCCTCGACGGGGTGGCGAATTTACCCCAACCGGTGGACCTGTACACGGAGTTCTGCCTCCCGCTCCCCACCCTGGTCATCGCCCGCCTGCTGGGCGTGCCCGAGCAGGACTACCTCACCTTCTCCGAGCAGAGCCGCCTCTGCCTGGGCCTCGGCGCCCCGGAGAAGGCGCTCGCCGCGTACCAGGAGATGAACGCGTACCTGCACCGCCTCGCGGACGAGAAGGAGCGGGAACCCGCCGACGACCTGATCAGCCGCCTCATCCACGACCACGTGCTGACCGGCGCGCTGGACCGGGACGACCTCGTACCACTGGTACGCCTCATCCTGATCGGCGGCTTCGAGACGACCGTCAACCAGATCGCGCTGAGTGTCCTCACTCTCCTCACGGACCCGGCCGCGCGCGCCGCGCTGGTCGCGGACCCGGAGAAGATGCGGCCGTTCATCGAGGAGTCCCTGCGCTTCTGGTCCGTCTCGCACGACAACATCCTGCGCATCGTGGACGCGGACATGGAGTTCGCCGGGGTGCGGATGAGCGTGGGGGACCCGGTGGTCGTGGCGATCCCGGCCGCGAACCACGACCCGGCGGTGTACGACGAGCCCGCCCGCTTCGACATCGAGCGGGACGCCCGCAAGCACCTGGCCTTCGGACACGGCGCCCATCTGTGTCCCGGCGCCCCGCTGGCCCGCCGCGAGATCGAGACCGCGCTGTCCACCCTGCTGGCCCGCTTCCCCGGCCTCACGCTGGCCGCCGACCCGAACGACCTGCCCTACCGCCACCAGAGCCTGGTCTACGGCCTGACCTCACTGCCGGTGACCTGGTGAGCCGGTGACCTGGTGACCCGGTGGCCCCGCGACCCCCGTGACCCGGTGAGAGCGGCGCCACCCGTCGCGTAATACCGCAG
>NZ_JAHRXF010000054.1 GCF_019104725.1 Streptomyces corallincola | reverse complement strand
GGCGGCCCTATGTGGGCCGACGTGCTGGGTATGTGTGAGGGGGGCGGCGGTGTGTGTGCTGACGCTATGTGGGGCGGCGCCGCTATGTGGGCGGGAATGTGTGGTCCGACGCCATGTGGGGCGGAGACATCTGGGGCAGCACTGTGTGGCTGGGGCTATGTGGGCCGGCACTGTGTGGGCTGGCGCTATGTGGGCGCACGTGCGGTTCCGTGGGGGCGGGGCGCCGTAAGGTGAGACACATGAACGATCGCATGGTGTGGATCGACTGCGAGATGACCGGCCTCTCGCTGTCCGACGACGCTCTCATCGAGGTGGCCGCCCTCGTCACGGACTCCGAGCTGAACGTGCTCGGCGAAGGCGTGGACGTCGTCATCCGCCCCCCGGACGCCGCGCTGGAGACGATGCCGGAGGTGGTGCGCCGTATGCACACCGCTTCCGGGCTGCTGGACGAGCTGGCCGACGGCACCACGCTGGCCGACGCCGAGGCGCAGGTGCTCGCCTATATCCGTGAGCACGTCAAGGAGCCGGGCAAGGCCCCGCTGTGCGGCAACTCCGTCGGCACGGACCGCGGCTTCCTGCTGCGGGACATGCCCGCACTGGAGGGCCACCTGCACTACCGGATCGTGGACGTGTCCTCCGTGAAGGAACTGGCACGGCGCTGGTACCCGCGCGCGTACTTCAACAGCCCGGAGAAGAACGGCAACCACCGCGCGCTGGCCGACATCCGCGAGTCCATCGCCGAACTCCGCTACTACCGCGAGGCGGTCTTCGTACCGCAGCCGGGCCCCGACTCCGAGACCGCCAAGAAGATCGCGGCACGGCACGTACTCCGGGCGGAATAAGCCGCACGCGACGTACGGGGGTGCCCGCGAATACCTGGGCGCGAGCACCCCGCCAGACCCTGTAGACTTCTTCTCGGCCGGTCGGGGAAACATCCCAAGCACCGGTCGTGGTGGGTGTAGCTCAGATGGTAGAGCACCTGGTTGTGGTCCAGGATGTCGCGGGTTCGAGTCCCGTCACTCACCCTCAGCAATGAAGGGCCGACTCACGGAAACGTGGTCGGCCCTTTGTCGTGCGTGGGGCGCGCGTCGGGGTGGTGCGCTGGTGTGGGGGCGGTTGGGGTTCGGGTTGAGGTTGGGGTTGGGGTTGGGGTGACCCTGGCGAGTGTCTCCCTGAAGGTTTCCGTGTGGATGCGTCGCGTGTTCAGGGTGGGCGAGATTCCAGCTAGGGAGTGCCTACCTCGCGTTGTTGCTGGGGTGGAGCAGATCGTGGTCGCGGTTCCGTGGGCTGGGGGCAACTCGGTGGGTGCGGGGAGCGGCCAGCAGTAGGGCGCCGTATAGCAGCGGGGTTGGGAACAGCCCCCGCGTGTGCGGGGAGCGGCGGGACGGCGCGGGGACGACGGGCAGGGCCAGGGGAACAGCCCCGCGTGTGCGGGGAGCGGGAGCGCATGATCGGGCCGCTCCCTGCCGACCTGGGAGCAGCCCCGCGTGCGCGGGGAGCGGCCGAGGGCGTGGCAGGCGGACCGGTAGGTGTCGGGAGCAGCCCCGCGCGTGCGGGGAGTGGGGGCGCTGACCTTCGCCAGCATCACGTGCGATGGGAACAGCCCCGCGCGTGCGGGGAGCGGTGCCGTCCATATGAGGGAGGAACCCGTCGATGAGGAACAGCCCCGCGTGTGCGGGGAGCGGTCAATTCGATCACCCTTTTCGGCCTCATTGCCGGGAACAGCCCCGCGTGCGCGGGGAGCAGCAGCTTCATGAGACCCAGTGCGCCTACCTGTGCGGAACAGCCCTGCGTGCGCGGGGAGCAGTCGGTGACGGCGGCCTGCATGGCGGCCACGTAGGGAACAGCCCCGCGTGCGCGGGGAGCAGACGTGGTCGCCCGTGACGGCGGCTTGCCGCCGGGGAACAGCCCCGCGTGCGCGGGGAGCAGGGACCGGCCGGACGCTTCGCCGGGGCCGCCGACGGAACAGCCCCGCGTGCGCGGGGAGCAGTTCGGGCCGTCGCTGTGCCCGTGCGCGGTGTGGGGAACAGCCCCGCGTGCGCGGGGAGCAGGCACCGCACACGTACTGCGACTCCGTCGTGATGGGAACAGCCCCGCGTGCGCGGGGAGCAGTAGCCGAGCGCCTTGAGCGCCGCCTGGGCCACGGGAACAGCCCCGCGTGCGCGGGGAGCAGCAGTGGCACTACCGGCCCTACGACATCGTCCAGGGAACAGCCCCGCGTGTGCGGGGAGCGGTGACATTCGAAATGGGTTCACGCCGCACTACGGGGAACAGCCCCGCGTGTGCGGGGAGCGGTTGGAGATGGCGTCCAGGGTCTCGGCGGTGACGGGAACAGCCCCGCGTGTGCGGGGAGCGGAACCAGTTCCTCTTCGAGTCCAGCTCGTACTGGGGAACAGCCCCGCGTGTGCGGGGAGCGGTTGACGAGGTTCTGCACGGCCATCCACAGCGGGGGAACAGCCCCGCGTGCGCGGGGAGCGGCTCGTTGAGCTGGGGGTTTGTCTGGGGGGTTGATTGAGTTTGGCAACTTGCGGGGATAGCGGCATATTGGACATTCTTCGCGCGCTGTCGGGGAGATGCCGTGCCTCTGCGCGGAGAAACACCGCCGACCTCGTTGTCAGCACTCTTCACGCACCCCCAACTCCGCGCCTAGAACCGGGAAGCCTCAGCCGACTCCCATCCTTACCGGCGTAGAGCAGAACGCGCCCGCGCAACCCGCCTCCCCCATGCCGAAGTTCGGTTACTCGGGAACTAGTTGGCGCCACACCGCCAGTACCAGCACACTCCCACGGATACCCCTGCGGATGGTCCTGTTTCCTTGGATGCGGGGCGTATCCATCCGCTCCCGCCCCCATGAGTACGCCCCTCCTGTTCCGCAGTACGGCGTGGCAACCACAGGGATTACCCCTGCGGACCACCTTCAACGGGACCTGATCTTCAGCGAGTCCGCGATGGCCGCGCGCCCTTTGTTCAGCGTGGTGCACGGACTGCGCGCCGCCAACATGACACTCCCCCTCAGGGAAACGTGCACCTCTCCCGGCAGCTTGTACCGGAGCTGTATGGCTCGGCCGGTCAGTCAGCCTGTGCGGCGCCTACTCCTTTACCGGTGTGCCGAGTTGACCCAGTAGCCCACGCGGCGAGTAGAGCGCGGGCGGCATACGGGCGGCCCACATCGCTCAGAGGACACTCGTCACTCCTTTGAAGGGTGGGAAGTTGTTCCAGCGCTGATGCCCAGGCCGCCTCCCCCTGACCAGCGCGGCGGGCATCTGCGGAGTGCGTGCGGTGGCCGCTTAGGATGCCGACCAGCCTTCCGACGTTGGAGGGGCCGAAAGCTGCCAAGTCCTCGTTGCGATCAGCACCCCGCCTGCTTGCCGTCTCGGCCCCGCGCGGTCGTCCACTGCTTGGAGGTAGCCGCGAGGGCAGCGGACGGGTACGGCGTCCCGAGTATCTACAGCACCAAGGCGTGCCGTGCTCGGCTGGCCCATCTCCCGATGCGGCGGGCTGCTTTTCGTCAGCAACTGAACAGCGAAATAAGGGTGTTCTGAACACCGCTCTCCACTCCTCGGCCAGCCGCAGCCGCCATCAGAAACGGATCACTCGTCGCGTGCGGAACGTAGCCGCCGATGAATGGGTCCACGGAGCCGCCGGGGGCACCCCGGCACACGCACCCCACCCCTCAAACCCACCCCGCCCCCACCCCTCAAGAAGACTCCCGCACCACCAGCTCGGTCCGTAGCACCTCGTGCCGATGCCCCCCGGCGCCTACGGCGACCACGGAGCCGCTGGTGGGACCGCCGCCGGGCCCCCCAGCCCCCCACTCCCCCCCGATCTCCGCCTGGAGCAGCCCGATCATGGCGCGGCCCATGCTCTCGATGGGCTGTCGGACGGAGGTCAGCGGGGGTTCCATGTGGCGGGCGATGGCCGAGTCGTCGTAGCCGACCAGGGCGACGTCGGCGGGAATCCGGAGCCCCGCTTCCCGCAGGACCTGACGGGCGCCCGCGGCCATGACGTCCGACCCGGCGAACACGGCGTCCAGGTCGGGGTGGCGGGACAGGAGTGCGGACATGGCCCGGCGTCCGCCCTCCTCCGTGAAGTCGCCCTGCTCCAGCAGGAGTTCCCTCACCCCGGCCGCTTCCAGGGCGTCCCGGTACCCGTCCACCCGTCGCTGCGCGCCGTACACGTCGAGGCGGCCGGTGATGTGGGCGATGCGCCGTCGCCCACGGGAGAGCAGATGCTCGACGGCCGACCGGGCTCCGCCGTAGTTGTCGGAGTCCACCGAGGCCAGGGTCTCCTCGGCCGAGCGGGGGCCGCTGATCACCGCCGGGATGTCCAGGGCGGCCAGCAGATCCGGGAGCGGGTCGTCGGCGTGGACGGAGACCAGGAGGACGCCCTCGACACGGTGGGCCGCGAGGTACTGGGCCAGGCGCTGCCGCTCGCGGTCGCTGCCCGCGAAGATCAGGAGCAACTGCATCTCTGTGTCGGCGAGTTCGGAGCCGACGCCACGCAGCATGTCCGAGAAGTACGGCTCGGCGAAGAAGCGGGTCTCCGGTTCGGGGACGACGAGGGCGATGGCGTCCGTGCGGTTGGCCGCCAGGGCCCGGGCGGCCGTGTTCGGGACGTAGCCCAGCTCCGCGACCGCCGCCTCGACCGCCGCGCGGGTCGAGTCGCTGACCCGGGGGGAGCCGTTGATGACGCGGGAGACGGTGCCGCGGCCGACTCCGGCCCGCGCGGCGACCTCTTCGAGCGTGGGTCGCCCCGCACTCCGGCTGCGCGCGCCTTGGCCTGTCATGGGTCCGCCCTCTCCCGGCCGGGTCCCCGGAGCGGGGTGGCGCGGCTCGATCGTCGAGACCACGACGGCCGGGTCGTGGTCCTGGCCTGGAATGTAACAGCCGGGACGGCCCCCTCCGCGGGGCCGACCGGGGCGTGGACGTTAACGGCCGGGTAACTCAACGGAGTTGGCCGTGCCGGGTCCCTTGACACTCCGCCCGCCCTCCGCGACTCTTCAAGCCATCGCAGTGGGAGCGCTCCCACGCTACCTGACCCCTACACATCCCGCACGTTCCCCGACCGGGTCGTGACTCCTCAACAGGACTGCCCTGGAGATGAGTTGGCCGGAAGTCGGCACGTCGAGGCAACAGGAGGACGCAATGCGCACGAGCATCCGCCGGACCCGCGCCCTGGGGACCTTCGCGGTCGTCGCCGCGCTGGCCACCGGGCTGCTGGCCGGCTGCGCCAACGACTCGGACGACGGCTCCGACGGGGACGGCGGCAGCGGCGGGGGCGGTGGGAAGACCACGCTGACCGTCGGGACCTTCGGCGTCTTCGGCTACAAGCAGTCGGGGCTGTACGACGAGTACATGAAGCTGCACCCGGACATCACGATCAAGGAGAACGTCACCACCCGCACCGACGTGTACTGGCCGAAGGTGCTCACCCGCCTCCAGGCCGGTTCCGGCACCGACGACATCCAGGCCATCGAGATCGGCAACATCACCGAGGCCGTACAGACCCAGGCGGGCAAGTTCGTCGATCTGGGCAAGGACGTGGACAAGTCGCAGTGGCTGGACTGGAAGAACGCCCAGGCCACCACCAAGGAAGGCAAGTTGATCGGGCTCGGCACCGACATCGGTCCGATGGCGATCTGTTACCGCAAGGACCTGTTCCAGAAGGCCGGACTCCCCACCGACCGGGCCGAGTTGGCGAAGATGTGGCAGGGCGACTGGGCCAAGTACGTCGATGTCGGCAAGCGGTACATGAAGAAGGCGCCCAAGGGCACCAAGTTCGTGGACTCGGCCAGCTCCGTGTACAACGCGGCGATCGGCGGCGAGAGCGAGGCGTACTACGACAAGGACGGCAAGGTCGCCTGGGACAGGTCGCCGGGTGTGAAGAAGGCGTGGGACGTGGCGATGAGCGTCGCCACCAGCGACATGTCCGCCAAGCTGAAGCAGTTCGACCCGACCTGGGACCAGGCGTACGCCAACGCGGGCTTCGCCACGGTCGCCTGCCCGGCGTGGATGATCGGGTACATCGAGCAGAAGTCCGGTGACGCGGGCAAGGGCAAGTGGGACGTGGCCGCCGCGCCGACCGCCGCGAACTGGGGCGGGTCCTTCATCGGGGTGCCCACCGCGGGCAAGCACCAGAAGGAGGCCGTCGCGCTCGCCAAGTGGCTGACCGCGCCCGAGCAGCAGGCGAAGGTCTTCGCCAAGCAGGCCAGCTTCCCGTCCACCCCGGCCGCGTACGGCGGTCTGAAGCCGGCCGCCGAGACGACCGCGTACTTCTCCGACGCGCCGCTCACCCAGATCTTCTCCGACGCCGCGAAGACCATCCCGAGCCAGTACATGGGCCCGAAGGACCAGCCGATCCGGGGCGCGCTCACCGACATCGGCATCCTCCAGGTCGAGCAGAAGGGCAAGTCCCCGGCGCAGGGCTGGGAGGCCGCGACCAAGGAGATCAAGGACGTGCTCGGCCAGTGACCGTCTCCAAGCAGGCACTCGCGCACTCCGCGCCGAGCGCCGAGGCCGCGCCCGGCACCCCGCCGGGCGCGGCCCGGGGTGCTCACGGTCGCGGTGCGCCGGACGGCGCCGACTCCTGGCGCCGTCGGCTGTACCGCTGGGACATGAAGGCGTCGCCGTACGCCTTCGTCTCCCCCTTCTTCCTGCTGTTCGGCGCGTTCACGCTGGTCCCGCTGCTGTACACGGCGTGGTACTCGCTGCACGACGTGCAGCTCTCCGCGCTGGACCGGCAGACCTGGGCGGGGCTCGCCAACTACACGAACCTGTTCTCCTCGGACTTCTTCTGGAACGCCGTGAAGAACACGTTCACCATCGGGGTGATCTCCACCGTGCCGCAGCTCGCGGCGGCGATCTGGCTGGCGCATCTGCTCAACTACCGGCTGCGCGGCTCGACCGTGTGGCGGGTGGTGATGCTGACGCCGTACGCCACCTCGGTCGCGGCGGCGACGCTGGTGTTCACGCTGCTGTACTCCTTCGACGGCGGCCTGGTGAACTGGCTGCTGCACTTCGTGGGCGTCGGGCCGGTCAACTGGCGTGAGTCGGACTGGGGTTCGCAGTTCGCGGTGTCCTCGATCGTGGTGTGGCGGTGGACCGGGTACAACGCGCTGATCTACCTCGCCGCGATGCAGGCGATCCCGGCCGATCTGTACGAGTCGGCGGCGCTGGACGGCGCCAACCGCTGGCAGCAGTTCCGGCACGTGACCATTCCGCAGCTCCGGCCGACCGTGCTGTTCACCGTGGTCGTCTCCACCATCGGCGCGACCCAGCTCTTCGGTGAGCCGCTGCTGTTCGGCGGGGTGAGCGGGTCCAAGGGCGGCTCGGAGCACCAGTACCAGACCCTCGGTCTGTACATGTACGACCAGGGCTGGATCATCGGCAACCTCGGCAAGGCGTCCGCCATCGCCTGGTCGATGTTCCTGATCCTGCTGGTGGTCGCCGCCGTCAACATGCTGCTGACCCGACGGCTGAGGAAGTCCCAATGACAGTGAGTGAGTTGTCCCTTCCCCCGGCCCAGGTCGCGGTGCGTGACGCGCGGCGGGCGCGGGGTTCCCGGCGCGGGCGGATGACGGGCGCCGGGAAGCAGCTGCACGCCGGGCCGCTGACGTACGTCGTGCTGGTGGTGTTCGCGCTGGCCTCGCTGGCGCCCCTGGTGTGGACGGCTGTCGCCGCCTCCCGCACCGACCGGCGGCTGGCGCAGACCCCGCCGCCGCTGTGGTTCGGCGGCAACCTGTTCAAGAACCTCCAAGCCGCCTGGGAGCAGGCCGGGTTGGGTACGGCCATGCTCAACTCGGTGATCGTGGCGGGGACGATCACGGTGAGCACCGTGGTGTTCTCCACGCTGGCCGGGTTCGCCTTCGCCAAGCTGCGGTTCCGGTTCTCGGCGCTGCTGTTGCTGCTGACCATCGGCACGATGATGGTCCCGCCCCAACTGGCCGTCGTACCGCTGTACTTGTGGATCGCCGACCTGGGCTGGTCGAACCAGCTCCAGACGGTGATCCTGCCGAGCCTGGTGACGGCGTTCGGTACGTTCTTCATGCGGCAGTACCTGCTCCAGGCGCTGCCGTCCGAGCTGATCGAGGCGGCGCGGGTGGACGGCGCGAGCAGTCTGCGGGTGGTGTGGCACGTGGTGTTCCCGGCGGCCCGGCCCGCGATGGCGGTGCTCGGCCTGCTGACCTTCGTGTTCGCCTGGAACGACTTCCTCTGGCCGATCATCGCCCTCAACCAGCAGAACCCGACCGTGCAGGTCGCGCTGAACTCGCTCGGCACCGGGTACGTCCCGGACCAGGCCGTGATCATGGCGGGCGCGCTGCTCGGCACGCTGCCGCTGCTGATCGCCTTCCTGCTGTTCGGCAAGCAGATCGTGGGCGGGATCATGCAGGGCGCGGTGAAGGGCTGAACTCCGCTTTTCCACCCACCCGTTGATTCCGTCGGTCCCCCTACGACCACTTCATGGGAGCGCTTCCATGCCCGACATCGTTTCCCCCGCGACGACCCCGGCCCCGACCGCCACCCCGGCCACCGCCACCGCCCCCGACGCCGACGCCAACGCCAACGCCGCCGAGGCCGCGGCCGCCGTGTCCTTCCCGCCCGGTTTCCTCTGGGGCGCGGCGACCTCCGCGTACCAGATCGAGGGGGCGGTGCGGGAGGGCGGCCGTACGCCGTCGATCTGGGACACGTTCAGCCACACACCGGGCCGTACGGCGGGCGGCGACACCGGTGACGTCGCCGTGGACCACTACCACCGCTACCGCGAGGACGTCGCGCTGATGGCGCGGCTGGGTGTGAACGCGTACCGCTTCTCGGTGTCGTGGTCGCGGGTCCAGCCGACCGGGCGGGGTCCGGCGGTGCAGGTGGGGCTGGACTTCTACCGGCGGCTGGTGGACGAGCTGCTGGCGGCCGGGATCGAACCGGCGATCACCCTCTACCACTGGGATCTGCCGCAGGAGTTGGAGGACGCGGGCGGCTGGCCGGAGCGGGAGACGGCGTACCGGTTCGCGGAGTACGCGCGGCTGGTCGGGGAGGCGCTGGGCGACCGGGTGCAGAGCTGGATCACCCTCAACGAGCCCTGGTGCAGCGCCTTTCTGGGGTACGGCTCCGGGGTGCACGCGCCGGGGCGCACCGATCCGGTGGCGGCGCTGCGCGCGGCACACCATCTGAACCTGGCCCACGGGCTGGGCGCGGCGGCGCTGCGCGCGTCCATGCCGACCCGCAACCGGATCGCGGTCAGCCTCAACTCCTCGGTGGTACGAGCCCTTTCGCCGAGCCCGGCGAACATGGCGGCGGCGCGGAGGATCGACGACCTGGCCAACGGGATCTTCCACGGGCCGATGCTGCACGGGTCGTACCCGAAGACGCTGCTGAAGGCGACGGGGTCGCTGACCGACTGGTCGTTCGTCCGGGACGGTGATCTGCGCGCCGCGCGGGCCTCGTTGGACGCGCTGGGTCTCAACTACTACACGCCCGCGCTGGTTTCGGCGGCGGAGGGCGGCGGGCGCGGGCACGGCGCGGACGGGCACGGCGCGAGCGAGCACTCGCCGTGGCCGGGCGCGGACGACGTGCTGTTCCACCACACGCCGGGCGAGCGCACCGAGATGGGCTGGTCCATCGACCCGACCGGCCTGCACGAACTCCTGATGCGCTACACCCGTGAGGCGCCGGGCCTGCCGCTGTACGTCACCGAGAACGGCGCCGCCTACGACGACCGCCCGGACGCGGACGGCCGTGTGCACGACCCCGAGCGCATCGCCTATCTGCACGGCCATCTCGGGGCGGTGCACCGCGCGTTGGCGGACGGCGCCGATGTGCGCGGCTACTACCTGTGGTCCCTGATGGACAACTTCGAGTGGTCCTACGGCTACGGCAAGCGCTTCGGCGCGGTCTACGTGGACTACCCGACGCTGACCCGCACCCCGAAGTCCAGCGCCCACTGGTACGCCGAGGCCGCCCGGACCCACACGATCCCGCCCGCTTCCTGAACCCTTCGCCCACCGGGGCCGGTGGGCGGGGTCAGCGGAACACCGAGGGCGGTGGTGCCGGGGAGGCGACCGCGCGGAGGTCGGTGACGGGGCGGGCGCCGCCGGTGAAGTCCAGCAGGGGGCGGCCGTGTTCGAGGCGGGCGGAGTGGGGGTCGGAGGCGGCGCGGCGGGTGAGTTCGGCGATCGGGAGGGGCAGCGCGGAGGCGATGAGGACGGCGTTGCCGAAGCGTTTGCCGCGCAGTACGGCCGGGTCGGCCATGAGGGCGACCTCGGCGAACCGGTCGGCGGCGGTGGCTGTCTGGCCGCGCAGATGGGTCAGCGGCGGTCCGTCGGCGAGGTTGGCCGCGTAGACGCCGGAGGGTTTCAGCGCGCGGCGGACCTCGTCGAGGAACTCGGTGGAGGTGAGGTGGGCGGGGGTGCGGGCGCCGCTGAAGACGTCCGCGATGATCAGGTCGGCCCAGCCGTCCGGCACCTTGGCGAGCCCTTCGCGGGCGTCCGCCGTACGCACCCTGATCCGCGCGGCGGGGTCCAACGGCAGTTCGCGGCGGACCAGTTGGACGAGGGCGGCGTCGCGTTCGATCACCTGCTGGGTGGAGCGGGGCCGGGTGGCGGCGACGTAGCGGGCGAGGGTGAATCCGCCGCCGCCGAGGTGCACCGCGTGCACCGGGCGTCCGGGCGGAGCCAGGAGGTCCACGACGTGGCCCAGGCGGCGCTGGTACTCGAAGGAGAGCCGGGCGGGATCGTCCAGATCGACGTGCGACTGCGGGGCGCCGTCGATCAGCAGCGTCCAGGCACGGCCGCGGTCGGGGTCGGGCACGAGCTGCGCGAGCCCGCCATCGACCGGTTCGACCACGGCCTCGGCGGCGGCCCCGCGCGTCTTTCTCGACCTGCCCATCCGCCCATTTTCGCAGCCCGCGCGGGATGGCGCGGCACCGGGCGGGTCAGCGGCGGCTGTCGGCCGCCTCGATCAGCCGGGCCGCCTCGCCGAGCGCGTGCCGCAGCACGGCGGGGTCGGTGGGCAGGGCCGCGTCACCGGGCGGGAGCAGCCAGTCCGAGCCCTCCACGGGCGGCTGCGGGGCGAGCCGCGCGCCGCGCCCGTTGGTGCCGGTGCAGGTGCTGCCCGGCATGTCCCAGGCGGCGGCGGTACCGGCCGGGACGAGGAAACCGAGGGTGTCGCAGCCGTTGTCGTGCAGCACGGGCCCGACCGGCTCGCCGGGGCCACGGCGCAGGATGTCCACCGCTTCCAGGCCCTGCCGGGCGGGCACGGTCACCAGGTCCCAGACGGCGTCGGCGCGCGGTGCGGTGCCGCCGGCCATCGCCGTCGGCGGGGCCGTGCCCGACGCCGTACAGAGGGGGTTGTTCCGGCTGGTCTGCATCCCGACCTCCACCACGATGCCCTGATCTTCCCGGCCCGACGTCTCCGGTCCGACATGTCCAACGCGTGGGAGCGCCGTTGGCTACGGCACAAGTGCGCCGTCAAGCATGGCAGTTCATGGCAGATCGTGCATGAGATATCCGGTTTGTGGCCAAACACAGCGTGGCGGGTCCGGCACAGCGGGTACGTTCGTGCTCGCCGGAGTCAGCGCGTCACACGGGTCACACGGCCCGCGTCCGCCCTGCCCCCTGCATGGTTCGACGGTTCGTACGAGAGGACCCGGCCATGACGTCGCCAGCGGAGTCCGCCGCCCAGCCCGACCGGCCCCCGACACCCAACCTCGCCTTCCGGCAGCTGCGCGGCCGCCGTTCACCGGCGGAGTTCGCCGCGCTGGTACGGCGGGCCGCCCACGAGATCGGGGAGCGGGTGAGCTGCGACGCGCGGTACGTCGGTCGCGTGGAGGCCGGTGAGATCCGCTGCCCCAACTACGCGTACGAGCGGGTGTTCCTGCACCTGTTCCCCGGCCGCACGCTCACCGATCTCGGCTTCGCGCCGCGTTCGTCGGTGCGCGGCCGGGCGGCCCGCCCGGCGCCCGTCCCGCCCCCGGCGATGGAGACACCAGGGGCGGACGATCCGTACGACACGCGGGAACGGTACGACCCGTCGGACCGGCGCGGCTCTCCGGAGCCGTACGAGAACGGCCCCCTGAACCACGAGGAGAGCGACGTGCTGCGTCGCGCATTCATGACCGGCGGTGGTGCCACCGTGGCCGCCGTCGCCCTGGGCGGCGGAGCGCTCGCCCGGCCCGCGTCCGCCGCGCCCGGCTTCCCCGCCGTGTCCCCCGTGCCGCGTGCGGCGCGGCGGCCGGGCGGCTCCGAGGCGAGCGCCCTGGAGGAGGCGGTACGGCGTATCCGGCTGCTGGACGACCGGCACGGCGCGGACGGGCTCTACCGGCGCGCCGCCGCTCCGCTGCGGACCGCCTACGAGCTGCTGGACGCCGGTGCCACCCGGCAGGCGACCGTGGACCGGCTGCACTCCGGCGCCGGTGAACTCGCCATCTCGGTGGGCTGGCTGGCCCACGACTCCGGGCGGTTCGACGAGGCGCGCTCGCACTACGCGGAGGCGCTGGCGACGGCCCGGATGACGGAGGACGCGGCGCTGGAGGCGCACGCGTTCTGCAACACGGCGTTCCTCGCGCGGGACGCGGGGCGGCCCCGCGAGGCGGTGCGCGCCGCGCAGGCCGCGCAGCGGGTCGCGCGTCCGCTGGGGTCCGCGCGGCTGATGTCGCTGCTCGCGCTGCGGGAGGCCGGGGGGTGGGCCGGGCTCGCGGACCGCACCGGGTGCGAGCGGGCGTTGGCGCGGGCGCAGGCGTTGTACGCGCGGGGCGCTTCCGAGGCGGACCCGGAGTGGATGAGCTTCTACGGCGAGGCCGAGCTGGCGGCGCTGGAGGCGCAGTGCTGGTCCGTGCTCGGTGACTGGCGCCGGGCCTCCCGGGAGGCCCGGCGGGCGGCTCGGTTGCAGGACCCTCATTTCACGCGGAACATCGCTCTCTACAACGCCGAGCTGGCCGATGATCTCGCGCGGGAGGGGCGGCCCGATGAGGCGGCTTCCGCGGCGGTGTACGTTCTCTCGCTGCTGGAGCAGGTGCAGTCTTCCCGTATTCGGGGGATGTTGGCGGGGACCGCGCGGGTGCTGTTGCCTCACCGGCGGGCTTCCGGGGTGTCCGAGTTTCTTGATCGGCACGGGGGGTTGTCCCGGAAGGGGTGAGGGTGTGTGCGCGGGGCGGGGGTGGCCGTGGGTGATCGTGTGCCGGTCCGCTGTGGCTGGTCGCGCCGTTCCCCGCGCCCCTATAGGGGGTTGCTCTGCGGGTCTTTTGCGTTGGCACCCTTGGGCTTCGCCCGTCGCGCAGTTCCCCGCGCCCCTTTAGGGGGTTGCACTGCGGCTCTTTTGCGTTGGCACCCCTGGCTTTCGACTGTCGCGCAGTTCCCCGCGCCCCTATAGGGGGTTGCTCCGCGGGTCTTCCGCATCGGCGCCCCTGGCTACGGGTGCAGGTGGGCTGTTTCGTTCCAGGTTTCCAGGGCTGGTTGGCCGTAGGCCCAGCTGAGGGTGGAGAGGGAGGTGGGGTTGAGGCGGAGGTGGGCGGCGAAGGAGGTGGGGAGGGTGAGCCAGCGGGCGGCGATGGTGCGGAGGATGTGGCCGTGGGCGAAGATCAGGACGTCGCGGTCGGCGGAGCGGGCCCAGTTGACGACGGCGTCGGCGCGGGCGGTCACCTCGGGAAGGGTCTCGCCGTCGGGGACGCCGTCGCGCCAGATGAGCCAGCCGGGGCGGACGGCCTGGATCTCGGCGGGGGTCATGCCCTCGTAGGCGCCGTAGTCCCACTCCAGGAGCGCGTCCCAGGGGGTGGCGCGTTCGCCGAAGCCCGCGATGTCGCAGGTCTCGTGGGCGCGGAGCAGCGGGCTGGTGCGCACCTCGACGCCCTCCAAGCCGTCGAACGGCGCCCGGTGCAGGCGTTCGCCGAGGAGCTCGGCGCCGCGTCGGCCCTCCTCCAGCAGCGGCACGTCCGTACGCCCGGTGTGCTTGCCGGACAGCGACCAGGCCGTCTGTCCGTGCCGGGCGAGCAGGATGCGCGGTGCCATGAGTGACCTTTCCGGTGGAGGGGGGTTCCATCATCCCGCACGGGCAACCCGGTGGGCGTCCTCCGCGTCTTCGAGGACCGGGAGCACCCCGAAGGACCGGGATGTGAACGTCGTAAGGTGACACGGTCGCCCGAGGGGGCGCCCAGCGGGACGAAGGGGGAGGGCGATCGGATGCCGCGGACCGAGGCACCGGGCACCGGGGCGGCCGTGCGGCCGTCCCTGCGCTGGTGGACCGAGCTGCCCCTGATCCTGCTGGTCTACGGGTGCTATTCGGCGGGCCGACTGCTCGCGCGCGGCGATGTCTCCTCCGCCGTGGACCACGGCCTGGCGCTGCTGCGCGCGGAGAAGGCGCTGCGGCTGAACTTCGAGCATCCGCTGAACCGGCTGTTCACCCGTGAGCCCTGGCTCGGTGTGCCCGCCGACTTCTGGTACGCCTCGCTGCACTATCTGGTCACGCCCGCGGTCCTGGTCTGGCTGTTCCGTGCCCGGGCCGAGCGGTACCGCGCGGCCCGCACCTGGCTGATGACGTCCACGTTCCTGGGGCTGATCGGCTTCACCCTGCTCCCCACCTGCCCGCCCCGGCTGCTCTCCGCCGGGTACGGCTTCGTGGACACGATGGCCCACTACAGCTCGTACGGCTGGTGGGGCAGCGAGGCGAGTGCCCCGCGCGGGCTGGGCGGCATGACCAACCAGTACGCGGCGATGCCGAGTCTGCACGTGGGCTGGGCGCTGTGGTGCGGGGTGATGCTGTGGCGGTTCGGCGGCAGCCGTCTGCTGAAGGTCCTCGGTGTGGCCTACCCGCTGCTGACCGCGCTCGTCGTCATGGGCACCGCCAACCACTACTTCCTGGACGCGGTCGCGGGCGTCGCCGTGATGGGGGTCGGCCTGCTGCTCGGACCGTGGGTGACACGGGCCGCCGAGTCGGTCAAGTCCCGCCTGCTGCCGGGTCGTACACCGCTCACGGCACTCGCCGTCGCGGGCGGTCTCGGGGCGATTGTCAGTGACGGATGTCAGACTTCGCCGGGTGAGCGAATTCCACGGCAGCGCGAGTCGCGGCCCGCAGGAGCGGCCGGACCGGACGCCTCCCCCCGCGACGCGGGCGAAGGGGCTCCGGCAGCGGCTCGCTGAGCTGCGCGGTCCCGACGTACCCGCCACCTCCCTGGACGCGCGCGCCCTCGCGGCGCTCGCGGCCAATCCGGGCTGCCACAGACGCGCCCTGCTGGACGGCGCCGGGGTGGACAAGGTGCGGCTCGCGGGGGCGCTGGGATCGCCGTCCGGTTTCGGGCAGTCCCAGTTCGCGCTGACGCGGGGCAACGCGTTCGAGGCGCGGGTGAAGGCGGACGGCGGCGCGGAACTGCTCCGTCTGGTGCACGCCCGGCTCGACCCCGGTGCCGAGGCGCCCGCCCGCGCGGCCGTGCCCGACCTGTCCGCGCCCGGCCCCGAGGGGCGTACGGCGCGTACGGCGCTGGCGCTGCGCGAGGCGGCCCGGGCGGGCGGCTGGACGCTGTTGGACCACCCGATGCTGGCCCTGGAGGTGGCCGGTTCGCTCGCGTTCCTGGAGCCCGACGCGGTGGTGGTGCACCCGGACGGCAGCTGGAGCGTGGTCGAGATCAAGTCGTTCCCGATGGTGGACGGCTCCGCCGACCCCGCCAAGGTGGGCGCGGCGGCCCGGCAGGCGGCGGTGTACGTCCTCGCCCTGGAGGACGTGGCCCGCCGCCTCGACCCCGCCCCCCGGGTACGGGACCGGGTGCTGCTGGTGTGCCCGAAGGACTTCTCCAACCTGCCCGCCGGGTCCGCCGTGGACGTACGCAAGCAGCGGGCCGTCACCGCCCGCCAGCTCGCCCGGCTGACGCGCGTCGAGACCATCGCGGACGAGCTGCCCGAGGGCACGTGCTTCGCGCCCGACCTCTCCCGCGAGGAGCTGACGGCCGCCGTGGAGGCGGTCCCGGCCGCCTACGCGCCCGAGTGTCTGTCCGCCTGCGAACTGGCCTTCCACTGCCGCGAGCGCTCCCGCGCGGCCGACGCCGTCACCCGTCTCGGCCGCCCCCTGCGGGCCGAACTCGGCGGCCTCGCCACCGTCGGGGCGGTCCTGTCGGCCGCCCACGGGGAGTCCGGCGACCCAGCCGACCCCACCGTGGCCGCCCTCCGCCGCGCCGCCCGCCTCCGCACCGAGGCCCTGACCCTGGCGGGCCACCCACCGGCAGTCCCGGCGCCCCGCCGCGAGGAGGCAACCCGATGCCTCTGACCAGCGGATACGCCGAACCGCGTACGCCTCCCACGAGCCCCACGGCCACCGGCCCACGCCCCCCGGTCACGACCGCGCGCCCCCGGCGGTACGCACCCGCCGGTCCCGTACCGGCCGCCCAGACCCGCCGGGAGGCACCGTGTCGTTGATCGAGACCCTTGCCCGGCTGGAGGCCGTGGGTTCGGGGCGTGCCCAGCCGGGGGCGACGGTCCGGCACCGGCATGTGTCGGGGCGCCCGTTGGTGTTCGTGCCGCTGACGACGGCGGGTGAGACTGGGGCGCCGCTCGGGGCGCTGGTCGGGACCGAGCGGGATGCGCCGAGGCTGCTCGTCGTGCCGCAGCCACGCGACCGGGATCTGCGGTTCGCGTTCCTCGCGGAGCTGGCCGATGTCGTCCTGCCGTACATCGACGGGTACGCGGATCTGGTCGAGGCGGCCGAGCGGAGCGAGACCGATCCGGAGACCGGCAAGCGGGTCAAGGTGGAGACGGAGCTGTGCGCGGACGCGCCGCAGATCGTCGTGCCGAGCCGCACGGGCCTGGACCACGTACGGCTGCTCGGGCGGTCCACGCGGTTCCGGCGGACCGCCGAGCAGGACCCGGAGACCCCGTATCCGGCGCCGCCGCGCGTCCCGCTGCTCGGGCGCTGGCTCACGCACTACGGCGAGCGGTCGCGCGTCCCCGGTTCCTCGCTGCTGCTGGCGGCCACCGATCTGCTGTCCCGGCACTGGGCGACCGGTCAGTCCGGGCTGGAGGACCAGCATCTGGGCGCGCTGCTCGCCTGGATCGACCCGCCGGACGGCGGGAGCGGTGCGGAGGCGGCCCGGCGGGCCGAACTCGCGCGCGACGAGGCGGGCCAGCTGCTGTGCCCCCCGGCCGGTCCGGCGACCGACCCGGCGTTCGACAACAAGCTGCTGGCCCCCGCGTTCGAGCGGTACGACCGTGCCCGTACCGCGCTGGCCGCCGCCGAGGACGGACCGGCCGCCGACGACCGGCTGGCCGAACTGACCACCGCCGAGCGGGAGATCCGCGATCTGGTGCTCGGCGCGACCCTGCCGACCTGGGACGCGGTGTGGCAGGGCCTGGACCTGCTGCGGGCGTTGCCCGAGGGCGCGCACGTCGAGGAGCGCTGGACCAGGGACCGCTGGTCGTTCACCGGCCACCGCGACCGGGTCACGGCGGGCGAACCCCCGCAGCCGCGCCGGGACGACGCGGTGACGGCGGCCAACAAACTGGCGACCCGCGAGCGCGAGCAGTCCCGGCTCGACGCGCAGGAGTCGCTGGACGACCCCCTGGTGATGGCGGGACGGCGGCTGAACGGGGAGGCGTTCGCGGGCGAGGTGACCGAGGTCGTCATGGCGTACAGCGAGGGCAGGCGGCCGAGCCCCCGCCCGCTGGTGACCGTGCGCACGGACGACCGGCCGCATCTCGCGGCGGGCACGCGGGTGTACCGCTCGCTGAACGGCAAGCCGCAGGCCGCGGAGTTCGTGGCCCGCGAGGAACCCGACGACGGCACGGACGCCTGGCATCTGGTGCTGCGGATCGTGGACCGGATGGGCCGGGGCAAGGAGCCCGAGGCGGGGTCGGTGCCGGAGAAGGGGGACACCCTCTGCTGGACCCTGTTCGAGCACGAGCAGCGCGGCGGCGCCAAGCTGCCCGACCCCGAGGAAACGCCGTGGACCCACGGCGGCCCGCCCGGCGAGCCCGCGCCCGAGGCGCCGGACGCCGTGACCGAGGAGGACGTGCTGTGACCACCGTCGGATTCGATCCGGGCGCCATCGGCCGGGGCCCGTCCGCCCCGGGCACCCTCGATCCGGGCGCCTTCGATCCGGGGGCGGCGGCCGGGCGCGCCACCGACGCGATCCTCCACGACACCCTGCACGGCACCGAGCGGGGCGTGGTCGTGGACTCCCCGCCGGGTGCCGGGAAGTCCACCCTCGTGGTGCGGGCCGCGCTCGAACTGGCCGAGGCCGGACGCCCGTTGATGGTGGTCGCGCAGACCAACGCGCAGGTGGACGACCTGGTGCTGCGGCTCGCCGAGAAGAACCCCGAGCTGCCGGTGGGCCGCCTGCACAGCAGCGACGCCGACGCCTACGACAAGGCCCTGGACGCACTCCCCCAGGTGCGCACCTCCGCCAAGGCGGGCGACCTCGCGGGCCTGCCCGTCGTGCTGTCCACGGCGGCGAAGTGGGCGCACGTCAAGGTGGACGAGCCCTGGCGGCACGCCATCGTGGACGAGGCGTACCAGATGCGCTCCGACTCCCTGCTCGCCGTGGCCGGACTCTTCGAGCGGGCGCTCTTCGTGGGCGACCCCGGCCAGCTGGACCCGTTCGCCATCGTCGGCAGCGAGCAGTGGGCGGGGCTGTCGTACGACCCCTCGGCGTCGGCGGTGAGCACGCTGCTCGCGCACAATCCGGGGCTGCCGCAGCACCGGCTGCCGGTGTCCTGGCGGCTGCCCGCGTCGGCGGCGCCGCTGGTCTCGGACGCGTTCTACCCGTTCACCCCCTTCCGCAGCGGCACCGGGCCCGGTGACCGGCGGCTCGCCTTCGCGGTGCCGTCCGACGGGTCGGGCCCGGACCGGGTGATCGACGAGGCGGCGGCCTCCGGCTGGGGGCTGCTGGAGCTGCCCGCCCGGCACACCCCGCGCACCGACCCGGAGGCGGTCCGCGCGGTCGCCGCGGTCGTACGGCGGCTGCTGGACCGGGGTGGCGCGGCCGTCTCGGAACGCTCACCGGACCCCGCCCCACTGACCGCCGACCGGATCGCGGTCGGCACCGCCCACCGCGACCAGGCGGCGGCGGTCCGCGCCGCCCTCGCCGACCTCGGCGTCCGGGACGTCAC
This sequence comes from Streptomyces corallincola, assembly GCF_019104725.1. Classification (GTDB taxonomy): domain Bacteria; phylum Actinomycetota; class Actinomycetes; order Streptomycetales; family Streptomycetaceae; genus Streptomyces; species Streptomyces corallincola. The sequence continues at coordinate 19,093 of NZ_JAHRXF010000054.1, read as the reverse complement.
CGTGGACACCGCCAACCGGCTCCAGGGCCGCGAGTACGACGTCACGGTCGTCCTGCACCCCCTGTCCGGCCGCCCCGACGCCACCGCGTTCCACCTGGAGACCGGCCGCCTCTGCGTCCTCGCCTCCCGCCACCGCCACGCCTGCGTCGTCGTCTGCCGCGAGGGCGTCGGCACCCTCCTGGACGACTACCCCTCCACCGAACCGGTCCAGCTGGGAACCCTGGTGAAGTTCCCGGACGGGTGGGAGGCGAATCACACGGTGCTGGCCCACCTGGCGGAACACCGCGTGAGCTGGCGCCCGTGAACCGGGCCCCCGTACCCCCGTAAACCCCCCGTAGGTGGTGTTTCCCACATCGGGGAACAAGCCGTCGGCTCCGGCGCCTTGAGGTTGTTCGGTTGTGTGTTCGGGGCGTGTGGGGAGGCCGATGCGCCCTTGCGCGGGGGCGGGACAATGGACGGTGGCCGACTTCGATCGGCGCGTGACCGGACGTACGAGGAGGAGACAGAACATGGCGGAGCCCACGCCGCGACGGAACGAATCGCGGCTACGCCCCGCGCCACTGCTGTTCGAGCCCGCAGCGGCGACGGCCGACCCCGAGCACTTCTTCGACCTGGAGTCGATGGACGACCCCCGCGCGCTGCTGAGCCGTGCGACCGAGCTGGCGCAGGCGTTCCGTGCCGCCGCCGACCGGGCCGTGGAGTTCCAGGCGGTGGCGGCGGCGCAGCTCGCCGACCCGCGCCGGTTCGACCGGCTGACGGCGGCGGACATCGCCCGGCGCGCGGAGTGGACCGAGGACTACGCGCAGCGGATGGTGGAGTTCGGCCGGGATCTGCTGAAGGGCCTGGACACCGAGGGCCGCCCCTACGTGGACCCGGTGTAGCCCCGGCAGCACCTGGCATATGCCAGACGGGCGGGCAAGATACAACTCCCCTGCCCTTCCTGTCCCGGTTTTCCGCAACCCACGGAAACCGGCTGCATACGCCCGGTAGATCTGTACGTCATGAACACCACTCCGGACGTCACCTGTGCCACCTCCGACGGAGCCGCCTGGCTCGCCTCCGCCGGGACGCATCCGCGCAGCACGCTCGCCCTGTGGCGGGAGCGGCCGGACGCCCCGCTGGTGCTGCCCTGCGGCACCGCGTTCGACGTGGTGAGCGCGCCCGCCGTGTTCGGGCGCCGGATGATGGACCGCTTCTGGAGCAGCGAGGGCCCGGGTTCCGGCCCGGTCGCCGTGTACCGGGGCCGCGTCCTGCTGTTCACCGCCCCCGGTACGGCCCAGCGGCTGCCGTCGCTGCTGACCTGGGAGGAGTGGGGCTCGCGGGGTGCCGGGGGCCGCGCCGACGCCGTACCGCCGCTGCTCTGCCACGGCACCGGTGACGCGGTGACCGTCCCGGCCCTGGACCCGAGCGCCGGCTCGGCCCCGAGGACCCCGGCCGCATCCGGCGACTGCCGCTGGCTGGTCGCCCCGGACACCCGCAGCCCGTGGCTCCCCGGCCCCGAGATCGTGCTCTGGGCGGCGGTCAGAGCGGCCCGCGCGGCGGTGCGGATTTCGATTTTTCCTCCCGCCGACCAGGGTGCTAAGGTCTACGACGTCAGCAGGCGCCGCTAGCTCAGTTGGTTAGAGCAGCTGACTCTTAATCAGCGGGTCCGGGGTTCGAGTCCCTGGCGGCGCACAGACACCGAGAAGGCCCCCCGTTCACACGGGGGGCCTTCTCGTCGTACGCCCGCGATCCCGCCGTACGACCCGAACCCGTCGTACGACGACGCCCCTCACCCCGAGATCCCCGGGGTGATCCGCACCGTCCACGCCCCCGACGCCGTACGGCCCTCCACCTCCACCTTCACCCCGTCGCCCGGCACGGTGAAGCTCTCCCCGAGGGCGACCGGCGCGTCCGCGAGGGGCGGGTAGACGGACTCCTCCCAGCACGCCTCGGAGTGCGGGTGGGCGTCCACCACCTCGACCGGGCCGCCGCCGGACTCCGCGCCGCCGCGCACCCGGTAGACCAGCACCCCCTGTCGGCACCCGGCACGGTCGTTCCCGGCGGAGCCGCGCGCCTCGAAGGCGAGGACACTGTCGGCGCCGGTGCGCACCACCGCCAGCTTGGTGCCGTGCCCGAGCCCGAACGCGGGGTCGCCCGGTGCCGTGGCCGGGGCGTCCGGCGCCGCCGCGAGCGGCTCCAGGGTCAGCCGGGTCGGTCCGGCGCCCCGCACGCACGCGACCTGGTCCGCGTCCAGCCAGCCGAGCCGCCACTTGTGCCAGGCGAACAGGTCTGGGGAGAGCCCGAACTGACTGCCCATCAGGTCCCAGTCGCCGACGTAGGTGTCCCAGTCGCCCTTGCCGTCCACCGGGCGGTGGTAGAGGTCGGGGAGGTCGAAGACATGCCCGGTCTCATGGGCGAGAACCAGCCGATCCGGTGGATGCTTCTCGAAGACGGTGACGACCCGGCGGACATCGGTGCCGTCCGCGCGGATCGGGGTGTCCAGATTGACCACCTTGGTGGCGTCCGAATCGACGCCCGGCGCGTCCGGGTCCGCGACCAGGTAGACGACCGGGTAGCGGGAGAAGTCCACCTCCTTGTCGGCCGCCGCGATGGCGTCGCGGAGATAGGCGGCCCGGTCCTCCGCACCCCAGTCGCGCTTCATGGCGTACGCGGTGGACGGCTTCGGCATCCGCAGCCAGTGGTCCATCGGATGCGGGCGGAGCGTGAACCGGCCATAGGACGCCTTGGTGAAGAAACGGCTGGTCAAAGGGAAGTGATCGGCCGTCAGCTGGGCCGGGGTGGTGGCGGGGACGGAGTCCGGGAAGGACAGGAAGATCATGACGGCGTCGAGCGCGCCGACCGGCCGGGCGTATCCCGCGTCCCAGGAATCCACGCCCTCCGAGTGGTGGGCGGCGGTGCGGTGCAGCGCGCAGGGGGCGGTCGGGACGGCTCCGGCGGCCGGGGGTCCGCTGAGCACCGAGGTCGCGGCGAGCGCCGACATCGTGGTGAACACGGCGGCGGTGCTGCGCAGCTTGGGCACGGACATGACCTCCGGATGCGGTTCGCGGGACACCGCATCCAGATTGTGTTCATTCGCAACCCATCGCCCTGTTTGTCTGAACCAGAAGGGTGAGTACGCCCATTCGGGAGGCATACGAGGTCCGGACGCCGACACCCCGAAACGCTCACGGAACGTCACAAGCGGTCGCGTGCCTCAAGAACCCGTCCAGGTGCGGGCAGAAACGATCTGTCGGAACCTGTGGTCTGTCCGGGAGACTGGGGTGTGGCTGGAAGGGCCAGGGGCCAGCCTCTATGATCGGCACACTTTCCGGCACGGACTAGGGATCGAGTGCACTGCGGGAGCGAGCGGTGAGCGGAACGTCCGAAGGGCCGACGCCCGCGGCAGACCTCGACCGGTCAGCCGTCACAGACAGTAGTCACAGTACCCATGAGCGTGTCTTCGCGAGCGCTCCGCTCGGCATGGCCGTCGTGGACCGCTCGGGCCTGGTCACGGGCGCGAACGCCGCCTTCGGCGACCTGCTAGGCATCGATCCGGCGACCCTCGTCGGCCGCCCGGCCGCCGCCCTGCTGGAGCTGGGCGCCGACGCCCGGACCGGGCAGGCGTACGAGGAGGTGCTGCGCGGCCAGAAGGCGCGGCTGCGCTGCACCCGGCGGCTCAAGCACACGGCGGGGCAGTCCCTCTGGGTGCAGGTCACCGTGGCGCCGCTGGCCGGGGGTGGTCCGGAGGTGCTGCTTTCGGTCACCGACGTCAGCGCCCACCGTGAACTCCAGGCGCGGCTGCGGCACTTGCAGATGCACGATCCGGTGACCCGGCTGCCCAACCGCACCCTGTTCTTCGAGCGGCTGAGCGCCGCGCTGGAGGCGGAGTCGTACGGGCAGGGCGGCACCGGGCGGATCGGCCTGTGTTATCTGGACCTGGACGGGTTCAAGGCGGTCAACGACACGCACGGGCACCGGGTGGGCGACCGGCTGCTCGCGGCCGTCGCCGAGCGGCTGACCCGAGTGGCCGACGAGACCGGCGTCGCCCGCACCGGCACCCCGCTGGTGGCCCGGCTCGGCGGCGACGAGTTCGCGCTGCTGGTCGAGGACTCCACCGGCACCGACCAGGTCGCGGACCTCGCGGAGTCGGCGCTGAAGGCGCTCCAGGACCCGTTCGACCTGGCCGGGCAGCGGCTGTCGCTGACCGCGTCCATCGGCGTGGTGGAGCGGCACGCGGCCGGGACCACGGCGACCGGGCTGATGCAGGCCGCCGACACCACGCTGTACTGGGCGAAGGCCGACGGCAAGTCCCGCTGGACCCTCTTCGACCCCGAGCGCAACGCGCATCTGATCACCCGTCAGGCACTCGCCTCCACCCTGCGGGCCGCCATCGAGCGCGGCGAGTTCGTGCTGGAGTACCAGCCGCTGGTGGGCATGGACGACGGGCGGCTGAGCGGGGTGGAGGCGCTGGTGCGGTGGGCGCACCCGCAGTTCGGCACGCTGGCGCCGAATCGGTTCATCGGACTGGCCGAGGAGGACGGCTCGATCGTCCAGCTCGGCCGCTGGGCGCTGGCCACCGCCTGTCGGCAGGCCCGCCGCTGGCAGCTCGACCACCCCGACGAGCCGCCGATCTTCGTCAGCGTGAACGTCGCCGTACGCCAGGTGTGGGACTCCGACCTCGTCGCGGACGTGGCGCGGACGCTCGCCGAGACCGGGCTCGCCCCCCAGCTGCTCCAGCTGGAGCTGACCGAGTCCGCCGTGATGGGCTCCTCCGGCCGCCCGGTGCAGACCCTCCAGGCGCTCAGCGACATGGGCGTGCGCATCGCCATCGACGACTTCGGCACCGGCTACTCCAACCTCGCCTACCTCAGTCGGCTCCCCGTCTCGGCCCTGAAGCTGGACGGCTCCTTCGTACGCGGTTTCCAGTACGAGGGTGATCCGAGCGCGGTCGCGCCGCCGCCGAACCCGGCGGACGAGGTGATCGTCGAGGCGATGATCCAGCTCGCGCACCGGCTCGGGCTGACCGTCACCGCCGAGTGCGTGGAGACGTCCGCCCAGGCCACCCGGCTGCGGCGGATCGGCTGCGACACCGGTCAGGGGTGGCTGTACTCCCGTCCGGTGCCGGCCGACCGCATCTCCGAGCTGCTGGGCACACCGGCCCGGTCCTACGACACGGTGGGCAATCCGTAGGCGTCCGCGATGAGTTCGTAGGAGCGCAGGCGCAGTTCGCCCCGGTGGGCCATCGAGGTGATCATCAGCTCGTCGGCGCCGGTGCGCTTGTGCAGGGCGTCCAGGCCCTCGCGGACCGCGTCGGCGGTGCCGTGCACCACGTTGCCCGTGATGGACGACGCGAAGTCCTCCTCGGCCGGGCTGAACTCGTACTTCTCCGCCTCGTCCGGGTCCGGGAACAGGCCGGGGCGACCGGTGCGCAGCCGGATCATGTTCAGCGCCGCCGCCTTCACCTGGCGGCCCGACTCCCGCTCCTCGTCCGTGGCGAGCGCCGAGACGCCGATCAGGGCGTACGGCGCGTCCAGCACCTCGGAGGGGCGGAACGACTCGCGGTACAGGTCGAGGGCCGGGAGGGTGTTCTGCGCGGAGAAGTGGTGCGCGAAGGCGAACGGCAGGCCGAGCATTCCGGCCAGCCGGGCGCTGAAGCCGGAGGAGCCGAGCAGCCACAGCTGGGGGCGGTGCGGGGACTGCACCCCGCCGGGCGTACTGCCCTGCACCGGGCCGGGGATCGCGTGGATCCTGGCGTACGGGTGCCCGTCGGGGAAGTCGTCGTCGAGGAACCTCGTCAGCTCCGCGAGCTGCTGCGGGAAGTCGTCCGCGCCCTCGTGCAGGGTGTCGCTGCGGCGCAGTGCCGCCGCCGTCGCCCCGTCCGTCCCGGGCGCCCGGCCCAGCCCCAGGTCCACCCGGCCCGGTGCCAGCGCCTCCAGCGTCCCGAACTGCTCCGCGATCACCAAGGGGGCGTGGTTGGGCAGCATGACCCCGCCCGACCCCAGCCGGATACGGCTCGTGTGCGCCGCGAGATGCGCCAGGATCACCGCGGGCGACGAGGACGCCACCCCCGGCATGGAGTGGTGCTCCGCCACCCAGTAGCGGTGGAACCCGCGCGACTCGGCGAACTTCGCCAGCCCGACGCTGGTCCCGAGCGCGTCGCTCGCCGTGCTGCCCGTTCCCACGGTCACCAGATCGAGTACGGACAGAGGTACCGGAGCGGCGCCCAGCGCACTACCCCTGATCTCGTCTCCCACGGCGTCTGCCTCCTGCTGTACGACCTTGCGTTCTCCTACTGCCGAGAACGGTGGCACGCCTCCGCTTATTCCTGACGCGCGGGGTCCGGGGTCCTGACGCGCGGGGTCCGGGGTCCTGACGCGCGGGGTCCGGGCTCCTGACGCGCGGGGTCCGGGCTCCTGACGCGCGGGGTCCGGGCTCCTGACGCGCGGGGTCCGGGCTCCTGACGCGCGGGGGCGGGAGCGCCTCCCGCCGAGGGGAGCGGCGCACTATCTCCAGCCGTTCAAACCATCCAGTTGTTTTTAAGACGGAGAGGGGCTACTTTTAAGCCAACCGGTTGGAAGAGTCTCATTCGCACAGAAAACAGGGAGATTGTCATGACTTCGAAGGACGCGGTCCGGAACTTCTGGGCCGGGTACGAGCAGGGGGACCTGGACGCGACCTGGGAGCGCTACGTCGCCGCCGACCTGGTCATCCACCCCTCGTCGGGCTACACCTTCACCCGCGAGACCTGGCTGGAGGCGGAGAAGGCGCTGCTCGCGGCCTTCGCCGACCTGCGTGTCGAGATCCTGGACCAGGTGGCCGAAGGCGACAGGGTCGCCACCCGGTGGGCGGTGACCGGCCGCCAGACCGGCGAGTTCTTCGGAGTGCCGTCCGCCGGGAACACCGCCAGGCTCACCGGCACCACCGTGGACGTCGTCCGGGACGGCAGGATCGCGGAGCACTGGGCCGAGGTCGGCGTGCCGAACTTCCTCCAGCAGCTCGCGGCACCCGCGGAGGCCGCCGGGCCCTCGGGCGGGACAGCGGGCGACCTGGTGGACGACGCGGACCACGTCCGCCTCGAACGGCTGGCGACCGAGGTCAACTGGCGCGTGGACAACGGGGTGGCCGAGACCGTCTCCGCCCTGTTCACCGAGGACGGCACCCTGCACACCTTCGGGGAGCCGTCGGTGGGCACCGCGGCCATCGACGAGTGGGGCCGCATGATGGACCGCGACAAGCCGCTGGGATCGCTGCGCCACGTCCTGACGAACTTCCGCTTCACGCACACCGGTCCCGGGACCGCGGAGGGGACGTATCACGTCACCGCCTACATCGCCGGGAACCCCCAGGGCGACGACACCGTGCCCTACACGATGGGCGTCGGCACCGATCAGTACCTGCGCACCGACGACGACTGGAAGGTCGTGTCGCGCTCCTTCACCCCGCACGTCCTGCGCGCAGGCGTCTGAAGCGCCGCCGAGAGTCCGCCGTTCCGCCGCTCGTCCAGGGCAGGAGCGGCGGACTTCTCGCGCACGGCACGCCCCCGAGCGGCTGATTCCGGCCGCGGCGCCAGACCGTCGCATGTCGGTGCGAAGGGTGCCCGAACGCCCGTAACCGGAGGTAGGTGTCGGCCGGAAAATCGGGGGAATAGCGGGAGTCGGCTTGGGTAGCCGCGCCCGCATGCCTCCACCTCACTGGAACGGCCCCCGCATGTCAGGGGCGGAATCAAGACACAGCAGGCGCTCGGTGCTCACCGGTGCCGCCGCACTGGGCGCCCTCGGCGCACTGGGCGCGGCGGGCTGTACGCGGGTCGCCTCGGCGTCGGACACGAAAGGCGGCGACCTCCTCGACCGGCTGCGCGCGCAGGGTGTCGTACGGCTCGGGATCGCGGGTGAGATCCCGTTCGGGTACATCGACACGGACGGCCGACTCACCGGTGAGGCACCGGAGTTGGCGACGGCGATCTTCAAGCGGCTCGGAGTGGACCGGGTGCAGCCCGTGCCCACCGAGTTCGGCTCGCTGATCCCCGGCCTGAACTCGCAGCAGTTCGACGTGGTCGCCGCCGGGATGTACGTCAACGCCGAGCGCTGCGCGCAGGTGATCTTCGCCGACCCGGACTACCAGATGCTGGACGCGTTCATCGTCCGCAAGGGCAACCCGAAGGGGCTGCGCTCGTACCAGGACGTGGTGGCGAAGAAGGCGAAGTTCGCCACCGGCACCGGATACGCGGAGATCCAGTACGCGGTGGACGCCGGGTACAAGGAGAGCGAGATCCTGATCGTCCCGGACCAGGTGGCGGGGCTGAACGCGGTCGAGGCGGGCCGGGTGGACGTGTTCGCCGGTACGGCGCTCACCGTCCGGGAGGTCGTGAAGAAGTCCGCGAAGACGGAGTCCACCGAGCCGTTCGCGCCCGTGATCAAGGGCCAACGGCACGTGGACGGCGGCGCGTTCGCGTTCCGGCCGACCGAGACCCGGCTGCGGGACGCCTTCAACACCGAGCTGCACGCGCTGAAGCGCAGCGGTGAACTGTTCCGCATCCTGCGGCCCTTCGGGTTCACGAAGGACGAGATGACGGACCTGACCGCGAAGGAGCTGTGCCGCGGATGACCTCGGGGCTCTGGGAACTCGTACTCAAGGGTGTCTGGACCACGGTCCAACTGCTGGTGTTCAGCGCCCTGTTGGCCGCGGCCGTGTCCTTCGCCGTCGGCATCGCGCGCACCCACCGGATGTGGGCCGTGCGCTTCCTGGCCGGTGTCTACACCGAGGTGTTCCGCGGCACCTCGGCACTGGTGATGATCTTCTGGGTGTTCTTCGTGCTGCCGGTCGCGTTCGGCTGGCAGCTCGTCCCGCTGTGGGCGGGCACCCTGGCGCTGGGCCTGACGTACGGCGCGTACGGCTCGGAGATCGTGCGCGGCGCGCTGGCCGCGGTGGACCCGGCGCAGCGGGAGGGCGGTGTCGCGCTCGGCTTCTCGTCCTGGCAGCGGCTGCGGCTGGTCTCGCTGCCGCAGGCGGTGCCGGAGATGATCCCGCCGTTCAGCAATCTGCTGGTGGAGCTGCTCAAGGGCACCGCGCTGGTGTCGGTGATGGGCATGGGCGATCTGACGTTCAGCGCCAATCTGGTGCGGCTCGCGCTCCAGCAGAGCGCCGAGATCTACACGTGGGTGCTGGTCATCTACTTCGTGATCGCGTTCGTCCTCACCCGGCTGATGCGCGGGCTGGAGAAGCGGCTGAAGGCGGGGGTCGGCAAGAGCGCCGTACCGGAGCCGGTGCGGACGGACGGTCCGGCGCCGAAGACCAGGGTCGGCGTGAGCGGGGGTGGTGTCGCGTGAAGTGGGACTGGAGCGCGGTGAGCGGCTTCCTGCCGCAGTTGTGGGACGGTCTGCTGGTGACGCTCCAGGCGCTGGTCCTGGGCTCGCTGCTGTCGTTCACGCTGGGCCTGGTGTGGACGCTGCTGATGCGCGCGCCGAGCCGCTGGGTGCGCTGGCCGGTCGGGGTGGTCACGGAGTTCGTCCGCAACACCCCGCTGCTGGTGCAGTTGTTCTTCCTCTTCTACGTGCTGCCGGAGTGGGGCCTGACCTTCTCGGCGCTGGCCACCGGGGTCTTCGCCATCGGGCTGCACTACTCGACGTACACCATGCAGGTCTACCGGGCCGGTATCGAGGCGGTCCCGGTCGGCCAGTGGGAGGCGGCGACCGCGCTGAACCTGCCGCGCTCCCGCACCTGGACGGCGGTGATCCTGCCACAGGCGATCCGCCGCGTGGTCCCGGCGCTCGGCAACTACGTCATCGCCATGCTGAAGGACACTCCGCTGCTGATGGTGATCACGGTGCTGGAGATGCTGGGCCGGGCGCGGCTCTTCTCCCAGCAGCACTTCCAGTTCACCGAGCCGCTGACCGTCATCGGCGTGGCCTTCATCCTCATCTCCTATCTGGCCTCCCTTCTCCTGCGAGCCCTGGAGCGACGCCTTGTCCGCTGAGACCCCCCTGACGAAAGACCCCGACACGGCCCCGGGCGCGGAGCGGACCGGCGGCGAGCTGATCCGGCTGGCCGGTGTGACCAAGCGGTTCGGGACCAACACCGTGCTGGACCACCTGGACTTCACCGTGGACGCGGGCAAGCACGTCACGCTGATCGGGCCGTCCGGCTCCGGCAAGACCACGATCCTGCGGCTGCTGATGACGCTGACGAAACCCGACGAGGGTGTGATCACCGTGGACGGGCAGACCCTGTTCCCGGCGCCCGACCGGGAGGTCCGCGAGGTCCGCAAGAAGATCGGGATGGTGTTCCAGCAGTTCAACCTGTTCCCGAACATGTCGGTGCTGCGGAACCTCACCGAGGCGCCGGTCCGGGTGCTGGGCCTGTCCAGGGACGAGGCCGAGCAGCGGGCACGGGAGCTGCTGGACCTGGTGGGCCTGGCCGACAAGTGCGACGCGCGGCCCGCCATGCTCTCCGGCGGGCAGCAGCAGCGGGTGGCCATCGCCCGCGCGCTGGCCATGCGGCCCCGCGTGCTGCTGCTGGACGAGGTGACCTCGGCGCTCGACCCCGAGCTGGTCGCGGGCGTCCTGGACCTGCTCCGAGACATCGCCCGCAGCACCGACATCACGATGCTCTGCGTGACCCACGAGATGGGGTTCGCGCGGGACATCTCCGACCAGGTGCTGATGTTCGACTCCGGCCGGGTCATCGAGTCCGGCAGCCCCGAGAAGATCTTCAGCGACCCGGAGCGGGAGCGGACACGGGAGTTCCTGAGCGCGGTGCTGTGAGGTCCGGCCCGGTGACGGCCCCCGCGCGGGGCGGTCACCGGGTCCGCCGGGCGGTCATCGGGAGGGTCGCCGGGAGGGCCGTCGGGCGGTCACCCGGAGGGCGGTCGGGCGGTCGCCGGGAGGGGCGCCGGGTGGTCCGGAGCACCCTCGCGCACCGGGTAGTATTTTCTTCGTCGCCGACCGCCGCACAGCGGACGGCGGGAGTCACGCGCCGCTAGCTCAGTTGGTTAGAGCAGCTGACTCTTAATCAGCGGGTCCGGGGTTCGAGTCCCTGGCGGCGCACAGAAGGAAGGCCCCTCGCTCACGCGGGGGGCCTTCTTCGTGTCCGGGACACGCTCAGGGCATCGGGCCGCCGGGGTCCGGGAAGCCGCCGCTTCCGTCGCCGCCCAGGAACGTGAGGTGTACGACGCCCATGAAGGCGAGGCAGAACGTGACGGCCACCCCGAGGAAGAGCACCGCGACCGCGGTCCCGGCGACCAGTCTGGCGCGGGCCGGGGGGTGCGTGGTGGCCTGCTCGGGGCATTCGGGCAGATAGCGGACGGGCACGTGGTCGCCCGCCACGACCGTCGCCCGCCCGCCCGTCTCGGAGAAGCGCACGACGTCGCCCTCACGGGTGGTGAACTCGTAGACGTGGTGCAGCGTGGTGTGCACCGACCCGGCACCCTCGCCGTGCGTGGTGGTGCGCGTGGCGGTGTGCGTGCCGACGCAGCGGCCCTCCGCGACCAGCCCGCGCGACCAGGTACGGCCCAGCTGCCCGGCCCTGCTCACCAGCCGGTACGCGATGAGGGCGAAGAAGCAGATCATCAGCACGGGTACGAGGTAGAAGAACGAGTCCATGCGGGCCCCCCGAGGTCCGAGCGCGCCGCGCACGATGTGCGGTGCGTGTCGGGAACGTACTCGCGCCGGGAGCCGCACGGCCTCAAGCGAAGCTCAGAACCCCGAGGGCGGCCGGGGGACGGCCGGTTGGCGGCCGATTGACGGCCAGGGGGGTACGGGGTCCGTGGTCGGTGGGTGGACCCCGTACCGGGAGGCGCTGATCAGAAGGTGACGTCCGAGCAGGCGTAGAACGCGTTGCCGGTGTCGGCGATGGTCCACACCGCGAGGATCACGTGGTGGCCGCTCAGTCCGGACGGCAGGGTGCCGGTGTGGCTGAGGGTGGCCGGGGGCCGCTGGTTGTTGTACGGCACCGTGAAGAACGGGGTGAGGTTGAGGTCCGAGCGGGAGAGGTTGTGGTTCTGGTTCCAGCCCGGCTTCGTGACGTAGTACTTGAAGTCGGTCGTGGCGTGCATGGCGGTGAACTGCCAGCGGAACGTGTACTGCTGGCCACCCGTCACGCGGGTGGTGGGCCAGGCCGCGCCCGACGGCTGCTTGGCCGCGCTGAGCTGGGCGAACTGACCCAGACCGCCGTTGCAGAGCTGACCGTCGGCGGGGCCGCCCGCCGGGAAGCCCTTGGGGCCCTCGACACTCTGCGGCTCCCACTGGATCGAGCCGCAGTTGGCGACGGTGCCGTTCTGGCAGAGCTTCTGCCTGCTGATGGGGAGATCGGTGTAGCCGTGCCCGCTGGCGCCGCCGGTGGAGAGCGCGAACGCTCCGGCGGTCGCCGCGCCCAGCACGACGGCGGACAGTTTGGTCCTGGTGCGCATAGGGCCGCTCCTGGAGAACGTGGGGGAGGAGTTTCCGAGCCGAGCCGTGCCGTTAGGTCTAGACCAAGTCCGAGATTATTACCAGGAGTTGACCGTGTCCATAGCGCACGCACACCTCCCGGTGAACCTCCGCCCGCACTCCCCATGCCCCGCGCACGCCGGGGGCGCACCGGCCCGCGCGGCTCCCCCGGCCCGCGCGGGCCAGGACCGGATCGCACGGGCCCGGACCGGCTCACACCGGATCACAGCGGCTCACACCGGCTCGCGCCGCCCCGCGCAGAACGCCACCGTCAGGTCCCGGACCAGCGCCTTGCGCTCGTAGTCGTCCAGTTCGACCAGCCCGCGCACGGTCAGCCGGGTCACCGTGTCCTCCACCGAGTCCACCACCGAGTTGAGGACCCCGGCACGCTCCCGCGCCTCCAGCGCGGCGATCCGGCGCCGGTGCATCGCCGGGGCCACCTCGGGGGCGTACTCCACGCGTACCGGCTGCACCGAGAACACCTCAAGGCCCACCGGCCGCGCGTCCCCCGCGACCAGCCGGGTCAGCGCCTCCCCCGCCACCGCGACCCCGCCGCGCGCCGCGCCGGGCGGCTCCACGGGGACGCGGGCCAGCGCGGCCTCGACGCATTCGCGCAGGTAGGTCTCGTGGTCGTCGATGCCCAGCAGCGCCCGCGCGGTGTCCCGCACCCGCCAGACCACCAGCACGACCACCCGCAGCGCCACCCCGTTGCCGTCGGCGGCGGGCATCGCCTCGCTCCGCCAGTGCCGCAGCCGTACGTCCACCCGGCGGCGGCGCAGCAGCGGGTTGACCCAGAGCAGCCCGGTGCGCCGGACCGTACCCCGGTAGCGCCCGAACATCCCCAGCAGCCGCGCCTGCCCGGCCCGGCCCCTGGTCAGCCCGCCGAACCCGAACGCGCCGAGCGCGCCCGCGCCCGCGTACGCCGCCCACTGCGCCGGGCCCAGTCCCGCGCCGGAGGAGGCGGGCAGCCGCAGCGCGTCCACCGCGGACGGCGGCAGCACCCCCGCCCACCAGGACGCGGCCAGGCACCCCAGCGCCCCGCCGGTCCCGGCCAGCACCCCGGCGAGACCGGGCAGCACCCGCGCCGGACGCTCCGTCAGCTCCGGGCCGACGTCCGGCAGCGTCCGCCCGCGCACCGGCGCCGGTGGCCGGGTCCGGGGCTGCTCACCAGTGCCCTGCCGACGCCCCACCACGGCCGGGCGCAGCGGCACCGGCGCGGGGTCGGGGTCGTCCCGGAACAGCAGGTGGACGGGGATCTCGGTGGTGGCCTCGTTCTGGATCAGCCGGACCGGACGGGTGACCGTGCCGGTGCCCTCCGGCTGCTCCTCCGGCCCGGACCCGGACCTGTGCTGTGTGGTGGTGCTCATGCGTGCTCCAGCCTCCGCGCCAGATGCTTCATGACAGTGAGAAGGGGGTGACGAGGGTGAATGCGGGTGACGAGGGTGATGCCGGGTGCGGGTGTGGCGGCGCGGGTGCGGGCGCCGGTCGGTACTCGGGTGCGGGTGGGGGCGCGGGTGCAGGGCGCCGGTCGGGGCTCGGGTGCCGGTCGGGATTCGGGTGCCGGTGGGGACGTGGCGGGGTGTGGGGCTAGGCGAAGAGGCGGCGCCAGGTCTCCGGGCCGGGGTAGCCGTCGGCGGCGCCGCCCCGCCAGCCCTGGCCGCGCTGGAACGCCTCCACGGCCCGCCGGTCCGCCTCGCCCCAGCGGGGTCCGGGCCCCTGGGCGTAGAACCGCCCGAACCCCTGCTCCACGAGCCGTTCGCCGAGCCGGGTGACGTACGCGTTGGACTGGCCAGGCCGGAAATAACCGCGCCCCGGATAGCCGGGGACACCGTTCGTGCCCGACGAGCCGGAGGTGCCGGACGTGCCGGGTGCGGCGGGGATGTTCGCGCCCTTGCCGGTGACCAGCAGTTCCCAGGTGCGGGGGCCGGGCAGCCCGTCGGCCGCGCTCCCGGTCCAGCCCTGCGCCCGCTGGAACGCGCGGGTGGCCTGCCGGTCGGCGTCGCTCCACTCCCGCGCCGGGCCCTTCGGGTAGTACGCCCCCGCCCCGCGCGCGACGAGCAGTCGGCCGAGCTTGAGCACGCTGGCGTTGTCGGCGCCGGGCCCGAAGTACCGGGCGCCGGGGTACGGCACCGGTTCCTTGGTCCCGGTGGCCGGGGGCGCCCCGGCGGTGTCGCTGGTGACGCCCTTGTAGCGGTACGGCACGTACTGGCCGGTGTGGTTCCAGTACGGGTACGGGGTGGCCCCGCGCCGGGTGTGCGGGGGTGTCTGCTCGTACGCCGTGTACGCGGTGTGCGTGTAGTCGGTCCAGCCGCCGAAGATGACCACGTGGGAACCGTTGTTGGGGTCGGCGGTGTTGTGGAACAGCAGCATGTCGCCGGGCTGGAGTTCCTCCTTGGTGATTTTCACCCCGAAGGAGGCGAGGCTGCCCGTCCACTCGTTGGAGCCGAGACTCCAGGCCATCGACACGAACCCCGAGCAGTCCTGCCGGTACCCGTCGCTCCAGTACCCGCTCACGCTGTACGGCACCTGCGCGGCGACCCAGACCTTGGCGCGGTTGATGATCTGCGTCCGCGTGGTCGCGGGGGCACGGCTGGCGGGGGTCAGGCCGCGCAGCGGGGTGGGGGCGCCCTGCGGGGTCGGCGGGAGGTCGCCGTCGGCGGCACGCGGGAGGTCCGCCGGGAGGTGCGGCAGGTGGGGGACGTGCGGGAGGCGTGGGACGTGCGGGGCGCGGGTGGGGACGGCGGCGGCCGGGGTCGCGCCGAGGGCGGCGGACGCGGCGGCGGCCACCACCGCGATCCCGCGCGCCGCCGCCCCACCGCCGAAGCGGGCGGACAACGGCCGGGCCGCCGCGCTCCGCCGGGCCTGGACGCAGCCGGGACAGCCGCAGTCTCTCTCGGGGTCGATCTCCTGGAACGCCGGAGCGCCCATGCGATCTGCCTCACATTCGGGGTGGATATGTCCGGGCGTGTGCACGTTGATCAGTGTCACAACTGTCCGCCGGGCACGCATGTTGACGGTCCGAATGATGTACGGGGTCCGCCGAGTGGGCTGGTCGGGGCGGTGAGCGCGGTCCGGAGCACTCCGGGAGGTCGGGTAGAGTTCTCTTCGTCAGCAGGCGCCGCTAGCTCAGTTGGTTAGAGCAGCTGACTCTTAATCAGCGGGTCCGGGGTTCGAGTCCCTGGCGGCGCACAGACACCGAGAAGGCCCTCCGTTCACGCGGGGGGTCTTCTCGTCGTTCCGGCCGGATGCGCTCCGGCGCAGGGCGGCGCGGGAACTCCGGGTACGTGGTGGTTGATCGAGTTCCTGGCGTGAGCCGGAACTCGGTGCGCGAAGCGCTGGACGCCCTCCGGGCGAGGGGCTTCGTGGAGACGCGGCACGGCTTCGGCGTCGTCCGAGCGGTCCGCCGCCGGGAGCCGCCCACGAGCCCTCCGCGAGCCGGGAGGCCAGGCCCGCCTTCACCGCCTCGCGCGGTTCCTCACCCCGGTGAGCCGGTCGGCCGGCCGGTCGGCCGGTCGATCGCCGCGTGAACGCCGTACGCGGGCCGGGGTCGGTCACCGGCGGGACGGAGGATGGCGGTACGAAGCGGGGCGGTGGGGCGGTCTCGTAGGTACGACGGCATCGGCGAGCCTGTCGTACAAGAAGCCCGGCGCCCTCGCGGACGTGCGCTCACGCCTCCGTGCCGCTGAGGTAGGCCGAGACGATCACGTTGGCCGTGTACGCGCCGGCGGCGCGGTCGAAGGTGCCGCCGCAGGTGATGAGGCGGAGTTCGGAGCGGCCGGGTTCGCGGGGGCCGTACGCCTGGACGGGGTCGAAGTCGGCCACGGGGAGGACCCGGACGTCCTCCACGGTGAAGCGGGCGATACGGCCGTCGGCACGGTAGACGCGGACGGTCTCGCCGGAGCGCAGGGTGCTGAGCTTGTAGAAGACGGCGGGCCGGGTCGCGGTGTCCACATGTCCGACGACCAGCGCGGTGCCCGCCGCGCCGGGCACGGTCCCGGCGCCGTACCAGCCGACCACCCCCGGCTGGTCGAACGGCGGCGGCTCGATGGAGCCGTCCTTGTCGAGGCCGCGGGACATGACCGGCGCCTGGACACCGAGTTCGGGGATGTCGATGCGCTGCGGGGCGGCCGGGCCCGTGAGGGGTTTCGCGGCGGGCGGCAGCCGTACGGTGCCGTCGTCCACCCGGCCCAGCGCGGCGACGTCCCCCGGCGCCGCGTTCCCCTCCCCGCCGGACACCCCGCGCCCCCACATCCAGAGGCCGAGCAGCAACAGGGTCCAGGCGAGAGCGGTGAGCAGGCGGACGGTACCGGGGTGCCGGGCCGCGGAGTGCCGGGCTGCGGGGTCGTGGGTCATGGGGCGCGGGGGCTCAGCCTGCGGTACGGCTCCGGCGGGCCCGGAGCAGCCCCACGGCCCCGGCGGCGGCCCCGGCCAGGGCCAGCCCGGTGACGGCCTGGGCGGTGTCGGGTCCGGAACCTGTGGTGGCGACGGTGGCGAAGTGCGCGGAGGCTCCGCCGCCGCCCGCGTGGACGGGGGCGACGGGGGTGGTGGCACGGGCGGTGTCCGCGGCGGTGCCCCGTGCGGTGCCCTGGGGGTCGGCGTCCGGGGCGGTGCCCTGGGGGGTGTCCGGGGTGGTGCCCTGGGGGGTGTCCGGGGTGGTGCCCTGTGCGGCGCCCTGACCGGTGACGGTGAGGGTGCCGTTGACGACCGTTCCGGCGCACTGGACACGTACGGCGTACGTCCCCGGAGTCACGGCGGACCGTACTCGGGTGTCCCCGCTCAGCGTCCCCTGCTCCCCGGTCAGGCGTGCCTCCGAGACGAACGCCCCGGAGGTGGCGGTGCCCTCACTCCCCTGGCACCCCCGCACCTCCAGCCCCACGTCAGCGCCGGGCGCGGGCGCGGCAGGCGTGACGAGGACACCTTGCCCGCCCTCGGCCGCGTACGCCCCGGGCGCCAGTGCCACGCCCCCGAGGACGGCACAGAGAGTAATTCCAACCAAACCCATCGTGAACCTCCAGACATTGGGAGAGTCCCCCGGGGGGAGGCGGGGCGCATCTTCGGGGGTGGGGGTGTGGGCTGAATGGGTGAAGGGGGTGGGGGGGCGGGGGTGCGTAGGGTCGCAGGTCGGGGCGAGCGCTCCCCGCCCGCTCAGGCTCTCACCCCACCCCCGTATAGCCTGGTCGGAGCACCAGTGACTGAGGGGATGCGTGGGATGTCGGAGCGACGGGGTATTGCGGCCTGGTTGACGGACATGGACGGGGTGCTGGTGCACGAGGGGGTGCCGATTCCCGGTGCGGCGGAGTTCATCGCGGCACTGAAGGCCTCCGGGAAGCCGTTTTTGGTGCTGACGAACAACTCGATCTACACGCCCCGCGACCTGCACGCGCGCCTGGCCGGGATGGGCCTGCACGTACCGGCGGAGAACATCTGGACCTCGGCGCTCGCCACGGCGAAGTTCGTGGACGACCAGCGCCCCGGCGGCTCCGCGTACGTCATCGGCGAGGCGGGTCTCACGACCGCGCTGCATCAGGTCGGCTACGTCCTCACCGACAACAACCCCGACTTCGTGATCCTCGGCGAGACCCGCCTCTACTCCTTCGAGGCCATGACCAAGGCCGTACGCCTGGTCAACGCGGGAGCCCGATTCATCTGCACCAACCCCGACGAGACCGGCCCCTCCCCCGAGGGCCCGCTGCCCGCGACCGGCGCGGTGGCCGCGCTGATCACCAAGGCGACCGGCAAGAGCCCGTACTTCATCGGCAAGCCGAACCCGCTCATGATGCGCCACGGCCTGAACAGCATCGGCGCCCACTCCGAGACCGCCGCGATGATCGGTGACCGCATGGACACCGATGTCCTGGCCGGTCTGGAGGCGGGTATGGAGACCTTCCTCGTCCTGTCCGGCCTCACCGCGAAGGACCAGGTCAACAACTACCCCTACCTCCCCACCCACGTCGTCGGCTCCATCGCGGACCTGGTCGAACGGGTCTGACCCCGGCTGACCGGCCACTGGGTCCAGTACGCGCGTGCTCGTCGTACGCGACGGAGGTGGGGAGCGGCTGGAGGCGTACGCGGCGTGTGGGGGGGGCAGGCCGGGGCCGGTGAATTCGCGTACCGGGCAGGTAGTGGTCTGCGCGCCGGTGGCAGCGGGGGGGGCATGGAGGGCGGTGTGCGCGGTGCGCGGCTCTACGGCCATGTCGCGGGCGCGGTGCGGTACGGCGCTGAACTCGTCGCGCGGCGCCGGATCGAGGGCGTACGCCTCGGCGGCTACGGGAATCCGGGCGGGTCGGGAGAGCGAGTTCGGGCCGAACCCGTAGGTAGGTGTCCGTTCCCCGTCTCAGCGGCGGCTGCGGGCGGCCATGTAGGCGGCGGTGCCGATGACGATGAGGGCGGCGGCAGCGGAGAGGTAGCCACCGGCGGCTTCGGGGCCGGTGCTGGCGAGTTGCCACTCGGGGTGGGCGTCGGGGTCGGCCGGGTCGTTGTGGGGCTGGTGGTCGGTGGGGGTGGGAACGGGGCTGGAGATGAGGGTGGCCTCGGCGAGGCCGGGTGCGGCGGGGGGGGGGGGGGCGGGGGGGGTGGCGCGGCTGGACGGCGGCTCGTATCTGACGGGGTCGGGGGCGCGGGGCGAGCCGGTGGGGGGGGCGGGGCTGCGCGGCAGTTCGGCAGCATGGTGCGGGGCGCGCTGTGGCTGC
>NZ_JAHRXF010000053.1 GCF_019104725.1 Streptomyces corallincola | reverse complement strand
CCGGGGGGCGGTACGGGCTTCCCCGGGGGGGGGGGGGGCCCGGGCGGGGGGGGGGGGGGGGAGGGGGGGGGGCGGGGGGGGGGGGGTGGGTGAGGAGTGGGTGTGGGGCAGCGGCGGGTGGCGGCCGGGGAGGGCGAGGGACGGCAGCCGGGGCGGCGGGTGCGGTATCTCCAGGACGAGGCCGCGCCGTCGGCGCCCCGGATGGTGCTGGGGAACGCGTTGCGGCGCAGACGGGCCGCGCGGGGCCTCAAACAGGAGGAGGTGGCCCGGCATCTCGGGGCGTCGCCGTCCAAGGTGAGCCGGATCGAGAACGGGCAGCACCAGTTCAAGGAGGACGACCTCGGGCGGTTCTTCACCGTCTACGGGATAGAAGACCCGTACGAGCAGGGGCAGTTGAGGGCGCTTGCCGAAGGGGCCAATCAGCCGACCTGGTGGCAGCCCTGGTCCGGGGTCGCCCAGAAGTCCCTTCAGGCGGCGGTGAGTTTCGAGGACATGGCGCAGCGCATCCGCTCCTACGAGCCGCTGCATCTCTACGGGCTGCTGCAAACCCCGGACTACGCACGGGCGTTGATCGGCCGGGGTGAGGACGACGCGCGTCGGCTGGACGCGCTGGTGGAGCTGCGCGAGGAGCGCCGGGCGCGGTTCGCGGACGCGGGCGGCGACAAGCGGCTGATGTGTGTCATCGACGAGGCGACCCTGCTCCGCCCGGTCGGCTCACCGGAGATCATGCGCGGCCAGCTGGACCATCTCGCGGAACTGGCCCAGAACCCGCGCTACCAGTTCCGCCTCGCCGAACTCGGCCGCTACGACCAGCCGGTGGAGCTGGGCTCGACCACCCTGTACGACTTCTCCGGCCGCGTGCTGCCCACCATCGTGTACGCCGAGGGGTTCGAGGGCGGGCTCGTCATCCAGGACGAGGAGTCCGTGGACCGCCGCAAGAAGGCGTTCGACGCCCTCCTCGTCTCCGCCCTCGGTCCCCGGCAGACCGCCCGCCGCATCCGCGACCTGGCCCGCGCCCACTACCGGTGAGCACCTCAACCGGGCCGGGACAAGGCCCTGTTCACGCCTTGCGGGCCACTCCCGTGTACACCGCCACATGCGCGTCCCGCAGCGGGGTCGGGCCGTCGTCCTCCGGGTCCGGCCGCCAGTGGTGGGCCACCACCACACCGGGCTCGATCAGCTCCAGCCCCGCGAAGAACCGCTCCACCTCTGCCCGCGACCGCACCTGCGCGGGCGTGCCGCGCCGCACATAGGCGTCCGTGATCGCCTGCCACGCCTCCGGCTCGAAATCGCCGGTGCAGTGCGACAGGCTCAGACAGGAGCCGCGCGGCAGCCGTTCGACGTAGGCCCGCACGAGGTCGTACGGCGCGAGGTCGTCCGGTACGAAGTGCAGCAGCGCGTGCAGACTGAGGGCCACCGGCCGGTCGAAGTCGATCACGCCCTCCGCCTCCACGGCGGCCAGCACCTCGGCGGGCCGGGTGGCGTCCGCCTGGACGTACGCGGTGCGGCCCTCGGCGGTGCCGTCGAGCAGCTGGTCCGCGTAGACGAGGACGATGGGGTCGTTGTCCACGTAGACGACCCGGCACTCGGGGGCGACGGACTGCACCACCTCGTGCAGGTTGGGCGAGGTCGGGATGCCCGTGCCGATGTCCACGAACTGCCGTACGCCCGACTCCGCGAGGTGCCGGACCGCGCGGTGCATGTACGCGCGGTTGGCGCGGGCGGCCGTCTCGACGGCCGGGAACACCCGGATCACCGCCTGCGCGGCCTCACGGTCCACGGCGTAGTTGGTCTTGCCGCCGAGGTAGTAGTCGTACATCCGGGCGCTGTGCGCCTTGTCCTGGCCCAGACCGGCCGCGTCGCCGCGCTCCGGTACCGCGCTCAAATCCCTTGCGGGTGCGGGCTGTTCCCCCACTGCGCCCTCCAGGCGTCCGGACGTCCCCCCGCCGCGCCCGCCCCGCGTGACCTGCGGGAGGGGTGCGGCGGGAGGTACGTGTCCACGGTGTGCGTGCGGCACATGCTTACCGGTGGGGCACCCGCTGTCCAGCACACCCGGTGTGGCCGGGTGCCCCTTTCGTCACAGCTCGCCGTGGCGTACCGCCGCCGTGAAGGCCGCCGCCGCCCGCCGGGAGAGCGGGACGGCAGGGCCGCCCCGGTGCCGCTTGGAGTCGCGGAACAGCACCGGCCCGCCGACCGGTTCCGCCACCTCGACGCAGGCACCCTGCGGGTTGCTGTACGAACTCTTCCGCCAGCCGGGGGCCGCCGCGCCCCGGTCGTCCGTTCCTCGGTCCCGCGCACAGTCCGGTTTCCGCATCGGGTGTCCTCCCGTGATCTCCGCAGTGCGGACGGATTCCTCGAACTCTTCGGCTCCGGCGTGCAATTGCACGCGGAGGCGTCGGTTACTCCCTGACCGGTCCGCCGCCCGGTATGCGTGTCCGGGGCGACAATGTCTCGATCCGGCTCCACCCCGCGTGCAAGTGCGCGCACGGCGCGGACACTTTCCTCGCACAGTCGGACCGGAGTGTGCGGGCTCCGCTTCCCGCCCGGACCGGGCGCCCGGCGCCCTCGGAAGCACCGGCGCACGGGGCGCGCGCCGGGGCTCCCACCAGCGGAAAGGGGGAGCGCATGGGGGCGCGTCCGGGGGTGCCCGTAGGGGTACGGAACGACCCGTGACGGTGTCCTGGGGGCGTTCCGCCGGGCCCGCACCCCGTTTCCGGCCTTCACGAAGCGGCACCGGAACCCTCCGTACCGGCCTACGGTCGTCCCCACCGCTCCACGTTCCGCCCGTCCCACCGCCCGACCGTTCCGCCCGCCCCACCCCCTGCCTTCGCGGGAGCCCACACCCATGCAGCACAGCCCACGATCCGCCCCGCCCACCCCGCACACCCCGTGTCCCGGCCCGGACCGTCCCCGCCCCACCCCGGTCGCCTCGCGCCCGGCACCCGCCTCGGGGGCGCACTTCGGTGTCGTCCTGCGCCGCATACAGCGGCTCGCGGGCCTCGACACCGCCGCGCTCGCCGAGCGCACCGGCACCGACCGCGCCGAGGTCGAGGAGATCCTGCGCGGCACCCGCTTCCCCACCCGCTGCTTCGCCGGTGCCTGCGCACGGGCCTGCGGCGTGGACAGCGGCGTCCTCCTCAAGGTCTGGGAGGACGAGCACGACCGCCTCCACCGCCGCCCGCGCCCCGCCCCCGACAGCGTGCCCACCCCCGAGGCCGCCCCCGGCGGTGCCGCCGACGGTACGGCGACCCCGACGGCCCCCTGACCCGCGCCCCTGCGCCTCCGCGCCCTCCGCGCGCCTCTCCTACGCCCCCTCCTTCAGCAGCCGCGTCACCAACTCCCGTACCGGATCGGCCACGTGCGGGTCCGCCGCGTACACCGTCCGGTCGTCCACGGTGATCGTGTAGTGGAAGCCGTCGGGGACGCCCGTAGGGGGAGCGGTGTCGGCCGCCGCGAGGGCACCGGCCGCCAGGGCGTGCCACCGCGCCGCGTCCGCCCGCCCCGCCGTGTCCACCCCGGCGGCCCGCTCGACACCGGCGAAGCCGCCCGTCCGCCGCACCCTGATCCGCATGCCCGACACCTCGCTCGTCCGTTCCGTCATGCCCGCCTGTCTAGTACGGCCCACCCACCCCGCGCACCCCCGCCCCCGGCCCCCTGCGGTCCGTGCGCCCCCTACGGCCCCTACGGCCCCGCAGACCCCCGAGCCCCCCTACGGCCCCTACGGGTCTCCGCGCCCTCGCCCTCTGTCACCCTTTGTCCAGGCAGCCCCCACGATCCCGCATGCTGATACGCCCCCCGCGCCCCCGAGAACGCTCGGCTAGCATGCGAGACATCATGCGTTTCGGGCTGCTTCTCCTTAGCTGCCGCGGTGAGGGCCTGTAGTCGAGGCCGACCCCCTCCCCGCGGAGCTGTGTCGTGTCGTCGGCCGTCCCCCAGGACAGCATCGACGGTCCGTACGGACACCACCGAGGAGCCCCGCATCATGGCCAACCGCCAGCAGCCCAGTTCCCTGCCGATCCACAAGTACGGCCGCTACGACCAGGTGGACATCCCGGACCGCACCTGGCCCGAGCGGCGGATCACCACCGCCCCCCGCTGGCTCTCCACCGACCTGCGCGACGGCAACCAGTCGCTGATCGACCCGATGTCCCCGGAGCGCAAGCGCCGGATGTTCGACCAGCTGGTCAAGATGGGCTACAAGGAGATCGAGGTCGGCTTCCCCGCCTCCGGCCAGACCGACTTCGACTTCGTGCGGTCGATCATCGAGGAGGAGGGCGCGATCCCGGAGGACGTCACGATCTCCGTGCTGACGCAGGCCCGCGAGGACCTGATCGAGCGGACCGTGGAGTCCCTGAAGGGCGCCCGCCGGGCCACCGTCCACCTGTACAACGCGACCGCGCCGGTGTTCCGCCGGGTCGTGTTCCGGGGCTCCAAGGACGACATCAGGCAGATCGCCGTGGACGGCACCCGGCTGGTCATGGAGTACGCCGAGAAGCTGCTCGGCCCCGAAACCGAATTCGGCTACCAGTACAGCCCGGAGATCTTCACCGACACCGAGCTGGACTTCGCGCTGGAGGTCTGCGAGGCGGTGATGGACATCTACCAGCCCGGTCCCGGCCGCGAGATCATCCTCAACCTGCCCGCCACCGTGGAGCGTTCGACGCCGTCCACGCACGCGGACCGCTTCGAGTGGATGCACCGGCGGCTGTCCCGCCGCGAGCACGTCGTGCTGTCCGTGCACCCGCACAACGACCGGGGCACCGCCGTCGCCGCCGCCGAACTGGCCGTGATGGCGGGCGCGGACCGCGTCGAGGGCTGCCTGTTCGGACAGGGTGAGCGGACCGGCAACGTCGATCTGGTCACCCTGGGCATGAACCTGTTCTCGCAGGGCGTCGATCCGCAGATCGACTTCTCCGACATCGACGAGATCCGCCGGGTCTGGGAATACTGCAACCAGATGGAGGTCCACCCGCGCCACCCGTACGTGGGCGACCTGGTCTACACGTCCTTCTCCGGCTCCCACCAGGACGCCATCAAGAAGGGCTTCGACGCGATGGAGGCCGACGCGGCGGCGCGGGACGTCACCGTGGACGACATCGAGTGGGCGGTGCCGTACCTGCCCATCGACCCCAAGGACGTCGGCCGCTCCTACGAGGCGGTCATCCGCGTCAACTCCCAGTCCGGCAAGGGCGGAGTGGCGTACGTCCTGAAGAACGACCACAAGCTGGAACTGCCCCGCCGGATGCAGATCGAGTTCTCGAAGATCATCCAGGCGAAGACCGACGCCGAGGGCGGCGAGATCACCGGGTCCGCGATCTGGGCGTGCTTCCGGGACGAGTACCTGCCCAACCCCGAGAACCCCTGGGGCCGTATCCAGGTCCGCACCGGGCAGTCCACCACCGACACCGACGGCACCGACACGCTCACCGTCGAGGCCACCGTGGACGGCGAGGACACCGTGCTGACCGGTTCCGGCAACGGCCCGATCTCCGCGTTCTTCGACGCGTTGCAGTCCGTGGGCATCGACGTACGGCTGCTGGACTACCAGGAGCACACGATGAGCGAGGGCGCCTCCGCGCAGGCCGCCTCGTACATCGAATGCGCGATCGACGGCAAGGTTCTGTGGGGGATCGGAATCGACGCGAACACGACGCGTGCGTCACTGAAGGCGGTCGTCTCCGCCGTCAACCGAGCGACCCGCTGACCCCCTCCCACCGGGTGTTTTCCGGAGCCCGGCCGTCCGCGAGGACGGCCGGGCTCCCGTCGTATATCGGCCATCGGCCGCCCTTGATCACGGAAAGGTCACCTACGGGGTACTGACTCAGCCCTCCGGATGTGGCTAACATCACGCCAGCGCGGCGATGTTGCCGTGAGGTTACGGAGGTGCGACGTGCTGCCAGTGAGGGGACGAGACGGCCGAGCCGCCGGGGCTGCGCGCATCCTGTGCACCCGCACCGCCTGGACACCCGTGGGGGACGGGGAGTTCTTCTGCCCCGGCTGCGGCGGCGACCGCAACTACCAGCGCCTGACCGGGCGTCGGCGGCTCACCCTCCTCGGGGTGCCGGTGCTGCCGCGCGGCGAGGCCGGGCCCGTCGTGGAATGCGCCTCCTGCCGCGAGCACTTCGGCACCGATGTCCTCGACCACCCCACCACGCGCCGCTTCTCCGCGATGCTCCGCGACGGCGTCCACACCGCCGCCCTCGCGGTCCTCGCGGCGGGCGGCACCTCCTCCCGTACGGTCCTGGAGGCCGCCGCCGTCGCGGTGCGCGCCGCCGGGTTCGAGAGCTGTACGGAGGAGCAGCTCGCGGCGATGGTGGAGGCGCTGGAGGCCGACACCGGGCGGGCCGTGGACGGGCCGTCCACACCGGGGCTGGCCATAGAGCTGCACGAGGCGCTGGACCCGCTGGCCCCGCACCTCGCCCCCGGCGGCCGGGAGTCGCTGTTCCTGGACGCGGCGCGGATCGCCCTCGCGGACGGCCCGTACACCCCCGCCGAACAGGACACCCTGACCACGGTCGGCGCCGCCCTCACCCTCCCCGCCTCGGACGTGACCCGCCTCCTGGCGGCGGCCCGCACCCCGTCCTGAGCGCCGCGTCCCCAGAAGGGCTGCCGCACGGCCGGTCCCGGTTCGCTCCCTCCGTGCCCCCGCCCCCGCTCGGGGCCCCTTCGGTGGGGTGCTCGTTCCGGGGACGCCGTTACGGGACGCGGGGACGCGGGGAGGTCTGGGCGGTGAACCCGTCGAACCGTGTCACCGTCCTTGCCGGGGTCGTGCTCGCGCCCCTCGCCCTCGCCGCGCCCCTCGCCCTCGCCGGGCCCGCGCGGGCGGCCACCGCCGGGTGCGCCGTCTCCGTGCCCTACCGGGCGGGGGAGGGCGGGTACGCCAGTTACCGGATTCCCGCCGTGCTCGGCACTCCGCGCGGGACGCTGCTCGCGTTCGCGGAGGGACGGCGGGACGGGGCGGGGGACTCGGGCACCATCGATGTCGTGGTGCGGAGGTCGCGGGACGGCGGGTGCTCGTGGGGGGAGACGAGCGTCGTCGCCGCCGGGGACGGGGACACGCGGGGGAACCCGGCGCCCGTCGTGGACCCCCGTACCGGGGATGTCGTCCTCGTCACCACGTACAACAGCGGCCGGGTGACGGAGGCGCAGATCATGCGCGGGGAGGTGACCCCCGAGCAGGGACGCCGGGTGTTCGTGCAGCGCAGTGACGACGACGGGCGGCGGTTCGGCGATCCCGAGGAGATCACCGCCGAGGCCGTGCGTCCCGGCTGGCGCTGGTACGCGACCGGTCCCGGACACGCGCTGGCGCTCACCCGCGGCCCGCACACCGGGCGTCTGGTGGTGCCCGCCGACCACTCCGCCGCCCCGCCCGAGGGGTCTCCGGACACCGGGCGGGAGGCCAGGTACTACGGCGCCCACGCCCTCTACAGCGACGACGGCGGTCACACCTGGCACCTCGGCTTCACCGACGACACCTACGACGGCACCGCCAACACCAACGAGACCAGCGCTGCCCAACTCCCCGACGGGCGGATCTACTTCAGCTCACGCGACCAGAACGGCAGCGCCCCCGACAACCGGCTCGCCGCCTACTCCTCCGACGGCGGCGCCACCCTGGACGCCCCGTTCGCACCCCAGCCCGGCCTGGAGGACGTCCCCGTGGTGCAGGCGAGCGTCCTCCAACTGGCGGGTGAGAAAGCTCCGTTGCTGTTCTCCGGCCCGTCCGACCCCACCGCCCGCCGCGCCCTGGCCGTCTGGTCCGGCACCGACGGGGCCCGGACCTTCACGAGGCGGCGCACCTTCTCCGAGCGGCCCGCCGCCTACTCCGACCTCGTCCAGCTCGACCCCGCCACCGCCGGGTGCCTGTACGAGACGGGCACCGGCGGGGCGTACGACACCATCGAGTTCCGGCGGCTGCCCCTCGGTGAACTCCTCAAGGGCGGCTGACAGCAGGCCCGCAGGGCGCGGCGAGGCTACAACAGCCCGGCCGCCGCAAGGTACTTGCCCACCAGCGCCACCTCGTTCCCCGACAGCGGCACCTGCGGCTCCGCCGTGATCGGGCAGTCGATCACGCCCCGCAGGTGCAGCGCCGCCTTGAACGCGCCGAGCGCCGACGAACTCCCGCCCATCCGCGCCGGGTCGCCCACCCCGACCAGCCCGAACAGCGCGCGCAGCCGCTCCTGTTCGGCCCGTGCGCCCTCCGGGTCACCGGCCCGGCACAGCCGGTACATCCGGACGTACCCGTGCGGGTCCACGTTCCCGAGGCCGGGGACGACCCCGTCGGCACCCAGCGCCAGGGCCGCGTCCGCGATCACCTCGGAGCCGGTCAGCACCGCGAACCCGGCGTGCGCGCGGGCCCCCGCGACCACCTCCCGGAAGGCGGCGAGGTCCCCGCTGGAGTCCTTCAGCCCGGCCAGCACCCCGTCCGCCGCCAGTCCCAGCACCACGTCGGCCGGGAGTTTGGTGTGCACCGCCGACGGAATGTCGTAGGCGATCACCGGGACCGGGCTCGCGGCGGCGATCCGGCGGAAGTGGTGCACCAGCTCGGCGGGGTGGGTGCGGGCGTAGAACGGCGCGGTGACCACGACCGCCTCCGCGCCCGCCCCGGTGACGGAGCGGACGTGGTCCAGGACGCGCGGGGTCGTCATGTCGATGACGCCCGCGATCACCGGGAGCTGCCCGGCCACGTGCGCGCTCACCGCCTCCACCACCTGGCGGCGCTGCCGGTCGGTGAGGAAGGCCGCCTCGGAGGTCGAGCCGAGGACGAACAGGCCGTGCGTCCCGGCCTCGACCAGATGGTCCACGAGGCGGCACAGCGAGGGCACGTCCACCTCGCGCTCGGGGGTGAGGGGGGTGCAGACGGGCGGGACGACGCCGGTCAGCGGGGCGGGGAGGGTCATCGGGACTCCTGGCGTACTGGGTCGCGGTTCGGCCGGCCCCCCTCCACAGGATGGTGACAGCGATACCGGTGTTCCGGGTGCGACGCGGCCGGAAGGTCCGGCATCCGCGCCGCGCGGGGCGGCAGGCAGAATGGAGGCATGACCCCACCGCGCACCGAGGCCCCCGTACCGGCCGCCCCCGCGCCGTACGCCCGGCCGCCGGGCGCGCCGCGCGCAGCCGCCGGGAGTGCCCGGTGAGCCTGTTCCGGGACGACGGCGTCGTCCTGCGCACCCAGAAGCTCGGCGAGGCCGACCGCATCATCACCCTGCTCACCCGTGGCCACGGCCGGGTCCGCGCGGTGGCCCGGGGTGTCCGGCGCACCAAGTCCAAGTTCGGTGCCCGGCTGGAACCCTTCTCCCACGTGGACGTGCAGTTCTTCGCGCGCGGCAGCGAACTGGTCGGGCGCGGGCTGCCGCTGTGCACCCAGAGCGAGACCATCGCGCCGTACGGCGGCGGCATCGTCAGCGACTACGCCCGCTACACCGCGGGCACCGCCATGCTGGAGACCGCCGAGCGGTTCACCGACCACGAGGGCGAACCGGCGGTCCAGCAGTATCTGCTGCTGGTCGGCGGGCTGCGCACGCTCGCGCGCGGTGAGCACGCCCCGCATCTGGTGCTGGACGCGTTCCTGCTCCGCTCGCTCGCCGTGAACGGGTACGCGCCGAGCTTCGGGGACTGCGCGAAGTGCGGGATGCCGGGGCCGAACCGGTTCTTCTCGGTCGCCTCGGGCGGCAGCGTGTGCGGGGACTGCCGGGTGGCCGGCAGCGTCGTCCCCTCACCGCAGACCCTGGTGCTGCTCGGCGCGCTGCTTACGGGAGACTGGGAGACCGCGGACGCGAGCGAGGCGCGCCACGTCCGCGAGGGCAGCGGGCTGGTGTCCGCCTACCTGCACTGGCATCTGGAGCGGGGGCTGCGCTCGCTCAGGTACGTCGAGAAGTAGCCACGAGGAGACGAGAAGCACATGGTCGTACGCGGAATCCTGGGTCGCCGCCGCCGTGAGTACCGGGCACCGGAGCCGCACCCCTCCGGCGCCCGTGCCCCGAAGCTGCCGGGCGAGCTGGTCCCCGAGCACGTGGCGATCGTCATGGACGGCAACGGCCGCTGGGCCAAGGAGCGCGGGCTGCCCCGCACCGAGGGGCACAAGGTCGGCGCCGAGCAGGTCCTCGACGTGCTCCAGGGCTGCCTGGAGCTGGGCGTGCGCAACATCTCGCTGTACGCCTTCTCCACCGAGAACTGGAAGCGCTCGCCCGACGAGGTGCGCTTCCTGATGAACTTCAACCGGGACTTCATCCGCAAGACCCGTGACCAGCTCGACGAACTCGGCATCCGCGTACGGTGGGTGGGCCGGATGCCCAAGCTATGGAAGTCGGTCGCCAAGGAGCTCCAGGTCGCCCAGGAGCAGACCAAGGACAACGACCGCCTCACCCTGTACTTCTGCATGAACTACGGCGGCCGTGCCGAGATCGCCGACGCCGCGCAGGCCATCGCCGAGGAGGTGAAGGCGGGCCGCCTCGACCCGTCCAAGATCTCCGAGAAGACCGTCCAGAAGTACCTCTACTACGGCGACATGCCCGACGTGGACCTCTTCCTGAGGCCCAGCGGCGAACAGCGCACCTCCAACTACCTTCTCTGGCAGTCCGCTTACGCCGAGATGGTCTTCCAGGACGTGCTCTGGCCCGACTTCGACCGCCGCGACCTCTGGCGGGCCTGCCTCGAATTCGCCTCCCGCGACCGCCGCTTCGGCGGCGCCATCCCCAACGAGGAACTGCTGGCGATGGAGGGCCGCACCGGGGAGGAGTGAGACCGGGCGTGCCTCTACTATTCCTTCGCACTGTCGTGTACATGGGGAGGAAGTGCGATGGGGCGCGATGCGCTGACACGTGAGGGGACCGGGGCGGGCGCGCGAGGGGCCGCGGTCACGCTGAACTACCGCCCGGAGACAGGGGACTTCAGGTCCGCGCTGACGGTACGGTTCTGGCGCGGCCGACAGGGCAGGGTGACGATGTTCACGCTGCCCTGTTCCCTGGCCATCGCCCTGATGCTGGGCTGGCTGTGGTTCACCGGGAACGGCGAGGGCTCCTGGGTCCCCTCCGCCGCCGTGTGCTGCTACGTCCTCCTGGTGCCGCTGGTGCCCGCGATGTTCGCCCCGCGGTTCCGGAAGCGGGCCGAGGCACAGGGCACGTACCGGATCACGGTCACGGACGACGGCGTCCGGGTGGTCACCGACCGGACGACCACGGTCACCGACTGGACGGACTACAAGGCGTATCTGGAGTCCGCGCGCGTCTTCGTGCTGGACGCCCACGGTCCCGACGAGTTCACCGTGATCCCCAAGCGCGCCCTCACCGGCTCCGCCGAGGCGGACCGGCTCCGGGAGATCCTGCGTCGGCACCTGGACCGGCGCTGACGGTCAGGGCCCCTCGGCGCAGTCCGCGCAGGTGCCGAAGATCTCCAGGGTGTGGGCGACGTTGACGAAGCCGTGTTCGGCGGCGACGGCGTCGGCCCAGTGCTCCACGGCGGGCCCCTCCACCTCGACGGCCTTGCCGCAGACGCGGCAGACCAGATGGTGGTGGTGCTCGCCGCTGGAGCAGCGGCGGTAGACGGACTCGCCGTCGGAGGTGCGCAGGACGTCCACCTCACCGGCGTCGGCGAGGGACTGGAGGGTGCGGTAGACCGTGGTCAGGCCGACCGAGTCGCCCTTGTGCTTCAGCATGTCGTGCAGGTCCTGCGCGCTGCGGAACTCCTCGACCTCGTCGAGAGCCGCCGCCACGGCGGCGCGCTGCCGGGTGGAGCGGCCCTTCACGGGCGGTCCAGCGGTGGTCACCGGTTGCCTCCTCACGTAATGCCTGGGCCCCGCCCATTCTGCCAGCCCCGGCCCCACGGAGTCGGCCCCCGAGGCCCCGCCCGGCCGCCGGGAGGCCCGTACGGCCGGAAAACGCGTGCCCGGCCGGGGCCCCGCGCTACCCCCCGGCCGCCCGCGCCGCCGGGATCGCGCACTCCACCGGGTCCCCGGCGGGCAGTGCCGCCGCCGCGGCGCGGGCCCGGCGGCGGGCCAGTGGCGCGGCCAGCGCGGTCAGCGCGAGGAAGACGGCGATGGTGAGCAGGACGATCGTCGCGCCGGGCGGGATGTCCTGGTAGAAGGAGGTCACCGTGCCGCCGACGGAGGCGGTGATGCCGAGCGCGACGGCGACGGCGTAGGTCGTGGCGAAGCTGCGGGTGAGCTGCTGGGCGGCGGCCACCGGGACCACCATCAGCGCGGACACCAGGATCAGCCCGACCACCCGCATCGCCACGGTCACGGTGACGGCGGCGGTCACGGCGGTCAGCAGGTTCAGCGCGCGCACCGGCACCCCGGTGACCCGCGCGAACTCCTCGTCCTGGCTGACCGCGAACAACTGGCGGCGCAGCCCCAGCGAGACCACGATCACGAAGGCGGCCAGGACCGAGATCGCGGTCACGTCGGAGGCGGACACCGTGGACAGCGAGCCGAACAGGTACGAGGTCAGGTTGGCGTTGGAGCCGTCGGGGGCGAGGTTCACGAACATCACCCCGCCCGCCATCCCGCCGTAGAACAGCATGGCGAGGGCGATCTCGCCGCGCGTCCTGCCGTACCAGCGGATCAGCTCCATCAGGACCGAGCCGACCACGGAGACCAGCGTCGCCATCCACACCGGCGAGGCGTCCAGCAGGAAGCCGAGGCCGACGCCGGTCATCGCCACGTGCCCGATGCCGTCGCCCATCAGGGCCTGGCGGCGCTGCACGAGGTAGATCCCGATCGCGGGCGCGGTGATCCCGACCAGCACGGCCGAGACCAACGCCCGCTGCATGAAGGCGTAGTCAAGGAATTCCATCAGCCGAGCAGCCCCGTCCCGATCGGTGCCGCGCCCCCGGGCGCGTGCGGGTGTACGTGGTCGTGGCCGGGCAGGGCGTGCTGGCCGAGAGCCCGCGGCGGCGGGCCGTCGTGGGTGACGCAGCCGTCGCGCAGGACCACCGCCCGGTCGATCAGCGGTTCCAGTGGCCCGAGTTCGTGCAGCACGAGCAGCACGGTGGTCCCGGCGGCGACCTGGGTGCGCAGGGTCGTGGCGAGGATCTCCTGGCTGGCGAGGTCCACGCCCGCCATCGGCTCGTCCATGATCAGGAGTTCGGGTTCCACGGCGAGCGCGCGGGCGATCAGCACCCGCTGGTGCTGGCCCCCGGAGAGCGCGGTCACCGGGTCGTGCGCCCGGTCGCCCATCCCGACGAGGTCCAGGGCGCGGCGTACGGCGTCCCGGTCGGCCCGTCCGAACCGGCCGAAGCGGGTCCGGGCCAGCCGCCCCGAGGAGACGATCTCGGTCACCGTGGCGGGCACCCCGCCCGCCGCCGTGGTGCGCTGCGGTACGTACCCCAGCCGCGCCCAGTCCCGGAGGGCGCGCAGCGGGGTGCCGAACAGCTCGACGGCGCCCGCGACCGCCGGGACCTGCCCGATGACGGTGCGCACGGCCGTGGACTTGCCGGAGCCGTTGGCGCCGAGCAGCGCGACCACCTCGCCCCGGCGCACGGCGAGGTCGATGCCGCGCAGCACCGGCCGCGCGCCCAGTTCCGCGCGAACCCCGCGCAGCTCCACCACGGTCTCCGCGGTCATCCGGCCCTCCCTGGAGGTCACTTGGCGTTCAGCGCCTTCTGGAGCGCCTTGAGGTTGGCGTCCTGCACGGAGAAGTAGTCCGTGCCGCGCGACTTGGCGGTGATGCCCTCGATGGGGTCGAGCACGTCGGTGCGCAGATGTCCGTCGGCCGCGATGGTCCTGGCGGTCCTGTCGCTGACGAGGGTCTCGTAGAAGACGGTGGAGACGCCGTCGGCCTTGGCGATGTTCTCCAGGTCCTTCACGCGCACCGCGCTGGGCTCGGAGTCGGGGTCGAGCCCGGTGATGGCCTCCTCGGTGAGGCCGTAGCGCTCGGCGAGGTAGCCGAAGGCGGCGTGCGTGGTGATGAAGACCTTGGTGCGGGTGTGCGCGAGCCCGTCGCGAAACCGCACGTTCAGCGCGTCCAACTGCTTCACCAGCACGGCGGTGTTCTTCCGGTAGTCGGCCGCGTGTGAGGGGTCCGCCTTCTCGAAGGCCTTGCCGACGCCCTCGGCGACCTGGGCGTAGCGGACCGGGTCGAGCCAGATGTGCGGGTCGATCCCGGCGGACTCGGCGGCGGAGTGGGTGTCGTGCGCGGCGGCGTGCCCGCCGACCTCGTTGCCGTGCTCCTCCGTCGTCGTGAGGGAGGCCGCGTCGATCTTGGTCTTCACCGGGGACTGGGCGACCGCCTCGTCCACCGAGGGCTGCACGTTCTTGAGGTAGAGGACCGCGTCGGACTTCTGGATCAGCGCGATCTGCTTCGGGCTGATCTCCAGGTCGTGCGGTTCCTGGCCGGGCGCGGTCAGCGAGGTGACGTGGACGTGGTCGCCGCCGATGCGCTCGGCGAGGAAGGTCATCGGATAGAAGGACGCGACGACGTCGAACTTCCCGGGCGTGCCCGCCGCGGCCGTGTCGGAGGAGCAGGCGGAGAGGGTCGTCAGGCCGAGCGCGGTGGCGGCGGTGATCGCGGACACGGATATGAGACGTCGTCGTGCTGTCATGACACTCATTTTCAACAAAGATGGAAACGGTTGTCAACAAGCCCTCCGAGGGGCCGCTTACCAGGGGCCGATTTGGCCGAGGGGGAGGCCGCGCCGGTAACCTGAAGCATTCGCTGGAAGCATCTCGCTTCAACGCCCGTCGTCGTAATGAAGAGAGCACCGTGGCCGCCGACAAGATCGACACCATCGTCAGCCTGAGCAAGCGCCGTGGCTTCGTTTTCCCCTGCAGTGAGATCTACGGCGGACAGCGTGCCGCCTGGGACTACGGACCCCTGGGTGTCGAGCTGAAGGAGAACATCAAGCGCCAGTGGTGGCGTTACATGGTGACGTCGCGCGAGGACGTGGTCGGTCTCGACTCGTCCGTGATCCTGGCCCCCGAGGTCTGGGTGGCCTCCGGCCACGTCGCCACGTTCAGCGACCCGCTGACCGAATGCACCGCCTGCCACAAGCGGTTCCGTGCCGACCACCTCGAAGAGCACTACGAGGAGAAGAAGGGCCACGCCCCGGCGAACGGCCTCGCGGACGTCAACTGCCCCAACTGCGGCAACAAGGGCCAGTTCACCGAGCCCAAGCAGTTCTCCGGCCTGCTCTCCACCCACCTCGGCCCCACTCAGGACACCGGCTCGGTCGCCTACCTGCGCCCCGAGACCGCCCAGGGCATCTTCACCAACTTCGCCCAGGTGCAGACCTCTTCGCGCCGCAAGCCGCCGTTCGGCATCGCGCAGATGGGCAAGTCCTTCCGCAACGAGATCACGCCGGGCAACTTCATCTTCCGGACCCGTGAGTTCGAGCAGATGGAGATGGAGTTCTTCGTCAAGCCCGGTGAGGACGAGGGCTGGCAGGACTACTGGATGCAGCAGCGCTGGAACTGGTACACCGGCCTCGGCATGCGCGAGGAGAACATGCGGTGGTACGAGCACCCGAAGGAGAAGCTCTCCCACTACTCCAAGCGCACCGCCGACATCGAGTACCGCTTCCAGTTCGGCGGCAGCGAGTGGGGTGAGCTGGAGGGCGTCGCCAACCGCACCGACTACGACCTCACCGCGCACTCCAAGGCGTCCGGCCAGGACCTCGCCTACTACGACCAGGAGGCCGGCGAGCGCTGGACTCCGTACGTCATCGAGCCCGCCGCCGGTGTCGGCCGCACGATGCTGGCGTTCCTGCTCGACGCCTACGTCGAGGACGAGGCCCCCAACGCCAAGGGCAAGCTGGAGAAGCGCACCGTGCTGCGCCTCGACCACCGCCTCGCCCCGGTGAAGGCCGCGGTGCTCCCGCTGTCCCGCAACCCCGAGCTGTCCCCGAAGGCCAAGGGGCTCGCCCAGGCGCTGCGCCGGCACTGGAACATCGAGTTCGACGACGCCGGTGCCATCGGCCGCCGCTACCGCCGCCAGGACGAGATCGGCACGCCGTACTGCGTGACGGTGGACTTCGACACCCTGGACGACAACGCGGTCACCGTCCGCGAGCGCGACACCATGAAGCAGGAGCGCGTCTCGCTGGACCAGATCGAGGGCTACCTGGCCGCCCGCCTCATCGGCTGCTGACCTCGGTTCCCCGCCCGTCCGCCCGCCCGCCGGTCACTCCGGCGGGCGGGCGGACGCGTGCTGTCGGGGCTCAACGCCCTTGCAGCGCCTTGACGTTGTCGCCGAACGTCCAGCTCTTCGAGCCGTCCCAGTTGAGCGACCAGGTCATCAGACCCTTGAGCGCGCCGCCGTAGTGCCGCCACGCCTCGGAGACCTGGCCCGGCGCCAGGTACCCGCCGCCCGCGCCGCTCTGCGCGGGCAGCCCCGGCACCTGCTTGTCGTACGGCACCCGTACGGTCGTGCCCTGCACGGTCAGCCCGTTGTTCAGGCAGTCGGTCTGCGCGGTGAAGCCCTCGACGGTCCCGGCGGAGTAACTGTCCCCGGAACAGCCGTACATGCTGCCGTTGTAGTACTGCATGTTCAGCCACCACAGGCGCCCGTTGTCGGCGTACTTCTTCACGATGGGCAGATACGCGCCCCAGATCGAGCCGTAGGTGACGCTGCCGCCGGTGACGTACGCGGTCTCCGGGGCCATCGTCAGCCCGAAGCCGGACGGCATCTGCGCGAGGACGCCGTCGATGATGCGGATCAAGTTGGCCTGTGACGCGGAGAGTTGGGAGATGTTCCCGCTGCCGCTCAGGCCGGTCTCGATGTCGATGTCGATGCCGTCGAAGTTGTACTCCTTCAGGATCGGCACGATGGTCGCCACGAACCGGTCCGCGACCGCCTCCGAGGACAGGTCGATCCCGGCGGTGGCACCGCCGATGGACATCAGGATGGTCTGCCCGGACGCCTTGGCCGCGCACATCTCGGCCGGGGTCGCCACCTTCACCCCGCTGTCCATGCCGTCCTCCCACAGCGCCGTCCCGTCCGAACGGATCACGGGGAAGGCCGCGTTGAGGACGTTGTAGCCGTGCGCGGCGATGGCCGGATCGTCGATGGAGGTCCAACCGTAGGGCGGGTGCACGCCGTTGGCGGCGCCGTCCCAGTTCTCCCAGTACCCCTGGAGCACCTTGCCCGTCGGGCGGGACTTCACGGCACAGGTGTCGGCGGCGGGCGAACCGCCATTCAGCGCAACGGCGTTGGGCGCTGCGGCGAGGCCGAGCGGGGCGAGCAGGGCCGCGGCGAGCGCGGCGGTGAGCAGGCGGGTGCGTCGGAGCATGCGGGTCCTCCCGGTGGGGGAAGCGGCGACGGCCGTGGGGGGCCGGTGGGGCGCCGCGTACGGGTCGTGGGTGTCGAAGGCATGTCATTCCGGTGTGGTGGAGCGTGCCTGTGGTCCAGACCTTTCGTCAAGGGGGCGGGGCGGGCGGAGGTGTGCGCCGGGCCGTGGGGTGCTGAATGACAGCTGACAGATGTTGAAATCTGTCATCTGTCATGGCAGGGTGACCGGTATGACGACGACGATGCGCACCCGTCCCCTCGGCACCACCGGCCCCGAGGTCTCCGCCCTCGGCCTCGGCTGCATGGGCATGTCCGCGATGTACGGCCAGGCGGACCGCGCCGAGTCCCTGGCGACGATCCACGCGGCCCTGGAAGCGGGCGTCACCCTGCTGGACACCGGCGACTTCTACGCGATGGGCCACAACGAACTGCTGGTCGGCGAGGCCCTGCGCACCGCCTCCGCCGCCGCCCGCGAACAGGCCCTGGTCAGCGTCAAGTTCGGCGCCCTGCGCGGCCCGGACGGCGGCTGGCTCGGCTACGACGGCCGCCCCGCCGCCGTGAAGAACTTCGCCGCGTACTCCCTCCAGCGCCTCGGCGTCGAGCACATCGACGTCTACCGCATCGCCCGTCTCGACCCGGACGTGCCGATCGAGGAGACCGTCGGCGCGATCGCGGAACTGGTCGAGCAGGGGTACGTCCGGCACATCGGGCTCAGCGAGGTCGGCGCCGCGACGATCCGCCGGGCCGCCGCCACCGCGCCCATCGCGGACCTCCAGATCGAGTACTCCCTGATCTCCCGCGGCATCGAGCGCGAGATCCTGCCCACCACCCGTGAACTCGGCATCGCCGTCACCGCGTACGGCGTCCTGTCGCGCGGGCTGATCTCCGGCCACTTCAGCGCCGAACGACAGCTCCCGGCGAACGACCTGCGCTCCCACACGCCCCGTTTCCAGGGGGACAACCTCCGGCACAACCTCGCGCTGGTCGAGGCGCTGCGGGCCGTCGCGGAGGAGAAGGGCGCCAGTGTCGCCCAGGTCGCCATCGCCTGGGTGCTGGCACGTGGCGCGGACATCGTGCCGCTGATCGGCGCCCGCAGCCGGGAGCGGCTCACCGAGTCGCTGGGCGCGCTGGACGTCACCCTCACCGAGGGCGACCTCGCGGCGATCGAGAAGGCGGTGCCCGAGGGCGCGGCGGCCGGTGACCGGTACGCGGCGGCGCAGATGGCACACCTCGACAGTGAGCGCTGAACCCGCCCACGGGTACCGTCTGTGACATGGCACCGACCACCGAGCCCCTGACCGCCGAGCGCATCCTCGAAGCCACCGAGGAAGTGCTCCGCCGCCACGGCCCGGCCAAGGCCACCGTGGTCGATGTCGCCCGTGCCCTCGGCGTGAGCCACGGCACCGTCTACCGCCACTTCCCCACGAAGGCCGCGCTCCGCGAAGCGGTCACCCGGCGCTGGCTCGACCACACGGCCACCCGCCTCGCGGAGATCGTCTCCGGCCCCGGCACCCCCGAGCAGCGTCTCCGTACCTGGCTGAAGACCCTGTTCGACCTGAAACGCGCCAAGGCCTGCGGCGATCCCGAGCTGTTCGCCACGTACTCGGTCCTGACCGACGAGACGGGCACCCCGGTGGGCGAGCACATCGAGATCCTCCTCGCCCAGCTCGCCTCGCTCATCGACGCGGGCACCGCCTCCGGCACCCCCGACCCCACGGTCACCGCCCGCGCCGTCTTCCAGGCCACCGCCCGCTTCCACGACCCGTACTACGCACTGCACTGGCAGCGCCCCGGCATCGAGGACGAGTTCAACGCCGTACTGGACCTGCTCCTACGAGGCCTGAACCCCACCCCACCCACCCACTGACCCCGCGCCGCGAAGAAGGCGGCGCAGCCGCCTTTGAGGGGCGCGGGGAACTGCGCGACCAGCCACGACGGACGTGCGGACGGGAACCGAGGTCGGCCACCCCAGGGGCGCGGGGAACTGCGCGCTGAGCCACGACGGACGTGCGGACGAAGGCGAGGGCCAGCCACCGCAGGGGCGCGGGGAACTGCGCGACCAGCGGCAGGCGGCCCGCGGACGAGAACGAGGGCCGGCCACTCAACCCCGTTCGGCCGCGCCCACACTCACCTCGCGGATCTCCGCCACCCGCAGCCGCTCAGCCGCACGCTCCGCCGTGCGGCGGGCCCAGCGCCCGCTGGTGAGGAGGCCGAGGACGAGGACGGCGAATCCGCAGAGGGTGAGCACGGACCAGCCGGGCCGGGCTGCGTGGACGAAGGCGGAGGCGTAGGAGGAGGTGCCGATGCCGGAGGCGAGGAGGGCGCCGACGACGGCGACACCGAGGGTCTGGCCGAGCTGTCGGCTGGTGGAGGCGACGGCGGCGGCCACCCCCGCCTGGGCACGCGGCATGCCCGACACCGCCGTGTTGGTGATCGGCGCGTTGACGAAACCGAAGCCGACACCGAACAGGACGTACCCGATGAGGAGCGTCACATCGGAGGTCTCCGCCTCGAAGAGGGCGAACAGCAGCCCGGAGGCGGTCATCGCGGTGCCCGCGATCAGCAGCGGCACCCGGGGCCCGAGCGTCCCGAGCAGCCGCCCGGACAGCGGGGCGCAGACGAAGGTCGGCAGCGCCATCGGCAGCATCCATAGCCCGGCGTGCAGCGCGTCGAGACCTCGTACGTTCTGCAGATACAGCGTGGACAGGAAGAGGAACCCGCCGAGCGCGGCGAAGGCGCAGATGGCGATCACGGTGGCCCCGGTGAACGGCGCCGAGCGGAAGAACCGCAGGTCGATCAGGGGTTCGGCGCGCCGGGGCTCGTACCGGAGCAGGCCCACCAGGGCCACCAGCGCGACGGCGGCGAAGGGGGCGACGGCGGCGGCTCCCGAGGCCGGTGCCTCGATGATCGCGTACGTCAGCGAGCCGAACAGGGCGATGACCAGCACCTGCCCGACCGGGTCGGGACGCCGCGCCTTGGGCGCGCGGGACTCGGGCACGAACCGCAGGGTGAGCAGCAGCGCGGCGAGCCCGACCGGGAGATTGACCCAGAAGATCGAGCGCCAGCCGACGGAGTCCACCAGCACCCCGCCCACCAGCGGCCCTGCGGCCATCGAGAGGCCGACCACCGCGCCCCACACCCCGATGGCCCGCGCCCGCTCGCGCGGATCGGTGAAGGTGTTGGTGATGATCGACATGGCGACGGGGTTGAGCATCGAACCGCCCACGGCCTGAAGCATCCGGAAGACGATCAGCAGTTCCAGGCTGGGCGCCAGCGAACACAGCACGGAGCCCACGGTGAACACGGTCAGCCCGGCCATGAAGACCTTCTTGCGGCCTATTCGGTCGGCCGTGGAGCCCGAGAGCATCAGCAGCGAGGCCAGCACCAGCGTGTAGCCGTCGATCGTCCACTGAAGCCCCGAGGTGGTGGCGTGCAGATCGCGCTGGACGGAGGGGAGGGCGACGTTCAGGACGGTGTTGTCGAGACTCACGATCAGCAGGCTCATGCAGCAGATCGCGAGCACGAGCATGCGTCGGCGGTGGCTCGGCTCGGGCATGGGTCCATCGTACGTCCGTATCAATAGTGCCCCTAACTAATGAGTCATACATGATCATGCGCGGAGGTCGGGCCCCCGGTGCGTGGAGGGGGCGCCGGGGCGTTCGGGCCGTGAGGGACAATGGACGTCCGCCCCTTGCCGTCCCGTCCGCCCCGGAGCCCCGCGATGACCGCGTCCACCGCGATGTCCCAGCCCCTCGCCATCGGCCCGCACACCGTCGCCCCGCCGGTCGTGCTCGCCCCGATGGCCGGGATCACCAACGCGCCCTTCCGCACGCTGTGCCGGGAGTTCAGCGGCGGCAAGGGCCTGTTCGTCAGCGAGATGATCACCACGCGGGCGCTGGTCGAGCGCAACGAGAAGACCATGCAGCTCATCCAGTTCGACGCCACGGAGAAGCCCCGCTCGATCCAGCTGTACGGCGTCGATCCGGCCACCGTCGGCAAGGCCGTCCGCATGATCGCGGAGGAAGGTCTCGCGGATCACATCGACCTGAACTTCGGCTGCCCCGTGCCGAAGGTCACGCGCAGGGGCGGGGGCTCCGCGCTGCCGTACAAGCGGAATCTGCTCCGGGCCATCCTGCGCGAGGCGGTCACCGGCGCGGGCGACCTGCCGGTCACCATGAAGACCCGCATCGGCATCGACGACGACCACATCACCTACCTCGACGCCGGCCGCATCGCCGTCGAGGAGGGCGTCACCGCCATCGCCCTGCACGGCCGCACCGCCGCCCAGCACTACGGCGGCACCGCCGACTGGAGCGCCATCGCCCGGCTGAAGGAGCACGTCCCGGAGATCCCGGTGCTCGGCAACGGCGACATCTGGTCCGCCCAGGACGCGCTGCGCATGGTCCGCGAGACCGGCTGCGACGGCGTCGTGGTCGGCCGGGGCTGCCTCGGCCGCCCGTGGCTCTTCGCGGACCTGGTCGCCGCGTTCGAGGGGCGTACGCAGGACATCGCGCGCCCCTCGCTGCGGGAGGTGGCGGACATCATGGTCCGGCACGCGACGCTGCTCGGAGAGTGGTGCGGCGACGAGTCCAAGGGGGTCGTGGACTTCCGCAAGCACGTCGCCTGGTACCTCAAGGGCTTCGCGGTCGGCTCCGAGATGCGCAAGCGGCTGGCGATCACGTCCTCGCTGGAGGAACTCCGCTCCGGTCTCGACGAGTTGGACCTCGACCAGGCATGGCCGACCGGCGCCGACGGCCCGCGCGGCCGTACCTCGGGCAACAACCGCGTGGTCCTGCCCGACGGCTGGCTCAAGGACCCCTACGACTGCGCGGGCGTCGGTGAGGACGCGGAACTGGACACCTCCGGCGGCTGATCCCGACCCCGGGCGCCCCTCAGGGGGACGCCCGGGGGCGCCACGGGTCATCCCTTACGGGGATGCGGCGTGGAGCCGTACGCCGTCATGAACCGGTCCCGGAAGGCGCTCATCTTCCAGACCGGCGCGTCGTGCGCGGGCCGCAGTCCGTCCGACCAGCCCCAGTCGGAGATCTTGTCCAGCACCTTCGGGTCCTTGGCGACGATGGAGATCGGCACGTCCCGGTTGGCGTGGTTGCCGCTGACCCGCGCGATGGGCTGGTGGTCACCGAGGAACACCAGCACCGTGTCCTTGGTGCCGTACCGCTCCAGCCACTCGGTCAGCGCGGTCACCGAGTACTGGATCGACTTGCCGTACTCCGCGCGGGACTTGCCGGTGTCCGCGATGACGTCCTCCGGCTTGCTGCCCGCCGCCTCGATGTCCTTGAAGACCGAGCCGTCGCCCAACTGGTCCCAGCCGACCATCTTCGGGATCGGCGCCCACGGCTGGTGGCTCGACGTCAGGATGATCTCCGACATCAGCGGCTTGTCGCGCTTCACCCCGTGAATCCGGCGCTGGTACTCCTCCAGGGCGTACTGGTCGGGCATCGTGGACCAGCTGAACTTCGGTCCCTGGTAGCCCAGTTGGAAGGCGTTGTAGACCTTGTCCAGCCCGTAGAAGCTCTGTTCGGGCCAGCCCTTCTGCACACCCGGCATCACGCCCACGGTGTCCCAGCCGCCGGACTTCTTGAACGCCTTGGTGAGACTGAGGTGATCGCTCGCCATCACGGTCCGGTACCGCTGCTGGCTGTTGACCCAGAGTCCGGACATCGTGGTCGAGTGCCCGAGCCAACTGCCCGCGCCGTACGTCGCGGAGGTCAGCCAGCC
Source organism: Streptomyces corallincola (assembly GCF_019104725.1). Taxonomy (GTDB): domain Bacteria; phylum Actinomycetota; class Actinomycetes; order Streptomycetales; family Streptomycetaceae; genus Streptomyces; species Streptomyces corallincola. The sequence continues at coordinate 17,436 of NZ_JAHRXF010000053.1, read as the reverse complement.
GCTCCTGGCATGCCAACCCGCCTTCTTCAGCGCCGAGTCGCGCTCCGCCAGCGTGCGGTCCACACCGGGTGCCTCGACCGGGTCCTCGATCGCGCTGCGGCCGTAGCTCTCGATGAAGGTGAAGATCATGTCCTTGCCCCGCAGATCGGGCAGCAGTTGCGCCGGGGGCGTGTTGCCGAAGGCGTCCACCCCGGCCACCTTCCGGAACGTGGCCTCGTCCCGCAGGGTGTCCCGCACCCGCTCCGTCTGCGTCCGCACGGCCGCGGTGGCGTGCTCGGAGGCGAACGGCACCCCCGAGAACTGGATGCCCAGCGAGGAGCAGGCGATCCAGACCACGCACGCGACCAGCGTGCCGCGCGTCGCCCGCCCCTGATGGCGGCCCAGCACACCCCCGAGCCGCACCACGGACAGCGCCAGCAGCACGCAGAGCAGCAGTGCCAGCACCACCACCCCAGCCGAGGCGGCCAGCGCCGTCGCCCGGCCGAGCGAGTCCTCCAGGTACGACTCCGCGTCCCCGAGCAGGCTCCAGTCCAGTACGGGGTTGAAACCCCGGCCCAGATACTCGTTGAACCCCATGTCCAGCAGGTTCAGCACGGTCAGGCCGCCCATCGCCACACCGATGACGACGGCCAGCCAGAAGCGCGGGCGGCGCGGCAGCGCGAGCAGGACCGCCGCCCCGACGACCCCCTCGGCGGGCAGCCGCACATACGACGCGACGCCCATCCTGTCCGTCGTGTTCGGCAGCACCAGCGCCACGACGACCAGGAGCAGCGCGAGCACGGTCACGGTCAGCGAGAGCGCGCGGGCCCCCCGGGGGTGGGCGTCCCGCCAGACGCGGGCGCGGGCCGCCCCACGGGCGCGGAGGGTGGACGGCGCCTCGGAAACGGCCGTTTCGGTGGTTTGGGAGCCGATGGCCGCAGAAGCGGTGCCGTCGGCGTCCCCGGAAACGGCCGCTTCGGAGGCCGCCGCCTGCGAAACCCCGGCTTCCGGCGCCTCGGCCTCCGACACCCCGGTTTCCGGCGCCTCGGCGTCCGGCACCCCTGCTTCCGGCAGCGTGCCTCCCGACGCCTCCGCCTCCGAAGCCCCGGCCCGCTCCTCGGCCGTGCTCACCGTCTCCTCGGTCTCCTCGGTCCCCCCGGCCTTACCCGGTGGCTGGCGTGTACTCGTGTGGTGGGGCAAGGCCGGGGTCCTTCCGTGCTTCCGTGCGAGGCCGTGACAGCGGCGGGAGGCCGGGAGCCGCACCGGGGAGGAACAACCCCCCTCGGCGCCCCGCCCGAGCCCGCCACCTTGCCGTACGGCCCGCCCGCCATCCCCGTTCAGCCGCCGGGGCAAACACCCGGCAAACGCCCGGTCAAGCCGTCGTCGGCGGGACCGGGCCAGGCACCGCCGACCGCCGTCAGCAGCGCCAGCGGGGCAGCGGCCGTACGGGATTCGCGGGCGCACTCGTACGGGAACGGGACCGGCTCGGGGTGCCCGGCGCGGTCGTACCCGGCGAGGACGAACGGCAGCCGCCGCCCGGCGGCCGTGGCCGCGTCGAGCTGGGCGCGGGCGACCGCGCGCGCCTCGTCGTGCAGGCCGTAGCGGGCGAGGCCGAGCGCGACGAGGGCGTTGTCGTGCGGCCAGACCGCGCCCCGGTGCCGGGAGAGCGGATGGTGCGCGGGCTGACCGGCGGCCAGCGTGCGCACGCCCCAGCCGGTGAAGAAGTCGGGTTCCAGCAGGCGCCGTCCGGCCGACTGCCCGTACTCCTTGTCGAGCAGCCCCGCCCACAGCAGATGCCCGGTGTCGGAGGCCAGCGCGTCCACCCGGCGGCCCGCGCCGTCCAGCGCCAGCGCCGGGAAATCGTGCTCCGGCATCCAGAACTCCCGCTGGAACCGGTCCCGCAGCCCGGCCGCGCTCCGCTCCAGACGCTCGGCGTACGCCGGGTCGGCCCAGACCGTGCGGGCCAGCCACGCGGTGCGGCGCAGCGCGTCGTACGCGTACCCCTGGGTGCCCGCCACCGCGACCGGACCGGCGGGCCGGGTGCCGTCGGCGTGGCAGACCGCGTCGGGGGAGTCCTTCCAGCCCTGGTGCGCGGGGCCGTCGGCGCGGTGCAGGAGGTAGCCGTCGGCGGCGAGCCCGCCCTCGCCGAGCATCCAGTCCACGGCCGCGCGGGCGTGCGGCGCGAGGCGCGCGGCGAGCGCGGTGTCGCCGGTGTGCTCGGTGTACGTGCCGAGCAGCACCAGGAACAGCGGGGTCGCGTCCACCGAGCCGTAGTAGCGGCCGTAGGGGACCTGCCCGAAGTGGGCCAGTTCGCCGTGCCGGATCTCGTGCACGATCCGGCCGGGCGCGGCGGCGGACGGGAGGGCCGTCGTGCGGGTACCCCGGCCGCCCGCCTGGGTCGCGGCGAGGGCGAGCAGCGTCGCGGCGGCCGGACCGGAGCGGTACGGCAGCACGAACAGCGAGGTCAGCAGCGCGTCCCGGCCCAGCAGCGTGAGGAACCAGGGCGCCCCGCCCGCCGGGACCCGCAGCTCCTCGCCGTCCGGCCCGGCCGCCGGAACCCGGAGCGCGGCCAGCCCGCCGAGCCCGTGCGCACAGGCGGCAGCCAACTCGGGCCATGCGGAGGGCAGTTCGGCGTCCCCGATGAACTCCCGCTCCAGCGAGCGCAGTTGGCGGCGCGCCTCGGCGGGGGAGCCCGGCACGGCCGGTGTACGCCGGTCGCCGTGCGGGTGCGCGGTGACCCGGAGCAGGAGTTCCGCGGTGCCGTACGGGGCGAGGTCCAGCGTCCACACCAGCCGCCGCGCCCCGGTCCCGGTCTCCTCCACGGCCTCGGGCGCCGGGTCGGCGGTCACGGTGGTACGGGCGCACCACTCGGCTCTGCGGTACGTGAACTCCAGTCCGTCGTCCAGGAGTTCACGGGAGCGTACGGCGCCCGCCTTCACGTACGTACGGTGGTCGGAGCGCAGCTCGAACTGGTCGGCGAAGTCGGCGTCCACGGTGAGCGCGAGCCGGACGGCGGTCGGGGCGGGACGGTTGCTGGTGACCCGCAGCGACTCCAGGAAGGCGCCCTCGGCGACGGCCTGCTCACGGACGACGAGGTGGGCGGGGGGCTCCTGTCGGCCCCCGCGCGGCACGAGCACACAGCGCGCGCCGCCCCCGCCCCCGCCACTGCCCCGGCCCCCGGCGGAGCCGCCGCTCCCCGTGGGGCCGCCGATCCCCGGCGGGCCCCCGTCCCCGTCCTGGTTTCCGACCGGGCCGTGGTCCCCGACCGGGGTGAGCACCTCGGGGACCGCGCCGTCCACGGTGAGCTGCCAGCGGCTGAGGTGCCGGGCGTCGCGGACGAAGAGTCCGTCGGGGAGGTCGCCGCCGCGCACCCCGCCGATGTCGCCCCGATCGCCGACGGCGGCCGATGTCGCGCCGTGCACCAGAAGATGAGGACCGTCAGTCATGCCCGCTTCCCTCCGTCGTCACGCCTGTCGAACGCGGCGACCGGCGCGGGGGACACGGTGCGGCCCCCCGACCGGCCGCCCGCGCGCCCCGAAGCCGTCCGCATGGTGGAATCCCGGACCCTGTGGCAGCGTGATTCTCGCCACCCTTGATAAGGAAGACGCTCAGATGAGCGGACGGTGATCGGCTGCACTTCTCCAAGAAATGGCACTGAGTGCCAGGCTCGGGGTGTTCATCGATCGAAATCAGGCGTGCTGTAAGTAGCTCATTTGAGCGGCTAGCCGCCCCTGTGGGCAGCTCCCGTCTTCAAGAACTGAAAACATCCCGTCGCTCCCGCTTGCCACGCGATGACTTTCGATCCGCTGGCGGACGGGTGGTCACAGGCGCATGACACATCGGCTGACCTCCCCAGAAGCCTTCGATCTGGGTATGTTCCCCGTCGTCAGGGCAGCCACCGCGGCCTCAAGGAGTCGAGACACGTGTCGGAAAACAAAGAACCCCACGCAGCGAAGTACGTCTACGACTTCACCGAGGGAAACAAGGACCTCAAGGACCTCCTCGGCGGCAAGGGCGCGAACCTCGCGGAGATGACCAACCTCGGGCTGCCGGTGCCGCCCGGCTTCACCATCACCACCGAGGCGTGCAAGGTCTACCTGGACAGCGGCGAGGAGCCCGCGGCACTGCGTGACGAGGTCAGCGCGCATCTCGACGCGCTGGAGGCCACGATGGCCAAGCAGCTCGGCCGCCCCGACGACCCGCTGCTGGTGTCCGTACGCTCCGGCGCCAAGTTCTCCATGCCCGGCATGATGGACACCGTCCTGAACATCGGGCTCACCGACGCGTCCGTACAGGGCCTGGCCGAGCAGTCCGGTGACGAGAGGTTCGCCTGGGACTCGTACCGCCGCCTGATCCAGATGTTCGGCAAGACCGTGCTGGGCGTGGACGGCGAGCTGTTCGAGGAGGCCCTGGAGGCGGCCAAGGACGCGAAGAAGGTGTCCGTGGACACCGATCTCGAAGCGGCCGACCTGAAGAAGCTGGTCACCGAGTTCAAGAAGATCGTCGAGGCCGAGGCGGGCCGGGACTTCCCGCAGGACCCGCGCGAGCAGATGGACCTCGCGGTCAAGGCCGTCTTCGAGTCCTGGAACGGCGACCGCGCCAAGCTCTACCGCCGCCAGGAACGCATCCCGCACGACCTCGGCACCGCCGTCAACATCTGCTCGATGGTCTTCGGCAACCTCGGCCCCGACTCCGGCACCGGCGTCGCCTTCACCCGCGACCCCGCCTCCGGCCACCAGGGCGTCTACGGCGACTACCTCCAGAACGCGCAGGGCGAGGACGTGGTCGCGGGCATCCGCAACACCGTCGTCCTCGCGGATCTGGAGGGCATCGACAAGACGTCGTACGACCAGCTCATGGGCATCATGGAGACCCTGGAGAATCACTACCAGGACCTCTGCGACATCGAGTTCACCATCGAGCGCGGCAAGCTGTGGATGCTCCAGACCCGCGTGGGCAAGCGGACCGCCGGGGCCGCGTTCCGGATCGCCACCCAGCTCGTGGACCAGGGGCTGATCGACGAGGCCGAGGCACTCCAGCGGGTGACCGGCGCGCAGCTCGCGCAGCTGATGTTCCCGCGCTTCGACGAGGACGCGAAGGCCGCGCCGGTCGGCCGGGGCATCGCCGCGTCGCCGGGCGCCGCCGTCGGCAAGGCGGTCTTCGACTCGTACACCGCCGTCAAGTGGTCGCGGTCGGGGGAGAAGGTCATCCTGGTCCGCCGTGAGACCAACCCCGACGACCTGGACGGCATGATCGCCGCCGAGGGCATCCTCACCTCGCGCGGCGGCAAGACCTCGCACGCGGCCGTCGTGGCGCGCGGCATGGGCAAGACCTGTGTCTGCGGCGCGGAGGAGCTGGAGGTGGACACCAAGCGGCGCCGCATGACCGTGCCCGGCGGGCACATCGTGGAGGAGGGCGACGTCATCTCCATCGACGGGTCCTCCGGCAAGGTCTACCTCGGTGAGGTGCCGGTCGTGCCGTCGCCGGTGGTCGAGTACTTCGAGGGCCGGATGCACCCGGGCGCCGACGACGCCGACGAACTGGTCGAGGCCGTGCACCGGATGATGGCCTTCGCGGACCGCAAGCGCCGCCTGCGGGTGCGGGCCAACGCCGACAACGCCGAGGACGCGCTGCGCGCCCGCCGGTTCGGCGCCCAGGGGATCGGGCTGTGCCGTACCGAGCACATGTTCCTCGGGGAGCGGCGCGAGATGGTGGAGCGGCTGATCCTCGCGGACACCGGGCGCGAACGCGAGGAGGCCCTCGCGGAGCTTCTCCCGCTCCAGCGCCGGGACTTCGTGGAACTCTTCGAGGCGATGGACGGGCTGCCCGTCACCGTGCGCCTCCTCGACCCGCCGCTGCACGAGTTCCTGCCCGACATCACCGAACTCTCCGTGCGCGTCGCCCTCGCCGAGTCCCGGCAGGAGCCGCACGAGAACGAACTCCGGCTGCTCCAGGCCGTACACCGGCTGCACGAGCAGAACCCGATGCTGGGGCTGCGCGGCGTACGGCTCGGGCTGGTCATCCCCGGCCTGTTCACCATGCAGGTACGCGCCATCGCGGAAGCCGCCGCCGAGCGCCGGAACGCCAAGGGCGACCCGCGCGCCGAGATCATGATCCCGCTGGTCGGCACCGTCCAGGAACTGGAGATCGTCCGCGAGGAGGCCGACCAGGTCATCGCGGAGGTCGAGGCGGCCACGGGGACGAAGCTGAAGCTGGCGATCGGCACCATGATCGAACTGCCGCGCGCCGCGCTGACGGCGGGCCAGATCGCGGAGGCCGCCGAGTTCTTCTCCTTCGGCACCAACGACCTGACCCAGACCGTCTGGGGCTTCTCCCGCGACGACGTGGAGGCCAGCTTCTTCACCGCCTACCTGGAGAAGGGCATCTTCGGCGTCAGCCCCTTCGAGACCATCGACACCGACGGCGTCGGCTCCCTCGTCATCGCCGCCGCCCGCGCCGGCCGCGCCACCCGCCCCGACCTCAAACTCGGCATCTGCGGCGAACACGGCGGCGACCCCGAGTCCGTCCACTTCTTCCACCACGCGGGCCTGGACTACGTCTCCTGTTCCCCGTTCCGCATCCCGGTCGCCCGCCTGGAGGCGGGCCGCGCGGCGATCACCCCCGGAGGCTCGGACCACCGCTGAAACGGGCGCCCGCGGCCGGTCCTTCCCACCCTCACCGGGGCCGGACCGAGGGGCGCTCACCCGAGAGGGCGACACCTGTGCGGGGTGTCGCCCTCTCGTACGTACTCCGCACGCCCCGCACGCCCCGTGCGCTCAGAACGCCGCCGCCCATCGGCGCCCCCGGTGGGCGGTCGCCGGTGAGGGAGCAGGCGAGGGAGAAGGTGTCGAGGACTTCGAGCCACCTGCCGTGGTGGGTGAAGTCGGGGTGCCGGAAGGAGTGTTCGGCGGCTTCGACCGGGGCGAGTGGCCTCCCGGCTCGGGGGAGCGGGAGGCCGACGGGCGTGCGAAGGGGGCGCGGCGGGGGTCAGAGGGCGCCGTTCGTGTTCACCGGGCCGACCTGGAAGGTGTGGGAGCAGGTCTTCCACTTGGCCGGGACGGTGATCGAGGACGTGGAGGCGGGCGGGTAGAAGCGCAGGTAGGAGCCGGGCTTGTCGCAGGCGCCGCCGATGGGGCCGTTGGTGGTGCGGAGCACCGACGTGGCGGAGTGGCCGGGCTTCAGCGTCACCGTGCCGTACGAACGGCCGCTACGGGTCGCGGCCTTGCCGATCTGGTGGTGCGCGGAGTCGAGGACGCTCACACCCGGGTAGCCGCGCAGGGCGCAGGAGCTCTTGGAGGTGTTGGTGAAGCGAACCGTCTCGTACAGCGAGCCGGCGGCGCCCTCGGCGCGGCCCAGCGAGACGCGCAGGTTCGAGGCGGAGCAGGTGTGGGTCGCCGCCGGGCGGGGCGCCGCGCTCGCGGTCGTCGTCCCCCACAGGGCGCCCGCGCCCGCCAGGGCCGCCGCCGCGGTCAGGACAGCCACTCCGCGCCGCGCGCCGGTCTTGCCGGATCGGATCGTCTCATTCATCGCGTTTCCGCCTCCATCGGTTGATGTGTGGATCTGGATCGCTATGTTGGATGCCGCCTCCTCGGGAAAAGTTGTGACTCCCGCGGAAATCTTCGAGAACTCACCGGCCGGGCAGGCGAGTGCCCCTCTCGGGAGAGAAGGAAACGCCTGGTGGGATGGGGTGTCGGGGGCGCGGGCGGGGGTACGGTCCTGTTTCCGGCGTGGCCGAAAGCCGTCCCCCACGGGGCGGAAGGCCCCCCTGTTTGCCTCGTGGTCCCGGCCCACGACGCCCGTCCGTGCCTCTACGGGGTCACCGGGGCCATCGGGGTCACTCACCGGGTCGCCCGCCGGGTCACCGGCGTCACCTACAGGGGGGGGTATCTACGGGGGATCACCTACGGGATCACCCGGAGTGTCCCCGCCGCCACCCGTTCGTTCTCCGCCCGAACCCCGACCACCCCCCCAGGACCCCGACCACCCCCCAGGAAGCCCCCCATGCCCCCTCGCCCCACCCCCACCCCCACCCGAACCGCCCTCGTCACCGGCGCCAACTCCGGCCTCGGCTACGTCACCGCCCGTGAACTCGCCCGCACCGGCATCCACGTGACCCTCGCCTGCCGCAGCCCGACCCGCGGACGCGACGCCCTGGCCAGGCTCACCGAGGAGATCCCCGGTGCCAGCGCCGAACTGCGGCAGCTCGACCTCGCCGACCTCTCCTCCGTGCGCGCCCTCGCCGCACAGCTCCCCGGTGACCGCCTGGACCTGCTCGTCAACAACGCGGGCGTCATGGCGCCGCCCCCCGGCCTCACCGCCGACGGGTTCGAGACGCAGTTCGGCGTCAACCACCTGGGCCACTTCGCCCTGACGGGGCTCCTGCTGCCCCGGCTGCTGGCCACCCCGAAGGCCCGGATCGTCACCGTCTCCAGCATGCTGCACCTCCTCGGCACCATCGACCCGTACGACCTCAACAGCCTTACGCACTACCGTCGTTGGCTCGCCTACGGCCGTTCCAAGACGGCCAATCTCCTCTTCACCCACGAACTGGCCCGGCGTCTTCGCGGCTCGGGTGTGACGGCCGCCGCCGCGCATCCCGGTTACGCGGCGACCGAACTCCAGGCGGCCGGGCCGCGCGCCGAGGGCCGGAAGGGTGCCGTGCGCGCGATGGAGGCCGCGAACCGGATCCTCGCGCAGTCCGCCGAGGCGGGCGCGCTGCCCAACCTGCACGCGGCCACCGCGCCCGGTGTCCGCCCCGACTCCTTCACCGGACCGGCGTTCGCCATGTGGCGCGGCGCGCCCGCACCCTCGTACCGGGCGCCCTGGACGCGGGACGACCGGGCGGCGCGCTGGCTGTGGGCCGCCTCCACGGCGCTGACCGGCGTGAACCCCGTCACCCCGGTGGGCTGAAACACCGCCGCAACACCCCTTTCGTAATCCCGGCTCATGGTTGATCGTTGAGCCGTACAACCAAACGATCGTTTCCGGGAGCACACGTTGCAGTCGATCAGGAGTATCAGCCGCCGAGGCATGCTGGGGGCGGCCGGGGCCGCCGGGGCGGCGGGACTGCTCGCGGCGTGCGGCTCCCACACCGGGCGGGGCGGCGACGACGGAGGCGGAGGTTCCGGACCCCGGCTGTCGCAGTGGTACCACCAGTACGGGGAGGCGGGCACCGAGCAGGCGGTGGAGCGGTACGCCGCCGCCTACCGCAAGGCGCGCGTCTCCGTGCAGTGGCGGCCCGGCAACTACGACCAGCAGACCGCCGCCGCGCTGCTCACCAAGTCCGGCCCGGACGTCTTCGAGGGCAGCCCCACGCTCGACCAGATCCAGGGCGGGCAGGTCGCCGACCTCACCGCGCTGCTCGACGGGGTGAAGGACGACTTCAACCCCGCCGTGCTTGCCCCGAAGACATATCGGGGAAAGATCTGGGGCGTCCCCCAGGTGATCGACACCCAGTTCCTCTACTACCGCAAGAGCCTCCTCAAGGACGCCGGGGTCGAGCCGCCCACCACCCTGGACGCCCTCGTGGACGCGGCCGGACGGCTCACCACGAAGAAGGTGAAGGGTCTCTTCCTCGGCAACGACGGCGGAGCGAGCGTCCTCGGCGGCACCCCGCTGAACGCGGCCGGACTCCAACTGGTCACCGAGAAGGGCACGGTGGGCTTCGACGACCCCGCCGCCGCCCGCACCCTCGCCAAACTCCAACTGCTGCACCGGCACGACTCGTTGCTGCTCGGTGCCCCCGCCGACTGGTCCGACCCGTCCGCGTTTCTCCAGGGCCTCACCGCCATGCAGTGGTCCGGGCTGTGGGCGCTGCCCGCCGTACGGAAGGAACTCGGCGACGACTTCGGGGTGTTGCCCTTCCCCAAGGACGGCTCCGCCGGTCGGCCCGCGGTCCCCGTGGGGGCGTACGGGTCGGCCGTCAACGCGCACAGCGCGCAGGTCGCCGCCGCGAAGGACTTCGTCCGCTGGCTGTGGGTCGAACGCACCGACTACCAGGAGGACTTCGCGCTCTCCTACGGCTTCCACATCCCGGCCCGCATCTCCCTCGCGGAGAAGGCGGCCAAGCTGAAGAACGGCCAGGCCGCCGACGTCGTCCGTTTCACCACCGACCACGGACACGCCCAGCCGCTGCTGTGGACCCCGGTCAGCCAGGCCGCGTACCAGGACGCGCTGAACCGGATCATCCGGGGCGGCGCCAACCCGGAGAGCGAACTGCGCACCGTCGTACGGAAGGTGAGCGCCGAGCTGCACCGGGTGGCGGGCAAGCGGTGATACGCGGCAACTCGGCGCGCTGGTTCTGGATCTTCGTCGGCCCCTTCGCCGCCGGTCTCGCGCTGTTCACGTACGTACCGCTGCTGTGGAGCGTGTGGCTCAGCTTCTTCGACGCGCACAACACGGTCACGCCCACGCACTTCGTCGGGTTCGGCAACTACACGGCGATGCTCCGGGACGACGCGTTCCGCTCCAGCCTCGGCACGTTCCTCGTCTTCACCCTGTTCATCGTCCCCACCACCTACGTGTTCTCCCTGAGCCTGGCCCTGATGGTCAACCGGCTGAAGCGGGCGCGCGCCTTCTTCCGCTCGGTGTTCTTCCTGCCCGCCGCGTGCAGCTACGTCGTCGCGGCGCTGATCTGGAAGATGTCCCTGTTCAGCGGGGTGCGGTTCGGGCTGGTCAACACGGTGCTCGGCTGGGTCGGCGGCGATCCGGTGGCCTGGCTGTCCACCACCTCGCCGCCCTGGTACTGGCTGGTCGTCGTCACCGTACGGCTCTGGCTCCAGGCCGGTTTCTACATGATCCTCTTCCTCGCCGGGCTCCAGCGGATCGACCCCGCGCTGTACGAGGCCGCCGCCGTGGACGGTGCCCGCCCCGGCTGGACCGTGCTGCGCCACATCACGCTGCCCCAGCTCAGGGCCACCTCGGTGGCGGTACTCCTGCTGCTGGTCATCAACGCGTTCCAGGCGTTCGACGAGTTCTACAACCTGCTGTCCACCGCGAGCGGTTACCCGCCGTACGCCCGCCCGCCGCTGGTCTACCTCTACTACGTCGCGCTCGGCCAGGGACAGAACCTCGGCCTGGGCAGCGCGGGCGCGGTCATCCTCGCGGTGATCATCGCCGCCGTCACGCTGGGCCAGGCACGGTGGCTGCGGCTGGGAAGGGGACACGCCGATGCGTGACGTCCTCGGAAGGAGCGCCGGACCGATGCGTGACGTCCTGGGAAGGAGCCGGGCCGATGGATGACGCGCTGGTGCGCGCGGGGCGGGCACTGCGGCTGGTGCTGCTGATCGTCCTCGCGCTGCTCTTCCTGATCCCGTTCTACCTGCTGATCCGCAACGCGCTCTCCACCGAGCAGGAGATCACCTCGCCCGCGTGGACCTTCTTCCCCACCTCGCTGCACTGGGGGAACATCAGGGAACTGTTCGACGACCCGTCCGTCCCCTTCGCGCGTTCGCTGCTCAACTCCGCGCTGATCGCGGTCGTCACGACGCTGGGCACCCTCCTGCTCACCTCCCTCGCCGGTTACGGCCTCGCCCGCGTCCCGTACCGCCACGCCGACAAGGTCTTCTACGGCATCCTCGGCACGCTGCTCGTCCCGGCCGCGGTGACCTTCGTCCCCAGCTTCGTGCTGGTGTCGTCGCTCGGCTGGATCTCCACCCTGCGCGGGCTGATCGTCCCGACCCTGTTCCCGGCGTTCGCCTGCTTCGTCTTCCGCCAGTACTTCCTGGGCTTTCCGCGCGAGCTGGAGGACGCGGCCCAGGTGGACGGGCTCGGTCCCTGGCGCACCTACTGGCGGGTCGTCGTCCCCAACTCCCGCCCGGTGTTCGCCGCCGTCGGCACCATCGTCTTCCTCGGCGCCTGGAACGCCTTCCTCTGGCCCCTGGTCATCGGCCAGGACCAGTCCGCCTGGACCGTCCAGGTCGCCCTCTCCTCCTTCACCACCTCCCAGGTCATCCGGCTCCACGAACTCTTCACCGCGGCCACCGTCTCGATCCTCCCCCTCCTGGTCGTCTTCCTCTGCTTCCAGCGGTGGATCGTGGCGGGGGTGGAGAGATCGGGGATCGACTAGGGGATCGACCGGGGGAGTACGAGGGTTCAGCGGTGGCCGGGTTCGGCTTCAGTGGCCCGTCGCCGGGCGGCTGCCCGTCAGGTGGGCGAAGACGACCACGTTGCCCTGGTAGCCGGTGGTCTTCGAGTAGCCGCCGCCGCAGGTGATGACGCGGAGCTCGGGGCGGGGGGCGGGGGAGTAGACCTTGTCGTCGGGGAAGTCGCGGGCGGAGTACACCTCGACGGCGTCCACGGTGAAGAGGGCGGTGCGGCCGTCCTCCCGGTCCACCTCGATGACGGCGCCGCGCTTGAGGGCGCCGAGGTCGTAGAAGACGGCGGGACCCTTCGTGTTGTCCACGTGGCCCGCGATGATCGCGGTGCCGGTCTCACCCGGGGTGGTGCCCGCCCGGTACCACCCGGCGAGGTTCTTGTCGGCGGGAGGCGGCGCGTTCAGGCCGCCGGAGGAGTTCAGGGTCAGACCCGTAAGGGGCGCGGCCACCCGGATCGCGGGGATGCGCACGCGGGTCGGCGGGGACGCGGTCAGCGCGGGCGCGGAGAGCCGCTCCTCGCCCGGATCGGGCCGCCCCTCGGCGGCCGTGGGCTGCGGCGGCGCGTGCGTCACGGCCGGTCCGGCGAGCAGCCAGACGGCCACGCCCAGGGAGGCCGTACTGACCACGGCTATCGCGGTGTCCCCGATCCTGCGCATGTGAACCCCTCTCCGGAGGGCGGAACGCGGCGCGCTCCACAGGGCCGATCCCCTACGGGGGACCCGGAGTGCGGGTCCCCTCCCCCTCCGGGCCGCGAGGGGCATCGGACCCGGAGGGGGCGGGACGGCGGTACCGGCCGACGGACAGCGGAGGGCGTCCGTCAGATCCCGTCGCCTCTCGCCCGGCGATGCAGGAGCCAGGTACCGCCCGCGGCGGCGACGGCCAGTGCCGCCACGCCCGCCGCGGTCTGCGTGGGTCCGGGGCCCAGCGCCCCGCCGACCCCGGTCTTCACACTGCCGCGCGGCTGCACCTGCTCGCGCGTCTCCGCCAGCGCCACCACCAGATCACCGCTGACCTGCCTGGACCCCTCCGCGCACTGCGCGACGATCTCGTACGTGCCCGGCTGCGCCCCCGGCGGCACCCGGAACTGCCCGACCGCCTTGCCCTCCTCGGTGGTCGCCGCCAGCGGGAAGGTCCCGGCGCCCACCGCACCGGCGTCCCCGAGCGCGGCGCCCGCCGCACCGCAGGCCGCGGTGTCCACCGTGACCTGACTGCCGGGCATGGTCGTGGACGGGTACACCTGGAGGCTGCTGCCGGTCCCCTTCGCGTAGGCCGGCGCCGTGGCGAGTCCCGCCGCGGCCACGGCGAGCGCGGTACCGGTCAGCAGACGGGCGGTGCGTCGCATGGTGCTCCCCTGAGCTTGTCCGACTCGTTCATCCGGCTCGGTCAGGAGCGGCAGCCCCTGCTGCTTCGAGGTAAGTGGCAGTCGGCCCGGACCGCTTGTCGAACCGTCAGCGGGACTGCGGTGAACGGGTGGCACACCCGACCCCCGGACGGCCTAGCCGTGCCGCGTTCCGGCAGGTCAGGGGCGTGCGAAAGAAAAAGAGAGAAAATAACACGAATGGAGCGGGGCTATCGGTGGACCCCCTCCCGGTCCCACCCCGGTCGAGTCCCCGCGGGCGCGGTCCTGCCCCGGTCGAGTCGGCGCGGGCAGGGTCCCGCCCCGCTCACGTCCCCTGCTCGCGGCCCGACCCGCTCGGGTCCCTCCCCGCGCGCTCCCGCCCGGCTCGTGCTCCTACCCGCCTCGTGCTCCTACCCGCCTCGTGCTCCCGCCCGGCTCGCGGTCCCGGCGGCGGCCCCGCCCCGCGCAGGAAGAGAGCCGCCCGGCCGCGCGCCTGGGGGCACGGCTTCCGGACGGCTCATGGAGGGAGGGGAGTTGGACACGTCGTAGGGCAAGTGACCTGTCAATGAGGGGAGATGGGGATCAGCCGAGCAGGTGGACCTTCTCCGGGACCGGCAGGCCGAACTCGGTGACGACGATCTCGCGCGCCTCGGACTCGTCCGTCAGGGCGCGTTGGCTCACCCGCCCGTCGGCCCCCAGCTCCATGAAGGTGCCGCCCATGAGCGAGATGCTCCGCTCCGGGGTGGTCCGGTGGAGGAAGGCACGGCTGACGAACGGCGAACGCGGGCTGGTGGCGATGTACCAGTTGAACGCCTCGAAATCGATCTCCGCGAAGAACTCCAGGGTGAACGCGTACTGGGCCGACCAGTCCCCGGCGTCGCCGTCCCACGCCTGGAGCGTCCACTGGTCCAGCGGTCCCTCCTGCGGGGCGGTCCGGACCAGCCGGTGCCGACGCCCCGCCCCTTCGTACTCGCCCTCGGCCAGCGGCACCGGCTCCAGCAGCGAGCCGAAGGTGCCGTAGCCGACGTCGGCGAGGTAGGGCTCGGGCTCGTCCGGGAGGGTCACCCGCAGCATCATGTGGGTGCGGGGGCGGCTGTTGCCCTCGGAGGTGCCGTACACCACCCGCCCCGCCAGCCCGGTCACCTCGAATCCCAGCGCCCGCAGGGCCAGCCTGAGCAGGGTGTTCTGCTCGTAGCAGTACCCGCCGCGCCCCCCGTGCACCATCTTGGCCATGAGGTCGGCGGGCGCCAGCGAAGGCACCTCACCGGCCAGCGGGTCGAGGTTCTCGAACGGGAAGGCCAGCGCATGGGCCCGGTGGACACCCCGCAGGGTCGCCAGGTCGGGCTCCCGGCCGCCTGCCCAGCCGGTACGGGACAGATACGCGTCGAGGTCGAACCAGTCGCTGTCGGGCATAACCGCGAACCTACGCGACACCTGGCCCCCTCCACCGCGCCCTCCGGCCGGAAACCGCCTACTGCGCTGGTCCTACGTCCTGGAGCGGGGTGCGGCACGCGGAAGCCCGCCGTGGGCGCGGGGTGTGCGCCTGCGGCGGGCTTCGGGGGACCCGTAGGGGGTCGGGTGCGGGGTGACCCGTAGGGGTGCGAACCCGTAAGGGGTGACCTGTAGGGGGGGGCGAACCCGCACGGGCGAGACCCGTAGGGGTCAGGCGCCCCGGCCCGCCGGGACCGCCGCGTTCGGGGTCGCGCCCTCCACCGGGGTGCCCGGCGTGGGAGCGGGCTCGGCGGAGCCGGACTTGCGGTGGCTGGTGTAGGCGTACGCGACGCCCACCAGCAGGCCGCCGCCGACCAGGTTGCCGAGGCCCACGAAGAGCATGTTGTGCGCGAAGGCGCCGACGGTCACACCGGGGACGTGCTCGAACAGACCCAGGGAGAAGGTCGTCATGTTGGCGACGACGTGCTCGAAGCCGGAGCTGACGAAGGCGAGCAGACCCCAGAAGATCACCATGATCTTGGCGGCGTCGGAACGCGTCCGCACGCCCATCCACACGGTCAGGCAGACCAGGAAGTTACACAGGACACCCCGGAAGAACAGCGTCGAGCCGCTCTCCGTCAGCTTGCTGTGCAGCAGACCTTCGAGCAGCGTCGCGCCGGGCGCGGGTGCGCCGGGGGCCGGGGCGATGTTCAGGACGCCCGCCTTGTGCACCAGCCACGCGAAGACGATCGAGCCGATCAGGTTGCCGACGAAGCAGGCGACGATCAGCGCGAGGGCGCCCAGCGGGGAGATGCGGCGGCGGACGGCACCCTGCACCGCGGTCATCATGGTGCTGGTGACCAGCTCACCGCCGGAGAAGATGACCAGCACCAGGCCGACGGCGAAGACCGCGCCCTGGATGAGCTTGGTCCACGGCGAGTGCACCGCGTTGAGCGGACCGCTGACCATGATCATCAGGACCACGGCGATACCGATGAAGGCACCGGCCAGGGCGGACAGCACGAGGTAGCGGCCGGGTACGCGGAGCAGCGCGAGCTTGCTCTCGGCCGCCGCGCCCTGTTCGTCCAGGGCCAGTTCGGGAGATATGGGCATGGGGGCTTCCAGAGGTCGTTCAGGTGGGGGAGGGGCCGGGGCGCACCTCTCGGTCGTCCGGCGGCGCCGTGCGGGTCACGCGGGCCGCGTGTGCGGCCCGGAGGTGATCCGGGTCGTGGAGGGGGCGGAGTCTCCGCGCGCCGCGCGACCCGTGGGCGAATAGGACAACGGACAATAACATGTGCAAAGTGAAGGCCATCAGACCTTTTCGGTGTGATGAGCATTACCTGCCTGTCACCATTCGTGATACGGGCAGTGCATTTTGTGTTTACGGTGGTGGATGTGGGGTCAATGATCCAGTTCTCCACCGCTTCACGGCGTGGATCTTCAACTCCCGCCTGGGGAGGAGTGATTCACACCTGATTCTCACCTGCGACGTCCGCTGTCGTTCCGGGCGGCGTGGTCCGTGTTTTTCGTGCTCCGGTTCATTTCGGCGGAGCGCGACCCAATTCCGGTGGCCGCAAAACCGGCGGAAATCAATTTCCCGAATAATCCGGGCGGGTGCGGGCGGGTGCGGGCGGGTGCGGGCGGGTGCGGGCGGGTGCGGGCGGGTCCAGTGGGGTCCGGCCGGGGTGCTCCGGCCAGTGCCCTCAGTGCCCTCGGTGCCCTGCTGACTCCAGCGCCCGTGCCACGCCCGGCTCGCGGTGCCCCAGGAAGTGCGGGTCGGGCTGGAAGGCCGCGTCCAGTGCCGCCTTGCCCGCCGCGAAGACCTCGCGCGTGCCGCCGTAGTACCAGGTGACGTCATGCCTGTCCGACACCCCGACGCCGTACGAGTCGATACCCGCCGCCTCGCACAGCGCGACCGTGCGGCGGATGTGGAAGCCCTGGCTGATCAGGACCGCCCGGTCCACGCCGAAGATCTTCCGGGCCCGTACGCACGAGTCCCAGGTGTCGAATCCCGCGTAGTCGGCGACCACCTGTCGGTCCGGGACGCCGTGCGCGCGCAGGTAGACGCGCATCGCGTCGGGCTCGTCGTAGTCGTCGCGGCTGTTGTCGCCGGTGACGAGGACGACCTTGACCCTGCCCTCGCGGTAGAGGTCGGCCGCCGCCCGCAGTCGGCCGGCGAGGTAGCGCGACGGCTTGCCGTCGTCCAGCCCGGCGCCGAAGACCACGGCGACCTCGGTGCGCGGCGCGTCCGCCGTGCTCCGCAGCCGGTCCGCCGTCGAGACGAACAGCCAGGCCGAGGGCAGCAGCGCCAGCACACACCCGGCCGCCGCTCCCCATACCAGCCGCCGCTGCCCGGCACGGGTGCGCGGGAGCCGCAGCCGGAACCCACGGGTCGGCCCCGGCCCCGGCCCCGATTCCGACCCCGGCCCGTACTCCGCCTGTGGCCCCGCCCCCGATCCCGGACGCGTGGACGCCGTTCCCCTACGGATATCCATGAGAACCCCCCTATTTCCTCCGCCGTCCCCTCCGCGGATCTCGCCGGCCGAAGACGCGCAAGATCCGTCCCCCGGTTCGCCCCGCCCCGGCTGGCAT
>NZ_JAHRXF010000052.1 GCF_019104725.1 Streptomyces corallincola | reverse complement strand
CCCACCGCCTGTACCGGGCAGGCGTCCTCCGGCGCCACGGACGACGCCTCGAAGGAGACGACGATCAACTTCTGGCACGCCTGGAGCGCGCCGAACGAGGTGAAGGCGGTCCGGTCCCTGGTCGCCGGGTTCGAGAAGGCGCACCCCAACATCCATGTGAACGTCGTCGGCAACATGACGGACGACAAGATCAACCAGGCGCTGCGCACCGGCGGCGACAAGGCCCCGGACGTGGTCTCGTCGTTCACCACCAACAACGTCGGCAAGTTCTGTGTCTCGCACGCCCTCATCGACCTGAACCCCTTCTTCCAGAAGTCCGGCATCGACCCGGAGACGACGTTCCCGAAGGCGATGAACGAGTACACGCAGTACGACGGCGACCGCTGCACCGTGCCGCTGCTCGGGGACGCGTACGGGCTGTACTACAACAGGACCGCGTTCGAGAAGGCCGGGATCAAGGCTCCGCCGAAGACCTGGTCGGAGTTCGCGGCGGACGCGAAGAAGCTGACCGTGCGCAAGGGCGACAGCTACCGGCAGCTCGGGTTCATGCCGAACTACCACGGCTGGGAGTCCACCACCGAGCACCTCTTCGCCCAGCTCTCGCCCACCTACTTCGGCAAGGACGGCAAGTCGGCGGTGGCCACCGACCCGGCGTTCGAGAAGGGGTTCGCCTTCCAGAAGAAGCTGGTGGACGACCTCGGCGGCTACCGCAGGCTGGAGACGTTCCGCTCCACGCTCGGCGACGAGTGGGGCCCCAAGCACCCCTTCCACACCGGCCAGGTGGCGATGCAGCTCGACGGCGAGTGGCGGCTCGGCATGGCCGAGGACGCCAAGCCCGGCTTCGACATCGGCGTGGCCCCGCTGCCCGTGCCCGACGACCAGGCCGACACCTACGGCAAGGGCTACATCACCGGCACCATCGCGGGCATCGCCGCCACCAGCAAGAAGCAGAACGCGGCCTGGGAACTGGTGAAGTACATGACCACGGACACGGACGCGGTGGTCGGCTTCGCCAACGACATCCACAACGTGCCCTCCACGCTGGCCGCGCTCAAGTCCCCGAAGCTGACGTACGACCCCCGGTTCAAGACGTTCCTGGACATCGCCGCGAACCCGCGCTCCACGACCACGCCCCCGTCCGTCAACGGCGGCGCCTACCTGGTGACGATCCAGCAGTTCGGCTACGACTACGAGAGCGGCAAGGTCACCGACCTGAAGGCCGGGCTGAAGGACACCGCGCGGCAGATCGACACCGACATAGCGCAGGCGAAGTAGCGGTGGCCGCCGTCACGCTCGCCGCGAAGCGCCGGAGGGCGGCGCTCCGCACGGCCGCTTTCCTCTCCCCCTGGCTCATCGGCTTCGCCGTCTTCTTCGCCTACCCGCTGCTGTCCACCGTCTACTTCTCCTTCATGCGCTACGACGGTTTCGTGCCGCCCACCTGGAGCGGCGGCAAGAACTGGACCTACGTCTTCGCGCACTACCCGCTGTTCTGGCCCGCGCTGCGCAACACGCTGTGGCTGGTGGTGGTCATGGTGAGCCTGCGGGTGGTGTTCGGGCTCGGGATCGGGCTGCTGATCACCCGGATCAAGACGGGGGCCGGGGTGTTCCGCACCCTGTTCTACCTGCCGTACCTCGCGCCGCCGGTGGCCGCCACGATGGCGTTCGCCTTCCTGCTCAACCCCGGTACGGGACCGGTCGATTCGATCCTGGAGGGGCTCGGGCTGCCCGCGCCGGGCTGGTTCAACGACCCCGACTGGTCCAAGCCCGCCCTGACCCTGCTCGCGCTGTGGGGCATCGGGGACCTGATGGTGATCTTCATGGCCGCGCTGCTGGACGTACCCACCGAGCAGTACGAGGCGGCCGAGCTGGACGGCGCGTCCGCGCTCCAGCGGTTCCGCTGGGTGACCCTGCCGAACATCGCGCCGATCGTGATGTTCGCGGTGGTCACCGGGGTCATCCAGACCATGCAGTACTACACGCAGCCGCTGATCGCCGGGAAGGTCGCCTCCGGGGTGATCCAGGGCGCGGGCACCCAGTTCCAGCCCGGCTACCCGGACAAGTCCACGCTGACCCTTCCCCAACTGGTCTACAACCTCGGCTTCCAGACCTTCGACTACGGCTCGGCGTGCGTGGTGGCGCTGGTGCTGTTCGTCCTCTCGATGGCGTTCACCGCGCTGCTGATGCGGCGCCGGGGCGGTCTCATCCAGGCAGGTGACTGACGATGACCCAGGTACTGGAGCGCCGTCCGGTGCGGGCCACGCCCGTCTCCCCGGCCGCGCGCACCGCCCGCCGCAGGGCGCTGCTGGAGTGGATCGGGGTGCACTCCCTCGGGGTGGCCGCCACCCTCTTCTTCGTGCTGCCCTTCGTGTTCGTGTTCCTGACCTCGCTGATGAGCGACGCGCAGGCACTCAGCCGCGATCTGCTCCCGCACCCCTGGGAGTGGGGCAACTACGCCAAGGTGTTCCACACGCCCGGCTTCCTGACCTGGTGGCGCAACACCCTGCTCTACGCCGGACTCGGCACCGTGCTCACCGTGCTGTCCTCGCTCCCCGTGGCGTACGCGCTCGCCAAGTTCCGCTTCCGGGGCCGGAATCTGTCACTCATGCTGGTGATCTCCATGATGATGCTGCCTCCGCAGGTGATCATCATTCCGATGTATCTGTTCTGGGCGAAGCAACTGGGGCTCTCCGGCACGCTGTGGCCGCTGATCGTGCCGATGGCGTTCGGCGACGCGTTCTCGGTGTTCCTGCTGCGCCAGTTCCTGATGACGATCCCGGACGAGTACGTGGACGCGGCCAAGGTGGACGGCTGCGGCGACCTGCGCACCCTGCTGCGGGTGGTCGTCCCGATGGCGCGGCCGGGCATCGCGGCGGTGGCCCTCTTCCAGTTCTTCTACGCCTGGAACGACTACTTCGGACCGCAGATCTACGCCTCGGAGAACCCCGGCGCCTGGACGCTCTCGTACGGCCTGGAGTCGTTCAAGGGCGCGCACCACACCGACTGGAACCTCACCATGACCGCGACCGTGCTGGTCATGGCCCCCGTGATCCTCGTGTTCTTCTTCGCGCAGAAGGCGTTCGTCGAAGGCGTGACGCTCACCGGAGTGAAGGGTTGACGAAAGCGATGAAACTGACCGTGGTCGGCGGCGGCTCGACCTACACGCCCGAACTCGTGGACGGCTTCGCCCGGTTGCGGGACAGCCTGCCGGTGACGGAACTGGTCCTGGTGGACCCGTCCGCCGAACGGCTGGAGCCGGTCGGCGCGCTGGCCCGGCGGATCTTCGCCAGACAGGGGCACCCCGGCCGGATCACCACCACCTCCGACCTGGACACCGGCATCGACGGCGCGGACGCGGTGCTGCTCCAGCTCCGGGTCGGCGGGCAGGCGGCCCGGCAGCAGGACGAGACCTGGCCGCTGGAGTGCGGCTGCGTCGGGCAGGAGACCACCGGCGCGGGCGGCCTCGCCAAGGCGCTGCGCACGGTCCCGGTCGTCCTGGACATCGCCGAGCGGGTCCGCCGGGCCAACCCGGACGCGTGGATCGTGGACTTCACCAACCCGGTCGGCATCGTCACCCGCGCGCTGCTCACCGCCGGGCACCGCGCGGTCGGGCTGTGCAACGTGGCGATCGGACTCCAGCGGAAGTTCGCCGCGCTGCTCGGCACCGAGCCGGGCGCGGTCCACCTCGACCACGTCGGCCTCAACCACCTCACCTGGGAGACGGGTGTACGGCTCGGCGGCCCGGACGGGGAGGACGTGCTGCCCAAGCTGCTGGCCGGGCACGGCGACGCCATCGCCGCCGACCTGCGCCTCCCGCGCACCCTCCTGGACCGGCTCGGCGTGGTCCCGTCGTACTACCTCCGCTACTTCTACGCGCATGACGAGGTGGTGGCGGAGTCGCGTACGAAGCCGTCCCGCGCCGCCGAAGTCGCGGCGATGGAGCGTGAGTTGCTGGAGATGTACCGCGACCCGGCGCTGGACGAGAAGCCCGCGCTGCTCGCCAAGCGCGGCGGCGCCTTCTACTCGGAGGCCGCGGTGGACCTCGTGGCCGCCCTGCTCGGCGGCTCGGGCAGCCCGTACCAGGTGGTCAACACCTTCAACCGCGGCACGCTGCCGTTCCTCCCCGACGACGCGGTGATCGAGACGCAGGCGTCGGTCGGGCCCTCCGGCCCGGTGCCGCTGCCCGTCCCCACCCTGGACCCGCTGTACGCGGGCCTGGTGGCCAACGTGACCGCGTACGAGAACCTGGCCCTCGACGCGGCCCTGCGCGGTGGCCGGGAGCGTGTCTTCGGCGCGCTGCTCGCCCACCCGCTGATCGGGCAGTACGCCTACGCGGAGACCCTGACCGACCGGCTCATCGCCCACAACAGGGAGCATCTGGCGTGGGCCTGACCTCCGTTGACACCGTCCTCGCCATCGACGCGGGCAACAGCAAGACCGACGTGGCCGTGGTCACCGCCGCCGGGGAGGTCCTCGCCACCGCACGCGGCGGCGGCTTCCGCCCCCCGGCGGTGGGCGTCCCGGCCGCGATGGACGCGCTGGCGGACCCGGTGGAGCGGGCCCTGACGGAAGCGGGCGTGCCCCGCGCGACCCATGTCTCGGCGTGCCTGGCCAACGCGGATCTCCCGGTGGAGGAAAGGGAGTTGGGCGCGGCGTTGGCGGCACGCGGCTGGGGTGCCTCGGTGGACGTCCGCAACGACACCTTCGCCATCCTCCGCGCGGGCGTCCCCGACCCCCGTGGCGTGGCCGTCGTCTGCGGCGCCGGAATCAACTGCGTCGGCATGCGCCCCGACGGCACCACCGCCCGCTTCCCCGCCCTCGGCCGCCTCTCCGGCGACTGGGGCGGCGGCTGGGGCCTGGCGGAGGAGGCCCTGTGGCACGCGGCGAGGGCGGAGGACGGCCGGGGCCGACCCACCGCGCTGATGCGCGCGTTGCCGTCCCACTTCGGCCTCCCCACGATGTACGCCCTGATCGAGGCCCTGCACCTGGGCCACGTGGACCCGGCCCGCCGCCACGAACTCACCCCGGTCCTCTTCGCCACGGCGACAGCGGGCGACCCGGTCGCCCGCTCCCTGATCCACCGCCTGGCCGAGGAGGTCACCACGATGGCCACGGTCGCCCTGACCCGCCTCGACCTCCTCACGGAACAGACCCCGGTCCTCCTCGGCGGCAGCGTCCTGACCTCGGGCCACCCCCAACTGAACCGCGACATCCGCGACTTGCTCACAGCACACGCCCCCAAGGCCGAGATCCACGTGGTGAAGGCCCGCCCGGTACTGGGCGCGGTACTCCTCGGGCTGGACCGGGTGGGCGCGGGTGCGGGGGCTCAGGGGGTGGCGCGGGGGTTCTGGGAACGAGAGAACAGCCCGGCTTGAGAACGGCTCACTGCCACTGCCGGAGTGAGTGCACCGACCGGAAACTCCGGGAGTCCGCTCCCCCTCGGACATGTCATCGCCAAGAAGGAGAGCCTGATCGTCCTAGGGATGTAGCGGAATCGCGGAAGTTCGTCGGCGCCTGCCCCGACCGGCGGGCAGCAACTCCGCGGAACCGTTCCCCCACCCCCCCGCGTATTCCTTCAGAGGGGAGCACCCGCCACGCGTCCCCCGCCGGGCCGTGATCCGATCAAGATCGGGGAAGGCTGGTGCGGATGGGCGGCGGGGCGGTGATACTGGGCGGCGAATGGGTGACCCTGGGGGAGGTCAGGTGAGAGGACCGTCGGAGAGCGGGGCGGTGGCGGTGGGGGGCGGCGGTGTGCCCGAGCAGAACCGGGGTGCCGTGCCACAGACCCCCGCGCGGGAGCAGAGCCACGCGCAGACGCCGACCCACGCGCAGACGCCGGCCCAGGCACTGACCCGGGCCACGGAGCGCGCGCCGGTCCCGGCGCCCGGCCGCCCCCTGGCGCCCGCGCCCGCGCCCTCCCCCACGCCCGCCCGCCGCACCGCCTTCGCCGAAGGCGTCACGCGCGCCCGCGAAGCCGTCGTCACCGAGCCCGGCAGACTGCGGCTCATCGGCGCCGTACTCGCCGTGCTGGTCGTGGCGTTCGGGGCGGTCACCGCGTGGCAGGCGGCGGACCGGGCGGCGGCGGCCGATGACGTGCTGCGCCGGAGTCAGCCGCTGAGTTCCGGGGCGGCCGGGATCTACCGCTCGCTGGCGGACGCCAACACGACCGCGTCCAGCGGCTTCCTGGCGGGAAGTCAGGAGAGCGCGGATTCGCGGGACCGGTACGAGAAGGACATCCGTACCGCCGCCTCCGGCCTGGTGACGGCCGCCGCGAACGCCGAGCCGGGGTCCGCCTCGGAGCGGACGATCGCCCGGCTGAACCAGCTGCTGCCCGAGTACAAGGGCCTGGTGGAGCGGGCGCGGACGTACAACCGGCAGGGATATCCGGTCGGCGGGGCGTATCTGCGGTACGCCAACGAGAAGATGCAGAAGGAGATGCTCCCGGCGGCGGAGGATCTGTACACCACGGAGAACAAGCGGCTGGACGCCGACTACGGCGACGCCACGCCGTACCCGTGGGCGGCCATCGCACTGGGCGTGCTGACGCTGGCCGGGCTCGGCTGGGCGCAGCGCCGCAACTACCGCCGGACCAACCGCGTCCTCAACCGGGGGCTGGTGGTGGCGAGTTCGTTCACGGTGGTGGCCCTGCTGTGGCTGGTGGTGGGGCACGCGGTGGCCCGCGCCGGGCTGGACGGGTCGTACGACCACGGGGTGCGTTCGCTGAAGGTGCTGCACGACGCGCGGATCGCGTCGCTGAAGGCGCGCGGCAACGAGAACCTGAGCCTGGTCTCGCGCGGCGCGGAGACGGTGACGGTCGGCGGAAAGTCGTACGACGCGTACTACTACGACTTCGACAAGGACATGGACCGGCTCGGCGCCGGTCTCACCGAGGCGGCCGGGCTGGCGAACGACAGCGCGGGGGCGAAGCCGGTGAAGGCGGCCGAGGGCGACATGGCGGTGTGGAAGCAGCGCCACTCGGCCGCCCGCGACCAGGACGAGAACGGCAACTTCCAGCAGGCGCTGGAGATGGTGATCGGCGACAAGGACGCCACCGGCGCCTGCTTCGACAGCGTGGACGACAACCTCGCCCGCGCCATCGGCCACGAGCAGGCCGAGTTCCAGCGGTCGGCGGGCGACGGCCGGGACGCGATGAGCGGACTGCCCGTCGGGGTGGCCGTCCTCGCGGTGCTGGGCGCGGCGGGCGCGGTCGTCGGCATCGGGCGCAGGCTTTCGGAGTACCGGTGACACAGGGCAGGATCGGGAGTCCGGCGACAGGGGGCAGGACGATGTACGGGGTACGTGCACGGGCCGCCGCCCTGCGGGGCTGGGGCGGAGTGGGTGCGATGGCGGTGCTGTGCGCGCTGGCGCTGGCGTTCGCCCTGCTGCTGCCGCGCACCCAGGCACCGGCCGGGGCGCACACCGGCGCGCGCGCCGGGGCCGCGGGTGGTACGGGCGTGGCCGAGGGGCGCCAGACGCGCGCCGAGAAGTGCACCGACGACAACGCGCAGGACCTCACCCCCGCCCCGTCCGGCGCGGACGGCGCGGTGGTGGACGCCATCAAGTCCCGTACGGGCGCGAAGCGGAAGCTGATCGTCGGCGTGGACCAGAACAGCTACCGCTGGGGCTACCGCAACCCCAACAGCGCGGGCGCGGAACTGGAGGGCTTCGACATCGACCTGGCCCACCGGATCGCCCGCGACGTCCTGGGCGACCCGGACGCGGTGCAGTTCAAGGCGATCCCGACCAGCCAGCGGATCTCGGCACTCCAGGAGGGCCGGGTGGACCTGGTGGTCCGCACGATGACCATCAACTGCGACCGGCTCGGGCAAGTCGCCTTCTCCGCACCGTACTTCAGGACCGGGCAGCAGTTGCTGGCGCCCAGGTCGGCGGCGGTCACCGGCTACAACGCCGCCTCGCTGGACGGCAGGCGGATCTGCGTGGCGTCCGGTTCGACCGCGTACGCGAAGCTGAAGGGCGACCTGGACGCGGGCCGGTTGCCGGGCGGCACGACCGCCGTCACCGTGCCGAACCAGCTGGACTGCCTGGTGCGGCTCCAGCTCGGGGAGGCGGACGTGGTGATCACCGACGGCGCGCTCGCGGCGAGCCAGGCCGCGCAGGACCCCACGCTGGAGCTGAAGGGGGACGCGTTCACCACCGAGTTCTACGGTGTGGCCATGCGGCGGGGCGCCACGGATCTCGTACGCCGGGTCAACCGCGTGCTGGCCGACTACCGGGACAACGGCTGGCAGGCGTCGTACGACAAGTGGCTGTCGGCCACACTGGGCGAGGACTCGGGGCCCTCGAAGCCGCCCGCGCCGAAGTATCTGGGCGCGGCGGGCTGACGACCACCCGGCCGGGCGGCCCGCGTCCGGAACGGCAGGACGGCGCCGGAGGACGGGACCGGAGGGCGGGACCGGAGGGCGGGACCGGAGGGCGGCGCCGGGAGACGGGGCCGGACGACAACACCGCGACGGCGCGGGACATCGAGAGCGGGACAGCGGCCCAGCGGGCGGCGACACGAGCAGCGAGAGGTGATGAATGGGCGTCACGGACCCCGCCGGGCCGGTGATGGACCGGGACGAGGTGGACCGTGCGCTGGCGCGGCTCGGCGCGGAGCACGAGGCGATCGAGACCTCGCTGTTCGCCCTCCAGGACCACGCGGGCCGCAGGCTCCTCGAAGGCGCCGAGCTGACCGGGACCACCCGGGAGCGCTGGGCGGCCACCGAGGCGGCCATCACCCTGCTGTGGACGTGCTTCGACGCGTACGCCGCCGCACTGCGGCAGGCCCGCGAGATCCGTTCCCGGCGCCGCTGGTCCAGCCAGCAGGACCTGGCGGAGCTGACCGAGCTGCTGCGCGGGGAGTCGGTGACGGTGACCGGCGGCAGCCGACTGGCCGAGGCGTACTCCCTGGCCGGTCTGGTGGACCGGATGAACGACCTGTACGCGTCCTCGCTGGACATGGTCGTCACGGCGGACGCGGTCTGGTCGGCGCTGCCCGCGCGGATAGATTTACTGGCCGCCGAGCTGAAGCGGACCCGCGATCTGGCGCACTCCGTCGGGGTGCGGCCGGGTGAGCATCCGGCCGGGGACGACCTGGCGCGGATCACCCGCACCCTGACCCGGCTGCGCGAGGACGTGGTGAGCGACCCGCTGGGCTTCTGGGTGCCCGCCGAGGGCAGTTCGGCGCCCGGCGGCGGCCGCCCGGACACGCGGGTGTACGACCGTGAGGCGCGCGCCCTGGAGGACGTGCGCCGGGAGATCGACGCGGTGCTGACGGTCCGGCAGGACGCCGAGACCCGGCTGGTGCGGCTGCGGGACGTGCTCTCGCGCGCCGACCGCACGCTGGCCGAGGCGCGCACGGCGCGCGGTGAGGTGCTGGCGAAGATCGCGGCGACCGAGGTGCCGGTGGTGAGCGGTCCGCCGACCGTGCTCCAGGAGCAACTGGCGGCGGCGGCCGAGTACCGGCGGCAGGGCCAGTGGCACCGGCTGTCGCCGCTGCTGGAGTCGCTGGAGGCCAAGGCGGAGGACGAACTGCTGCGCGCCCGCGAGTCGTTGACGGCCGTGACCGCGCCGCTCGCGGTCCGCGCCGAGCTGCGCGGGCGGCTGGACGCGTACCGGGCGAAGGTGTCCCGGCACGGGCTGGCCGAGGACCCGCTGCTGATCGAGCGGTACGACGCGGCCCGCCGGATGCTGTGGAGCGCCCCCTGTGATCTCAGGGTGGCCGAACAGGCCGTCCTGCGCTATCAGCGCGCGGCGGCCGAACTGCTGGGCGGGCCACGGGTGTCGGGCGGGCAGGGACCCGAGGACCGGAAGGGGGAGCACGCGTGAGCGAGGCGGAACAGAGCTGCGGACGGCCGGGCTGCGAGGGGTCGTACGAGGACGTCGGCGGGGGTGAGCTGTACTGCGGCACGTGCGGTCTCGCGCCGGTGGCCGGAGCGGACCCGTCCGGTGAGCGGGGCGGGGCGAGCGGTCGCAGCGCCCGCAGCACGAGGACCTCGGCGCAGTCGGCGCGCTCGCGCCGGTCGGTGTCGGGGCGGCTGTCCCGGTCGGTGCCGGGCGGGACGGCGGGCCGGTCGGTGTCGGTGCGCAGTTCCGGCGCGTCCTCGGGCACGTCCACGCGCGGGCGGCTCGGCGCGGGCCTGGTGACGGTGGAGCGCGTGCCGCGTCCGGACCCGTGCGCGATGGTGCTGGAGAACCCGGAGGTCGCCGAGCGCAAGCGGTTCTGCTCGCACTCCGACTGCGGTGCGCCGGTGGGCCGTTCGCGCGGCAGCACGGCGGGCCGCACCGAGGGGTTCTGCACCAAGTGCGGGCATCCGTACTCCTTCGTGCCGAAGCTGACGGCCGGGGACGTGGTGCGCGGGCAGTACGAGGTGGCGGGCTGTCTCGCGCACGGCGGGCTCGGCTGGATCTATCTCGCGGTGGACCGGGCGGTCGGGGACCGGTGGGTGGTGCTCAAGGGCCTGCTGGACACGGCGGACGAGGACGCGATCAAGGCGGCGATCTCCGAGCGCCAGTTCCTCGCGGAGATCGAGCACGCCAACATCGTGCGGATCTACAACTTCGTGGAGCACCTGGACCAGCGCACCGGCTCGCTCGACGGCTACATCGTCATGGAGTACGTCGGCGGGAAGTCGCTGAAGGAGGTCGCCAACGGCCGCCGCACGGCGGACGGGCGGCGCGATCCGCTGCCGGTGGCGCAGGCGTGCGCGTACGGCATCGAGGCGCTGGGGGCGCTCGGCCATCTGCACAGCCGCAACCTGCTGTACTGCGACTTCAAGGTGGACAACGCGATCCAGACCGAGGACGAGCTGAAGCTCATCGACATGGGCGCGGTGCGCCGCGTGGACGACCACACGTCCGCGATCTACGGCACGGTCGGCTACCAGGCGCCGGAGGTGGCCGAGGTCGGCCCGTCGGTGGCGAGCGACCTGTACACCGTGGGCCGCACCCTGGCGGTGCTCGCCCTCGACTTCCAGGGCTACACCGGCATCCACGTGGACTCGCTGCCCGACCCGGACACCGTGGAGGTGTTCAGGCGGTACGAGTCGTTCTACCGGCTGCTGGTGCGGGCCACCGACCCCGATCCGGCGCGCCGGTTCGGTTCCGCGCAGGAGATGGCGGACCAGCTCACCGGGGTGCTGCGCGAGGTGGTCTCGGTGCAGACGGGCCGGGCGCGGCCCGCGCTGTCCACCCTGTTCGGGCCCGAAGCACGCGTCACCGACACGGAGTTGTTCCCCCGGCTGACGGGTGACGTCTCGCTGCTCGGGGCGCGTCCGACGCACCGGGCGGTGTCCGTGCCCGCGGTGCCGGAGCTGCCGCCGGGCGCGCTGGTCCGGCCGGTGGACACGGCCGCCGCCGCGCTGGCGCTGCCGGTGCCGCTGGTGGACCCGGCCGACCCGGACGCGGCGTTCCTCGCCGGGCTGGTCGCCTCGGCCCCGGCCGAGCTGCTGGCCGCGCTGGAGTCGGCGCCCGCGCGGACGGTGGAGACCCGGCTGCGGGGGGTGCGGGCCCGGCTGGAGAACGGTGAGCATTCGGCGGCGCTCGCGGAGCTGGCCGCGCTGGACGGGGCGCGCTCCGAGGACTGGCGGGTGGTCTGGTACCGGGGCGTGACGGCGCTGGCCACCGGTGACTTCGAGGGCGCGGCGCTGGCCTTCGACGCGGTGTACGACGCCTTTCCGGGTGAGGTGGCGCCGAAGCTTGCGCTGGGGCTGTGCGCGGAGGTGCTGGGCCAGCTGGACAACGCCGCCGAGTACTACCGGCTGGTGTGGGCGACCGACCCGAGCTTCGTCAGTTCCGCGTTCGGGCTGGCCCGTACCCGGCTGGCGGCCGGGGACCGTGCGGGGGCGGTGGGCACCCTGGAGTCGGTGCCGGAGTCGTCCATCCACTACACGGCGGCGCGGGTCGCCGCCGTACGGGCCCGGCTGCGGCAGCGTACGGCGGGGCCGGGCGACGTACCGTTCCTGGCGGACCTGACGGCCGCCGCCGGGCAGGTGGAGGCGCTGGACGCGTACGGTCTGGACCCCGGGCGGCGCGAGCAGTTGGCCACCGAAGTGCTCGGCAGCGCCCTGGACTGGATACTCTCCGGGGGCCGGGGCACCTCGGGACCCGTCGGGAACGGCCGGGTCCTGCTCGGCAGCGGGCTGGACGAGCGGGGCCTGCGCTTCGGTCTGGAGCGCGCGTACCGCGTGCTGGCCCGGCTGGCGCCCGGCGGCCAGGAGAGGATCGAGCTGGTGGAACGGGCCAACCGTTACCGCCCCCGGACGTGGGTGTAGTTGATGTCGCAGATGCCCCAGCAGACAGCACCGTCGAAGTGTCCGAGCTGCGCCGAGCCGCTCGAACCGGGCGACCTGTTCTGCGGCGCGTGCGGACACGATCTGTCCGCCGGGCCGCAGGACCACGCGACCCTGATGATGAGGGACGCCCTTGCGATGGAGGCCGGGCCGGAAGCCGCGCGGGAGACCACACCGGAGGCCGGGCCGGAACCGGCCGGTGAGGGGGTCGGCTGGCCGTCCGCCGAGCGGGGTTCGTCGAGCGCCGGTCCGGCCGCGCACCTGCCGACCGATCTCGCCGGTACCGACTCGGGCGGCCGTACGCTCGCGGGCGGCGCGCACGCCCAGCAGGCCGCCGAGACCTCCTCCGGTGTCCGGTTCGACCGCCCCGGGCCGGGCGAGGAGTACCCGCTCCAGGCCCCCGACCCCCGGTCGGCGCCGGACCACCCGGACACCGTGCCCACCGAGCTGCTCTGCGTGGCCTGCCGGGCGGGCCGAGTGGACGGGGACGGCTACTGCGAGAACTGCGGGCACGCCCAGCCGCGCGAACGCGACCATCTGGAACGGGAGTCGGGCCCGGTGGCGGCGGTCAGCGACCGGGGTCTGCGGCACCACCGCAACGAGGACTTCTTCTCGATCGGGCACACCGCGCTGCCCGACGGCACGCCCGCCGCGCTGGCCGTGGTCTGCGACGGGGTGTCCTCCGCGACCCGCCCCGACGAGGCGTCCGCCGCCGCCGCCCGGACCGCCGGGGAGGTACTGCTGGCCGCCCTGCCGCGCGGTACGCATCCGCAGCAGGCGATGCACGAGGCGATCGTGGCCGCCGCCGAGGCGGTGGACGCCCTCGCCGGGGAACCGGTGTCGGCCCGCGAGCACACCCCGCACCAGAACTCCCCGGCCTGCACCATCGTCGGCGCGGTCGTCACCCCCGGACTGCTGGTGGTCGGCTGGGTCGGGGACAGCCGCGCCTACTGGGTACCGGCCGACCGGAGCGCGCCCGCCGCCCGGCTCACCGAGGACGACTCGTGGGCCGCGCAGATGGTCGCGGCCGGGCTGATGAGCGACGCGGAGGCGTACGCCGACGAGCGGGCCCACGCCATCACCGGCTGGCTCGGCGCCGACGCCTACGAACTGGAGCCGCACACCGCGTCGTTCAAGCCGGACCGTCCCGGCACGGTGCTGGTCTGCACGGACGGCCTGTGGAACTACGCGGAGACGGCCGAGGAGATGGCGGCCGTGCTCCCCTCCGACGCCACCGGGCGCCCGCTGCACGCGGCCCGCGTGCTGGTCGGCCACGCCCTGGACGGCGGCGGCCACGACAACGTAACAGTGGCCCTCCTGCCGTTCCCGGCACCGCCGGAGGGGGCAGGATCGGCCTGAGCCCGCGCCCCCCGGGGCAGGGCTCCCGCAGCTTCACGACAGCACGGCAGCACGGCAGCACGGCAGCACGGCCTCACAGCAACACCGCTTCACGGCAGCACGGCAGCACGGCAGCACGGCAATACGGCAGCACGGCATCGTGGCTCCACCGCGTTGCCACCGTGTCACCGCTTCACGGACCGGAGGGGATCGGTCCGCCGCACGCGCGGCCCGCACGGCGGGGCGCACCGAGGGGGATGTGAACGCACATGGCCAACTTCGCCAAGCCGGACGGCCCGCGCTTCGCGGTGGACGTCTACCAGAACGAGTACCTGCCCGAGGGCGGCCGGGAGGTCAACGCGATCGTCACGGTGACCTCGACCGGCGGTGGCACGGTCGGCGCCACCGGGGCCGGGAACGCGGCCACCGCGCCCGCGGCGGCGGTCGTGCTGATGGTGGACGCCTCCGGTTCGATGGACTACCCGCCGACCAAGATGCGCAACGCCCGTGACGCGACGGCCGCCGCGATCGACGCGCTGCGCGACGGCACGCGCTTCGCGGTGGTCGCGGGCACGCACGTCGCCAAGGAGGTCTATCCGGGCGGCGGCCGGGTCGCGGTGGCGGACGGCACCACACGCGAGCAGGCCAAGCACGCGCTGCGCGGGGTCGGCGCGGGCGGCGGTACCGCCATCGGCACCTGGCTGCGGCTCGCGGACACGCTGCTGGCCGGGGCGGACGTGTCCATCCGGCACGGCATCCTGCTCACCGACGGCCGCAACGAGCACGAGGACCCCGCCGACCTGAAGGCCGCGCTGGACGCCTGCGCGGGCCGGTTCACCTGTGACGCGCGGGGCGTCGGCACCGACTGGGAAGTGAAAGAGGTCACAGGCATCGCGTCCGCGCTGCTCGGCACCGCCGACATCGTGGCCGATCCGGAGGACCTCGCCGCCGACTTCACGCGGATGATGGAGAACGTGATGGGCAAGGAGGTCGCCGACGTCTCCCTGCGGGTGTGGACGCCGGACGGCACCACCATCCGGTTCCTCAAGCAAGTAGCGCCCTCCGTAGAGGAGTTGACCGGACGCCGCACCGAAGCGGGCCCGCGCACCGGGGACTACCCGACGGGCGCCTGGGGCGACGAGTCCCGCGACTACCACCTGTGCGTGGAGGTCCCGGCGGCCGGGATCGGCCAGGAGATGCTGGCCGCCCGCGTCTCCCTGGTCGTCCTCCAGGGGGACGGCACGGTGCGGAACCTGGGCGAGCAGGGCCTCGTACGGGCGGTGTGGACCGAGGACGTGGAGGCGTCCACCTCGCTCAACCCGCAGGTCGCGCACTACACCGGCCAGGCCGAGCTGTCGCGGGCGATCCAGCAGGGCCTCGATTTGCGCAAAAGGGGCGACATCGACGGGGCAACGGCCAGACTGGGACGGGCGGTCCAGCTCGCCAGGGAGTCGGGGAACGCGGATACCGCGAAACTGCTTGCGAAGGTGGTGGACGTGGTCGATGCGGCGACGGGTACTGTGCGACTGAAGGCGAAGGTCGCGGAGGCCGACGAGATGACTCTCGAAACCCGCTCCACGAAGACCGTTCGCGTGACGAAGTGACAGGACGAAGTGACAGCCGGTTCACAGCCGGGCGACGGCGCGCCGAAGCGCCGTACCGAGTGGGACCTTGAAGGAGAGGGGGCGGAGCTTCCATGCCGACCTGCCCGAACGGACACCAGTCGGGTTCCGAGGAGTGGTGCGGGGTCTGCGGTCACCGCATGGCGGGTGCCGTGCCCCCGCCGCCGCCCCCGCCGCACGGCGGCTACGGCTTCCCGCCCCAGGGCACACACCCCGGCACGCCGGAACCCGAGCTGTGCCCGCAGTGCCGCACGCCCCGCGAGGGCCGCGCGCCCTTCTGCGAGGAGTGCCGCTGGAACTACCTGACCAACACCCCGACCCCGGCCGCGCCGCGCCCGCCGCAGCCGCGCTTCGACCCGCCCAGCGCGACCTACGGCGGCGGTGGCCCGTACGAGTACCAGGGCTCGCGCCCCTCGCAGAGGCACCGCGGGGCCGAGCCGATCCCGCCCTTCGGCGGCGAGCCCTCGGGCCCGACGCCGTTCCCTCCGGAGCAGATCGGCCCCGGCGCTCCCGGGCAGGGCGTCTACCAGCAGGCGGGCGCGCCCGTGCCGCCCGCGTACCCGCGCGAGGGCGGACCGGGGTACGGCGGCGGCGACTGGGAACTGCCCCCACCGGGCGGCGGCCAGAACGACTACGGCCACCCCCAGGGCGGCGGCCGTCAGGCAACCGGCTTCCCGCAGGCCCCGCAGGCGCCGGTGACCTGGACCGCGACCATCGGCCCGGACCGCGACTACTTCACAGCGATGATGCACCGCTCCGGACCGGAGGCGACGGGCCTCAACCTGCCCGCCTACTCCCCCGAGCAGCGGCGCACGCTCACCGGCGACCGGATCACCATCGGCCGCCGGCGGCACTCCACCGGCGACACCCCCGACATCGATCTGGCGGTCCCCCCGGAGGACCCCGGCGTCTCCCACCAGCACGCCGTACTCGAACAGCAGCCGGACGGCTCCTGGGCGGTGGTGGACCAGAACTCCACCAACGGCACCACGGTCAACGGCTCCGACGAACCCATCCGGCCCTTCGTCCCGGTCCCGCTGCGGGACGGGGACCGGGTGCACGTGGGGGCGTG
Source organism: Streptomyces corallincola (assembly GCF_019104725.1). Lineage (GTDB taxonomy): Bacteria > Actinomycetota > Actinomycetes > Streptomycetales > Streptomycetaceae > Streptomyces > Streptomyces corallincola. The sequence continues at coordinate 24,391 of NZ_JAHRXF010000052.1, read as the reverse complement.
GACGACGATCACGGTCCGGCGCGGCTGACGGCGGGACGCCCGGCGGTCACGGCAGCGGCCAGGTGTCCGGCCCCTCCGGGGCGTCCAGCCAGGCGCGGGTGCCGTCGGGGGTGACCGTGACGCCGTAGCGCTCGCGGCGCGGGCGGCCCGCGCGCTCCCACAGGGCGTGCGCCTCGCGCGGCGTGAGCGCGCCGCGGACCAGGGCGAGCAGGAAGCGGTACGAGTCCTGCTCGCGCACCCCGGCGGGCACCTCGTCCCCCGGCTCGCCGGGCTCCGTGGCGCGACCGGCGCCGCGCAGCGGGACGAAGTAGGCGGCCGTCGGCAGGAACCGGCCCTCGGCGCGGTGGCCGCCGTCCACGGCGAGGTCGAGCAGCCCGGTGGCGACGGGCGCGAGGATACGGGCGCCGGGCGCGCACTGGGCGGTCCAGACGCGCGGCACGGTGGGCAGCTCGCAGGTGGCGAGAATCCGGTCGTACGGCGCCCGCTCGGGGACCCCGCGCGCGCCGTCGCCGGTGACGACGACGGGCCGGTACCCGGCGGCGGTGAGATGGCGGCGGGCGGACTCGGTGATCTCGGGGTCCAGGTCCACGGTGGTGACCAGGCCCCCGTCCCCGAGCCGGTGCGCGAGCAGCGCCGCGTTGTACCCGGTGCCCGCGCCGATCTCCAGTACCCGGGCGCCGTCCCGCACGTCCAGCGCGATCAGCATCCGCGCCATCAGCGAGGGCTGGCTGCTGGACGACACCAGTTCCCCGTCCCGTATCCGCGTGGCCAGCGGCACGTCCTCGTACGCCCCCCGCACCCACCGCTCCCGCGCACGGGCGTCCGGGTCCTCACCCCACCTGCGCTCGCACCCGACCTGGTAGTACGGCACGAAGAGATGCCGGGGGACCGCCGCGAACGCCGCCCGCCACTCCGGCTCCCCCTCCCACACCCCCTCGCCCCCGATCCCCCGCACCAGCTCCGCCCGCGCCTCGGCGGCGAGGAGTTCGAGGTCGGGGCGGGCGGGGGTCATGGGTCCAGCGTAGGCGGGACGGGGTGTCCGGGGGGTGCGGCGGACTTCCCGGCGCCGCACGCCGGGACCGCGCCGTACGCCTGAACTCCGCCCGAGCCGCATCCGTGTAAAAGGTGACACACCGGGCCCGTGCGGGTTCGGTACGGGACGAGTGGGAGGACCGGAAGCAGATGGCCAAGGACATGGGAAGACGCGGAGTGCTCGCCGGTGGCCTGGGGGCGCTGGCCGGGGCGGGAGTGGCACCCGCCGCGTTCGCGGCGGAGCACACCGGAGGGCCCGCAGGCACCGGGAATCTCGTGCCCGCGGGCGAGTTGAAGGGGTACAGCCTGCCGCTCAGCGCGCGCGGCACGGCGAACATCGTCGGCGCACCGCCCTGGCACTACGCCGGAACCGTGGTCGGGGTCGAGTTCTGGACCACCCCGGAGGCGGCCGCCCGCGCGCTGCCCGCCGGCCTCACGCCCGACCCGGACACCGCGGGTCACGGTTACGCCCTCTTCATCGACTGGCAGTTCGCGGGCAGCGACCAGGAGTACCTGGACCCGGTCCGCAGCCAGTACGCCGAGTTCCTGATCCTGCTGGACGCCCGCTGGCAGGGCTCACCGGTCGCCTGGTGCCCGTTCATCTACGTGGACAACGACGCGGCCCTGGCCCGCGGCTGGTTCCAGGGCTTCCCCAAGAAGCTCGGCAGCATCCACCAGACCCGCGCCTTCCCGGTGCCCAGTGAGGCGGCGCCCTCGGTGGCGGCCGGCGGCACCTTCGCGGGTACGGCGTCGGTCGCGGGACGCCTGCTGTCCCAGGCCCAGGTCACCCTCGACCACACGATCAGCACCCTGCCCGCCCTCGGCCGCCCGATCGTCAACCTGCGCCACTTCCCCCGCCTGCTGGCCGGCCGCTACGACGACCCGGCGGTGCACGAGCTGACCATGTCCATCCTGGACACCCCCCGCGTCGCCGAGTGCTGGTCCGGCCCCGGCAAGCTCGAGTTCCTCCCCGTCCCCGGCGAGGAACTCGCCGACCTCGCCATCCAGCGCACCGGCGCCGGTTTCCGCGGCTCCCTCTCCTACACCGTCACCGACCTCAAGATCCTCACCGGCCCGGACGCTCCCAAGAGCTGACGGGAGATCTCGGCCGGGGCTTGATGCGGGGCGGTCCTAGGACCTCGGTACTGGGCCGTCCCGTCTGAGAACATGGACGGGTGAAAGAGATTCGGCGCGGGACGCTTCAGGAGCAGACGTTCTACGAGCAGGTCGGCGGGGAGGAGACGTTCCGCCGTTTGGTCCACCGCTTCTACCAGGGCGTGGCGGGCGACCCGCTGCTGCGGCCGATGTACCCCGAGGAGGACCTCGGACCGGCGGAGGAGCGGCTGCGGCTGTTCCTGATCCAGTACTGGGGCGGCCCCACCACCTACAGCGACAACCGCGGCCATCCCCGCCTGCGCATGCGCCACGCCCCCTTCGCCGTGGACCGCGCCGCCCACGACGCCTGGCTGACGCACATGCGCGCGGCCGTGGACGAACTCGCCCTCTCCGAGGAGCACGAGCGCACCCTGTGGAACTACCTGGAGTACGCGGCGGCTTCGATGATCAACACAGCGGAGCGGTAGGGCGGCACGGCAGGGCCGGGCGGCAGGCCACCGGGCATCCGTCCCGCGGGTCCGCGCGGGCCGCGTCCGCCGGACCGGGGTGCCGTGGTCTGCCGGGGCTCAGCGCACGCTGACACCCAGCCCGAGTCCCGGTGCCGCGTGCCGTACGGCGACGGAGCCGTAGGGCGTGCGCAGCCGCAGCCAGGGGCCGGCGGAGTACAGCCCGGTGTCGTCCGGGCCGGTGCCGGGGCGGAGGAAGCCGAGCGCGTACGCGGCGTGCGCGGCCCGCAACGGCAGCCGGGTGCCGCCCAGTTGACGGGACCAGATGTCCCGCCCGATGGCGTCGAGTTGGGCCCGCCCCCGCTGCTCGGGCACCAACTCCTCGGTGCGGGACCGGAATTCGGTGACGGCGGCGCCAACCGCCGCGCGCAGCGCGTCCGGTGCGGGCAGGCCGGGCTCGGGCCGCCAGCCGGTGCGCGGGGGCAGCACCCCGGCCCAGGGTGGTCCGGTGACGACGGCGGGTACGGCGGCGGTGGCCGCGCGTTCATCCAGGGACTCCAGCAGCTCGCCCGCCGAGACGGTCGCGTCGAGGGTGACGTCGAGCCCGCGTTCGTACGGCTTGGCGAGGGCGGCCGTGCGGACGGCCAGCACCTCGAAGGAGGGGGGCCGCCCGAAGACGGCTAGGGCGGTACCGGCCGCCTGGAGCCGTACGGCGGCGGCGCGGTCGTAGCGCAGCAGCCGGGTGAGGAACGCGGCGAGGTCGGCGGCCTCCCGCTCGTCGGCGAGATGCAGCACCGTCATGCGGCGACGGCCCCCTCGGCCCCCGTGGCGTCCTCGGTGTACTTCTCCAGGAAGGCCCGCTCGTCCGGGGTGAGACGGCGCGGACGGGCCGCCTCGAAGTCGTACGGCACGACGACGGTCGAGGCCCGTACGTAGACGAGGTCGGCGTCCTTCACCTCGTAGGCCAGGGTGAAGGACGCGGCGCGGATCTCGGTGACCCACAGCTCGACGTCCACCGGGGTGTGCCGGTGGACGAGCTGCCTTTTGTAGTCGATCTCGTGCCGCGCCACCACCGACCCCCGCCGGAACACCTGGTCCGGGCGGAACAGGAGATCGACGCGGGCCTCTTCCAGATAGCGGAGGAACACCACGTTGTTGACGTGGCCGTACGCGTCCATGTCCGCCCAGCGCAGGGGGCAGGGGTAGGTGTGGCGCAAGACGGATCAGCCTCGCGTCAGCTTCTTGTAGGTGGCGCGGTGCGGGCGGGCGGCGTCGGCGCCGAGCCGCTCGATCTTGTTCTTCTCGTACGACTCGAAGTTGCCCTCGAACCAGAACCACCGGGACTCGCCCTCGTAGGCGAGGATGTGGGTGGCGACCCGGTCCAGGAACCACCGGTCGTGGGAGACGACGACGGCGCAGCCGGGGAAGTCCAGCAGCGCGTTCTCCAGGCTGGACAGGGTCTCGACGTCCAGGTCGTTGGTCGGCTCGTCGAGGAGCAGCAGGTTGCCGCCCTGCTTGAGGGTGAGCGCGAGGTTGAGGCGGTTGCGCTCACCGCCGGAGAGGACCCCGGCGGGCTTCTGCTGGTCCGGGCCCTTGAAGCCGAACGCGGAGACATAGGCGCGCGAGGGCATCTCGACCTGGCCGACGTTGATGTAGTCCAGCTCGTCGGAGACGACGGCCCACAGCGTCTTCTTGGGGTCGATGTTGGCGCGGCTCTGGTCCACGTACGAGATCTTGACGGTCTCGCCGACCTTGATGGAGCCCGAGTCGGGGGTCTCCAGGCCCTGGATCATCTTGAACAGGGTGGTCTTGCCCGCGCCGTTCGGGCCGATCACGCCGACGATGCCGTTGCGCGGCAGGGTGAAGCTGAGGTCGTCGATGAGGACCTTGTCACCGAACGCCTTGCCGAGGTTGCTGACCTCGACCACGACGCTGCCCAGGCGCGGGCCCGGCGGGATCTGGATCTCCTCGAAGTCCAGCTTCCGCATCTTGTCGGCCTCGGCGGCCATCTCCTCGTACCGCGCGAGACGGGCCTTGGACTTGGCCTGGCGCCCCTTGGCGTTGGAGCGGACCCACTCCAGCTCCTCCTTGAGGCGCTTCTGCCGCTTGGCGTCCTTGGCGCCCTCGACCTTGAGGCGGGCGGCCTTGGTCTCCAGGTACTTGGAGTAGTTGCCCTCGTAGCCGTGGAGACGGCCGCGGTCCACCTCGCAGATCCAGCCAGCCACGTTGTCGAGGAAGTACCGGTCGTGGGTGACGGCCACGACGGTGCCCTCGTACTTGGCGAGGTGCTGCTCCAGCCAGTTCACCGACTCGGCGTCCAGGTGGTTGGTGGGCTCGTCCAGCAGCAGCAGGTCGGGCTGCTCCAGGAGCAGCTTGCAGAGCGCGACACGGCGCTTCTCGCCACCGGAGAGGTTCGGCACCGCCCAGTCGCCGGGCGGGCAGCCGAGGGCGTCCATCGCCTGCTCCAGCTGGGCGTCGAGGTCCCACGCGTTGGCGTGGTCCAGCTCCTCCTGGAGCTTGCCCATCTCGTCCAGCAGGGCGTCCGAGTAGTCGGTCGCCATCAGCTCGGCGATCTCGTTGAACCGGTCGAGCTTGCCCTTGACCTCGGCGACCCCGTCCTGCACGTTCTCCAGGACCGTCTTGCTCTCGTCCAGCGGGGGCTCCTGCAGCAGGATGCCCACGGTGTACCCGGGCGACAGGTAGGCGTCGCCGTTCGACGGCTGCTCCAGACCCGCCATGATCTTCAGCACCGTGGACTTACCGGCACCGTTCGGGCCGACGACGCCGATCTTCGCTCCCGGCAGGAAGTTCAGGGTGACGTCGTCGAGGATCACCTTGTCGCCGTGCGCTTTGCGCGCCTTGCGCATGGTGTAAATGAACTCAGCCAAGAGAAACCGTCCGGCAGCTTGAAATCTGGCAGTGGGCAGATACACCCCATCTTGCCTGACGGCCAGGGCTGGGGGGAAACCCGTGCGTTCCGAGCCCGCCGACCGGGCCGCGCGGCTACGGCCTGCTGCCCACCCGTGGCCACGGGTCACCGACGGGCAGTCCGAGGACTCCGGGTGGTCCGCGGGGCTCCGGGGGGGGGCCGGGACTCCGGGGTTCCGGGGTGCCGGGGCTCCGGGTGGGCCGGGGGGTTCCTGGGGGGCTCGGCGTGGTGTGAACCTTTCCCTCCCCGTCCCCGTGTCACAGGCGGGTCTGCGCAGCCCGTTCACATCATGGCGAGCAGGAGGTTCACGTGGGCTTCAGATCAAGGCGGTTGGCCGTCGGGGCGGTGGCGACGGTGGCGGGGACACTGGCGCTGGGGCTGCCGGGGACGGCACAGGCGTCGGTGCGTGCGGTGGACTACACCGCGCTCGGTGACTCGTACGCCGCCGCTCCCGGTGTGCCCTCGGTGGTGGACGCGGCGTGCGGACGGTCGGACGGCAACTACCCGTCCCTCACGGCCAGGAGCCACGGCTGGCGGCTGACGGACGTGAGCTGCTCCGGGGCCACGACCGCCGACCTGACCGGCTCCCAGAACGGGCTCGCGCCGCAGCTCGACGCGGTCAACGCCGGTACGGACGTGGTCAGCGTGACCATCGGCGGCAACGACATCCACTTCACGGACGATCTCGCCACGTGCGCCGGACTCACCTCGTCCGATCCGGCGGGCGCACCCTGCAAGACGCACTTCACGGCCGACGGCACCGACCGGCTGGCCGAGCTGGTGGACCAGACCGGTCCGAAGGTCTCCTCCGTCCTGCGCGACGTGCGGCGCCGGGCGCCCCACGCGAAGATCCTCGTCGTCGGCTACCCGGCGCTCTTCCCGGACGACGGCACCGGCTGCACCAGCGGCACCGTGCCACTGGCGATGGGCGACTTCGCCTACCTGCGCGACACCACCAAGAAGCTGAACGGCATGCTCGCGCGGCAGGCCCGCTCCGCCGGGGCCCGGTACGTGGACACCTACACCCCGAGCATCGGCCACGACATGTGCCAGCCCGAGGGCCGACGCTGGATCGAGCCGCTGGTGACCGCTCCCCCGGTCGCGCCCGCCCACCCCAACGCGCGGGGCGAGCAGGCCATGTCCGCCGCCGTGGACCGCGCCCTGCGCTGCGTCCGCCACCTCTGGTAGCGGACGGGTCCCCGCTCCGGGCCGGTGACCTGGGTCACGGGTCCCACCGGTCCGGAGCGACAGCCCGGCTCCCGAGCCACGCCCGCCACCGCTCCCGGAGCCGGTCCGCCACCGCTCCGGACCGACGGGCCCTCGGCTACTCCCCCAGCTCCTCGCGCCTGCGCAGCACCACCAGCACCGTCCCGCCGATCACCACGAGCCCGATCGCCAGTCCGGCGATCATCGGGGTGATCGCGGAACCGCCGGTGGCCGCGAGGTCGGTGTCCAGGGGGGCCGGGGAGACGACCGGCAGCGCGGTGGCAGGCCCGGTGAGGGTCCGCGTGGACTTCGTGGTGACCGCGTCACGCGTCGCGCAGTCGAGCACCCCGGTGAAGCGGCGGTCGAATCCTCCGGGGCCGGTCAGGGCGAAGTCGTAGGGGCGGTCCTCCGCCAGCGGGACGGGCACCGTCCGGGACGCTCCGGCGGGAACCGTGTGCTCGGCACCCAGCAGGGTGAAGGTGAAGGGCAGGTCACCGGTGTTGACGGCGGTGACGTCCACCCCGCCCCTGGCGCAGTCCGTCCGGGCGGACACGGCGGGCACCGTCCCCGCGGCCGTCCAGGTCGCACCGGCCGTCGCCGACACCGACGACTCGCTCGACCCGGCCAGGATCTGGGTCTGGCTGCGGCTCTCGGAGACGAAGGCCCGGCCCACCGGCACGGTGGTGGAACCCTGCACCGCTATCCGCGCCGACCCCGCCCCCGCCCCGTCGGCCTCGGCCGCCGCGTCCTCGGGGATGTCGAAGTACAACTGGCCGCCGTCCCGCGCGGACGTGATCACCTTGCCGGTACGGTCGATGATCCGCACCCCGTCGTCGGTGGCGTCCACCGGCGGGCTCACCGTCACACTGCCCGCGTTGGTGTGCACGGTCACCGGCCCGAGCACGTCCCCCGGCCGCCCGGAGAGCACCGGCGGGTCCAGCCGCAGCGAGGCGGGGGGTTCGGCGGAACCGCGCGCGTTCTTCTCCAGGTAGTCCGCGAGCTTCTCGGCGCGCGCGCCGACCGCGTCCACGTCGGCGCCGTCCGAGTACCGCCAGATCGCCACCTGGGTACCGGCCGCCGCGTCCTGCTCGGTCAGCCCGCTCACCCCGGCCCTCCGGGCGAGCGTCGCCAGGTCGTTCACCTGCGGGTACGAGTTCCGCAGAATCCAGCCGATCTTTCCGGCGTTCCTGTTGGTGCCGAGCGAGGTCCCGCTCCAGGCGGTCTCCTGGTAGTGCGCGTCCCGCTGGGTGGGGGCGCGCAGATCCACGCCGTACGTCTGGAGGGTGCCGCCGCCGTCCACGGACATCTCGAACAGCCCTGCCTGTAGGCGCTGTTCGGCTCCGCCTTCCTCGTGGAACACGGCCTCGCCGTACGTCTTCAGCCCGTTGACGGTGGCCGTGGCACCGCTCCCGTCCTGGGTCCCCGTCCCGTCGTCGGCCGCGGCCGTACCCGCACCGGACAGCACCCCGGCGGCCACCAGACCGGAGGTCAGCACGACGGCCGCGACCCTGACCGGCCGAACGGAACGTGACAACCCAGAGAACGCAGTAAGCACAGAATTCCCCTCCGAGCAGGACCCGTTGGACGTGGGGGGCGGTCCCACCAGCAGAATCAGCAGCCCCACAGGGCATGACCGGCATCCTATGGACCACCCCAAGCTCCCCCGGCCGGTCGGATCATCCGACGGACGATCCGATCCGCAATCGTTATCGCCAGGACGGGACTTGAGCCGACGGTGTCGATAAAGCCACTGCCCCGTAAGGATGTTCGGTAACAGGGTCTCCACGGTTCCTCCCCGGCCCCGGCCCCGGCACGCCCCCGCACCCTGTCTCCCCGCGCGGTCCCTTCCCACGTCACGTCACCCCAGTACGGGTTCCCGCGCCACCCCGGCCACCGGCCTCCCCGGCGGCGCGTCGGGCACGTCCGCAGCGGCGGGCGTCTCCCAGACCGGCTCCGGCCGCGCATCCGAAGCCCCCACCGCACCCACAGCTCCCGCCACCCCCGACGCCCCCGCCACCCCCGGAGCCGCACCCCCGATCCCCACCGTGTCCATCCGCGGCGTCCGCCGGAAAAGCGCCGTCCCCCTGGCCAGGTCGTGCCCGATCGTCACCGCGTCGATGTCCGCCGAGGCCCAGGCCGGTTGCCCCTCGCGCTGTTCCGCGCGCACCTTCAGCCGCCCCTGCACGATCACCGGCTGCCCCACCTCCACCGAGCCCATCACGTTCCCGGCGAGCTGCCGATTGGCCCACACCGTGAAGAAGTTGGTGTGCCCGTCGGTCCACAGGTTCTTCTCCCGGTCCCAGTACCGCGCGGTCACCGCCAGCCGGAACCGCGCCGACGGCCCCGTGGGCAGATCCCGGTACGCGGGCGGTGTCGCCACGTTCCCCACCACACACACCACGGTCTCGTTCATCCCGAACCCCTCCCTCGCCCGCCCCGAACACCGGGCGGAATCCCGCACGGGCCCCTCCCGCACGGCGGTCGCTCCGATACGCGGGCCCGCACGGAATCCCCGTACACCCACCGCACGCACCGCCGACGCCACCCCGGTTCACGAACCCCCGACGCGGTCGCCGTGCATGCAGAGTGCCCCGGCCCCGCCGATCGCGCCGGACGCTGTGGACGACCCCCGTACCTGTGGAAAAGTCCGCCACCCGATCGAGTGGCGGACCTGGTCCCGGAACAACGAACCCGCAGGGAGACCCCGTACAGCGGCGAACCCGTAGAGCGGCGGCCCCGTACAGCGGCGAACCCGTACGGGAAACCCCGTACCGCGCCCCCTACAACGAAACCCCCGACCGGACCACCCTCCCGTACTGCTCCCGGACCTCCCGGTAGCGCAGCAACTCCGCGGCCAGCGGATCGAGCACCCGGGCCCGCCCGCAACTCGCCGCCGCCTCCCGGAGCCGGCGTTCCGCGTCGAGCCCGTACCGCCGCGCGGGCCCCTTCGCGGCCATCCGGCAGCTCCACTCCACCAGCGGCCCGCCGACGATGCCGCAGATCATCAGCAGCACCGGCACCCACAGGTTGGGGGCCATCACCCCGGCGATCTGCCCGGCCAGCCACAGCCCGCCGACGATCTGGAGCAGGGTCATTGATGCCTGGACGAGTACGGCGGCGGGCCACCAGCCCGGCCGGGGCGGGCGGCCCGGCGGCAGTCCCGCCTCGGCCGCCAGTTCGTCCAGCGCCTCCGACAGCCCCTGCGAACCCCGCGTCGCCGCCTCGCGCACCGCCTGCGCCCACGGTGTGGGCAGCCCCGCCGAGGCCCGCTCGGACACCGAACGCACCGCCTGCTCGACACGCTGCCGGGCGGTCGTCTCCGCGTCCTCCTGCGCCCGCACCACCATCTTGCCGGTGCCGCCGTGCTCGCCCCGGCCCTGGTACCAGCGCAGCAGCCGCAGCCAGGGCGTGCCGCAGGCGCGGTTGGCGTTGCGCAGCCAGGCGCGTTCGGCCGCGTCACCGGCCGCCGTGGCCCCGACGGCGTCCGCGAGCCGCGCGGCGAACTCCTCGCGCGCCTCCTCGGCCAGCCCGGTGGTGCGGCCGTTGGCGTACACGGGCCGCAGCTCGGCCGCCGCCGCGTCCAGGTCGGCGGCGACCCGCCGGGCGGCGGCCCCACGCTCCGCGACGAAGTCGCCCAGGGACTCGCGGAGATCACCGACCCCGTCGCCGGTGAGGGCGGACAGCGCGAGCACGGTCGCGCCGGGCTCGCCGTACTCACCGAGCGCGATGCCGTCCTCGTCGAGCAGCCGCCGCAGATCGTCCAGCACCTGGTCGGCGGCCTCGCCGGGCAGTCGGTCGATCTGGTTGAGCACGACGAACATGACCTCGGCGTGCCCGGCCATCGGCCGCAGATACCGCTCGTGCAGCATGGCGTCCGCGTACTTCTCGGGGTCCACGACCCAGATGACGGCATCGACCAGTTTGAGGATGCGGTCCACCTGGACGCGGTGTTCGACGGCGGCCGAGTCGTGGTCGGGCAGGTCGATCAGGACGAGGCCGCGCAGTTGTCCGTCGCCCTCGGCGCTGTGCAGGGGGCGGCGCCGGAGCCGTCCGGGGATGCCGAGCCGGTCGATGAGGCCCGCCGCTCCGTCGCTCCAACTGCACGCGATCGGCGCGGCCGTAGTGGGACGCCGTACGCCCGTCTCCGAAATCGGCACCCCTGCGAGCGTGTTGAACAGCTGCGACTTCCCGCTGCCCGTGGCGCCCGCGATGGCGACCACGGTGTGCCGTCCGGAGAGCTTGCGGCGGGCCGCCGCCTCGTCCAGCACCCGCCCGGCCTCCGCGAGCGTCCGGCCGTCCAGCCGCGCGCGGGACAGCCCGACGAGTTCGCGCAGCGCGTCGAGGCGCGAACGCAGCGGCCCGTCGTACGCGAGCGGCGCGGGCGACACGCCCACGGGGCTGCGCGACGGCGTCTCCAGTACGGCGGCCCGCTCGGCGGCGAGGGCTGCCGCGCTGCTCTCGGTGACGCGGCGGGCGATCAGGCCGTCGCCCCAGACCTCACCGGCCCCCTCGGCTCCGGCGTGGGCACCCGAGCCGGTGCCGGTGGGGGTGCCGGTGCCGGTGCCGTTGCTCTCAGGGGTTCCCGTACGGGAAGCGGCCGGCGTGTCGGAGTTGTCGCCGCCCTTCCCCCGAGCGGAGCGCTCCACCCCCGACGCCCCGGCCCCGGAAACCGGGGTGATCTCAGAGCCTCGGGAGGTTTGGACCGTCGATGACGACTGAGCCGACGGAACCCGCGGCTCCGGGGCCGCCGCGGAGATGGGCGTCCGCCCCGCCGGAATCTCGGCCGTGACGGAGCCGCCCGGAGCGCCCGCCTCCGTGCCCGGCCGCCCCTCACTCACCGTCCCCCCGGCCTCCGCCGCGCCGTGCTCCACCCGCCCGGTGTGTTCCATGTCGTCCATACGACCCGCTCGACCCGTCTGTTGCCGCCGGTACTGCTGTGACTGCTGTGACTGCTGTGACTTCTGCTCGACGTGCTGCCCGGAATGGCGATCGGCGGGGCGATCGGAGTGACCCGCCTGATCCGCCCGGCCGCCGTGATCCGCCCAGCCCTCGTGATCGGGGCGACCCTCGTGATCGGGGCGACCCCTGTACCCGGGGAGACCCCCGTGATCAGAGTGATCCGTCTGATCGGGGTGATCCGTGTGATCTTGGTCAGTGACGGCGTTCACCGGTCACCTCTCCTTCTGCAGTACGGACAGCGCGGCGATGAGTTCGGCCTGGTGGTCGGCGTGCACGTCGAGGGCGTCGATGGGGGCGAGGCGCCGCTCGCGCTCGCTCTGCACGGCGCGGTCGGCCAGGTCGTCCAGCAGGCGCCCGGCGCGGTCGCGCAGCCGGAGCGCGCCGTGGGCGCCGAGCCGGTCGGCGAGGGACTCGCCCGCGCCGCGCGCCCGGCGCCCGCCGAGCAGGGCGGTGGCGACCTGGGCGGCGACGGCCTCGGCGTCGGGAGCGGTGCTGCGCTCCAGGTCACGCACCTCGTCCTCGGCGTACTCCTCCAGCTCGCGCCGCCAGCGCCGTACCGCGAGGCCGATGCGGTGCTCGGCGGTCTCGGGAGCGGCGTCACCGGCGGCGAGTCCGGTGGCCTCGGCGGCGGGTTCGTGCCGCCACGCCTCCGCGACCCGTTCGTCGGCGGCCGTGACCGAGCAGACCAGCAGCGAGGCCAGCGACTCCACCAGCGCGTCGAGCAGTTCGCCCGCGGTGCAGTCGAGCGGGAAGGCACGCCAGCGCTTGAGGGCGTCCCCGGAGAGCACGGCACCGGACTGGAGCCGGGCGCGCACGCGGGCGTACTCCGCGTCGTACGCCCCCTCGACGGCGGCGGTGAGCCGCAGCGCCGCCGAGTACTGCGTGGCGGAGGCGGCGGCCAGCTCGGGGAGCCGGGACTTCAGGGAGTCGAGGAGGCCGTAGACGGTGCGGGAGACGACCTGGCGGCGGGAGGGGGCGTCCTGGGAGTGGTGCACGAGCCAGGTGCGCAGCGCGGCGACGGCGCTCATCGGCAGCAGCCCGCCGCCCCAGGCGGACTCGGGCAGTTCGGGCACGGTGAAGCGGGGGACGTCCCCGAGCCCGGCCTTGGTGAGCAGGGCGCCGTACTGCCGGGAGACCTCGGCGACGACCTGGTGGGGCACCCGGTCGAGGACGGTCACCAGGGTGGCGTCGTACTCCTTGGCGGCGCGCAGCAGATGCCAGGGGATGGCGTCGGCGTAGCGGGCGGCGGTGGTGACCATGACCCAGACGTCGGCGGCGCAGATCAGCTCGGCGGCGAGGACACGGTTCCCGGCGATCAGGGAGTCGATGTCGGGGGCGTCGAGCAGCGCGAGTCCGGGCGGGATGCTGTCGGCGGTCTCCACGCGCAGCGCGCCGCCGGGTTCCTCGCGGTCGCCGCCCGGCACGGCGAGGTCGTCGCCGCCGTCCCGCCGGGGTTCCCACACACGGGCGAGGCCGGGCAGGACGCGCAGGTCGCTGAACCAGTGGTGGTCCTCCGGGTGGCAGACGAGGACCGGGGTACGGGTCGTCGGCCGGAGCACACCGGCCTCGCTGACCCGGCGTCCCACCAGGGAGTTCACCAGGGTGGACTTGCCCGCGCCGGTGGAGCCGCCGATGACGGCCAGCAGCGGCGCCCCCGGATCTCGCAGCCGGGGGACGAGGTAGTCGTCGAGCTGCGCGAGGAGTTCGTCGCGGTTGGCACGCGCGCGTGGGGCCCCGGCCAGGGGCAGCGGAAAGCGTGCGGCGGCGACACGGTCGCGCAGCGCGGAGAGTGTGTCGATCAACTGAGGCCGTACGTCCAAGGTCACCACATGCGAAGAATGCCCAATTTTAGGGGATTTCTGAAGCATATGGACATCTCTGCGTGCCGATTGGACACAACCGACCTAAAGGGCGACCGGGACACCCCCGTAGTCCAGGCGCGTAACGAGTGCACAACACCCTGTGCCGCGCGGGCCAAAAGCGGTGCGCGATTCGCACCTGCCTGCGATTATCGAGACCGCTTCACCGAACCTCCACATCGAGCCACGGAGGCGAAGCGACAGGGCCGAGGAACCAAGACCCTTATCCTTGTCCCGCACCTGGCCCCCGTAGCTCAGTGGATAGAGCAGGCGCCTTCTAAGCGCTTGGCCGCAGGTTCGAGTCCTGCCGGGGGCGCGCGTCAAGGCCCTCCCGGGCGGGAGGGCCTCTCGTCGTCCGGACGGTCTCGCCGGTCGCCCCGGCACTCTCAGCCGAGCCACCCGGTGAGCGCGTCCGCGAGCGCCTCACCGCCCTGTTGGACCACCGTCCCCAGCACCAGCGCCGGAAGCGTCCGGGCCATCTGGCGCAGGGCGTTCGTCTCAGGTGCCGGGAGGGCAAGCTGATGGTCGATCGCGTCTGTCATGCCGCGAAGCGCGGGCTCGGTCGCTACGGCTCCCCGGTGGCGGTCCAGGTCGGCGCGGAACGCGACGAGCAGGCCGCGCACGGCCTCGACATCGGTCGTGCCACGGACCGACGCCGACTGATGGACGTGGGAGATGTTCTGGCCCACCACGTTCTGGACGGGAGCGTTGTTGTTCCCGCCGATGCTGGTGCCCGAGCCGTGTCCGGGCATCGGCTCCGGGCGACGTCCACCGATCATCATCGTCCTCCTTGGGAAGTGTTGTGCTGGCCCACGCCGGCGATGTTGTTGCCCGCGACGCTCTGGATCGGCGCGTTGTTGTCGCCGTACACCTGGATGTTGGTGATCACCGCGGCCACCTGACGTTCGTACGCCGCCGTATCGACACCGAGTTCCTCCAGGTACGCCGAGACGGTCCGGAAGACGCAGGTCTGCATGAGGACGACGTGTCTCTTCGCGTCGTCGCTCTGGTGCATGTCGGTGACCTCTTCGACGGAGTAGCGGTCCCGCACGCTCACCGGGTCCTTCTCCTCGCCCCGGCCGACGCCGCCTTCCTCCGGTCGCTCCGAGAGGCCCCGCCCGAGCCGGGCCGCGAACCGCCACAGCGCCAGGGGGCCCGCCGCGGCGTCCAGTAGCGACTGCACGCCGAGCCAGGCCGCCAGACGGGCGCCCCGACGCGCCAACGGGGCCTCGGTCACACGCAGTTCGTTGTACAGCGGGGTCATGACGTGGGGCCGCACCGTCAGATGGAGTTCCCCCGCCTCCAGCGCCGCATGGACGAAGACGCTGACGACGACCTGCCCGTCCCAGCTCACGCACTGCGCCCGCAAGTACAGCCGATCGGGCACGCTCGACGGCGAGAGCCGGCCGCGCCCCCGCAGATCCGGGTCCGCCGGCTTCGCCACCCGCGTACGGCGAAGCCACAGGGCCGACGGCAGGCCCTTCACCTGAGCGACCGAGAAACCGGGGAGCGGTTCGGTGATCTCCCGTGCGCCTCGGCCCAGGTCGCGCAGCGCCACGCCCATCCGGCGCAGCAACTCCTCGTCCTCGAAGGACTTGACCGACGCCTCCGCATCCTTGGGCCGCAGTGGGACGTTCATGTCGGCGATGCCCCACACGTAGCGCCCGGCGCCGACGAAACGCTCCGGATCGTCGTAGGGAAGCTCGGGTCGGGTCTGCGCCTCTGCCAGGAAAGCCAGCCGACGCGCACCCCTTCCGGCCGTCCACGGCAGTCGGCCAGACGCCACCTCTCCCCCGGCCAGACGGCTCAGGGCCGTGCGAGCCGCGAGCCTGTCCACGGAGCACACCAGCGCGCCACCGACGAGCAGGGCGAACGGCAGCAGCGACAACTCGACTCGTGGGCTTGTCACTTCGCCGTCCACCGGCGTGAAGGGAAGGGCGGCCAACAGCCAGGGGACACACAGGGCCAGATAGGCGACACGTGGTGCTGGAGCCAACCGGGATCTCCTGGGGCGACGTGCCGCCCGAGCCGCCGCCCAACGCGTCAGCAACGCCACGAGCACGGCACCGCCCCAGACCGCGGCAGCCCACGGAACGGCGTAGGCGAGGGCCACGACCACCAGGAGCATCGCCAGACGCCGTGCCCATCGACGACGCCGTGCGCGAAGCCCGTGCGCGGCCACCGGCACCACGTCGAACCCGTACGACGGGACAGGCAGCGGAGGCCCGTGCAGTACGTGATCGACGACCCACTGGGCCATCGGCTCACCCAGCGGCGGACAGTCGTCACTGCCCTCCAGATAGATACGCCTGCGGGCGCTGCGGCGCGGCCTGTCGGGCTGTCCGCCTCGGCCCCGGATCGCGCGCCACCATGCGCCGAGTGGCTTCACCCGGTCCGGACGGGCATAGACGCCCTGGCACAGCAGCCGGGTCACCTCCGACGAACCGGGATCCACCTGGTCCGCGCCATCGGCGCCCGCTGTCGGCGGCCCCGCCTGGACCGGAATGCCCGGAAACCCTCCCGCCTCGTTCTCCCCGCGCCCTCGTACACCCGGCCCCCGCCCCAGTCTCATGCCGTCGCCCCCGTTCTCCGGTACGGCGGGCATCATTGTCGTGAACAACGGCGGCGGCCAGATCACCAACACGACATGGCGTGCGCACCTCGCCACCCTGGCGAGGATTGGCCGAATTCAGCCCGCTGTCGGCCCGGCATGCTAGGCATGGCCTCATGCACCCTGCGGCACATCTGCCCCACCTGGATCTGACGGACATGCAGTGGCAACTGCTGGCCCGCCTCTCCGACGGCCCTCTCCCCGACCCGTCGGACCGTCCGGCCTTCACCCGGGCGCTGGCCGTGGACGGCACTGACGCCGACCTGGCCAGGGACGCCCTGCCGACACTGCGCTGGATGAAACTGGTCGTCGTGACGGGCGAGGCGCTCCGTCTCACCGACCTGGGCGCCGCGATGCACTTCCGTGCCGTGTACGAAGCCGCCGAGCTCAGGTTGAGCGAGGTGGCACGACTGGCCGAGGCGGGCGGTGCGAAGGACCCGGGCTTCGCGCAGGCCGTCCGCATGCTGTCGGACGGCTCGCGCACCCTGGCGGAGGCACTCGCCGACCTGGGCCGGGGCTGAAGCACCCGTACTCACGCGCCGGTCCTTCACACGACGCCGAAGAGGGTGTCGGACGCGGCGGCGTGCCGGGCCTTGCGCGCGGCGGCCCGCACGGGCAGCGCCCCGCTCCCGATCAGGTCCGTCTCGGTGATCACCGGGCCCGCGAGTATCTCCTCCAGAAGATCCGCCTGGACGGGCGCGAGATCGGTGAGGCGGCGCAGTACGGAGAGGAGTTCGACGAGCTCCGTCGTCCATTCGTGCGGCCAGGTCCCGGCGTGAATGTCGTCCAGCGGACTCGTCCGCTTGCTGGTGGGCCTGGCCTTGCGATAGCCGAACCACTTGCCGACGACGTTCATCCCGCCCACGTCGTAGGAACGGACCGGCTCCGGGACGGGGCAGAACGACCCCGCTCCGAGACGCAGCGTCCGCGTGGCGGGGTCGTAATCGAGCCGATCGGGAATCCCGCCGCCGATGTGGGTGAGGTAACGGACCTGCCGCGTGTCCCCCTTCGGGAACCGCACGTCCCCGGCAGGTCTTCCCGCGGCCGGGTCCGCGAGTACCTCGCCGTAGGTCGAGGCCCAGAGGATTTCCCGGCCGGACGCGACGGCCCGCTCCCAGAGAGCACCGTCGCAGGTCAGCGGCACACGTACCCCTGGCGTGAGCAGCTCCTCCGCGAACTTCTCCGTGAACGCACGGTGTCCGGCGACCGCCATGACGTAGGCGGCGAAATCCAGCGGCGTCACGGAGTCCTGTCCGGTATGACGGGCCACGTGATCGAGTAGCGCGGGTGGCGGATTGGGCGATCCGTCGGGGTGCAGGAGCGGCAGTACGCGGCCGCCCCGGCCGTTGAAGTGATGGGTGTCCGGGATGAGATGAGTGGCCACCACGGCCGGACCGGAATCGATCTCGTGCGCCGACTGCTGGTTGAGGAATATCTGTCCGCGCTGAAGAGAGGCCCAGAGGTCGGGGCGCGGATAGTCGAGTACACGCTGGTCCGCTATGAGCCACTGCCGGTCGAAACTGCGCAGCGCGGTGCGTATGAGGTCCGGGCGGACGTCCCGCTCCTGGGACATCGGGCCCGAATGAGCGGCCCGGCCCGGCAAGGGTTCCTTCCTCGCCCGCATGTCGCGGTCGCGGGTCTCCTTGAACTGCTCCGCCTTGACGAGCGGATCGTCGGTCCTTATCAGCGTGGTCCACCGTTGACGCAGGACCTCCATCGACGGATCGGTCACCCACGCCCGATTGGGCGTCACCCCCAAACTCCCCCAGGGGAAGAGGTCGTGGAGTGCGGGGAACTCCTCCCAGCCCGACTGGCTGCGCGGGGTGAACGGCCGCGGGCTCAGGGAGTGGGCCTCGCGCCAGCCGCCGTCGTCGATGCCGATGTCGCGCAACTGCTCGAACTTGTCCGCCCGGCGTCCCGCGACGGCGCGGTAGTGCACCCTCGCCCGATGGTCGTCGGCACGCTCGACTCCGGCTCTGCGGACGAAGATCGAGACGGCCAGTGGCTGGGCGACTCCGGGAAACACGCGGGTCGCCACGTCCGAACGGTGCCCTTCCGGGGACAGGTTGATGATCCAGCCCTCGTCGCAGGTGCGCCGCAGATACTCCCGCATCCCCCGCCCGCCGGGCCCCGTCGCCCAGCCCGACGGGGTGATGAAGCAGACCACCCCGTGCCGTTCGCCGTCATGCGCGTCGAAGACCTTCCAGGTGGCCCAGCGCCAGAAGTACACGTACATGTTCTTGAGTACGTGCTCGTAACGCCCGTTCCCGGCAAGGCGGAAGGCGTCCAGCAGCGGCACATCCCGCCGGTCGGCCCGCTTCTCCACCCAGCCGCCGCGGTCCTCGGCCTTGTCGTCGTAGGGCGGGTTGGCGATGACGACGGTGACGGGGACATTGGCCTTGACATCGTTGGCACGCCGCCGCGAATCGGACAGCGCGCCGTACGTGGACGCCAGATACTCGTCCTCGACGAACGGGTTGTCGAGCGTATCGGTGACGAAGAGGTTGAGGCCGCCGTCCGGCGGCACGGCCCCGTACCGCTTGAGGAGGTCGGACGCACGCAGTTCCGCGACGGCGAACGGCCCCATCTGGAGTTCGAAGCCGTACAGGCGGGGCGCGAGCCTCGATATGGCGTCCGCGGCCATCGCGGGACCGGAGCTGTCGGAGGCCTGCTCGGCGACTCGCTCGATGACCGTGCTGAGGAAGGTCCCGGTGCCCATCGCGGGATCGACGATTCGTACACCGTCGCTGCCGAATCCCGCCTCCTGCCCGAGCCGGGTGCGCAGTACGTCCTCGGTGAGGCGCACCATCTCCAGCACCACCTCGTGCGGCGTGTAGTACGAACCACTCCGCTGCCGCAGCTCCGGATCGTAGACCCGGAGAAAGTGCTCGTACAGGTGGAGGTAGGCGTCACGGTTGCCCGCGCGGATGGCCGGCCAGTCCACCTTGGCGATCGTGCGGCGGAGGAGTTCGAGGGTGACGCCGAAACGCTCGTTGACATTGTCGGTGAGGAGTTGCAGCGCCTTCCCCATGAGGGCGTGATCGGCGTCCAGCCGTCGGCCGATCTCGTGGAGGCCGTCGTTCCCGCTCCGGAGGATGCCCTCGGAACGGGCGAGAAGCAGGGAAAAGGTCACAGCCTGGGCATAACCGTCGGCGAACGTCTCGTCGTCGGCCGACGGGAACAGCATCCGACGCCAGTCGTTCTTCAGCCCGGTGAAGGGACGGGCATGAATGTCGTCGTCCCGGCTCGACGATCGTGCCTCGGCCGCAAGTTGTTCGAGTACGGCACCACGGAGCAGACGGCACAGGGGCGCCACGTGCTGGACGAGTCGCGCGACGCGGGTGATGTCCGGCGGAGTCCACAGAAGGAACTGCTTGAGCAGCGCGTCGAACGCCTCCGGCACCGCGGGCGCCAGCCTGTCACCCGCCGTGCGCAGCGAGCCGCTGAAGTAGACCGCCTCACCGAGTTGCTGCCCGTCCCGGAACAGTCGCCATTCGGTGCCGTTGGAGTACAGCAGATTCGGGAGATTCCTGAGCTTCTCCCACTGCTCCCGGTTGGCCTTCCCGAAGGTCTCGGGATTCACGGCCAGTCCTGGCTTCTTGAGCTCGATGTACCCGGTCAGTTCGCCGCCCGTGCGAACCGCGTAGTCCGGGCGCACTCCGAGATCGGGCACCGCGTACTCGTCGTGCCACGAGACATCAGGCCGCGAGTGATGCGTTCCGACCGCCCGCAGCAACGCCTCCAGCGGAGCCCGGATCGCGGCTTCCTGGCTTCCCCCACCGGCGAGTTTGATTTTGCAGGCACGCCCGAACTCCGCGACAGCGGCGAGAAGCCAGCCGTCCGTCCCCCCTGACATCTTCCCCCCTGGATCGCGTCAGACCAGCGATCGTACGGACGCAAAGTCATCGTGAGAAGACCGCGCGTGAGCCGGATCTCCCGGCAAGCCCGCCCGGCCTCCCCCGTGACCACCCCCCACACCCCGCCGTTGAAGGGGCAGCGCGGCGGCTGGTCCTGTCGTCGTGCTTTCCAGTAACGAAGGAGAACGTGATGTCTCGCATCGCAAAGGCGGCCGTCGTCGCGCTCGGCGCGGGTGCCGTGATGCTCGGTGGGGCCGGTATGGCCCTCGCGGACGCGGGTGCCCAGGGTGCGGCGGCCGGGTCGCCCGGTGTCGGCTCGGGCAACCTGGTCCAGGTCCCGGTGAACGTGCCCGTCAACCTGTGCGGCAACACGGTCGATGTGATCGGCCTGCTCAACCCCGCCTTCGGCAACACCTGCGCCAACATGGGCGAGCAGGGCGACTACGGCTACGGCAGCTGACCACGCCCCACTCGCGCGGCAGACGCACGGTACGAAAAGGGAGCCCCGGCGCCACGAAGCGCCGGGGCTCCCCCCGTCCCGGAACGTCAGGCGTAGCGGTAGATCCGCGCCACGTCCTCCAGCTGGTCCGGTGTCATGTCCCACGGCGGCAGCTTCTCGTGGCGGGAGACGATCCGGCCGTGCTGGAGATCGCCGAGCGGCGGCGGGTTGGCGGGCAGGTACCGGTGCTCGCGGTGGGCGCGCTGCCAGCGCTGCCAGAGGAGATCGACGAAGGAGTGGTGCAGCAGGAACACCGGGTCGTTGACGGACGCGCCGCCCATCATCGCGCCGCCGACCCAGCGGTGCACCCGGTTGTGGTTCCGCCAGGACGCGCTGCCGCTGCCGGTCCCCCACCCCTCCAGCCGGTTGCGGAACCCGCTCTTCACCGTCGAGTCCCAGGGGCGTACGTCGTAGACCGGGTCGTCCAGGGCCGTCTTCACGTCCGGTTCGGTGGGGAGTTCGATCGGGGACGCGGCGCGGCCGAGGTCGCGGGTCAGGAACCTGGCGTCGGTGACGCCGACGGTGAGCGTCCAGTTCCCGGTGCCGTACGCGAACGGCCCCGTGGTCACCTGCCGGTCGGAGCGCCGCCCGTCGCCGCCGAGCAGGTCGGCGGTCCACGGCACCGAGGTACGCGTACGGTCCCTGGTCCAGTCCCAGTACGGGATGGTCACCGAGGAGTCCACCCGTTGCAGCGCGCGCTCCACCTCCAGCAGGAACGCGCGGTGCCAGGGAAAGAACGACGGGGTCATGTGCGCGCTGCGCAGGCCGCGTTCGCCGTCCGAGGTGTAGTGGTCGAGGTGCAGCCGCACGAAGTCGTCGTACTCCCCGCGCCGCTTCACCTCCAGCAGCGCGTTCACGAACCGCCGCCGCTCGCTCGCGCCGAGCGCTCCCACGTTCTTACGTACGTACGCCACTGTCCGCCCCCATCCCGTTGGTCATCCCCGTGCCCGTCGCCGCCGTGCCGCCCGTGTCCGGCGTCCCATGCCGGTGCCCGGCCGGGCCGGACATCAGGTCGCGCAGCCGACGGCCGGGCCCCAGTTCGTCCACGGCCGCCCGCGTCGCGCCGAGCGGTGTCGGGTGCGAGGTGTAGTGGTCCACCATGCTGAGCCAGGTGCCGTCGGCCCGTCGCATCAGGTGCAGTGGGCGCCCGTCCACGGTGATCTCCCACGCGCCCTCGTCCGTGGACCGCCCGGCGGCGTCACGCACCGGCCCGCCCCGCAGCCGACGGCCCCGGTAGGTCTCCTCGAACGGCACCGCCCGCTCCGGGCCCTCCGGCAGAACACCACCGTGCTCCCCGGCACCCATGTGCGACGACCCCATGTGCGAAGCGTCCATGTGGGACGCCCCCATGTGGGACGAACCCATGTGTGGGGGCCACACGTCCGGCGCCCCCGGCTCCGCCCCCCGTGCCGGTCCCGCTCGGGAGGCCCCGAGCAGCGGCGCGCCCACCAGGGCGGCGAGGGCCGCCAGCAGCCCCCGCACCGTCTCCCGGCGGCGTACGTGCCGGGCGGCGGGTCCGCGCCGCTCACCGGTCACCGCTCGGCCCTCACCGGTCACCGCCGGGCCCTCACCGGTTCCCACGCCCATGTCTCACTCCTCGTCCGGTACGGATCCGGTCGCGGGGAACCGGATGTCCGTACCGGTAACGGCGGAGAGCGGCCGGGGTCACCCGGCTCCCGAAAACAGCCCGTGGATCAGAGCCCCGGACCCATGCCCAGGTCCGCCCCCGGCACCGTCTGCAACATCGGGGTGAGCACGCCCACCTGCGGCAGCTTCAGGTCCGGCAGGCCGTAGTTGTCGGGGTTCGGCTGGGTGAGCGGAGCGTCCACCGAGAGCCCGGGGGCGAGGGTGTGCAGGTCGGAGGCGGGGGCGTCCACGCCGACGTGGTCGAAGTCGTCGCCGAGGACGCGCGGCAGCGGCGCCCGCACGTCCGCGCCGGGCAGCGCACCGGTCAGCGGGAGCTGCGGAAGGGTGCGGTCCGGGACGAGTCGGCCGGTGACGTAGCGCGGGCCGTCGGGGGCGCCCGGTGTCAGCAGCGGCACATCGAGGGCGACCTTCGGCACCTCCATGTTCAGGGACTGGGAGACGCCGTCCAGCGGCACCGGGACGGGCACCGAACCGACGGCTGCGGCGGGCACGGCGGCGCCCACGGTGGCCGCGACGCCCGTCACGACGGCGGCAAGGGTTCCTCGGGTGGTGGACTTCATGTCAGGTACGGTCCCTTTCGGATTGCGGGAGGTTCACGTCCGTACCGCCCAACGAGCCGGAAAACGCGACCCGTTCACAATTCCTCCGGTCGCAGCAATCGTCGGCTGATCGTCCATCGGCCCACCGGTTCATCGACTCATCACTCATGGGCTTTTCGTTCGTCGTACAGCACCTTGTCGTACAGCGGGTCGTCGCACGAACGGTCATCGCATGAAAGGTGGTCGCATAAAAGGTCGTCGTACGAACGGTCGTCGGACAAGGCGACGATCGGCCCGTACGATCCCGCGGGCCCGGACCACGCACCGGCCCGCGGGGTCGCGGCACCACCCACGGCGCCCGGGCGTCCCGGGCACTCAGGGCGCTCAGGAACGCAGGCTGCGGGCCGGGAGGACGATGTGCGCGGCGGACTTCAGGGTCTCCTCCGCACCGGCGAACGCGGCGAGTTCCCCGGCCTCGATGACCTTGCCGGGGCGGCCCTCGGGCCAGGCGAGGGTGGTGAAGACGAGGTAGGCGTAACCGCGGCGGCCGACGGCGGCGAGCCACTCCGGCGGGGCGTCGGCCTGCGCGACGAACTGCGGCATGTTGACCACGGCCTGACCGGCCTCGACCAGCAGTGTCACCGGCAGGCTGGGCTTGGTGGTGCCGTCCACCAGCTCGCCGCCGACCGGCAGGCCGTTGCTGGTGAGCAGGTGCTCGACCGCGGCGCCGGTGGCCTCCGGACCGCCCTCGGTGTCCCCGAGGGAGTAGGCCAGCAGGTACGGCATGTCGGTGCCGTCGGGCGCCTCGCCGCTCCAGGCCAGGACGACGAGCGTGCCGAGATCGGCGGGGCGGAAGGGGCGGGCTTCGCTTGTGGTTGAGGTCACCGCGCGACCATATCGACGGCGCGCCGCGGGCCCCGGCGGCTTCTCACCCTTACGGACCAGTGCCCGGTGCCGCTCCACACGATCGAGCGAAGCGGCACCGGAAACACCGGAGGCCGGTCCCGCGCTGTGCGGTACCGGCCCTGATGCGGCCCCGGAAGGGCTCAGCTCTGCAGCGGGAGTCCACCGAGGAGCTGGTTGTGCTGGTTCAGGGCGGTGGTCGTGCCCTTGACGGTGCTGAGCACGGAGTCCTTGTTCTCGGTGTCCAGCGCGTCGGACTGGTGCCGGAGCGGCATCGCGTCCTCAAGGGTGAGGGGGTGCGAAGTGAGCGTGTTGACGGCGCCATTGAGGCTGGTGGGCGTCAGCTCGGCGGCGTTCTGGGCGAACGCGGGCGCGGCGGCACCGGCGAGAGCCACGGAGCCGACCATGACAGCGGCGGCCTTCAGGGACTTCATCGGGTTCCTTTCCTCGGCAACTCGGCGACTCGTCACCGGTCGGCGCCCTTGCCGGGTCCGGCCGGTGACGCCGTGCCTAACGACGCCCGAACCGGCCGGAAACCCCGCACCGAGAAGACATATGAGATTCCCCGCCACCGTCACCGTCATCGCCACCGCACGTCCCCACGCCCGCCACGCCCGCCTCGCCCGCCTCGCGCCAACCCACCCACGCGGGCCCTCACACCCGCCCCGCACCTCCGCACCCACCAACCCACCCACGCGGGCCCCGACCGCCCCCCCCCCCCCCGCCCCCCCCCCCCCCCACCCCCCCCCCCCGCCCCCCCCGGACCGCCCCGGCCCCCCCCCCCCCGG
>NZ_JAHRXF010000051.1 GCF_019104725.1 Streptomyces corallincola | reverse complement strand
GAACCGCAGCATGTTCCCGGCCCCCAGCAACCCCCCAAGAGCAGAAGGCCGCTCAAAATGAAGGAGATGCCCCGCCTCGGGAATCTCCGCATAGCTGCCATGCGGAAGAACCCGCACCATCTCCTGCGCCTCCGCACGACCAAGCTCCCCGTCAAGCCCCCGCACGACGAGGGCGGGACACCGGACCTGGGCAAGTTCGTCCCAGTGGGCGTCATGGACCCAGCTCTCACGGGTGCGAAGCATCTGGCCGGGATCGAAGACGGGCCGCCAGCCATCGGCATGCTCCCGCATGCTCTCGGCGTAGAACGCACCGCGCGCCGGATCGGGCCGCTCCAACCAGGGGTCCCCCTCGGCGAACCAGTGCCGGGCGTCCGCGAGCCGCGCGAACGGCAGCGGCCAGGACGCGAACCAGTCGGCCCACTCCCGCTGGGAGGCCGCGCCGAGCGCGGAGGCCCGCATGTCGCAGATGACGAGGCCGCACACGAGGTCGGGGCGGCGCGCGGCGAGCTGCCAGGCGGTCAGCGCGCCCATCGCGTGGCCGACGAGCACAGCGGGCCCGAGCCCGAGCTGTTCGAGCGCGGCCTCGGCGTCCTCGACGTACGCCTCACGGGTGTACGCGGCCTGCCGCGGGCCCTCGCTGGCGCCGTGGCCGCGCTGGTCGAGGGCGACGACACGGTGCCGCCGGGCCAGTCGGCCCGCGATCCGCGCCCAGTGGGAGGCGCACCCCATCAGCCCGTGGAGCAGCAGCACGCCCGGCGTGCCGGACGGCGCGCGGTCCGCCGCGCCGGACTCCCAGGCGGCCAGCCGCACCCCGCCCGTCCCGGTCACTTCGATACGCCGTGCCATCGCTCCCGCCCCCCAGCTCCGCCCGGACCACCGGGGCGTGCGGCCCTGGTCACGGCCGTACGCTCCGCCGGTCTCGTCCCGGTCGTACTGCCTCGCACGCTATCGAAAACCCATTCGACGAACGGCTTCGTCCGGCCAACACCCCTCGTTCGAGTGACACCCCTCAAGGAATGATCGCCGCCGCCGAGGGGATCTTTCAGGCGGGAGGCGGACCACTCGGGGAAAAGCGGTCCGTGGGGAACGACCCTGGGAGCTCGGGGCTCCGGGTCGGTCACGGGGAGGTGAGGCCCCGGCGCCGGGAGGCGCCGGGGCTCTCCCGTGAGGGCCGGGGCTCTCCCGCACGGAGAGCCGGGGGGCCGATACCGGTGGGGCGCCGCCCGCCGCTCAGCCCTTGGCCACGAACACATGGGAGGCGACGTCCGCCTCCAGCTCCGCCGCCTCACCGCCGCTGCCCACCAGCACCCCGCCCGCCGACTCCGTGACACTCACCACCGAACCGGGCTGCACCCCCGCCCGGCGCAGGGCGTACATCAGCTGCGCGTCGGTCTGGATGGGCTCCCCGATCCGCCGGACGACCACGTTCTTGCCGTCGGCGCCGGGGGCGAGGTCCGCCAGCGAGACCATGCCCTCGTCCAGGAACGGATGGGCGCCGTCCTTCTCGCCCAGCTCCTCAAGACCGGGGATGGGGTTGCCGTAGGGCGACTCGGTGGGGTGCCGCAGCAGCTCCAGCACCCGGCGCTCGACGGCCTCGCTCATCACGTGCTCCCAGCGGCACGCCTCCGCGTGCACCTGCTCCCACTCCAGGCCGATCACATCGACGAGCAGGCACTCCGCGAGGCGGTGCTTGCGCATCACGCGGGTGGCCAGCCGACGGCCCTCCTCGGTCAGCTCCAGGTGACGGTCGCTGGCCACGGAGACCAGCCCGTCGCGCTCCATGCGCGCCACGGTCTGGCTCACGGTCGGCCCGCTCTGGTCGAGGCGCTCGGCGATGCGGGCGCGCATGGGCACGACGCCTTCCTCTTCCAGTTCGAGGATGGTGCGGAGATACATCTCCGTGGTGTCGATCAGTCCGGACATACGTGCCCCTCGATTACCTGTGCCGGTTGCCCGGCGCGTGCGACGGCCCTTCGTTCAATTCTGCCGGATACCACTGACAAGCGAGTGCCACCGTCCGTACCCGGCCCCCGTCGGCCACCCCAGTGGTGCGACGCGTGGAGCGCCCGGGGCGCCCGGTGCGCACGGGGTGTGAGGGCGTATTGACACAGGGCTGGTCCGGACCGCACCGTGATCCGCGACACGGCCGCCGGGAGAGCCGCGGCGGGACGCCGGAAGGGGACATCCCAATGAGCGACGGCACGGCCGCCGAGCTGTTCTTCGACGCCGCCATCGGCCTGCTGCGACGGGTCCGCGAGGAGGAGGCGGACGCGGTCGCGGCGGCGGGCACGCTGCTCGCGGACACCGTGGAGTCCGGAGGCAGGCTGTTCGCCTACGGCGCCGGGCACTCCGCGCTGGCCGCCCAGGACGTGGTCTACCGGGCCGGTGGACTCGCCCTGCTCAACCTGCTCGCCGTCCCCGGCGCCGTCGGCGTCGAGGCCCCGGCCACGCTGGGCTCCGCGCTGGAGCGGGTGGAGGGGCTGGCCGACGCCGTCCTCGACTGCTCCCCGGCCCGCGCGGGCGACGCGCTGATCGTCATCTCGTTGTCCGGCCGCAACGCCCTGCCCGTCGAGATGGCGCTCAAGGCCCGCGCGCTGGGCCTGAAGGTGATCGGCGTGACCTCCATGGCGTACACCGCCGGGACCTCCTCCCGGCACCGCTCGGGCACCTTCCTCAAGGACCACTGCGACGTCGTACTCGACTCCAAGATCGCCGTGGGGGACGCGGAACTCACCCTGGACACCATCCCGGCCCCCTTCGCCCCCGCCTCCACCGTGGTCACCTCCGCGCTGATGCAGGCGATGGTCGCCACCGCCGCCGCCACCCTCGCCGACCGGGGCATCGAACCCCCGCTGCTCCGCTCCGGCAACGTGGACGGCGGCACGGAATGGAACCGGCGCGTGATGACGGAGTACGGCGACCGGATCTTCTACCAGCGCTGAACGGGCGGTACGGGCACGGGAGTCGGCACCGGGCGACCCGTGGCGGACGTGGCCCGTACGAGGCGCGGTGCGCCCGGCCCGCGTGGATCAGCCCGCCGGGCCCCCGGCGGCCCCCCGCTCCCCCGCCAGGTCGAGCGCGGCGGCGATACGGGCGGCCACGTCCTCCGCGTAGGCAGCGTCGGGGCGTTCGTAGCGGCTGCGGCCGGTGCCGCGCAGGAAGGTGACGACGCCGAGGGTGCGGCCCCGGCTGCGCAGCGGGACGCACAGCGCGTGCGCGGTGTCCGCGGGCCACTGCCGGGCGAGCGCCCACTCGCGGGCGCGCTCGCCGGTACGGTCCCCGGCGTCGGCACGGACCGTACCGCCCCGCTCGACGCAGCTCGGCGCGGGGTGACCGGAGGCGTACCGCAGCGGGAGTCCGGCCGGGCAGGCGTCGTGGCCCGGTCCGGCGGCCCCGGCGGGCGCGGCGGCGACCCGTACCAGCCGCACCCGCGCCGTACGACCGCCGTCACCGCCCCCGGAGGCGGGACCGCTCGCGGACACCCGGTCCAGCAGCGCGTGGTCGGCGAACCCGGCGAGGGCGAAGTCGAGGTGCACGGTGGCCGCCTCGGCCGGGTCCTCGCACTCGGCGGCCACGCGGGCGGCCCGGTACGACTGGTTGGTACGGAACCGGAGCCGCGCCGCGTCCTGCTCGGCCCGCTTGGCGTCGGTGACGTCCTGGAACAGCCAGCCCACACCGAGGGGAACCGGTTCTTCGGCGAGTGGCGAGGCCAGCCGGAGGAAGCCGCTGCGCCAGCAGTGCCGCTCCTCGCCCTCCGGGGTGCGCACGGTCACCCACAGCTCGGCGGGCGCGGGCGGGGCGCCCTCGGCGAGGACATGGGTGAGGGCGCTCTGGAGCTCCTCCACGCCCTGGGTGATCAGTTCGCCCAGCGGGCGGCCCAGCAGGGCGGTGCGGGCGGTGCCGAAGGCGCGGGCGGCGCGGGCGTTGACCACGGCCGGACGCAGGTCGGCGTCGATCAGCACGACCCCCCAGGACGCGTCCTCGAACAGGGCCTCGCTGAGCGCGACGGACCGCTCCAGGTCGATCTGGGCGTGCACCTCGCTGAACGCGCAGTACACCCCGGCGGGCTCGCCGTCCGGGCCGCGCACGGCCGCCGACTGGGTGCGCACCAGGACCCGGCCGCCCGCCTTGGTGACCAGCGCGAACTCGTGCACCCGGCGGCCGGGCGCGCGCATGGCGGCCATCAGCCGCGCCTGTACGTCCTCGGCGTCCGCGCTGCGCACCGCCCAGCCGGTGAAGCCCGCCCGGCCCACGGCCTCGGCGGCGCTCCAGCCGAGTATCCGCTCGGCCTCCCGGTTCCAGTGCGTGACGACACCGTCCGCGTCGAAGGCGCACAGCGCCGCGTCCATGCCGTCCAGCAGCGCGGCCAGCAGCACGACGGATCCGCCCGTCTCGTCGGCGGCCTCCGGCGCCACGGAGAGCGCGTCGGCGGCCGGGCCGGTCGGCCGGGACCCGTCCGGCCCGCGTTCGTCGGTGGTCCCACTCGGCCGGGAAGCACTCACCTGGACCCCCTGGACACTCCGCCCGCGCACCTGCGGCACACGATCCGTTCACTGGCCATCATTCAACTCGAACGTGACACAGCCCACATCCTGTTCCCGCAAGATTGCGAAAATCAGCACGTGCCCCCGGAAACCCCCACCTCACCTGCGCGGAGCCGCAGATCCACGTACTCGGCCGTCTCCCCGTCCAGGACGTACCGCTCGCTCTCCACGAACCCGCGCGCCACCGCGAACGCGAGCCCGTCGGCGTTGGCCGCGAGCACACAGGTCTCCACCTCCCGCGCCCCCAGTTCCCGCGCCAGCGCCAGCCCGTCCGCGTAGAGCGCCGTACCGAATCCGCGCCGCCGGAAGCCGGGGAGCACCCGCGCGATGACGGTCGCCACCCCCTCCGGCCCGGCAGGCGGCCGTACCGTCGAACACCCCACGAGCACGTCCCCCAGATAGGCGTTGCGCAACCGGTTCCGCCCCAGCCGCTCCCGCGCCCCCTCGGACGCCATCGCGGCGGGCGGCACGACGGTGTTGTGCACGTACCGCCACTCCTCCAGCGCCCGGTCCCCGGCGACGGACTCGATACGCAACACGGCCGCAGGGAGCACGGGGCTGCGGGGCACGGAGCTACGGAGTGCGGGGCTGTCGGGTTCGCTCATGCGGCGAACGGTAGGAGGCGGGGGCGGAGGGAGTCCACGGAAAAAAAGGGGTTGAGCCGTGCGGGGGGCGTTCTTATGGTGGGGCGTACACGAGAAGGGAGGTGGTTCGGCAGATGTACAAGAACCGGACGCGTGAGGTGACTGCGGGCTAGCGGCCCGTCGCCACTCGAAGTGCGGTGCCGGACCGGCATGCCTCGTGCGTGCAGCCGGCCCAATCCCAGCAGTCACCGACCCGCGAACCCGCCGGTACGTCCGGCCGGCTTCCGTGCTGCGGCATGGAGACCTGGGTTCGCGGGTTGTCCGCTGTCCGGGGCTGTCCCGTAGGGGGCGGCCCCGGATGTGTTTCCGGGGCCGGGTGGGTTTCAGTGGGCGATGTCGGCGAAGCCGTCGATGTCCCGGGGGCTGCGGGAGCCGGGGCCGGTGTAGCGGGCGGAGGGGCGGACCAGGCGGCCGGTGCGCTTCTGCTCCAGGATGTGCGCGGACCAGCCGGCGGTGCGGGCGCAGGTGAACATCGAGGTGAACATGGGGGCGGGTACCTCGGCGAAGTCGAGCATGATGGCCGCCCAGAACTCCACGTTGGTGGCGAGGACGCGGTCGGGGCGCCGGTTGTGCAGTTCCTCCAGGGCCGCCTTCTCCAGCGCCTCCGCGATCTCGAAGCGCGGCGCGCCCAGTTCGCGGGCGGTACGGCGCAGCACGCGGGCGCGCGGGTCCTCGGCGCGGTAGACGCGGTGCCCGAAGCCCATCAGCCGCTCGCCCTTGTCCAGCGCCTTCTTCACGAACGCCTCGGCGTCACCGGTGCGCTCGATCTCCTCGATCATGCCCAGCACCCGCGAGGGCGCCCCGCCGTGCAGCGGGCCGGACATCGCGCCGACCGCGCCGGACAGCGCGGCGGCGACGTCGGCGCCGGTGGAGGCGATGACGCGGGCGGTGAAGGTGGAGGCGTTCATGCCGTGCTCGGCGGCCGAGGTCCAGTACGCGTCCACGGCGGCGACATGCTTGGGGTCCGGCTCGCCCCGCCAGCGGATCATGAACCGCTCGACGACGGAGCCCGCCTTGTCGATCTCGCTCTGCGGCACCATCGGCAGCGCCTGTCCGCGCGCCGACTGGGCGACGTAGGACAGCGCCATCACGGCGGCCCGCGCGAGGTCGTTCCTGGCCTGCTCGGCGTCGATGTCGAGCAGCGGCTTGAGCCCCCAGGCCGGCGCGAGCATGGCGAGCGCGGACTGCACGTCCACCCGGATGTCCCCGGAGTGCACGGGGATGGGGAACGGCTCGGCGGGCGGCAGACCGGGGTTGAACGCCCCGTCCACCAGCAGCCCCCACACGTTGCCGAAGGACACGTGTCCGACGAGGTCCTCGATATCGACGCCTCGGTACCGCAGGGCGCCGCCTTCCTTGTCGGGTTCGGCGATCTCCGTCTCGAACGCGACGACCCCTTCGAGGCCGGGTACGAAGTCGGACATCAGGCGGCTCCTCGTGACGTGGCGGCGGCGGTCGGTCACCCGGTGATACCCCGCTGCCACGGGGGTCACCCGGAACGGAGCGGAGATCTGCACCATAGCCCTGAGTGCCACTTTTGGGCAGCCCGTACGACACTCAGTGCCAGCTTCGTTCGAACGGCCGGGCGCCCCCGTGCCGGGTGTGCGGTGGAGCAGCCGCCCCCGTACGGCAGGATGACCGCGTGACCGACGCCGCCGACCACCCCGCCGACCGTCCGGAGCGCCCCGACCCGCTCGTGGACCCCGCCGCCATGCGCCGTCAGTACCGCGCCGTCGGTCTGGACGCCGCGCTGCTGGCCGCGCACCCGATGGACCAGTTCTCCCGCTGGTTCGAGGACGCGGCACGCGCGGCCTCGCACGGCACGCTGTACGAGCCGAACGCGATGGTGGTGTCCACGGCGGACGCGGCGGGGCGCCCCAGTTCGCGCACGGTGCTGCTGAAGCGCTTCGACAGCAGGGGCTTCGTCTTCTACACCAACTACACGTCCCGCAAGGCCCGCGAGCTGGCCGCGAACCCCGGCGTCTCGCTCCTCTTCCCCTGGCACCCGATCGCCCGCCAGGTCGTCGTCACGGGTACGGCGGCCCGCACGAGCCGGGAGGAAACGGCCGCGTACTTCCACAGCCGCCCGCACGGCTCCCAGCTCGGCGCGTGGGCCAGCGCCCAGTCCTCGGTGATCGCCTCCCGTGACGAACTGGACGCGGAGTACGTCGAGTTGGCGGCTCGGTACCCGGAGGGCGAGCCGGTGCCGGTGCCGCCGCACTGGGGCGGGTTCCGGGTCGTACCGGAGACGGTGGAGTTCTGGCAGGGCCGGGAGAACCGGCTCCACGACCGCCTGCGCTACATCACCCGCCCCGAGGACGGGAGTTGGACCGTTGAGCGGCTGAGCCCCTGACCGGCGGGCGATACGGCGGGACCCGTACCGCCGCTCAAGGCATCTGCCGCGTACGGCACTTCAGGCGGGCGTCAGCAGGTCGCCGTGGTGGCGGCGGGCGACCAGCGGGTGCGCGCGGAGCTTGCCCTTCAGTTCGTTGTTGCCGTACTCCGCGAACAGCGGGTTGGCCGGGTCCTCGGTGATGCCGGGGGCGTCGGAGGCGTGCGGGAAGGGCAGCGGGGCGATACGGGCGTCCAGGCGGGGGTTGTAGAAGAACGGCACGGAGAAGCGCTCGGTGGCGCCGGGCGGGCTGACCACGCGGTGGTTGGTGGCGATGAGATAGCCGTTGGTGGCGACCTCCAGCAGTTCACCGAGGTTGACGACGAACGCCCCTTCCAGCGGCGGGACTTCGTGGAACCGGCCGTCCTCCCGCTGGACCTGGAGCCCGCCGACGGCGTCCTGGAGCAGCAGGGTGAGGAAGCCGTAGTCCTTGTGGGCGCCGACGCCCTGGTCGGTGCCGTCGGCGGCGCTGCCCGGATAGCGGACGAGCTTCAGGTGCGGGTGGGCGTGCGCGCCGAACACCGGGTCGTAGAAACCGGCCGGGGCGCCGATCGCGGTCAGCAGCTCGCGCAGCAGGCGTCCGGCGACCGCGCCGAGCCGGTCGATCCAGGCGAGGGCGGCGGTACGCAGCTCGGGCAGGGCGGCGGGCCACTGGTTGGGGCCCTGGAGCCACCAGTACGCGGGCTCGCCGGGCACGGGGAGGCGGGCGGGGCGTTCAGCGCCGATGTCGAGCTGGTCCCGCCAGTCGCGGGCACCGGCGGTCTGCTCGTCGCCGGTGCGCGTATAGCCCCTGAAGTGCGGGGAGTTGACGTTGTCCAACGCGAGCCGGTCGGCCTCGGGGAGCGCGAAGAAGGCCCGCATCGCGGTGAGCAGGGCTTCGGTCTCGGCCCGTGTCACCCCGTGTCCGACCAGTTGGAAGAAGCCGACGTCGTGCGCGGCGGCGTGCAACTGGGCCAGGAAGGCGGCTCGTTCGGCGGGTGTGCCGTCGGCGGCGGCGAGGTCGATGACCGGGAGCTGGTCGTACCGGGAGGAAGTCGTCATGGGTGCGTCCGCGGGGTGTACGGGGCACGGGGGTCCGCCAGGGGTGGGGCGGGCCCCTGGTGCCGGAGGACGGGAGATGGTCCGGGTGGTCCGGACCCGGATCACGAGGAGACCGGATCGCGGCGGAAGGGGGCTGGGTCAGGCAGAGCGCCGACAGCCCATGCTCGTGACGCGCACGTAGTCCACGTGGCGGCGTCGAACGAGCGGCAGAAGCATGGGGAAAGGTTACTGCGGGACTGGAGATACGGGTGTGACGGGGGTCACGGGTGCGCCGGGTCTCGGGATCGGGGTCACGGGATCGCCAGGGCGCGGGATCGCGGGGTCAGCAGGTCGCGGGGTCGCGGTGGGGTGCGCCCGCCCCGGCCCCCGCCCCTTGCCCGCTCAGCGACCCGCACGCGCCCAGCGACCCCCACGCGCCCGGCGCCCCCCCTATGCGCTCAGCAGCACCCGCGCGCTCAGTACCCCTCCGCCCCGAGAGCGCCCTCCAGCAGCCCGGCCCACTGCGCCACCACCCGCTCCCGCCGGGCCCCGTCGTCGGTGAGCAGGTTGGCGAGCCCCAGTCCGCGCGCCATGTCCAGCAGCCCCTGGACGCTCTCGCGGACGCCGGGGCGTGACTCGTCGGCGCCGAGGAGTTCGACGGCGATGCGGTGCGTCTCGCGGCCGACCTTCGCCTCCAACTCGGTCACGCGCGGACGGAGTTGGTCTTCGTCGCTGGCGGCGACCCAGAGGTGCAGGGCCGCGCGGAAGAGGGGGCCGGTGTAGAGGTCCACCAGGGCGGCGACGACGGCACGGTGATCCGCGGGACGGCGATCGGCGGGACGGTCGGCGGGGCCGTCCGCGAAGAGGGCGCGCAGGGCGGTCGAGCGTTCTTCGGCGACGTACTCGACGGCGGCCGTGAACAGGTCCTCACGGGTCGGAAAGTGATGCTGGGCCGCGCCCCGCGAGACCCCGGCGCGCTCGGCGACGACGGAGACGGTGGACCCGGCCCAGCCGCGCTCGGCCAGGCACGCCACGGCGGCCTCCAGCAACCGCTGCCGGGTGACCCGGCTGCGGTCCTGCTTGGGCGCCCGCTCCCGGCCGCCCGCGCTCACACCACCCACTCCGCGTCCCGTCTCTCCAGGAAGGCCGTCATCCCCTCCCGTGCGTGGGGGGTGGCGAACAGTTGGGCCGAGAGTGCGGTCAGGTGGGCCGCGTCCCGGTCGAAGGTCTCCAGCACCCTAGCCGTGAGCAGCCGCTTCGTCTCGGCGAGGGCCTCGGGCGCGGAGCGGCGCAGGCCGTCCAGGATCGGGGCGAGCACGGCGTCGGCGTCCCGCCCGGCGGCGGTGAGCAGGCCGAGCCGTACGGCCTCGGCGGGGTCGAAGCGCTCGCCGGTGAGGCAGTACCGGGCCAGGGCGCGCGGGTCGGCGCGGGGCAGCAGGGGCAGGGAGATCACGGCGGGCGCGACCCCGATCCGTACCTCGGTGAAGGCGAACGTTGCCCGCGCCGAGGCCACCGCGAGATCGCAGGCGGCGACCAGCCCGAGCCCCCCGGCCCGTACGTGCCCGGTGATCCGGGCGGCCACCGGGCACCGCAGCTCCACGATCGTCCTCAACAGCGTTACCAGAGCGGCCGGTTCGGGCGGGTCCCGCAGATCCGCACCGGCACAGAACGTGCCGCCGGTGTGCGTGAGCACCACCGCCCGTACGCCGGGGTCGGCCGCGCACTCCTCCAGCGCACCGGCCAACTCCCCCACGAGCGAGGCGGACAGGGCGTTCCGGGTGGCCTCGGAGTCGAGGCTGAGTGTCTGTACGGCACGGTCGCGGGCGCGGCCGATCAGCGGGCTCACGCGTCCTCCTCCGGTCGGCGGCGCGGGATCTCCCCGGAGAGGGCGCGGGGGACGGCGGGGCGAGTGAGGGGCGGTGCCTCTCGTTCGGCGGGTGGCACAGCGTCGTACACGTCACGGGACACGGTGTCTCCGATCATGCTTCCGGCACGTCTCTAGTACGACTTGGGCAGGC
This sequence comes from Streptomyces corallincola, assembly GCF_019104725.1. GTDB lineage: Bacteria > Actinomycetota > Actinomycetes > Streptomycetales > Streptomycetaceae > Streptomyces > Streptomyces corallincola. The sequence continues at coordinate 33,816 of NZ_JAHRXF010000051.1, read as the reverse complement.
CCAGGGTCTGGTGGGAGACGTAGTTGAGGATCATCTCGCGGCTGACCGGGGCGATTCGGGCCACGCGGGCGGCCGTGACGAGGGAGGCGAGGCCGAACTCGCGGGTGAGGCCGTTGCCGCCGAGGGTGTGCACGGCCTGGTCCACCGCCTTCGCGCAGGCCTCCCCGGCCGCGTACTTGGCCATGTTGGCGGCCTCGCCCGCGCCCGCGTCGTCACCGGCGTCGTAGAGCCGGGCGGCCTTCTGCATCATCAGCCGGGCGAGTTCGAGTTCGATGTGCGCCTGGGCGAGGGGGTGGGCGATGGCCTGGTGGGAGCCGATGGGCGCCTGCCACACGGTGCGTTCCCGGGCGTAGGCGACGGCCTTGCCGAGCGCGTACCGGCCCATCCCGATGGCGAACGCGGCCGTCATGATCCGCTCGGGGTTGAGCCCGGCGAAGAGTTGCAGCAGCCCGGCGTCCTCCTCCCCCACCAACGCCCCGGCGGGAAGCCGTACGTCGTCGAGGACCAGCTCGAACTGCTTCTCGGCGGCGCTGAGTTCCATGTCGATGGGGTTGCGGGCGAAGCCCTCGGAGTCGCGCGGGACGATGAACAGGCACGGCTTGAGGCGGCCGGTCCGGGCGTCCTCGGTGCGGCCGACGATCAGGGTGGCGTCGGCGTGGTCCACCCCGGAGACGAACACCTTGCGGCCAGTGAGGACCCAGTCGGCGCCGTCGCGGCGGGCGGTGGTCGTGATCCGGTGCGCGTTGGAGCCCGCGTCGGGCTCGGTGATCCCGAACGCCATGATCCGGGTGCCGTCCGCGAGACCGGGCAGCCACTCCCGCTTCTGCTCCGGGGTGCCGAAGCGGGCGATCACCGTGCCGCAGATCGCGGGCGACACCACCAGCATCAGCAGCGGGGAGCCGGAGGCGCCCAACTCCTCCAGCACGATGGACAGTTCACTGACCCCGCCGCCTCCGCCGCCGTACTCCTCGGGGAGGTTGACGCCGAGATAGCCGAGCTTGCCCGCCTCCGACCAGAGTTCGGTCGGGGGGCGGCCCTCCGCGATGACGTTGGTGAGGTAGGCGCGGCCGTAACGCTTCCCGAGGGCACCGACCGCCGCGCGCAGCGCCGTGTGCTCCTCGGGTTCTGTGAGAGTGGTCATGGGGGTGCCTCCGGGGTGCGGGGCGGATGGGGACCGGGCTCATGGGGCGGGGCTCATGGGAGCGGGGCTCATCGGGGGGGCGAGGCTCATGAGGGCGGGGCTCATCGAGCGGGCTTGTCTCGCTCCGCTCGCTGTTCGCCGGGGAGTTGGGGTGACCCCTGTTCATCGGCCCGCTCATCGGGACGCTCCTCGGCCCGCCCCCCGCTCACCACCGCGAGCAGCGTGCCCGGTTCCACCCGCTGTCCCGGTACGGCGTGCAGGGCGGTGAGGGTGCCGTCGGCGGGGGCGGTGACGCGGTGCTCCATCTTCATCGCCTCCAGCCAGAGCAGGGGCTGTCCCGCCGTGACGGCCGCGCCCTCGGCCAGCCCCTCGGCCACGCGGACGACGGTGCCGGGCATGGGGGCGACCAGCGAACCGGGCGCGAGCCGTTCCCCGGGTTCGGGGAAGCGGGGCAGCGCGGTCAGGACGGTGCCGCCGACATGGACCCGGTCGCCGTACCGCGCGACCTCGAACCTCCTTTGTACGCCGTCCACTTCGAGCACGACCAGATCCGCGTCGGCACGCACCACACGCACCCCGTCGGCGGTGAGGCCCTGCCGGGTGTGCCGGTAGCGGACCTCGTGTTCCTCACCCGCCATCGCGTACCGCTTGACCTGCGGCTGCGCGGGCACGTTGCGCCAGCCGCCGAAGCGGGAGGCGCCCCGGGCGTCCGCGAGGGCGGCGGCGAGCGGGGCGTACGGGTCGTGGGCGGGCGCGGTGAGGGCGGTGAGGTGGCGGTCGTAGAACCCGGTGTCCATGCGGGCGGCGGTGAACTCGAGGTGCCGGAGTGAGGCGACGAGCAACGCGCGGTTGGTCGTTGGCCCGTGGAGGGTGGCCCGCTCCAGGGCCCCGGCCAGTTTGCGGACGGCCTCGGCGCGGGTGGGGGCGTGGGCGACGACCTTGGCGAGCATCGGGTCGTAGTGCACGCCGACCCGGTCGCCGTCGCCGTACCCGCTGTCGAGGCGGACGCCGTCCGGAACGGCGAGCCGGTGCAGGGTGCCGGTCTGCGGGGCCCAGGCGTGCGCGGGGTCCTCGGCGTAGAGGCGGGCCTCGACGGCGTGACCGTGCGCGGGCGGTGGCCCGGCGGGGAGCGGGTGTCCCTCCGCGATCCGGATCTGTTCCGCGACGAGGTCCAGCCCGAACACGGCCTCGGTGACGGGGTGTTCGACCTGGAGCCGGGTGTTCATCTCCAGGAAGTGCGCCCGCCCGTCCGCCACCAGGAACTCCACGGTGCCCGCGCCGACGTACGACACGGAGCGTGCCGCGCGTATCGCCAACGCGGCCATCTCTTCCTGGAGTTGCGGCGGGAGTCCTGGTGCGGGCGCCTCCTCGATCACCTTCTGGTGGCGCCGCTGGAGCGAGCAGTCGCGGGTGCCGAGCGTCCACACGGTGCCGTGGGTGTCCGCGAGGATCTGCACCTCGACATGGCGGCCCCGCTCCAGGTACGGCTCGGCGAACACCTCCCCGTCCCCGAACGCGGCGGCGGCCTCGGCCCGCGCCCCCTCCAACGCGGCTGCCAGTTCGCCCAGTTGGCGTACGACGCGCATACCGCGTCCGCCGCCCCCGGAGGCCGCCTTGACCAGCACGGGCAGATCGGCGGCGGTGACCTCGCCGAGCGGTTCGATGCCCAGCAGCTCCTTGGCCCGCGTCTTGGACGCCATCGCCTCGATTGCCTCCGGCGGCGGCCCGATCCAGGTCAGGCCCGCGTCGAGCACGGCACGCGCGAAGCCCGCGTTCTCGGAGAGGAAGCCGTAACCGGGGTGCACGGCGTCCGCTCCGGCGGCCAGCGCGGCCTTCACGATCAGGTCGCCGCGCAGATACGTCTCGGTGGGCGCCGCGCCCGGCAGCCGTACGGCACGGTCGGCCGAACGGGCGTGCAGAGCACCGGAGTCGGCGTCGGAGTGCACGGCGACGGTACGGATGCCGAGGGCGGCGCAGGTGCGGAAGACCCGGCAGGCGATCTCGCCCCGGTTGGCGACGAGCAGGTTCTCGATCATGGGCCTCACATCCGGAAGACGCCGTAGCCGCCGCGCACGCCCGCGTAGGGCGCGTTGTGCACGGCGGACAGGCACAGGCCGAGGACGGTGCGGGTGTCGCGCGGGTCGATGACGCCGTCGTCGTACAGCCGCCCGGACAGGAACATGGGCAGCGACTCGGACTCGATCTGCCCCTCCACCAGCGCGCGCAGTCCCGCGTCCGCCTCCTCGTCGTACGGCAGGCCCTTCGCCGCCGCCGACTGGCGGGCGACGATGGAGAGCACCCCGGCGAGCTGCTGCGGGCCCATCACCGCCGACTTGGCGCTCGGCCAGGCGAAGAGGAACCGCGGGTCGTACGCCCGGCCGCACATGCCGTAGTGCCCGGCACCGTAGGAGGCTCCCAACAGCACGGAAATGTGCGGGACTTGGGAGTTGGCGACGGCGTTGATCATCATCGCGCCGTGCTTGACGATGCCGCCCTGCTCGTACTCCCGGCCCACCATGTAGCCGGTGGTGTTGTGCAGGAACAGCAGCGGGATGTCCCGCTGGTTGGCGAGCTGGATGAACTGCGCCGCCTTCTGCGACTCCTCGCTGAACAGCACGCCCCGGGCGTTGGCGAGGATGCCGACCGGGTAGCCGTGCAGCGTGGCCCAGCCGGTGGCGAGGCTCGTGCCGTACAGCGGCTTGAACGCGTCGAAGTCGGAGCCGTCCACCAGCCGGGCGATCACCTCGTGCGGGTCGAACGGGGTGCGCAGATCGCCGGGGACGATGCCGAGCAGTTCCTCGGGGTCGTACTTCGGCGGCTCGGCCGGGGGCGGATCGTCGTACGCCTTGCGGTGGTTGAGGCGCGCGACGATCCTGCGCGCCTGGCGCAGCGCGTCCGGCTCGTCCGCGGCGAAGTGGTCCGCGAGCCCGGAGTTGCGGGCGTGCATCTCGGCGCCGCCGAGGGACTCGTCGTCGCTCTCCTCGCCGGTCGCCATCTTCACCAGGGGCGGCCCGCCGAGGAAGACCTTCGCGCGTTCCTTGACCATGATCACGTGGTCGGACATGCCGGGTACGTACGCGCCGCCCGCCGTGGAGTTGCCGAAGACGACCGCGACCGTGGGAATCCCGGCGGCCGAAAGCCGGGTCAGATCACGGAAGATGGCGCCGCCGGGGATGAAGATCTCCTTCTGCGAGGGGAGATCGGCGCCGCCGGACTCGACCAGGCTGATGACCGGCAGCCGGTTGGCGAGCGCGATGTCATTGGCGCGCAGGGCCTTCTTCAGGCTCCACGGGTTACTGGCACCGCCGCGCACGGTCGGGTCGTTGGCGGTGATCAGGCACTCCACGCCCGCCACCACCCCGATCCCGGTGACCAGCGAGGCGCCGACCGTGTAGTCACTGCCCCACGCGGCCAGCGGCGACAGCTCCAGGAACGGGGTGTCGGGGTCGAGGAGCAGCTCGACGCGTTCCCGCGCGAGGAGTTTGCCCCGTGCGCGGTGCCGGGCGACGTACTTCTCGCCGCCGCCCGCGAGCGCCTTGGCGTGCTCGGCGTCCAGGTCCGCGAGTTTGGCCAGCATGGCCGCGCGGTTCGCCCGGTGGTCGGGGGACTCGGGGTCGAGGCCGGTGGGCAGGACGGTCACAGCAGGGCCTCCGGGATGTCCAGGTGGCGGGAGCGCAGCCACTCCCCGAGCGCCTTCGCCTGCGGATCGAACCGGTGCCGCGCGGCGACCCCGGCGCCGAGGATGCCGGTCACGACGAAGTTGAGGGCGCGGAGGTTGGGGAGTTCGTGCCGGGTGACGGTCAGGTCGCGGGTCTCGGGGAGGAGTTCCTTGAAGCGGCTCGTGGTGAGGGTGGCCGCGAGCCAGGCGTAGGCGTCGTCGGTACGGGTCCACAGGCCGAGGTTGGCGTCCCCGCCCTTGTCACCGCTGCGGGCTCCGGCCAGGTGGCCCAGGGGGACGCGGCGGGTGGGGGCTTGCGGGGAGGCGGCGGTGCGGGGGTGGGGTGGGGGCACATGGGGGGTGGGCACATATGGGGCGAGCCCGTGTGCCGAGGACACATGGGGCGGCGGCACATGGGGGGCGGGCGGGTCCGCTGGGTGGGGTGGGGCCACATGTGGGGTGGGCACATGTGGGGCGACCACATGGGGTGGGGCCACGCTGACGCGGCGGCCGTCGTGGAGTACGGCCACATGGTCCACGGCGCTGTGGGGGACGGCCACATCCTCGAACACCCCATAGGGCGACCCCTTTTCCGGGGGCGCGAGGACATGGAAGCCGGGGTAGCTGGCGAGGGCGAGTTCGACGGCGGCGCTGGTGAGCGCGCGGCCCACGGCACGCTCGTCCGGGTCGCGTACGACGAGACGCAGCAGCGCGCTGGCGGTCTCCTCGGTGTCCGCGTCGGCGCGGTCGGTGCGCACGAGGTGCCAACTCGCCTCGGCAGGGCGGGTCTTGGCGAAGGCGGTGCTCTCCACCTGTTCCCGGACCAGCGCGGCCTTGGCCTCGACGTCGAGTCCGGTGAGGACGAAGGCGACCTCGTTGCGGAAGCCGCCGAGCCGGTTCAGCCCGACCTTGAGGGTGGGGGGTGGCGCCTCGCCCCGTACGCCCTCGATCCGCACCCGGTCCGGCCCGTCCTGGCGCAGCCGTACGGTGTCCAGCCGGGCGGTGACGTCGGGCCCCGGGTAGCGGGCGCCCCCGGTCTCGTAGAGGAGTTGCGCGGTGACCGTGCCGACGTCCACGAAGCCGCCGGTGCCGGGGTGCTTGGTGATGAGGCTGCTGCCGTCGGCGTACAGCTCGGCGAGCGGGAAGCCGGGGTGCCGTACGTCCCCGTCGCGGAAGAACGCGTAGTTGCCGCCGGTGGCCTGGGTACCGCACTCCAGCACATGTCCGGCGACCACACTCCCGGCGAGCGCGTCATGGTCGTCGGGAGTCCAGCCGAAGTGGGCGGCGGCCGGGCCGGTGACGAGGGCGGCGTCGGTGACGCGTCCGGCGATCACGATGTCGGCCCCGGCCCGCAGGCACTCCGCGATACCGAACCCGCCGAGGTAGGCGTGGGCGGCGAGGGTGCCGGGGTGGGCGGCGGTGAGATCGTCGCCCTCGACGTGCGCGACCCGTGTGGGTATGCCGAGCCGGTCCGCCAACTCCCTTATGTGCGAGGCGAGTCCGGCCGGGTTGAGCCCGCCCGCGTTGGTGACGATCCGCACCCCGCGCTCGTGGGCGAGGCCGAGGCAGTCCTCCAGTTGGCGGGGGAAGGTGCGGGCGTATCCGGCGGACGGGTCCTTGAGGCGGTCGCGGGCGAGGATGAGCATCGTCAGTTCGGCGAGGTAGTCACCGGTGAGGACGTCCACCTCGCCGCCGGTCAGCATCTCGCGCAGGGCGCCGGACCGGTCGCCGTAGAAGCCGGAGAAGTTGCCGACGCGCAGGGGCGGCGCGGTCATGCCGTACCCCCCGTGGCCGGGCGTCCGGTGCCGGGCGGTCCGGCGAAGGCCTGGGCGATGTCCAGCCACCGGTCGGCGTCGGCGCCCTCGGCCCGTACGGCGAGGTCGGCGCGGTGGGCGCGCTGGGTCACCAGGAGACAGAAGTCGAGCGCGGGCCCGCTGACCCGCTGGGCGGCGCCCTCGGGACCGTAGGCCCACAGATCACCGGAGGGAGCGGTCACCTCGATCCGGAACTCCTCGTCGGGCACGGGCAGTCCGTGCGTGCGGTAGGCGAAGTCCCGCGCCCGCACACCGATGCGCACCACATGCCGAAGCCGGTCCGTGGGTGTGCGCACCACACCCAGCGCGTCCGCGACGTCCTGCCCGTGCGCCCAGGTCTCCATGAGCCGCCCGGTCGCCACGGACGCCGCCGACATGGGCGGCCCGAACCACGGGAACCGCGCTCCCGGCGGCGCCGCGCGCAACGCCCCCAGCAACGCGTCCCGCCCCTGCCGCCACCGCCCCAGCAACTCCCCCGGCGCCAGCCGGGCCGCCGCCTCCGCCCCGTCGTCCACGAACGTGGCGGGCGCGGCCGACGCCTCTTCCAGGAGCTTCCGGAACCCGCCCTCATCGGTCACCGCGAGCAACGCGGCCCGGTCGGTCCAGCACAGGTGCCCGATCTGGTGCGCGATGCTCCACCCCGCGGCAGGCGTACCACCCCGCCACCACTCCTCGTCCAACTCACCTACCAACAGGTCGAGTTGGCTGCTTTCCTCGCACAGATCGTCAAAGACGGGCGTCGGCTCGGACATGGGGGGAGCATGGCAGCGGCCGAAGAAACAATCAAGCGTGCTTGCATTAATCAATGTCCCGACGGAATCGAGCGGTTCGCGTGGACCGCGTCACCCACCGGCGAGCATGTCCCGGAGATCCTTCGCCGCCTCGGTGACATCCGCGTCGTACCCACCCTGGGCGAGCCGCAGCATGTACGCCACGGCGTTGTCGGGGCTCGGGTCGGTTACTCGATCCCGCCGAGCCCGCCTTCGGCCCCGGCACCCCCGCCGGGAAGATGCCTCGGCCAAGGACGTCGGCCCTTCGCCCGCGCGGCGCCGGTGGGTGCCGCGCGGGCGGAGGGACGTACCGCTGCGCTACACCGCCTGCACCGGCGGATACTCCGGTGCCCACTGGGCCGCTTCCACCGCTGCCTTCGCCGCTGCCTCGTTCTTGAGGGGGGTCCGGGCGATGCCGTCCTGGGCGGCGGCCCAGGCGACGGCGGCGGCCACCTCGGTGGAGGTGGCGCGGAGGTCGTGGATGGGCGGGAGGACGGGGGCGCCGTCGCCGGAGATCCTGTCGGTCTGGCGGGCGACCGCGTCGGCCGCCGCGCGGAGCATGCGGTCGGTGACGCGGGTGGCGCGGGCGGCGACGGCGCCGAGGCCGAGGCCGGGGAAGACCAGCGCGTTGTTGGCCTGGCCGATCTCGTAGGAGATCCCGCCGTGCTCGACCGGCGGGAACGGGCTGCCGGTGGCGACGAGCGCCTTGCCGTCGGTCCAGGTGATCAGGTCCTGGGGGACCGCCTCGGCCAGTTCGGTCGGGTTGGACATGGGCAGGATGATCGGGCGCTCGGTGTGCTCGGCCATCTCCTTGACGATGGCCTCGGTGAACGAGCCGCCCTGCCCCGAGGTGCCGATGAGCACGGTCGGACGGACCCGGCGTACGACCTCCTCCAGGGAGATGCCGGGGATCGAGTCGTCGCGCCGCCAGTCCGCGACCTCCTCGGCAGGGCGGGCGTACGGGACCTGGAAGTCGCGGAGCTTGTCGCCCTGGTCGTCGGTGAGCAGGCCGTAGCGGTCCACGCACCAGAACGCGGCCGTCGCGTCGTCCTCGGAGACCCCGTCCTCCATGATCGCGTCGCGGAGCTGGTCCGCGACGCCGATCCCGGCCGTACCGGAGCCGAACACCACGATCCGGTGCTCGCGCAGCGGCATCCCGGCCGCGCGGACCCCGGCGAGCACGGCGGCGAGGTTGACGGCGCCGGTGCCCTGGATGTCGTCGTTGAAGGTGAGCACCTCGTCGCGGTACCGGTTCAGCACCCGGCGCGCGTTGGCCGGGCCGAAGTCCTCCCAGTGCAGCAGCGCGTGGGGGAAGACGCGGCGCGCGGCGGTGACGTAGGCGTCGATGAACGCGTCGTACGTGTCGGGGTCCACGCGGGGGTGCCGGTTGCCGAGGTAGAGGTCGCTGTCCAGCAGCTCCTGGCGGTTGGTGCCCACGTCGAGGACGACCGGCAGGGTGCGGGCCGGGTCGATGCCCGCGGCTGCCGTGTACACGGCGAGCTTGCCCACCGAGATGTCGATGCCGCCGACGCCCCAGTCACCGATGCCGAGGATGCCCTCGCCGTCGGTGGCGACGATCAGGTCGATGTCGTCGGCGTCCCGGCCGCTGGCGCGCAGCGACCGCTCGATGTCGTCCACGGCGTCCACCGACAGGTACACCCCGCGCGGGCGCCGGAACTCGTTGCTGTACCGCTTGATCGCCGTGCCCACGGTCGGGGTGTACACGATCGGCAGCATCTCTTCGAGGTGATCACCGACCAGCCGGTAGAACAGCACCTCGTTGCGGTCGTGCAGGGCGGTCAGGTAGACGCTCTTCGCCAGGTCGCTGCTCTGCGCCTGGAACTGGCCGTACGCCCGCTCGGCCTGCTCGTCCTGGGTGAGCACGCCCGGCGGTATGAGGCCGACGAGGTCGAGCGCTCTGCGCTCCGCGTCGGTGAACGCCGTTCCTCGGTTGAGGCGCGGATCGGCCAGTACGGCACGCCCACGAGCCTCGATCTTGAGGGGACGGCGCGTGTCGATGATCTGGGTCATGAGGTCAGCCTTCCATCCGGTCCTGTCCCACTCTGGAGTCTGACGGAGGAGCGCCTGATCCGCAGTGCGGTACGGGGACGGGGCGGATGCGGTGCCTGTGAGGTGGGGCGGTGCCCGTGGGGCGTGGAGTGGGCGTGGGATGGGGGCGCGGGGCGGTGCCTGTGGGGCGTGAGGTGGGCGGAGTGGGGGGCGGGACGTGTGTGGCGTGGGTGTGGCGTGTGCGGCACCGGGCGCACGGCGGCCTGCCCGGATCCGGCGGTACGGGTCCACGCCCGCGGCGCTGCGGGGCCCGCCCGCTGTCTCCTCCGCGCCCGCCCTACTGGCCCTCGACCGGCATCGGTATCTCCCGCATCTCCCGCCGCCCGGTCTGGGTGCGGATCGCGCCGATGCTCGCGGCGATGACCAGGGCGATGGCGGCGGCCTCGGTCGGGGACAGGGCCTGGCCAAGGACCAGGAAACCGGCCGTGGCGGCGATGGCGGGCTCCAGGCTCATCAGGATGGCGAAGGTGGAGGCGGGCAGGCGGCGCAGGGCCAGCAGCTCCAGGGTGTACGGCAGCACGGAGGACAGCAGCGCGACGGCCGCGCCGAGCCCGGCCGTGACGGGGTTGACCAGCCGCGCTCCCGCCTCCGCGATCCCGAGGGGCAGGATCAGCAGCGCGGCGACGGCCATCGCCAGGGCCAGCCCGTCGGCCTGCGGGAAACGGCGCCCCGTACGCGCGCTGAACAGGATGTACGTCGCCCACATGGCACCGGCGCCGAGGGCGAACCCGACGCCCACGGGGTCCAGGTACCCGAAGCCGCCCCCGCCGAGCAGGAACACGCCCACGAGCGCGAGTCCGGCCCACAGGGCGTTGACGGCGCGCCGCGAGGCCAGCACGGACAGGGCGAGCGGGCCCAGCACCTCCAGGGTGACGGCGGGACCGAGCGGGATGCGCGCCACGGCCTCGTAGAACAGGGCGTTCATCGCGCCCATCGCCACCCCGAACGCGACCACCGTGCCCCAGTCCGCGCGCGAGTGCCCGCGCAGCCGGGGCCGGCAGACCACCAGCAGCACCACGGCCGCCGCGACCAGCCGCAGCGTCACCACCCCGAGCGCCCCCGCCCTCGGCATCAGCGAGACCGCGAGCGCCCCGCCGAACTGCACCGAGATCCCCCCGGCCAGCACCAGCCCCACCGGCCCCGCCCCACGGCCCCATCGCCCGGTCGGCGGGTTCGCCCCGGCCCTCGTCGGGGTTACGGCGGCTTCGGAAGCGGAACTCACGGGCGGTCCTGAGGGGCGGTGGCGGAACGGATCGGGGGTCGGGCACGGCGGCACCGGCTCACCGAGCCGCGCCACCCGCTCCAGGGTAGTGACCCGGTCGGGCGGGTGTGCCGGGGCCGTTCAGCGGCGGGACATGTACACATCGAACGCCTTGTGCAGCAGCCGGTTGAGCGGGAAGTCCCACTCACCGAGGTACTCCGCCGCCTGGCCGCCCGCGCCCACCTTGAAGCGCAGCAGGCCCAGCAGGTGGTTGGACTCCTCCAGGGTGTCGGTGATGCCACGGAAGTCGTAGACGTGGGCGCCGAGTTCATGGGCGTCGCACATCATCCGCCACTGCATGGCGTTGTTGGGCTGGACCTCGCGGCGGCGGCTGGTGGAGGCGCCGTAGGAGTACCAGACGTGTCCGCCGACGACCAGCATGGTGGCCGCCGCCAGCACCTCGCCGTCGTGGTGCGCGAGGTACAGCCGCATACGGTCCGGATCCTCCGCGGCGAGCGCCGTCCACATGCGCTGGAAGTACGGCAGCGGGCGCGCGATGAACCGGTCCCGCCCGGCGGTCTCCGCGTACAGCTCGTAGAAGGCCAGCAGGTCGTCGTAGCCGCCGCGCACCACCTTCACCCCCGCCTTCTCGGCCTTCTTGATGTTGCGCCGCCACTGCTGGTTGAGGCCGCTGTGGATCTCCTCCAGGGAGCGCCCGGCGAACGGCACCTGGCACACGTACCGGGGCTGTCCGGCCGCGAAGCCGTCCTCACCGCCGGGCTCGGACTGCCGCCAGCCCAGGGCGCGCAGCCGGTCCGCCAGTCGCAGCGCCCGGGGGTCGGTGGCGGTGGGCTCCGCGTCCCGCAGCCGGTGGGCCTCCGGTGCGGCGATGGCGTCCTTGACCGCCTGCGGACTCCACCGGCGTACGACGACGGGCGGCCCCATCTTCACCGAGAACGCGCCCCTGCCCTTGAGGTGCGCGAGCATCGGATCGAGCCAGCGCTCCAGGTCGGCGGTGTGCCAGTCGATGACCGGCCCCTCCGGCAGGTACGCCAGATACCGCCTGACCTTCGGCAGCGGGCGCAGCAGCACCAGCCCCACACCGGACAGCTGCCCGCCCTCGTCGAACCAGCCCAGGCTCTCCGCCCGCCAGTCGGGCTTCACATCCCCCCAGGACGGCACCTGCATATGGCTCGCCGAGGGCAGCGCGGCGACGAACGCCAGATGCTCCGCACGGGTGATGGAGCGAACGGTCAGGGCCATGACGGGGTCTCCTCGAAGATCGCTGACCGGCTCACCCTACGAGCCTCGCCCCGCCCGTCCCGGTGACCGAACAGCTCCAGCGCCTCGGTGTCCGTCGCCCGGGCGTTCAGGAAGTGGTCGGCCCACTCCGCGATGCCCGGAAAGCCGCACTCCGCCGTGAGGCGGGCCACCGCCGCGTCCACGTCGTACGGGGTGACCCGCAGGTCGGTGCCGGGGCCGAGGAGGCACCAGTGGGCGCCGGGGCGGCCGTACGGCATGCCGACGCTGCCGGGGTTGACGACGAGGCGGCCGTGGGTGAGGCGGATGTAGGGCATGTGGGTGTGGCCGCACACCACGGTGCCGATTCCGGGGGCGAGTCCTGTGAGCACCTCGGCCCAGCGGGCGGAGCGGGAATCGACCAGGACCACTTCCTCGTCGTCGCGCGGGGTGGCGTGGCAGAACAGGACCTCGCCCAGACCCCGCACCTGGAGGGTGAGGCTGCCCGGCAGCGCGGCCAGGAACTCCACCTGGTCCCCGGTGAGCGCTTCCGCCGCGAGCGGGGCGATGGGGTCCGGGATCCCGGTGCGCTCACCGCGCCGGTACTCCACGAGTTCACGGTCCGCGTTGCCGCTCAGCCACAGCACCTTCCCGCCCTGCGCGCGGAGCAGGTCCAGCACCTCCCCCGGTTGTGGTCCGGCCGCGATGTCACCGGTGACGACGAGCCGGTCGGCCGCCTGTACGTCGGGTTCCGCGAGGACCGCTTCCAGGGCGGGGAGCACCCCGTGGATGTCGGAGAGGACGGCTACGCGCTCATGCACGCCGGGTACTTGGCGCATCCCGTTCACCGGCCCGTCCCCTCTCCCGCGTCCCGTTCCCCGCCCGGGTCCCGTTCCCCGCCCGTGCCCGGCCCGGCGTCCGCGTCCAGACCCTCCGCCAGCACCTCCGCCAGGTGCCTCCCCCGCACCCCCGCCAGCTGCTGGAGCTGGGTCCGGCAGGAGTAGCCGTCCGTGAGGATCACCGTGCCGGGCGGTGCGGATCTCACCGAGGGGAGGAGTTGTTCCTCGGCGCAGGTGCGCGACACCTCGAAGTGCCCTTTCTCGAAGCCGAAGTTGCCCGCCAGGCCGCAGCAGCCGCCGGACAGTGCGCCGGTGAGCCCGGCGGACTCGCGCAGGGCGCGGTCGGCGGTGTCGCCGAGCACCGCGTGCTGGTGGCAGTGAGTCTGCCCGGCGACCGGGCGGTTGACGGCGGGCGGGGTCCAGCCGGGAGCGTGGCGTCGCAGCGTCTCCGCGAAGGTGAGGACCGCCGAGGAGAGGCGGGCCGCTCGCGGATCGGCGGACAGCAGCTCCGGCAGATCCGCGCGGAGTGCGGCGGCGCAGCTCGGCTCCAGCACGACCACCGGTGTGCCCGCCTCCAGTACCGGTGCCATCAGGTCCAGCGTGCGACGCAGCACCGTGCGGGCGGTGTCCAGGCGGCCCGTGGAGAGATACGTCAGGCCGCAGCAGACCTGGGCACCGGACGCCCCCGTCGGCGGCAGTTCCACCCGCATCCCGGCCGCCTCCAGCACCCGCACCGCAGCCCGGCCCACGGAGGGCGTCAGATGCTCGGTGAAGGTGTCCGGCCAGAGGACGACAGCGGGGGCATCCGTCTCCAACTCCCCCGCGCTCAACTCCCCTGCTTTCAGCGCCCTTTGTTTCCCCTTCGGAGGTCGCGTCCGCCGCCACCACCGCGAGAACCCCTCCCGCGCCAGTTCCGGAATCTCCCGCTCCCCCGCGATCCCCGCCACCCGCTTCGCCGCCCGCGCCAACACCCCGATCCGCGCCAGCCTGTTGAGCGTCCCGGCGGTCCGGGTCCGGGACACCCGGCGCAGCCATACCGGCAGGCCGCCCAGCGCGTAGTGGGCGGCCGGGCGGAGGCGGTGCCTGTAGTGGTGGTGCAGGAACTCGGACTTGTAGGTGGCCATGTCCACCCCGACCGGGCAGTCCGAGCGGCATCCCTTGCAGGAGAGGCAGAGGTCCAGGGCGTCCCGTACCTCCTTGGACCGCCAGCCGTCGGTGACGATCTCGCCCGCGAGCATCTCGTGCAGCAGCCGGGCCCGCCCGCGTGTCGAGTGCCGTTCCTCGCCGGTGGCGCGGAAGGACGGGCACATCACCCCGGGTCCGGTCTCCGTGGCCGTACGGCACTTGGCGACGCCGACGCAGCGGCGGACGGCGGCGCCGAAGTCGCCGCCGTCGGCCGGGTAGCCGAAGGCCACGTCCACCGGATGGCGGGGCAGCACGGCGAAGCGCAGGTTGCCGTCCAGCGGGGCCGGGCGGACCAGCATGCCGGGGTTGAGGAGGCCGTCCGGGTCCCAGAGGGCCTTGGCCCGCTCGAAGAGGCGCACGGTCTCGGTGCCGTACATCCGGGGCAGCAGTTCGGCACGCGCCTGGCCGTCGCCGTGCTCCCCGGACAGTGAGCCGCCGTGCGCGACGACCAGATCGGCCAGTTCCTCGGAGAAGCGGCGGAAGCGGCCGACGCCCCGCGCGGTGAGCAGGTCGAAGTCGATGCGGACGTGGATGCAGCCGTCCCCGAAGTGCCCGTACGGGGTGCCGCGCAGCCCGTGTGCGCCGAGCAGGGCCCGGAAGTCCCGCAGATACGCGCCGAGTCGGGCGGGTGGGACCGCGCAGTCCTCCCAGCCGGGCCATGCCTCGCTGCCGTCCGGCATCCGGGTGGCCGTCCCCGAGGCGTCCTCGCGGACGCGCCACAGCGCCCGCTGTTCCGCCGGGACCGTCACCACCAGGGAGTCCAGGGCGTCGGCCGCGCGCGTGATCTCCGCCGCCCGCGCACGCGCCTCGGCGGCCGTCGCCCCGCCGGTCTCCACGAACAGCCAGGCCCCGCCCCCGGGCAGTCCGGCCGGGGTGCGCACCAGGTCGGCGGCCATGCCCTCCACGGTGAGCGGCCCATACGGCAGCAGCCCGGCCGCCGCCTCGGCGGCGGCGCTCTCGTCGGCGTACCCGAGCACCGCGAGCGCGCGGGCGGGCGGCGCCTCCACCAGCCGCACGACCGCCTCGGTGACGATGCCGAGGGTGCCCTCGGAGCCGCAGAGGGAGCGGGCCACGTCGGCGCCCCTCTCCGGGAGCAGCGCGTCCAGCGCGTACCCGGAGATACGGCGGGGCAGCTCGGGGAACCCCGTGCGGAGACGGGCCAGTTCGGCGTCCGCCAGCTCGCGCAGGCCGTCCGGGGCGCCCGCCCAGTCGCGGCCGGTGCGGAGCAACTCTCCGCGCGCGGTGAGCACGGTGATTTCCCGGACGCTGTCCGCCGTGGTGCCCCAGGCGACGGAATGGGAGCCGCACGAGTTGTTGCCGATCATCCCGCCGAGGGTGCAGCGGCTGTGCGTGGACGGGTCGGGACCGAAGCGCAGGCCGTGCGGGGCGGCGGCCTCTTGGAGCCGGTCCAGGACCAGCCCCGGCTGCACCACGGCGGTGTGCGCCTCCGGGTCCAGCGACACCAGCCGGTTCATGTGCCGGGTGAAGTCCAGGACGACCCCCGTACCGGTCGCCTGCCCGGCGATGGACGTGCCCCCGCCGCGCGCGACCACCGGCACACCCCGCTCCCGGCACACCGCGAGCACGGCGGCCACGTCCTCCGCGTCCTGCGGCGCGACCACGCCCAGGGGCACGCGCCGGTAGTTGGAGGCGTCCATCGTCGTCAACGCCCGTGCCGTGACGCCGAATTCGACCTCACCCCGCACGGCGCCCCGCAATTCGGCCGCGAGCCCGTCCGGGTCCCCCGCGGACCCGTCCCGGCCCGACGCACCACGCCCCACCGACTCAGCCACCCCGGCCGCCCCGGCCGGTCCCGCGCCCCTCGACGACCTCGCGCCCCTCGACGACCCCGCTGCCCTCGACACCCTCGACATGCCCGACCTCCCCGTACGTTCCGTCACGCCCCAGCATGGACCCGATCACGAAAAGTCACCGAAAGTTATCCACAACCGCGCACCGATCGTCGTACAACTCCACAAGAACAGAGCGTGACGCGTTCGTCTCATCGGACGGACATGATTCCGTCCGGTTTGGTCTTGCCGATACGCTCCGGACCGTGGCCGACATCCAGATTCCCGCTGACATCAAGCCCGCCGACGGTCGATTCGGCGCTGGCCCCTCCAAGGTACGGACCGAGGCGCTCGACGCGCTCGCCGCGACCGGCAGCTCCCTGCTCGGCACCTCCCACCGCCAGGCCCCGGTCAAGAATCTCGTGGGTCAGGTCCGCGAAGGCATCTCCTCCCTGTTCTCGCTCCCCGAGGGCTACGAGGTCGTCCTCGGCAACGGCGGCTCCACCGCCTTCTGGGACATCGCCACCCACGGACTGATCGAGAACAAGTCCCAGCACCTCAACTTCGGTGAGTTCTCCTCCAAGTTCGCCAAGGCCGCGAAGCTCGCGCCCTGGCTGGACGAGCCGACCGTGATCGCCTCCGAGCCCGGCAGCCACCCCGAGCCGAGCGCCGAGGCGGGCGTGGACGTGTACGCGTTCACGCACAACGAGACCTCGACCGGTGTCGCCATGCCGATCCGGCGGGTGACCGGCGCCGACGAGGGCGCGCTCGTCCTCGTGGACGCCACCTCCGGCGCGGGCGGCCTCCCGGTGGACGTCGCGGAGACGGACGTCTACTACTTCGCCCCGCAGAAGTCCTTCGCCTCCGACGGCGGCCTGTGGATCGGTGTGTTCTCCCCGGCCGCGATCGAGCGGGCCGAGCGGGTGCACGCGAGCGGGCGGCACGTCCCGGAGTTCTTCTCGCTGCCGACCGCGATCGACAACTCCCGCAAGAACCAGACGTACAACACCCCGGCGCTCGCCACCCTGTTCCTGCTGAACCAGCAGTTGGAGTGGCTGAACGGGCAGGGCGGCCTCGACTGGTCCACGGCCCGTACGAAGGACTCCTCGTCGCGGCTGTACGCGTGGGCGGACGAGTCGAAGTACGCGACGCCGTTCGTGACGGACGCGGCGAAGCGTTCGCAGGTCATCGGCACCATCGACTTCTCCGACGAGATCGACGCGGCGGCCGTCGCCAAGGTGCTGCGTGCCAACGGCGTGGTGGACACCGAGCCGTACCGCAAGCTGGGCCGCAACCAGCTCCGGGTGGCGATGTTCCCGGCGATCGACCCGGCGGACGTCGAGGCGCTGACCAAGTGCGTGGACTACGTCATCGAGCGGCTCTGACCGTCCCGTGAAACCGTGCCCGGGAACGGCGCCCGTGGAACCGTTCCCGTAAAACGGTGCTCGTGAAACGGTGCTCGTAGAGCGTTGAAAGGCGCCCGGCGGAAGATCGCCGGGCGCCTTTCACCCGTACGGGACGACCTCGGGAGGTGTGAATCCCCGATGGCCGCTCAGTTGTCGTCGCCGGGCGTCCCGCTGTCGGCAGCTGTCACGTTCACGGCGGCCCACGTGGCGTCCACAGCCGCGCGTTCCGTGCTGTCGGCGCCGTACAGGTCCTCGGCCGCCCGGAGGGTCGCCTCGCGGGCCGCGTGGTAGTCGGTGTTCGAGGTCATGTACGTGGTGAGGGCGCGGTACCAGACGTGGGCGGCCTTGTCGCGGCCGATGCCGGTGAGGGTGGAGCCGTCGGAGGTGGGGCTGTCGTAGTCGATGCCGTTGACGGTCTTCGCGCCGCTGCCCTCGGACAGCAGGTAGAAGAAGTGGTTGGCGATGCCGGACGAGTAGTGCACGTTCAGCTTGCCGACGCCGTCGTACCAGGAGTCGGCGGAGGTGCCGTCCTTGCTGGGCTTGTCCATGTAGCGGATGGGACGGCCCGGTTCGAGCATGTCCACCTTCTCGCCGAGGAGGTAGTCGCCCACGTCCACGGGGTTGTCGGCGGCGAACTCCACGGCCGTGCCGAGGATGTCGGAGGTGGCCTCGTTCAGGCCGCCGGACTCGGCGCTGTAGACGAGACCGGCGGTCGCGGCGGTGACTCCGTGCGTCATCTCGTGGGCGGTGATGTCGATCTCGGTGAACGGGCCGTAGCCGGTGGAGAAGCCGTCGCCGTAGGTCATGCAGAAACAGCCGTCGTCCCAGAAGGCGTTGGCGTAGCCGCGGCTGTAGTGCACGCGGGAGTAGGAGCCGACCCCGTCGTTCCTGATGCCCGCGCGGCCGAACTCGTTCTTGTAGAAGTCCCAGGTCAGCCCCACGCCATACTGCGCGTCCACGGCGGCGGTCTGGTCGTCGTTCACCGTCCCGTCGCCCCACTCGTCGTCCGCATCGGTGAAGAGCGTGCCGGGGCCGGGGATGGTCGTCCGGTTCTGGTTGTACGTACGGTGGCCGCCGCGCTCGGAGTCGATGAGGCTGTACGTGCCGTCCGCCTGGCGCGTGGTGCCGATGGTGACCCGGCCGCTGTACTGGCTCTCGCCCACCCCGGTGTGGATGCCCTGGTAGCGGTACAGCTCGGCGCCCGTGGCCGCGTCGGTGACGACGTGCAGCTCGCTGGGGGTGCCGTCCTTCTGCGTGCCGGTGACGACGGTCTCCCAGGCGAGGGTGGGGCGGCCGGTGGCTGCCCAGACGACCTTGCGGGGCTTCCCGGCGACGGGCCGGGCGGTCGTGCCCTCGCCGTGCGCCTGGGCACTCGCGCTCGCCACGGCGGCGTGCTGTGCGGTGGCGGGTGCCAACTGCGCCGATGTGCTGGCCACTTGGATGGCGGCGTCCGTGGCCTTGGTGACGCTCTCCAGCGTCCCGCCGGGTGCCGTGTGGACGACGAGGTCGCCGCCGAGGACGGGCAGGCCGTCGTAGGTGCGCTCGTAGCGGGTGTGGGTGGTGCCGTCGCGGTCCTGGAGCACGTCGGTGGCGACGAGCTTCTCCTTGCCGCCGAGCCGCAGTTGGCGGGCGGTCCGGGAGCTGTTCTCCGTGGCCGCGCTCAACAACTGTGCGCGGGCGGAGACGGACAGGGGGCGGGCGGTTTCACGAAGTGAAGACGAGCCCTCGGCGGTCGCGGCACCGGCCGGGGCACCCGTGAGGGTGCCGAGCAGCGCGGCGGTGGCGACCGCCGTTCCTATGAGGACGCTTCTGCGCTGCGCGCGCTTCAAACCTGGCATGGCGAACTCCTCATTGCCGTGGGGGGCCGGGCGGACGGGTCGGTTCCACCCGGTCGAACAAGAGGTGCGGCCACAAAGTAGAGGCAAACTGTTGCCAGTTCAACGGGTCCACGTCCGAGACATGGGCGACCAGTGGGAAAGCGGCCAACGTCGCGCACGTCGGCCGCCCTCCGCCTCAGCGAGGTCTCACTGGGTGTACGAGTAGTGCGGGCTGTCGAACTGGGGGCCGGACTTCTCGTAGGTGAACCAGTACGACAGCGTGGAACCGGAGTTGATCGAGACGTTCTGGGTCCAGGTGCCGCCGTTGTTGGTCATGCGGACGTTCTGCTGGTTGGCGCCGTTGATCAGGTAGTGCACGTCCACGTAGTTGGCGGAGGTCGTCGGACGGAAGGTGATCCGGGCCTGGTTGGCGCTCACCCGCTCGACACCGGCGGTGTAGTCGGCGGTGGTGGTGCCGCCACCCGTCGAACCACCGGTACCGCCACCCGTACTCCCACCGGAGCCACCGGAGCCACCAGTGCTGCCACCGGTGCCGCCGCCCGTGCCGCTGCCGTTGCCGTTCGTCTGGTAGACGGCGAACCAGTCCACGCTCATGGACGCGCCGGAGGTGATGTTCCCGGCCTGCGAGGCGGAGTTGCAGCCGCAGACCTTGTCCGGGTACGAACCGGCGATGGCGAGGTCGAAGATGGCCATGTACCCGTGGTCGATGGCGTTCTGCCAGGTGCCCGTGGAGACCTGGTTCTGGTTGACGGTGTACGTCAGGTTTCCGTCGAGGTAGAAGCGGAGCTGCTCGGCGGAGGTGTTCGTACGGTCGATGATCGCGGAGTACGTGTGGTACCCGGTCTGGCAACCGCCGCACGGCTGAAGGTCGCTGGTGATGCCGTCCGGGTCATGGCACTCGCCCGCCCACACCCCGCAGTGGAAGGTGGTGGAGTGCTTGCTGAGCGCGTTGACGTCTTCCATGATGTCGATCTCGCCGATGCCGGGCCAGTTCGTCGCGCCGACCGGACGGGCGTTGCCGCCCATCGCCCAGAACGCGGGCCAGTAGCCGAGCCCGTTCTGCGGGTTGGGCTGGAGGATCGACGCGCTGAGCTGCAACTGGCCGCCCGCGGGTGCCATGAAGTCGGTGCGCTGCGTCTCGATCCGGCCCGAGGTCCAGTGGCCGGAGCCGTCCCGGATCGCCTTGATGACGAGGTGGCCCTGGCCGTCCTGGTAGACGTTGTTGGTCGAGTCCGTCGCCGTCTCGATCTCGCCCGTGCCCCAATTGGCGGCGGCTCCGGGGTAGTTGTAGCCGGTCCCGATGTCGTACAGCCAGTTGGCGCGGTTCAGTCCGCTGCCGGACGCGCCGTTGAAGTCGTCCGAGAAGACGGTCGTCCACCCGGACGGGGGTGCGGGGACGGCGGCGGACGCGCTGCCGCTCGTACCCACCACCCCGATCAGCGTGCCGAGCAGCAGCACCAGCGCGGCGCCGAGCGCCAGCGGGAAGGTGCGGTGCGGTGCGGTCGTTCTCATGGGGGTTCTCCCTTTTCGCAGTGGGGACGGGAGGAGTGCGGCCCGGTCTCCGGTGGGGGTCGGAGACCGGACGGCGGGGAGGGCGGGGCTCACCCAGACGGTTGCCACGGCTCTACTGGGAGCGCTCTCAGAACGGCCATGAGTCTGTCACTCTCGCCTCCTGCGCCACTCGAACCCCGCTGCGATGTGGTCCACACGCGCGCGGCCGGAGTCTCGCCCCTCCTCAACTCGTCTCGTCCGAGCACGACTTGACGCCGGTCGCCCGAGACCGGAAAGGGGTCTGCCACTCCAGGCAGGAGTGTCCGGCCCCCCTGCCGATGCGTCAATGAGTTCAACACGATCGGCCAGAAAAACGGGGAGTGCGCTTACGGCACTTCACAAGGCGAACGCAAGCGGTGACGCGGCATGAGCAAGGGGACCCGGTGATCACCGGGTCCCCTGTCCTACGTGGTCAGTGCGCGGGCCTACGTGAACTGTCCGAGGAGGGCGGCCCAGGTCTTGGGCTGGGTCAGGTCGCTTCCTTCTTGCGGGTCAGCCGTGATCAACTCGCCGCTCCTAGACTCCTGGCGTGTCCGACACTCCGAACTTCCTCCACGTTTCGTCCACACTCGATCGCCAGTCGATCGCACAGCATGGCCTCGACTGGACCCTGATGGGCGCCGCCAAGGGCATCGCAGGCAGCCGCCGCCCCGAGGTGGAGGGCATCTTCGTCTGCCGGGGCGAGGAGGAAGCGGACTTCTTCCTTCGGCTCAACAACACCGGCGGGCTGGTCGATATCTGGGCCGTGGACGGCATCGACGAGGCCCTGCTCCTCGACAACGGCAACGGCTTCGCCTACCTCCCCCACCGCATACCAGCGACGCAGGTGCGCGTGACGCGATCCGACGTCCCTCGGCAGCGCGGTTTCTGACTTCGCCAGGGACGCGGTTGTGCCACAGGTGAACCCCGGAGTCATCAGCGCCTGACGACCCCGGGGCGGCCGGTGCGACTCACTGCTTGAGCTGCCCGAGGAAGAGGCTCCAGCTCTCATGGGAGATGAGGAGTTGGGGGCCGGTGGGGGTCTTGCTGTCGCGGACGGCGTGGCCTTGCGGGGCTGTGTCGGCTACCTCGACGCAGTTGCTCTGGGCTCCTGAGTACGACGACTTCCGGAAGGGGGATACGACCTCGGACACGATGCCTCCTTACCTCGCTGGCCAGTCACTCCATCGAAGTGCTACCCCACACAGGCTCTCAGGACGGCTGCTTGAGCTGCCCGAGGAAGAGGTTCCAGCCAGCGCGGGAGATGAGGAGAACGGGGCCAGCGGGGGTCTTGCTGTCGCGGACGGCGTGGCCTTGATCAGCAGTGTCGGCCACTTCTACGCAGTTGCCTTCCAGCGCAGAGTACGAGGACTTCCGAAACTGACCTGAAATGTGGATCACGATGCTGCTCCCTACAGGGCTTTCAGTGTGCTTTGAATGAGCTCCGCACTCTGCTCTGTGGTCAGTGCTGAAGTCTGCAACTGCTCGAAGACGCGGTAATAGGAGTCCAGGTCATCGGAAGAGTCGATAACTGGCGCGCTCGTAAGGTCGTCCATCGCCACTACCTCGACCCTGGAGTCGGTGTCAAAGCTGAAGGCCGCAAAGGCTGGCGTTGCCGCCGGTAGCGTGCCAGCGCTGAACGGTAGGACCTGGAGTGTGACGTTCTCGCGCTGTCCGACCTCAAGCAACGCAGCGAGCTGGTCGCAGTGAATCTGCGCGTCCACCAGCGGATGCCTGATGACCGCCTCCCAAATGACAGCGCGGAACATGACGCCACCCTTGGTGATTCTTTCCTGTCGCCGCTTCCGCACTTCCAGTAGCCGCTCGATGTGCTCGCGGCTCAGCCGGTTGGGGCCTCCCACGACGACCGTCTCGGAGTAGGCCGGAATCTGGAGAAGACCCGGAACGAGCACCTGTTGCCACTGCCGGATGGTGGTCGCATCGTCCTCAAGGGCAATGTGGTCCACATATTTCGGCCGCAGATGCGGCGCGTGCTCCGACCACCACCCGCGCTTCTTCGGCTGTCTGGCCAACTCCTCCAGCTTGAGGCGCACTTCCTCGTCCGAGACGCCGTACGCCTCCAGCAGTAGCCGCACCTCGATCACGCGGGGTGTCGCGTGGCCGCTCTCCACGCGGCTGATTCTCGCCTGGCTCGACGCAATCAGTTCGGCGGCTTGCGGCTGGTCGATCTTGGCGGCCTGGCGGTACTGCCTGAGCGCCGAGCCCAGACGCCTGCTGCGCACCGTCGGCCGTCCACCTGCGGGCATGCCCGCCTCCTTTCAGCGCGACCAACCATGCCACAGCCGCAAGGGTTCTGACGCACGATCACTGGATCGAAGTACACCGGTGCATATATTTCTCGATTCAGGTTGTGCGGGTCCCTCATTTACTCCAAGCTCCTCACATGCCCGAAACCGAGACCTTCCTCATCCCGAAGCACCGACGCCACGTCCCCACCGCCCGCCAGCGCTTACGGAAAGTGCTGGCCGACTGGGGTCTCACCGACGAACTCGCGGACGCGGTGACCCTGTTGGCGAATGAGCTGGTGACCAACGCCGTGACGCACTGTCGGATCACGCACGCGCAGGTCAGGGTGACCCTGACGCTGGACGCGCCCGCGTTGGTGCTGGAGGTGGCGGACCCCGACCGGGACCGGTTGCCGGAGCCGCACGACTCGGGGCCCGAGGAGGAGGGCGGGCGGGGGCTCGCGCTGGTCGCGGCGCTGTCGGACGACTGGGGGCACCGGAAGGACCCGTACACGAAGTCCGTGTGGGCCAAGTTCAGCCTCGCGCGAGCGGAGGACGCCCGTGTTCCGGTGGCTTCGTAGGCCGCGGCGCACCCCGGCGCCCCAACCCCCGCCCCTGCTCAGGGAGATCCGCACCCCTGACCCGTACGTGTGGCCCCTCCTCAGCCCCTACGACGCCCGCTGGCGCCGCTGGGCCACCCGCTCCCGCGCGGCCGGACGCCACCTCCCCTTCCCGGAACCCGGCCCGCCTCCCCCACCGCCACTGCCCCCGGCCTGGCACACGACGGACGACGTGGTCCGCCCGTACGTCCTGCGCCCATGAACCACTGCTCGCTCAGGGCAGCTTGATGCTCCGGCGGACCCTGGCGATGACCTGCTGGGCGTCTGTGCCGAATACCGCCGACTCCGCGAAGGTGTCCCACACGCGGCGGTAGAGGGCGATCGTTTCCGCATCATCGAGCCACAGCTCGGCGTGCCAGTCCTCCGCGATCACGAGGCGGTCGTCCATGACCCAGAAGCCGTTGCCGGGGAACGCGGGCAAGGGGGCATCCAGGGGGACTATGCCGAGGCGGACGGTGTCCATGCCGACCACCCCAAGGAGGCGGTCCAACTGGGCGGCCAAGATCTCCGGGGGGCATACCCGCGACCAGAGGGCCGCTTCCCACATGATCAGATTCAGCCGCTTGCCCTGCCGGTACAGCCACTCCTGCCGTTTCATACGGGCACGCACCGCGTCATCGGCGTCACGGGGGGCGTTCTGGAGGTCCGCGTAGCGCTCGAAGACGCAGCGCGCGTAGTCCGCTGTCTGCAACAGGCCGCAGACGCTGGCGCTCCCCCAGACGTGGATCGTGTCTGAGTTGAACACGACCGTGTTCCACGTCTCCTGGACGGGGCCGTGGCCTGCCGCCAGTTGTCTTCGCCAGGAGCGGATGTGACTCTCGAACCCCTGCAACCGGGAGCGCAGTTCAGGGAAGGCGGCAGGTTGCCCCGCAGCCTCGGTCCAGGCTCGAAGATCATCGGAAGTCGGCGTCTGCCTGCCGTTCTCCAGCTTGCTGACCTTCGACTGCTGCCAGCCGAGGCGGAGCGCCAGTTCGGTACCGGTGAGTCGGCCATCGGGACTTTCGACGCGCAGCTCACGAAGCCGACGTCCCAGTTCTTCGCGTGCCCTCTGATAGTCCGTGCTCACCAGTACCCGCTCTGCCGCCCTACTGTTCGTCTACACGGCGCCACCATCCAACTGGGCCGCGAATTCCCTCCACGGTACGGCGTGATGCCATGCAGCATCCCGGATCATGCAGCACCGCACCACTTCTGCCGGCTCGGTGATCAGATCGACGTGGGTGAGCTGATCGTCGTCGTCGAACTTCAGCAACGCGATCAGGCGGCTGTCGAACAGCCAGAAGTCCTCCACCGGAAGCTTCATCCGGTCCGCGTCGGAGCGGTACAGGTTGCGGATGTCCTCGCCGAGCTGGCTGTTCCGCTTGGCGTTGTCCAGCAGGTAGAGCTGTCCGGTGGTCGGCGGGTCGTCCACGAGTCGGACCCGCTCGACCCGCTTGCCCAGCCCGGTCTGCCTGCGGATCGTCGCGCAGTACGGGTGGTCGAAGGTCCACTCGATCTGGCCCGTCTCCACGAACTGGCGCCAGGTGTCGTCCTGTTCGTCGCTCGCGTACCGTCGCCGCGTCTCCAGCCGCCACGCCGTGTGCTCGAACTTGCCGAACAGGGCGCTGAACTCGTCCAGCTCGATCGTCCGCACCTGGCGCGTCCGCTCCTTCGGCGTCCAGTCCACCAGGAGGTCCCGCGGGACGACCACAGCGACCTCGCCCTCCGAGAGGTGCTGGAGCTGAGCAACGTCCTCCGTGTCCGTCAACGGCGGCCCGTGGACGATGACTTCGCCCGAGTCCAGATCCTCATGTACCGAAGGACACCCGTCCCCACCACTTCCGGTGCCGTTTAACCGCAGCCTGCGCGCCATGCGCATCCACCCCTTCTTGCTCTCGCACTAGGTGACGGCCACAGCATGCCGACTGCGCTGGGTGCATGTCCATGCATTCTCAGTAATTAGGCGCGAATAATAAAGAATATTCCCGACCTTTCGATCCGGGCGCCCCTAGCTTCGTCACTCAGGGCGCTCGCCCAGTAACGGAGTTCAGACCGAAGGGAACCCCATGCGCCAGACCCCCGACCTCTACGCCCTCGACCTCACCACCGCCACCTTCACCCAAGCCTGCGGCGGTCCCTGCACCGACGGCTGTGTCACCCTCGCCCGCATCGGGGACGACGCCTGGGCCCTCGGGGACAGCAAGCGCCCCGACCTCGCCCCGCTCCGCTTCACCGGGGAGGAGCTGGACGCCGCCGGGATCGACCCCGCGCGGTTCGGGCTCGCCCGCTGACCGTTCGGCGGCCGACGCGGTCCCGGCGGCGTGCGCCGGGACCCACCCCGTGCCGCCGGGACCGTCCCCCTGCCCCGTGACAGGAACGCCGTGCACCACCACGCCTACCTCTGGACCGGCCCCAAGTCCCGCTTCGATCAAGAGGCGTTGCGGCGGCCCCCGCATCCCGAGGCGCCGCCGCCCGACAGTCGGCCCGAGCTGATCCAGCGGTATCGGGAAGTGGCCGCCGAGTTCCCCCGGTCCGGGTTGCCGCCGTTGGAGACCGCGTACTGGCTGCTCAAGCCGTACTCCGCCGTGCGGGGGACCTGGGCCGAGGCGGAGGGCGCCGCCGCGTGGCTGGGTGAGCGGCTGGCGGAGTACAGCCCCCGTATCGCGCCCGGCGCCTCACGCACCCCGCACCGCACCCTCGTTCAGCGGGCCGTCGAGCACCTGCGGTCCGGCGGGGACACCGCGTACGGGTTCTATCTCGAACGGCCCGCCTACCTCGCGCTGGCGCTCGTCACGTGTTCACCCAACCGGAGTCGGCCCGAACTGCCCTGTCCGCGGCGGGAGTAGTCAGCCGCGCCGACGGGTGCGCCGTATCCCGAACCACAGCAGCGCCGCCACCCCAACCGCCACGACCGCCGTCCTCCACCGGCCGCCCGAGGCCACCCCGCCCTTCTCGTCGGCCTGGTCGCTGCCCGAACTCCGCTCGCCGGAAGGTGACTTCACGCTCCCCGCACCAGCCGGAGCGTCCTGTGCCACCACCGAACTCCCCTCCCCCTCACTGCCGTACAGCAGCTTCTTGCCGTCGAGGGAGTACGTGATCGACTCACCCTGGCGCTGGAGGGGGACGTTCAGACGGTCCACGCGCTTCGGCCGACCGTTGTTCCAGTCGTAGTAGATGCCGCCGAAGTAGCCGCGCACGGCAAGCTGTTGGCCGTTGGGGGAGAACGCGGCGTCCGTGGCCCAGAGGTCCACCGGGGCGATGGGCCTGAAGAGGTTGGTGCCGGACACCGAGAGGTGGGCGGGGCCTTCGTAGAGGTGGCCGCCGTCCTCCTTCTTGTCGATGAGGTAGACCCGGCCGGTGACCGGGTGGACGACCATCGACTCCGCGTTGCGGGGGCCGTCGGTGTACTTGACCACGTACTGCTTCGCCGTGATCGTCTGGTCCTTCAGCTCCTTCGGTTCGGGGAGCTGGTAGATCCAGACGTAGGGCCAGCGGCCGTCGAAGTTGTCGCCTATGTCGCCGACGTACATCTGATTGCCCGGACCTATGGAGATGGCCTCCACATCGCGCGGGGCGCCGATGCCGCGCAGGGTGATCATGGCGAGCGTCTTCCCCGACTTCCCGTCCACGGCGTAGACGTACGGGCCGTCGTCGCTGTCGTTGTGGGTCCAGTAGACGCCGGGGTGGAGGCGGGAGGCGGCCAGGCCGCTGGACTCGGTGATGCGGGGGTCCGTCATCGTGAAGCCGTTGTCGGAGCCCTCGGAACCGTCCGCCGCGGAGGCCGGGGCGGCGTGGGCGGGCAGCGCGCAGGCCCCCGCGAGCAGGACCCCGGCGAGCAGGGCGAACGGTCGGCGCATGGTCCCAGCCTGCCACCTCCGGCCATCTCCTCGCTCCGCACCGGGTGTTCGTCCGCGCCCGAGGTGGTCCGCTTCACACGCACCGCGTTTCCCGGCCGTGCCCGTCATCGTCCATCATGAGCGGATGCTCAGATTCATGCCCGTAGGCGACTCCATGACCATCGGGAGCGCGGGCGAGCACACCTGGCGTTACCGGCTGTGGCGGACCCTGTGCGAGACGTACGGCGGGCCGTTCACCTTCGTCGGGCCGCGCGAGGCGCTGTACGACAAGTCCGCCGAGGAACCCGTCTCCCTCGCGTACGCCGAGCCGGACTTCCCGCGCGCCCACCTCGCGGGGTGGGGCGAGGGGTGGCAGCACATGGCGCCGGTCATCGGGGACGCGGTGCGCGCCCACAAGGCCGACGTGCTGCTCGTCTCCCTCGGCCTGATCGACCTGGGCTTCTACACCAACGCCGAGCAGACCGCCGAGAACGTGCACGCCTTCGTCGCCGCCGCCCGCGCGGCCCGGCCCCGCGTCCGCATGGTCGTCCTCCCGGTCATCCCCAACGTCCGGGCCGCGAACGACGCCCCCTTCGCCGCCCAGGTGGACCTCTTCAACGTCCGTCTCGCCAAGGCCGTCGCCGGCCTCGACGAACCCCGCTCACCCCTGCTGCTGGCGTCCGTCCCCGAGTCGTACGACATCCACACCGACACCTACGACGGCACGCACCCCAACGAGCACGGCGAGCACCTGATCGCCGCCGCCTTCGCGGACGCGATGCGGGAGGCGTGGGGGCTCGGAGAGTAACCCCCCACGCGCACCCCCCGCCGCTGCGCGCGCCCCCATCCCGCCCCCACGCACCCCCGTCCCCTTGCCTAGAGCGCACTCCAAGCCGTTGGCTAGGTGCTCATGAAGTACACGCAGCTTGGACGCACGGGCCTTGAGGTCAGCCGACTCGTCCTCGGCACCATGAACTTCGGCCCGCAGACCGACGAGGCCGCCAGCCACGCCATCATGGACGCGGCCCTCGGCGCGGGCATCAACTTCTTCGACACCGCCAATGTGTACGGCTGGGGTGAGAACAAGGGCCGTACCGAGAGCATCATCGGCAACTGGTTCGCCAAGGGCGGCGACCGCCGCGACAAGGTGGTCCTGGCCACCAAGGTGTACGGCAACATGTCCGGCGACGACAGCGTGTGGCCCAACCACCACAAGCTCTCCGCCGTCAACATCCGGCGTGCCGTGGACGCCTCGCTGAAGCGCCTCCAGACCGACTACATCGACGTCTACCAGTTCCACCACATCGACCGGAACACCCCGTTCGACGAGATCTGGCAGGCCATCGACGTCCTGATCCAGCAGGGCAAGATCCTGTACGTCGGCTCCTCCAACTTCCCCGGCTACAAGATCGCCCAGGCCAACGAGACCGCCGCCCGGCGCGGCGGCACCATCGGCCTGGTCAGCGAGCAGTGCCTGTACAACCTGGCCGAGCGCCGCGCCGAGATGGAGGTCATCCCGGCGGCGCAGGACTACGGCCTCGGGGTCATCCCCTGGTCGCCGCTGCACGGCGGTCTGCTCGGCGGTGTCCTCAAGAAGCAGGCCGAGTCCGGCCGCCGCGCCTCCGGCCGTGCCGCCGACGCGCTCGCCGACCCCGCCCAGCGCGCGCAGATCCAGGCGTACGAGGACCTGCTCGACAAGCACGGCCTCCAGCCCGGCGAGGCCGCCCTGGCCTGGCTGCTGACCCGGCCCGGCGTCACCGGCCCCATCGTCGGCCCGCGCACCGCCGAGCAGCTCGACTCCGCGATCCGCGCCACCGAGCTGGAACTGAGCGAGGAACTGCTCGCCGGTCTGGACGAGATCTTCCCGGGTCCGGGCCCGTCGCCCGAGGCGTTCGCCTGGTAGCGCCGTACGGCTCGTGACCCCTACGGGTGGGTCCCGGCGGTCCGCCGCCGGGACCCACCCGTAGGGGCTGTCGGGGCGGGGCGCGGCTCGCCGCTACTTGACCGCCGCCGCCACCGCCACCACCACGAGCATCAGCACAAGCACACCGGCCATGATCCGGTTCCGGGTTTTCGGGTCCACGTACCCGAGCCTAACCGTCCGCGCCGAGCGGCCAGCGGCCGACCGCCTCGTAGCGGGGCCGCTCCCCCGGCACTCCGGAGCGCGGCAGGCCGCTGCGGACCAGTGCCAGCTCGGGCACTGTCCAGACCGGGCCGGTGAACTCCCGCAGCGCGTCCACGTACCGCTCGACGTCCGTCACCTCGCGGGCGCGGGCCAGGGTCAGATGGGGGCGGTAGTGCCGGTGCCCGTCCATCGGGACGCCCGCCTCGCGGGCCGCCGCCTCCGCCCGTCCGGCCAGCACCGTCAGCGCGTCCAGGTCGCCGCTCGCCCCGGCCCACAGGGCCCGCCCGTGCCCGAACTGGCCGCCGCCCGCCACCGCGAGCGGGAACGGGCGGGTACGGGCCGCCGCGTGCGCCAGGCGGTCCGACAGGGCGGGTACGAGGGCGTCGGCCACCTCGCCGTAGAACGCGAGGGTGTAGTGCCAGCCGGGCCGCCCGGTCCAGCGCAGCCGGTCGGCGCCCGGCAGCCCGCGCAGTACGGCGACCTCGGCGGCGAGTTGGTCGGTCACGTCGTCGGGGGGCAGTACGGCGGCGAAGAGTCTCATCCGGCCAGCCTGGCAGCGCCGTGAGCGCCGGACCAGACGCCCCACCACCGCGACCGCCACTCCTCAGCGGGAGCCCACCGAGAGGCACCGGGAGACCCCCGAGAGACCCTCGGGAGATCCCGAAAGCTCCCGGGAGACCGGGGCAGGGCCCGTACGGGAAGCCCCCTACGCCACCGGTGCCAGTTCCTCCCGCTCGCGCGGTACGAACCGCAGCCGCGGCCCGCGCTGCCACCGCACCGCGAGGCGCAGGTTGCCGACACGGGCCAGGATGACGCCGATGACGGCCGCCGCGCCCGCGGAGAAGACACCGCCGAGGGCGAACCCGATCTGCGGGCCGAAGCGGTCGGTGACCCAGCCGACGAGCGGCGCGCCCAGCGGCGTACCGCCCATGAAGACCATCATGAAGAGGGCCATCACACGGCCGCGCATGGCCGGGTCGGTGGTCATCTGCACGGCGGTGTTCGCGGTGACGTTGACGGTCATGCCGAAGATGCCGATGGGGACCATGAGGAAGGCGAACAGCCAGTACGCGGGCGCCGCGGAGGCCACGATCTCCAGCGCGCCGAAGGCCAGCGCGGCGGCGATCAGCAGCCGCATGCGGGCCGTACCGCGCCGGGCGGCGAGCAGGGCGCCGATCAGGGAGCCCACCGCCATCAGCGTGTTCAGCAGGCTGTAGCCGCCCGCGCCGACGTGGAAGACGTTGTCGGCGTACGCGGAGAGCCAGACCGGGAAGTTGAAGCCGAAGGTGCCGATGAAGCCGACCAGGACGACCGGCCAGATCAGGTCCGGGCGCCCGGCGACGTACTGGAGGCCCTCGCGGAGTTGTCCCTTGCCGCGCGGTGCCCGCTTGACCGGGTGCAGTTCACGCGCCCGCATCAGCAGCAGACCGGCGATCGGGGCGGCGAAGGACAGGCCGTTGGCGAGGAACGCCCAGCCGGTGCCGACGCCGGTGATCATCAGACCGGCGACGGCTGGGCCGACGAGCCGGGCGGACTGGAAGTTGGCTGAATTCAGGCTCACCGCGTTCTGCAGCTGCTCGGGACCGACCATCTCCGAGACGAAGGACTGCCGGGCGGGGTTGTCCACCACGGTGGCCAGGCCGACGAAGAACGCGGCCAGATACACGTGCCAGACGTGGACGTGGCCGGTCAGGGTGAGCACGGCGAGCGCGAGACCGGACAGGGCCATCGCGGACTGGGTGACCATGAGGGCGGGCCGCTTGGGCAGCCGGTCCACGAGGACACCGCCGTAGAGGCCGAACAGCAGCATCGGCAGGAACTGCAGGGCGGTGGTGATGCCGACCGCGGCGGAGGAGCCGGTGAGGCTGAGGACGAGCCAGTCCTGGGCGATGCGCTGCATCCAGGTACCGGTGTTGGAGACGACCTGGCCCATGAAGAACAGGCGGTAGTTCCGGATCTTCAGCGAGCTGAACATCGAGGATCTGCCGGGACCGGAACCGGGAGCCGGTCCGGGCTGTGTGGGGGTGGTCGGTGCGGGGGCGGAAGCTGCTCCGGGTCCCGTACTCAAAAGGTCGCCTCCTCGCGCGTGCTTCTTAAAGATGGGCCAGCTTCTCCAGTACGGGGGCGGCGGCCCGCAGCGCGGCCCACTCGTCCTCGTCGAGGCCCTCCACCAGACCGGCCAGGAACGCGTTGCGTTTGCGACGGCTCTCCACGAGCATCGCCTCGGCCTGTTCGGTGCGGCTGACGACCTTCTGGCGCCGGTCCTCGGGGTGGGGCTCCAGACGGACCAGTCCCTTGGCCTCCAGGAGGGCCACGATGCGGGTCATCGAGGGGGGCTGGACGTGCTCCCTGCGGGCGAGTTCGCCCGGCGTGGCCTGGCCGCAGTTGGACAGCGTGCCGAGAACCGACATCTCGGTGGGGCTCAGCGACTCATCGACCCGCTGGTGCTTGAGCCGACGCGACAGGCGCATCACTGCTGAGCGAAGGGAGTTCACGGCGGCGGCGTCGTCGCCGTGGGTGAGGTCCGACATGTCTTTAGCGTAACTCATTACTCTGACTAAAGAACAATCGGGTGTGCACAGATTCCCGTGAGACACGCCACTCAACCGTCAGGTCACCCGTACGAGTGAGGCACTTCCGGAAAGCGCTCCGCGGGGTGGCCGGATGTGGCGACCCTCGTACGCATGGGGACCAGTGTGCTCAGCCTGCGGATAGACGGGGAGCTGCTCGAAAGGCTCCGGCACCACGCGGCGAAGAGGGGGATGAGCGTGCAGGACTACGTGGTGGGCACGCTCGTACGGGACGACTTCGACGAGCGGTTCCAGAACGCGGTGGAGGAGACGGAGAAGTTCTACGGGGTCGGGTGAGACACCCGACCCCGCAGACGGTCACGCGACACCGGCCGGATCAGGTCAGGCCCAGCGCCGGCATCAGGTAGTAGAAGGCGAAGACCGCCGAGACCACGTACATCGGCGCCGGCACCTCCTTGGCGCGACCGGCCACGACGCGCAGCACGGTGAAGGTGATGAAGCCCATGCCGATGCCGTTGGTGATCGAGTACGTGAACGGCATGATCAGCATCGTCACGAAGGCCGGGATGGCGATCGTGTAGTCCGCCCAGTCGATCTGCTTGACCGAGTTGGACAGGATCAGGAAGCCGACCACGACCAGCGCCGGGGTGGCCGCCTGGGACGGGACCATCGTGGCGACCGGGGTGAGGAACAGCGCGACGGCGAACAGACCACCGGTGATCACGTTGGCGAAGCCGGTCCGGGCACCCTCGCCGACGCCCGCCGTGGACTCCACGAAGGCGGTGGTGGCCGAGGAGGAACCGACACCACCGGCGGCGACGGAGAGACCGTCCACGAAGAGGACCTTGTTGATGCCCGGCATGTAGCCCTGGGCGTCGGTCAGCTTGGCCTCGTCGCTGATGCCCATGATCGTGCCCATCGCGTCGAAGAAGCACGACAGCAGCACGGTGAAGACGAACAGCACGCCGGTCAGCACGCCGACCTTGGAGAAGCCGCCGAACAGGCTGAAGTGGCCGATCAGGCCGAAGTCCGGGGTGGAGACCGGGTTGCCGGGCCACTTCGGCACGGTCAGACCCCAGGAGCCGACCTTGGCGACGGAGTTGATGATCAGCGCCAGCACGGTCATGCCGACGATGGAGATCAGGATCGCGCCGGGCACCTTGCGGACCAGCAGCGCGAAGGTGATCAGCACACCCAGGATGAAGACCAGCACCGGCCAGCCGTTGAGGTGGCCGTCCGCGCCGAGCTGCACCGGGACGGTGGTCTGCGCGATGTCCGGGATGCGGGTGACGAAGCCGGAGTCCACCAGGCCGATCAGCATGATGAACAGACCGATACCGATGGAGATCGCCTTGCGCAGGCCGAACGGCACCGCGTTCATCACGCGCTCGCGCAGACCGGTGGCGACCAGCAGCATCACCACGATGCCGGCCAGCACGACCATGCCCATCGCGTCCGGCCAGGTCATCCGGGGGGCGAGCTGGAGGGCGACCACCGAGTTCACGCCGAGACCGGCGGCGAGCGCGATCGGCACGTTGCCGATGACGCCCATCAGGAGGGTGGTGAAGGCCGCCGTGACGGCGGTCGCGGTCACCAGCTGGCCGTTGTCCAGATGGTGGCCGTACATGTCCTTCGCGCTGCCCAGGATGATCGGGTTCAGCACGATGATGTACGCCATCGCGAAGAAGGTGGCGAAACCGCCCCGGATCTCCCGCGCGACAGTGCTGCCGCGTTCGGTGATCCTGAAGTAGCGGTCGAGGGGGCCGAAGGCGGGGTTTCCGTCCGGTTGTCCGGGGGCGGGAACCTTGGCGGTGGCCGAGGTGGGCATGGAGGTCCTCATCATCCTGAAGGGTTCCCCCGAGCCCTTTTGGAGTTTCCTACGATCAGAAGTGGTCAAAGCCAAACGGATTCAGTATGAACGTATGAGCGGCATATCCGCTATCTCCGCGCGTAGACACGCAAGTCACACCGGCGTCGAGCGCCAGGCCCGCAGAACGG
>NZ_JAHRXF010000050.1 GCF_019104725.1 Streptomyces corallincola | reverse complement strand
GAGCAGGTGTGTTCCTCGTATCCTGGTCGTCCAGAACGTCCACCCGTGCGCACCGGGCCGCGAGCCGGGCGGCGCACGCCGGGAGAGGGGCCGTCCGGTGGGGAAGAGCATGCTCGGCAGTGAGGCGGACCGTGCGGAGGGGGTCGCAGGTCCCCGGCAGATCCCGGTCGTCGTGCTCGCCGGGTTCCTCGGCTCGGGCAAGACGACCCTGCTCAATCATCTGCTGCACCGCAGCGGAGGCAGCCGGATCGGCGCGCTGGTCAACGACTTCGGGGCCATCGAGATCGACGCGATGGCCGTCGCGGGCGCACTCGGGGACTCCACCGTCTCGCTCGGCAACGGCTGCCTGTGCTGCGCGGTGGACGCGACCGAACTCGACACCTACCTCGCCAAGCTCGCCTCGCCCGCCGCCGGAACCGATGTCGTCGTCATCGAGGCGAGCGGGCTGGCCGAGCCGCAGGAACTCGTACGGATGCTGCTCGCCAGCGAGCACCCCGGCATCGTGTACGGCGGGCTCGTGGAGGTCGTGGACGCGGCGGAGTTCGACGAGACCCGTGCCCGGCATCCGGAGATCGACCGGCACCTCGCGCTCGCCGACCTCGTCGTCGTCAACAAGCTGGACCGGGTGCCCGACGGCGACCGTGTCCTCGGGCTCGTCCGCACCCTCACCGGTCGTGCGGCCGTCGTACCCGCCACCTACGGGCGGATCGACCCGGAGTTCCTCTTCGACTGCCGCCCGAGCGAGGAACGCGTGGGCCAGCTCTCCTTCGACGACCTCCACACCCATGCCGACGACGACAGCGGCGACGCCGACGGGCCCGCTCACGCCCCGCACCTGCACGCCGCCTACGACAGCCTCTCCCACACCACCGAAGTCCCCATTGATCCGCGCAGGTTGATGCGATTCCTGGACAGTCGTCCCGACGGTCTGTACCGGATCAAGGGATACGTTGACTTCGGGCCGTACGACCCGGTGAACCGGTACGCCGTCCATGCCGTCGGCCGTTTCCTGCGGTTCTACCCGGAGCCCTGGCCGAGCGCGGCGGGCCCCCGCCGCACCCAGCTCGTGCTGATCGGCTCCGGCATCGACACCGACGCGCTCGCCGCCGCACTCACGGAGTGCGCGAACGACGACGCCCCACACACCGACGAACACGGCATGTGGGGCGTCCTGAGGTACGTACAGGGACCGGCCGGGGCGGAGGAGGCCGACGTGGAGGACCCGCCGGACCCGCTCATCACCTGATGGCCCATCAGGTGATCCGCTCGCCACCTGATCCGCTCACCGCCTGGCGGCGCCGCGCCCCGACCCCCGCCCCGCTCATCCCGGCAACGCCTCCGCGCCGCCTCCGCGCCGCCTCCGCGCCGCCTCCGCGCCGCCTCCGCGACGCCTCCGTCAGGACAGCGCCCCCGCCACGATCCCCACCGTCTTCCCCAGCGAGATCCCCGAGCCGTCCCGGCGCGGGTCGAACTCCGGCAGGTCGAGCGGGGTGCCGTTCTTCTGGGCGGCGCGGGCCGGAACAGGGCCCGCCCAGGCCAGAGAGAGGCAGTCCTCGCCCTTCAGGAAGCGCTGGCAGCGGACACCGCCGGTGGCGCGGCCCTTGCGCGGATACTGGTCGAACGGTGTCAGCTTGGCCGTGGTCTGCACGGAGTCGTCCAGGGTGCCGCGCGAGCCCGCGACGGTGAACACGGCGGCGTCGGCGGCCGGATCGACCACCGCGAACGAGATGACCTTCGCGCCGTCGGCGAGCTTGATGCCCGCCATGCCCCCGGCCGGGCGCCCCTGTGGACGCACGATCGACGCCTGGAAACGCAGCAGTTGCGCGTCATCCGTGATGAAGACCAGGTCCTCGTCGCCGGTGCGCAGCTCCGCCGCGCCGATGATCCGGTCGCCCTCCTTGAGGGTGATGACCTCCAACTCGTCCTTGTTGGACGGGTAGTCGGGCACCACCCGCTTGACCACGCCCTGTTCGGTGCCGAGCGCGAGACCCGGCGAGGACTCGTCCAGGGTGGTCAGGCAGACCAGTGTCTCGTCGCCGTCCAGGGAGAGGAACTCCGCGAGCGGCGCACCGCCCGACAGGTTCGGCGCACCCGAGGGCGCGGGCAGTTGGGGCAGATCCACGACGTTGATCCGCAGCAGCCGTCCCGTCGAGGTCACCGCGCCGACCTCGCCGCGCGCGGTGGCCGCGACCGCCGAGAGGATCACGTCGTGGGCCACCCGCTTGGCGGCGGCCTGCTTCGGGAAGGGCGCGGCATCGAGCGTACGGCCGAGCAGGCCGGTGGAGGACAGCAGCACCCGGCACGGATCGTCCGCGACCTGGAGCGGCACGGAGGCGACCGGAGTACCCGCCGACTCCAGCAGCACGGTGCGCCGGTCGGTGCCGAACTGCTTCGCCACGGCGGCGAGTTCGGCCGACACCAGCTTGCGCAGCTCGGTGTCCGAGTCGAGGATGCGGGTCAGCTCCGCGATCTCCTCGGTGAGCTTCGCCTTCTCCGCCTCCAGCTCGATGCGGTCGAACCTGGTGAGACGGCGCAGCGGGGTGTCCAGGATGTACTGCGTCTGGACCTCGCTCAGCGCGAACCGCTCGATCAGACGCCGCTTGGCCTCCGCGGAGTTCTCGCTGGACCGGATCAGCCGGATGACCTCGTCGATGTCCAGCAGCGCGGTCAGCAGACCCTCGACCAGGTGCAGCCGGTCCCGGCGCTTGGTGCGGCGGAACTCGCTGCGCCTGCGCACCACGGTGAACCGGTGGTCGAGATAGACCTCCAGCAGCTCCTTGAGGCCCAGGGTCAGCGGCTGGCCGTCCACCAGGGCGACGTTGTTGATGCCGAAGGACTCCTCCATCGGCGTCAGTTTGTACAGCTGCTCCAGGACCGCCTCCGGCACGAAGCCGTTCTTGATCTCGATGACCAGACGCAGGCCGTGCTCGCGGTCGGTGAGGTCCTTGACGTCCGCGATGCCCTGGATCTTCTTGGCGTTGACCAGGTCCTTGATCTTCGCGATCACCTTCTCCGGGCCGACGGTGAAGGGCAGTTCGGTGACGACCAAGCCCTTGCGGCGGGCGGTGACCGTCTCCACCGCGACCGTGGCACGCATCTTGAAGGAGCCGCGCCCGGTGGCGTACGCGTCGCGGATGCCGTCCAGGCCGACGATCCGGCCGCCGGTGGGCAGGTCGGGGCCGGGGACGTGCTTCATCAACGCGTCCAGGTCCGCGTTCGGGAAGCGGATCAGATGGCGGGCGGCGGCGACGACCTCGCGCAGGTTGTGCGGCGCCATGTTGGTCGCCATGCCGACCGCGATCCCGGAGGCGCCGTTGACCAGCAGGTTGGGGAACGCGGCGGGCAGCGCCACCGGTTCCTCCTCCGCGCCGTCGTAGTTGGGCGCGAAATCGACCGTGTCCTCGTCGATGGACTCGGTCATCAGGCTCGTCGCCGAAGCCATCCGGCACTCGGTGTACCGCATCGCGGCGGGCGGGTCGTCGTTGCCCAGCGAACCGAAGTTGCCGTGCCCGTCCACCAGCGGCACGCGCATCGAGAACGGCTGCGCCATGCGCACCAGGGCGTCGTAGATGGAGGAGTCGCCGTGCGGGTGCAGCTTGCCCATCACCTCGCCGACGACGCGCGCGCACTTGACGTAGCCGCGGTCGGGGCGCAGGCCCATCTCGTTCATCTGGTAGACGATCCGGCGGTGCACCGGCTTCAGACCGTCACGGGCGTCCGGCAGGGCGCGCGAGTAGATGACCGAGTACGCGTACTCCAGGTAGGAGCCGCGCATCTCGTCCACGACGTCGATGTCGAGGATCCTCTCCTCGTACGCATCGTCGGGGGGCGGGGTCTTCGTGCTGCGGCGGGCCATCGCTGCCGGCTCCTCCTGGTTCCTGGTCGCTCGCGGAGCGGTACTGACGCGGACCATTGTGGACCGAGGCACCGACAACCCGTGCCACGACCCGGTTCCGCGCGGCCCGGCCCGGTGCCGGGGGCCGCCCCCGCGGCGCGCGTCGAGCAGGCTACGCGATCCGCTGTGGGCGTACGTCGTGCGGGAACTTCACCGAGGTCCCGCACGCTGTGCATACAGTGGCAGGACCGGCAGGAAGCCGGCGGTCGTGAGGACCGCCTCCGCTCGTGAAGGGACGTAATGCGCATGGGTCACACGACCACGGCCGAGGCAGGCTCCGGGGGCCTGACAGCGACCGAGCACCGGCTGGCCAACGGTCTGCGTGTGGTGCTCTCCGAGGACCACCTGACCCCGGTGGCCGCGGTGTGCCTCTGGTACGACGTGGGCTCACGCCACGAGGTGAAGGGCCGCACCGGTCTGGCGCACCTCTTCGAGCACCTGATGTTCCAGGGCTCGGCGCAGGTCAAGGGCAACGGCCACTTCGAACTCGTGCAGGGCGCGGGCGGTTCGCTCAACGGCACCACCAGCTTCGAGCGCACCAACTACTTCGAGACGATGCCCGCCCACCAGCTCGAACTCGCGCTGTGGCTGGAGGCGGACCGCATGGGTTCGCTGCTGGCCGCCCTGGACGACGAGTCGATGGAGAACCAGCGCGACGTCGTCAAGAACGAGCGCCGCCAGCGCTACGACAACGTGCCCTACGGCACCGCGTTCGAGAAGCTGACCGCCCTGGCGTACCCCGAGGGCCACCCGTACCACCACACGCCGATCGGCTCGATGGCGGACCTGGACGCGGCCACCCTGGAGGACGCCCGCCAGTTCTTCCGCACCTACTACGCGCCCAACAACGCGGTGCTGTCCGTGGTCGGCGACATCGACCCCGCGCGGACGCTCGCCTGGATCGAGCGGTACTTCGGCTCCATCGAGGCCCACGACGGCAAGCCCGCCCCGCGCGACGGCTCGCTGCCGGAGGTCATCGGTGAACAGCTGCGCGAGGTCGTCGTGGAGGAGGTCCCGGCGCGCGCGCTGATGGCCGCCTACCGGCTCCCGGAGGACGGCACCCGCGCGTCCGACGCGGCCGACCTGGCGCTCACCGTCCTCGGCGGCGGCGAGTCCTCCCGGCTCTACAACCGCCTGGTGCGCCGCGACCGTACGGCCGTGGCCGCCGGGTTCGGTCTGCTGCGGCTGGCGGGCGCGCCCTCGCTCGGCTGGCTCGACGTCAAGACCTCCGGCGACGTCGAGGTCCCGGTCATCGAGGCCGCGATCGACGACGAGCTGGCCCGCTTCGCCGCCGAGGGTCCGACCCCGGAGGAAATGGAGCGCGCGCAGGCCCAGTTGGAGCGCGAGTGGCTGGACCGGCTCGGCACGGTCGCCGGTCGCGCCGACGAACTCTGCCGCTACGCCGTCCTGTTCGGTGACCCGCAGCTCGCGCTGACCGCCGTACAGCGCGTCCTGGAGGTCACCGCGGACGAGGTCAAGGCGGTCGCCCAGGCCCGCCTGCGGCCCGACAACCGCGCGGTGCTGGTCTACGAGCCCAAGTCCCCGGAGACCGTCGAGGACGCCGAGGTGCCCGAGGACCCGGAGTCGGAAGCCACCGTGGAGGCCGCCGCAGGCCGCGACGAGAACGAGGAGACGGCCAAGTGACCGAGCAGCTCGCCACCATGCAGTTCCACCCCCGGCCCGAGGCCGGGGAGGCCCGGCCGTGGGCGTTCCCCGCGCCCGAGCGCTCCACGCTCGGCAACGGCCTGACCGTGCTGCGCTGCCACCGCCCCGGCCAGCAGGTCGTCGCGGTCGAGGTGCTGCTCGACGCGCCCCTGGACGCCGAACCCGCCGGTCTGGACGGCGTCGCCACGATCATGGCGCGCGCCTTCACCGAGGGCACCGACCGCGACTCCGCCGAGGAGTACGCGGCCGAGCTGGAGCGGGCCGGTGCCACCCTGGACGCGCACGCCGACCACCCCGGCGTCCGCATCAGCCTGGAGGTCCCGGCCTCCCGGCTCGCCAAGGGGCTCGGTCTGCTCGCGGACGCCCTGCGTGCCCCCGCCTTCGCGGAGAGCGAGATCGAGCGCCTGGTCCGCAACCGCCTGGACGAGATCCCGCACGAGACGGCCAACCCGGCCCGCCGTGCCGCCAAGGAGCTGTCCCGGCAGCTGTTCCCCGCGACCGCCCGGATGTCCCGCCCCCGCCAGGGCACCGAGGACACCGTCGAGAAGATCGACGCGGCTGCCGTACGCGGCTTCTACGACCGCCATGTGCGGCCCGCCACGGCCACCGTGGTCGTCGTCGGGGACCTCACCGGCATCGACCTCGACACGCTGCTCGGCGAGACCCTGGGCGCCTGGACGGGCACGCCCGGCGAGTCGCGCCCGGTACCGCCGGTGACCGCCGACGACACCGGCCGCGTGGTCGTCGTGGACCGTCCCGGAGCCGTGCAGACGCAGCTGCTGATCGGCCGCGTCGGCTCCGACCGGCACGACCGGGTGTGGGCCGCGCAGGTCCTCGGGACCTACTGCCTCGGCGGCACCCTCACCTCCCGCCTGGACCGCGTCCTGCGCGAGGAGAAGGGCTACACCTACGGCGTGCGCGCCTTCGGGCAGGTGCTGCGCTCCGCCCCGGACGGCACCGGCGCCTCCATGCTCGCCATCAGCGGCTCGGTGGACACCCCGAACACCGGCCCGGCGCTGGACGACCTGTGGACGGTGCTGCGCACCCTCAAGGCGGGCGGCCTGACCGACGCCGAGCGCGACGTGGCCGTGCAGAACCTCGTCGGGGTCGCCCCGCTGAAGTACGAGACGGCGGCGGCCGTGGCGAGCACCCTGGCCGACCAGGTCGAGCAGTATCTGCCCGACGACTACCAGGCGACGCTGTATCAGCGCCTCGCGGACACCGGCACGGTGGAGGCCACCGCCGCCGTCGTGGCCGCGTTCCCCGAGGACCGCATGGTCACCGTGCTCGTCGGTGACGCCGCGCAGATCGCTGAGCCGGTCCGCGCGCTCGGCATCGGTGAGGTCACCGTGGTGACGGCCGAGTAGCCGCGCCCGACGGCAGTGGTGAGTGGGGTCCGGCGGCCGACAGGCCGTCAGGACCCCACGTTCCGTTCCCGCCGCCTTCGCGGCCGGGCGGCCTTTTCGTACGGGCGTTCAGCGGCGCCCGAATTGACCGGAAGCACGCCCTTCTGCCCTGTGGCAAGCGTTACAAACGACCGGTTCGGTTTGAGAGGCGCCGTCCGTCCCGCTTAGCGTCTTCCGGGCTGTTCGTCGGGCAGTGCGCCGCACCCGCGGCACCGGACAGCCATCGCCGAGTCCCCGTACGGCGCGAGCCGGGGGAGCCGGGGACCCGTGTGCAGTCCCTGGGGTGAATCGGAACGGCCCGCGCCCGCGCGGGAGTTCCGTAGGAGACCTTCCTGCTCCGAACCCGTCAGCTAACCCGGTAGGCGAGAGGGAAGGAAAGGACCGGCCACTTCATGGCGTTCAACTGCGCCACCGGGAAGCATCGCAAGCCCGGACGGGTCAGACGGACCACCGCTTCGGCGGCGGGCGTCGTGGCCCTCACCACCACCGGCGTCGTCGGCACCCTCGCGGTCGCCCCGGCGTTCGCCGCCGAGAACGACGCCCCGGCCGCCGGGCTCGCCCCGGTGGTCGCCACCGGCGACACCGTGGCCGCGCAGATCGACGCCCAGGCCCGGGCCCAGCAGGCGAGCGCCGACCGCAAGGCGGCCGAGGCCGCGGCGGCCAGGGCGGCGGCCGAGGCCCGCGAGGCCAGGGCGCGCGCCGCCCGCGAGGCCGAGCGCCGCAGGCTGAACGCCTTCGTGGCGCCCGTCGCCGGTTCCCACGTCTCCACCGGCTACCGCACCGGAGGCACCCTGTGGTCCTCCGGCTCGCACACCGGTATCGACTTCCACGCCGCGACCGGCACCGTCGTCCGCGCGGCCGGTGCCGGTACCGTCGTCTCCACCGGCTGGGGCGGCGCGTACGGCAACGAGATCGTGCTCCGGATGGCCGACGGCATGTACACCCAGTACGGCCATCTGTCGTCCATCGGCGTCACGGTGGGCCAGACGGTGGCACCGGGCCAGCGCATCGGCCTCTCCGGGGCGACCGGCAACGTCACCGGCCCGCACCTGCACTTCGAGGCCCGTACCGGCCCGGACTACGGTTCGGACGTCGATCCGGTCGCCTACCTCCGCGAGCACGGCGTGGCCGTCTGACCCACCGGCGCGCGAGCGGCGTACGGGAGCGGCGCGCGAGGAGTGTGCGAGGAGTACGCGAAAGCCCCGGACTTCCGGGGCTTTTCCGCTTTCCGGGAACTCCGCGCGACCGCATGCGCCGTACGCCCCGCCCATCCCACGACCTGGCCAAAAAATATCCCCGGATTTCTCCGTGCCATCGGAAATTCCGCCCCTCTGTCATAGAGTCGCGGGACGGACGGTGCGCGATACGGGTGTCCCTCGCCGGTGTTTCGCGGGAATCACACGGAGGTCGGTCATGCGTATTCCGGCGCACTCGGTGTGCACGGCGATCCGGGACGACATCGTCGCCGGGGTCCACGTGCGCGGCGGGCGACTCACCGAGGAGGTCCTCGCCCGCCGCTACGGCGTCTCGCGCGTCCCCGTCCGCGAGGCGCTGCGCACGCTGGAGGCCGAGGGGTTCGTCGTGACCCGGCGCCACGCGGGCGCCTGCGTGGCCGAGCCCACCGAGCAGGAGGCCGCCGACCTGCTGGAGATGCGCCGGTTGCTGGAGCCCCTGGGCGCGGCCCGTGCCGCCCAGCGGCGCACCGAGGCCCATGTGAAAGTCCTGCGTGGCCTGGTCGGACTCGGTCAGGAGCGGGCCGCGCGCGGCGCCACGGAGGATCTCCGGGCCCTGGGGGTGTGGTTCCATGAGACGCTCGCGCAGGCCGCCGGGAGCCCCTCGCTGACCGCCACGCTGAACCGGCTGCGGCACAAGATCGCGTGGATGTACGCCGTGGACGTCCCGCCCGACCCGCGGGAGGCGTGGGCCGAACACCGGGCCATCGCGGACGCGGTGGCCCGCGGCGACGCCGACCGGGCGCGCGCGGTCACCGCGCTGCACGCCGAGCGCGCGACCGCCGCGCACCGCCTGCGCCGGGCCGCCGGGAACGACCGCGCCGGGCAGGTGAGGACCTCGCAACATGCCGTAAACACAACGGGTCCGCGCCCTTAACACGGGCACCGTATACAAAGAGAAGATATTCGGCGCGCATTACTTTCCCGCGCGGAGAAGCGGTTTCCGTGACGAAGGGAATGTGCGTCGCGGAACGCGCGCCCGTCCGGCCTCTCGAACGCGCCCGAAAATCGGACGTGCCCGGATCTCGAATGCGCTCGGATCTCGAATGCGCCGGGAAAACGAACCCGCCCGGAAATTCGGACGCGCCCGAAAAGAGAAATCCGTGCCACCCTCCACGGGGCGGCACGGATTCCACGGTCCTTCTCAGACCGTCTCGGGCAGTTCCTCCAGGCCCTCCGCGACCAGCTTCGCCAGCCGCTCCAGCGCGGCCTCCGCGCCGTCCGCCCCGGAGGCGAGCACGATCTCCTCGCCGCCACGGGCGCCCAGCCCCAGCACGGCCAGCATGGAGCCCGCGTTGACCGGCGTGCCCCCGGCCTTGGCGACGGTCACCGGCACGCCGGTGGCCGTGGCGGCCCGGACGAAGATGGAGGCGGGTCGGGCGTGGAGGCCCTCGGCCCAGCCGACGTTGACGCGGCGCTCAGCCATGTGTTGCTGCCCTTCAGTGACTCAAGTTGTCTAGACCAGTTTCCCACACGGCTCCCCGACACCGCCGCGCCCCCTCAGCCTGCCTCGCGGCGTTGTCGTACGCGAGCCGTACGCTGGCCCCATGCAGAGCCCGGCGGACCGGCAGCAGGACCGGCACGAGTACCCCGCCCACTGGGAGGCGGACGTGGTGCTGCGCGACGGGGGCACCGCCCGCGTCCGGCCCATCACGGTGGACGACGCCGAACGGCTGGTCAGCTTCTACGAGCAGGTCTCCGACGAGTCGAAGTACTACCGCTTCTTCGCGCCCTACCCCCGCCTGTCCGCCAAGGACGTCCGCCGCTTCACCCACCACGACTTCGTGGACCGGGTCGGCCTCGCGGCCACCGTGGGCGGCGAGTTCATCGCCACCGTCCGCTACGACCGGCTCGGCACCGGCAAGGACGGGGGTGCCGCGGGTGACGAGGCCGAGGTCGCCTTCCTCGTCCAGGACGCCCACCAGGGGCGCGGCGTCGCCTCCGCCCTGCTGGAGCACATCGCCGCCGTCGCCCGCGAGCGCGGCATCCGCCGGTTCGCCGCCGAGGTGCTGCCCGCCAACTCCCGCATGATCAAGGTGTTCACCGACGCCGGTTACACCCAGAAACGCAGCTTCGAGGACGGCGTCGTACGCCTGGAGTTCGGACTCGAACCCACCGACCGCTCCGTCGCCGTGCAGTGGGCCCGCGAACAGCGCGCCGAGGCGCGCTCGGTGCGCCGTCTGCTCGCGCCCGGCTCCGTCGCCGTCGTCGGTGTCGGCCGCACCCCCGGCGGGGTGGGCCGCAGCGTGCTCGGCAACATCCGCGACGCCGGGTACGCGGGACGGCTGTACGCCGTCAACCACGCCTTCCCGGACGGCGTCCACGAGGTGGACGGGGTGCCCGCGTTCGGCTCGGTGCGGGACATCGCGGAACCCGTGGACCTCGCGGTCGTCGCCGTCCCGGCCGAGTTCGTGCCCGCGGTGGTCGCGGAGTGCGGCGAACACGGCGTGCAGGGACTGGTCGTCCTGTCCGCCGGGTACGCCGAGAGCGGCTCCGACGGACGGCAGCGGCAGCGCGCCCTGGTCCACCAGGCACGCGCGTACGGCATGCGGATCATCGGCCCCAACTCCTTCGGTGTGATCAACACCGCGCCCGGTGTCCGCCTGAACGCCTCCCTGGCGCCCGACATGCCCCGCACCGGCCGCACCGGGCTGTTCTCGCAGTCCGGCGCCATCGGCATCGCCCTGCTGTCCCGGCTGCACCGGCGCGGCGGCGGCGTCACCGGCTTCACCGGGGTGTCCACCTTCGTCTCCGCCGGCAACCGGGCCGACGTCTCCGGCAACGACGTCCTGCAGTTCTGGTTCGACGACACCGAGACC
Source organism: Streptomyces corallincola (assembly GCF_019104725.1). Taxonomy (GTDB): domain Bacteria; phylum Actinomycetota; class Actinomycetes; order Streptomycetales; family Streptomycetaceae; genus Streptomyces; species Streptomyces corallincola. Next base: position 33,481 of record NZ_JAHRXF010000050.1, on the reverse strand, counting down.
GACGTCGCCCTGATGTACCTGGAGTCCATCGGCAACCCCCGCAAGTTCACCCGGCTCGCCCGGCGCACCGCCGCCGCCAAACCCCTGGTCGTGGTGCAGGGCGTCGGTTCCGCCCCGCAGGGGCACGCGGTGCGCGCCACCCGGCTGCCGCACGCCACGGTCTCCGCGCTGCTGCGGCAGGCCGGGGTGATCCGGGTGGACACCATCACCGAACTCGTGGACGCCGGACTGCTGCTGGCCCGCCAGCCGCTGCCCGCCGGACCGCGCGTCACGATCCTCGGCAACTCCGAGTCCCTGGGCGTCCTCACCTACGACCGCTGCCTCGCGGAGGGGCTGCGCCCGGCCCGCCCGATCGACCTGACCACCGCCGCCACGGCGGACGACTTCCACCGGGCGCTGTCCCGCGCGCTCGCGGACGACTCCTGCGACGCCGTCGTCGTCACCGCCATCCCGGCCGTGGGGGAGCGCTCGCCCGGCGACGCCGAACTCGCCGGTGCCCTGCGCTCGGCTGCCGCCGGGGCCCCCGGCAAACCGGTGCTGGTCGTCCACGTCGAACTGGGCGGCCTCGCCGAGGCGCTGTCCGCCGCCGCGAGCACGGCACCGCAGGCACCGGGCACCCCGGCCACCCCTGCCGCCCCCCAGGCACCGGGTGCTCCGGCCACCCCTGCCGCTGACCGGGTTCCGGACACCCCGGCCACCCCCACCACCCCGCGACCGCCCGGTACCCCGGCCACCCCCACCACCGCGCCGAACCCCGGCCGCGACCGCACGCCCGACCCCGCGCCCCTCACCGCCCCCGGCGACCCCGCGCGGCCCGGCGAACCGGCCACCCCTCGCCTCATCCCCGCCTACCCCGCCGCCGAGCGCGCCGTACGCGCCCTCGCCGAAGCCGTGCGGTACGCGCAGTGGCGGCGCGAGGCGGCCGATCCCGGCAAGGTGCCCGAGTACGGCATAGACGAGAAGGGCGCCGCCGCACTCATCCGTACCCTCCTCGCGCGCGGCCGGGGCCTGACCATCGGCCAGAACGAGACCTGCGACCTGCTGGAGAAGTACGGCATCCGGGTCCGCCGCGCACTGCCCGCCCCCGACCCGGAGGCCGCCGCCGAAGCCGCCCGCACCCTCGGCTACCCGGTCGCCCTGAAGGCCACCGCACCGCACCTGCGGCACCGCGCCGACCTCGGCGGGGTCCGCCTCGACCTCGCGGACGAGGAACAACTGCGCCGCGCCTACGCCGAGTTGACCGAGCTGTTCGGCAAGCCCGAGGAACTGCGGCCGGTGGTGCAGGGCATGGCACCGCGCGGTGTGGACACCGTCGTCCGCGCCGTCATCGACCCGGCCGCCGGTGCCGTGCTGTCGTTCGGGCTCGCGGGCGCCGCCTCGCAGCTCCTCGACGACACCGCGCACCGGCTCATCCCGGTCACCGACCGCGACGCGACCTCACTGGTCCGCTCCATCCGCACCGCCCCGCTGCTGTTCGGCTGGCGCGGCTCCACCCCTGTGGACACCCCCGCCCTGGAGGAACTGCTGCTGCGGGTCTCCCGGCTGGTGGACGACCACCCCGAGGTGGTGGCCGTCACCCTGGAGCCCGTCGTCGTCGCCCCGCGCGGGGTGAGCGTCCTCGGCGCCACCGTCCGGCTCGCCCCGCCGCCCGCCCGCGACGACCTGGGCCCGCGCACCCTCCCGGCCTACTGACCGCCCCGCGCCCGGCGCCCGGACCCGCCCGCCCGGCCCGCCCGCGCGGGGCCCCGGGCGCGGCCCCGACCCGCTGTGTCCACGGACTAGAATGGCCGTCATGGCCAAGACCAGTACGACGACCCAGGGGCTGCGCGCGGCGATCGAGCGCAGCGGCTACTACCCGGCCCTCGTTGCCGAGGCGGTGGAGGCCGCCGTGGGCGGGGAGCCCGTCCGCTCGTATCTGGTCCACCAGGAGACCACGTTCGACCAGAACGAGGTCCGCCGCCATGTGACCGTCCTGGTCCTCACCGGCAGCCGGTTCATCGTCAGCCACACCGACGAGCAGGCCGCCGACACCACCTCCCCGACGCCGTACGCCACCACGTCCACCGAGTCCGTGAAGCTCGACCGGATCTCGTCCGTCGTGGTCAGCCGGGTGGTCGCCAACCCCGAGAAGTACAAGCCGGGCACCACGCCCCGCGAGGTCGTGCTGACCATCGGCTGGGGCGCCGTCAGCCGGATCGACCTGGAGCCCGCCGCCTGCGGCGACCCCAACTGCGAGGCCGACCACGGGTACACGGGCAGCTCCACCGCCGACGACCTCAGCCTGCGCGTCAGCGAGGCCGGGGACGGCCCGGAGACCGTGCGCCAGGCGCTCGCCTTCGCGCAGGCCGTCTCCGAGGCGACCGCGGAGACCACGCGCTGATGGCGCAGCCCTCCGCCTGGGACGACCCGGAGCCGCTCGCCCTGGAATCGGCCCCCCTGCCCGCGTACGGCACCGGCTCGCTCGCCGACCTGCTGCCCACCCTCGCCGCCGGACTCGGCGTGCCCGGCACCACCGCCACCATCACCGAACTCGCCCCCGCCGACCGGGTCTGTGTCTTCCTGGTGGACGGACTCGGCTGGGAGCAGCTGCGCGCCCACCCCGGCGAGGCACCGTTCCTCACCTCACTGCTCGGCAGCTCGCGCGGCGGCACCGGGCACCCGCTCACCGCCGGGTTCCCGGCGACCACCGCCACCTCCCTCGCCTCCGTCGGCACCGGCCTGCCGCCCGCCGCGCACGGCCTGCCCGGCTACGCGGTGCGCGACCCGGCCACCGGCGACCTGATGAACCAGCTCCGCTGGCAGCCCTGGACCCCGCCGCACGCCTGGCAGCCGTACCCCACCGTGTTCCAGCTCGCCGACGCGGCGGGCGTGCACGCCGCCCAGGTGTCCTCGCCGCAGTTCGAGCACACCCCGCTGACCAAGGTGGCGCTCAGCGGCGGCACCTTCCGGGGCCGCCTGACCGGCGAGGACCGCATGGACCTGGCCGCCGCCCAGCTCGCCGCCGGGGACCGGTCCCTGGTCTACACGTACTACTCCGAGCTGGACGGCGCCGGGCACCGCTACGGCGTCGCCTCCGACACCTGGCGCGGCCAGCTCATGACCGTGGACCGGCTCGCGCAGCGCCTCGCGGAACAGCTCCCGCCGCGCAGCGCGCTGTACGTCACCGCCGACCACGGCATGGTGGACGTGCCCTTCGACGAGGACAGCCGCATCGACTTCGACGAGGACTGGGAGCTGGGCGCCGGTGTCGCGCTGCTCGGCGGCGAGGGGCGCGCCCGGCACGTGTACGCGGTGCCGGGCGCCGCGAGCGACGTGCTGACGGTGTGGCGCGAGGTGCTGGGGGACCGGTTCTGGGTGGCCTCGCGGGACGAGGCGATCGACGCGGGCTGGTTCGGCCCGCCCGGCTTCTGCGACGAGCGGGTGTACGCGCGCCTCGGGGACGTGATCGCCGCCGCCCACGACGACGTGCTGATCACCGCCTCCCGGCGGGAGCCCAAGGAGTCCGCGCTGGTCGGCAACCACGGCTCGATGACCCCCGCCGAACAGTTCGTCCCGCTCCTCGAAGTACGCTCCTGACCCCCCACCGCGTCCCCCTCGCCGAAAGGTGCTCTGCCCCTCATGCCCGAGCTGGTGTTCTTCTCCGGAACGATGGACTGCGGGAAGTCAACGCTGGCTCTCCAGATCGAGCACAACCGCTCCGCGCGCGGCCTGGTCGGCATGATCTTCACGCGGGACGACCGCGCGGGCCAGGGCAAGCTGTCCTCCCGGCTCGGCCTGGTCACCGACGCCGTCGAGGTCGAGGACGGCCAGGACCTGTACGCGTATCTGGTGGACCACCTCTCGCAGGGGCGCCGCGCGGACTACGTCATCGCCGACGAGGCGCAGTTCCTCGCCCCCGGCCAGATCGACCAGCTCGCCCGTGTGGTGGACGACCTCGCGCTCGACGTGTACGCGTTCGGCATCACCACGGACTTCCGCTCCAAGCTCTTCCCCGGCTCGCAGCGCCTGGTGGAGCTGGCCGACCGGGTCGAGGTGCTCCAGGTGGAGGCGCTGTGCTGGTGCGGCGCCCGCGCCACCCACAACGCCCGCACGATAGGCGGCGCGATGGTGGTCGAGGGCGCCCAGGTCGTCATCGGGGACGTCAACCAGTCGGCGGGCGAGGTCGGTTACGAGGTGCTGTGCCGCCGCCACCACCGGCGCCGCATGACGGCGGCGACGGCGCGGGCGGCGTCCATCTCACCGGACGTCCTGCCGGTGACCTCCCCCTGACCCTCGCCCCGACCGCGCCGCCCCGCCCGCCCGGCGCCGGTGCGCGCCGACGGCACGCCCCAGGCGCTTCTCCTCCGGGTCACCGGGCACGGCCGGGCAGGGCTTCCGCCGCGTCAGTGCGGGTTCTGGATCACCGAGAACACCGCGCCCTCCGGGTCCGCGACCGTGGCGATACGGCCGTGCTCGTCGTCGTGGACGCCGTCCACCACCCGGCCGCCCAGCGCGGCGACCTGACGGACCGTCGCGTCGGCGTCGGCGACCTCGAAGTACGTCAGCCAGTGCGGGCCGCCGTCCCGGCGCAGTCCGCGCCCGACCCCGTGCACCACGGCGACCGGCCGGTCCGCGACGCGCAGCGTCACATGGTCGGGCCCGGCGGCGAGGGCCGGTTCCTCCTCGTAGCCGAACACGGCCTCGTAGAACTTGGCGACGCTGGCCGTCTCGAACGTCAGCAGCTCGTTCCAGGCCGGGGTGCCGGGGACACCGCCGATGGAGGCGCCGAAGTGCGCCGAGCCCTGCCAGATGCCGAACACCGCGCCCGCCGGGTCGGAGGCGATGGCCATCCGCCCCGCCTCGGCCGCGTCCAGCGGGCCCACCGCCACCGTTCCGCCGCACAGCCGCACCTGATGGGCCGTCGCGTCCACGTCGTCGGAGGCCAGATACGGCGTCCAGGCCACCGGCAGCCGGTGGTCCGGCGGCAGCTGCCCGATGCCCGCCACCTCCTCCCCGTCCAGCAGCGCCCGCACGTACGGCCCGAGTTGCTGCGGGCCGGGCCGGAACTCCCAGCCGAACAGCTCGCCGTAGAACCGCTCGGTGTCGGCCAGGCGGTGCGCCATCAGACTCACCCAGCAGGGCGTTCCGGGTGCGCGTCGCGCACGTGGACCGGCCGACTCCGGTGCCTCGGTCATCGATCACTCTCTCCCCGGCCCCTCGCGGTGGCCGTGTCGCTTCCGCTCCCGGCGTCCGCGCCGCGCCCGTACGCGCGCGCCCCCGCCGGTGTCCGCATCCGCGTGCCGCAGCCGTGGCGTGCCGGACGACCGGCGCCGTCTGCGCGAGGATGCTCGTTCTGCCGTTTCCCGCCGCTTCCTACGATGACCGGCGGAGGTCCGCCGGAAGTACAGCACGTGCCCGACCGCGTACGCCTCGTGATCGAGACCGCTCGGCGGAGCAGAGTAGCCGTACCTGGACGCCACGGCCACCCCTGACGTAAGGATGGACGCATGACAGCACTCATCACCGCATCGGAACTGGCCACCCGGCTCGACGGCGCGGAGCCGCCCGTCCTGCTGGACGTGCGCTGGCAGTTGAGCGTGCCGGGCGCGGGCGCCCCCGCCTTCGACGCACGCGCGGCGTACGCGGCGGGCCATCTGCCGGGCGCGGTCTTCGTGGACCTGGACCGCGAGCTGGCAGGGGCCCCCGGCGCGGGGGGCCGCCATCCGCTGCCGGATCTCGCGGAGTTCGGCGCGGCCGTGCGCCGGGCGGGCGTGTCGCCGTCCCGGACGGTCGTCGTGTACGACGGCGGGCAGGGCTGGGCCGCCGCGCGCGCCTGGTGGCTGCTGCGCTGGACGGGTCACCCGGACGTGCGGGTGCTGGACGGCGGGTTGCCTTCCTGGCAAGGCACGTTGACGACCGATCGGCCCGCCCCGGCCGAGGGCGACTTCGTCCCGGTGCCGGGGAAGCGGGGCGTCCTGGACGCGGACGGCGCCGCCGCGCTGGCCCGCACCGGCGTGCTGCTGGACGCGCGCGCGGGGGAGCGGTACCGGGGCGAGACGGAGCCCATCGACCCGGCGGCGGGGCACATTCCGGGCGCGCTGTCGGCGCCGACCGGTGAGAACGTCGGCCCGGACGGCCTGTTCCTGCCCCCGGCGGACCTGCGGGACCGCTTCCGGGCGCTCGGCGTCTCCGACCGGACACCCGTCGGCGTCTACTGCGGCTCGGGCGTGTCGGCGGCGCACGAGGTGCTGGCGCTGGCCGTGGCGGGCATCGACGCGGAGCTGTACACGGGTTCCTGGTCGGAGTGGTCGCGCGACCCCGCCCGCCCGGTGGCGGTGGGCCCGGACCCCCGCTGAGCCGTCGTACGGCGGGCGGGCGGCACGCGAAGCGGCCGGATCAGAGGGACAGGGGAGGCGGGGAGAACGGGCCGGGACAGCGAAGAGGCCGGGACGCCGTGGAGGTGTCCCGGCCCGCTCGGGCCGCCGGTCGCGGCCGGTGTCCGGCCTACTCCTGCTTCTTGCGCCGCGTCCCGAAGACGATCTCGTCCCAGCTGGGCACGGCGGCGCGGCGGCCGGGGCGGACGCCGTCGGCCTCCGCCTGCCGGTCGGTCGCGCCGATCAGCCGGTCGCGGTGGCTGGTGACCGCGCGGGGCATCAGCACGTCGGCGTAGGCGGACCCGGCCGACGCGGCGGGCGCCGGGGGCTCCTCGGCCGCCGGTTCCTCCACGGTCTCCTCGTCCGGTTCGGCGGAGGGGAGTTCGGGGACCACCAGATCGCCCCGGAAGCTGGGCACCGCCTCCAGGAGGCTGGTCAGCGAGTCCCGCTCGCCGCTCTCCTCGGCCGGGTCGGCCGCCTGCGAGGTCAGCGCCGGACGCTCCCGGTCCGACCGGTCGAGCGCGCGGTCCATCCCGCGCTCGCGCGGCAGCCGGGCGATGCGCGGCACGAACGGGAAGCTGGGTTCGGGCGCGGCGAGGTCCTCGGACTCGCCGATCAGCGAGCGCGCCTCCTCGTCCACGGCCTGTACGAGCCGCCGGGGCGGGTCGTACGTCCAGCTCGCGGTGTGCACCTCGCCCGCGACGCGGTAGCCGAGCATGACCTCCCAGGTGCCGTCGTCCCGGCGCCAGGAGTCCCACTGCACGGTGTCCTTCTCCACCCCGCGCAGCAGCAGCCGCTCCTGCACGGCCTCGCCGAGCAGCGGGCCGGAGTTCTCACCGGGACGGCGGACCGGGGTCTTGCGGGCGCGCTCGGCCATGAAGGCGCGTTCGGCCAGCACGGGGCCCTCGAAGCGCCGGACCCGATCGACGGGGATACCGGCGAGCTGCGCGACCTCCTCGGCGGTGGCGCCCGCTCTTATACGTGCCTGGATGTCGCGCGGGCGGAGATGGCTCTCCACCTCGATCTCGATCTGTCCGAGGCGCGGACGGTCGCCGCGCACGGCGGCACGCAGCCGTTCGTCGATCGGGAGTGTGTACTCCGTCGCGTCGGCAGCCTTCAGCACCAGCCGTGTGCCGTCATTCGAGACGGCCACGACACGCAGTTCGGGCATGGGGACCTCCCGGATGGTGCCTGCCGACGTCACGTGCGTCGCTGCTTCCGCTAGTCGAGTGTGGCCTGCCCGGGTGCAGCCTGCCACAACCTTGCCGAGTTGCCCGGCGTGTCGGGCATGGGCCCTGATGCGCCGTCATGTCACGGTTACCCGTTCGCCACGGTGAGTGACGAACTTCCTCACCCTGAGCAACTGGCCCCCTCCAGGCGGTCCAGCGAGGCCGCGGACATCCTGGTGGGAGTCCGGACCCAGGGCTCGTCACACTACTCCATTTGGACCATGTGCGTGGATGGCGCGCCGCTCAACTTCTCGTCCAGGAACGGACTTCGGCGGGCGTCACCCGATGACCAGTTCCCCAAACGTGGGCAACCTCACGCATTCGCCGGAATCGGAACCAATGGTTTCGCCGGTACGTCCTTTTCCGGTGCGGTAGGACGATCAGGACGGTCGTGTCACCTACGTACGGGAAGGGACGGAAAGCTCCGGGTATGCGTGAGAAGCCCGAACGGGGTCGTCGGCGGATCGACCTGAACGTGCCCCAGGTCGCGGGCAGTGCCCTGGCGGCCGTGGTGGCGGCCAAACTCGCCGCGTACTTCGGGGTGTACGGCACGATCCTCGGCGCCGGGGTGGTCAGCGTCGTGGCCACCTGCGGCGGCACCCTGTTCCAGCACCTCTTCCGGCACACCGGCGAACAGCTCCGCGAGGCGACGTCAACGCCCCGCCCGCCGCGCGCAGGCCGGGCGGCCGGACCGGCGCCCGCGCCGGGCGAGTTCGGCGCCGGCACCGTGTACCGCTCCCGCACCCGGAGCCGGAGACGCCCGCTCCTCGCCGCCGTCCTGGTCTTCGGCGTCACCATGACCGGCATCACGGTCTACGAGACGGTCTCCGGCAGCAGCTTCAGCGGCGGCACCGGCACCACGGTGGGCGACGCGGTGGCGGGCGGCACCCCGAGGACCACCCGCCCGGCACCCGCGTACCCCTCGTACGGCGTGGCCCGCGACGGTGCCGGGACGCCCGGCGACACCGCCAGCCCGAGCCCCACGCCCCGCGACACCGCGCCGGACCCCGGCCCGACCGGGCGGCCCGGCACCACGCGGCCGGCCACGGCCCCGGCGCCCACCGCCACTCCCACGGACGGCGCCACCCCCACGACGGCGCCTACGACCCCAGCACCCTCCGCAAGTAGTCGTTCTGGAACAGCCGTTCCGGATCGAGGCGGTCGCGCAACGCCGTGAACTCGGCGAAGCGCGGATAGGCGTCCGCCAGGTACGCGGCGTCCCGCGTGTGCACCTTCCCCCAGTGCGGGCGGCCCCCGTGCGCGGTGAAGACCCGCTCGGCGGCGGTGAAGTACGCCTGGTACGGCGTGCCCCGGTACATGTGCACGGCGACGTACGCGGAGTCCCGGCCCGAGGCGGTGGACAGCGTGATGTCGTCGGCCGGGGCGGTGCGCACCTCCACCGGGAAGCTCACCCGGAGCCCCGACCGGTCCACCACCGCCTTCAGCTCCCGCACGGTGTCGGCCAGCGCGGCGCGCGGCACGGCGTACTCCATCTCCACGAACCGCACCCGGCGCGGCGAGGTGAACACCTTGTACGGGATGTCGGTGTACGTCCGCGCGGACAGCGCGCGGCTGGAGACGTGGGCGAGGGCCGGGACGGCCGCCGGGGCCGCGCGGCCCACCCACTGGGCCGCCTGGAAGACCCCGTTGGAGAGGAACTCGTCCTCGAACCAGCCCCGCAACGGGCCCACCGGCTTCTCCGGGCCCGCGCTGCGGTTGTTGCGCTTGGTGTTGGTGCTGCCGGTGTGCGGAAACCAGTAGAACTCGAAGTGCTCGTTCTCCGCCCACAGTTGGTCGAACTCCGCGAGCACCCGCTCCAGCGGCATCGGCTCCTCACGCGCGGTCAGCAGGAACAGCGGCTCCACGGCGAGGGTGAGCGCGGTGACGATGCCGAGGGCGCCGAGCCCGATCCGCGCGGCGGCGAACAGCTCCCGCTCCTCCGGCGTGCCGGTCGCGGAGCAGGTACGGACCGTGCCGTCGGCGGTGACCAGTTCCAGGCCCCTGATCTGCGCGGCGATCGAGCCGGACTCCCGCCCGGTGCCGTGGGTGCCGGTGCTGGTCGCCCCGGCCACTGTCTGCTCCATGATGTCGCCCATGTTGGCCAGCGACAGGCCCTCCCGCGCCAGCGCCGCGTTGAGCCGCTTCAGCGGGGTGCCCGCCTCCACCGTCACCGTCATCGCGTCCCGGTCCAGCGCGCGGACACCGGTCAGCAGGTCCGGCCGGACCAGCACCCCGTCCGTCGCGGCCAGCGAGGTGAAGGAGTGGCCGGTGCCGACCGCCTTCACCCGCAGCCCGTCCTCGGCGGCGCGGCGCACCTCGGCCGCCAGTTCCGCCACCGAGGCGGGCGCGACCTGCCGTGCGGGCCGGGCGGTGACATTGCCGCCCCAGTTACGCCAGGTTCCCTTCCTCGCGCGCGTCGTGCTCGGTGTGCGCATCGTGCTCGGTATGCGTGGCGTGCTGCCCAACGGTGCCTCCCCGAACCGCGGCCGGCCTGCGCAGCCGGCGGAAACCCAGGAGACCGACCGCCACCGCGACCGCCCCGGCCGCCGCCGGGACGCCGTACCCGGCCCGTGCCCCGGCCGCGTCGATCACCCAGCCGGCCACCGACGAGCCGAGCGCCACACCGACCGCGAGGCCGGTGCTCACCCAGGTCATGCCCTCGGTGAGCCGCGCGCGAGGTACGTGCTCCTCGATGAGGGACATCGTCGTGATCATCGTCGGTGCGATGGCCAGCCCCGCAACGAACAGCGCCACGGCCAGCAGCGGCAGGCTCCCGACCAGTAGGAGGGGGATCATACTCACGGCCATCGCCGCCATGCCCAGCAGCCAGCGCCGCTCCGGTGCCCCCGAGAGCCGCAGCAGCCCGAAGACCAGCCCGGCCGCGCAGGAACCCGCCGCGTACAGCGCCAGCACCACACTGGCCGCGCCCTTGTGGCCGCGTTCGTCGGCGAAGGCCACGGTGACGACGTCCACCGCTCCGAACACCGCGCCGGTCGCGGTGAAGGCCGCCACCAGCACCCGCAGCGCGGGGGAGCGGAGCAGGCCGGGGCCGCGCTGCGGGCCGCGCGGGTGCGGGGCCGGTTCGGTGGCGCGCTGCGCGGTCAGCCAGGACACCCCGGCGGCGAGCAGGACGGCGGCCACCAGCGGCCCGGCCTCCGGGAACCAGGAGGTGGAGAGCCCGATGGAGACGATCGGCCCGACCACGAAGCACATCTCGTCCACCACCGACTCGAACGAGTACGCCGTGTGCAGTCGGGGCGTGCCCCGGTACAGCGCCGCCCAGCGGGCCCGCACCATCGCGCCCAGGCTCGGCACCGTGCCCGCCCCGGCCGCGCACACGAACAGCACCCAGTCCGGCAGCCCGTACCGCGCCGCGAGCAGCAGCCCGGCGGTGGCCGTCAGCGCGATCAGGGTGGCCGGGCGCAGCACCCGGCGCTGCCCGTGCAGGTCCACCAGCCGGGACACCTGCGGGCCCAGCACGGCGGCGGACAGCGCGAGCGTCGCGGTCAGCGCCCCGGCGAGCCCGTAGCGGCCGGTGAGCTGGGAGACCATCGTGACCACGCCGATGCCGGTCATGGAGATCGGCAGCCGGCCGAGGAAACCGGCCGCGGAGAAGGCCAGGGCGCCGGGTGCGGCGAACAGGGCGCGGTAAGGGCTGGGCACGGGGTCTCCGGGAGGCTTCTGCGGGGTGGCTCGGGGGCGGGGCGGTTCGGCGATTCTGTGAGATCCGCGGCTGTCGGGGACGACAGTCGCGGATAAAGATTACGAGTCGGATGAATCGCGTCCCCTGTGCCCCTGTGCCCCTGTGCCCCTGTGCCCCTGTGCCCCTGCGGCCGTGCGGTCCCGCGACCGCCGTCCGGCCGCCGGTCCGGATCGCCCGCCCCGGTCCGTCCGCCGGTCCGGACCCGCCGCGACCCGACCCGGACCCCGCGCGTCCGGTTTGTCGGTGCCGGGTGGCAGGATCGGGACCATGCCAGACGAGCTCGATCCCACCCCCTACGACGCCCTGCTCCTGCTCTCCTTCGGCGGCCCCGAAGGACCCGACGACGTGGTCCCGTTCCTGGAGAACGTCACGCGCGGCCGGGGCATCCCCACGGAACGCCTCAAGGAGGTCGGGCAGCACTACTTCCTGTTCGGCGGGGTCAGCCCCATCAACGACCAGAACCGCGCCCTCCTCGACGCCCTCCGCACCGACTTCGCGGCGGCCGGGCTGGATCTCCCGGTCTACTGGGGCAACCGCAACTGGGCGCCGTACCTGACGGACACCCTGCGCGACATCGTCCGCGACGGCCACCGCCGCGTCCTGGTCCTCGCCACCAGTGCCTACGCCTCCTACTCGGGCTGCCGTCAGTACCGCGAGAACCTCGCCGACTCCCTGGCCGCGCTCCGCGAGGAGGGCCTGGAGCCGCCACGCGTGGACAAACTGCGGCACTACTTCAACCACCCCGGCTTCGTCGAGCCCATGATCGACGGTGTGCTGCGCTCGCTGGCCGACCTCCCGGCCGAGGTCCGCGACGGCGCCCACATCGCGTTCAGCACCCACTCCATCCCGACGGCCGCCGCCGACGCCTCCGGCCCGTCTGAGGCGCACGGGGACGGCGGTGCCTACGTGGCACAGCACCTGGACGTGGCCCGGCTGATCGCGGACGCGGTGCGCGAGCGGACCGGCGTGGACCACCCCTGGCAGCTCGTCTACCAGTCCCGTTCCGGCGCCCCGCACATCCCGTGGCTGGAGCCGGACATCTGCGACCACCTCCAGGAGCGGCACGCGGCGGGCGTCCCGGCCGTCGTGATGGCGCCGATCGGCTTCGTCTCCGACCACATGGAGGTCCTCTACGACCTCGACACCGAGGCCACCGCCAAGGCCGCCGAACTCGGCCTCCCGGTGCGCCGCTCGGCCACCGTCGGCGCCGACCCCCGGTTCGCCGCCGCCGTCCGCGAGCTGATCGGGGAGCGTGCCGCCACCGAGCGCGGGCAGAAGACCAGCCCGTGCGCCCTCGGCGCCCTCGGCGCGAGCCACGACGTCTGCCCCGTCGGCTGCTGCCCGGCCCGCGCCCCCCGCCCGGCCGCCGCCGGTGCCGACAGCCCCTACGCCTGAGGAGAACCGTGACCGACGCCCCGTACGCGGAACTGCTCGGCCTCGCCCGCGAGGCCGCCCGCCGCGCCGGTGAACTGCTGCGCGACGGCCGCCCGGCCGACCTGGCGGTCGCCCGCACCAAGTCCAGCCCGATCGACGTCGTCACCGAGATGGACATCGCGGCGGAGAAACTGATCACCGATCTGATCTCCGCCCGCCGCCCCGACGACGGTTTCCTCGGCGAGGAGGGCGCCGACACCCCCGGCAGCAGCGGCGTCCGCTGGGTCATCGACCCGCTCGACGGCACCGTGAACTACCTCTACGGGCTGCCCACCTGGTCCGTCTCGGTCGCCGCCGAGCTGGACGGCGAGACCGTCGTCGGGGTGGTCGCGGCGCCGATGCGCGGCGAGACGTACCACGCGGTGCGGGGCGGCGGCGCCCGGGCGACCGGTGCCTGGGAGGGCGAGCGCGCCCTCGCCTGCCGGACCGCGCCCCCGCTGGAGCAGGCCCTGGTCTCCACCGGGTTCAACTACGTCACCGACGTCCGCGCCCACCAGGCAGGCGTGGCCGCCCGGCTGATCCCGCTGCTGCGGGACGTCCGGCGCGGCGGCTCGGCCGCGATCGACCTGTGCGACGTGGCCTGCGGGCGGCTGGACGGCTACTACGAGCGCGGCCTCAACCCGTGGGACTTCGCGGCCGGTGACCTCATTGCCCGGGAGGCGGGCGCGCTGACCGGCGGACGGCCCGGAGAGCCCCTGTCGCGCGAGCTGACGGTGGCTGCACCGCCCGGCGTCTTCGAGCCCCTCCAGCGGCTCCTGGAGGACTTCGGCGCCTGGCACGACTGACGGCCCGTCCGCGCGGCCGTCCGCACGCCGTACGGACCGGCGCGGGACGCACGGCGGGGCCCCGGCACTGGATTCGCCGGGGCCCCGCCGTGCGGGTGCGTGCGCGGCCGTCAGGCGCGTGACGTGCTGACCTCCACGCCGTGCTCGGCGGCGAGGCGGCGCAGGTCGTCCAGCTCTCCCTGCTCCACCTCGACGAGGAAGTCGTCGCCCTCGTCACGGGCCCGCGACAGGTCGGACTCGGTCGTCTTTATGCGCTGCAGAAGTCCTGCGGTGAAAGCGTCCATGCTGCGCCCCCTCGTCCTGGGTCGTGGGTCGGTGGCACGGGAAGTGCCGTACGGAAGGTCGATCACATCGCTCGCGGGTGCCCAGCGCCGGACGCCGGGCGGCGACGGTGCCGGACCTCCCACGCCCGCCCGCGGAAGCGGATGACGGGATGCCGCAAGGTGCGACGGCACGCGCGGAGCGTGATCGTGGGGTGTAAACCCGTCCTCCCCCCGCTGCCCGCCGGGGAAACCTCACGGGCCCCGCGAACTTGGCCCGCGCTCCCCCCGGAAGCGCCGCCGGTGAACGGGTCGCGCGCCCCGAACCACGGCTTACCGCCGACTTATGGCCGAAACGGGCAGGATGGGGGTCCCAACCACGCAAGACACCTCTGCCCGCGCCCGCTCCGGCGCCCCGCGGGCGGACAGCAGGAAGGACAAGCGACGTGCGCGTACTCGTCGTCGAGGACGAGCAGCTCCTCGCGGATGCGGTGGCCACCGGACTGCGCCGTGAGGCGATGGCCGTGGACGTCGTCTACGACGGCGCCGCCGCCCTGGAGCGCATCGGTGTCAACGACTACGACGTGGTCGTCCTCGACCGGGACCTCCCGCTCGTGCACGGCGACGACGTGTGCCGCCGGATCGTCGAACTCGGCATGCCCACGCGGGTGCTGATGCTCACCGCCTCCGGCGACGTCAGCGACCGCGTCGAGGGCCTGGAGATCGGCGCCGACGACTATCTGCCCAAGCCGTTCGCCTTCAGCGAGCTGATCGCCCGCGTGCGCGCGCTGGGCCGACGCACCAGCGTGCCGCTGCCGCCGGTCCTGGAGCGGGCCGGGATCAAGCTCGACCCCAACCGCCGCGAGGTCTTCCGCGAGGGCCGGGAGATCCAGCTCGCGCCCAAGGAGTTCGCGGTCCTGGAGGTGCTGATGCGCAGCGAGGGCGCGGTCGTCTCCGCCGAACAGCTGCTGGAGAAGGCCTGGGACGAGAACACCGACCCCTTCACCAACGTCGTACGGGTCACGGTCATGACGCTGCGCCGCAAGCTCGGCGAACCTCCCGTGATCGTCACCGTGCCCGGCTCCGGCTACCGGATCTGACGCGCCGTGGCCGCGTCCCCCGCACCACCGCAGGCGCCCCCGAAGCCCACCTGGGACCCGGACCGCCCGCAGCCGCCGTTCCCGTGGCTGCGTCCCACCATCCGCATACGGCTGACCCTGCTGTACGGCGGCATGTTCCTGATCGCCGGGATCCTGCTGCTGTCGATCATCTATCTGCTGGCCGCGCAGGCGATCAGCACGGGCAATCAGCCGCTGTTCAAGATCGTGAGCTTCTCGCAGCTCAAGGTCGCCAGTGACAACTGCCCGGCGATCAACACCTCCAGCCTGTCGCTCCAGGACTTCAACGACGCCATCAGCCGGTGCGTGGACCACCAGCGCCAGGCCGCGCTGGACAACCTGCTCAGCCGCTCGCTGCTGGCGCTGCTCGGCCTCGCCGTGATCGCCTTCGCGTTCGGCTACGCGATGGCAGGCCGGGTGCTCTCACCGCTCGGCCGGATCACCCGCACCGCCCGTCAGGTGGCCGGATCCGATCTGTCCCGGCGGATCGAGCTGGACGGTCCGGACGACGAGCTGAAGGAACTGGCCGACACCTTCGACGACATGCTGGAGCGGCTCCAGCGGGCGTTCACCGCGCAGCAGCGGTTCGTCGGCAACGCCTCGCACGAACTGCGCACCCCGCTGGCGATCAACCGCACGCTGCTGGAGGTGCAGCTGTCCGACCCCGGCGCGCCGGTGGAACTGCAACAGCTGGGCAAGACGCTGCTGGCCACCAATGAACGCAGCGAACAACTGGTGGAGGGCCTGCTGCTGCTGGCCCGCAGCGACAACCAGATCGTCGAGCGCAAGCCCGTCGATCTCGCCGAGGTGGCCACCCGCGCGATCGACCAGGTGCGCTCCGAGGCGGACGCCAAGGGTGTCGTCCTGCGGGGCGCGCGCAAGCCCGCCGTGGTGCGCGGCAACGGTGTGCTCCTGGAGCGGATCGCGCTGAACCTCGTACAGAACGCGGTGCGCTACAACGTGGCCGAGAACGGATGGGTCGAGGTGTCCACCGACGTGGAGCACGGGCAGGCGGTGCTCACCGTCTCCAACACCGGTCCGGTGGTGCCCGCGTACGAGGTGGACAACCTCTTCGAGCCGTTCCGCCGGCTGCGTACGGAGCGCACCGGCAGCGACAAGGGCGTGGGCCTCGGCCTGTCCATCGTGCGCTCGGTGGCCCGCGCGCACGGCGGTCACATCGGGGCCGTACCGCGCGAGGGGGGCGGGCTGGTGATGCGGGTCACTCTCCCGCTGTGACCGGCCGGGCACGGACGGACACACGCGGGGGGTGTTCGCTTTGCGCGGAATTTTAGAACCCCCGTGCCCGGTTTTCCCTGTGTGATCGATCACATGAAGGGATTTCTAGTCATCTACTCTCTGTGATCATGACAGGCTCCGCAAAGCCCGGAAAATCCGGGTTTTCGGTACTCCTGATCACGGGAAGTACACGGTGAGGCGCCTTTGAGGTGCGGCATTCGAACCGTGTACGGTCCTCACCGCCATCCAAGCCGATCACCCACGGGAGATCGGATTGGGTGTCGATTGAGTAACAGACCTTGATGTGAGGCAAAATCTCCGCCTCAGGTCGGGCACAAGTCCGGCCTCTCACGCGTTACGTGCGCTGGAGACACCGCAGACACCCAGAGGGGGAGAGCGACATGGCAACCGACTACGACACCCCACGAAAGACCGACGACGACGTCGATTCCGACAGCCTGGAGGAACTCAAGGCACGGCGGAACGACAAGTCCACCTCCGCGGTGGACGTCGATGAGTTCGAGGCCGCAGAGGGCCTCGAACTCCCGGGCGCCGACCTCTCGAACGAGGAGCTGGCCGTCCGAGTGCTGCCCAAGCAGCAGGACGAGTTCACCTGCATGAGCTGCTTCCTGGTGCACCACCGCAGCCAGCTGGCCCGCGAGAAGAACGGCCAGCCGATCTGCCGCGACTGCGACTGAGGGCGGGTCGGCCGTGACTGGCTCGACCCCTCCCCGGAAGCGCCGCTTTTCCCTGCGGAAGGCGGACCAGGGGCCGTTGGACGGCCCGTACGACACGCGTGACGACGGGCGGGGCTCTCCCGAAACGGGAGCCTCGCTCGGACCGGCCCCCGGCCAGGACGGGCCGGTCCCGGACCAGCACCACGACCAGCACCACGAACAGGACGGCGCCGCTCGGGACCAGGGCGGAACGGCCGTTCCCGCCCCCCACCCCGCGCCCCTCGCCCGACGGCGGGCCGCGGCCGTGCGGGACATGGCCCGTGAAGGCGCCCGTAGGGGCGGCAGCCGCGCTCGCGCGGGCCTGGCGTACCTCACCGACCGGGTCATCGAGATCGCCCCGCGTGTCCCCGTACGCGACCTCGCCACACTGCGGCGGCACTTCCCCGGCCTCGGCCCGGAGCAGCTCGCCGACAAGCTCGTGGCCGGCGCGGCGGCCGGGACGTCCACCGTGGGCGCCGGGATCGGTGCCGCGGCCATGCTTCCGGTGCCCCCGGCCATGCCCACCGAACTGGCCGCCGAGATCACCGGCGTCGCCGCCATCGAGCTCAAGCTCATCGCCGAACTCCACGAGGTCTACGGCGCACGGCCACCGGGCGGCCTGAAGGCCCGTACCACCGCGTATCTCTCCTCCTGGGCTGAGGAGCGCGGCATCGACGTCAGGAAACCCGCCACCGTGGACGCGGCCCTCGGCGGGCGGATGAAGCGCGAGATGCGCCAGCAGATCATGAAGCGCATGGTCCGGAACCTGCCCAACCTGATGCCCTTCATGGTGGGCGCCGCCGTCGGAGCGGTGATGAACCGCCGCGACACCCGACGCCTCGCCGCGAAGATCCGCGCCGACCTGCGCCGGACGCAGGTCCCCTGGGACGAACTGCCCGAGCAGCCCGCGCTGGAGGAGCCCGCCGATCCGCTGCGGCTGCGCGAACTCCCCGGCGGCCTGGACGGCTGACCGCGCCGCACCGCGCGCCGCCGCACCGCGCTACGCGGTCGTGCGCGCCGCCTTCGCCGCCTCGATCGCCGCCGCGAGCCTCTCCGGCTCGCGCGTCGAGAGGTACAGGTAGGGCGTCGGGTCCGCCGGGTCGGTGACCTCGACCTTCAGCGCCGTCGGGATGTAGGCGCGCAGCAGCAGGAACGCGCGGGTGTCGGCCTTGTACGTGCGCCAGGCGCGCGCCTCCTCGGCGTCCAGTACCTCGGACGCCCCCAGTGCCGACACCGGCAGCTTGGCCTCTCCCGCGATCAGGGAGTCACCCACCACGCGGATGCGCATCGCGCCGTAGGCACTGGCCATCACGGCCGCCGCCGCGGTGCCCCCGACCAGGCCGCCGAGCATCGGCAGACCGCCGAAGGGCAGCAGGATCAGGGCGAACGAGACCCCCACGAGGAAGCTGATCAGCCACCACGACCGGGGGGCCGTGAGGCGTTCGTCGTAGGGGGCGGAGGAGAGCTGCATGGCGTCAAGCCTGCCACGCGTTCCGGTGGCTCCCGGAGCCGGGGCGGCCCCCGCGCGCGCCCCCGCCGCGGGCGCGCGGTGGCGCTCACGGGACGGGCGGGTAAGGTCTGCGGCTGTGAGCGGCAGTTCCCCCATCCTTCAGCCTCCCGTCGGCGCGACGGCACCGGCCCGGCACCCGCACGCCGCGCATCCGGCGAGCCGCCCGCTGCCCACCGCGAACACTGTTTCGGGTGCGGCCCGGCGGGAATCCGCCCCGACCCGGCGCACCCGCGCCCGCGAGGTGACCCCGTGACCCCCCTCGACGTACAGCTGCGCCGCATCGACCCGGACGTGCCGCTGCCCGCCTACGAGCACCCCGGCGACGCCGGTGCCGACCTGCGCACCACCGAGGCGTGCGAACTGAAGCCCGGTGAGCGTGCCGTACTGCCCACCGGGGTGGCCGTCGCCCTCCCGGACGGGTACGCGGCCTTCGTGCACCCGCGCTCCGGCCTCGCCGCCCGCTGCGGAGTCGCCCTGGTGAATGCCCCGGGGACGGTCGATGCCGGGTACCGTGGAGAGATCAAGGTGATCGTGGTGAATCTCGACCCGTACGAGCCCGTACGGTTCGAGCGCTTCGACCGGATCGCCCAACTTGTTATCCAGCAGGTCGAGAGGGTCCGCTTCCAGGAGGTCGCGGAACTTCCCGTATCGGCGCGGGCCGAGGGGGGCTTCGGGTCCACCGGGGGCCATGCCTCGGTGGGCGACGGGAGCGGCACAGGCGGTCAGGCCGCCGACAGTGGCCTGGCGAGTGGGAATCGATACGCTTCGGTCGTATCCGACCGGGAAGGACAGTGACGTGTTCGGACGTCGCAACAAGAAGGATGCCGCCGAGAACGCGGCCGGCGAGACCGAGCAGGTCGTCGAGAGCGTCGGCGACGAGGCGGACGGGGAGGCCGTGGCGCCGGAGCGTCTCCGGCTGGAGCCCGGTCCCCGTCCCGAGGGCCCCTGGGACAGCACCGAGGTACGCGATCCCGGCGAGGGCCGGGTGGACCTCGGCGGACTGTTCGTGCCCGGCGTGGACGGCATGGAACTGCGGGTCGAGGTCGCCGGTGACGCCATCGTCGCCGCCACCGTCGTGCTCCGCGACAGCGCCGTGCAGCTCCAGGCGTTCGCCGCCCCCAAGCGCGAGGGCATCTGGGGCGAGGTCCGCGAGGAGATCGGCGGCGGCATCACCCAGCAGGGCGGCATCGTGGACGAGGTCGAGGGTCCCCTCGGCTGGGAGCTGCGCGCGCAGGTCCCCGTCCAGCTCCCCGACGGCACCAGCGGCTACCAGGTCGTCCGGTTCGTCGGCGTGGACGGTCCGCGCTGGTTCCTGCGCGGGGTGATCTCCGGCCAGGGCGCCGTGCAGCCGCAGGCCGCCGGGCTGCTGGAGCAGATCTTCCGCGACACCGTCGTGGTGCGCGGCGAGGGCCCGATGGCCCCCCGCGACCCGATCGTCCTCAAGCTGCCCAACGACGCGCAGATGGTCCCCGAAGGGGTCCAGCAGGAGGAGTCCTCGCGCTTCTCCGGCGGCATGGGCCAGCTCCAGCGCGGCCCGGAGATCACCGAGGTCCGCTGACCTCCGCACCCACCGCACAGGGCAGGGGCCGTACCCGTTCGGGTACGGCCCCTGCCCTGTGCGGTGAAGTTCTCCACAGGCGTAGCCCTGCCCCTTTCCCGCCCTGTTGGACGCGTGTCCCGCCGGACCCGTCAGGGTTGCGTCAAGGATGCCCACGGGCCGCCCCCGTGCCCCGTATGCCCCGATCCCGTGCCGTTAGGGTCGTCGCTGCACGGGCCCGTCGTCCCACGCGGCCCGGACGGCAGTCACGGGAAACAATGAGGTCATGACACGCGGCAAGCTTCGGATCTACCTCGGTGCGGCACCGGGCGTCGGCAAGACCTACGCCATGCTCGCCGAGGCGCACCGCCGCACCGAGCGGGGCACCGACTGCGTCGTCGCCTTCGTGGAGCACCACGGCCGAACCCGCACCGAGGTGATGCTGCACGGCCTGGAGCGCATCCCGCGCCGTCGGCTGGAGCACCGGGGCGCCGTCTTCGACGAGATGGACGTGGACGCCGTACTCCGCCGGGCGCCCGCCGTGGCCCTGGTGGACGAACTCGCGCACACCAACGTGCCCGGCTCCCGGAACGTCAAGCGCTGGCAGGACGTCGAGGAACTGCTCGCCGCCGGAATCGACGTCGTCTCCACCGTCAACATCCAGCACCTGGAGTCCCTCGGGGACGTGGTGGAGTCGATCACCGGGGTGCGGCAGCGCGAGACGGTGCCCGACGAGGTGGTGCGGCGGGCCGACCAGATAGAGCTGGTGGACATGTCGCCGCAGGCGCTGCGCCGCCGGATGGCGCACGGCAACATCTACCAGCCCGACAAGGTGGACGCCGCCCTGTCGAACTACTTCCGCCCCGGCAACCTCACCGCCCTGCGCGAACTCGCGCTGCTGTGGGTGGCGGACCGGGTGGACGAGTACCTCACCGAGTACCGCAGCGAACACCGGGTCTCCCGGATCTGGGGTTCGCGCGAGCGGATCGTCGTCGGCCTCACCGGCGGGCCCGAGGGGCGCACCCTGATCCGGCGCGCCGCCCGGCTCGCGGAGAAGGGCGCGGGCGGCGAGGTACTGGCTGTCTACATAGCCCGCAGCGACGGCCTCACCTCGGTCTCCCCGAAGGAACTCGCCGTCCAGCGCACCCTGGTCGAGGACCTCGGAGGCACCTTCCACCACGTGGTGGGCGACGACATACCGGCCGCGCTGCTCGACTTCGCGCGCGGCGTCAACGCCACGCAGATCGTCCTCGGCTCCTCCCGCCGCAAGACCTGGCAGTACGTCTTCGGCCCCGGTGTCGGCGCCACCGTGGCCCGCGAGTGCGGTCCCGACCTGGACGTGCACATCGTCACCCACGAGGAGGTCGCCAAGGGGCGCGGGCTGCCCGTGGCACGGGGCGCCCGGCTCGGCCGGTCCCGGATCATCGGCGGCTGGGCGATGAGCCTGGCCGGACCGGCGGTGCTCGCGCTGCTGCTGAACAGCGTCGATCTCGGCCTCGCCAACGACATGCTGCTGTTCCTCGGCGTCACGGTGGCCGCCGCGCTGCTCGGCGGACTGCTCCCGGCACTCGGCTCGGTGGCGTTCGGCTCGCTGCTGCTGAACTACTTCTACACACCGCCGCTGCACCGCTACACCATCGCCGACCCGAAGAACATCGTCGCCATAGCCATCTTCACCGGCGTCGCGGTGTCCGTCGCCTCCGTGGTGGACCTCGCCGCCCGCCGCACCCACCAGGCGTCCCGGCTGCGCGCCGAGTCCGAGATCCTGTCCTTCCTCGCGGGCAACGTACTGCGGGGCGAGACCGGGCTCGGAGAACTGCTGGAGCGGGTCCGGGAGACCTTCGGCATGGACGCCGCGGCCCTGCTGGAACGGGAGAGCGACGTCGCGCCCTGGACCCGCGCGGCCGGTGCCGGACCCGGACGGGTGCCCGAGCGGCCCGAGGACGCCGACGTGGACATGCCGGTCGGCGACCACATGGCACTCGCGCTGACCGGCCGGGTGCTGCCCGCCGAGGACCGCCGGGTACTGGCCGCCTTCGCCGCCCAGGCCGCCGTCGTCCTCGACCGCAGCCGCCTGGAGGAGGAGGCCGACCGCGCCCGCACCCTCGCCGAGGGCAACCGCATCCGCACCGCGCTGCTCGCCGCCGTCAGCCACGACCTGCGCACCCCGCTCGCCGGTATCAAGGCCGCGGTGTCCTCGCTGCGCTCCGCCGACGTGGCCTGGTCCGAGGAGGACCGGGCGGAACTCCTCAAGGGCATCGAGGAGGGCTCCGACCGGCTCGACCACCTCGTCGGCAACCTCCTGGACATGTCCCGCCTCCAGACCGGCACCGTCACCCCGCTCATCCGCGAGATCGACGTGGACGAGGTCGTACCGATGGCGCTGGGCGGCGTACCCGAGGACAGCGTCGAGCTGGACGTGCCGGAGACGCTGCCGATGGTCGCCGTGGACCCCGGCCTGCTGGAACGGTCGGTGGCCAATCTGGTGGAGAACTCCGTCAAGTACAGCCCCGCCGGGCGGCGCGTCCTGGTCGCCGCGAGCACGATGGCCGAACGCGTCGAGATCCGCGTCGTGGACCGGGGACCCGGCGTCCCCGACGAGGCCAAGGACCGCATCTTCGAACCCTTCCAGCGCCACGGCGACGCACCGCGCGGCGCGGGCGTCGGCCTCGGGCTCGCGGTCGCCCGCGGCTTCGCCGAGGCGATGGGCGGCATGCTGAACGCCGAGGACACCCCCGGCGGCGGGCTGACGATGGTCCTCAGCCTGCGCGCCGCCCGCCCGCGCCCCGAGCCGGTCCCCGCGGGGGAGCCCGGCACCGAAGCAGAGAGGCAGACCCCATGCTGAGCCCGGCCGGGGACACCCCGCGCAGCACCAGGGTGCTCGTGGTCGATGACGAACCGCAGATCGTCCGCGCGCTCGTGATCAACCTCAGGGCACGCAGGTACGAGGTGGACGCCGCCCCCGACGGCAGGACCGCCCTCGAACTCGCCGCCTCCCGCCACCCCGACGTCGTCGTCCTCGACCTGGGCCTGCCCGACATGGACGGCGTCGAGGTGATCCGGGGCCTGCGCGGCTGGACCCGCGTGCCCATCCTGGTGCTCTCCGCCCGGCACTCGTCCGACGAGAAGGTCCAGGCGCTGGACGCGGGCGCCGACGACTACGTCACCAAGCCGTTCGGCATGGACGAACTCCTCGCCCGGCTGCGCGCCGCCGTCCGCCGCGCCGAACCGGTCGGGCCCGGCGACGACGCCGTGACCAGCGTGGAGACCGAGACCTTCACCGTGGACCTCAGCGCCAAGAAGGTGCACCGCGCGGGCCGGGACGTACGGCTCACCCCCACCGAATGGCACCTGCTGGAGGTGCTGGTCCGCAACACCGGCCGCCTGGTCAGCCAGAAACAGCTGCTCCAGGAGGTGTGGGGACCGTCGTACGGCACGGAGACCAACTACCTGCGCGTCTACATGGCGCAGCTGCGCCGCAAGCTGGAGACCGACCCGGCGCATCCCCGGCACTTCATCACCGAACCGGGGATGGGGTACCGGTTCGAGAAGTGAGCGGGGTGCCGGGCGCCGGTGGGGCACGTGTGCCGTGCGGGGCGGGCGGGACGCGTGGGGCGGGCGGGATCGGGGCCGCGGCCCGCTCTGCCCGCACCGCCCGCCCCGGTACGCTGGGGACATGACTGCCGCACCTCGTTCCGACAAGCCGGGCGGCCGGTTCCGGCGCATGCTCGACCGGCTCTCCTCCTCGCAGGAGGATCTGGAGTCGAGGGAGCTGCGGGAGGACGCCGAGTCCACCGGGTGCACCCGCATCGGCGACTGCCACGACCGGCAGATCGTGACCGTAACTGGTACCTTGCGCACGGTCACCCTGCGCCCGCGCGCCGGAGTCCCCGCCCTGGAGGCCGAGTTGTTCGACGGCTCCGCCGCCCTGGACGTGGTGTGGCTCGGCAGGCGCTCCATCGTCGGCATCGAGCCGGGGCGCAAGCTGATCGCATCGGGCCGGATCTCCATGAGCCGGGGCCGCCGGGTGCTGTTCAACCCGAAATACGAACTGCGACCCCTCGGACGGGAGTAGCCGGTGACGTCCCTCGACAAGCCGACCGAAGACACCGAACAGAGTGGCCACGACGACGCCCGCGCGGTCACCGAGGCCGCGCTGTTCGAGGCGTTCGGCGGGGTCCGCGGCATGGTCGAGACCGTCCTGCCCGGCCTGCTCTTCGTCGCCATCTTCACGGTCAACAAGGACCTGCACGTCTCGGCCATCGCGGCGCTCGCGGTGTCCCTGGTGCTGGTCGTGGTCCGGCTGGTCCGCAAGGACACCGTGAAGCACGCGTTCAGCGGGGTCTTCGGGGTGGCCTTCGGCGTGGTGTTCGCCATGTTCACGGGCAACGCCAAGGACTTCTACCTGCCCGGCATGATCTACACCCTGGGCCTGGCGCTCGCGTACATCATCACCACGCTCGCCGGAGTGCCGCTGATCGGCCTGATCCTCGGCCCGGTCTTCAAGGAGAACCTCTCCTGGCGGACCCGCAACCCCGGCCGCAAGAAGGCGTACGCCAAGGCCAGTTGGGCGTGGGGGCTGATCCTGCTCGCCAAGTGCGCGATCCTCTTCCCGCTCTACTGGTGGGCGAACACCGCGCAGCTCGGCTGGGTGCTGGTCGCCCTGAAGATCCCGCCGTTCCTGCTCGCCGTCTGGCTGACCTGGGTCTTCCTGGCGAAGGCACCGGCGCCCATCGACGTGTTCGCGGAGATGGAGGCCGCCGAGGAGGCGGAGAAGGCCGAGAAGGCCGAGCGCGAGCGGGCCGCCGCCGGTGCGCCGGGCGGTGCCGACGCCCCCGACGGCGCTGCCGCTGCTGCCGCCGCCGAGGAGGCCCGCGGAGGCCGCCACCGGCGGTAGGACGGATGACGACGTGTGGGGCGCCCCTGGCCTCCAGCGGCGCCCCACACGTCGTACAGGGACCGGCCGGTCGTCCACGCCGTACAGCGTGCACAGCGTGGACGTGGACCGGGGAGGGTCAGTCCTCCTCCGGGCGGCGGACCGAGAGGAGTTCCTCCAGCTGCTCCTCGCGGGCCTGCGCGGCGACGAACAGCAGTTCGTCGCCCGGCTCCAGGGAGTCCTCGCGGGACGGGGTGAGCACCCGGGTGCCCCGGATGATCGTGACCAGCGAGGTGTCCTCGGGCCACTCCACGTCCCCGACCTGGGTACCGGCCAGCGCCGACTCCTCGGGCAGCGTCAGCTCGACCAGGTTGGCGTCCCCGTGGCTGAAGCGCAGCAGCCGGACCAGGTCGCCGACGCTCACCGCCTCCTCGACCAGGGCCGACATCAGCCGCGGGGTGGAGACGGCCACGTCCACGCCCCAGGACTCGTTGAACAGCCACTCGTTCTTGGGGTTGTTGACACGGGCGACGACGCGCGGCACGCCGTACTCCGTCTTGGCGAGCAGCGAGACGACGAGGTTGACCTTGTCGTCGCCGGTCGCGGCGATCACGACGTTGCAGCGCTGGAGCGCGGCCTCGTCCAGGGACGTGATCTCGCAGGCGTCGGCCAGCAGCCACTCCGCCTGCGGCACCCGCTCCACCGAGATGGCGGTCGGGGCCTTGTCCACGAGCAGTACCTCGTGGCCGTTCTCCAGCAGTTCGGCCGCGATCGAGCGGCCGACGGCACCGGCACCGGCAATGGCGACCCTCATCAGTGACCGGCCTCCTCTTCGGGGCCCTCGGCGAACGTCGCCTCGACCTTGTCCACCTCGTCCGTCCGCATCATCACGTGTACGAGGTCGCCCTCCTGGAGCACGGTCTGCGAGGTCGGCAGCACCGCCTCGCCGAGCCGGGTCAGGAACGCCACCCGGACCCCCGTCTCCTCCTGCAGCCTGCTGATCTTGTGTCCGACCCACTTCGCGGAGGCGTGCACCTCCGCGAGCTGGACGCCCCCGGTGGGGTCGCGCCACAGCGGTTCGGCGCCCGAGGGCAGCAGACGGCGCAGCATCTGGTCGGCCGTCCAGCGGACGGTGGCCACCGTGGGGATGCCGAGGCGCTGGTAGACCTCGGCGCGCCGGGGGTCGTAGATCCGGGCGGCGACGTTCTCCACGCCGAACATCTCGCGGGCCACGCGGGCGGAGATGATGTTGGAGTTGTCGCCGCTGGAGACGGCGGCGAAGGCGCCGGCCTCCTCGATGCCCGCCTCGCGCAGGGTGTCCTGGTCGAAGCCGACGCCGGTGACGCGGCGGCCCCCGAAACCGGGGCCGAGCCTGCGGAAGGCGGTGGGGTCATGGTCGATCACGGCGACCGTGTGGCCCTGTTGCTCCAGGGTCTGGGCGAGTGCGGAACCCACTCGTCCGCAGCCCATGATGACGATGTGCACGACCGTCCTTCCGGTGTCCAAGAGTCACTGCTCGCCATCAGGGTCTCAGATCGGCGCACAAAGCTGCACATGAGCGGTACGGGTTCCCGAGCCCGGGGTGCCCAAGGGGTCCGGGGCGTCCAGGGGGGCCGGGGCGCCCCCGGGATGTCAGCGGCGGTCCGGGGACGGCTGCCGGTCCCGGCGCGTGATGCTGCGCACGCTGTACAGGGTGAGGATTCCGAGGCCGACGAGGCCGGCCACGGCGCCGATCAGCTCTGCGGTCGGGGGCATGGGACCTCCGGGGTGCGGTGGAACGGGCGGTGGGGGCGGTGTCCGCCATCTACACACGCACGGAGCGCGCACCACGGAATCCGCAAGTCCGCGCCCCGGTGATTTCACTCATGAGGCAGAACGCGGGCACCGGGTGGGCGGCTGCCTGTTCGAAGCCCTACGATCCTCTGTCGTGTCCAAACTGACCGACGTGCCCAAACGGATTCTCATCGGGCGCGCCTTGCGCAGTGACCGGCTGGGGGAAACCCTCCTGCCCAAGCGCATCGCCCTCCCCGTCTTCGCCTCCGACCCGCTGTCCTCCGTCGCCTACGCGCCGGGGGAGGTCCTGCTGGTCCTGTCCATCGCGGGCGTGTCGGCCTACCACTTCAGCCCCTGGATCGCGCTCGCGGTCGTCGTCCTGATGTTCACGGTGGTCGCCTCCTACCGCCAGAACGTGCACGCGTACCCGAGCGGCGGCGGTGACTACGAGGTCGCCACCACCAACCTCGGCCCCCGCGCCGGTCTCACCGTGGCGAGCGCCCTGCTCGTCGATTACGTGCTGACCGTGGCCGTCTCCATCGCCTCCGGCATCGAGAACCTGGGCTCCGCGATCCCGTTCGTGGTCCAGCACAAGGTGCTCTGCGCGGTCGCTGTGATCGTCCTGCTGACGCTGATGAACCTGCGCGGCGTCAAGGAGTCCGGGAAGCTGTTCGCCATTCCGACGTACGTCTTCGTCGGCGGTGTCTTCATCATGATCGCCTGGGGCGCGTTCCGGGGTCTGGTCCTCGGCGACACCATGCGCGCGCCGACGGCCGGTTTCCAGATCCGGGCCGAGCACCAGGGGCTGGCCGGTTTCGCGCTGGTCTTCCTGCTGCTGCGGGCGTTCTCCTCCGGCTGTGCCGCGCTGACCGGTGTGGAGGCCATCTCCAACGGTGTGCCCGCCTTCCGCAAGCCGAAGTCGAAGAACGCGGCGACCACGCTCGCCATGATGGGCCTGCTGGCCGTCACCATGTTCTGCGGGATCATCGTGCTGGCCACCGTCACGGGCGTCCGCATGGCCGAGAACCCGGCCGCCGACCTGCTGCGCGGCGGCACCCCGATCGGTTCCGGTTACGTACAGAACCCGGTGATCTCGCAGGTCGCGGAGGCGGTGTTCGGCAAGGGCAGCTTCCTGTTCGTCGTCCTGGCCGCCGCGACCGCGCTGGTGCTGTTCCTCGCCGCCAACACCGCGTACAACGGCTTCCCGCTGCTCGGCTCGATCCTCGCCCAGGACCGCTATCTGCCCCGGCAACTGCACACCCGCGGCGACCGCCTCGCCTTCTCCAACGGCATCGTGCTGCTGGCGGGTACGGCGATGCTGCTGGTGGTGATCTACGGCGCGGACTCCACCCGGCTGATCCAGCTCTACATCGTCGGTGTCTTCGTGTCCTTCACGCTCAGCCAGATCGGCATGGTCCGGCACTGGAACCGCCATCTCGCGGCCGAGAAGGATCAGGCGAAGCGCAGTCACATGATCCGCTCGCGCGCGATCAACACCTTCGGCGCGTTCTTCACCGGCCTGGTGCTGGTCGTCGTCCTGGTCACCAAGTTCACCCACGGCGCCTGGGTCGCCCTGCTGGGCATGTGCATCTTCTACGCGACCATGACCGCGATCCGTAAGCACTACGACCGCGTCGCCGAGGAGATCGCCGCCGACGAGGAGTCCGGCCCCGACGACATGGCCCGTCCGTCCCGCGTCCACTCGGTGGTGCTGATCTCCAAGATCCACCGCCCCACCCTGCGCGCCCTGGCCTACGCCAAGCTGATGCGCTCGGACACCCTGGAGGCGCTCACCGTCAACGTGGACCCGGCCGAGACCAGGGCCCTGCGCGAGGAGTGGGAGCGGCGCGGCATCGACGTACCCCTCAAGGTCCTCGACTCCCCCTACCGCGAGATCACCCGGCCGATCATCGAGTACGTCAAGGGCCTCCGCAAGGAGTCCCCGCGCGACGCCGTCTCCGTGATCATCCCCGAGTACGTCGTCGGCCACTGGTACGAGCACCTCCTGCACAACCAGAGCGCCCTGCGTCTCAAGGGCCGCCTGCTGTTCTCCGCGGGCGTCATGGTGACCTCGGTGCCCTACCAGCTCGCGTCCTCCGAGGCGGCTCGTCTGCGGGCGCGCAGGCGCTCGGAGTGGAGCGCGCCGGGCGCGGTGCGCCGGGGACCGGCGGCGGACCGGCACAAGGAGGGGGCGGGCAAGGGGTAGGGGGCGGGCAAGAGGCAGGGCGGGGCGCGGCCGGGGCCGTCGGTCGGGTGTGTGCCGCGGGGGCGGTCGGCGCGGGGGCGGCGGGGAGCCCGTAGACTGGTGGGCTGTTGACGACCGGCGGGTCGGCGGGGCTGTGGACCACCGCCCCCGATCCCGACCTTCACCCCGACTCTCTGACCCCCCTTTGATCTGGAGCCCTCCCACCATGCAGGCAGAACCGACGAAGTCTCTGGTGGGCGAGGAGTACGAGGTCGAGATCGGCCCCGTCGCCCACGGGGGCCACTGCATCGCCCGTACCGCCGAGGGCCAGGTGCTGTTCGTACGGCACGCGCTGCCCGGCGAGCGGGTGGTGGCCCGGGTGACCGAGGGCGAGGAGGGCGCGCGGTTCCTGCGCGCGGACGCGGTGAAGGTGCTGGACGCCTCCAAGGACCGCGTCGAGGCCCCCTGCCCGTACGCCGGGCCCGGCCGCTGCGGCGGCTGCGACTGGCAGCACGCCAAGCCGGGCGCGCAGCGCAGGCTGAAGGGCGAGGTCGTCGCGGAGCAGCTCCAGCGGCTCGCGGGCCTCACGCCCGAGGAGGCGGGCTGGGACGGCACGGTGATGCCCGCGGAGGGCGACAAGCTCCCGGCGGGCCAGGTCCCGCAGTGGCGGACCCGCGTGCAGTACGCGGTGGACGCCGAGGGCCACGCCGGTCTGCGCCGCCACCGCTCCCACGACGTGGAGCGGATCGAGCACTGCATGATCGCGGCCGAGGGCGTCAGCGAGCTGGGCGTGGAGCAGCGCGTGTGGCCCGGTATGGCGTCGGTGGAGGCGATCGCGGCCACGGGTTCGCAGGACCGCCAGGTCATCCTCACCCCGCGCCCCGGCGGCCGACTCCCGCTGGTGGAGCTGGACCGTCCGGTGTCCGTGCTGCGCGTGGACGAGAAGGACGGCGGGGTCCACCGCGTCCACGGCCGGGCCTTCGTCCGCGAGCGCGCCGACGGCCGTACGCACCGCGTCGGCAACGGCGGCTTCTGGCAGGTCCACCCGCAGGCGGCCGACACCCTGGTCAAGGCCGTCATGCAGGGCCTTCTCCCGCGCAAGGGCGAAATGGCCCTCGACCTCTACTGCGGCGTCGGCCTCTTCGCCGGTGCCCTCGCCGACCGCCTCGGCGAGACCGGCGCCGTCCTCGGCATCGAGTCCGGCAAGCGCGCCGTCGAGGACGCCCGCCACAACCTCGCCGACTTCCCCCGCGTCCGTGTCGAACAGGGCAAGGTCGAGTCCGTCCTTCCCCGCACCGGCATCACCGAGGTCGATCTCATCGTCCTCGACCCCCCGCGCGCGGGCGCCGGCCGCAAAACCGTCTCCCACCTCGCCTCCCTGGGCGCCCGCCGAATCGCCTACGTAGCCTGCGACCCCGCCGCGCTGGCCCGGGATCTCGGGTACTTCCGGGAGGGGGGGTATCGGGTGCGGATGCTTCGGGTGTTCGATCTGTTTCCGATGACGCATCATGTGGAGTGCGTGGCGGTGCTGGAGCCGGTGAAGAAGGGCGCCTGAGCTGCGGTTTTGCAGCGCGTTGTGGTCGCTCGACCTGTTTCTTTCGTGTGGCGGGTCGAGCGGGCTGGACGCTTTGTGAACGCTGCCTGACCTGCGACTTCGTGAGGGAGGCGTACGCATTCGGCGACATCCTCGCACGTGGTTGGAAGCTTCTTGACGCTCGGATGACGCTTGCGGGACCCCTTAACGCCGCTCCGCCGGCGTGCTGGTGGGCTTGGCGCACGGTGGAGTCGACGTTGACGTCCCAGGTGATCAGGCCCTTCGCGTCCGACTCGGCTTGGAGCTGGGTGAGAGTGCCGCCCAGGTACCGTCCCGCTGCCAACGCCGGAACAGGTCATGGACCCGGTCTGTCGACCATCGGCGTGGTGGCCAGGTCCAGGCATTCGGTGAGCACGCGGCGCGTGGCCGGGACGGGGGGAGCAGGGTCGGGGGCGGCGAAGTTGGTGGTCAGGTAGCGCGCGGGGTCCGTGAGGCTCCAGCCGACGACGGTGCCGTGCTGGACGAGGAGTGCCACGTCGGGGGCGATGCCGATGCCGGCTTCCAGCGGTTCGTCGAGGACGGCGAGGTCGCGCGGGCAGGTCAGCACGGCATCGCCGGGAGCGCGGCACAGCATCGTGCACATCTCGTGCCGGAAGTCCTTGACCTCGTCCGCGCGGAGCCCGCCCGGGCGTACTTCGGGCGGGACGGGAAGGCGGGCCGAGTCCTCGGCCGAGGCGGACTCCGCCTCCGCTCCGGATTCGTCCTTGAAGCCCGGTGGCTCGTACGGCGTGATGGCCAGGCCGGGCCTGGGCGCGGCCGGCAGGCCAGTGGTTCACGGCTACTGCCCAGTCGGCCGGTCGGCGTAGTCCTCGACCAGGTTGGCGATGAGCGCAAGCAGGGCGTCGGCTCGGTGCCGGTCCTCGTGCTGGTTGCGCAGGGCCTCGTCGAGCGCCCGGAGGCGGGCCAGGGCGGCCGGGTTCCGGTTCCTGATCTCGTAGAGCAGCGGCGTGGTGGTCAGGTCCAGACATTCGGTGAGCAGAAGACGGGTGGAGGGAGAGGACGGGCTGGGATCGGGGGCGGCGAACCCCGTGGTCAAGTACCGGGCCGGGTCGGTCAGGCTCCAGCCGACAACGGTGCCGTGCTGGACGAGGAGAGCCACGTCGGGTGCGATGCCGATGCGGGCCTCCAGCGGCTCGTCCAAGACGTCGAGGTCGCGCAGGCAGGTCAGCACGGCGTCCCCGGGGGCGCGGCAGAGTTCTGCGGTTGCCTCCAGGCGGAAGTCTCGGGTCTCGTCCGCGCGAAGGCCGCCCGGATGAACGGGGGGTGTGACGAGAACGCGAGCGCAGTCTTCGGCGGGAGCGGACTCATACGGCAATCGGAACCCGGCGCCGATCAGTTCCCGGCTGTCCGGGTCGAAGCGGAGCTCATCGGGATCGTCCCACAGCCATTCCTGGCTGCCGAAAGTGTCCACGAGGAACCGCTGCCATTCCTCCACGTCCGCGAACTCCGCAATGCGCACACATTGGCCCGGGAAGTCGAACCGCGGGGTGATGCGCAGTGGATCGCCCGTCACTGTCGCGTTCCAGTCGCCATCGAGGGTGAGTCTCATGGTGAATGCCGCCTCATCGAATCTGCACTCCGGGAGCCATGTAGCCGTTCCTGGCTGGAATCCTGCCCTCCACCACGTCTGCGTGGGTAATCGGCCCACCTGGATCGGTGGGCAGGCCACCAAGCGCGGTCACGCCGGAGTCGCCCCTGATGCCGGAAGGGCCGTACGCTGTGATGACATTTCCTGCCCCGGCGCCGCCACCCTCCGCGATCACGATGTCCTCCCCCTGCCGGAAGATCAGCCTTCCGCTGCCCGCCGTCGAGTGGTATACAGCGTCCGGGCTCTTGAGGATCTCCAGGACCCGTTCGTCACTGAATCCGTGCATGGAATCGGCGTGGTAGTTGCCGGCCTTTCTCATCCGGTCGCCCTGGGCCCTCTCGACGACCTCGTCCGCGGTCTGGATGGCTTTTTCCCTAGCCTGCTGGGCCTTCTCCTCCTTCGTGTACTTGGGCATGAGGCCAAGCGGGTCGCGCTCGCTGTGCGGGTTGTCCACGTACGCGACGTGGTTCGGGGCGGGAGCGAGGCCGAGGGGGTCGGGGGAGGTGTAGCGGCCGGTTTCGGGGTCGTAGTGGCGGAAGTAGTTGTAGTGGAGGCCGGTTTCGGGGTCGTAGTACTGGCCGGGGAAGCGGAGTGGGGTGTAGGTGCTGCTGTTCCGGGACCAGGCCGTGGTGCCCCAGAGCGTGCTCCGGGTGCGCCACGCGATGTCGCCCGTCTCGTCGATCAGTTCGGTGGGGGTGCCGACGGGGTCGGTGGCGATGGCGAAGAAGCGGCGGTCGATCTCCTCTTGGCGGTCGTCGGCCGTGAGGATGCGTTCGGTCTGGGCCAGGGGGACGTCGGCGCGGTGGTCCCAGGTGAGGGCGACCGTGTTCGCGGCATCCGGCTGGTGGCTGGTCTGTTCGCACAGGGTGAGGCCGTCCCAGGTGAAGCGGACCTCCTCCACCACGCGCTCGCCGTCGGTCGCCAGGCAGCCGCTGGGGTGCTTGATGCGAGCTTGGGGAAAGCGTCTTTTCCGCACGGTGCGGCCGATGAGTGTGCGCAGCACCGGCCACAGCTTGAGTGCGGGAGCAGGCTCGTGCAGGTGAGCTGGTCTTGGAGGCCTCTTTCGCCCAAAGGAGAGGGTCGGACCGTTGGGCATGACGCTCTGGGCGCCCGCGGACGCGGCAGAGAGTCGATGATCCGGCTCTGACCTGGGCGTTTTCGCGACTTGCCCAGGTCGACATCTTTCCGATGACGCATCATGTGGAGTGCGTGGCGTTGCTGGAGCCGGTGGAGGAGGGCGCCTGAGCTGCGGTTTGTCGAGTGCGCGTGATGGGCTCTATCTGCGTTGCGTGCGCATTTTTGACGCTCAAATGACGCATGGAGTGTCAGGCGCGAGTCCTCCAGATGACAGGGGTCTGGCGTGAAGTCTTGCCGCCCCGCCTTTGTTGCTTGTTGGTGCAGCGCTGTCGGCTATCGCCTCATTTGCGAGTGAGGGAAAGTGCGGTTCGCGAACGCTTGCTGTGCGCGAGGAACGGTGCGAGATCCGTGCTGCTGGATGTTGGCGGCGTGTGGAGGTTCGGCTTTGTGGCGGTGGCGAAGAGCCGTTGAAGGCGCTTCGGCGAACGCGAGCCACTTCTCGATCTC
>NZ_JAHRXF010000005.1 GCF_019104725.1 Streptomyces corallincola | reverse complement strand
GCAGCCCGCCCGCGAACTGGTCTTCCGCACTCCCTCCGGGCTCGCGGAGTTCTCCGCGGCTGCGCTGCCCGACATCGTGCCCGCACCCGGCATGCTCGCCCTGAGCACGATGCGCTCGCACGACCAGTGGAACACCACGATCTACTCCGACAACGACCGCTACCGGGGCATCAAGAACCTCCGCACCCTCGTGTTCATGAACGAGGACGACATGCGCGAACGCGGACTCACCGAGTTCTCACCCGTGGACATCACCGCCACCGCCAAGGACGGCAGCATCCGCGCGCTGAACGGGTATCTCGCCGTGCCGTACGACATTCCCCGGGGGTGCGCCGCCGGGTACATGCCGGAGATGAACGCGCTAATCGCGCTGTGCGACTACAGCGAACAGAGCGACCAGCCGATCATGAAGCACGTACGCGTCCGGATCGAGCCCGCGGCGAATCACTCCGACGAGTGACGCATACCGATCCCTGACCGAGGCACACGCATACAGTGCGGTGTACGTGGGCCCCGAACCCTCGGTTTCTCCGGCCCTGCTCTCCCGGCCCCGGAACCGAGGGACCACGGACATCGCCCGGCCGGGGACCGCCGTCGTCATCCGCGAGGCGGCCCCGGCACATGTGCCGCACGGCCGGGATCACCGCGCCTGCCCCATCGCCGGATCGTCACATGGGTGTGGGCTCCGCACATGTGCCCGCCCCACATAGTGGCTCCCCTCCATGTGCGGCTCTCCCTCGGCTCCGGTGGCGAGCCCTCCCCCACAGGTTCACCCTGAGGGAAGGTGCGGGTGCGGGCGGGTCAGCTGGCGCGCCCACGTCCCGCTTGTCCGGTGCCCCTACGCCACATCCGCCCACCGTTCTCCCCTTTCCTGTCCCGTACGTGTTTGTGTCCGCCTCCACGGGTCACGTGTGCGGTGCGCATCAGAGTGTGGGTCCCGGCACCACGGGATTCCGGCAGGAGCGGGTGCCCGCGCACATGGGGTTGGGCAGCGAGCCCTGGGTCCGCCGGTCGTGCGTCCACCGCGCGACCGGCGCGTCACTGCTCCGTAGTACGCCGTACGACGAAAGGCAGACCGATGACGGAGAAACCAGCCGCCACCACGACCGACTCCGGCGCACCGGTGGAGAGTGACGAGCACTCGCTCACCGTGGGACCCGGCGGTCCGATCCTGCTCCAGGACGCGTATCTGATCGAGCAGATGGCCCAGTTCAACCGGGAGCGGATCCCCGAGCGGCAGCCGCACGCCAAGGGCAGCGGGGCGTTCGGGCACTTCGAGACGACGCACGACGTCAGCGCGTACACCAAGGCCTCGCTGTTCCAGCCGGGGGTACGGACCGACCTGGTGATCCGCTTCTCGACGGTCGCCGGTGAGCGGGGCAGCCCCGACACCTGGCGCGACCCGCGCGGTTTCGCGGTGAAGTTCTACACCGACCAGGGCAACTACGACATGGTCGGCAACAACACCCCGGTGTTCTTCGTCAAGGACCCGATGAAGTTCCAGCACTTCATCCGGTCCCAGAAGCGTCGCGCCGACAACAACCTGCGCGACCACGACATGCAGTGGGACTTCTGGACGCTGTCCCCGGAGTCCGCGCACCAGGTCACCTGGCTGATGGGCGACCGGGGCATCCCGCGCACCTGGCGCCACATGAACGGCTACACGTCCCACACGTACATGTGGATCAACGAGGCCGGTGAGCGGTTCTGGGTGAAGTACCACTTCAAGACCGACCAGGGCGTCGAGTTCTTCACCCAGGACGAGGCCGACCAGATGGCCGCGGTGGACACGGATTACCACACGCGTGATCTGTTCGAGCACATCCGGGACGGGGAGTTCCCGAGCTGGACGCTGTATGTGCAGGTCATGCCGTACGAGGACGCGCCGGACTACCGGTTCAACCCGTTCGACCTGACCAAGGTGTGGCCGCACAGCGACTACCCGCTGATCCCGGTCGGGAAGATGACGCTGGACCGCAACCCGACGGACAACCACGCCGAGATCGAGCAGGCGGCGTTCCAGCCGAACAACCTCGTCCCCGGCATCGGCCCGAGCCCGGACCGGATGCTGCTCGCGCGGCTGTTCTCGTACGCGGACGCCCACCGGTACCGGATCGGCGTCAACTACCAGCAGCTCCCGGTCAACGCGCCCGTGGCGGACGTGCACACGTACTCCAAGGACGGGGCGATGGCGTTCCGGAAGACCAGTGACCCGGTGTATGCCCCGAACTCCAAGGGCGGCCCGGCGGCGGACACCGCCCGGTTCGGGGAGCCGCCGAGCTGGGAGGCGGACGGCGCGATCACCCGTGCCGCCTATGTGCGGCACGCGGAGGACGACGACTGGGGTCAGGCCGGGACGATGGTCCGCGAGGTGCTGGACGACGCGGCGCGGGACCGGCTGGTGGACAACGTGGTCGGCCACCTGCTGAACGGGGTGAGCGAGCCGGTGCTGGAGCGGGCCTTCGCGTACTGGTCCAACATCGACACCGTCATCGGCAAGCGGATCGCGGACGGGGTGCGGGCCAAGGCCTCCGAGAAGGACCCGAAGGCCGATGAGCAGGGGAATCCGGCGCGGAGTTCCCTTCAGGAGAAGGCGTGAGGTGACGTGAGGTGAGGCGTCAGTGGGGTGCACCGCCTACGGTGCACCCCGCTTTCGTGTGCGCTGCCTACATGGGTCCCGGCGCCATGTGGTCCCGCGCCATGTGGTCCCGCACCATGTCTTCCGGGTCCTCCGGCGCCCCGTGGTCCTGGCCCCTGCCCCGCCCGCTCCCCGGACCTCGTACTCCGTGCTCGCCCAGCGGCCCGACCGTGAGCCCCGCCGCGCGGCAGTCCCGTACGAGCGCCGGCACCGCGCCGAGTGCGGCGCGCCAGGTGCCGGGGGGTGAGGTGTGGTCGGAGTCGTGCAGCAGGACGGTACCGCCGCCGCGCAGGTCGGCGCCGATGAGGGCGCGGACCGTGTCGGGGTTGGAGTCGGGGTCCCACTCGCGCCCCCAGGCGCTCCACAGCACCGTACGCAGTCCGGCGCGGCGCGCGGCCAGCCAGCGGCCGGAGCTGAGGATGCCGTACGGGGGCCGGTACCAGCGGGGTGCGGGGCCGCCGGTGGCCTCGTGGATCACCCGCGCCGCGCGGGTGACCTCGGTGATGTCCCGTAGGGGTGCGGGGCGCCAGGGGCGGCTGTGGTTCCAGCCGTGCACGGCGGCCTCGTGACCGCGCCGGACGAGTTCGGCGGCCAGCTCCGGGTGCCGGGCGACGCTCTCCCCGAGCAGGAAGAAGGTCGCGCGTACGTCCAGTTCGTCCAGTTGGTCGAGGAAGCGGGGCGTGGACTCGGGGTCGGGGCCGTCGTCGAAGGTCAGGGCGACGTGGTCGGGGCGGCCCCGGCCCGCGAGGCCGGGGAACAGGGTCCGGCGCACGTCCGGGAGCCAGGTCGCGGCCGTACCGATGTGCGCGGCGGCGAGCACGGCGGGTGCCAGCAGCCCGGCGGCGGTCGCCGTACGGCGTACGGGGGTGGAGTGGGGCATCCGTCTCTTCCTCGCGGGGTGTGCTGGGGGCACGTACGGGGCGGGGCGGGCACGTACGGGGCGGGGCAGGGGGGCACGCCCGTGTCCCCCCGCTCCGTCAGCTCTTCTCCTCCCCCGCCTCCCGCCCCTTCGCCGCAGGCGCCGTGTCCCAGGCGCCGTTGACCGAGGGGGCGCCCGCGAGGCCGAGGCTGCCGGCGCCGATGAGGAGGACGCCGAGGATCTCCGGGATGATCCGGATACCGAGGCCGATGCGTTCGTCGAAGAGAGCCCAGCCCAGGGCGACGCTGGTCAGGGCGTCGCCGAGGGTGAGCGCGGGCTGGGACGCGGTGAGCGAACCGGCGCGGAACGCGCCCTGCATCAGCAGGAACGCGGTGAGTCCGGCGACCGCCGTGGCGTAGGGCGCCCAGTGCGAGAAGACGCCCGCCCAGCCCAGTTGAATCCGGCCGACGACCTCCTTGAGCAGGGCGGCGGTGACGGAGAACGACATGGCCGCCGCGAGGCCGAGCAGGGTGGCGCGGGGTGCGCCGCTGGTCAGCCGGGCGACGACGACCAGGACGACGACCACGAACAGCACCGCGCCCCCGGCGATCAGCCAGTGTCCGGCGGGTGCGACCGCCTTGCCGTCGGAGGGCGCGGCGGCGGCCAGGAACAGCGCGAGTCCGAGGCCGAGGGCGGCGAACGCCATCCAGGTGCGCCGGTCGGGCGGGTGGTGGAAGGCGATGCTGCCGACGGCGAGGGTGAAGAGGAGTTCGCTGGTGAGGAGGGGTTGTACGACGGAGAGGCTGCCCAGGGCGAGGGCGGCGCCCTGGAGCACGGTGGAGAGCAGGAGCAGCGCGAACCCGGCCAGCCAGGCGGGGCGGCGCAGTACGTGGACGAACCAGTTGACGGCGTGCCCGGCCTCGCTCTCGCTGTCCTCCTTGGCGGCGGCGAGCCGCTGGAGTACGGAGGCGCAGGCGTTGGAGAGCGCGGCCAGCAGGGACAGGGCGATGGTGAGGGCTCCCACGTCCGCTCATCCGAACCGGGCGGCGAGCCGCCGGTACATCGCGGGTGCGACCCCGCGCATCCGGGTGGGCAGGCGCAGCCAGCCGGGGACGTAGACCTCGTCCTTGCCGCGTCGTACGGCGTTCCACACGGCGTCCGCGACGCGTTCGCAGGAGACGGGGCGTGGCCGGGAGCGCTGGTAGGGGACGCCGCGCCGGTCGAAGAAGGGGGTGTCCACGGCGCCGGGGATCACATGGGTGACGCCCACACCCGCGTCCTTCAACTCGTAGCGGAGTGCGTCGGCGAAGGCGCCGATGCCTGCCTTGGCGGCGGAGTAGACGGCTTCGCCGCGCACCCCGAGGCTTCCGGCCACGGAGCCGATGAGGACGATGCGTCCGGTCCCGGCCTCGGCCATCGGGGGGACCATCCGGCGGACGAGGTGGAGGGTGGCCAGCAGGTCGGCGGCGACGACCTCCTCGATGGCCTCGCGGGGCATGGTGGCGAAGTCACCGGCCCAGCCGATCCCGGCGCTGGCGACCAGCAGGGCGGGCGGGCCGACGCGGTCGAGGACGAAGTCGGCGAGGGAGGGACCGCCACCGGGGGCGGTGAGGTCGGCGGGGAAGGCGACGGCGGAGCCGTGGGCCCGGCCGGGGACCCGCGCGGACAGTTGCGCGGAGACCTGTGCGGTGACCGCCGCGAGCCGGGTCTCGTCCCGGCCGTTCAGGACGAGCCGCCAGTTCTCGGCGGCCAGGCGGCGGGCGACGGCCGCGCCGATGCCGGAGGACGCGCCGGTGACCAGCGCGCTGCGGGGCGGGCCGTCACCGGCGCCCGGCCGCGACGCGGACGTCGCGGACCGGCCGCGGGCGGCCGATTCCGTGGTGGGGAAGACATGGGGCATGCACTTACCTCGCTGACGGCGGACGAGGACGCCGACCGTGCGGGCCGGTGCGGGTCGCCCGCGCGGGTCGTAGGGCCCCTGGTGGTACGGCTGCGGATCGCGGTGGTGGCGCGCCACATGTGGGTGGCTCCCGTGTGGGCGGCCCATATGTGGGTGACGCACATGTGCGTGACTCACATGGGGGTGGCCCCTGTGTGGGTGGCCCCTGTGCGGCGCGCGCTGCATATCGACATATCCATATATCCGTGATCCAAGGGGGTACCGACGGCACTCGCAAGCGGTCAACGGGTACCCGGCTGCGCCGTCCGTGCAACGCGGGGGGCGGTATGCGGCACGAAGGGAGGAAGGGGCGCCACCCGGACGGTCCAGTGGCGGGGCGGTAAACGGGCGCTGGGCGGGCGGTGGGCGGGCCGCGGGGAGGGGGTGCGCCGGGGGCGGGGCTGTTTGGGCCGGTGGAGGCCGGTCAATCGTTTCGGCGTGCTCACTGATCCCGTTCCGCCGGGCGCGCCCGGTCCCGGCCCGCGTTCCGGCGGCGCCTCCGCCCGCTCCGAGAAGCCTCCTACGGTGCTCATCGTCAGCGCGGGCATGGGGGCCGGGCACGACACCGTCGCCGGGGAGCTGGCACGGCGCGCGCGGGAGCGGGGGTGGCGGCCCCGGACGGTGGACGTGCTGCGGCTGCTGCCGTACGGCCTCGGGGGCGGGCTGCGCCGTTTCTACCAGGCGTCGGTACGGCACGCGCCCTGGACGTACGCCGCGCTGTACCGGGGTTTCATGCGCGAGGGTCCCGGTCGGCGGCCGAGCGGGGTGCCGTTGGCGCGGCTGGCCGGGGAACGGCTGCTGCGGTGCGTGGAGCGGTCGGACGCGGATGTGGTCGTACCCGTGTTCCATCTGGCCGCGCAGCTCACCGGGCATCTGCGGGAGCGGGGCGCGCTGGAGGTGCCGAGTGCGGTGTTCCTGCTGGACTTCGCGGTGCACCGGCAGTGGCTGCATCCGGGGAACGACGCGTATCTGTGCGTGTCGGAGGAGGCGGCGCGCCGGGTGCGGGAGGCGACGGGGACGCGGGCGTGGGTGACGGGGCCGGTGGTGGCGCCGGAGTTCACCCGTGCCGGTGCGGGGGGGCCCGGCGGGGACGCGGGGGCGGTGCGGTGGCGGGAGCGGTTCGAGCGGTTCGCCCCCGGCCGCCCGCCGGTGCTGCTGTCGGCGGGGGCGTGGGGGGCGCTGAACCGCCCGGCGGAGACGGCGCGGCTGCTGGCGGCGGCCGGTTGGCTGCCGGTGGTGCTGTGTGGGCGCAACACACGTCTGTTCCACACACTGGCGGGCGAGCCGGATGTGCTTCCGCTGGGCTGGACACCGGACATGCCCGCGCTGCTGGCCGCGTGCCACGCCCTGATCGACAACGCGGCCGGTCAGACGGCGGTCCAGGCGCTGGCCGCCGGTCTGCCCGTGATCGGCCACCGCCCCCTGCCCGGCCACGGTGCCGAAGGCGTAGGGGAGATGGCCGCCCTCGGCCTCACCCGGTACGCCCCGGACGCCCACGCCCTGCTGGCGGCCCTCACCGCGCTCGCCCCGGACACCCCGGCCGGGCGGGAGGCGGTCGCGCGGGGCCGGGCTCTCTTCACCGGGGTCCCGGACGCGATGGACTGCGTAGCGGAGCTGGCCGGGCGGCGTCCGGGCCGGTTCAGCAGAACCAGCCGTCCTGGACCCAGCCCCGCCGGTTGATGTCGCCGTAGGCGAAGCCGTACGCCCAACTGCCCTGCTTGCGTTCGACGGTGAAGGTCTGGCCCTTGTAGAGGGTGCCCATCCAGGCGCCGACGGGTTCGGTGCGGACGTAGAGGTCGGTGGCGCAGACGGTTTCGCGGACGCCCACGGTGCCGTCCGCGGCGAGGGCCGGGGCGGTGCCGAGGAGCAGGGCGGTGGCGCAGGCGGCGGTGAGGACGGTGGCGGCGCGGCGGAGTGCGGGCATGGGACGGGGTCCTTTCGCTGAGGTCGCCCGGTGGGGTGGTCGTACGCGGCTCACCGGGAGCCGCAGAGGCCAGGGGTCGGAGGCGCCGGGCGCGGGACGCGCGGCGCGGAGGCCGAGACGCGGAGACGCGGGGCGCACTCCTACCAGGAGTCGTAGCCGCCGATGCACTCGTTGCGGACGTAACCCCAGTCGTTGGGGCCGAAGTCGAAGGTGGCGGCCCAGCCGTTGTAGATGGGGTGGGCGCCCCGCGTGTGGCCGACCTTCTTGCCGTAGGTGAGGGTGCGGACGAGTCCGGTGGGTCCTGAGGCGCTGTCGTAGTTGGCGTAGAAGCTCGCCGTCTGGCACACGATGATCGCGTGCTCCGGGGGGACGTCGGCGCGGGCGGTGGACTGCTGCACCGTGACCGCCGCGAGCGCGGCGGCCGTGATGGCGAGGGTCCGGGTCAGCTTCGATGACTTCACGGTCGTCTCGACTCCGGTGTGGGGAAGGGGAGTTGTACGGGGCTGGGGTGGAGGTGGCGGGTCCGGGCGCGGGGTGCCGGGGCGGGGGGCGTGCCGGTCAGACGGTGCCGCTCTCCCACCACCAGGAACCCGAGCCGTAGGACGGGTACTGCACGCGGCTGTCGCAGTGCTGCCAGGAGTGCGTGTACGCCTCCAGGCCGGAGAACCCGCAGGTCTCGGCGATCCGGTACGTCTGGAGGGTGCTGTGTCCGGCGACGACGATGTCGGCGGCGGTGCCGTACACGTGCATGCTGTTGGAGGCGCCGCCGACCGAGGAGTTGTGCGCGACGCTGCGGAAGCCGGAGTTGATGGTGATCGCGCTGTTCCCGGCCTTCTTGCGGACGGCCTCCAGCTTGTACATCAGGCGGCGGATGTTCTCCTTGACCTCGCTCGCGCCGACCCTGCCGCCGCCGAACCCGGTGCCGTCCTTCGACTGGAACTCGCCGAACTCGAAGTGCGCGGTCGAACCGTCGCCGCTCTCCAGGCTGTTGAGGACGTTGTGGGTCGCCGGTCCGGCGACGCCGTCCGCGGTGAGGCCGTACGCGGACTGGAAGCGCCTGACCGCGTCGGCGGTGGCCGGGCCGAACGAGCCGTCCCAGGCGACGTACGTACGCGAAGCACTGGAGGCGGCCCAGCCGCCGACTCTGATCTGAAGCTCCGTCACATCCGCACCGCTCATGCCCTGTTGGAGGGTGCGGCTCCAGCCGTAGGCGGCGGCGGGGGTGGCCAGGCCGACACCCGCGGTGAGCGCGAGTCCGGCGGCGGCCGTGGTGCCCGCCGCACCGCGCAGGAAGGCGCGGCGGCTCGGGCCGGGGGTGCTCTGCGGGGTGACGCGCGTCGTCATGGGGGCTTCTCCTCGGTTCTCGGGCGGGTCCGAGCGTGGGGGCGGGAGGTGCGAGGCGGCGAAGTGCGGCGTGGCGAGGCGGGGTTGGGGTGAAGCGCGGGGTGGTGAGGCGGGGTTGGGATGAAGCGCGGGGTGGCGAGGTGGAGTCGGGGCAAGTGCGGGGTGGCGGTTCAGCGCCGGACGGTGAAGTGCCTTACGTGACAGATGAGTTCGGGGCTCCGGAGAGCAGGGTGGGCGGCGGGCTGTCGTCTACGCGCGTCGCCCGACCCCAGCCCTCCGCGCCTCAGCAGGCCGCGGCTCAGCCGAACGCCTTGACCGCCTGGTAGTAGGTCCACGCGGTGCCGTTGCACGAAGACTTGGTGGCGCCGCTGTAGTTGTTGCAGACGCGCTTGAGGTCCTCGTACAACATGCTGTCCAGGCGGGACTTGTTGGCGTCGAAGCTGCCCGCGGCCTTGTAGTTGCGGTAGCCGAAGTCGTGGCGGGCGCAGGACATGGCGAAGGGGAAGCCGAAGGGGTTGTCCGGCGAGGAGGAGCAGTAGTCCGTGGACCAGTCGAAGGCGTAGGAGGACCAGGCGGCCTGGTTGGCGCGGGCGGCGGCCCAGGTGTTGTAGCTGGAGGCGCTGGTCTGGGTCCAGCTGGAGAGCACCTGCGCCTTGTCGGCGGGCGCCGCCGAGGCGGCGGTGGCGGTGCCGACGGCGGTGACGAGTGCGAGGGCCGACGCGGCGATACCGACGGACAGCTTGCGGTTCATGCCATTCCTCCGAGAAGGGCTGCGTCCCGCCGGTCGGGTCGCAGGTTCATGACAAGATGATTGGTACGCCCGTGGCGCTTGTACAGCCCCGGTGACCAACGAGTAGAAAAATCTTGGCAGTCGGGAGCGTGGACAGATGAACGTCCGGCGCCGCTTGTGAGGATGCCGGAAAGACAGTGGCGCGGCACTGGCTGTTGCGCCGCCCGCCACGCGAGGCTCATGCGTTGTTCACGCACTCGGCCGAGAGTCCGGACCGCCCCCCGCGTCCTTCTCTCCCCTTGCTGAGGAACCACCATGTGCCATGACGGACACTGCGAACACCATGCCGATGTGCTGCCTCCCGAGGCCGTACCCGCCGCCGACGCGTCCCGGAGCGGGGTGGACCGCCGCCGCCTGCTGGCCGGGGGCATCGCCGGTGCGGCGGCCCTGACGCTGGCTCCGGTGTCGTTCGCGCGGGCGGCGGACGGCGCTGCGGGTGCCGGGGGTGCGGCCGGGACGGCCGCGGGCGCTTCCGGCACGGCCGCTTCCGGCGGGGCCGCTTCCGGCACCGGCGAGGTGACTCGTGTCATCAGCGGGCATCTGGACACCGGTGTGGCGGACTTCGTGTATCTGCCGGTCGAGGTGCCGCGCGGGGTGCGGAAGATCGCGGTGTCGTACGCGTACGACAAGCCGTCCGTCCCGGCGGGCACGCCGGGCAACTCCTGTGACATCGGTGTCTTCGACGAGCGGGGCACCGCGCTGGGCGGGCGCGGGTTCCGTGGCTGGTCGGGCGGGTTCCGTACGTCGTTCGAGATCGCGAACGACGCGGCCACGCCCGGTTATCTGCCCGGTCCGGTGGGGCACGGGACCTGGCACGTCGTGCTCGGTCCGTACCAGGTAGCGCCGCAGGGCCTGAATTACCAGGTGACGGTCACCCTCACGTACGGCGAGGACGGTCCGGCCGCGCCGCGCAACTTCCCGCCGCGCCGGGCGAAGGGGCGGGGCCGGGCCTGGTACCGGGGCGACTGCCACCTGCACACCGTGCACTCCGACGGGAAGCGACAGCCCGCCGAGGTGGCGGCCGGGGCGCGGGCGGCCGGGCTGGACTTCATGGTGTCCACCGACCACAACACGTCCGCCTCGCACG
This sequence comes from Streptomyces corallincola, assembly GCF_019104725.1. Lineage (GTDB taxonomy): Bacteria > Actinomycetota > Actinomycetes > Streptomycetales > Streptomycetaceae > Streptomyces > Streptomyces corallincola. Next base: position 239,679 of record NZ_JAHRXF010000005.1, on the reverse strand, counting down.
GGGTGTGGGGCGACCACGCGGGTCCGGACCTGCTGATCATCACCGGTGAGGAGGTCACCACCCGCAACGGGCACTGGCTGGCCCTCGGGCTGCCCGCCGGTGACTGGATCGACTGGCGTTACCGCACGCGCGACGACGCCTTTCCCCGGTTCGCGCGGCAGGTGCGGCGCGGGGGCGGGATCGTGGTGCCGGCCCACATGTACTGCGCCTACGTAGCGAGCCAGTGGAAGTTCGGTTTCGACGACGCGGACGCCACCGAGGTGTGGACGGGTCCGTGGACGTACGACGACGAGCACGCGATCAGCACCTGGGACCAGAAGATCGGTGAGGCCGTGCGGTCGGGCGGCACATGGGTCCCGGCGATGGGCAACAGTGACGCGCACAGCGAGCCGCAGGTCATCGGGCTGCCGCACAATGTGGTCCTCGCGGACGACCTCAGCACCGAGTCCGTGATGGACGGCATCCGCGCCGGGCGCAGCTGGATCGCGGAGTCGTCCGCCGTACAGCTCACGTTCACGGTGAGCGGGCACGCCCGGCAGGCCGGGATCGGTGAGACGCTGAAGGTCCCGGCCGACGCGCCGGTGGATGTCCGCCTCGATGTGAAGGGCGTCCCGAACGGCACCGTCCGGTTCATCACCGACGAGGGGCAGATGCACCAGGAGTCGCTGGGCGCCGCCGGTGAGGGGACCGTGGTGTGGCGTACGACCGCCTCCCTCGCCTCCTACGTCCGTGCCGAGGTACGGCACCCGATGGCGGACGGGTCCGCCGGGCAGGGCAACACGATGGGCGACGCGCTGCTGTTCGGCCCGATGGCCGCGCTGACCAACCCGGTGTTCCTGAAGGGGACGAAGGGCTGAGCGTCGGCCGTGGGCGGGCCCGGACACCCCTGGCCCGCCCACGGCCCCGACCGGCGCCCTCCCGACCGCGCGGGGCTGCCCGGTGCCGCCCTGTGCCGACCCGCGCCGCCCTGTGCCGACCCGCGCCGCCCCGACCGGCGCAGTCCCGACCGGCGCAGTCCCGTCCTGTTCGGGTGAACGCGGTGGTGGGCACCCGGCGCCGGAGGGACGATGAGTGCACCCGGCCGGGGAGCCCCTCCCCGGCCGCTCATCGCACAGAAGGACGGTCGGCGTGGCGCAGCTGCTGAAGGTGCAGAACTTCAACGTCTCCGCGGACGGGGTCGCCGCGGGGGCGGACCAGAGTCTGGAGCGCCCGTTCGGGCACGTCGATCCGGAGCGGATGTTCGCGTGGTGCCGGGACACGGCGAGCTGGCCCGGCCGGACCGACGGGGGCGGCAGCCGGGGGCTGGACGACTTCCTGGTCCGGGACTTCTCGCACCACATCGGCGCGGAGATCATGGGCCGGAACAAGTTCGGTCCGCTGCGCGGGCCGTGGCAGGACGAGGAGTGGCAGGGCTGGTGGGGCGACGAACCGCCGTTCCACACACCGGTGTTCGTCCTGACCCACCACGCCCGTCCGTCCCTCACCCTCTCGGACACCACGTTCCACTTCGTCTCCGGTGACCCCGCCTCCGTACTGGAGCAGGCCCGAACAGCCGCTCAGGGCAAGGACGTTCGCCTCGGCGGCGGGGTCACCACCGTCCGCCAGTTTCTCGAAGCGGACCTCGTGGACACCCTCCACATCGCCGTCTCCCCCTTCAGGATCGGCACAGGTCTGCGCCTCTGGAACTCCCCCGACGACCTCCTCGACCGCTTCCACCGTGACGTCGTACCGAGCCCGAGCGGGGTCACCCACCACCTGTACTGGCGGAAGTAGACGCCCTCATCCGCCCCAACCGCCTTATCCACATGGTGCGTTCAGAAGGAGCCCGTGCCCGTGATGTCGTCGTTCGCGGGCCGGCCGGACGGGTGGGCCCGGGTGTGGTGGGGGGTGGTCAGGTGGTCCAGGACGTTGGTGACGAGAAGGATGCGGTCGAGGACCGGGGGGCGGTTGTCGAGATGGAGGGTGGCGTCGGCGGCGCGGGTGTGGCGGTGGATCATCAGCAGGGCCGAGAGGCCGGTGGAGTCGATCCAGGTGAGTTCGTGGAAGTCGAGGTGGACGTCGTGCGGCCGGGGGTGTTCGGCGAGATGCCTCACCACGACGTGGACGAAGTCCTCGCTGGTGTCGTAGTCGAGTTCGCCCGAGATGCGCACGGTGAGGGTGGTGGGCTCGGGGAAGATGATCAGGGTGAACTCGGCGGGTGTCTTGTTCGTCATGCGCGGGTGTCGGGGCCGGTGAAGGGGCGGGAGCCCAGTGCGGCGGTCCCGGCCCGGAGCATTCCCACGGTGCGGGGGAAGTCGCGCAGCAGGCCGGAGAGGACGTCGAGGCCGGTGACGAGGGAGTGGGCGGGCACGTTCCGGGCGGCCAGGATTCCGGCGGTCCAGGTGAGGAAGCCGGTGAAGACCTCCGGGTCGTCCAGGTAGAGCGCGGTACCGAGGAAGTCCACGATGTGCGCGAGGTCCTCGGCGGTGCGTTCGCGCTGCGCGTCGTCGTAGCCACGCATCGCGGGGAAGCGGGCCTCTAGGTCGGCCAGGGTCTGTTTGACCAGTTGGGGGCGGGTCTGGACGACCATCGTGTACTCCTGGTCGGCCAGGTGGGGCAGGTCCTCGGACGCCTGGCGGATCGCGGCAGGGCGCGGCCGGGGCAGGCCCGCCTCCAGGACGGCCGCCGCGCCACGCGCGTCGGGGGCGTGTTCGTCGGCACCGAGCGCGCGGGCGTACCGGCCGTCGGGTCCGAAGGCGCGCCCGCCCGCGAGGACCGGGATGCCGATGGCCTGGCAGGCGGTGATCGCCGCGTGCGCGGTGGGCAGGTGGGTGGGGATCGAACCGGACAGCAGGACGGCGGCCGGGTCGGTGCGGTGCAGATGGGCGACGAGGTGCGGGGTCGGGGTCTGCGCGCCGAGGTAGTCCACCCGCCAGCCGCGCAGCCGTAGCGTCTCCGCGACGAGCCGGGCCGGGAAGGCGTGCCATTCGCCGTCCACGCAGCCGACGGTGACGCGCCCCCGGTGCGGGGCGCGGCGCCGGGTGTGCGGGCGGCGGTGCGCGAGGGAGGCGATGACCCGCTCGTTGATGGCGGTGGCGGCGTGCTCCTGGGCGACGCTGATGCGGTCGGCGGCCCATTCCGCACCGACGCGTTCCTGCACGGGGGCGATGATGTCGAGCAGCAGGGTCTCCTCGGTGACGCCCGCCTCCAGCGCGCCGTGGACGAGCTCCACGGCCCGCTCCTCATCGCCGTCCGCGACGGCGTGCCACAGCCGTTCCGGAAGCGGGTCCGGGTCCCGCACCGGTTCCGGGTCCGGTGTGCTGGGTTGTTTCACGGTGTCCTCCTGCTGTCCTGTCCCCGGCTGCGCGGCCGGGTCCGTCCCCGTGGGTGTCCGCCCGCGACGACGGCCGGGGCGGAGCGGGGGGCGGTGATGGCGACGGTGGCCATGTCGTCGTGCCGGGCCGGGCCGAGCCACTGGCCGACCAGCATCTGCACCCGCTCGACGACCGCTTCGGCGGGCATGCCCGCGCAGTCCGCGAGGGCGCGTCGCAGCCGCCGCTCACCGAAGAGTTCGTCGCCGAGCGGGCCGCCGCGCGCCTCGGTGATGCCGTCGGTGTACAGCAGGCAGCTCTCGCCGGGGGCGAGGACGACCTCGACGGTGGTGGCCTTCACCCGCGGCAGCACGCCCACCAGGCTGCCGCGCGCGGGTACTTCGGTGACGCTGCCGTCGGCGCGGACGACGAGCGGAGCGGGGTGGCCCGCGCTGGTCAGCCGTATCCGGACGCGTCCGGCGTGACGGCGTACGGAGGCCAGGACCAGGGTGACGAAGCGGGTGTGGTGGGAGGTGAGCAGGGCGCTGTTGAGCAGGTCGAGCAGGTGCTGGTGGTCACCGGCGAGCGGCAGCAGCGCGTGCAGCGTGTTGCGGATCTTGCCGGTGAGCACGGCGGCTTCGAGCCCCTTGCCCGCCACGTCCCCGAGCACGACGAGGGTCTCCTCGGTGGTGTCCGCTCCGGGGTGTACGTCGTAGAAGTCGCCGCCGACACGTTCCTGCTCCTTGGCCGCGCGGTAGCCGCCGCCGTACTCCACGCCGTGCACGGAGCCGAGTTTCGGCGGGAGCAGTTCGCGCATCAGGGTGGCGGTGATGGCGGCCTGTTCGCTGTAGAGGCGGGCGGCGGAGAGGGCGGCTCCGGCGCGCGCGGCGAAGAGCCGGGCGAAGATCTCCTCGCCCTCGGTGAACGCCCGCTCGGTGCTGGAGCGCAGCAGGATGAGCGCCCCGGCGGGCACACCGTGACCGGGGAGCGGGGCGACGATGACGGAGCCGACGGGGGCGGCGAAATCATGCGGTATCACCCAGTCGGGGATGTCGTCGGGGTTGATCCAGCGGGCCGGGACGGGCGGGAAGCCCTGGAGCGCCTCGCTGAGTCCGGGCACGCCGGAGATGTCCACGCGCCGGGTGACCTGGGTGGTGGGGCCGCCCTGGCGGGCGTAGGTGAGGGCGTAACGCCGCCCCTGTGGAGGCGCGACGAGTACCGCCGCCTCGGCGAGATGTTCCGCGGCCATCGACGCGGCCACCTCCATGCAGCGCGGTACGTTCAGCGTGGACAGCAGGGCGCTGGAGACCTCGGAGAGGATCTCGGAGCGGCGTTGTGCGTTGCCGAGGGCTGTCTCGGCCTCGCGTCGTTCGGTCTCGTCGGCCAGCCACCACACCACGTCGCCGTCACCGGCCTCGGTGGGATGGGCCTCGAAGAGACGGTCGTTGATGATTCCGGTCAGGGGTCCGGCGGAGGTGCGGCGCAGTCCGTCGCTGATGCGCTGATGGGCGTCGGCGAGCCAGGCGGGCACCCGCTCGTGCAGCCAGTCTCCGCTGACGGCGGCGGGCAGGAGGTGCCGGGCGGCCTCGTTGATCCTCAGCAGACCGCCGTGCCGGTCCACGACCAGTACGGGGTGGGGAGCCTCGGTCCAGGTCTCACCGACACGGCGGTCGGCGTCGGGCGAGCGGAGCCTTTCGGCGGGCGCGGACAGCCCGTCGGCGGGTGCGGGCACCCTTCCGGTGGGGGCGGGCAGCCCTGCGGCGGACGCGGGCGGCCCCGAGGCGGACGCGGCGAGGTCCGCGCCGGGTGAACGGCCCGAGGAAGCCGGGGAACTGGGGTATGCAGACACATTCGGGCACGCGCCGAGCGCACCTCACCACCTTTCTGCGACCGGTGTCGAAATGTCGTGCGGTCACCGTCCCCCATCGTCTGTCGGTGCTGCAACCCCTGTGGATAACTCCTCAGTTGCTGTGCGGGGCAAGGAACTCCCGGTCATGAAAGGAGAACTCGGCCGGTTTTCCGAGGAGTACACCGGAGCCTCATCACTCGAAGGGATGAATATCCGGCGCCGCGTTCCCCGGAACGGAAATACAGTGCTCCGCTTTTCGTCGGACGCCTCGGGCAGACCGGCCCCGGCACAACCCAACGTGAGGCTCTGCCCAATTGACCGGCGATTACCTCCATCGAGTGACTTTGACAGCGGACGGTGAGGGGTACGCGGCGAGATGCACCGGCCCGGATCGCCGGAGCGATCCCGGAGGAGGGAGCCGACGGCTCCCCCGGGGAACAGCGTCCCGAGGGACGGAAGGCGGGCGGCGTGGGAAACAAGGAGCTGGGAGACGGCATGCGGCGAGCGGCGGACCGTAGGACGGCGGAGGCGCGGCGCGACGGCGGGCGGCGAATATCAGCGCGGCCGTTCCCCGGCGTGGCCCTCTCTCTCCACCCCGGCGGAGCCGTCTCTCTCCACCCCGGCGATATCCGGGACGGCGACCGGGATTCCCACGGCAGGCCCACCGCCACGGGGGAATACGTGGACACGGCAGGAGTCCCATGATTCCCGCCCAGCCCGGCACGGACCGGGAACAGCGGAAACCGTCGTTCGAGGTGCGGGTGAACGAGGGCGGTGCGCGTCGCCTCGTACGTCTGGACGGGCGGGTGGAATGGCACGACGAACAGGCGCTGCGGGCGGGGCTCGACCGGCTCACCGCGGGGACGCCGCCGGAGATCGTGGTGGATCTGCGGCGACTGGAATTCGCGGACTCCACGCTGCTGCATCTGCTGCTGGAACTCCAGCGTCATCAACAGGCGCACGGAATGCGGATGCTGGTCGGAGAACCCGGTCACGCGATCGTACGGCGCCTCTTCGACGTGACGGGCACGCGGACGTACTTCACCTTCACGGCACTGTGAGCGCGGCCACCGGGTTCACCCGAGCAGGATCGTCACCGTGATGGTCTTGCCGTCGTCCCGAGGCTCGACGCACACCTTGTCGCACAGCCGGTGAACCAGTGGCCAGCCGAACCCGCCCAGGGTGGAAAGGTCGTTGGGGCGCAGCTCGGGCGCTTCCAAGGAGCGGTCGCTGACCGCGAGGTGCAGGGCGCCGTCGTGGGCGGTCGCCCGGAAGCCGGTCAGGCCGCCGCCGTGCCGGTCGGCGTTGGTGATCAGTTCGGTGGTGACGAGAAGGGCGTCGGTGATGACGGTGTCCGCGACACCCTCCGTGTCCACGTCCGCATCCGCGCCCGTGTCCACCCGCGCCCCTGTGCCTCCCGCGCCCTCACGACGGCTGTCGAAGTGGGCGGTCAGCAGCGTACGCACCTCGTCGCGGGCCTCTGCCGGGGTGACCCGGCGACCGGTGTCCGCCCGTGGTTCTTCTTCCGTCGTCATCGTCGCCTCCTCCCCCTGTACGGGACCCGACGCCATTCGTCCACACCATTCGCCTGCCCGGAGCCCCGCGTCGCACACAGTGACTTCCGTGAAGGTGTCACCGGCGCGCGGACTCGGCCGCCCGGCGCAGGCCCTCCTCCGGGGTGGCGGCCACCGCGAACGCGTCGAAGGTGTTCGTGATGTCCAGCAGCCGCGCGACCGGCGGGCTGGGCGCGGCCAGCACCAGCGGCAGCCCCGCCGCCGTGTGCAGCCGCTGGGCGTGCAGGAGTTCGTGCAGCAGCGAGGAGTCCGCGAATGAGACGTCCGACAGATCGACCACGGTCGCACGGCCTCCGGGCACCAGCGCAGCCGCCAGTCCCCCGCCGTCCTCGCCGGCCTCGACTTCTCCGCGCAGTCGTACGACGCACACCCCGCCGACGACCGCCCGGCTCACCACCATCTCGGTCATGGTCCCCATTATTTCAAACCGTGAAATCTCCTCGTGCCCGGACTCACTCGGGTCATGCGTGGGGCGGGTTCATGGGCCTGCCCGCCGGGGGACGGGCGCGAGGGCGGTGGAGGTGCCGGGACGGGGCCGGGTGGACGGGGCCGGGCAACCGGGCTCAGGTGGCGGGCGTTCGGGCCAGGCAGGCCAGGGCCGCCGCCGCCATCGCCGCCGTGCCCGTGCCCAGCGTGAGACGGGGGTCGGGGAGGAAACGCGGGGAGTGGTTGGTGGGGAGGGTGGCCAGTTTGGCGGCGGGGTCGGCGCCGGGGGCGGCGGACCACTGGGCGGGGCCGGTCGCGCCGAGCATCCAGTAGGCGCCCCGGATGCCGGGGTGGCCGTGCAGGGGGGCACCGGCGCCGGTGAGGAGGGGGAAGTCCTCGGTGGCCGCCGAGCCGGGCCAGCCGGTGACACGGGCCGGGCCGAAGCTCGCCCGGTGGGCGGCGCGGACGGCCTCCGCGGTGTCCGGGTCGGACCGGGTGACGCCGGAGCGGGACAGCACGGTGAGGGTGACGCGGGGCGGTACGGCGGCGGAGGCGGCCTCCGCGCGCACCGCTCGTTCGACGGCCGCCGTCGCCCCGCGCACCGCCGACTCCGAGAACGCCCTTACGGACACACGGAGTTCGGCACGCGTCGGGATCACGTTCGCGGCCGGATCGCCGTCCCCGGTGTGCAGCGCGGAGGCGGTGACGTACGGGCCGCCGGGGCGGGACAGGGCGGCGAGGCGCAGGACGGACGCGGCGGCCGCCCGCAGCGGGTCGGCCGCGAGGTGTGCGGTGGCCACATGGCCACCGTCGCCCTCGAATACCACCGAGAGCGCGGTGCTCGCCGCGAGGACCGGGCCGTCCGCGTGCGCGACCATGCCCGCCGGGAAGGGCGCCGTGTGCTGGGCGAGGACCGTACCGGGCACCGTGATCCGCTCGTACAGCCCGTCCGCCAGCAGCGCGCCGGCCCCGCTCAACGTCTCCTCGGCGGGCTGGCCGACGACGAGCAGCGTGCCGCGCCAGCGGTCCCGGCGCGCGGCGAGCAGACGGGCCGCCGCCGCGGCACAAGCCAGGTGTACGTCGTGGCCGCACGCGTGCGACACCGGCACCGCGCGCCCGTCCGGGCCGGGTGCGGTGGCCGTACTGGCGTACGCGGCGCCGGTGGCCTCGGCCACGGGCAGGGCGTCCAGTTCGGCACGCAGCAGGACGGCGGGGCCGTCGCCGTTGCGGAGTTCGGCGGCGACGCCGTGTCCGCCGACGCCCCGCAGGACGCGGAAGCCGTCCGCCTCCAGCCAGTTGGCGAACGTGGCGGCGGTGCGGGCCTCGGCGCCGGAGAGTTCGGGGTGCCGGTGGAGGTCGAGATAGAGGTCGAGGGTGGCGGGGAGAAGGGCCGCCTCGCCCAACTCCCCTCCCGCTCTGGCCGGTTCCTCGTTCCTGGGCGAACTCATCGAAGGCAGCTCCTCGTTCGGGCCGTGTCAGTGAGGTGACAGTGGACGGTCATGGGGGTGAGGGCGGACGCGCGTAGAAAGAAGGTGCCGTGGGGCTGCCGGGGTGTGTGCCGGGGGTTCCGCGGTCCGGGCTGTCCCGCCCGGTGTCCCGTTCCCGCTTCAGAAGGAGTCGTCATGGCCGACAGCACCCTGTCCTCCCTCGCCCAGGAGATCCTCGACCTTGAGTCGGAGACCTTCGAGATCACCGACTACTCGGACGCCAGCGAGGTCATGCTCGGCTCGTCCACCAGCTGCTCCTCCACGAGCACCTGTTCCAGCACGACCAGCACCACCTCCTGCACCGCCTGACACCGGTCGGCGCCCGCACCGGGTGCCGGGTCCGCCGAAGCCCCCGGAGCGCTCACGTTCCGGGGGCTTTCGCGGACGGCCCCGACGGGCCGCGTCGCCCGCCCGTCAGGGGAAGGGGTGCGGCACCCGTCTCAACTCCCCCTCCTGCAAAGGTGCTTGTGTCAGCCCCGCCCGGAAGGGCGCCGTCCGCAGCCGGGGCATGTGCAGGGCCCGCTGCCGCGACCAGCCGAAGTCGATCGGCAGCAGTCCCGGTGCCAGCGTGGCCACCGTGCGCAGTCCCATCCGCCGCTGCTCCGGGGTCGTCTGGTCCACGGCGATCACATCGCATCCGGCACCCGCGAGGAGATCCCGCAGATGGGTCAGGTCGTCCAACAGATCTGTCGTACGCGGCCGTTGGCCCTCCCACGCCCCGAACAGCTCGGCCAGCGGTGCCGTGCGGGGCGGCTCCAGATAGCTGCGGGCGTGTTGGCGCATGACCGGCAGTCCGTACAGCGCCGCGTGGTCAGGGAGTCGTTTCACCAAGTCGAAGTCCGTCGCCATCAGGCTGAGTTCCTCGGGCCGCTCCCCCACCTGGCGGGGCAGGTGGGGGATGTACGTGAGGATCTCGGAGAGCGCCGACTCGACGGCCGTCTCGGGGTCGAAGGAGGCCCCGGCGGCGAAGGCGAGGGTGCCGGGGCCGTCGTCGCGGCGGACGGCGAGGCCGGTCACGACGGGCAGCGGCAGATCCACCCGGTTGTCGAAGACGTGCACGTCGTAGCCCTGGAGGGCGGCGCGGGCGGTCATGGCCCGCACTTCCGGGGAGCCGACCGAGGCGAGGTCGATCTCGGGCAGCGGCAGGTTCCCGTACCAGCCGAGCAGGAAGGCGTCCCGCTCGATCAGTTCGAGCAGCCCGAAGAGGATCGCCTCCTCCGGACTCCCGCCCGTGGCACAGCCGTTGGAGCATTCGAAGACGAAGTTGTCCGCGTGGGTGCCCGCGCTGTAGTAGACGAGCCGGGCGGGGACGAGGACGGGGCGTTCGTCGCGCAGGGACCAGCCGGTGACCCAGGGAATGGGCCTGGCCGGGTCGAACGGCCGGACCATCGGGTCCCCGGCGTAGGTACGGGGTGCGTAGAGCCCGCAGACGCGCGGGTCCAGGGCGCGGTCGCCGAGGTCGTCCAGCGCGGCGGTGACCACCGGCGCCCGGTGTCTGCGGTGCGTGCCCGCGTACCGTTCCAGCCCTTCCAGCCAGGCCAGGTTCCGGCTGCGGGCGAAGGAGTTGGCCTGGCCGCTCCAGGTCACGTCCGTGAGTCCCGCGTAGCCCCGCATGAAGACGCTGCCCGCGACCGGCGCCGTGGTGGGTGAGGTCACGTCGGTCCAGGTGCCGCCGCCGAGCACCCCGCACACCGGGTTGGCGAGGCCCTTCACGGGGAGGGCGTAGTCGGCGGGGCGGCGTGAACGGTAGGCGTCCGGACGGGACTTGGGGCGGGAGCGCAGCGGGGGCACGGTGGCCTCGGCGGCGGCCCGCCGTGCGGCGGCCCCGGTCGGGGGACGGCAGTGCGGGCACATCGGCTCGGGGACCAGCGGGAAGGTGCGCAACCGCAGGGTTTCCAGGTCGAGTTCGGTGACCTGGGGCAGGGTGCCGTCGGCGCCGGGCGCGGTGTGGCGGGCGGCGCCGGAGGCGATCAGGCGGTGCGTCTGCCAGACGGCGTCCACCGTGTGGTCGGGCAGCGCGGGCCAGCGCCCGGCGGTCATGGTCTCGGCACCGGTCTCCAGGGCGTCCCGCTCGGTCCGGGTCCGCAGCCGCTGGCGGCGCATGGCGAGGCAGGTGCCGCAGGCGGGTTCCGTGTCCGGGCCGCCGCCCCACGGGCCGAGGAGGACCGCCTGCGCGGTCAGATGAATCCCGGCGAGCGACGACGGCGCCACCTCATCCGCCGCGTCGGACGAGTTCGGTGCGCCCAGTACGTTCGTGTCCCCCATCCGGGACACGGACGGCGGTGGTGTTCCCGCGTGGGCGGCGCGGGCGGCGAGGCGGGTTTCGAGGTCGGCGCGGGCTGCCTCCAGCGGGGCCGCGCGCACCGGGACGGGGGCGGTGGTCGTCACGGCCGGTTGCTCCAGCGGAAGATGCGTACGGCGATCAGTCCGAACACCAGGGCGAACACGGCGAGTCCGGCGCAGTCCAGCCAGATGTCCCCGAGGCCGCCGCGTCCGCCCATCGCGTCGGTGACACCGTCGTTGAGGTAGTGCAGCGGCAGCACCTTGGCGACGGTGCGCAGCCAGCCCGGCATGAGGTCGTCGGGGAAGAACGAGCCGGACAGGAACGCCATCGGCACCATCAGGATGTTGGCGATGGCGGCGACCGCCTCCGGGGTGTTGGCGACGCTGCCGACGATCAGCCCGAGCGCGAGGAAGGCGGTGACGCCGAGCACCAGCAGCGGCAGCACCGCCCACCAGGGACCGGTCAGCTTGAGCCCGAAGAAGGGGAGCAGGGCGACGGCGGTGAACAGCACGGTCTGCACGAGGGCCGCGGCGACCGCCACCGTCCAGCGGGAGGCGATCAGCGTGCGCAACGGGGTCGGGGTGCGCCAGATCAGCCGGAGCAGATCGTCGCGGCGCCACTGCATCAGCGCGAACCCCACCGAGAAGACCGAGGCGTTGCCCACCCCCCAGGAGAGCACGCCCGGCGCGATGTAGTTGATGGACGACAGGCCGCCCTTGACCTGCTGGCCCTGGAAGATCAGGCCGAACAGCACGAGGAAGGCCAGCGGGAAGGCGAAGGTGAAGAACAGGGTGGTCTTGTCGCGCACGCCGGCGACATAGGTGGCCCTGGTCAGTGCGGCGTACGCGCTCAACGGTCGTGCTCCGTTCGGGTCGCGGCGGGGGCGGGGCGGTCGGTGGGGGTGAGGCCGCCCGTGGGGGCGGGCGCGCTGTCGGCGGCGGGAGCGCCCCCGTGGCCGGTCAGCGCGAGGTACGCGTCCTCCAGGGTGGCGGTGCGCACGGTGATGTCGTCGATGTCCACGAGGTCGCCGAGGCCGGTGAGGACGCGGTTGGCGGAGGCCGTCTCGATGACGAGGTCGTCGCCCTCGACGGTGGCGCGGTCCACGCCGGTCACGGCGAGCGCGGCCTCCGGGGAGATACGGGACGCGGGCAGCAGCAGCCGCGTGGGGGCGGCGAGCGAGCGGATGAGGCTGCGCGGGGCGTCCAGGGCGGCGAGGCGGCCCTCGGTGACGATCGCCACGCGGTCGCAGAGCGCCTCGGCCTCGTCCAGGTAGTGCGTGGTGCAGATGATGGTGCGCCCCTCGGAGCGCAACGACCTGAGCAGGGACCAGAGTTCACGCCGCGCCTCGGGGTCGAGGGCGGCGGTCGGCTCGTCCAGGAAGATCAGTTCGGGCTCGTTGAGCAGCGCGGTGGCGAGGGCGAGGCGCTGCCGCTGCCCGCCGGACAGGTGGTCGATACGGGCCTTCTCCTTGCCGGTGAGCCCGACCCGCTCCAACGCGGCCCTGGCGGCGGGCGCGGCGTCCATGCCGTACAACGCGGCGACGGTGCGCAGGTGTTCGCCCGCGGTGAGGCGGGCGAAGAACGCGGATGCCTGGGTCTGCACGCCGATCCGCGCGAGGAGCGCCGGGTCGCGCGGCCAGGGACTCCGGCCGAGCAGGCTCACTGTCCCGGAGTCGGGTCGGCGCATGCCTTCCACGATCTCCACCAGGGTGGTCTTTCCGGCGCCGTTGGGGCCGAGGATGCCGAAGAACTCGCCCTTGCGCACGGCGAAGGAGACGCCGTCCAGCGCCGTCACCTCTCCGTACCGCTTGGTGATGCCGTCCAGCACGACGACCGTCTCGGCCTCGCTGCCGTTCTCGGGTGCGCTCATCTCGCCTTTCCTCACGTGATGTGCCGGGTGGTGGGTGGGTCGGTGCGCGGACTGGTGCGCCGGTTCCGGTGCGGGCGCCGCGGGGGACGCGGACGGGAGCGGGGGCGGGGTGCGGCGGGCGCGGGCCGTGCGGCCGTACGCCCCGAGTGCCCACAGCAGCAGGACGGCCGCGAGGGCGGCGGGCGGAAGGCTCCACGCCAGCGCCGCCCGCCCGTCGGGCAGCACGGCCCGCAGCACGGAGCCCGCGAGGAGCAGCAGCGCGGCGGTCTGTACGGCGGTAAGCAGCGCGAACCCACCATAGAAGAACCGTAGTTGACGTGGGTAGGCGGCGATGCCGGGGCCGCGCCGGAGGAGTCCGCGCACGGTGTCGGTGAGGAACACGCGGCTGCCGGGGGCCAGTTCGGTGATGCCGAGGGCGTGGCCGAGGGCCTTGTAGCCGTCGAGGGGTGGCAGCGGGAGCAGGTTGGCGAGGCCGCCGACCGTGCCGAGCAGCAGGAGGGCGCCGAGCGCGGGGCGGGCCTGGGCGCCGGTCGGCAGGAGGGCCCAGAGCGCGTAGAACGGCAGCAGGAAGAGGATGTTGACGAAGGCGCCCGCGCAGGCGGTGGCGACTTTGCGGGCGCGGCTGCCGAGGAACTGCACGTCCTCTACCTCGCAGTACAGATAGGTGGCACCGAGCGTCCAGCGCAGCCCTATCTCCTTGACGTGCCCGCCGAACGCGCGGGCGAACAGCCCGTGGGCCAGCTCGTGCAGGGCGAGCGAGCACCACAGGACGCAGCCCACGGCGAGCAGCAGCACCGGTTGCTCCAGCACCAGTTGGGTCTGTCGCCACAGCGTGCCCGCCTGCGCGGTGACCGCCACGAGCAGTGCCACGGCCACGGCGGTGAGCGCGACGAGTACCGGGGGCCGCCGGGCGGGCGCGGTGACGCGGTGCAGCCGGTCCATGAGCGCGGGGGCGTCCGCGACGAGCCGGGTGCGCCCCGCGAGGATGCCGTTGGGGCGGGCCGGGGGGTCGGCGGCGGGCGCCGCCGGGGCGGCCGGGGCGCCGTCGAGCAGACCCCGGCCGTGCAGCAGTCCGAGCAGCTGCCCCCACTGCCGCTCGCCCAGCCGGGTGCCGAACTCCCCCGTGTACGCCTGTCCGATCTCGGCGAGCGAACGGGTGCCGTCCAGGCGGCTGATCAGGAAGTGTTCCTTGGGGCCGACCTCCATGCGCCGCCCGGTGCGCGGGTCCTTCAGCAGATGAATCCGCGCCGTGCCGCGCACCAGGGTGGGGCCCTGGACGAGGTCGGGGCGGACGCGCGGCCGGGCGGCGAGGAAGGCGTCCGTGGTCATCCGGCGGCCTCCGGTGCCCCGGCGCGCAGGGCGCGGCCGAGGACGTAGGAGAGGAACGCCTCGTCCCGGACGGTCATGCCGAGCCGGTTGTTGGTCATGTGCAGATACGGCGAGAGCAGCATCGGCAGGACCTGGGCGGGGTCGGTGAGGTGGAGGTCGCGGGTGCCGTCCCAGGAGCGGAAGGTCAGCTCGCCCTCGCGGGCCAACTCCTCTGCCCGGTCGCGGAGTTCGACGCTGTGTGCGGCCCAGCCGCGCAGGAAGGCGGGGAGGCTGCCGTGGTCGCCGTGGGCGACGGCGTCCCGGATGTGCCGGAAGCGGGCCGGGAGGGTGTCGCCCATCGTGGTGTACGCGCGGTCGTAGCCGTCGTCGGCCGTGTAGTTGGTGCCGCTGAACGCACTGTTCCAGAAGGCGTGGTAGCGGTCGAGGAAGGCCATGAGTGCCTCGTCGTCGGGCAGGAAGGTGCCCGCCATGACCATCATGAGCTGGGCGGAGAGTCCGAGCAGCACGGTGCGCAGATGCAGGTTCATGGTGCGGGCGGCCTCGATGACGAGGTCGCTGGAGTGCTGGAAGTGCCATTCCGCGAGGGCGACTCCGGCCGGTCCGCCGTACTTGCCGTACTCGGGTTCGTAGGGCCGGTCCTCGAAGGTGTTGTTGGGGCGCAGCGACATCCGCCCGTCCGGGCCGAGGAGTTCGGCCCGCTGGTCCTCGGTGTACTCCAGCGTGAACAGGGTCTCGTACAGCTCGGCGAGGAATCCCGCCTTCACCTCGTACAGCGCGGGGCGTTCGCGCAGGAACGCGGCGAGCGCGGTGTGCGCCCGGTCCCGTACGGCACCGGTGTCGGCGGCGCGGGCGGGCTTGAGGCGGAGCCGGAGGTGGGGGCCCTCCAGCCAGTAGTTGATGAAGAAGTACCCGGTGATCAGGCCCTCTTGGGTGAGCGCGTCCACCAGGGGCCGCACGCACTGGAGCAGCAGGGGGCGGGGGCTGGCCGCGTAGAAGACGTGGACGGCGATCCAGTCGCCGGGAGCCGGCTCGGCCGGTGTGGCCGCCGCTTCGGCGGTGGGTACGGGCGCGGGGCCGGTCGGTGCGGTCATCGGGCGGGGTCCTGTTCGGTCCGGGCGGGCGGGGTGGCCGGGGTGGCCGGGGCGAGGGAGGCGGCGGGTGGGGCGGCCGGGGCGGGCAGCATTTCGACGGCGAGTTCGGCGACGTGTCGGCCGCGCGGGGAGGTGAGGTGCAGTTCGTCCTCGCCGGGGAGCATCTCCTCGAAGACGGTGCGGGCGCGGTGCCCCGCGAGGAGGGCTTCGAGGGCGGTCAGTGACAGGGGGCTGGCGAAATCGACGTACTGCGGTTTGGAGCCGCCGAACCAGCCGCCCGGCGCCTCGTCCGCCGTCTGCCGGTGGACGGTGGCGAAGACCTGTTCGGGCAGGCCGTGCCGGGTGCGCCAGCGGTGCCAGGCGAGGAACCACTCGCCGTCCGGGGTGCCGGGGGCGCGCAGCGGGAGGCTGCCGTCGGCGGCCGTCCAGGAGCGGCGCTGGAGGACGAGCCGGTGATGGCGGACGCGGGGGCGGCGGGTGACGCCCGCGTCGTCGGGGCCCGCCGGGACGCCCCGCCACACGTCGAGGACGGCGCGGGCGGTCGGGGAGAACAGCAGCAGGGTGCGGGGGATCTCGGGCAGCACCATCGGGACGAGGTAGCCGAGGTAGAGGGGGACGACCTCGCGGCCGAGGCGGCGGGAGCGGAGTGCGAGCCGGTCGGTGGTCGCGTCGTGCACGGCGTAGAGGTCGTCCAGGTGGAGGCGGGCGTCCTCGGGGGCGGTGCTGTGCTCGCCGGGGCAGACGATCTCGTAGTCGGTCAGGCGGCCGTGCAGGTTGAGGTTGGTGGTGGCGGACCCGGCGGTGATCTCCGCGAACACGGCGCCTGTGGGCAGGAGTTGCCGGAGCCGGTCGCGGAGTGCCGTGGTGAGGGTGGCGTCGGACGGGGCGGTGTCGGACCGGTGGGCGTCGGCCGGGAGGGCGTCGGCGGTCCGGCGGGCACCGGTGCTTCCGCCTGTGTCGAAGCAGTGGGTGAAGCGGGTGAACGGGAAGCAGAGGCCGCCGAAGGAGTCGTTGAGGACGGCGAGCGGGCCGTCCGCGCGGCGGGCGAGCTGGAGGAAGTGGGCGTGGGGCTGGAAGGCGGGCACGGCCGGGGCGAGTTCGGCGGCCACGTCGTCCACGAGCCGGTCGTCGATGACCAACTCTTCTGCTTCCTCGGGCAGTTCGGACCACGCTGTCCGCACCCGGTCGGTGAGGGTCGCGCGGGCGCGGTCCACGGCGGTGATCTCCGGGAGGCCGAGCCAGTTCTCCTCGGGGGCGTGGCTGCCGTCGGGCAGGAAGTCGTCCTTGGTGGCGGTGAACTGGAGGTACTGCCGGAAGATGTCCTCGTGGAAGTCGTGGACGAGCCGCAGCACGTCCTCGCAGCGTCCGCCCCTGCCGTGGCGGGCGAGGAAGAAGCCCTTGAGAGTGAGGCGTTGGGGCAGGGCCACGTCGAAGCCGGGCAGCACGCGTCCGATGGAGGCGAGGGGTGCGGTGATCGGCGTCCACTCGGCGAGGTCGGCGCTCGCCGTTCCGGCGGACACGTCCTCGTAGACGAGGGTCTGCGGGAGGACGGGGTGTTCGGCGCCCACGTCGCTTTGCAGGGTGAGGAGTTCGGCGCGCAGTCGGGTGAGGAGGGCGCGTCGGCCGGGGACGTCCGCGTGCGGGTAGCGGGCGAGCGCGTCGGCGGGGCCGTCGAGGCGGGCGGCGAGGGCGCGTGCCCAGGGGCGGTCCAGGGCGTGCAGCGCGCGCTGGAAGGCGTGGAGCGGGTCTCCGCCGTGCACGCTCGTCGCCAGGGAGGGGAGTTGGAGGATGCCGAGGTCGCGCAGCGCGGTGAGGTAGTGCCCGGCCTCCTCCTCCCCGGCGCCGGTGGTGTCGGCCAGCCAGCGGGCCAGGTCGCCGTGGCGCAGGGTGCCGCCGTGGTCGTGCAGCAGGGCGAGCATGCCGTCCAGGGCGCCCTGGCGGCGCAGGAAGAACAGCCGGTCCTGGGCGGCGTCGAAGCTGACGGGCGCGCTGTCGTCGCCTGCGGTGACCGCCCGCTGGACGTAGCGGACCCGGTCCTCGTCCAGGGTCCAGCCGGAGGCGAGCGTCACGGGCAGGTCGGCGCGGCGCTCCGGGTCGGCCGCGATCAGCTCCGCGAGGCGGCTGAGGACGACGACGTTGAGGCGGACGTGACCGGTCCAGTCGTCGTGGACGTGGTCGGTACGCGTGTCGGGGTGGGGGTCGGGGTCGGGGTGGGTGCCGGTGCCGGTGCCGGGGTGGGCCCGGAACTCTCCGAGCGCCACTCCCCCCAGCGTGCTGAACGGACTGGTCTTGCAGGCCGTCCGGTACACGTACGACAGCAGTGAGCGTTCCATCTTGCGGGTCCGCTTGCCCGGTGCGGGTGTGCTGTCGGCGGCGAAGGCGTCGAGGCGTTCCTCCAGGGTGGGTGAGGCGAGGAGCAGGCCCCGGCGGAGGCGGTCGTCACGGGCGAGGGCGCGCAGCGCGGCGCGGGTGCGGGCGAAGCCGTCGGCGAGGACGCCGTCCCCGGCCCGGCGGAGTTCTTCCCAGCGTTCGCGGGCGTCGAGCCAGTCGGCCAGGTCGGACCCCACGGTGCCGTCGAGTGCGGCGGCGAGTGCGCGGGCCGCGTCCGGGTCGCCGGGCAGGCGGTTGTTGAAGACCTGGCGGCGCAGGGCGAGCAGGCGTCGGCGCAGCGCGGGGTCGTCGGTGGCGCCGACCGCCGCCGCGAGCGGGTCGCCGAGTCGGGCGCCGAGGGCACGCAGGGCGTCCTCACCGGCGGCGGTGCGTGCGGCCCAGTCGGTGGTGCCGGGGGCGCGCAGGGCGTGCACGGTGTCGAGGGGCAGTCCGGCGACGCGCAGCATGAACCGCCGGTGCGGGAGGGCGAGTCGGTCTGCGGCGCCCGTGTCCTGCGGGGCGGTGGTGGTGGTCGGGCTCACGCCCTCCCCCTTTCGCTCGTCAGGGCGCGACGATGTCGTAGCGGTAGTCGGCGGGGTGCGGGCGTTCGCCGCCGATCATCATGATCAGCAGGGGGATCTCGCCGCGTTCGGCGAGGCCGAGTTCCTCCTCGAAGGAGACGCTGTCGAAGCCGAGGGCGACTCCGCAGGCCGTCCCGGCGGCGGTGGCGGCGGTGTAGACGGCCTGGGCGGTGGCGCCGACGGCCGCGTTGACCAGGCGGTATCCCCGGTCCCCGACCTGGTCGAGCACCGCGTGCGTGCGGGCGGTGGGGACGAGTACGGCGGCGGCCTGCTCGACGTTGTAGTTGGCGAGGAAGTAGTTCCGCTGGAGGAAGGCGCCGTGGTCGCCCGCCTTGAGGAGGACGAGGTCGCCGGTGTCGCGGTCGTACTCGTAGAGCCCGGGGGGCACGTCGTGGACGTGGTTGACGAAGACGCAGAGCCGGGTGAGGGGGGCGCCGCCGGGGGTCTCGGTGTCGCTGTCGAGGGTTCCGGCGGCCACGGCGGCGGCCAGGGTCACGGCGAGTTGGGCCGGGTCGAGCGGGGTAAGTGCGGTGAATCGGCCGAAGCTGCTGCGCCGTTCGCGCAGTGCGCGCCGTACCGGCATGTCCAACTCGGTGGGCGCGGGCAGTGGAACGCGAGCGCCGGGTCCGGCGGGCGGGGCGAGGGCGGGGTCGAGGGCGCCGGGGGCGGGCCGGTCGGCGGCGCCCTCCAGGGTGGCGGTATGGATACGGCGCAGGGTCTCGAAGGAGAGCACACGGCGGGACCTCTCGTCGGGCACACGCCGCACCCGGGCACAAAAAGCTTCCTGTGCAACGGAGTTGGCGGGTGGGGTCGCCTCGCCGGGCCGCGCCTCCCAGCGCAGCGGTACGACCGCGAACACCCCGTCCTCGGCCGGGTCCAGCCCGAGCAGCCGCCCGAGTCGGGCCTCGTCGAACCAGAGCGCGGTGCCGAGCGCCAGACCGTGCGCGCGGGCCCACATCCGCCAGGTCTGCCAGAGGGCGCCGATGTCCATCGTGACGGCGTGGTAGCAGAAGCTGTTGTACTTGAAGGAGTTCTGCCAGAACGTGACACCCAGGACGAGGAACTGATCGGCACCGGCGGCGATTTCGAGGTCTCCGAGGGCGGCGCGGACCTCGCCGGTGACGTCGCCGGAGAGCAGCCGGGTGAAGCGGTGGCGCGGGGTGTCGTAGTAGTGGACGCCCGGTGTGAGGGGGCCGCTCGGGCCGCTGATCCAGTGCACGCCGACCGGGTAGAGACCGCCGCCGGAGGCGGTGCCGCGCGACCAGTTGGCGTGCGCGTGGAACGGCAGCGAGCCGAGGTCGGTGTTGGCCTGTACGGCGAGGCGGCGCCCGGTGAGGCCGTAGGAGTCGCGGAGCATCGCGCCCAGCCGGGGCAGGGTGAAGGCGCCGGTGCCGGGCTCCCCGAACAGGCCGCGTCCGAGGGTGGCGCCGGGCGCGCAGCCGCCGTCGGGCAGGGGGACGGACGGGGCGCCGGGGAAGTGCTTGCCCCTGCGGGGGCGGTCGGCCCAGTCGGGCACGAAGTCGGCCGGTTCCATCGGAATCCGGCCCCGCCGCATCACCGCGGTCGCGTACTCATGGGCGTATCCCATGATCACTCCCTAACTTCTTTTCGCTGGAGAGGAGTTGGGGCGTCCCGGAGGGGGCCGGGTCGCCGTCGGGCGGGCGGTGCGTGACGCGTGTGGACGGAGGGCTCAGGGGAACGGATGCGGTGCCGGGTTGAGCTGGTCGGGTGTGAGGTCGTCGGCCCGCAGACCCGCCTCGCGCAGCGCCGTGCGGACGCGGGGCATGCGTGCGCCGCGCTGGCGGCGCCAGCCGAAGTCGATCGGGAGCAGGCCGGGGACCAGCACTTTCACCGTGTACAGGCCGAGGGCGGTCTGTTCGGGCGCGGTCTGGTCCACCACGATCACGTCGAAGCCGTGCGCGGTGATCTCCGCGACGCACGCCGCCACGTCGTCGCGCAGATCGGCGCCGGGGCCGGACCCGGACGCGAGCGAGGCGAGCGGCACCCGGTCCGCGTCGTCCCGGTCGCGCAGCAGGAAGTCGGTGTACGGGCGCATCTCCGGGAGTCCGTAGAGCAGCGGATGGTCGTGCAGGACGCGTACCTCGTCGAAGTCGGCGGCCATCCGGCGCAGCCGGTGTTCCTCGCGGGCGGTGCGGCGGCGCAGGTTGACGCTGTCGGTGGCGATCTCGCAGAGCCCGCCCGCGAGCGCCGCCTCCGGGTCCGGGGAGGCGCCCGCGCCGAAGCAGAGCAACCCCGGCCCGCCGTCGAGGCGTTCGGCGACGGCGGTGACGACCGGCACCGGGAAGGTGATCCGGGTGTCGAAGAACCGGGCCCGGTAGCCGTACATTTCCAGGCGGTGCACCATCGCGCGGGTCGCGGTGCTGGTGCTGCTCGCCGGGTCGATCTCGGGGAGGCGGGCGCGGCCGAACCAGGCGAGCAGGAATGCGTCGCGTTCAACGGCCTCCATCAGCCCGTGGTGGACGGCCTCGGTGAGCGAGCCGCCGGACGCGCAGCCGTTGGAACTCTCCTGTACGAAGCGGTGCCGCAGGCCGCCGGGCGCGTGGTAGTACGCGACGACCTCGGGGACGAGGACGGGCCGGTCGTCGCGGAGCGACCAGCCCCACACCCAGGTCACGGGCTCGTCCGGGCGGAAGCGGGGCACCTCGGGTTCGGCCGTGTGGAAGGCGTCGGAGTACAGGCCGGTGACGCGCGGGTCCACGGCCGTGTCGCCCAGGTCGTCCAGGGCCGCTGTGACGGTGGTCCGGCGGGCGCGGGCCCGCATCCCGGCGAACCGTTCCAGCCCTTCCAGCACGCCGACGCGGACGCTCGTGCCGTACGCCCCGGTGTGCCCGCCCCAGTAGGTCTCGCGCAGGTAGCCGCCCGAGCGGCTGGTGAAGGCGCCGATGGCGGAGGAGGTGGAGGCGGAGGCCAGGTCGGGGGCGACGGACGGACCGAGCATCCCGGTGACCGGGTTGACGAACGCCGCGAGCGGCAGGTCGTAGTCGTGGACCGGGTGCTGCCGGAACCCGTCCGGGGCGTGTTTCGGGGCGGGCGCCAGGGTGACGCGGGCGCCCTCGGCGGTGTCGGCGCGGTGCGGTCCGCACGCCGGGCACTCGCCGTCGGGCACCAGCGGCAGCCGCGACACGCGCAGCGTCTCCAGGTCCAGCAGCCAGACCCACGGGCGGTGCGCGGGGCCCGGTCGGCGGGCCGCCGCCTCGACCAGCCGGGCCAGCGCGTCCACGGTGAACCCCGCGAGCCACGGCGGGGTCCCGGTGGCGCGCGGCTCCCCGCCCCGCTCCAGCGCGTCCCGCAGATACCCGGCCCGCACCGCCTGCCATCGCCGGGCCAGACACCGCGGACAGCCGGGAGCACCGGCCGCGCGCGGTACGGGACCGACGACGGCGTGGTGCCCGTAGACCCCGACGGGCACGGCGCCCGGGGCGAACTCCTCTGCCCCGGGCGCGAGTTCGTCCCGTACCCCGAGGGGCCGTACGACGGCGGGGGGCATGCCGGGGTGCCGGGCGGCCCCGGCGGCGAGGGCCGCGGTGAGGGCGTGGCAGAGGTCGGACCAGGGGGCTCCGGACGCCTCCGCATCCGGCGCGGGGGCAGGCGCGGGCGCGGGCGCGGGGGCAGGGGCGGCCGGGAGCCGTACGGCTGCGCCGCCGGGGGCGCTCGCACCGTATCCGTCGGTGGCGCACGCGCCCGGACCGCCGACCGCGCCCGGGGGTTCCGCCGGACGCGCGTCCACCCCCGTGGTGCCGCGGTCAGTCGGCACGGCGTTCCCCGTCGGCCAGCAGCACCTTGACGGTGTGGAGGTGTCCGGCGGCGAGGTCGGGGGCGGCGACCGGTACGGCGAACGCGTCGCGGCCCGCCCCGGCGAGGGTGTCCAGGACGGCGGCCCAGGTGGTCGCGGTGTCCGGCAGCGGTACGGCGTCGGAGGCGGCCGGCGTGGTGGGGTCGAGGTCGGCCCACAGCGGGTCGCCGGTGTCGGGTTCGCCGTCCGCGCGCCGGAGCTGCTCGGTGCCGAGCAGGTCGCGCAGCGCCTCCAACACGGCCTCGCGCGGCCGGAGTCCGCTGCCCGCCGCCCAGCGCGGGGTGCCGTCACCGGGGTCGGTGCGGCGGGCGAGGACGACCGGCAGCGTGCTGCCCCCGGTGGCGGTCAGATCCAGCAACTCGGCTCGTACACCGAGGTTTTCGGCCGTGCGCAGCAGGAACACCAGCTCCGGATCGTCCTGTTGCCCGGTGAGGTCCAGCAAGGTCACCGGGGCGGTCCGGCGCAGGGCGCGCTGGAGCGCGTCGTGGGTGAGCGCGGAGCGCAGGGCGCGGGTGAGGGCGGCGCGGGGGCCGGTTCCGGCGCCGGTGCCCGCCGGGGTGGGTTCGAACAGGCGCTGGTCGTTCCAGTGGCCGAGGGTGCGGGTGGCGGCGGCCGGAACGAGGACGGTCCGCCCGTCCAGCAGGGAGACGGCCTCGCTCCAGTGCGCGACCTGCCCGGCGGGCACGTCCAACCCCGTGGTGAGGGCGAGTCGGGCGGGGGCGACGCGCGGCCACGTGCCGGAGGCGGCCTCCAGCGCGGCCGGGGCGAGGACGCGGGGCGGGACGACGTGTTCGGCGTAGACCTCGGCGGCCCGGAGCAGGGCGGCGAGGCGGGCGCCCGCCACATGGTGCACGTCGGGGGCGGAGACCTCGCGGACCCGGCCGGGTCCGGTGCCCAGGCGGACGGTGCCCACCTTGAGCGGGGTCTGCTCGTGGTCGTCGTCGGCGTAGGCGGTGAAGACTCCGGCCGAGGGGTGGACCAGGATGTCGCGGGCCTCCAGCGCGGCGAGGGCGTCCTGGGCGGCCCGCTCGTCGGCGCCGCCGTCGGCGGGGAGCGCGGTGGGCTCGTCGTCGGTGTGCGGGGTGCGCAGCACGTCGGGTGCGGGGAAGGCGAGTTCGGCCGGGACGCAGTGGGGGCAGCGGGGGTGCGGCAGCAGGGGCTCGGTGAGGACGTCGAGGGAGTCGAGGTCCTGGACGACGAGCTGGTTGCGGGTCTCGGCGGGCAGGGCGCCGGTGACGAGGCGGAACACCTCGAAGGCGAGGAGGTTGCCGAGCATCCCGGCGAGCGGTCCGGTGAGGTCGGGGGCCGGGGTGCCGAGCGGGGCGGCGGGGCCCACGGAGGCCCAGAAGTCGGCGCTGTCGGCGGCGTCGGCGCCCGCGCCGAGGCGGAGCGCGGCGCAGCACCAGCAGCCGGGGGTGGCGTCGGCCATGACCGGGCCGACCACGGCCCGGTCCCCGAAGGTCCAGGCGGGCAGCAGTCGGCGGCCGGGCGGCACGCCCTCCCCGAGCAGGCGCAGCGTCTGGCGGCGCCCGGCGGGGCCGGGGGTGACGAGGACGGTGTCCCAGCCGTCGAGCCGGTCCCACCCGTACGTCCCGTCCGGCGCCGCGTCCGCGGGGAGGCGTACGAGGTCGGGTGCGCAGCCCGCCTCGGTCAACTCGGCTTCTTCCACGTCCAGTTCGGTGGTTCCCTCGACGCCGTGCAGGTCGCGGCGGAGTACGCGGGCCGTCTCGGCGGTGTGACCGGGGGCGCCGTCGTCCGCGGCTCCGGTGACGGCCACGTGCGCGCAGCCGTTGCGGAGCAGGCCGAGCGCGGCCCAGCGGGCGAGGGCGTCGTCACCGAGGACGGCGACCCTGGTGTCCCGGTAGCGCAGGAACCGGCCGGGGGCGTCGTCGGCGTAGTGGTCGAGGTAGGCGAGCTGCTGGGCGAAACGATCCGCCACCTGCGGCGGAAGCACGTCGGCCGAGGTGCCGGGAGCGGCGTCGCGGGCGAAGCCACGCGCGTAGAGCGCGCGCACGAGTTGGACCACCATGTCGCGCTGCTTGTCCCCCAGGCCCGCGCAGATCTCGTCCACCCGGCGTTCGCCGTCGAGGTGCGGCACGATCAGCGAGGCGAAGCGGTACGCGGACTGGGTGACGACGTTGAACCCGCCGTGGGCGTTGTGGAAGAGGACGCCGGACGGGGTGCGGGTGAACAGCACGTCCCTGCGGATGCGGGGCCGCGACTGCGCGATCTCCTCGGGCGACGCGGGCGTGTGGGCCATGTGGGTTCCGGAACCTTCCGTAAGGAACGGCGCTGAACGGGGCGGGGCGGGGCGTCAGCCGACCGAGGACGGGGGGAAGTCGGTCGGCGCGGGGTGCGGGGTGGCGGCCAGCGTGTCGGCGGCGGCCTGGGTGAAGAGGCGGAGCAGGTCGTGGACCCGGTAGCGGCCGGGCGGCCCCTCCTGGAGGAGTCCGGCCTCCACGAGGGAGCGGAGGACGAGGGCGCCGGGGGCCGAAGTGGCGCCCCGCGCCGGGGTGTTGGGCGCGGGTCCGCCGGGCCCCTCGGGGGGCGTCGGCGGGGAGGCGCGGCCCTGACCGCGTGCCGCTCCGGGCGGGACGAGCGGGGGCGCCGGCGGGCCGGGCGGCAGCGCGGGGGCCGCCGGGACGGAGGGGGCCGCCGGGACGGACGGGGCCTCGGGTGGCGACTCGCCGCGCAGCACCGCCAGTTGCAGGTCCCGTAGCACGGGTCCCGGTTCCAGGCCGAGTTCGGCGGCGAGGTGGGCGTGGACGCGCCGGTACTCCGCGAGGGCCTCGGCGCGCCGTCCGGAGCGGTAGAGCGCCTCGATGAGCAGCGCGGAGAGCCGTTCGTGGCCGGGGCGGTCCTGTACGGCGCGGCGGGCCTCCGCGATCATCTCGCGGTGGCGGCCGAGGCGGAGTTCGCCGTCGAAGACGAGTTCCACGGCGAGGAGGCGTTCCTCGTCGAGCCGGGGCACGAGGTCGCGGTGCAGGTCGTCGGAGTGGACGTTGGCGAGCAGCGGTCGCTGCCAGAGCGCGAGGGCCTCGCGGGCGAGGGCGAGCGCGGACTCGGGGTCGTCGCTCGCCCACGCGCGGGCGAGCAGGTCGCGGAAGTGGAGCAGGTCGAGGGTGTCGGCGTCGGCGCGCAGCCGGTAGCCGCCGGGCACGGCCTCGATGGCGTGGTCCGCGACGCCGTACTTGGCGAACAGCCGCCGCAGCCTGAGGACGCAGGTGTGCAGGGCCGACTTGCCACCGGCCGGGGGGTGTTCGCCCCAGACGACGCGCTGGAGGAAGCCGGTGGGGACGACGGAGCCGGGGTGCAGGAGGAGCGCTGCGAGGAGAGCGGCCGGGCGGGACGGCTGTAGCACCACGGTCTCGTGGCCGTCGGTGATGGCGAGCAGGCCGAGGACGAGGAACCGGGGGCGGCCGGTTTCGGGCGTGGTCGGCACGCGGTCGGGACGCACAGGACGGCGTACGGCTGCATTGGTCTGGTCCACAGGTCTCTTTCATCGCACGAAAGGTGGTGCAACAACGGATCTGTCGGGCAGTTCGGTGCCACGCCGGATTTCGACCGTGATCAACGCCCCCGCCAGGACGGCAACTTAGAGGGCCGATACGGCACCCGTCCAGTGGTTCGAGTGGTGACCGCAAGCAACTTCTGCGACGAATCCATTCGGCCTTGTGCGCCATTGGCGTACGGGCCGCGAACGGCTACTCTGCGGTCGGACCGGAGCGTGCCGCACGCTCCGGCGCGAATCGCGCACTGGGGGACGGACATGCCGTGGTGGGGTTTCATCCCGCTGATCTCGATGGTCACCGGGCCCGCCGCCCTGTACGTCCTGGCGCGCCGCAAGCGCCGGGACGACCAGGACGAACGGGACAGCGTGGACCGGGAACGCTACGACGAGCTGTCCCGCAAGTACACCGAGCTGCTGGAGGACACCCGGCGCGGTGAACTCCCCGAGGGGCGCGAGGGGCGCACCGGGGACCGCTGACGTCCGCACGCCCCGTACACCGGCACCCGCTCTTACACCGGCACCCGCCGGGAAACCGGAGTTTTCCCCGCCGTTCACCCGAATGCGTCCGCGCGCATATCCACGTCGAATTCCTGACGGCGGTGACTCGTGCTCGGTATCAACTTCCGCACGGTCCTGAATTCCGGGACTCGGGGACTCCGGGAAGTGGAATACCGGAGCGAATCGGAAGAACGCCCGGAACGGGAAGCGGCGCGGACGAGGAATAGGGAAACCCCCGGAAGGCACCGCGCGGCACGGAGGGGCACCGGAGAGGTCCCGGAAACAGAACGGCGCCCCGGCGCGGTTCGCGTCGGGGCGCCGGGGCGGGCGTGTGGTCAGGCGCGGGGTGTGGTGCCGCCTCCGTAGGACCGGCGGATCGCGTCGGCGGCCTTGTCGGTCTGCGCGTCGTACTTGCCGCCGGTACGCGTGTCGATCTCCCGCTCGACCCGCTCGACGCCCTTGTCGGCCTGGTCCGGATGGCCCTTGGCCAGTTCCTTGGCCTTGTTCGCCATGTCACCCAGCATGCCCATGAGGGAATCCCTCCCGCAGTCGTGCCTACGTCGTACGTCCTGCCGGATACCCGCCGCGGCGGCCCGCATGCCCCCCGGTCCCGGACCGGACGCGGGCCGCGCGCGTTCACGGCGTCGGCGGGACCCGCGCCGTGAGGTGTTCCACCAGCGCCGACAGCAGGGCGGCGGGCGGGTGCAGGGCGTGCAGGGCCGCGAGTCTGGCGGGGAGGGAGCGGGACGAGGAGAGCGTCTCCCACAACTCCAGCTTGACCGGGTTGCCGCACTGGGCGCGGCTGAGGATGTTCCGGAGCGTGTCCAGGGTGCGGGCGGGGTCGTCCGGGGCGGCGGGCTCCGGGAGCCCGACCTTGACGACGGTCTCGGCTCCGGTCGGGCGGTCCGCGAGCGTGATGCTGAACCTGCCGTCCCCGTAGGTGAGTTCGGCGTCGCCGGGGACCGGTGCGGTCGGGCGGGCGGAGGTCAGGAACGTCACCGTCCAGGTGCGGGTCTCCGGTACGACGCCGTCCGGTGCGCCGGTCGCCGGTCCGATCCGGAACTCGCCCGCCGCCGCGTCCCAGGCCAGCACGGTGGCCGCCGTGCGCAGCCGGGTGCCGTCCCCCCGCCCGTCGTCCTCGACCAGCGTGAACGTGCCATCGGCCGAGGGCGCGACGAGGAGTTCCAGGCTGCGGGGGTTGCGGGTGGCGTCGAGGTCGTCGGGTGCGGTGAGCGGGAGGATGCCACCGGCCCGGAGCAGCGCGGGCACACCGCTCAGGTCGCGGTGGAGGTCGGCGCGGCGGTCGCCTTCGTAGACCGTGCCGGTGAAGATGTCCGTCCAGGTGCCGGGCGGCAGCCAGACGGGGGCGGTGCCGAGCAGGGTGACGGGGTCGCGGGGCGTGGTGACGGGGGCGACGATCAGTTCGGTGCCGAAGGCGAACTGGTTGGGCACGGTGTACGCCTCGTCCCGCTCCGGCGCGAGGTGGTACATGGGCCGGACCAGCGCGGGGCCGCCCGCCGCGCGGTGGTTCATGGTGTGCAGATACGGCACGAGCCGGTGCCGGAACCGCAGCGCCTCGCCCATCGCGGCGCGGGGTTCGGCCGGGAACTCCCAGGGTTCCTTGCGGATGAAGGGGTTGTTCGCGGAGTGCAGCCGCAGCACCGGTGAGAAGACGCCCGACTGGAGCCAGCGGGTGGCGAGTTCGTCGTCCCGTACGCCCCTGGTGTGGCCGCCGATGTCGTGACTCCACCAGGGGTAGCCGATGTTGGCGGCGGTCGCGGTGAACTCGGGCTGGAAGGCGAGGGATTCCCACGAGACGACGGTGTCGCCGGAGAAGCCGACGCCGTAGCGGTGGCTGCCGGGTCCGGCGTAGCGGGAGAAGGTCATCGGGCGGCGCCCGTCGCGTCCGGAGTCCAGGAAGTGGAAGTGGTTGAGCAGCCACAGCGGGTCCACGCCGGGCAGCCGTGAGGTGCCGCCCTGCTGCCAGTCGATCCACCAGAAATCGACGCCCTGTTCCTCCAGCGGGTGGTGCAGCAGACGGAAGTAGGCGTCCAGGAAGGCCCGGTCGGTCAGGTCGAAGGGGAGGGGGGCCTCGGTGGCGGGATCGACGCCGAGGGCGCGGGCCATCTCCGGGTAGGCGTCCTCGAAGGCGCGGACCCCGTCGGCGGGGTGCAGATTGAGGGTGGTGCGCAGCCCGCGCCGGTGCAGTTCGGCGAGGAAGCCGGGCGGGTCGGGGAACAGCTCCCGGTTCCAGGAGTAGCCGGTCCAGCCGGTGCCGTACCGGGCGGGTACGGAGCCCACCCGGTGCCAGTCCATGTCGATCACGGCGACGGAGAACGGGAGCCGTTCGGCGTCGAACCGGTCCAGGAGGTCCAGGTACTCGGTGTCGGTGTAGGCGTGGTAGCGGCTCCACCAGTTGCCGAGCGTCCAGCGGGGCAGCACCGGCGGGGGGCCGGACAGCTCGTAGAAGGCGCGCAGGGCGCCCTCGTGGTCGTGGCCGTAGGCGAAGACGTACAGGTCGCGGCGGCCCGGTCGGCGTGGGGCGAGCCAGCCGTCGGCGTCGAGGAGGAAGGACGCGGAGTCGTCCAGGACGGCGATGCCGCCACGGGCGACGACCCCGGCGCCGAGCGGAACGCGTCCGTCGGCGTCGTCCAGGGTGCGGGCGGTGCCGCCGAGGTCGCCGGACGGCTCCCCGTAGTGCCAGCGGCCACCGGCCGGGGTGACCACGCCGAGGCCCTCGGCGCTGAACTCCCGCCGGTCGTAGCGGAGATGGAGCCGTGCGGTGGCGACGAGGAGGGTGCCGTCCACGTCGGTGACGGTGAACTCGGGGGTGGGCGCGTCCCGGTGGAGGGCGAAGCTGGACGCGCGGTCCTCGAAACCGCCGTCCTCGGACCACTCCAGGCGCACCAGCCCGTCCGTCAGCACGGTCAGGCGCCAGTGGTCGCCGCGCAGCACGGACGCGTCGTGGGCACGGGGGCGCGCGTCGAACTTCGGCAACGGGCTGGTGGAGGCGTTCCGTTGGGGGTGTGCGGAGGTGTCGGTGGGCCGATCGGCTTCGCGGGTCACTGCTTGACTGCCCCTCGGGTCACTCCGCTGATCACCCAGCGCTGGGCGAACAGGTAGACGAGTACGGTCGGCGCCATCGCCATCAGGTAGGAGGCGAAGGCGGTGTTGTAGTCCGTTCCGAACTTGCTCTGAAAGATGTACTGGACGACGGGCAGGGTCTGTTGGGCCGGGTCGGCGGTGATGAGCGACGGCATCATGAAGTCGTTCCAGGAGGCGAGGAACGCGAAGATGCCGACGGTGGCGTTCATCGGCCCCAGCAGCGGCAGCACGATCCGCCGGAAGATCTGCCCCGTGGTGGCACCGTCGATGCGCGCGTTCTCCTCCAGCTCGGGCGGGATGGACCGGAGATACGCGCTGTAGAGCAGCACGCTGAAGGAGAGCTGGAAGGCGATGTGCAGCAGGGCGACACCGAGCGGGTTGTCGATGCCGAGCAGCGCGGTGAGTTTGATCTGCGGCAGGGCGACCACCGGGAACGGCAGGAACATCGCCGCGAGCAGGTAGTACGCCGACCAGCGGAAGCGGCGCCGGTCCCAGTTGCGGGCGATGGCGTAGGCGGCCAGCGAGCTGAGCAGCAGGGTGCCGAGGACGGTGGCGGCGGCCACGCCGAGCGAGACGGCGAAGGACACCGGGAAGCGGGTCAGCCGCCAGGCGGTGACGAAGCTGTGTCCGTCGAGCGGCCAGGGCGGCGCGAAGGCGTTGCCGTCGGCGGCCTGGGCGGGCGTCTTCAGCGCCATCGCCACCGTGACGTAGAGCGGGACGACGACCGTGAGGGCGGCGGCGGCCAGAGCGAGGGTGAGCGGCAGGCTCGGGGCGCCGATACGACGGCGGCGGCGGGTGCGGGTCGCGGGTGCGGGCCGGTCCGGGCGTGCGGCGTCGGGGCGTTCGGGGTCCGGGAGTACGGGGCCGGGTGTGCCGGTCGGGGCAGTCACGGGCGCGGGCTCCTTCCCCGGGTGGCCAGCACCTGGAGCAGCGAGACCAGCACGGTGAGGACGAAGAAGACGGCCGCGTTGGCCATCTGGTAGGCGTAGTCGCCGCCGGTGTAGCCGGAGAAGACGCGCATGGCGACGCTGCTGGTGGAGGTGCCGGGGCCGCCTCCGGTGAGGGCGACGATGACGTCGTAGGCGTTGAGGTACCCCTTGACGCCGAGGACGGTGTTGATGAGGACGAACCCGGCGATCAGCGGCAGCGTCACGGACCGGAACCGGCGCCAGGGCGACGCCCCGTCGAGCGCGGCGGCCTCGTACAACTCGCCCGGCACGGAGAGGAGTCCGGCGATGTAGATGAGCAGTGAGCCGGGGACGGTCTGCCAGGCGGTGACCAGGACGATGGCGATCCAGGCGAGGTGCGGGTCGCCGAGGACACTCTGCTCCAGCGGCCCGAAGCCGACCGAGGTCGCCAGGTCGGGCAGGGTGGTGGAGAACAGGTAGTTGAAGACGTAGGAGATGACGATCGCGGAGATCACCATCGGGACGACGAACACGGTACGCAGCGCGGTGGCGAACCGGATACGACTGGTCAGCCCCAACGCCAGCGCGAGGGCGACGACTTGGGTGACGATCACGGTGACGACGGCGAAGCCGAGGGTGAACTTGTACGCGTCCAGCACCGCCGGATCGGTGAACAGGGCACGGTAGTTGGTCACTCCGGTGAAGGACCAGCGGCCGAAGCCGACGTAGTCGGTGAAGCTGTAGAAGATGCCGACCAGCGCGGGCAGCGGCACCAGGACGGTGAACAGCAGCAGTGTGGGCAGCAGGAACCAGTGGAAGACGGGTTCGACGCGGCGCCGGCCCGTGCGGCGGGGCACGCCGGTCACACCTCGATCCACCCGCGCGGGTACGGGCATGGGGGTCTCCTCGGTGCGGCTCGGGAGGGGTGGCGGCTCGGGAGGGTGCGGTTCGGGGGGCGGCTCGGGGAGGTGGCTCCGGAGGGGATCAGCCTGCGGCGCGGATCGCCAACCTGCGCCAGTCGCCGTCCAGTTGTCTGAGCATGGAGTCGAAGTCGCCGGTGGCGACGGCGGACTGGAGATAGTTGCCGAGCGGGACGGAGAGCGGGACGAAGGTGCCCGCGCCCAGGTAGAAGGAGCCCTTGTCCACGTAGGGCTGGAGCCCGGCGAGCCGGGGGTCGCTCGCGGGCGGGGCGTCCTTGGTGACCCCGTAGGCGAGGTTGTCCCGGTTGTAGGCGTCGATGATCTCGGGCTCCATCAGGAAATCGACCAACTCCTTCGCCTCTTCCGGGTGTTGGGCCGCTGTCGGTATCCACAGGCCGAGGTCGATGCTGACGCGGGCCCTGCGGTCGGCGGCCCGCTCGGTGACCGGCAGGGCGAAGGTGCCGAGTTCGAGGTGCGGATCGACGGCGGCGATCTGGGTGAGCGCCCACGGCCCCTGGAAGTACATCGCGGCCTTCCCCTTGCCGAAGGCGAGGTTGCCGTCGGAGTAGGTCCGGCCCGCCGCGTCCTTGTTGAAGTACTTCGTGAGCGTGCGGGCCCGCTCCATCGGCAGCGCGAAGTCCTTCTGGAAGGAGACGGGCGAGTCGGGCCCGATGTCCTCGCCCTGCGCGGTGAGCCGGGAGAAGAACGAGGGCGTATCGACCAGGCTGCCCACCGCGTAGTCGAAGAGCCCCTGCCACACCGTCCACACCTCCTTGAGGGTGGCGTAGATCGGTGTGACTCCGGCCTTCCTCAACTCCTCGCACACGTCGATGAACTGGGACCACGTCTCGGGCACCGGCAACCGGTGCTCGGCGAAGATCCGCTTGTTGTAGACGACCCCGGCGGCGGTCAGCGAGTACGGCAGCACGCTGGTGCGGCCCGGATACGTGGCGTACGGCTCGGTCAGCGCGGCGATGTTCGCGGGGATGCGGCGGGCGGCGGGGCGGTCCGCGAGGTCGGAGAGGACACCGCGCTCGATGTAGCGGGCCAGTTCGAGGTTGTCGTTGAAACAGCCGACGTCGGCGGGCGCGTCCCGGACGAACTGCGGGGCGATGATGGCCGTTTCGTCGTGCACGACCCGGATGCCGGGCCGCCGCCTCTCGAAGCGGCGCAGCAGCGCGTCGAAGTAGGCGAGCACCTCGGACTTCTGCTCGTAGAAGCGGAGGGTGAGGGGGCCGCCGCCCGGTGGGCCCGCGCAGCCGGTCAGCCCGGCCCCGCCGAGCAGGCCGCCCGTACCGAGCAGGGCACCGCCACCGGCCGCGCCGAGCAGGCTCCGGCGGCCGATGCCTCGGGTGCCCCGTCCCGTGGGGCGCCCTGTGGAAGTCTTCACCTCGTTGCCTCCAGGGGTCCGTCACGCGCCCGGTGGGGCGGCGTGAGCCATGTGCAAGCGAGTGCGGTGAACTTACAGCGCTGTAAAAATGGGTGTCAACCAGTTGTCGCCCACTGTTCGCCGCCGTCCCGCACAGGACTCCGGCGCACCGATAGGGTCACGGGGAAGCCGCGGGACCGGGTCCCGCGGAGGAGGGGCGACATGGCCAACATCCGGCTGTCCGACGTGGCGAAGCTCGCGGGGGTGTCGCCGAAGACGGTCTCGAACGTCGTGCACGGCTACGCGCATGTGCGCGACACCACCAGGGCCAGGGTGCAGCAGGCCATTGACGAGCTGGGCTACCGGCCCGACGTACGCGGCCGGAGTCTCGCCACCGGGCGCACCATGATGCTCGCGCTCGCCTTCCCCGACCTGCGCATCCCCTACTTCGCGGAGCTGGCGCACGTCATCGCGGAGGCCGCCGGGGAACGCGGCTACCGGCTGCTGCTGGAGGAGTCCGGCGGGGCGCGCGAGGTGGAGCGGGCGATCCTCTCCGCCGACGAGGCGGGCATCGTGGACGGTGTCCTCTTCCAGCCGGTGTGGCTGACCTCCACCGAGATCGCCCAGCACCGGGGGGACATCCCCGTGGTGCTGCTGGGCGAGAACACCGCGCCGCTCACCGTGGACCACGTGCACATCGACAACATCGCCGCCGCCGTGCAGGTGGTGGAACACCTGGCCGCGCTGGGCCGACGGCGCATCGCGTACGTGTGCGCCGAGCACCCGAGGCCCTCGGAGACCTCGCGGCTGCGGCTCATCGGCTACCAGCAGGGACTGGAGGCGTGCGGGCTGCCGGTGGACCCGTCGCTGATCGTGTCGGGGACGGTCGGCAACGCGGACGCGGCCCGCGACGCGCTCGGCGCCGCGCTGGACGCGGGCATGGCAC
Source organism: Streptomyces corallincola (assembly GCF_019104725.1). Lineage (GTDB taxonomy): Bacteria > Actinomycetota > Actinomycetes > Streptomycetales > Streptomycetaceae > Streptomyces > Streptomyces corallincola. The sequence goes on along the minus strand of NZ_JAHRXF010000005.1, from coordinate 206,458 downwards.
CGGACGCCCTGGTGTGCAGGGACGACCTCGCCGCGATGGGCGCGCTGCGCGCCCTGGCCGAGCGGGGGCTCCGGGTGCCGGAGGACGTGGCGGTCACCGGCTGGGACGACATCACCCTCGCCACCGCGGTCCGGCCCTCCCTGACCTCGATCCGCGCCGACGGCCGCGAACTGGCGCGCCGCGCGCTGGACTTGCTGCTGGAGCGGATCGACGGGTTCGACGGGCTGGGACGGCACGAGGTGGTGGGGCACTCGCTGGTGGTGCGGGAGAGCGCGCCGGGGGTGTGAGGGGGGTTCCGGCGGGAGGGGTGAGCCGGGGAATGTGGGGGTCGGGCCCATGTGGGGCGGGCCCGTGTGGGACCGGCCCATGTGGGGCGGGCCCATGTGGGCGGGCCCATGTGGGCGGGCCCATGTATGTGGCTCGGGCAGGTGGGGACGGATACGGCGTGTGCGCCGGGCCCATGTGGGCGGGACACATGTGCTCGGCCCACACATGGGCGGCCCACACGTGGGCGGGACACATGTGGGCGGAACCCATGTACTGAGCTCACGCGTGGGCGGCACATGTGCGGGCGAGGGACAGGACACGTGTGGGCCGAGCACATGGGTGCGGAGTACACGGGCCAGGTACCCGTGGGACCCATTTACAGCGCTGTAAGTACGTGCTGTGATGAGGGTTCCGCGACGCGTATCCGTCCGAGCTGTTCCCCTGCCCTTACGGAGACACCCTTGGCCACGCCTGAATCGCACCCCGTGACCGCGCCCGCCACGCCCTCCGAGCCCGCCGTCCCGCGCCCGGAGTATCCCCGCCCGAGTTTCGTCCGCGCGGACTGGCTGAACCTGAACGGCACCTGGCGGTTCGCCCGTGATCCGGGGGACAGCGGGCTGGAACGGGGCCTGGTCGGGGCCGAGTTGCCCGAGCTGATCACCGTGCCGTTCTGTCCGGAGTCGGAGCTGTCCGGGATCGGGGACACCGACTTCCATCACGCGGTCTGGTACCGGCGTACGGTGCGGGTGCCCGGCGCGTGGGCGGGCCGTCGCCCGGTGCTGCACTTCGGTGCCGTGGACCACGACACCACGGTGTGGGTGAACGGCACCGAGGTGGTCCGGCACAGCGGGGGTTTCACCCCGTTCAGCGCCGATCTCGGGGAGGTCGTGCGGCCCGGCGAGGACGCGGTGATCGTCGTGCGGGCCAGGGACAGCGCGCGGGGCCCGCAGGCACGCGGCAAGCAGTCCACGGAGTACGCCAACGAGAGCTGCCTGTACACACGCACCACGGGAATCTGGCAGACCGTGTGGCTGGAGCCCGTGTGGCCGACCCACATGAAACGGCCCCGGATCACTCCCGACCTGGCCGGAAGCTGCTTCCACCTGGAGGTTCCGCTCGCCGGACCGCGTACCGGGCACCGGGTTCGGGCGGTGCTGCGGGACGCGGCGGGCGAGGTCGCAGGCGCCGAGGTGAGCGCCGACTACGATCTCGCCCCGCGCCTGGTGCTGCCGGTGCCGGAGGGGCGGCGGCGCCTGTGGGCACCGGAGGACCCGCACCTGTACGACGTGGCGCTCGAGGTGCTGGCCCCGGACGGCACGGTGGTGGACGCGGCGGTGTGCACGGCCGGGCTGCGCTCGGTGACGCTGGACGGCAAGCGGGTGCTGCTCAACGGGCGGCCGGTGTTCCAACGGCTGGTGCTGGACCAGGGCTGGTATCCGGACGGGCTGATGACCGCGCCGGACGACGCGGCACTGGTCCGGGACATCGAACTGTCGCTCGCGGCCGGGTTCAACGGGGCGCGGCTGCACCAGAAGGTGTTCGAGGAGCGGTTCCTGCACCACGCGGACCGGCTGGGCTATCTGGTGTGGGGCGAGTTCGGGGACTGGGGCGCGGGCACGGGTCCGGTGGGCGGGGACAACCAGCGGCCGACGGCGGGTTTCGTCGCGCAGTGGCTGGAGGCGGTGGAGCGGGACTACTCCCACCCGTCGGTCGTCGGCTGGTGCCCGCTGAACGAGACGCGCCAACTCCTCACCGACCGGCCGACGGTGCTGGACGACGTGACCCGCGCGATGTTCCTCGCCACCAAGGCCGCCGACACCTCCCGTCCCGTACTGGACGCCTCCGGGTACGCGCACCGGGTGCCGGAGACGGACGTGTACGACGCGCACTGCTACGAGCAGGACCCCGATGCCTTCCGGGAGTTGATGGCGGGACTCGGCAAGGACGAGCCGTTCGTCAACCCGCGGGACGAGGACCCGGACGCAGTCTGGTCCCTCCCCTACGGCGGACAGCCCTATTTCTGCTCGGAGTTCGGCGGGATCTGGTGGAACCCGGACGAGGCGGGGGCCGCCGGGGAGGACCGCGGGGTGTCCTGGGGGTACGGCAGGCGCCCGCGCGACGAGGAGGCGTTCCACCGCCGGTTCACCGGTCTGACGGGCGTACTCCTGGACGACCCGGGCATGTTCGGCTACTGCTACACCCAGCTCACCGACGTGTTCCAGGAGCAGAACGGCGTCTACCGCTTCGACCGCTCCCCCAAGCTGGACGTGACCCGCGTACGGGCCGCCCAGCGGCGTCCGGCCGCCGTCGAGGAGACGGAACGGCCGCCCTCGTAGCGGCGCGCGGCCCTGTCGTGGCCCGAACGGTCCTATCGTGGCCCGATGAGCGCACCGCATGTGGACCGTCCGGCCGATCTGGACGTGGTTCGGGAGTCGTACGACCGGGTGGCGGACAACTACGCCGAGATGGTGGCGACCACGGGAATGGGGGACATCCGGCGGCAGCCGTGGCTGAAGGCGTCGGTGGACGCCTTCGCGGACAGTGTGGGCGGGCTCGGACCGGTGCTGGACGTGGGGTGCGGGCCGGGGACGGTGACCGGGTATCTCGCGGAGCGCGGGCTCGATGTCTCCGGGGTGGATCTCTCGCCGCGCATGGTCGAGAACGCGCGCCGGCTGTACCCGGAGTGCCGGTTCAGCGTGGCCTCGGCCACGGAACTGGACCTGGAAGAAGCCTCGTTGGGCGGGGTTCTCGGGTGGTGGTCGCTGTTCAACCTGCCCCGCGCGGTGTTGCCCCAGGTGCTCGCCCGGTTCGCGTACGCGTTGAGGCCGGGCGGGTACTTCCTGACCGGGACGCACGCCGGGGACGAGGACGTGGTGCGGACCGAGGCGTACGGGGACGTGCCCGTGCGCTGGACGACGCACCGCTGGCGCCCGGAACGGTATGTGGAGCTGATCGAGCGGGCCGGACTCACTCCGGTCGCGGAACTCCGGCTGCCACCGGACCGGTTCAGCGGGCCGAGCGTGGTGGTGATGGCGAAGCGGCCGGAGTAGGGGGCGCGGGTGGGATCATGGCCCCGGCGGCTCACCGCTACACGTCTGTAGAAAGGGAGTTCACGTGTTCGAGAACCTGCGCAAGCTCAAGGAGAAGGCCGAGGACATCGCCGAGGAGCACGGCGACCGGATCAGCGCCGGGCTTGAGAAGGCGGGCGACCTGATCGACGACCGGACCGGCGGCAAGCACGGCGACAAGATCGACACGGCCGTGGACAAGGCCCAGGAGTACGTCGGGAAGCTGGGCGGGAAGAAGAGCTGACCCGCCGCTCGGGGCACTGCCGTCCGCCCCGGGGGCTTCCCGCCCTCCGGGGCGGGAAGCGGCAGGGACGGATGACACTCCCCAGTGGTACGCCGTCCCTGCCGCCGGTGCGGTCAGGGTCCCCTCAGGGGCGGGCGTCACACCTGTGCGCGGGCATGGCGTGGGTCACACGCCTCGGGGGCTCGGGGGTCAGAGGACGAGGTCGGCCAGCCGGGCGATCTGGTCGGTGGTGTCCGAGGTGGGGTTGAGGATGAGTTCGTCGGCGCCGATGGCCGCGAACTCCTCGATGGTCGCCTTGATGGCAGCCGCACCCGCGCTGACGCCGGAGGAGATGAAGGCCGCGATGTCGGCGCCCGCGGAGGCGTAGTAGTCGTGGACCGAGGCACGGCCCGCGTCGGCATCGCCCAGGGTGAAGTAGGCGATGGCGACCAGGCGCGGCGCGCCCTCGCGGCCGGCCTCCTTCCAGGCGGCGCGGACACCGTCGAAGGCGGGCGCGACCATCGCGGGCGGTACGGAGCCGCCGATGTATCCCTCGCCGGAGCGGGCGACACGGTCGAACGACGCCTGGACCATGCCGCCGAACAGCAGCGGGACCTCACGGGTACCGGCGGGCACCATCGCGTTGTCGGTGCCGGGCAGCACCTCGCCGCGCCAGGCGCTGCGGTAGACCTCGATGTCCTCGTCCAGGCGCTTGCCGGTGCCGCGCGGGCCGAGGCCGGGGGCGAGGAAGTCGTCGGGTCGGCCGCCGAGTCCGATGCCGAGGCTGAGCCGCCCGCCGGAGACACCGTCGATGCCCGCGGCCTCCTTGGCGAGCAGGGCGGCGGGCCACACCGGGCCGAGCAGGACGTTGCTGATCAGCCCGATGGTGCTGGTGGCACCGGCGGCGGCGGCCAGCGCGACGGTGTCCATCACGCCCGGATAGGCGACCCGGCCGACGCTGCCCAGCGTCGAGAAACCCGCTCGCTCGGCCTCCCTCGCCCACTCGGGGATGACCGACGCCCGCACGTCGCGGACCTGATTGGGAAGACCGATGCCGATTTTCACGAGCGGCTCTCCTTGACTCTGCACTTGCGGACTCCGGGGGGCCGCCTCTGCGGCCCCCCGGAGACACACGTACCAGGGCAGCCGGAGCGTTCACCACCGCGGCACCTTTTCGGCCCCGTCCCGGCCGTCCTGTCCGGGGAGTTGGACGCGGGGCGGGGGCCCTTCTCCGGAGAGTCCTGGCCGTCAGGACCCGGTGAGGCATATGCCAAAAAAACTTGCGATTCCTTTACTCCGTAACGGGGTTCGTGTGATCCCCGCCGCAGCGGGGGGAAGCGTGACGCGCGTAGAGTGACGGAGCAATTCGCATTCGTACAGCGTGAGATCCCCGTCGGCACGGTCGTGAACAAGGCTGTTGTCCGACCGGCCGAGCGGTCGCTCTCGACGCGCGTACGCTTCCCCTTCGCCGCCTCGTCGCGCGCGCCCCGTGTCACCGGGCGGGCGGGCCGTCGCGTGTGAGCACGAACCGCAAGGACACCCTTGACAGCGATCTCCACGGGCTGGACGCGCGTGAACACCGAAGTGATCCGCGCGAAGCTGGCGCGCCGCACCGGTGAGGACCGACGCGTCGAATCCGCCGGCGAACTCCTCGACCGGGTCTCCGGCACCCTCGCCGGTGCCGAGCGCACCTACCACTCCGGCCCGGAGGCCGAGGAACGGGTACGGCACTGGGCCGCCCGCTTCCGGGCGCTGATGGCCGAGAACAGGTTCTGGCCGTCGGGCCGCATCCTGAACAACACCGGCACCCCGCAGGCGCAGCTGGCCTCCTGCTTCGTACTGCCGCTCGCGGACGACTTCCGGTCCGTGTTCGACACCCTCGCCACCGCCGCGACCTGCCACCGCACCGGCGGCGGTACGGGCTTCGACCTGACGCCGCTGCGAGAGCGCGGCGCGCCGATCTCGACCGCCGAGGCGGCGGGCGCGAGCGGTCCGGTGTCCTGGCTGCGACTGTTCGACGCGGAGACCGCGGTCGTCTCGGCGGGCGGCAAGATGCGCGGCGCGAACCTGGCCTCGATGTCGGTGTACCACCCGGACATCCTGGAGTTCGTGGACGCCAAGCGGACCGTCGGGCGGCTGCACAACTTCAACATCTCCGTCGCCGTGGACGACGCGTTCCTCCGCGCCGTCGTGGAGGACGGAAAGATCGAGCTGGTCAGCCCGCTCTCCGGCGAGGTCACCGAGCGTATCGCGGCGGCCGATCTGTGGGACCGGATCTGCGAGAACGCCTGGCGCACCGGCGACCCCGGTGTGCTGTTCACCGACGCCATCAACCGCGGCAACCCGCTGCTGGAGCGGCTCGGCCCGATCCGCACCACCAACCCCTGCGGGGAGCAGACCCTCTACCCCTACGAGGCGAGCAACCTCGGTTCGCTGAACCTCACCGCGTTCCTGCTGCCCGACGGCTCCGGTGTGGACCTCGCCCTGCTCGCCGAGTCCGTCCGGGACGCCGTACGGCTGCTGGACAGCGCGATCGACGCCTCCCGCTACCCGGAGCCGCGCATCGGCGAGGTGTCCCGCTCCAACCGGCGGCTGGGCCTCGGTGTGATGGGGTACGCGGATCTGCTGGTCCGGCTGGGCATCGCCTACGACTCCGACGCGGCGATGGACCTCATCGACGAGCTGGGTACGACGATCCGGGACGCGGCGTGGGCGGCGAGCGAGGAACTGGCCGCCGAGCGCGGGGCGTACCCGAACTGGACGCCCGCGCACCGGGCCGTGCCGGTGCGCAACTGCGCCATCACGACCATCGCGCCGACCGGCACGATATCGATGGTGGCCGGGTGCTCCAGCGGTATCGAGCCGCGTTTCGCGCCGGTGTGGAACAAGGACGTGATCCGCGCCGACGGCATCGTGCAGGCCGACGAGGACCTGCTCGCCGCGCTGGAGCGGTACGCCGGGCTGTCCCGCGAGGACGCCCTCGATCTGCTCCGGCACAAGGCGCTGGACGAACTCCCGCTGCCCGCCGAGGTGCTGGCGCCGTTCCGGTACGCGCACTCGGTCCCGCCGGAGTGGCACGTACGGACGGTGGCCCGTTGGCAGCGGTACACCGACAACGCGGTGTCAAAGACGGTGAACCTGCCCTACGACTGCACCCCGGCCGATGTGTCGGCGGCCTTCCTGGAGGCGTGGCGGCTCGGCTGCAAGGGCCTGTCGGTGTACCGGGAGGGCTCCCGCACCCGCGATCTCCTCACCGCGGCGGGCGCGCAGGGCGCGAGCGGGCGCCCGGCGGCCGACCCCGCACTGCTGGAGGGCGGTGAGCCCGAACCGCCGCGCCAGAGCAAGCAGTTGGCGGCGCTGGTGGGACTGGACGGGTCCTGAACCGGGGGCGGCTCCGCGGGTGTCCGCGGAGCCGCCCCGTCGGTCGGGTGCCTCGGGTCAGAGACCGAGTTCGGAAAGACCGGGGTGGTCGTCGGGGCGCGGACCCAGCGGCCAGAAGAACTTGCGGTCGGCCTCCTCGATGCGGAGGTCGTTGATGCTGGCGATGCGCCGACGCATCAGGCCGTTCTCGTCGAACTCCCAGTTCTCGTTGCCGTAGGAGCGGTACCAGTTGCCGGAGTCGTCGTGGCACTCGTAGGCGAAGCGCACCGCGATGCGGTTGCCCTCGAACGCCCAGAGTTCCTTGATGAGCCGGTAGTCCTGCTCACGCTGCCACTTCCGGGTGAGGAACCGGACGATCTCGTCGCGTCCCTTGATGAACTCGGCGCGGTTGCGCCACTCGCTGTCCGGCGTGTACACGAGCGACACCTTCTCGGGGTCGCGCGAGTTCCAGCCGTTCTCCGCGCCCCGCACCTTCTGGGCGGCGGTCTCCTGAGTGAACGGCGGCAGCGGGGGCCTGCTCGTCATCGTCTCTCCTGTCTCGGACGACATGGAAATATGCAAGTCCAAGTAGACCGCGCGGAGCGGGGCGGCGCACCTCACCAGGTCTTGACGACACGGTTGGCCGAAACTACGGTGACCGTTGTTAACAATGAACGGAGAACAGATGGCAACGTCCGCCCTCCGGGCCGCCAAGCGGGTCCGCGTCAAGGACGACGTTCTCATGGTGCTGCGCGCCGCGATCCTGAACGGCGAGTTCGCGCCGGGCGAGCATCTGAACGAGACGGAGCTGGCGGACCGCCTCCAGGTCAGCCGCGGTCCGGTGCGCGACGCGCTGGCGGCCCTCGCGCACGAGGGGCTGGTGACGGCCGAACCCCACAAGGGAGCGACCGTTCCGCTGCTGCTGCGCAGGGATGTCGAGGAGGTCTACAGCCTCCGGCTCGCCCTGGAGACGCTCGCCGCCGAACAGGCGGTCGCGCACGCGCGGGACGAGGACATCGCGGCGCTCGCGGCCACCCTGCCCGCCATCGCGGAAGCGCTGGCCGACGGCGACCGCCGCGCGGTCACCGAGGCCGACCTGCGCTTCCACGACACCTTCTACCGCGCCGCGCGGCACGGGCGCCTGGAGACGGCGTGGAAGAACATCCGGTCGCAGGTCTCGCTCTGCCTCTTCTCCCGCAACACCGTGGCCGCCACCAGCCGGGAAGTCGTGCTCGACGAGCACAGCGGGCTGGTCGAGCTGCTGACCGCGCGCGACACCGCCGCACTGGTGGACGCGGTCCGCGCCCACCTGGCCGGAGCCTACGAACGCCTGGCCCAGCAGTACCCGGACTGACGGCCGCCACGGGCCGCCCGCGCGCACCCCCGGTGCGCGCGGCACATGTTCTGACGCATCACCCGCACGTTTCACGATCGGAGGTGTTGTTAACAATGAACAGTTCTCAAAGTCGGCGACGAGCCGGTGTGGCCAGCATGATCGGCACGACGATCGAGTGGTACGACTTCCAGATCTACGGCCTGTCCGCCGCCGTGGTCTTCAACAAGACGTTCTTTCCGGACGTCAACTCGGTCAACGGCACGATCGCGTCCTTCGGCGTCTTCGCCCTGGGCTTCCTCGCGCGCCCCCTGGGCGGGCTGATCTTCGGCCACTTCGGCGACCGCGTCGGGCGGCGCAACGTCCTGCTCGTCACCCTGATCCTCATGGGGGTCTCCACCTTCCTGGTGGGGGTGATCCCGTCCTACTCGTCCATCGGCATCGCCGCGCCCCTGCTGCTGATCCTGCTGCGGCTGCTCGGCGGGATCGGGCTGGGCGGCGAGTGGGGCGGCGCCGTCCTGCTCAGCGTCGAGCACGCGCCGGAGCGGAAGCGGGGACTGTACGGCAGTCTCCCCCAGGTCGGGTCACCGGCGGGTTTCCTGCTCGCGACCCTCGTGTTCACGATCGTCTCGGCCACCACCGGCGACGGCTTCGACACCTGGGGCTGGCGCATCCCGTTCCTGCTCAGCGGCGTCCTCGTGGTCGTCGGCCTGGTGATCAGGGCGACCATCCCCGAGACGCCGGTCTTCGAGCAACAGCGGGCCCTCGCCCCGGCGCGACGCCGTACCCCGCTGGTGGTCCTGCTGCGCGAGCACCGCAGGACCGTGCTGCTGAGCATCGGTTCCTTCGCCGTCACGAGCGGCGGCTACTACGTCTACTCCACCTACATGGTGGCGTACGGGACGAACGACCTGCACATCGCCCGGACCACCATGCTGACCGGCGGCATCGTCTTCTCCGCGTTCGGGATCGCCGGTTCGCTGCTGTCGGGTCTCGTCTCCGACCGGGTGGGACGACGGCCGGTGTTCCTGCTGATGTCCGGCTTCACCGTCGTGTACGCGCTGCCGATGTTCCTGCTGGTCCAGACGGAGAAACCGCTGGTCATCTGGGTGGCACTGGCACTCGGCGGGCTGGCGAACGGCTCGCTGTACGGGCTGATGGGGTCGCTGAGCGCGGAGATCTTCCACCCGTCGGTGCGGTACACGGGCGCGTCGATCGGCCAGCAGGTCTCGGCGGGCCTGGTCGGCGGCACCACTCCCCTGCTCGTCACCGCCCTGGTCGCGGACACCGGGCACTTCTGGCCCGCACCGGCCTGGCTGGCCGCGCTCGCCCTGGTCAGCCTCGTGTCGGTGCTGTGTCTGCCCGAGACCTTCCGCACCTCGCTCGTGCCCGAGCCGGAGCACGCCCCGGTGTGACCGTCCGCCCGGCAGCCCCCAGGTAACACCGCCGGACCCCGTCGAGAACCCCCAGCACAGGAGAGCACGTTGAGCACCCCGAAGAGGGAACCGGCACCGAACCGGTTCGACACCATCAGCATCCGCAACGCCCCCGGTGAACACGCGGGCGACGGGGAAGGGCGCGCGCCGCACGCCGGTATCGACTTCTCGCACGGTGACGTGGGCGCCTTCCCGCCCCACCCGGCCGCCGTCGCGGCGGTGGAGGCGGCGATCGCCGACGGCGGCGGACAGGCCTACTCCCGCTACCGGGGGCACTGGTCGGTGCGGGAGCCGCTGGCGGAGCGGCTGGCCGCGTTCACCGGCGCTCCGGTCGATCCGTCCCAGGAGATGATCATCACTCCGGGCACCCAGGCGGGCCTGTTCCTCGCGCTGTCCTCGCTGGTCGGACCCGGTGACAAGGTGATGGTGGTCGAACCCGACTACTTCGCCAACCGCCGGATCGTCACGTACCTCGGCGGCGAGGTCGTCCCCGTGCCGCTGGCCTACGAGGACGCCGCCGCCCCCGCCGGGCTCGACCTCGACCGGGTCGAGGCGGCAGCGGCGGCCGGAGCGAAGGTCCTTGTCTTCTCCAACCCGAACAACCCCACCGGGGCGCTGCTGGGCGCGGACCAGCTCCGGCGGATCGCGGCGACGGCCGACCGGCACGGCGTGTTCGTCGTCACCGACGAGCTGTACTCCCGGCTCGTCTACCCCGGTGGCACGGCGGCCCACCTGCGGGCCTGCGGCATCGCCCCCGACCGGTGCGTGACCCTGCTCGGCCCGTCCAAGTCCGAGTCGCTGAGCGGCTTCCGGGTGGGTACGGCGATCGGCGCCCCGGCGGTCATCGACCGGATGGAGAAGCTGCTGGCGATCGTCTCGCTGCGCACGGCGGGCTACAACCAGTCCGCGCTGCACTCCTGGTTCACCGAGCCGGACGGCTGGTTCGCGGAGCGCGTCGCGGCGCACCGCCGTATCCGGGACGACCTCGTGGACGTGTTCCGGGGCGCGCCCGGATTCCGGGTCCGTCCGACGGAGGCGGGCAGCTACCTCTTCCCCCGGCTGCCCCGGCTGACCGTGCCGACCGCCGCGTTCGTCGCCGAGCTGCGCGAGCGGACGGGCACCGTCGTCACGTCCGGCGAGGAGTTCGGTCCGCGTCACGGCCACAGCGTCCGCCTCAACTTCAGCCAGGACCACGGCCGGGCCGTCGCCGGTGCCCGGGCCGTCGTCGAGACGACCGCGCTCCTCACGGCGTGAGCCGGTCCGCCGTTCCCTTCCGCGCCGCCCTCCCGCGGCGCGTCCACCGCACCCCGGAGTAGACACCATGACCACCGCAGCACCGTTCCCCGCCCGGCCCAAACTGATCACCTTCGACACCTACGGAACCCTCATCGACTGGGACAGCGCGCTCCGGGACCACCTGCGCTCCCTGTTCGACGCCCGCGGGGTCGGACTCGACGTGGCCGCCTTCTACACCGAGTGGTACTACTCCTACGCCCTGCCCACGCTGTCCGCCGACTTCATGCTTTACCGGGACCTGCTGCGGACGACCATGCGGCGCGCCCTCGCCGCGGCCGGGGTGAGCGTGGAGGAGAGCGAACTGGCCGCGCTCGGCGACGTGATGGCCGCCGCCGAGCCGTTCCCGGACACCGTGGAGGTGCTGACGGAGCTGCGCCGTCACGTGCCGCTCGCCACCATCTCCAACAGCCAGCGGGACATCCTGGAGTCGAGCGCCCGCAGGATGGGCGACCCCTTCACGCACCAGATCACCGGCGAGGTGGTCGGCGCGTACAAGCCCGCCCGGCCGCTGTTCGACCTCGTCCTGGAACGGGCGGGGGTGCGGCCGGAGGAGACGGTGCACATCGCCCAGTCCCAGTACGTGGACCTGCCCCGCTCGGTGCCGATGGGCATCGCCACCATCTGGATCAACCGCCAGGGCCAGACCCTGCTGCCCGAGCACCCCGCGCCGACTCTCGAACTGCCGGACCTGCGCGACGTGCCGCGGGTGCTGGGGTTCGTCGGCGCAGCGGACGGGGGGTCGGCCCGATGACCGCCGAGGCATCCACTCCGGCCGGGGCGTACGCGCTGACGAGCGTGGTCGGCGGTGAGGTGCGGGTCGCGGGGATGACGCCGAAGGAGGGCCGGACGCTGGTACGGACCGGTCGGCTCGGCGCGGAGATCGACCTGGCCGAGGGGCAACGGCTCGCCGCCCTCGCCGCCGAGCGCGCGGTGGCGGCGGCCGGGGCGGCGGCGGACGCGGCGGGCGGCGTGCTGGGTCCGGGGGCGCAGGTCACCGTCTATGTGGCGGTGGACGGCTCGTTCACGCGGATCAGCGAGGTCGCCGACGGGGCCTCCCCGGTGTGGCTGCGGCACCTCGGGGCGCTGCCCGCCCGTGCGGCGGTCGGCGTCGCCCGGCTGCCCGGTGACGCGCCGGTGGAAGTCGTGCTGAACGCGGCCCTGGAGTTCCCGGGCGGCGCGGGTCCGGACGTCGGCTGAACGCCGCGTGGGCGGCGGCACCTTCGGGTGCCGCCGCCCACGGGTGTCCGGTCCGCCCGTCAGGGGATGCGGACCGTCACGGACTTGCCGGGCTTGAGGCTGATCTGCTTGCGGAACCGCCCGGCCCGCAGCTCCGTGGTGGTGCCTCCGACGCTGCGGACGGTGGCGGAGGTCGCCCTGCCGTCCCGCCAGGTGAAGTCCACGGTGAAGCCGCCGCGGGCGCCGACACCGGTCACCGAGCCCTTCTCCGCCCAGGCTCCGGGCAGCGCGGGCAGCAGCTCGATCACCCCGGGCCGGGAGTACAGGAGCATCTCCAGCGCGGCGGTGGCCCCGCCGAGGTTGGCGTCGATCTGGAAGATCGTGTAGCTGCCCTGGCTGTACATGTCGAACCAGTTGGCCGAGGTGCCGTTGCTGTTGGCGACGGAGGGCCGCAGCACGTTCAGGTAGAGCTGGTACGCCTTGTCGGCGTCCTTCAGCCGCGACCAGCACAGCGACCGCCAGGCGCATCCCCAGCCGAAGGTGTCCGTGCCACGGGCCGTCAGCAGGGCGCGCACCCCGTCGATCAGCTCGGCGGGGCTGCGGTCGGCGGAGATCCGGTCGCCGGGGAAGAAGCCGATGAGCGGGGACAGGTGCCGGTGGGTCGTCTCACCGAGGTTGTCCGGGCTCATCCACTCCTCCAGCCAGCCGGTCTTGGCGCTGACCTGGGGGAGGTAGAGCTTCTTCTGCATGGCGGCGAGATCGGCGGCCAGGTCGGCGTCCCGGCCGAGGACGCGGGCGGCGGTGGTGAACTCCTGGAACAGTTCCCAGGCGAGTTCCTGCGCGTAGGTGATGCCCTGGCTGTCCGGTCCGTGCTCGGGGGACCAGGCGGTGTCGTCGATCAGCACCTCGCGGGAGGTGCCGTTCTCGGTGATGTTCTTGGTGATCAGGCGGGCCTGCCAGAACTCGGCGGCGCCCTTCAGCACCGGGTAGATCAGCTCCAGGTAGGCGCGGTCCTGGCTGTACTCGTAGTGCCGCCACAGGGAGTTGCACAGCCAGGCGTTGCCGGAGGGGTGCCAGGCCCAGCCGCTGCCGCCGTGGATGTTGGTGGAGAACGCCACCGCCCATCCGGCGATCTTGCCGCTGCTGTTGCGGAAGCGGTTCTTCTCGTTGTTGAACAGGCGCTTGGTGACGTCCGTCCACACCGGCAGCTGGGAGACGCAGTACCGGGCGAGGGCGTACGAGTTCTCACCGAGACCGGCCGGGTCGGCCAGCCAGTAGTTCATCTGGATGTTGATGTCGGTGTGGTAGTCCGCGTACCAGTCCGGGGTGTTGTTGTGCACCCAGACGCCCTGGAGGTTCATCGGGAGCCAGTCGCGGGACCCGGTGATGGTGAGGTAGCGGCCGTACTGGACGTACGCGGCCTCCAGCTCCGGGTCGGGCGTGGTGTGGTCGGTGTAGCGGACGGCGATGCGCGACCAGGAGTCGAGGGAGCGCTGGAGCGTGCTGGAGCGGCCGAGGTCGAGGGAGAAGCGGTTGTACAGCTTCTGGTAGTCGGCGACGTGGGTGTCCAGCAGCCGGCCCCCGGAGACGCGGGCGGCGGCGGCCACCTTGCTCTGGGCCAGGGCGAGCGGGTCGCTCTTGGGGTCACGGAAGTCGTGGGCGGCGTCGGGCGCGTAGTCGGTGCCCGCGCACAGCACGATCAGCAGTTCCCGGCAGTCGGTGAAGGACAGCGTGTCGCGGTCCACCTTGATCCGGCCGGTGGAGCTGACCGCGGTCACCGCCGCCGCGTAGCGCAGGCCGTTGCCCAGCTTGCCGGAGAAGGTGAGTCGGCCGCTGCCGCCGGACGTGGTCTCCTCGTGCGTACCGGCGAGGGAGATCTTTCCGGTGTGCGGGCCGCCGGTGAGGCGGACGACGACCACGTCGTCCGGGTGGCTCGCGTACACCTCGCGCCGGTAGCGGACACCGCGCAGCTTGTACGACGCGGACACCACGCCGTTGCTCAGGTCGAGTTGGCGGCGGTAGTCGCTCAACTCCGGCCCGGAGTGGCCCGGCAGGGCGATACGCAGCTTGGCCAGCAGCCCGAAGCTGCCGAAGTCGTCGCGTCCGTAGGGAAGTTGTCCGTCATCGGTAATGGTGTCGTTGCGTCCGCCGCTCCAGAAGGAGCCGTCGGTGAGATAGACGTAGTCGTCCGCGGGGTCGCATCCGACCAGGGCGCCGAGTCGGCCGTTGCCGACCGGGAGGGCCTCCTGGATGATGCGCGCCTCGTCGGCGGGCGTCCGGTACCAGATGGTGGTGGCTCTGTCCTCGGGGACCAGGTCCACGTCGGCGGGCCGGTTCGGCGCGGCGTGCGCCGTGAAGGCGGGCAGTCCGCCCGCGAGGGCGAGGCCGCCACCGGCGGCACCGCCGAGGCGGAGAAAATCGCGACGAGAGGAAGCGGGCACGGGAGTTCCCTTCCAGGGGGGCATGAGCGCGCGAGCCCGAAACCTAGGTGACATGTTTCAGCCATGTCAACAGTGATGACGTTTTTCATCCGACCTTTACTGAGGGGTACTTGGATTACGCACGGATAAAAGGGGTTTCGCTGGGGTTCGTACTCGGCTTTTCCTCGCCCGGAAACCACTTAGATCCGATGTATCGCGTCGCGCACCGGCGTCACGCCAGGGCGAGCCGCTCGATGAGGGTGCGCCAGCAGGCGGCCAGGGCGGCGGTGTCCCAGGAGGAGGGCGCCGCGGCGGAATCGGGTTGCGCCAGGCGCAGGAAGACCGGCCCCTCCAGTGCCCCGGTGAGCTGGAGGGCGAGGCTCTCGGGATCGGCGAAGGCCAGTCCGGCCTGCCGGAGCAGCAGCCGCAGATGATCGCGGGTGGTGGCGGACACCTCGGCCGGGACGGTCTGCCTGCTGTCGAAGCAGCTCCGCACGACGGCGTGCCGGTCCTGGAGGAAGGCGGCCCGCTCGGCTCCGTAGGCGATCAGCCGGGTCAGGGGGTCGCCGCCCGGCCCCAGCGGCGGCGGTCCGTACCGGAACCGCGCGTCGAAGTCCCGCTCGTCGTCCTCCAGCAACGCGCGGAAGAGGCCCGCCCTGCTGCCGAACCGGCGGAACACCGTGCCCTTGCCGACTCCGGCCCGTTCGGCCAGGTGCTCCATCGTGACGCGGTGCGCCCCGTCCTCGGCCACCATCGCGCGGGCGGTGCGCAGCAGCAGGCCGCGGTTGCGCACCGCGTCGGCGCGTGGGGTGCGTACCGCCCCGGCCCGGCCGGTCGCTCCCGTGGACGGGTTCACGTGCACGGCGATCCGCTCCTCTGCGACTCGGTGGCGCTGCGGTGGGGTTGCGGGTTGCGGGTTGCGTGTTGCGAACTGTGCTCTATAGGTGCGGAGTTGAGGGCCGTTGGTCGGGGAAAGCCGACGACGCCCCGGAGTGGAGGTCCGGGGCGTCGTCGGGGGGCGGCACGCGCGGGGCGGCCGTGCGGCGGGCGGGCGCGGTCAGCCGGCCGGGATGACGAACGGGATGTCGTGCAGGACGCGGTGGTGCGCGATGCGCCAGACGCCGTCCTCCCGGACCAGGTCCGTCTCGTAGTAGCCGCTCTCCTCCGGCGTGATGGTGCCCTGCGCGCCGAACGTCCCGGCCGGCCAGCCACCGTCCGGCTTCCGCACGCCGCGGACCCGGAACATCATGAACTGGGCGCTGAGGGTGGCCCGGTCGCCGTCCACCTTGACGATGTGGTCGGAGGTGACGTGGTGGCTCCAGTGGTCCGGCTCGTGCGGGGGCATCAGGTTGTCGTAGATGTCCACCAGGGTGTCCCGGCCGCGGGTGGGCGGCGCGAGTTCGCTGCGGCCACCTCTGCCGTCGTGCTGGAAGATCTCGATCAGTACGTCCTTGGTGAAGAGTTCTCCCAGGGTGGAGCCGTTGCGGGTGTCGTTGGCGCGTACGTAGCGGGCCAGGACCTCGATGATGTCTTCGCGATCGGTCATGACTTGATTTCAGCACCGTCCGGCGGCCGGAACAATGATCATCCACGCATGAACCCATGCCCCAGAGGTATGGATGGCCCGCCCGTGGGGCATCGGGCGTCAGTCGATGGGGATGTCACCCAGCATCGGCGTCGGGTCGTAGGGGAGCAGCACCACGTCGAGGACCAGTTCCACGGCGTCGCCGAGACCGGGGATCGGCAGGTACGGAAGCAGCTTCTGCCCGAGTCCGAGTTCGCGCAGGGAGAGTCGGCCGGAGGCGGTGAACGCCAGCTGCGAGCCGTCCTCGCGGAACGGGTCGCCGCCCCGGCCGAGCCAGCGGACCTCCAGGTCCAGGTCGTGGCGGGTGCCGAGGAGTTCCAGGGTGCCGCGCAGTACGCCGTGCAGGGCGCCGGTGCGGACGAGTTCGGTGGAGACGAACGTGGCCGTCGGGTGCTTCTCGGTGTCGAGGTACAGGGACCCCCGGAGGTTGGCGTCGCGCGCCTTGACGCCGGTGGTGAGGGAGGCCGTCTCCAGCGTGACACTGACGGCGGTCTTGGCGAGGTCGCCGTCGGGGACCTCGGCGGTGCCGGACACGCGCAGGAACCGGCCGCGTACGAGCCCCAGTCCGCGGTTGCGCACGGTGAAGTGGACTCCGGTGTGCCAGGGGTCCACGTACCAGTCCCGCTGCGCGGCCAGCGCGGTGTCCGGCTCGGGGACGAAGTTCTGCGGGGAACTCATGGAAATCTCCGGTCTGTTCGGGTGGGAAGGAGACGGGGAGGAGGTGGCGGGACGGCGGGTGGAGGGAGCGCGGGTGGAAGGAGCGCGGGCCGGTCAGCCCGCGTTGCGGCGTCCCGTGGCCAGGGGCTTCGCCGCGGTCAGCATTTCGTCCTTCATCAGCGTGCTGAACTGCTTGACCTGCCGCAGCACCGGCGAGACCTCCACGTGCTGGACGCCCTCCAGCGAGCCGACATGGTCGGTGACGAAGGTGAACAGGTCTTCCAGCGAACGGCAGTTGACGACCGCGTGCATGTTGTAGAGGCCGGAGACGCCCGCCGCGAAGGCGACCTCGGACATGTGGGCCAGCGACTTGCCGACCGTGCGGACGGCGGAGGGAGCGACCTGGAGCCAGAGGTTGGCCCGCGTGGTGAAGCCGAGGGCGACACGGGACAGTTCGACGTCCAGGTGGACCACGCCCGCCTCCAGCAGCGCCTTGACGCGGCGACCGGCCCGTGCGGGGGTGACTCCGGCCGCCGTGGCCAGGCTGACGTGGCTGGCGCGGCCGTCGTCGGCGAGGGCGAGCAGGATCGACTCGTCGTGCGGCTGGAGCCGTACGCCCCCCGCCTCGGTCAGGACCGGGGCCGGGGTGAGCGCGAGGCGTTCGGCGTCGGTGAGCGCGTCGTGCAGGAACGTCCACTCCTGCGAGCATCCCCGGGTGAACACGTGCAGCGCGACGGCCGCCTCGATGCGCAGCACGGAGGAGACGCGGGGCAGCAGTTCCACCAGCAACTGCTCGCGGTCCTGTTGCGAACGGGAACGCAGGGCGCAGGTGATCTCGGAACCGGCGCCGTTCAGCGAGACCCAGCTGACGTCGTCCCGCCCGGCCAGCGCGTCGGAGATGGCCTTCGTCGCGTCCGGGCGGCACTGCACCCGGATGATCCACTCGCTCTGTCCCAGGGCCGCGGTGTCCACCACGCCGACGACCTGGAGGACGCCGTCCTGCCGGAGGCGGCGGTAGCGGCGTGCCACCGTGGCCTCCGACAGCCCGAGCACCTCTCCGATCCGCGCGAACCCCTCGCGCGGCGCGATCTGCAACGCGCCGATGATGCGCAGGTCGTCCTCGTTGAGCCGGTCGGAGAGAGCCGAGGTCATGGCGTGTCCCTTCGGGAAGCGGGCGCGGGTGGTCGGTCCGGGGTGGTGCGGGCGGCCGGGGCCGGGCTACAGCATCATGCCGCCGCTGGCCTCCACCCGCTGGCCGGTGATCCAGCCGGTGCCGGGCGCGAGGAGCGCGGCGACCACACCGCCGATGTCCCCGGCCTCACCGGCCCGGCCGAGCGCGGTGATGTTGCCGAGCGCCGCCCTGCCCTCGGGGCTGCCCGCGAAGCCACCGGCGAAGTCGGTCGCGGTCGCACCCGGCGCGACGACGTTGACGGTGATCCCGCGCGGTGCCAGTTCGGCCGCGAGGTACCGGGTGAGGGCCTCGACGGCCGCCTTCATCGAAGCGTAGGCGGACATGCCGGGGTTGGTGAAGCGGGTCAGCGCCGTGGAGACATTGACGATGCGGCCACCGTCGGCGAGCAGCGGCAGCAGGTGCTGGGTCAGGAAGAACACGCCCTTGAAGTGGACGTTCAGCAGCTCGTCGAAGTACCCCTCGGTCACGTCGGTGAACGGGGTGAGGCCGCCGGAGCCCGCGTTGTTGACCAGGAAGTCGAAGGTGTCGCGGTCCCATTCGGCGCGCAGCTCGTCCCGTACCCGGTCGGTGAACGAGGCGAAACCGGCGATCTCGGCGACGTCGAGGCGCAGCACCCGGACCTTCCGCCCCAGCGAGCGGACCTTGTCGGCGACGGCGTCGGCCTCGTCGGCGTGCGTGCGGTAGGTCAGGATGATGTCGGTTCCGGCCTCGGCCAGTTGCAGGACGGTCTCCCGTCCGAGACCACGGTTGCCGCCGGTGACCAGAGCGATCATGGGAGTTGTCTCCTTGTGTCCATTGGTACGGGTGAGAGATCAGCGGGTGCGCGGAGTCGCGCGGTGCGGGTCAGTGGGTGTCGGTGGTGGCCGGGTGCTGCCAGGGCCGGACCAGGGTGACGAGTACCAGCAGGCCGATGACCAGGCCGCCGGTGATGACGCCCGCCATCGCGGCGGGGCCGGTGCCGATCAGGCCGACGACGGGGGCGGTCAGCGCTCCGATGCCGAACTGCACCGCGCCCAGCAGCGCGGCGGCCGTGCCCGCGAAATGGCCGTGCCGGGACAGGGCGAGCGCCGGGGCGTTGGGCATGGCGAACCCGGTGGCGAAGAGCGCGAGCCAGAGCGGGAGCAGTACGCCGGTCATCCCGCCGATGTCGGCGGCGCTGAGGGCGAGGAGCAGGACCCCGGCGGCGGTCGCGGCGATCACCGCCGTGACGAGGACCCGCATCGGGCTCCAGCGGCGCAGCAGCCGCACGTTGAGCTGGGTGGCCACGATGACCCAGATGGAACCCGAGCCGAAGACGAGGGCGAACTGCTGCTCGCTGAGGCCGAAGTGGTCCTGGAAGACGAACGGCGAGCCGGAGACGAAGGCGAAGATGGTGCTCATGGCCAGACCGGCCAGCAGGATCAGACCGATGAAGACGCGGTCGTGCAGGAGCTGTCCGTAGTCGCGCATCGAGTTGCGGACGCCCCCGGAGCGGCGGCGTTCGACGGGCAGGGTCTCCGGCAGGGCGCGGGCCGTGATCAGGATGATGACAAGGCTGAGCAGCGCCATCAGCAGGAAGATGCCCCGCCAGGAGGTTCCGGCGAGTACCGCGCCGCCGATGGTGGGCGCCAGGATCGGGGCGACGCCGAGCACCAGCATCAGGCGGGAGAGCAGGGTCGCCGCGGCGGAACCGTCGTAGAGGTCGCGGACGATGGCCATCGTGATCACCGTCGAGGTGGCGGCGCCCAGTCCCTGGACGACCCGCAGCACGTCGAGCAGCGCGAGGTTGGGCGCGACGGAGCACAGCGCGGAGGCGACGATGTGCACGGCCACGCCGACGAGCAGCGGGAGGCGGCGGCCCACCGCGTCGGACAGCGGTCCGACCAGCAACTGGCCGAGTGCCAGTCCGGCGAGGGTGGCGGTCAGGGTGAGCTGTACGGCCGCCGCACCGGCGTGCAACTGGTCGGAGATGGCGGGCAGGGCGGGCAGGTACATGTCGGTGGTGAGCGGCCCGATCGCGACCAGCGCACCGAGCAGCAGCACGAGCTTCCACCGCTTGCCGTGCAGCACGCCGTCGCCGGTGACAGCGGTGCGCGGGGCGGCCTCGTCGGGGGTGACTTCTGGCTCTTCGCGGCGGGCGGAGGGGGAGAGCTCCCGCACGGGCGGCTGGTCCATGTCCATGCACAGAGCATCGGCCACGGCGGAACGCGTACGAGGCCGATCACCGGCCCGGTGGAGGAAACCCGCCGGGAAAAGCCGGTCCGGTGGCCGTTTCCGTCAGCACCGGGGGGCCGATCGACACTTTTCCCGCACCCGGGACACCGTTTCCCGAGCGGGGCCACCCTGGATACCGCGCGGCGCCCCCTCGGCACCGTAGTACCGCCCAGCACCTCCCGGCGACCCGTCGCACCGCTCGAAGGTGCCCGACGAGCCGCGGACGCGCCACGTCAGCCGAGGCACCTCGCGGCGATGGCGCGGGCGCACTCCAGCGCCTCGGTGGCGGTCGTGTCCACCTCCAGGTCGTAGCGCACGCCCCGGTGGACCAGGTCGGCCTGGTGGGCGGCCATGCCGGGGGTGCGGTCGCCGCGCGCGGTCTCGCGGCCGGCCGCGACCCGCGCGTCACAGCGCACCCCGACCCAGAGCACGCCGACCCCGTCCAGCGCCGTACGCCAGCGCTCCTGCGAGGCCGGGCCGCCGAGGAACACCTCGTCCACCACGATCCGGGCGCCCGCGCGGGCCATCGCGGCGACGCCCGCGATCCAGGCCGCCTCGGTCTCCCGGAATTCCGGGCCCACGCTCACCTCGCCGTCCGGCGCGAACCCGATCCCGGCGCCCCCGGCCCGCATCACCGCCGGAAGGGCGTCCACCAGCGTGTCCGTGCCGAGCGCGAGCCACGCGCCGGGCAGCACCGCCTGGAGACAGCGGGCGATACCCGACTTGCCCGCGCTGGAGCCGCCGTTGAGAACGATCACCTGGGTCGTCATGTCACCGGTCGTCACCGCGTCACCATAGGGGTTCCAAGGGTGTGCAAATAGAATTGCATTCATCCCGAGTGATGCAGTTAGAGTTGTCGGTAGGTACCGGAGACCTGCCGTAGACCTCTGAGGAGAGTGGACCCCCGTGACCATGCACTCGGCGACCCTGGCCATCAACGAGGCGATTCAGGCCCGTAAAGCCGCAGGTGAGAAGGTGTTGCACCTCGGGTTCGGCGAAGCCGGGCTGCCGGTGCCGGAGCGGGTGGCGGCCGTGCTCGGCGAGGCGGCGGGGCGGAACGGGTACGGGCCCGTGGTCGGCTCGCGCGAGGCGCGTGAGGCGGCGGCGGGCTGGTTCACCCGGCGCGCGCTGCCCACGGACGCCGGTCAGGTGCTGTTCGCGCCCGGCAGCAAGGCGCTGCTGTTCGCGCTGCTCGCCGCGCTCCCCGGCGATCTGGTGCTGCCCTGCCCGGCCTGGGTGAGTTACGCGGCGCAGGCGGCGCTGGTGGGCAAGCGGGTCGTCGAGGTGCCCGTCCCTGCCGAGTCCGGCGGGATTCCCGACCCGGCGCTGCTGGACCGGGCGCTCGTGCGGGCCCGTACGGAGGGGGCCCGGCCCGGTGTGCTGCTGCTGACCGTGCCGGACAACCCGACCGGCACCGTCGCCCGCGCCGACCAGCTCCGCGAGGTGTGCGCGGTGGCCGACCGGCACGGGCTCGCGGTGATCTCCGACGAGATCTACGCCGAGCTGACCCATGACGGCACGCCCGCGCCGTCCGCCACCGCGTACCTGCCCGAACGCACCGTCGTGACCAGCGGGTTGAGCAAGTCGATGGCCCTGGGCGGCTGGCGCATCGGGTTCGCCCGCGTGCCCGAGGGGCCGTGGGGCGCGCGGCTCCTGGAGGACCTGATCGGTGTCGGCAGCGAGGTGTGGTCGGCGCTCGCCGCGCCGATGCAGGCCGCCGCCGCGTACGTACTGGACGACCCGGCGGAGGTGACCGCGCACATCGCCGCCGCGCGCGGGCTGCACGGCACCGTCGCCCGCGCGGTGCACGCCGAGTTCGTCCGCGCCGGTGCCGTCTGCCGCGCCCCCCGGGCGGGTTTCTACCTCTACCCCGACTTCGCTCCGGTCCGCGCGGACCTCGCCCGGCAACACATCACCACCGGCGCCCAGTTGGCCTCGGCCCTGCTGGAGCGGCACGGCGTGGGCGTCCTCGCGGGCGAGGCGTTCGGCGACGAGGTGTCCGGCCTGCGCGCCCGCGTCGCCACCAGCCTGCTGTACGGCGAGACGGCCGACGAGCGTTGGGAAGCGCTGCGCAGCGACGACCCGGTGGCGCTGCCGTGGGTGGCGGATTCCCTCAACCACCTACGGGGGGCGCTGAGTTCCCTGGTCGGGTAGGACCTTCCGCTCCCCCGCGCCCCGGCCGCCGCTCAGCTCTCCGGTGTCACGTACACCCCGAACTCCTCCAGCAGTTCCTCCTCGCGCAGCAGCGTGGAGCGCGCGTCGAGGCCGCGTTCCTGGGCGACCCCGGTGGCCAGCGCCTGGACCAGCGCGGTGAACGCCGTCATGGAGCGCAAGACGGAGGGTCCGGCGGCGTCCACGTAGAACGGGTGGTGCGCCGAGGCGGTCAGGGGTGAGCCGGGGTTGTCGGTGAGGGCCACGCACCGGGCGCCCCGGCTCCGCGCCCAGGCGAGCGCCTTGACGGTCTCCGCGCTGTAGCGGTGGATGGAGACGGCCACGAAGCAGTCGCCCTCGCGGACGCGGCGCAGTTCGTCGGTGAGGCCGCCCGCCCCGGCGCTGATCGTACGGACGTCCTCGCGGAGCATGCCCAGCAGATAGCCGAGCAGATAGGCCGGGGCATGGCACTTGCGCAACCCCATGACGTGCACGTTCGGCGCGTCGGCCAGCGCGGACACCGTTTCGCGCCACTGCTCGGGCGCGACCCTGGCGAAGGTGCGGGCGATGTTGGCCCGGTCCAGCGCCACGGCCCGCTCCAGCGGGTCCCCGCCCTCGGCGGTGAGCTGCTCCAGGTTGTGGTACCGGCTCAGCAACTGCGCCTGTTCGCGCAGCCGTTCGCGGCACAGCCGGGTCAGCCCCGGATAGCCGTCCAGACCGAGACCGGCAGCGAACCGTACGACCGTCGCCTCGTTCACGCCCACCGCGTGCGCCAGCTCCGACACCGTCATGAACGCGATGCCCTCGGGGTCGGCCATGACCCGCTCGGCCAGCCGCCGCTGCGACGGGGTGAGGGTGCGCCCCCTGCGGTGCAGCTCGGCGAGGAGTTCGTCGTAGGTCTGCGGGGCGGGCGCGGGCGGGGGTGTCGAGGGCATGCGGGGATTGTCTCCCGCTCCGCACCGGTGACGCAAAGAAAACTTGCGTCGATCACCCCGAGGCAAATCCGATTGCACCCGCCTCCGCGCCGCACTCGGCCCCGCGCCGCACTCGGCCCCGCGCCCGCGCCGCACCCGCACGCCGCCCCCGCACCCACCCCCGTGCCGCCCCCGCCCTCTCCCCTTGGGCCATTCGTGCCCCGCGCCCCGTGTGCCCCGCGCACCGAAGTGAGCCGGTCCGGTGCCGCCCGCACTATGGAAGGGGACGCGGGGGCCGAGGCGGAGGTGTGGTGCGGATGGCGAGCGGTGCCGTGCTCGTGCGGATCACCGGCGACGGACGGATCGTCGAGTGGTCGGCCCGCGCCGAGGCGCTGCTCGGCCGGTCGCGGTCGGAGGCGGAGGGCCGTACCGTGCCCGAACTGCTGGACGGCGCTCCTGAGCTGGCCGGGGCGCTGGGCGCGGTGTCGGTGCGGCCGGTGCTGTCCGGTGCCGAGCTGACCTGGGAGGTGCGCGAGGGACGGGACGCGGGCGCGGCCCGCCGGGACCAGGCGGTGCTGCGCACGCTGTTCACGCACGCCCCGATGGCGCTGTACGTCCTCGACCGGGAGCTGCGGGTGCTGTACTCGCGGGACGGCGTGCGGGATGCCGCTCCGTCGGCGGCGGCGCCCGGCGCCCCGGACCTCCCGGCCACGCTGGGCCTGGAGGACCCGGTGGCGGAGCGGGCGGTGGCGGGCGGGGTGCTGGACACCGGGGAGCCCGTGCTCCAGCGGCTGGTACGGGCCGCTCCGGCGGGCGGCACCGGGCGCCCGGTGGACCTGTCGTTGTCGTACGTGCGGCTACAGGGGCCGGACGGGGAGGTGCTGGGGCTGATCGCGTCGGCGCTGGACGTCACCGACCGCGAGCGGGCGCTGCACCGGCTGCGGGTGCTGGAGACGGTCCGTACGACGGTCGGCACGCGGCTCGAAGTGACGGCGGTGTGCCGGGAGTTGGCGGACGCGGTGGTACCGGCGTTCACCGGGATCGTGGTGGTCGAGGTGATCGACGACGTGATCCGGGGCGAGGAACCGCCGTTGGCGCCGGTGGACCATGAAGTGCCGCTGCGGCGGGCCGCGTTCAAGGGGGTGCTGTCCGCGCACGCGGTCGGTGACGTGCGGCGGCTGCCGGACGGCACGCCGTTCTCGCGGGTGCTCCAGGATCTGCGGCCCAGGCTGGTCCCCGTGACCGAGGACAGCGCCTGGCTGTCGGCGGACCCGGCGCGGGCCAACTCCATCACGGTGTCGGGCGCGCACTCGCTGATCGTGGCACCGCTGACGGTGCGCGGGCAGGCGCTGGGCGTGGTCAGTTTCTACCGGCACCGGGCGGAGGAGCCGTTCGACGAGGACGACATCGCGCTGGCGTCGGACGTGTGCGCGCACGCGGCCCTGTGCATCGACAACGCCCGCCGTTTCACCCGTGAACGGACCATCGCGGCCACGGTGAAGCGCAGGCTGCTCCCCCAACGCCCCTCCGTTCCGGCGACGTTGGACGTGGCGCAGATGCACATCACGGGGCCGGGCGGTGGCGGTGCCTGGTTCGACGTGATCGAACTGGCCGGTGGGCGGACCCTGTTGGTGCTGGGGGACGTGACCGGGCGGGGGGTGGCGACGGCGACGACGATGGGCCAGCTGCGTACGGTCATCCACGCGCTGGCCGGGCTGGACCTGGAGCCGGACGAGCTGATGGCCCGGCTCAGCGACACCGCCGTACGGCTGGCCGCCGAGCGGACGCGGTTGCCGTCCGGTGATCCGCTGAACCGCCAGCCGCTCACCGCGGGCTGTCTCATCGCGGTGTACGACGCGGTGGACCACACGTGCACGCTGGTGCGGGCCGGGCTGTCGGAACCGTTCCTGGTGCTGCCCGGCGGTGACGGGGCGGCCGTGCCCGCGCCGGGCGGTCCGGTGCTGGCCGGGCCGGACCAGGCGCCGTTCCCGGAGACGGCGTTCCCGATGCCCGCGGGGAGTCTCCTGGCGGTCGGCAACGAGGATCTACTGCGGGGCGAGCCGGGGCTGCGCGTGCTGTTGCGGGACGGCGCGGACGCCCCGCTGCCGGTGCTGGCGGACGACCTCTCCTACGAACTCCGCGACCGTCACGACACGGAGAAGCTGATCCTGCTGGCCCGGGCGCGGGGGCTGCCCGCCGAGCGGGTGCTGACCCTGCCGCTGGCGGAGGACCTGTCGGCGGTGCCCGCGGCCCGTACGGCGGCGCGTGCCCGGCTCGGGGAGTGGGGTGTGGCCCCGGACGCCGCGTTCACGGCCGAGCTGATCGTGAGCGAGCTGGTCGCCAACGCCGTCCGCTACGGCGCTCCGCCGTTCCGGCTCCGGCTCATCCTCGACGAGCGTCTCACCTGCGAGGTGCGGGACGCGGGGACCAGCGTGCCGCATCTGAAGCACGCCCGGCAGGTGGACGAGGACGGGCGGGGCCTGTTCATCATCGCGTCGGTCGCGGACAGTTGGGGCATCCGCTACCACCCGCACGGCAAGACGGTGTGGACCCGGCAGAACACGGGCGGCCCGCCGGTGACCGGCGGGCCGCCCCAGAACCACTAGGCGTTCACGTCAACTGGCCGACGCTCAAGGGTAGTTGTTGAGGTTGACCACGGTGTGACCCGGATTGGCCGAGTCGCCCCGGTCGTTGATGACGTGGCGGATGGTGCCGCTGCCGCCCAGGGTGACGGTGACCATGCTGGTGAAGCGGACGTTGGAGTTGTTCGGCGCTTCGATGGCGTGCTCGGCGGTGACCGAGGGGTTCACGTTGAAGAAGCAGTAGCTGCCGAACCCGTACACCTGGTGGCTGGTCACGTTGTTCGCGACCTTGTAGGCGTCGTAGCCCTGGACGCTGCCGTTCATCCAGGCGGCCTGGTTCGGCGGGTCGTACGGCATCTCGTTCTGGTAGAAGTACGTCCGGCCGCCGTTGCCGTTCCAGATGGTCTGGTGCTTCTGGTAGTGCTCGACGAACAGGCCGTACATGGTGACGTCGTCGCCGTTCACGATGAGGCCGGTGTCGGCGGTGTTGGTGTTCCAGCCGACCCCGCTGCCGTGGTCGGCGCGCCAGATCCAGGTGTGGTCGCCGATGACGTCGTCGCTGTTGACGGTGAGACTGACGGTGGCCTTGCCGACACCGGCGCCGCCGACCCGGAAGAACACGTCGTTCAGGGAACTGGGGTTGGCCGCGTGGTCGGCGGAGGCGCCGCTGGGGCCGAACTCCAGCAGCTGCGGGGAGTTGACGGTGCCCGCGTCGAAGAGGAGACCGGCGAGCTGGACGCCGTCCACGTCGGCGACGGTCATCGCGGTGATGCCGTTGTCCGGGATGAGCGTGGCGAGGCCGAGGCCCAGGACCACGGTGTCGGGCCGGGTGACCCGCAGCGTCTGGTTGAGGTGGTAGACACCGGGCGTGACCAGCAGGTTCTTGCCCTGTGCGAGCGCGTCGTTCATCTGCTGGGCGGTGGCGCCGGGCTTGACGACGAAGAACTGGTCGATCGGGATCGAGGTCCCGGCCGGGTTGCCCGCGCTCCAGCTGTTGGTGTTGGTGTTGGTCCGCTTGGCGGGCTTGAACACCTGGTACTTGCCGGCCGAGTCGATGTAGAGGAACGGCTTCTCACGGGTGACCGGGCTCTGCGCCACCGTGGTGTACGGCGGGTTCGGGAAGCTGGTGCCCGGGACTCCCTGGCTGCCGACGAACACCATGTTCCAGTTGGAGCCGGTCCAGCTGCCGAGCTGGGAGTTGCGGGTGATCCACTGCTGCTGGCTGCCGGAGCGGACCTGTCCGTCGATCTTGCTGTCGGCCAGGTAGCCGCCGCTGGACCAGCCGTTGTCGTCGAGCTGGAGGTTGCCGCGCAGGTGCATCCGGCGGTACGGCGCGGCCTGCGAGACGGCCCAGCGGTCGTTGCCGCCGTTGGGGGTGACGGACAGGTTCTCCGCGGCCCGCCAGAAGTTCTGCGTGGCGTTGCCCTGGAACCAGTCGGCCTCCGCGTGCACGGCGCCGTTGATGTTGACGGAGTCAGGGTTCAGACCGAGGCCGAGGACCTGGGTGTAGAAGCCGACGTTGACGTCGTTGTTGTAGGTGCCGGGCTTGAACAGCACGGCGCGCCGCTCGGAGCCGAACTGGTTCGTCTCCTGCTGCTGGAAGATCTGGTTCAGCCGTCCCTGGATCTGCGAGGACGACATCGACGGGCTGAAGACGTCCACGTTCGGGCCGAGGTCGATGTCACCGGGGGTGCCGGGGTCGCTGCCGACGGACGAGACCTGGAACCGCTGCGCGGCGGTGCCGTTGCAGGTGTACTGCGCGAGCTGCACGCTGTCGGCGGTGGAGGCGCCGGGCACGTCCAGGCACTTGCCGCTGTTGCGGTTGACGAAGTGGTAGGCGCCGCCGCCGTCGTCCACCGCCTGCCACTGCTGGTTGTTGCCGCCCGAGTAGGTCCACAGCTGGACGCCCGCGTTGTCGGCGGTGGAGACGTTGGTGACGTCCAGCACCTGGTTGGCGTCACCGCGGTTGTTGATCCGTACGTAGCCGTCGCTGGTGGTGGTGAAGCTCCACTGCTGGGCGTTGCTGGAGTTGCAGGTGTACTGCTGCACGGCGGTGCCGTTGGCGGTGGCGGCGGCCCGCGCGTCCAGGCACTTGCCGCTGCCGGAGTTGGTGACGGTCGCCCAGCTGCTCGGCAGCGCCTGCACGGCGGCGGGCGCGGCCGAGGAGGAGGCGGAGAACGCGCCCAGCAGTGAGGCCGTGGTCGCCATCACCGACAGGGCGGCCGTCCAGGGCCGGGAGACGAGGCGCGAGCGGGGGCTCGCGCCGTACGGGCGTACGGGAGGGTGCACGGTGACTCCTCGTCCGAGAGTCCGAAGACCGAAAGGGGGGGTGGAGGAACGGGGGGGTGTGCCGCCCGGCGGCGGGGGCGGTCCGGCCGGTGCCTGCCCGGCCGGACCGGCCGCCCGCCGCTACGGCGTGCGCCGCGGGTACGCCGGTGGTCAGCCGGTGTACTGCGCGAACACGCGGGTGTAGTCCCAGTCGCCCTGGCCGACGCCGGAGCAGCTGTCCGCGACCCCGCTGGTGCAGGGCCGGTCGCGGTTGACGGACCAGAAGGTCAGCCGCGCCAGGTGGTGCTGCTGGGCGTAGCCGAGGATGGTCCGGAAGTCGTTGACCGTGACCGTCTCGTTGTTGTCGGTGATGCCGTTCATGGACGAGATGCCCATGCCCCGGTACGCCTGGTCGTCGCTGTAGCGGTAGGCGTTCTTCAACGCGTTCTTCAGACCCTCGGCGGCGGAGATGGTGAGGTTGCCCATGTTCTGCCCGGCGCCGCCGAAGTCGAACGGCATGATGGTCCAGCTGTCCACGCTCAGACCGGAGTTGGCGGCCCGGTTGATGAGGCTGGTGTCGGGGCCGTTGGTGTTGGTGCCGATGGTGACGTAGACCTTCAGGCCGGGGTTGTTGGCCTTGACGGTCTTCAGCGCGTCCACGGTGCGCTGCTGGACGGTCGGGTTGCTGTAGGCGTCGGCCTCGATGTCGATGTCGATGGCCTTCAGCCCGTAGGCGCTGATCACCTTCTGGTAGGCGCCCGCGAGTTCACCCGCGCTGTTGCAGGAGCTCTCCAGCTTGTTGCCGCTGTAGCCGCCGAAGGACGGGATGACGTCGCCGCCGTTGGAACGGACGGTGTTGATGGTCTGCTGGTCCACCCCGCCGGTGAGCGAACGCCCGCCGTCCCACTGGGGGTTGCAGTACCCGTTGCTGAGCACGAACGCGAGCGTGAACCACTTGACGCCGGTCGCGTTCATGACGGTGGTGGGGTTGGGCGGGCTGCCCCAGCCGTTGTAGAGGTACGGCGCCACGGCCATCGGCGCGGCGGTGCCGCCACCACCGCCACCGCCGGTCCCGCCCGCCGCGGGCACGGTCCACTTCTGGTTGGCGGCCCCGGTGCAGCTCCAGATCTGTACGGGCGTGGAGTTGGCGGCGGTGTTGCCGGTGACGTCGGCGCACTTGCCGCTGAGCGCGCTGACGAGGCTGCCCCCGGAGGCGGTCCAGCGCTGGTTGGCGCCGCCCACGCAGTCCCAGAGCTGGAGCTTGGCTCCGTCGGCGGCCGAATTGCCGGTCACGTCGAGGCACTTGCCGAGGGCGCGGACGGTGCCGTCGGTGCCGACGGTCCACTGCTGGGCGGCGGTGCCGTTGCAGTCGTAGAGCTGTACGGCGGTGCCGTTGGCGCTGCTCGCGCCCGCCACGTCGAGGCACTTGCCGCTGAGGCCGGTGATGGTGCCGGTGGCGGCGGAGGCGGTGGCGGGGGCGATCAGGGAGGCGGAAAAGGTGAGCGCTGTTATACACAGGGTGTACGCGGCTGTGGAACGCAAAGACCTGGTCACAACGGTGTGGCCTTTCGTGGGGGAACTACAACCGGTCGGCGTGCGGGACCGTGCGTTCACAAAGTGAACGCCGATCGGACTCGTGGGGCGGGTCCGACCGCTGAAGCTAAAGGTATGGACCAGCTCCGTCAAGGCGTGAAGTAAGAACCGAGAAAAGTTCTTCGCGGCGCCGTGCGCTCACCACCGCCCCTGCCTGGGGGCGGTGCGGAGCGTGCTCAGTCCGTCGCCTGCCGGGACGCCAGGCTCACGTCCTCGATGTCGAGTTGCGACATGAGGTGCCGCAACACCGTGTCGTCGATGCGCCGTTCGTCGCGGAGCCGGATCAGGGTGAGCCGCTTGGTGGCGACGAGCGCCTGGCGGAGCCGCCGGTACTGCTGTTCCTGGCGCAGCGCGGGGTGTTCCTCGTCGCCGTCCGCGCGGGCCCGGATGAACGCCAGGTGCTTGTCGTACTCCACCCTCAGGCGGTCGGCCACGTCGTCGCCGACTCCGAGTTCGTCGGCGAGCCGGGGCAGCGCGTTCAGCGCCTCCTGGGTGGCGATGTTCTCGGCGAGCCGGCGTTCCTGTTCGACGGAGGTGTCGTGCGGCAGCCGCGCCCAGCGCACCACGGCGGGCAGCACCAGCCCCTGGAGCAGGGTCAGCACGATCACGCCGCCGGTGACGAACACGATGACGGCCCGGCCGGGGAACGGCGCCCCGGAGCCGACCTGGAGCGGTACGGCGAGGGCGGCGGCCAGCGACACCGCGCCCCGGAACCCGCACAGTCCGCTGACCACGCGGGACCGGTTGCTGACCCGGAGCAGGAGTTGCTTGGGGCGCCGGTCGAGGGCGCGGATCAGGTAGGCGCTGCCGAAGAGGTGGGAGAGCCGGGCGGCGACGAGCACGGCGGTGACGGCGACCGTGATGAGGATCGCGCGGGGCAGGTCGGCGTCGGACAACGTCCTGACGGAGGAGTGGAGTTCGAGTCCGACGAGTACGAACAGGGCGCCGTTGAGGAGATAGGTGGCCACCGTCCAGAAGGCGTTGGCCTGGAGCCGCATGTCGGCGCGGACCACGCGGGGCGCGACCTGGCTCATGATCAGCCCGCACACGACGACCGCGACGACCCCGGAGGCGCCGATCTCCTGCGCGATCAGGTAGGTGGTGAACGGCACCAGCAGCATCAGGACCTGCCCGTGCAGCGGGTCCTCCTTGATGCGCCGTCGCACCCACACGGCGCCCCCGGCGACGGCGGCGCCGACCAGCGCGCCGCCGAGGTAGGCCCGGACGAACAGCCAGCTGATGTGGAGCGCCTCCAGGTGCTCCTGGCCGACGGTGATGCCGACGGCGACGCCGTACACGACCAGGGCGGTGCCGTCGTTGACGAGGCTCTCGGCGCGCAGCACGGTGACCTGGCGGCGCGGCAGCAGGCGGCCGACGACCCCGACGGCCGTCGCGTCGGTGGGGGCGACGGCCGCGCCGAGCACCCAGGCGGGCCCCCACGGCAGGCCGAGGGCGTGCGCGGTGACCGCGACGGCGGCGGCGGTGCCGATGACCAGGGTGGTGCTGAGCAGCACGATGCCCCGCAGGTTGACCCGGATCTCGCGCAGCGAGGTGTTCAGACTCTCCCAGTAGAGCAGCACCGGCAGGAACAGCAGCAGGACGACGTCGGAGGGCAGCTGGACCTGGCGCAGCGCGGGGACGAACCCGAGCAGGATGCCCGCGGCGAGCAGCACGACGGGCGGTGCGATCCGGAACCGCTTGGCTCCCGCGTTGCCGAGCAGGGCCGCGAAGCCGAGCAGTACGACGAGTTCGAGACCGAGCACGGTGCACTCCGGGGGCGGCGGCGGACGGGGACTCTCCCCGCGCGCTCTCCTACCCGCGCGGGAAGAACTCGCACGCTACGACATGTCCGCCGACCGGCGAGGACACCCCGGCGGGCCTCCGCCGGGGAAGGCGGGACTTCTACAGCGGAGCCGTCCACCCGGCCTGCGAGCGGTTCAGCCGGAAGGAGATCAGGGTGACCGTGGCGAGCAGGACGGCGGCGAGCAGCAGAGGCAGCGCGGCGTACCCGTGCAGGACGGCCTCGGCGCCGCCCACCCCGCCCGCGAAGAGGCACGCGACGGAGAGCAGGCGCCGTCCGGAGCGGGCGCCCCTGCCCCCGGCGGCCCGGTTGTCGGAGGCCATGCCGGTGATGGTGAGGGTCAGCACGGTGGTGGTCAGGTCGGGGACCGCGAGGGCGCGGGCGGTGGCGTTCTGTCCGCCCAGCGCGACGCCGAGCAGGGCGATCAGGACGAAGCGCGGCACCGGGTGCGCGGGGTCGGCCACGGCCGCGACGACGAAGGCGGCGACGACCAGGACCGTCTCCAGGACCAGCGCCTGGTGCAGCACGCGTCCCCGGTGGCCCCGGAAGCGGTGAGCCGTACGCCCACCGAGGAAGGCACCGGTGGCGAACGCGGCGAGGGCCGCGAGCGAGGCGGCCGGGACGAACCCGGAGGCCCCGGCGAGCGCGAAGCCGGAGAAGATCACGTTGCCCGTCATGTTGGCGACGAACACATGGCCGAGGCCGAGGAAGCTGAAGGCGTCCACCAGTCCGGTGACCACGGTCATCGCCAGCATGACCGGCGGCAGCGGACCGTGCCGGTCGCGCGGGTCGGGGACCACGGTGGCCCATGCCTCGCGCAGCATGACGTGCCGGGTGTCGATCGCCATCACAGTTCCGTTCCAGGACAGAGGGGGCATCTCCTCCTCCAGCATGGCCCGCGCACGATCAGCGGTCCAACATATGGATACGGCCGCAGCGATCGGTCAAACAGATGGATGGTGACCGGGCCCGGCTGCCGCGGGGGATTCCAGCAGGTCCAGGAAGGCGGCCGCCGCCGGGGCGAGGCGTCCTTCGTCGTAGACCACGTACAGGTTGTGCCACGCCTCCTCGTCGTCGAGGCGCAGTGCCCGCGCGCCCTCGGGCGGACCGCTCGGGCCGAGCGAGGAGCGGGGGACGACGGTGACGCCGACACCGCGCGCGGCCAGCCGGACCATGTCGCTGACCCGGCCGATCTCGAAGTGCTGGCCCGCCTCGACACCGGCCCGGGCGAAGGCGGCCTCGACCTGGCGGCGCAGCCCGGAGCCCTGGAGGAACTGGATGAGGGGCCGGTCGGCGGGCAGTTCGGTGAGGCTGATCTCCCGGTGACCGGCGAGGGGGTGGTCGTGCGGGACGACGGCGACCAGCGGGTCGCTGCCGAGCAGCCGGTGGCGCAGCCCCTCGGGGAGCTGGCGGGGTCCGAGGCCGACGACGGCCAGGTCCAGTTCGCCCGCGACGACCGAGGCGGCCATCTCGTAGCTGGGCGCGTTGGTGACGGAGAAGTGGATGCCGGGGTGGCGGGCGTGGTACTCCGCCATGACCTCGACCATGTCCAGGTCGGAGACGGCGGTCTGCGCCAGGCCGAGCCGCAGCCGTCCGTGCCGCAGCCCGCCGAGGGCGTCCAGCGCGGCCTGCGCGTTGTCCACGTCGGCCAGGATGCGGCGGGCCAGCGGCAGCAGGAGTTCCCCGGCGGCGGTGAGCCGCACCGAGCGGCTGCTCCGGCTGAACAGCGGGGAGCCCACCTCCTTCTCCAGCCGGGCGATCTGCTGGCTGAGCGCGGACTGCGCGACGAAGCAGCGCGCGGCGGCCCGGGTGAAGCTGTGCTGGTCGGCGACGGCGACGAAGTACTTGAGGTGACGCAGTTCCACGGGAACTCCCTCCGTCATCGGACGTAACCGCTGGTGATGGGCGTGCGGGCCGGGACCTGGCGCCCGGCGGCGGTCGATTCAACCATCGCGCCGACCGATCCGCCGGATACGGCGGCCAGTCACTTGACCGATGTGTGACGTACGTCCCCTCCACCAGGCTGTGGTCACACGCAGTTTTCGACGCGCACGTTCGACGAGCACGTTCGGAGAGAGGGAGGAACCGTGTCCGTGACCTTCGCGGCTGAGACCGCTCGCGCCCCCGACGGTCCACTGGTCCGTGCCGGCCGCCGGTGGGGGTGGCTCGCCGTCCTCGCCGTCGGACTGCTGCTGTTCTGGGCCATCCACGCGGCCCTGATCTCCACGAACAACCCGAATCTGGTGCCCGCGCTCCTCTTCTTCGGCGCGGCGCTGATCCCGGCCGCGTTCGTCGCGTTCGTGGCGGGCCGGCGGCTGGACTTCGGGGTGGGGCTCGGCACGGTGGCCGGTACGGCGATCGTCGGCGGTGCCATCGGCGTCGCCACGGCCGGTGTGCTGGAGTACCGCACCCTGCTGCTGCTCGACGTGACGCCCATGATCGCGGTCGGGATCATCGAGGAGGCGGCCAAGCTCATCGTCCCGGCGCTGCTGCTGCTCGTGATCCGGGACCGGCATCCCGGCGACGGGCTGCTGGTGGGGGTCGCCTCGGGCGCGGGGTTCGCCGCGTTCGAGACGATGGGCTACGCCTTCGTCGAGCTGATCCGCTCGGGCGGCGACCTGTCGGCCGTGGACCATCTGCTGGTCGTCCGGGGCCTGTTGAGCCCGGCCGCGCACATGGCGTGGACGGGTCTGACGGCCGCCGCGCTGTGGAACGCCGCCGCGCGGGGCTGGAACCGCCGCTCCGTGGGGCTGTTCGTGCTGGTGTACGCCGTCGCGGTGGCCCTGCACACGGCCTGGGACAGCTTCGACACCGATGTCTCCTACATCGTGCTGGCCGCCATCAGCCTCTCCCTGCTGATCGCCGCGACCCGCCGACTGGCCCCTCGGCGCGGGCTGGCGGAGAATCCAACGCACTGATCCGAAATTCACCCATTTGGTCGCATTCGACTGTTGCCTCAACGTGCACCGTGACAGGTTCGGTTGGGAACTCGGGGACCGTCCGGATGCGAGCTTCATCGAAACCGGCAAGGGGAATGATGTCTGCACAGTCGCCCTACTGGGTCTCCCTGCACAAGACCGAGCCGACCTTCCAGAACGACCTCGGAAGCGTCCAGGTGGTCGATGCCAGGCACCTGGACATCCTCAAGCGGCTCTCCATCAAGAGGATCATCCTGGCGCCGGGAGCGATCCGCGAACCGCAGTGGAACGTCAACGCCAACCAGATCGCCTACGTGATCAGCGGCGAGGTCCTGGTGACGATGCTCGCCAACGCCGGTGAGCGTGCCTCGTTCGTCGCCGGTCAGGGGCAGATGTACCACGTCGAGTCCGGCGCGGTGTACCACATCGAGAACCTCGGCTCGGTGGACGCGGAGATCATCGTCGCGCTCCGCAGCGAGCTCCCGCAGCACTTCTCGCTGCGCGACAGCCTCAACGCGATGACCAACCCGGTCCTCGCCAACACCTACGACCTGCCCAGCTCGGCGTTCGCCGCCTTCGAGCGGTCGCCCGCCGAGGAGATCTTCGCCCGGCGCGGCAGTGTCCAGGTGGACGCGACGCAGCGGATGCCCAACGCCCACCTGTTCAACGTGGAGGGGCAGAACGCGCCGCTGTCCTACGCGTACGGCGCGGCGCACCTGGCCCGCAAGCAGTTCTGGGCGGCGCTGGACGACATCTCCATGTACTCGCTGCGCATCAAGGAAGACGGCATGCGCGAGCCGCACTGGCACCCGGTGACCGGCGAGATGGGCTACGTCGCCAAGGGCGCGGCCAAGATGCGGGTGCTGAGCCCGGACGTCGAGGTCGGGGAGTACGAACTGCACGAGGGGGACGTGTACTTCATCCCGCGTGCCTACCCGCACCACATCGAGGTGCTGGGCGACGAGGGGTTCCACTTCCTCATCTTCTTCGACCAGCCCACGCCGGGTGACATCGGCTACCGGGCGACGGCGACGACGTTCTCCCGCGAGGTGCTGGCGGGCACGTTCAACATGCCGGAGCGCGAGCTGCCGGAGTTCCCGTTCACCCCGGCGGACCCGCTGATCGTGAAGCGGATCAACCCCGTGGGTGCCACGGAATGACGCGGGTGACGCCCGGCGGGACGTCCGCGTCCCGTGTGCGGCGGCCGGAGGGGCGTGGCCGGTGACCACCGTCCGCACCCTTCCGGCGGGCCCTCGGGGCGGGGTCCCGGCGACCGGCTTGCTGCGTCGCCTGGGCCCCGCCTTCGTCGCGGCCATCGCCTACGTCGATCCCGGCAACGTCGTCACCAACGTGACGGCGGGCGCCACCTACGGCACGGCGCTGCTGTGGGTGGTGGTGCTGGCCACCGTGGTCGCGGGGCCGGTGCAGTACCTGGCGGCCAAGCTGGGTTCGACCACCGGGCGGAGCCTGCCGCAGCTCATCGCGGGGCACACCTCGCGGCCGTTCCGGCTGGCCTACTGGGTGCAGGCGGAGGGCGTGTCCATCGCCACCGACCTGGCCGAAGTGGTGGGCGCCGCCATCGCGTTGCACCTGCTGTTCGGGGTGCCGCTGCCGGTGGGCGGGCTGGTCGCGGCCGGGGTGGGCGCGCTGCTGCTGGCGGTGGGCGACCGGCTCGGCGACCGCTTCCTGCAAGGGGTGTCGCTGGCCTCGCTGGTGATCATCGCGGCCGCGTTCCTGATCTGCCTGTTCGCCCGGCCGCCCGGTGTCGGGGAGCTGGGCAGCGGTCTGGTGCCGACCCTGAAGGGCAGTGACGCGGTACTGCTCGCGGCGGGCATCGTCGGCGCGACGATCATGCCGCACGCCGTGCACGTGCACAGCGCCTGCGCGCGCGGCTACCGCAGCCTGGGCGCGCACCGCATCGACGTGGGGCTGGCCATGCTGCTGGCGGGCACGACCAACGCGGTGATGCTGCTGGTCGGGGCGGGCGCGCTGCGTGGTTCGGCGGGGGACGACTTCTCCGGGATCGCCTCCGACGTGGCCGCCCGGATCGGCCCGGCCGCGCAGACCGCGTTCCTGGTGGCGCTGCTGGTGAGCGGGCTGACCTCGACGGCGGTCGGCACCCAGGCGGGCGCCGTGGTCACCAGCGGCCTGCTGCGCCGCCGTATCCCCGCCTCGGTACGGCGCTGCGCGACCGTGCTGCCCGCCGTGGTGCTGCTGGCGGTCGGGGTCTCACCCGTGCAGATGCTGATCATGAGCCAGGCGGTGCTGGCCATCGGCCTGCCGCTGGTGCTGATCCCGCTGCTGTTGGCGACCTCGTCCCGCAGGCTCATGGGCCGGGCCGCCAACTCCCTTGCGCTGACCGGCGTGATGGGCGTCGCCACGGTCGCGGTGATCGGCCTGGACCTGGCGCTGCTGGGGCAGTTGCTGCTGCCGGGCTGAGCGCGGGCCGCTCCACACGCGGGGACACATGCGTACGAGACCTGACGCGGTACGGCCGTCAGGTCCCGTGGCGCGTCAGGTCCCGTACGGGTCCCCGGGGCGGTCGGCTCAGGCGCGGACCAGGGCCAGCACCTCGTCCCGCAGCGCGGTCACGGCCGCCCGGTCCGGGGCCTCCACGTTGAGCCGCAGCAGCGGTTCGGTGTTGGAGGGGCGGAGGTTGAACCACCAGCCGTCACCGGTGACGGTCAGTCCGTCGAGTTCGTCGGCGCTGACGCCGGGGCGCCCGGCGAACGCCTCCCGTACGACGGCGACGGTGGCCGCCTGGTCGGTGACGGTGCTGTTGATCTCACCGGAGGCCGCATACCGCTCGTACTGGGCGACCAGCGCGGACAACGGGGCGTCCTGGCCGCCGAGTTCGGCGATGACGTGCAGGGCGGCGAGCATGCCGGTGTCGGCGTTCCAGAAGTCCTTGAAGTAGTAGTGCGCGGAGTGCTCGCCGCCGAAGACGGCGCCGGTGCGGCTCATCTCGGCCTTGATGAAGGAGTGGCCGACGCGGGTGCGCACCGGGGTGCCGCCGTGCTCGCGGATCACGTCGGGCACGGCGGCCGAGGTGATCAGGTTGTGCAGCACGGTCGCGCCGGGGTCTCCCGCGAGCAGCCGGGCGGCGATGAGCGCGGTGATCGCGGACGGCGACACCGCCTCGCCGCGCTCGTCCACCACGAAGCACCGGTCGGCGTCCCCGTCGAAGGCCAGCCCGAGATCGGCGCCCTCGGCGCGCACCGCGTGCTGGAGGTCCACGATGTTCTTCGGGTCCAGCGGGTTGGCCTCGTGGTGGGGGAAGGTGCCGTCCAGCTCGAAGTAGAGCGGCACGATGTCCACCGGCACGTCCCGGAACACGGCCGGGACGGTGAGGCCGCTCATCCCGTTACCCGCGTCCACGACGATCTTCAGCGGGCGTACGGCGGACACGTCCACCAGGCCGAGCAGGTGCCCGGCGTAGGCGTCCAGCAGATCGCGGGAGGTGCGGGTGCCGGGCGCGCGGGCGGGCGCGGGCAGCGGTGCGCCGCCGGACCAGCGCTCGACCAGGGTCCGGATCTCCGCGAGCCCGGTGTCCTGGCCGACCGGCGCCGCGCCCGCCCGGCACAGCTTGATGCCGTTGTACCGCGCCGGGTTGTGGGAGGCGGTGAACATGGCGCCGGGCAGGCCGAGCAGGCCGCTGGCGAAGTACAGCCCGTCGGTGGAGCACAGCCCGGTCTCGGTGACGTCGGCGCCTTGGGCGGCGGCGCCCTCGGCGAAGGCGCGGGCGAGGCCGGGCGAGCTGTCGCGCATGTCGTGGCCGGTGACGATGGCGGTCGCGCCGGTCACGGTGACGAAGGCGGCGCCGAACAGCCGGGCCAGCTCCTCGTCGAACTGGTCGGGGACCACGCCCCGTACGTCGTACGCCTTGACGAGGGCGGACAGGTCGGGGCCCGTTCCGTCGTTCACTGCTGCTTCTCCTTGGGGGTGATCCAGACGGCCGTGTCGGTGGGGACGCGGCGGCCGTCGAGCGGGGCACTGGCGAGTACGACCTCGGCGGAGGCGTCCAACTCCACTGCCTCCGTACCGAAGTTGACGAGGCAGGTCAGCTCGTCGGAGCGGGCGACGGCGAACCAGGAGCCGTCGGCGGGGCCTTCGACGCGCGGCGGCCCGTCGGCGGCGGGGTGGGCGCGGCGGGCGCGCAGCGCGATCCGGTAGAGGGTGAGCATGGAGTCCGGGTCGCCGTCCTGCTCCGCCACGGTGTACGCGGCCCAGTCGGCGGGCTGCGGGAACCAGCACGCCCCGGGCGCCGACTCCCCGAATCCGTACGGGGGTTCGGTGCCCTTCCAGGGGAGCGGGACCCGGCAGCCGTCGCGTCCGCGTTCGGTGTGCCCGGAGCGTTCCCACTGCGGGTCCTGGATGCGGTCGTCGGGGACGTGGGCCTGCGGCAGCCCGAGTTCCTCGCCCTGGTAGACGTAGGCGGCGCCGGGCAGGGCGAGCATCAGCAGGGCGGCGGCGCGGGCGCGCCGGGCGCCGGTGGGGCCGCCGCCGTACCGGGTGACGGGGCGGACGGCGTCGTGGCTGGAGAGCACCCAGGTGACCGGGGCGCCGACGGCGGCCATGCCCTGCGCGGACCGCTCGACGACCTCGCGCATCGCCCTGCCGTCCCAAGGGCATTCCAGGAAGGCGAAGTTGAAGATCTGCTGCATCTCACCGGGTGCGACGTAGCGGGCGAGGCGCTCGCGGTCGAAGATGCCCGCCTCGGCCACCAACACCCGCTCGCGCGGGGCGACGGCCCCGGCGGGTGCGGGGTGTTCGTCGAGCAGGGTGCGCCAGGTGCGGAACAGCGGGTGCAGTTCGGGCTGGTCGTAGTACGGCATCAGGTGGTTGCGGTGCGCGTCCCGGTGCTGGCCGGGGCCCGCGTCGGGCAGGCCGTCGGCCTTGAAGAGGGCGTGCGCCACGTCCACCCGGAAGCCGTCCACACCCCGGTCCAGCCAGTGGACGAGAATCCGCTCGAAGTCCGAGACCACCTCGGGATGGCGCCAGTCGAGGTCCGGCTGCTCGGGTGCGTGCAGGTGCAGGTACCAGGGTCCCGGGGTGCCGTCCGGTTCGGTGATCCGGGTCCAGGCGGGGCCGCCGAACGCCGACTGCCAGTCGTTGGGCGGGAGTTCGCCGTGCGTACCCCGGCCGGGCCGGAACAGGTACCGGTCGCGGGCCGCGCCGTCCTTCAACGCCCGCTGGAACCAGGGGTGGTGGTCGGAGGTGTGGTTGGGGACCACGTCCACGAGCACCTTGAGCCCGAGGGCGTGCGCCGCGGTGACCAGGGCGTCGAAGTCGGCGGGCGTGCCGAGGTCGGCGGCGACCCCGGTGTGGTCCGCGATGTCGTACCCGCCGTCCGCGAGGGGCGAGGGGTAGAACGGGGTGATCCACACGGAGTCCACACCGAGGTGGGCGAGGTGGCCGAGGCGGGCGGTGGCGCCGGGCAGGTCGCCCACGCCGTCGCCGTTCCCGTCCGCGAAGGCGCGGGGGTAGATCTCGTAGGTGACGGCGTCCCGCCACCAGGCGCGCGTCATCGGCTCTCTCCCTCGGCGGCGGGCGACAGGTCCTCGGCGGCGGGCAGGACGTCGGTGAGCGCGACGGTGGTGCCGGTGTGTCCGGCGCGGGTCGCGGCCTCCGCGACGGCGACGGCCAGCAGGCCGCTCTCCGCCCCGGCGGCGGGGGTGCCGCCGTGGGTGGCGCAGTGCAGCAGGTCGGTCAGGGCGGCGCGCACGCTCTCGGCGTACACCTGCTGCTTGGCGGCCTCGCCGCCGAGGTCGATCACGCAGTCCACGCGGTGCGGGACGGTGCGGCTGACGCCCCGGCCGCGCGCGGGCGCGGCGGACCCGGCGTCGCGGGCGACCCGCACGGTGACCGACTCCCCGCCGTGCGGGCGCAGTCCGGGCACGGCCAGCAACTCCTGCGCCCGCGACGGCAGTCGCTCCCAGCGGGCGGCGCCCTCGTCGTCGGTCCAGGCGGTGACGGTGGCGTGGACCGGTATCCAGCCGGTGACGCGCGCCTCCGCGAACCCGTGGTCCAGGCGCATGAGCTGGCGCTCGGCGCGGTGGGCGTGGGTGAAGGAGTGGGTGTGGGTGGCGACGGCACCGCCGGGGTGGACGGCGGTGGCCACCACGATGTCCACCACTCCCCCACCGGACACCGTGCCCCCACCGGACACCGCGCCGTCCTCGCGTCGTACGTCCGTGCCCTGCACGGTCGTCGGGGCGCTGCCCAGCAGGGCGTTGGCGGCGTCGAAGAAGTGCACCCCGTGCTCGATGTGGATGCCGCCGCTGTGCGCGGGGTCCCAGAACCAGTGGCCGGGGTGCAGATCCTCGTCGGCGGCGTCGTTCTCGAACGCGAACCGCCGTACGGGGTCGAGGAGTTGTTCGTCCATGAGCCGCCGGAGCAGCCGCAGTACGGGGTTGTAGCGGAGCACGTGGTCCACGAGGTAGACGCCGGGGGCGCGGGCGGCCTCGGCGGCGACGCGGCGGGCGTCGGCGGCGGTGAGCGCCATCGGCTTCTCGCAGAAGACGTGCTTTCCGGCGCGCAGCGCGGTGACGGAGGCGTCGGCGTGCGCGGCGGGCGGGGTGGCCAGCAGGACCACGTCCACGTCGGGCAGGGCGCAGACCTCGTCGAGGCCGCCGTGCGCCGGGGCGCCGAACCGGGCGGCGAGCTTCTCGGCCCGCCCCCGGTCGGCGTCGGCGCACGCGGCGACGCGCAGGCCGGGCAGATCGCGGACGGCGTCGAGCACGAAGGTGCCGAAGCCACCGCAGCCGACCAGCGCGACGCCGTGTACGGGAGGTGCGGAGGTCACTCGGAGCGGTCCAGCCGGGCCACACCGATGTGCGCGTCCGCCATGCCGTAGAAGACGTAGCGGACGCCGTCGATCTCCTCGACGGCGGTCGGGAAGACCACGTTCGGGACGGTGCCGGAACGCTCCTCCTCGGTCTCCGGGGCCATCAGCGGCTCGGCGGTGCGGGCGAGCACGCGGGAGGGGTCGGCGGGGTCGAGGATCATCGCACCGGCCGCGTAGTTGACGGTCTGGACCTGCGCGAACGGGTCCTCGATGGTGCCGGAGACGCCGTGGTGGATGAGCAGCCAGCCCTCCTCGACGCGGATCGGGGCGGGACCGGCGCCGATCTTCAGCGCCTCCCAGTCGTACTCGGAGAGCGCGACCAGGCGGTGGTGGCGCGGCCGGGTCAGCGCGGAGAGGTCCTGCTTCACCTCGTCCACCGGGACGTAGGAGATCCAGATACCGGGGCGCTCGTCGGTGATCCCGGCCGGGAGGTGGACGCCCTCGCCGGGGCGGAACCAGCCGAGGTCCCACATCGGGCGGTGCAGCATCGCGTAGTACAGCTCGCCGTCGGGGCCGGGGACCGGCTCCGGGAAGTGCACGACGTCCTTGTTCGGGAACAGGTTGAGGTCGGTGTCCAGGTCGGCCTGGTAGGCGAACTGGATCGGGCCGAGCCGCTCCCAGGTCACGAGGTCGGCGGAGACGGCGAGCGCCGGCTTGGGGCCGAGCGGGCCGTAGGCGACGTACGACATGACGTGGCGGCCGAGCGATTCGATCCAGGTGATGCGCGGGTCCTCGACACCGGCGTTGTTCTTGCCGCGCTCCCAGCCCTCGTCGGGGGCGAGGACGACGCCCCGGCGCTCGACGCCGGAGGGGACGCCGTCGGTGAGGACGACCTCGGCGAGGCCGACGCGGGAGACGTTGCCCTCGGAGACCAGGCGCGGCAGCAGGTGCAGGGTGCCGTCGGGGGTGCGGCCGGAGGCCGGGTTGAGCACACCCTCGACCTCGTTGGCCTCGCCGGGCAGCGGCGACATGACCACTCCGGCCCGGGTGAGGGTGTAGGGGACGTGGGTGGTGGTGCTGTGGGACACGAGGAGTCAGCCCTTCGTCGCTGAGTCGATGTCGGTGGAGGTGAAGTGCCGCTGGAAGATCACGTAGAGCGCGACCGCGGGGGCGGCGAGCACGCAGGCTCCGGCGAGGATGGCGCCGAAGGGGTTGGCGGCGCTGGAGGAGACGGTGCTGATGTAGTTGGCGAGGGAGACCGCGAGGGGCTCCATCTCCTGCTTCTTGGTGACCAGGAACGGCCAGAGGAACTCGTTCCAGGGGCCGGTGAAGCTGAGCAGCACCACGGAGAGCAGGGCGGGGCGGCACAGCGGCAGCGCGATCCGCCACAGGATCTGCAGTTCGCTCGCGCCGTCGATGCGGGCGGCCTCGAACATCGCGGGCGGCAGTTGCAGGAAGAACTGCCGGAAGATGAAGACCGCGCTGCTGTTGATGGCGAACGGCAGGATCATGCCGAGGTAGGAGTCGGCGAGCCCGTAGTCGCGCACGATCAGCACGTACAGCGGGATCAGCAGCAGCTGGAACGGGACGACCTGGACGAGCAGCACCAGGGCGAACGTGGAACCACGCCCCCGGAAGTGCAGCCGGGCCAGGGCGTATCCGGCGAGCAGGCCGAACACCGTGGTGCAGAGGATGACACCGCCGGTGAAGATGCCGGAGTTGACCAGCGAACGGCCCAGCGAGATCGCGGAGTCGATGGCGGTGTAGTTGCGGAACGACAGGTTGTCCAGGTGCGGGAAGGCTCCCGCCGGGCTGGAGTCGGGCGCCTTCTGCAACGACCCGATGATCATGTAGTAGAAGGGGAAGAGGAACGCGAACGCGCCGATGAGCAGGGCGATCCGCGAACCGATGGAGCGCGGGCCCTTCTTCGCGGGCTCGGGCGCGGTGCCGTCGTTCTTCCGCTCCCCGCCGGGGCGGGCGGTGACGTCGGTGGTCATCTCAGTCCCTCTCCACGAGTCGGCGGTAGATGAGCGAGATCGCGGTGATCAGCACGACGAGGATCACGCCGATGGCCGCCGCCTGGTCGGGGTGGCCCTGCTGGAGCCCGCGCTGGTACATGAGCAGCACCGGCGAGGTGGTCGCCCCGTCGGGGCCGCCGCCGTTGGTCAGCAGGTACGGCTCGGTGAACAGGTTGGCGCCGGTGATGGTGGCGAGGATCAGCACCAGCAGGGTCGCCGGGCGGACCGCCGGGACGGTGATCGACCAGAAGGTGCGCAGCCTGCCCGCGCCG
The DNA here is from genome assembly GCF_019104725.1 of Streptomyces corallincola. Lineage (GTDB taxonomy): Bacteria > Actinomycetota > Actinomycetes > Streptomycetales > Streptomycetaceae > Streptomyces > Streptomyces corallincola. The sequence goes on along the minus strand of NZ_JAHRXF010000005.1, from coordinate 162,948 downwards.
TCCATCGCGGCCGACTCGTACAGCTCGTTCGGCACGTTCTGGAGCGCCGAGAGGTAGAGCACGACGAAGAAGCCGAGCTGTTTCCAGGCGACGAAGACCGCCACGACCGGCATGGCCAGGTGCGAGTTGACCAGCCAGGACGGGTCCGGGGCGAGCGATCCGAGCACCCTGTTGACCAGGCCGCCGGAGTTGAACAGGAACATCCACACACCGACGACCGCGACGGACGCCGTGACGTACGGGATGTAGTACGCGGTACGGAAGAACGACCGGAACGGCAGCTTCTTGTTCAGCGCGGTCGCCAGCACCAGCGAGCCGACCACCGTCAGCGGCACGTTGATGACCAGGAAGACGGCGATGTTCAGGAACGAACGCCACACGGCCGGGTCGGTCAGCACCTCCTCGTAGTTGGCCAGCCCCACGAAGGGACGCGCCACCTCGACGCCGGGGGCGGCGAAGAAGTACGAGTGGAACGACATCCACACGGCGAAGCCGAGCGGGTACAGGAAGATCGCGGCGAGGTAGACCACGTACGGCGAGACGAACAGCATGCCGATGGGCTGCCGGCCGCCGAGGCGTGCGCGCAGGGACGGCTTGGTCCCCGGTGCCCCCGCCGGGGTCCCGGCGGCGGTGCGCCGGGACCCTCGGGTGTCATGGCTGGTTGCGGACATGACGGCTGCTCACTGGCCGTTCGCGAGCTTGTCGATCTTGGCGGCCGTGTCCTTCATCGTCGTGGCCAGGTCGCCCTTGCCGAAGATGACGGCCTTGGAGTAGGCGTCGCGGAAGGTCTGCCAGATCTCGACCGAGTTCGGCACGTTCGGCGCCTCGACGGTGTGCGCGGCCTGCTTGGCGAACTCGGTGTACTGCTTGTGCGAGGCGAAGTACGCCGGGTAGGCGGCGGTCAGGTCGTCGCGCATCGGCATCTGACCGGTCTCGTCGAGCAGCTTGCCGTCCTGCTCCTTGCTGGTGGCGAACTTCATGACGTCCCAGGCGGTGCCGCGGTTCTTGCACGCGGTGTACATGCCGATGGACTTCTCGTCGCTGAAGGTGCCCTTGCCCGCGGAGCCGTCGGCGGTCGGGACCGGCACCGCGCCCCAGTTGACCTTGTCGCCGTAGACGGAGACGGCCCACGGGCCGACGATCGCCATCGCGGCCTTGCCGTCGGCGAACGAGTCACCGTTGTACGTCTCGTTCGGCGCCAGGTGGTCGGCGTACATGGTCTTCCAGAACTGGGCGGCCTTCAGACCCTCGGGGGTGTCGAAGGTGGACTTGCCGTTCTCCACGAGCTGCTTGCCGGTCTGCGCGGCGAACAGCGGGTAGTAGTCGAACCAGGACTGGAAGAACTCGGAGCTGGGCGCGGGCCAGATCGCGGCCTTGGCGGCGTGGCTGTCCACCAGCTTCTTCGAGGTGGCCAGGAAGTCCTGGTAGTTCGAGAGCTTGGGGTCGTTCGGGTCGAGACCGGCCTTCTTGAACAGGTCCTTGTTGTAGAAGATCATCACCGGGTTGCTCTTCCACGGCATCTGGTAGATCTTGCCGTCCGGCGAGGCGTACTGCGACAGCTTGCTGCCGACGCGGGCCTTGAGGTACTTCTCCCCGTCGGGGAAGTCGTTCAGCGGGACCAGACCACCCTGCTTCTGGAAGCCGGGGACGGCGGCCGGGGCGGTGTTCAGCACCAGGCAGGGCGCGTTGCCCGCGGTGATGGCCGCGCCGATGACCTCTTCGCTGCTCTTGCCCGCGGGGATCTCCTGCGCGGTGACCTTCTCCTTGGGGTGGGCGGCGTTCCAGGCGGCCACCATGTTCTTGCCCCAGGACACCTCCTGCGCGTTGTTCGAGTACCAGATCGTGATCGGTCCCCGGGCGCTGTTGGAGGCGCCGCTGTCCGAGCTGCCGCCGCACGCGGTGAGCGTGAGAGCGGCCACCGGCAACATGGCGAGGAGGGCCTTCTTCATTGGAGGTTCCGTTTCTGAGGGTGGGTTCCAACGGGGTGACACGGCCGTCCGCCGCCGGTCGGGCCGGGCGCTCGGATCAGCAGGGCGTGTCGGTCGGTGAGGTTCTCGGTTCGTACGGCGGGCGTACGGCGGTCAGACGGCGCGCACCGGCGCGGGGCCGGTCGAACCGCGCACCACGAGGGTGGCGGGCTCCAGTTCGAGGTTCGCGGCGCCTCCCGTGCGGACCGCCTCGACCAGTGCCTGGGCGGACGCCCGGCCCCAGGAGACCGGGTTGGCGCGGCAGGTGGTCAGCGGCGGGCTGGTGTAGGAGGCCAGCGGTACGTCGTCGAAGCCCACGACCGACAGGTCGTCCGGCAGCCGGAGCCCCGCGTTCTGCGCCACGGCCATCCCGGCGGTGGCCGAGAGGTCGTTGCCGTAGACGATGGCCGTCGGCGGCACGGGCAGGTCGAGCAGCATCCGGGTGGCGCGGGCGCCGCCCTCGGCGGTGAAGCCGCCCGGCAGTAACGTTCCGGCGGGCAGTCCGGCCTCGGCCAGCGCCTCGCTCCACGCCTGGGTACGGCGCCGGGCGTGGCTGTACTGGTCGGGTCCGGCGACGTAGGCGATGTCCCGGTGGCCGAGCTGGGCGAGGTGCAGTACGGCGTCGCGTACGGCGGGCCGGTCGTCCAGGTTGACCGTGGGCAGACCGGTGTCGGTCTCCGGGGCGCCCACCACGACGGCGGGCAGGCCGAGTTCGGCGACGAGCGCGGGCCGGGTGTCGTCGGCGCGCAGGTCGGTGAGGAAGACGCCGTCCACCCGGCGGTCGGCGGCGAGGGCGCGGTAGGTGTCCGCCTCCTTGCCGGGCCGGCTCATCTGGAGCATCAGGCCGTCGCCGGTGGCCGAGATGACCGACTCGATGCCCGCCATGAAGGCCGGGTAGAAGGGGTCGGTGCCGATCAGCTCCGGCTCGCGGGTGAGCACCAGACCGAGCGCGTGGGCCCGGCCGGTGGACAGGGCGCGGGCGCTGGTGCTGGGGGTCCAGCCGAGTTCGGCGGCGGCGGACCTGACCCGGCCCTGGGTGGTCACGGCGACGCCGGGACGGTTGTTGAGCACGAAGGAGACGGTCGCGCGGGACACGCCGGCCAGCTTCGCGACATCCGCGATGGTGGGACGACGGGGCATGCCGGGACCGCTCTCTTCCGCAGGGACGCCATCGAGGCGTCCCCGCACGGAGGGTGCGGGCGTACGGGTCCTCGGGCACACGGGATGCACGAGTCACTCGTACGAGACGTCATCGTCCCGGCGTTTGAACCGGTTTAAATGGCTGAGCGGTAGCTTCGGCGTGACATCCCGAGAAAGTCAAGGCCCCAAGAAAATGTGGGTTGTTTGGGTGGATATAAAGGGGTGGGTCCACAGCGGGGGGTGATCGAACGGGCACGTCCCGGAACCGGACTCGTGTCGCCGTGATCACAGGAAACACACAAAGGCGGGCCGCCCCGGTCCGTACGACCGGGACGGCCCGCCGCCGTCCGGACTCAGGCGCCTTCGCGGACGCGGTAACTCAGCGCCGGGAAGGGGAGGTCACCGCCGTTGAAGGTGCCGCTCAGGTAGTAGAAGTCGCCGGTGGCACCCGGAAAGCCCTTCTGGCAGCCGGGGTTGAAGTAGATCTCGACGTTGTGCGTGGTGAGCGCGGTGTACGAGAGCTGCGGCGCGGGCAGTTCACGGCAGACGCCGGTGTCGTTCTCGTCGATGAGCGTCTCCGTGCCGGTGCGGTCGGTACCGGTGTAGAAGCGCATGCCGGGACCGGGCATCTCCTGGGCGCTCACGGGGGCGGCCGACCCGAGGGCCAGCAGGGCCGCACCGGCCACCGCGACGGACAGTACGGCACGCCGGGAACGGGACGGGGTCATACGAATCACCTCATGAGGAGTGGGGGGGCAGAGACGTTCGAGCCTCCAAGATCCTTGATGGTTCAACTGGTCGGAAAGATGAATTCCGGACTTTGACAACGATGCCAACAGGACGGTCAGCCGCATGCCGAGGAGGCACGCTGCGCTGATACCCGCACGGCATGACAGCAGCTCCAGAAGGTCTTGGACAGGGAAGCGCCGCGCGCGGATGCTGGACGGAGTGCGGCGGACACCGGGCGTCCGCCACCTCCCGCTCGCGCCCTTCCCGCTCCCGCACGCACCGCGAAAGGACTTGTCACATGGCACGCGTACTAGTCACCGGCTCCGCCGACGGCCTGGGGCTCATGTCCGCCCGGCTCCTCGTCGATCAGGGCCACTCGGTCGTCCTGCACGCCCGGAGCGAGCAGCGCGCCGAGGAGGCTCTGGGCGCGCTGCCCAAGGCGGAGGCCGCGATCAGCGGTGACCTCTCCACCCTGGCCGGGACGCACGAGGTGGCCCGGCAGGCGAACGCGTCCGGCCGGTTCGACGCGGTGATCCACAACGCCGGTGTCGGCTACCTCAAGCCCCGCCGCGTCGCCACCGAGGACGGCCTGGAGCAGCACTTCGCGGTCAACGTCCTCGCGCCCTACGTCCTGACCGCGCTGGTCACCCGCCCGGACCGGCTGATCTACGTCAGCTCCGGACTGCACCGGGGCGGCTCGGCGGACCTCACCGACTGGCAGTGGCAGAACCGGCCGTGGAGCGGCATCCAGGCGTACAGCGACAGCAAGCTGATGGTCACCGCCCTCGCCCGGCACGTCGCGGGACTCTGGCCCGACGTGCTGAGCAACGGTCTGGAGCCGGGCTGGGTGGCCACGAAGATGGGCGGTCCCGAGGCCACCGACGAACTCGAACTGGCCCCGGTGACCCAGGCGTGGCTGGCCGTCTCCGACGACCCCGACGCCCGCGTCAGCGGCAACTACTTCTACCACCAGGAGACCTGCCCGGTGCACTCCGCCGTCCTCGACCCGGAGTACGGCGCGGCGGTCGCGGAGCTGTGCCGGGCGGCCAGCGGGATCGAGTTGCCGGTGGTCTGAGCGGCCGGAACGTGCGCACGGGAAGGGCGGGACCGGAACTCCGGTCCCGCCCTTCCCGTGCGTGCGTACGCCTCCAGTGGGGGTGCCCCTCCAGTGGGGGTGCCCCTCCAGTGGGGGTGCCCCTCCAGTGGGGGTACGTCCGCTAGCTGATCCGCAGGCTGGCGATCAGGCCGTCGCGGACGACGAAGGTCATGGGGCCGGTGCCGTTGTGCCCGTTGCCGGAGACGGTGAGGGTGGCGACGTAGGTGTCGTCGGCGGTGCGCTCGGCGTCCTTGAGGACGAAGTGGGCCTGGACGCCGATGTTGTCGGTGGAGTCCCAGCGGCGCACACCGTCGCGGCCGTGGAACTCCCGCCCCCAGTCGTTGAGATACGCGTCCGGGGTGAACGCGCCCACGAACGCGTCCGAGTCGCCCGCGTTGGTCGCGTCGATGAACGCGTGGATGGCAGCGGGGACCTCGATGTCCGTCATGGTGGCGCCTCCTTGGTTGCCGTTTCCCCTGTCAACTCTCAACGAGGGCGGGGGCGCGTGCCATTCCGGACGGGGTGACGGTGATGCGCGTGCCTGGTGCTGGAGGGGGTGCGGGAGGGTCGGGGGGGCGGTGCGGGCGGGGGTCGGGGGGGCGGTGCGGGCGGGGGCGGGGGCCGCGATGCGCTGTGCGCCGCGAGTGCCGAACCCACGCTCATAAACCATCCGGTTGTTTTCTCGGGCGGGACACGGTAGATTCCAACCAACCGGATGGATGGACCCGGCGCCAAGCCAACGGGTCCGTCCCTCGCGGGGCGTCTTCGCTTCACACAGCTAACTCTCGATTTTCAGCTTCCAGCCTGGAGGAAACGGTCATGAGCACGTGGTTGGTCACAGGGGCGTCGTCGGGCATCGGCCGTGAGGTCACGGAGCAGCTCCTGAAGCGCGGTGACAAGGTCGCCGCCGTGGCACGCCGCACCGAGCGCCTGGACGACCTCGCCAAGGAGTACGGCGAGCAGCTCTGGACCGCCTCGGCCGACGTGACGGACACCGAGGCCCTGCGTGCCGTGGTGGACCGGGTCTTCGCCGAGCTGGGCCGGGTGGACGTGGTCTTCTCCAACGCCGGTTCGGGCGCCGTCGGTGCCGCCGAGGAGATGGAGGACGCCGCCGTCGAGCAGCAGATCGCGCTGAACATGGTGGCGCCGATCCAGCTGGCCCGCGCGGTCTTCCCCCACCTGCGTGCCCAGGGCGGCGGCCGGTTCATCCAGACCTCCACGATGGGCGGCCAGATCAGCACGCCGGGCGCCAGCATGTACCACGCGTCCAAGTGGGGCGTGGAGGGCTTCATGGAGTCCGTCGCCGGTGAGGTCGCGCCGTTCGGCATCGGCATCACGATGATCCAGCCGGGCGCCGTGCGCACCGACTTCGGCGCCATGATGTCCGTCGCCCCGGCCATCGACGCCTACGCGCAGACCCCGGTCGGCGGTATCCGCCAGTACCTGGAGGCCACGGACGGCAAGCTGACCGCCAACGCGCCCGGCGACCCGGCGAAGGTGGCCGCCGTGATCATCGACTCGGCCGCGATGAACCCGGCGCCGCTGCGGCTCGCCCTCGGCAGCGACGCGTACTCCGCCATGAAGAGCGCGATCCAGGGGCGGCTCAACGTGCTGGAGGAGACGAAGCAGATCGCGTTCTCCACGGACTTCGACCAGTAGATCCGGACGGCGGCGGTCCACCGCCCGCCTCCGACCCCGAGCTCCCGGCCGCCGGGTGTCCGCACCTCCCGTCGGCCATCGACTCCCCACACCACAAGCAGAGTTAAGGACCCATCATGAGCCTCACCGACTACCGCACCCTCGGCCGCAGCGGCCTGCGCGTCAGCCCCATCGCGCTGGGCACGATGACGTTCGGTGACCCGTCCTGGGGTGCCGACGAGCAGACCTCGCTGGACATCATCGACCGCTACGTCGGCCAGGGCGGCAACTTCCTGGACACCGCCAACCGTTACATGGACGGCCGCTCCGAGCAGGTCATCGGTTCGTACCTGCGCAAGAACCCGGAGCAGCGCGACCGCCTGGTCATCGCCACCAAGTTCGCGCTGACGATGGACGGGACCGACCCGAACAACGGCGGCACCAGCCGCAAGGCGATCCGCAAGCACGTGGACGAGTCGCTGGAGCGCCTCGGCACGGACTACATCGACCTGTACTGGCAGCACAACTGGGACCGCCACACCCCGCTCGAAGAGACCCTGTCCACGCTGGACGACCTGGTCCGCGCGGGCAAGATCCGCTACGTCGGCCTGTCCGACACCCCGGCGTGGGCGGTGGCCCGCATGGCGACGCTGGCCGAGTGGCGCGGCTGGGCCCGGCCGATCGCGCTCCAGCTCGAGTACTCGCTCCTTGAGCGCACGTCCGAGGGTGAACTCTTCGGCGCGGCCCGCGAGTTGGACCTCGGCATCCTGCCGTGGTCTCCGCTGGCGAGCGGTGTGCTGACCGGCAAGTACACCCGTGACAACCAGAGCCCCGAGGGCACCGGTCGCGGCATGTTCGTCGGCCAGCACCTGAACGAGCGCACCTTCGACCTGCTCGACGTGCTGGCCCGCATCGCCGGTGAGCTGGACACCACGGTCGCGGCGGTCTCGCTGGCCTGGGCGCGGCAGCAGTCGCAGGTCACCTCCACGGTGATCGGTGCCCGTACGGTCGCACAGCTCGACGCGAACCTCGCCTCCCTGGACGTCACCCTCACCCCGGCCCACCTGGCCGAACTGGACGGCCTCACCGCCCCCGCCCTGAACTTCCCCCTCCCCTTCCTCAAGGCGCTGGGCGTTCCGGCGCAGCAGGGCGAGACGGTCATCAACGGCATGAAGGCCGGCGACTGATCCCACCCCGCCACTCCGCCCCCGCCCCGCACGCCCCCAACCGGCGTGCGAGGCGGGGGCTTTGGCGTACACGAGGTCACACGTCCCGATGGGCCCGGAGGACGTGGTGGGCCTGGTGGGCCAACCGGGGAAGCACACGGGTGACTCCGTCGTATGCGACCGGGTAGGGCGTCTCGACCGGCAGAAGCCGCCGGGCCTCCGCCAACTCCCCTTCCCTGACGTGGGCGTGGACGGTGCGGGCCAGCGGGGTGACGTCGGTGATGCCGACGATCCACTCGTCGGCGTACCGCGCGGCGGCCTCCCCGGAGAGCCCGAGCTGAAGCGACCGGTGCTCCAACGGCCGCGCGTGCAGGTCCCGTTCGGGGTCCCACTGCACCCTGGCCGGAGCCCTCCTCAACTCCCGCTTCCACACCCCCGGAAACCGCCCCTCCCGCGCGGCCGGGACCCCGATGTGCGGGGCGTACGCCGGGGCCATCGGATTACGCCGCCGCCCCGCGAGGCCGCGTGCGGCGCGGGGCGGCAGTAGCCGTGACCGTGCAGGAGTGTGCTCGACCATCCGTCAGGGCAACGGGCCACGTCCCCAGCGGAGTTCGCCGTCGTGCCAGTGTTCCGTCGGGGTGAGGCCCGCCGCGCGGGCGACTGCCTGGGAGGCGTGGTGGGAGGGGTGGATGTGGGCGGTCAGGGTGCGGTGCGCCTCGTCCGACGCGAGGGCTGTTGCCAGGGCTTTCGCCGCTTCCGAGGCGAGACCGCGGCCCTGCCAGGGGGTGCCGATGATCCAGGCGAGTTCGGCGGTGCAGGGGAGCACGGTGGCCTGGACGGTGCCCACCAGGCGGCCCTCGGTGCGCAGGTGGAGGACCCAGTTCAGCCAGCGCTCGCCCGGGCGGGGTGAGCCTGCCGTCAACCGCTCGTAACGGGCGCGGAGTTGGGCCACGTCGTACGGCGTGCCGCCGATGAACTCGTGGAGGCGGGGGTCGGAGAGGACCCCGGTCATCTCCTCGGCGTGGTCCACGCGCAGGGGGAGGAAGTCGAGCCGCCGGGTGGGGTGGATCGGCGGTGTCCGTCCCTCGTCGTGCTCGCTCATCGAGCTTCCGGCCCCCGTGTCGTACAGCCCCGTTCCCGGCCCCGTCTCCGTCACGCGATCACCGTACGGGAACCTCCCGTACCGCCTCGGGGGCGCGCTCCTCCGGGGCGCCGGCGGAGCGCCACGGGAGCAGCAGCGGGGACGCCAGCAGGAGGACTCCCGCCGCCGCGAGCGCCGTGCGCGGGGTGGTCACGGTGGCGAGGACGCCCCAGGCGGCGGTCAGGAGGGCAATGCCGGTGCTGGTGCTGATGGTCCAGGCGGTGAGGGTGCGGGCGAGCAGGGGGATGGGGGTGTGCTGGAGGCGGTGGGTGGTGAGGAGGGGGTTGAAGAGGGCGCAGGAGGTGATCAGGCCGAACTCGACCAGCATCACCAGAACCAGGCCGGGCGTGCCGGGGCCGACGAACGCCAGGCCGAGCGGCCAGCACGCGCGCAGGGCGCCCGTGACCAGCAGCACCCGGCGCGCGCCGTGGCGGGCGGCCAGCGGGCGGGCCAGGCGGGAGCCGACCAGACCGCCGACACAGGGCGCCGCGAACGCCAGGCCGTACTGCCAGGGCGCGAAGCCCAGGCGGCCCAGGAGGAGGACGGCGAGCAGCGGTTCCGCCGCCATGATCAGGCCGTTCACCATGATCGCGTTGAAGAAGAGGGGGCGGAGGGTGGGGTCGCCCAGGATGTGCCGCCACCCCGCCAGCAACTCCGCCCCCCGCAGACCACCGGCCTCACCGGAACCAACAGAAACATCAGCACCACCAGCACCACCAGCACCACCAGCACCACCAGCACCACCAGCACCACCAGCACCACCAGCACCACCAGCACCAACGGTCCTGTCCGGCCCAGCCGTCCCCTTCCTCATTCGCGGCGCCCGCTCCCACCCCCCGATCGCCCGAACCCCCAGCGCCGACAGCAGATAGCTCACCGCGTCCGCCAGTACCGTCACCACCGGCCCGAGCAACCCGATGATCGCCCCGCCCAGCGGGGGCCCGATCATCGTCGCGGACCAACTCGTGGACTCGAAGCGGCTGTTGGCGACGAGCAGGTCCTCGGCCGGGACCAGGGACTTCAGGTACGCCCCGCTCGCCGCGCGGAACGCGATGTCGGCCGCGGCGGCGACGACGGAGACGATCAAAAGCTGGGCGAAACTCAGCGCCCCGTACGCGTAGGCCACCGGGACGCTCAGCATCGCCGCGGAGCGGATCAGGTCGGCGGTGATCATCACCGGGCGTTTGCGGCGGAACTCCATCCACGGGCCGAGCGGTACCGCCAGGACCGCGCCGACGGCACGGCCCACGGCAGCCAGCGCGGCGACACCGGCCGGGCCGCAGTGCAGGACGAGGACCGCGAGCAGCGGAAACGCGCCGAAGGCGAGCCCGGTGCCGTACGCGCTCACCGCGTACGACGCCCACAGCCACCCGAACCGGCGCCCCAGCGCCCTCCTGCCCGCCATACTCCTGAAGCTCCTGTTCCGCCGCGCTCGGCAACCGCCCCGGCATCAAACAGCTCCGGGCGCCGTTCCGGCAAACAACCCGATGGAACAGGACGTACAACCAATGGTTGTGCGGATACGATGCCGTACGTGGATCTGGACGGCGTGCGCACCTTCGTGGCCGTGGCGGACTGCGGACGGTTCCAGGACGCCGCCGCGGAGCTGTCCGTCACGCAGCAGGCCGTGTCCAAGCGGGTGGCCGCGCTGGAGCGGGCGCTCGGGGTGCGGCTGCTGACGCGGACCCCGCGCGGGGCGCGGCTCAGCATCGACGGCGAGGCGTTCCTGCCGTACGCGCGCGAGCTGCTGCGTGCCGAGCAGCGGGCGCTGGCCGCCGTACGGCCGGGAGCGCGGGCGCTGCGGGTGGACGTGGTCGGGCGCCGGTACGGCCCGGCGGCCGTGCTGCGCGGTTTCCACACCCGGCACCCGGACGCCGAACTGGACGTCGTGACCCTCGCGGACGCCGGTACGGCGGTCGAGGCGCTGCGGGCCGGGACGGTGGACGCCGCCTTCCGGGCCGTCCCGGCGCCCGGAAGCCGTATGCCGGACGGGACCGCGCCCGGGAACCGGCCGCCGGACGGAAGCGCGCTCCGCCACCGGCCGCCGGACGGCATCGCCGCCGTCCCCGCCTTCGACGAGCCGATCCAACTGCTCACCGGCCCCCGCCATCCCCTGGCCGGTGCCCGCGCCGTCACCCCGGCCGACCTCGCCGGGCACCGGCTGTGGATGCCGGGACTCGTGGCGGGTACGGAGTCCGCCGCGTACTACGACGCGTTCGCGGCGGCGTTCGGGCTGGTCATCGAGGTCAGCGGGCCGGACTTCGGTGCCGCGCCCCTGCTGGACACGCTCGCGGAGTCCGGTGCGCTCGCCACCCTGGTCGGCGCCATGACCCACCTCGTCTGGCCGCCGGAGCACGGCCTGCGCCGTGTCCCGCTGCGCGCGCCCACCCCGGTCTACCGGCACTCCCTGCTGCACCGGGCGGAGGACCGGCATCCGGTGCTGGCCGCGCTGCGCCGGTACCTGGCGGACACCCACGTCCCCGAGGCGGACGTGTGGACACCCGCGTGGACCTCCGGGACGGGGGACGCGCGGGAACCGGCCTGACCCGGAGCCCGTGCCCACCGTTCCCCCCTACTCCCCCTACTCCCCCCGCTCCCCCGCGGGCGCTATCTGCTCGACGCGGCGGGAGGAACGCCGACCAGGGTCAGATGGGGGCGGGTGCCCTGGCGCGGAACCATGTGCCGGGGCCGGGTCAGCGGGAGGGAGGCCGGTGCGACATCGTTTTCCTCGTCGGCGAGTTCCGTGCCGTAGACGCGCAGCAGGGCGTGCTGGGTGAAGCGGCCGGGCGAGGTCTCCTCGGCCAGGTGATGGTGGCTGAGTTCTGCCAGCAGGGGGCGGACGCGGGCGGCCGGGAGACCGGTGAGGGCGGTGATGTCGGCCGGGGTGCAGTACGGACCGTCGTGCCGGGCCAGGACGCGGAAGACGGCGGCGGCCCCCGGGGACAGCGCGTTGTAGGACCAGGAGAGCGCACTGCGTACGTCGGCCAGCGGCACCTCCGCCGTGAAGGCGTCCAAGGTCCGCGCCTCGTCGCGGAGTTCGGCGGCGATGGCGGTGAGCGGGAAGGACGGGTTCATGGCGGCGCGCGCGGTGACGACGGCCAGGGCCAGCGGCAGCCGGGCGCAGCGGGTGGCGATCTCGGCGGCGGCGTCGGGTTCGTGGTCCACCCGGTGGGAGCCGAGGCGGCGGCGCAGCACCTCGCGGGCCTCCTCCTCGTCCAGGACGCCCAGGGTGACGCAGCGGGCGCCCACCGAGGCGATCAGGCCGGTCAGCCTGCTGCGGCTGGTGACCAGGACCAGGCTGCGGGACGTACCCGGCAGCAGCGGCAGGACGTGCTCGCTGTCGCGGGCGTTGTCCAGCAGGATCAGGAAGCGCCGGTCGGCGACCAGGCTGCGGTAGAGCAGGATCTGCGCGTCCAGGGCGGCCGGTACGGCGTCGCGCGGCACGCCGAGAGCGTCGAGGAAGGAACCCACCGCCTCCGCGACGCCGAGCGGCTCGTCGCCCGGATGGAAGCCCCGCAGGTCGATGTGGAGCTGGCCGTCGGGGAAGCGGTCGGCCACCCGGTGCGCCCAGTGCACGGCCAGCGCGGTCTTGCCGACACCGGCCGTGCCGGTGATCGTGCCGACCACGGTGGACGGAATCGGCGCCGCCGGGTCCTGCGGCGGCAACAGCGCGTCCATCAGCGCGAGTTCCCGCGCACGCCCGGTGAAGGCGGTCGAGGACATGGGCAACTGGGCGGGCCGGGTACAGGCGGCGGGCTGCTCGGGGGCGTCCGCGGGGCCCGGGGTCAGGGGCGCGGGGGCACCGGCACGGGGGCGGGGTACGGGGATGCCGGTGGGCGCGGCGGGGGCCGGAGCGAGCGCCAGCCCGTGGGCGGCCCGCAGTTCGGGTCCCGGTTCCACGCCCAGGCTGCCGTCGAGGCTGCGGCGTACCGTCTCGTAGACGTCCTGCGCCTCCGCGCGCAGGCCGCGGGCGACGAGCAGGGCCATCAGCTTGGCCTGGAGGGCCTCGTCCAGCGTGTGCCGTGCCGCCGCGCTGCCGACGGCGGGAAGCGCCTGGGCGACGGCCTCGGGTCCGGCCCGGAGGGCGTGTTCGGCGAGATCCTTGACGGCGGCGGGATATTCGTTGTCCACGGCGGTGAAGATCGGGTGCGAGCGCGCCTCGGCCGGGATTCCCGCGGCCACCGGCCCGCGCCACAGCGCGAGGGCGCGGAGCAGTTCGGTGGTCGCCTCGTCCGCCCGGCCCGCCGCGGCGGCGGTCGCCGCCCGCTGCCTGAGATTCCGGAAGCGCAGCAGGTCGAGGGTGTCGGCCTCGGCGTGCAGCCGGTAGCCGCCCGAGCCGCGCACCAGCCAGCGGGAGGCGCCGCCCGTGGGCAGGGCGGGCTCCAACAGCCGCCGCAGGGCGCCGACATGGCGCTGGATGACGTTGACGGCGGTGTCCGGCGGGTCCTCGCCCCACAGGACGTCCACGATCTCGGAGGTCGTCACCGGGTTGCCCGCGTGCGCGAGCAGCAGGGCGAGCAAACTTCTCTGCTTGGGCGGCCCGAGTTCGAGCTCGGTCTCGCCGCGCCAGGCCCGCACGGGCCCGAGAAGAGTGAAAAGGATGTCCACTCGCGCTCCCTGGTTTCGTCGGATGGTTCGGGGACAGGCGGTCGGTGTGGTCGTCCCACCCGTCGCCGGTGTGGCTCCGGTGGCGCCTGTGCTGCTTGCTTCTCCAGTGGTGTCCGATGCGCCCGACAGCGGTTTTGTTGGCGCTCCCGGACTTTCTTTCTTCGGTGACGGGCTCTCGCTGTGGGTACGTCACGGGCGACGGATCGGGTCACGGACCGTCGTTCCCCGTGAGCGAACCGCTTCCGGGGCGCCCGGCCGGGCCGCCCCCCGCGCACGATCCGGCGGCGGTTCCGCCGGGCGTCTACGCCGCCCCCGGTGTCACGGCCATGCGGACGAGCAACCGGTCGATCCCCGTGCGCGCCCGTTCGATCTGCGCCCGGTCCTGGAACATGACGTACGCGTCATTGCCCAGGTGCAGCAGGCTGTTCAGCTCGAACGCCACTTGCTCGGGTTCCTCCGTCGCCCGGATGCGCCCCTGGTCCTGCGCCGCCGAGACGAACGCGGCCAGGGTCTCGGACCAGACCCGGTGCTGGTCCCTGATCCGGTCGCGGACCTCGCCGGGTCTGGTGTCCTGTTCCGCACCGGCGGAGGCGAAGAAGCAGCCGCCGGGAAACGTCTCCTGGGCGTAGCCGAGGAACCGGTCGCACAGGACGCGCAGCCCCGTCAGCGGATCGGCCGCTCCCCGGGCCGGGGAGAGGACGGCCTCCTCCATCAGTTCGGCCGCCGCCCGCACCACCGCGAGCTGGAGCTGCTCCTTGGAGCCGAAGTGCGCGTAGAGCCCGCTCTTGCTCATCCCGACGTGTGCGGCGAGGTCACCGAGGGACAGGCCCTCCAGCCCCCGCGTGGTGGCGAGGCGGGCGGCGGCCTCGACGATGGCCCGGTAGCTGCGTTCACCGTCGGTGCGCCGGTTCCGTCCGCCCTCGGCGTCGCGTGCGGGGGGACGCGACCGCCTGGGCAGTGAGCCTGTCATGCGCTGAAGGCTAGAACGACCGATCGTGCTTCCACAAGTGAAGTTACCACCTCCGGTTTGCGCTTTTTTGGTGAAGTACCAGGTCAGAGCCTTGAGTAAAGCGCCACCGGCCCAAAATGAACTTGAACCATCAAAGGCTGACGCCTCGTTTCCCTTCGTACGAGACACCCCGCACCGGTTGGCATCCGCGTCTGCGCCGACGGCCGCGACGACCCGAGAACCGAAGACGCGACGGAGGTGTCCCACCCATGAACGTGCTCATCCCCGACTGCCCGTCCTTCACCACCACCTTCCGGGGCGTGGAGGAGTCGCTGCTCCAGCAGTTGTGCGCCTTCTACCTGCCGGACCTCCCGCCGGAGCAGGCGGGCGCGATCCAGAACGGCTACGACTGCTGGTCGGACACCGAGAATCTGCTGCCGCCCTGCGCACGCCGTCCGCGTGCGGTCGGCAGCGTCCTGACCCGTCGCCGCGGATACGCGCCGCGCAGCCGCACCGGCGCGGAACTGGCCGGGGTGTACTCCGTGCACCTGCCCGACGAGCAGTTCACCGATCTGGTCCGCTGCAACACCGTGCTCCAGACGGCGGCGGCGTCCGGGGAGGGTCCGCTGGCGCGGGCGCTGGCGGAACTGGGGGCGCCGGGCCGGGAGGCGCTGGCGGGGCTGGACCGGACGCTCGCCGTGCTCCGGCTGCGCCCGCCGCGCACGCTGTCCGACGCCCTGGCGGGGGACGACGGCGCCGGATCGGGTGCCCGCGCGCAGGACGCGGGGGACGGACCGCCGGTGCCGGTCGTCCTGGACGCGGGCCAGGAGACGGCCTACCTCGCCTATCTGGATCAGGTGTCCGCCCTGCTCGACGGCCGGTCCAGGTCCACCCGGCGCAGCAGCGCCAGGAAGCACAGCGCGGTGAGCGCGCTCGCCCCGGCCGCCAGGGCGTGCCCGGCGCGGTAGGCGAGGGCGGGACCGCGCGGGCCGGGCGAGGGCAGCGCGGGCATCGCCTCCAGCAGGACGGCACCGGTGAGGAGTCCGACCACGGCGACCAGGGCGAGGGGGACGACGACGAACACGAACCGGAGCGGGAAGCGGCGCGCGGGGCCGGGCCGTACCAGGCCCGCGCGGGCGAGCGCCGCCGTGAGCGCGCAGGCGACGGCGAGGACGAGGAGATCCGCGCCGAAGGTGTCGCTGGGCCGGTGCCAGCCCGCCGCGACCGTGTAGGCGCCGACGAACGCGGCCCACGGGAAGCAGAGCCCCGCCGCCAGGCCCCGCATCCGGTACGGCACCACCAGCACCAGGCCGAACATCACGCTCATGGCGATGGAGGTGTGCCCGCTGGGGAAGCTGTTGCCGAGCAGGTGGCGGGGCGCTTCGGTGAGGTCGGGGCGGGGCAGCACGAAGCGCTTGAGCACCTCGGCCAGGAGGAGGGAGACGGCCACGCAGCCCACGGCGACGGCGGTCAGGGCGTACCGGCGGCGGAGCAGTCCGACGGCGGCGAGCAGCAGGACGGCGAGGCCGAGCGAGGTGGCGGTGATGTGGTCCAGGGTGCGGCTCGCCTCGTGGGCGGCGGCGAGCGTCTCGTCCTGGTGCCGCCCGACGAGGACGGCGTCCTCCCAGAGCTGGCCGGGCACGGTGAGCACGAGGACGGCATAGACGAGGGCCATCAGCAGGACGGCGACGACGGCCGTGACGGTCATCCGGATGCGCACCCGCCGCGCGAAGGCGGCGAGAACGGCGGGGTCCGTGGGACCAGTGGGATCAGCGGGGTGGGCTGAGCCGGTGCGGCCGGTGCGGGGCGGGTCGTCCCAACTCCCCTGCCCGCGAGCCCTCTTCCCCCACCCGGTCCATTTCTCGTCCGGCTCACCCGTACCGCCGGGTTCGCCCGCACCCGTACCGCCCCGACCCGGCCCGTCCGCCCGCACCCTGTCCACCGTCCGCCCTTCCGGTCCGTGTCACGGCGCCGGAGAGGGGCGCCGGGTCTCATCGTCACCGCCCGGCGCCCGACGCGCAGCCGCTCGCGCGGACCCTCGTCCGTACCGACAGCCGGGATCGGTTCCCGGAAAAGACTTCCCGGTCCTGTGAGGTCCACCACTCTTTGCTCTCGGGAACACCGGTCGCGCGGTCCCGACGGTCACGGTGAGCTATGCCCGTGTAAGGGCCACCCATCAGGCGTGGGAGCATGGAGCGGTCTGACAGGAGGTGGGGACGCACCCGTCCCCACCTTGTGATTCACGACTCAACTCCTTCCATACCCAGCGGTTTCGTGGCGTATGGTGACGAACACGCCCGTAGCACTTCGACGACCTTCAGCGATGCTCGACGCTGGGGGTCTCTTTCGTGTGCGGGTCGGACCTCGGGCCGACCCGCGAGCAATGACCTAGGGCCGGGCCTCACGGTGCGCAGTGTGACCGTGAGGTGTGGATCCCGGTGGCCGCCGTCCGCGCTCCGTAACCGGAGCGAACTCCCTGGGCGTGGGGAGACGCGCGGCCGCCGGTGCCGGTCGCCCCCACAGGACGCGTTCTCCGTCACGGCGGACGCGTCCCGATCAGCAAGGAACAAGCATGGCGTCCAGCCTGACGAAGGAATCCTTCCGACCGGGGTCCCCCGGTTCGGGGAAGACCTTCTTCGGCCACCCCCGCGGACTGGCCACCCTCTTCATGACCGAGATGTGGGAGCGCTTCAGCTTCTACGGCATGCGCGCGCTCCTGGTGCTCTACCTGCTCTCCGGCGGTCCGGACGCGCGGCACGGCAGCATGGGCGGCGGTCTGGGCATGAGCCTGGCCACCACGACGGCCATCTACTCCGTGTACCTGTCGATGGTGTACCTGCTGGCGATGCCGGGTGGCTGGCTCGGCGACCGGGTGTGGGGTCCGCGCAAGACCGTGGCGATCGCCGCCATCACCATCATGTGCGGCCATGTCGTGCTGTCGCTGCCGTTCGGCAAGGGCCCGTTCTTCGGCGGTCTGCTGCTGGTGGCGCTGGGTTCGGGTCTGCTGAAGGCCAACATCTCCACGATGGTCGGCCAGCTCTACAAGGGCGCCGACGACCCGCGCCTCGACGGTGGCTTCACCATCTTCTACATGGGCATCAACGCGGGCGGTTTCTTCGCGCCGCTGGTGATCGGCACCATCGGCCAGGAGGTGAGCTGGCACCTCGGGTTCCTGCTCGCCGCCGCCGGTATGGGCATCGGCCTGATCTTCTTCCTGGTCGGCACCCGTCATCTGAGCCCGCAGAGCAACGTCGTGCCGAAGCCGCTGACCCCGGCCGAGCGCAACTCGTGGCTGCGCAAGGGCCTGATCTGGCTGGCCATCGGCGTGGTGTTCTACGCGATCGTGGCCGGTACCGGTCACTTCACCCTGAACTGGGCGATGATCCCGCTGACGATCATCGGTCTGCTCATCCCGATCGGGGTGCTCACCCGGATCAAGCGGGACAAGGAGCTGACCGGCGTCGAGCAGTCGAAGATGAACGCCTACATCTGGTTCTTCATCGGCGCGACGATCTTCTGGATGCTGTACGACCAGGGCGGCTCGACCGTCCAGGCGTTCGGTGAGAACCACGCGAACAGCGCGGTGTTCGGGCTCGGCTTCCCGTCGTCCTGGTACCAGTCGCTGAACTCGCTGTTCATCATGATCCTGGCGCCGATGTTCGCCGCCTTCTGGCTGTACCTGAACCGCAAGCGCAAGGAGCCCAGCACGGTCGGCAAGTTCGCCGCCGCGCTGTTCATCGCCGCCGCGACGTTCTTCTTCTTCCTGATCCCGCTGGCCCTGGCCAAGGGCGGGCACCTGGTCAGCCCGATGTGGATCGTGGGCATCTTCCTGATCCAGACCGCCGCCGAGCTGTGCATCTCCCCGGTCGGTCTGGGCGCGACCACGAAGATGGCGCCCGCGAAGTACGCCTCCCAGATGATGGGCGTGTGGTTCCTCGCGGTCACCGCCGGCGACTCGATCACCAGCCTGCTGTCCAACCCGGCCGTCGCCGGTGTGGACCTGAGCAGCTTCAACGCGGTGCTCGTCGAGGCCGTGCTGTGCGCGCTGGCGGGTGTCGGCGTCTACGTGAACCGGCGCCGCGTCAACCAGCTCATGGGCGACCTGCACTGACGTCCCGGAGCACCACGTGAGGGCCGCCGCACCGGAAAGGTGCGGCGGCCCTCACGCGTCGGGCGGCGGAACGTCAGCCGCTGAGCGACGCCCCGGCCGGGCCCCGCACCGCCGACGCGGCCAGTTCCCGGACCCGCTCGGCGGGGACCGGCGCGCCGGGCGTCTCGAAGATCCAGCGCATCATGTCCTCACCGGACAGCCCGGCCGGAATCTCACCGAAGTACGGGAAGCAGTAGAGCGGGGTGTTGGGGCCGCTGCGCCAGCTCTCGGCGAGCGGGGCCACGTCCACCGCGTCGTAGCCGAGCGCGTCCAGCAGCTCCGTCACCTCCCGCTTGGCCTCCGGGTCGTCGCCCGCGATGGGCAGGCCACTGCGGTCCGGGGCACCGGCCGGGCGGGCCAGCGAGCCGAGCTGCTTGGCCCCGATGCTGTTGAACGCCTTGACGACGCGGGCGCCGGACAGGTGGCGCTGCACGAGTTCGCTGGAGGTCAGCTCGTCGTTGTCCAGCACCGGGAGGCTGCCGTCGCGCTCCGGGTAATAGTTGAGCGTGTCGATGACGGTCTTGCCCGCCAGCTCGGCGACCGGGAGCTTCTCCAGGGCGAACAGCGGGACCGTCGCCACGACGATGTCACCGGCGCGCGCCGCCTCGGCGGGGGTCGCGGCCCGCGCGTGCTCCCCCAGCTCGGCGACCAGATCGGCCAGCGTCTCCGGGCCGCGCGAGTTGCTGAGGACCACGTCCCAGCCCGCGTTCACGGCGAGCCGCGCGAGCGTGCCGCCGATCATGCCGCTGCCGATGAGTCCCAGGGTCCTGGCCATGTGCGCTCCGTTCGGGGGGGTGGTCACGCCGGGTTGTCCGTGGCTCACCGCCGAGGCCCCGAAACTGACTCACCTTTCTGATACTGAGTGTCAGAGTAGCCATTGAGTACCCCCTGTGCAATCCACACCCACTACGATGGGCCGGTGACCACAGCACGGAGCAGAACACGGGACATCGCACGGGACGCCGTACGGGAGGAACTGGCCCAGGTGGCGCTCGGGCTGTTCCAGGACGAGGGATTCGACCGGGTCACCCTGGACGGCCTCGCGGCGGCGGCCGGGGTGTCGCGCAGCACCTTCCTGCGCTACTTCGGCACCAAGGAGGACGTGGTCCTCGGCGCGTTCGACCCGCTCGGCGGCCTGATGACCGACGCGCTGCGCGCCCGCCCGGCCGACGAGGACGACTGGAGCGCGCTGCGCCGGGCCCTCGACCCGGTCGCCGTCCACTTCTCGGCGCGGCCCGCCGAGCGGCTGGCGCTGCTGCGGCTGGTGCAGGGGACGCCGGCGTTGTGCGCACGGCTGCGGGAGAAGCACGTCGGCTGGCATCCCCGGCTGCTCGGCGTGCTCGCGGAGCGCTCCCCCGGCGCCTCCACGCTCGTCCGCCAGGTGCGGGTGGCCGCCGCGCTGGACTGTCTGACGGTGGCCCTGGAGCACTGGGTCGCCGGGGACGGCACGGGGTCGATGGCGGAGCTGCTGGACGAGGGGTTCGGGGCGTTCGGCTGAGGGCGTTCGGCTGAGGGGGTTCTACTGAGGGGCGTTCGCCTGAGGGGCGGCCGGTGGGAGCGGTGCGGATCGGGTCGTACGCCCGGCCGGTCACCGCCGGGCCGGGAACATGCCCCAACCGCCGTACGCCGCCCCCTGCTTCACGATCCGTCCCACCCCGTGGGTTCACGCACCGCGCTGTGAACGATGTCACCGCCTCGCAAGTCCCTGACCAGCGGCCCCGCTTCGCATCGGCGATCGTCAACTCGCCGGTAATCAGGGGACTTCGTGGTCCTATGACCGCTGTACGAAGTACGGGCGGATCTGAGGAGGACCAGGGTGAGAAGAACCGTCACGACACTGGCGGCGGCGCTGCTGGCTGCCGGTGGGCTGCTGCCCGCCCTGCCCGCGGCGGCCGTGCCCGAGCGGGCGCCGGGGAGTGCCGCGACCGGGGTCGCGTGGGGGACGTGCGCCGAGCCGACGCTCGCGCAGGCCGGTGCGGAGTGCGGCACGCTGGACGTACCGGTGGACCGCGCGCACCCCGAGGGGCCGAGGATCACCCTGGCCCTCTCACGCGTCGTGCACACCTCGGCCGCCCGCGACTACCAGGGCGCGGTCCTCTTCGCGCCCAACCCGCTGGGCGGCTCCGGCTACACCTCCCCGCTGCTGTCGGCCCGGCTGCCGGGCGGCACGGCGGGCGCCTACGACTGGATCGGCTTCGCCCGCCGGGGTCTCGCCCCGAGCGTCCCGGCCCTGTCCTGCGACCCGGCGTACATGGACTTCGACCGACCCGACTACGTGCCGAGCGCCCCGGCCGACGAGGTCCTCTGGCGCGACCGGACCGCCGGTTACGCGGCCGACTGCGGTGCCGCGCACCCCGGCGGGCTGCTCGACCACATGAAGACCACCGACACCGCCGCCGACATGGAGTCGATCCGCCGGGCCCTCGGCCTGGACGAGGTCTCGGTGTACGCGCAGTCGTACGGCACGTACGTCGCGCAGGTCTACAGCACGCTGCACCCGGACCGGGTGCGCCGGATGGTGCTGGACAGCAACGTGGACCCGCGCCGGGACTGGTACCACGCCAACGGCTTCGACCAGGCGGTCCCGCTGGAGGAGAACCTGCGCACGTGGTTCGACTGGCTGGCCGCGCACGACGCGACGTACCACCTGGGCGCCACCCGCGCCGAGGTCGCCCGGGTGTGGGACGCGCAGCTGGCGCGGGTGCGGGAGCACCCGGCAGCCGGGGCGGTCGGGCCGGACGAGTGGATCGACGTCTTCCTCGTCGCGTCCTACTTCCAGCAGACCTGGCCGCTGCTCGGCTCGGCGTTCTCCGGCTGGGTCAACTCCGGTGACGGCGAGACGCTGAAGGCGCTGTTCTCCCAACTGGCCCAGCGCGGCAACGACAACACGTACGCGGCGCTGCTCGCGGAGATCTGCACCGACGGCCCCTACCCGGCGGACTGGGCGACCTGGCGGCGCGACTCCGACGCGGCCCACGCGCTCGCCCCGGACACCACCTGGGGCAACACCTGGTTCAACGCGCCCTGCCTGAACTGGCCCGCGCGGCCCGGCACTCCGGTGACCGTGGACGGTTCGCGGGTGGCGTCCGCGCTGCTGGTGGACGGTACGAAGGACGCGGCGACCCCGTTCGAGGGCAGCCTGGAGGTGCGGGCGCGCTACCCGCACTCCTCGCTGATCGCCATCGACGGCGGCCTCGACCACGGGGGTACGCTGTCCGGCAATCCCTGTGTGGACGGCGCCATCGCCCGCTACCTCGCGGACGGCACCCTGCCCGCCCGCGCGTCCGGCCGCCGGGCCGACCTCATCTGCGCCCCGCTCCCCGACCCGCTGCCCGCGGGCTGATCCCTGCCCCCTGGCAACGACTCCGGGCCCGTGCGGCGTGCGCCGTACGGGCCCGGAGGTGCTCCGGTGGGAGAGCGGTCAGTGCTCCTCGGGCTCCAGTCGGCCGCGGACGGCCAGGCGGAACAGCAGGATCAGCGACGGGACGATGACCAGACCGGCGACGATGGCGACGCCGACGACGACGTTCAGCGAGGAGGACGGCGCCGCCGCCTCGTCGATCGTCAGATGCGTGCCGAGCAGGTACGGGTACTGCGCGACACCCCAGCCGAGGACGACCAGGGCGACGGCGCCGCCCGCGAGGATGCGCAGGTTGCGCAGCACCTTCAGGCGGAGCAGCACGATGGTGGCCAGTCCGCACACGGCGGCGATGATCACCAACGGCAGGGCCTTGCCGCTGAGTTCGCCGAACAGCCGGGGCGAGTCGGCCTGGAGGACGAAGATGCCGGCGATGCTGACGACACCGGTGACGACGGCGGCGGCGAACGCGCGGGCCCGGTAGTAGCGGACCAGGATGGTGGCGTTCAGGCGCGCCGCGGTGGCGTACAGGTAGATCGCCGCGAGGTAGGCGCAGGTCAGCACGGCGAGGACGCCGCCGAGGATCGAGGTGGGGTTCAGCCAGGAGGTGAGGGCGTCGCCCGCGCCCGCCGCCGGGACCCGGCCGGAGGCGATGCCGCCCGCGATGGCGCCGAAGCAGAACGGCGTCAGCAGCGAGGACACCGCGAACGCCACGCCGAACAGGCGCCGTTGGGGAGTGCGCAGGGACGCCTTGCGGAAGGCGAAGCCCGCGCCGCGCAGCACGATGCCGAGGGCAGCGAGGCCGAGCGGGAGGTACAGCGTGGTGGTGATGGCGGCGAACGCGGTGGGGAACGACGTCCACAGGAACACCAGGCAGTAGACGAGCCAGGTGTGGTTGGCCTCCCAGACCGGGCCCAGCGAGATGTCGATCAGATGCCGGGGTTCCTTGCCGCGTTCCGCGCCGCCCGCCGTGAGGTCCCAGAACCCGGCGCCGAAGTCGGCACCGGCGAGCAGCGAGTAGGCGATGACGCCGATGAAGAGGAAACTGACGACGACGTCGGGCATCATCGCTCCGATCTGCTGGTGGCGTCCGCGAGCCGGGGTCCGGACTGGGGGCCGTAGGGGACTTCCACGCCGGAGTCGCCCTCGGCCTGCCAGCGCTTGCGCATCGACAGCAGCACGGTGATGGCGCTGACGCCGACGGCGATGTAGATGGCGAGGACGGCGGCGAACAGCGGCCAGATGTTGCCCTGCCGGGTCACCGCGTCGAGGGTGAGCAGGTGGCCGACGACCGTCCAGGGCTGGCGGCCGAGTTCGGTGACCATCCAGCCGGTCTCCAGACAGGCGATGGCGGCCAGCCCGGCCGGTGCGCAGCAGCGCAGGAACCACGTCTGGCGCTCCACCGGGCGGCGCCGCCACATGATCCAGGCGAACCACAGCACCAGCACCATGAGGATCGAGGAGAGCCCGACCATCACGTCGAAGGCGAGGTGCACGGTGCTGACGATCTGGTCCGAGGGCCGTACGTCGGCGGGGATGGCGTCCAGGCCCTGGATGCGGGTGGACGGCTTGAACGCGGCCAGGATCGACGCCATGTCCGGGATCGGGATGCCGTAGCGGACCTCGCCGTCCACCAGGATGCCGCCGAGGGTCTCGGGGACGTTGGTGCCGGTCTTCGGCAGGAGTTCGATCGCGGCGAACTTGTGCGGCTCGGAGTCGAAGACGTACCGGGCGATGGTGTCGCCGACGATCATCTGCACCGGCAGGATCACGGCGGCGGTGACGAAGGAGATCAGGAAGCCGACCCGGTGGTAGCGGCCCCGGCGCCCGCGCAGGATGCCGACCGCGTACACGCTGGCCACGCCGAACCCGGCGACGATGTAGGCGGCGAGCAGCATGTGCGCGAACTCGTACCAGAAGGCGCCGTTGAAGAAGACCTGGGCCGGGTGGACCTCGACGACCTCGCCGCCCCGGACGGTGAAGCCGCCGGGCTTGTTCATCCAGCTGTTGGCGCCGATGACGGCCGCCGCGCCGCCGATGCTGGCGAGGGCGACGGGGACGCCGGTCCAGAAGTGCGCCCAGGGCCTGAGGCGGTCCCAGCCGTAGATGTAGATGGAGACGAAGATGGCCTCGGTGAAGAAGAAGAGTCCCTCGATGGCGAAGGGGAAGCCGAACGCGGCGCCGTAGCGGCCCATCAGTCCCGGCCAGAGCAGGCCGAGTTCGAAGGAGAGCACGGTGCCGGTGATCGCGCCGACCGCGAACAGCACGGCGGCGACCTTCGACCAGCGCTTGGCGAGCAGCAGGGCGTCGGCGTCGCCCTTGCGCAGACCCCGGTAGTTGGCGATGAGCATCAGCGAGGTCAGCGCGACACCGAACGGCACCAGGATGATGTGGAAGCCGAGGGTGAAGGCCATCTGCTGCCGTGCGGGCAGAAGCTGCGGGGGTTCGTCGGCGAAGGCCAGCACCTGCGTGACGGAGTCCAGGGCGAGCACGCTCATCGGACACCCCCGAGGTGGGAAGCCGCGGTCAGGTCCCGGGCACCGCCGAGGTCCCGGGTCGCGCCCGTGTACGGCACCGCCATCGCGCCCCCATCCGTCCAGCCTGTCCGATCAGACACGGTTAGCAACATAAAGAGCTGAATATCGTCTCGTCATGTCGTGGGCGGCTCGATACGCCCGACACGGTCACCGTGTTCCACCGCACGGGGGAACGGGGGTGCGCCGTACGCGGGCGGCGGCGGGGCGGGCGCCGGGGGGCGGGAGCGGGGGCCGGAGGGGCGGGGCGGGGCCCCGGGGATTTCGGGTGAACCGTTCGACGCGCACACTCGTGGAGTACAAGTGAAGATCCGTTCCGGGCGGACCGCTTCCATCCCCCGCCTGGTCGCCCGGAACGGGTCTGTCAGACGGTCATCTCCTCCCGCAGCAGCGCGGCCAGTTCCGCCGGGCGGCTCAGGAACGGGGAGTGCGAGGACCGGATACGGCGCACCCGGTCGGCCCGCACCGCCATCTGCTCCTGGAGCACCGGCGGGATGGCCACGTCCTCCTCGCACACGATGTACGTGCTCGGCACCGTGTGCCACGCGGCCTCGGTGAGCGGCTGGCGTACCGCGCGCAGCGACTCGTACCCGAGCCGGGCGGCGCTGCGGGCGGCCAGTTCCGGCTCGACATCGGCGTAGAGGGCGTGCAGCGGGTCGTGCACCCCGAAGCACTCCGTCTCCTCGTGCACGTCCCAGTCCGGCGGGTAGGCGCCGCCCACCAGGCTCAGCAGCGAGTCCCCGACGTCCTGCATCAGCGCGCTGAGGTAGACCACCCGGCGCACGTCCCCGGCCGACCCGGCGGCCTGGGTCACCGGGCAGCCGCCGTAGGAATGTCCGACGACCACGGTCGGCCCGCCGATCTCCCGTACCGCGCCGGAGATCGCCGCCGCGTCGTCGTAGAGGTCACCGAGCGCCTTCGGGTCGGAACCGCTGCTGGGCAGCGCGACGGTGCGCACGTCCACGTCGGGCAGCTCGGCGGCGAGCTGTTCCCAGCACCAGGGGGCGTGCCAGGCACCGTGGACGAGGAGGAGGGAGGGGAGAGGGTTCATGTCGTTCTTTCTACGGGACATGTCAGGAACATGCACCGGTACGGGGAGAAGTTTCTCGGAAGGGGCTACGGCTCCAGCCAGCCCCGGCTGCGGGCGTTGGCACCCGCCTGGAACCGGGTGCCCGCGCCGAGGCGGTGCATGAGGGCGGCGACGCGGCGGGTGGCGGTACGGGTGCTGATACCGAGCTGGCGGGCGATGGCCTGGTCCTTGAGGCCGCTGTGCAGCATGCGGAGGAGGAGCAGTTCGGCGGCGGTGGGAGTGTCGGCGGCGGCTCCGGGGACCGGGGAGGCGCCGGGGGCGGCGGCCGGGGCGGGGCTGCCGGGAGTGCCCGGTGCGGCCAGGGGCTGGGCGCGGCGCCAGTGGGCCTCGAAGAGTTCGATCAGGGCGTCGAGCAGTCCGGAGGGGTGGACGACGGCGACGCTGTCGTACAGGGACCCGGCGAGCGGGACGATGGCCGCGCGGCGGTCCACGATGTGCAGCTTGAGCGGGAGCCGGTCGAGCATACGGGCCTGTTCGCCGAGCGCGGTCAGCCGCAGGATCGTCTCGAAGCGGCCGGGGTACGACATGGACTCGGGACAGTAGACGGAGCGGATGTCCACGCCGCGTTCCAGCCATGAGCGGGTGACGGCGGTCTCCGTGGAGTCGTCGTGCGGACGGCCGTCGGGACGGCTGAGGTAGGGCGGCCGGTCGAGTATCCAGAGGTGGGTGCGGACGGAACGGCTCAGCTCCCCCACCCGGCGGACCACGGCGTCCCGGCCGCTGAGCACCTCCACCAGTCGGCTCGGGTCGGTGTGCAGGCGCCCGGTGAGGTACAGCTCGTGCAGCGCGTCCACTCCGGACTCGGCCTCGGAGAGCGCCGAACTCACGGCCGTACGGCGCTGGTTGAGCAGGGCGGTGACGGCGGTGCGCGGACCGGTGGCCTCCCAGCGCCCGGGACCGGTGTGCTGTACGAGGCCGTGCCCGGCCAGTCGTCGCAGCGCGTGCGCCACCTGGCCCGAGCTGCCGTCCACGGCACCGGCGAGCGCGGCCACGGTGGTGCCGGGGTGGGCGAGCAGGGCGCGGTAGACCCGCTCGTCGAAGGGACGGACGCCGAGCACGTCGAGCACGGGCACCTCTCCACTGGGCGCGCGGGGCGCGCGGCTTGCGGGGGCGCGCCCGGAGTGCGGGGCACCGGCTGCGGTGGCGGTGCGGTTGGCGTCTTCGGACACGGTGGCCGAAGACGCCACGAGATTATCTGGACGGGGTCCGTACGCGCGACGTTCACTGCTGCCGTACCGCGCGTCTCCATCACCTGACTCAACTGATGTGTCCAAAGGGTCTGTTCGGCGCTCGCCGACCCCTGTCCGACTCCACGCTCCGTATCCCGTGTCCGGTGTGTCCGGCATGTCGTACGCAGCATCCC
Source organism: Streptomyces corallincola (assembly GCF_019104725.1). Taxonomy (GTDB): domain Bacteria; phylum Actinomycetota; class Actinomycetes; order Streptomycetales; family Streptomycetaceae; genus Streptomyces; species Streptomyces corallincola. The sequence goes on along the minus strand of NZ_JAHRXF010000005.1, from coordinate 136,019 downwards.
GTATCCCAAGGGGAGGAATCCGTGACGTCCCAGTCACGAAGATCCACGCACCGCGGCCGGGGCCGCAGGGCTGGTACGGCGGTGGCCGTGGCCGCGCTGGCGCTGGCCGCGCTGCCCGCCACCGGCCACGCGGCCACCGGAGGGGGCGCGGCCCGGCCCGCCTCCGGGCAGTACCTCGTCACCCTCTCCGAGGCGCCCCTCGTCACGTACGACGGCGGCACGGCGGGTTTCGCCGCGACGCGCCCCGCCCGCAACGGCAAGGTGGACGTGGCCAGTTCGGCCGCGCGGCGCTACCGCGCGCACCTGGAGGACCGGCAGTCCCGGCTGGCCGCCTCGGTCGGGGCGCGGGCGGTCCGGCACTACGCGGTCACCACGGACACCTTCACCGCGACACTGACCGCCGCCCAGGTGGTGCGGCTGGCGGCGGCGCACGGGGTCACCTCGGTGGTGCCGGACACGCTGCACCACCTCACCGACGACCGGAACTCGGCGGACTTCCTGCGGCTGACCGGCCGGGACGGGCTGTGGGCCGCGCTGGGCGGCAGCGCGTCGGCGGGCAGGGGGGTCGTCATCGGGGACATCGACACCGGGATCTGGCCGGAGAGCCCGTCGTTCGCCGCGCCCGCGCTGGGCACGGCGCCACCGCCCGCCTCCGACCCGTACCGGCCGTACCGTACGGGCGCGGCGACGGTGATGCGCAAGGCGGACGGCAGTACGTTCACCGGGGTCTGCCAGACGGGCGAGTCGTTCACCGCCGACCTGTGCAACCGGAAGGTGGTGAGCGCGCGTTACTTCGGTACGGCGTGGCTGAAGTCCGTGCCCGAGGCGAACCGCGCGGACTACGTCTCGCCGCGCGACGGCGAGGGCCACGGCACGCACACCGCGTCCACGGCGGCGGGCCGTGCGAACGTGCCGGTCACGGTGGACGGCCGGGACCTCGGCCGGGTGTCGGGGGTGGCGCCGGGCGCGGTGGTCGCCGCGTACAAGGCGCTGTGGGAGAGCAAGGACGGCACCCAGTCCGGCGGGATGACCAGCGACATCGTGCAGGCGATCGACCAGGCCACGGCGGACGGCGTGGACGTCATCAACTACTCGGTGGGCTCCTCGGTGGAGTCGAAGGCCGACGACCCGATCCAGACCGCGTTCCGCAACGCGGCGGCGGCCGGGGTGTTCGTGTCGGCGGCGGCGGGCAACAACGGCCCCGACCCGGCGACGCTGGACAACACCTCGCCGTGGGTGACGACGGTCGCCGCGTCCACCGTCGCGCCGTACACGGGAACGGTCGTCCTCGGCGACGGGCGGCGGTACACCGGAGTGAGCACGACGGTCCCGGCCGCGCTCGGCCCGAAGCCGCTGGTGCTCGCGGAGAACGTCCGGGCGGCGGGCGCGGACGCCGCCTCCGCCGCGCTCTGCCGGACCGGCACGCTCGAACCGGCGCTGGTGGCAGGGAAGTTGGTGGTGTGCGACCGGGGGGTGAACGCGCGCACCGAGAAGTCGGCCGAGGTGGCACGCGCGGGCGGCGTCGGGATGGTCCTCGTCAACCGGGACGATCTCAGCATGGACGCCGACCTGCACGGCATCCCGACCGTGCACCTCAACGTCCCGGCGGCGGACACCGTGCGCGCGTACGCGGCGACGGCGGGCGCCACCGCCACGCTGGCGCCGGGCGGCTCCGGCATCGCGTATCCGCAGGTGGCGGGCTTCTCCTCGCGCGGCCCCTCGCACAGCACCGGCGGTGACGTGCTCAAGCCCGACCTGGCAGCGCCCGGCGTCTCGATCCTCGCGGCGGTGGCCCCGCCCACCAACGGCGGCCGTGCGTACGCCTTCGAGTCGGGCACCTCGATGGCCACCCCGCACATATCCGGGCTGGCCGCGCTGTATCTGGGCCGGTATCCGACGTGGTCCCCGATGCGGGTCAAGTCGGCGCTGATGACGACGGCCACGGCGACGAAGGGCGCCGACGGCCGCCCCTCGAAGGACGTGTTCGCCCAGGGCGCGGGCCAGGTGAGCCCGCCCGCCATGCTGAACCCGGGTCTGGTCTACGACTCCGGTGTGCGGGACTGGCTGGCCTACCTGGAGGGGCTGGGCAGGCGGACCGGTTCCGGGGTCGCCCCGATCGACCCCAGCGACCTCAACTACCCGTCCATCGCGGTCGGTGACCTGCTCGGCAGCCAGACGGTCACCCGTACGGTCACGGCGGTACGGGCCGGAACCTACCGCGCGCGGATCAGCGCCCCGGCCGGGCTGCGCGTCACGGTGTCCCCGTCCACCCTGCGCTTCGCACACGCCGGGGAGAGCCGTACGTTCACGGTCACCTTCGCCATCGGGGACGCCCCGGCCGACCGTACGGTCTCCGGCGCCCTGACCTGGCGCGGCGCGGGCACGGCCGTCCGCAGCCCGTTCGTCCTCACCCCGCACAGCGCGCGGGCCCCGGAACGCGTCACCGGTACGGGCGCGCGCGGCACGGTCTCCTACGCCGTCACGCCCGCCGTACGCCCCTTCACCGCGACGGCGTACGGCCCGGTCTCGGCGGCGCCGGTGCCGGGCTCGGTGACGAGCCACGGGTCTTCCGACGCGGACGCCGAGCGGTACTTCACGGTGCCGGTGCCGAAGGGCGCGAAGGCGGTGGAGTTCACCGCCCGGCCGGATGACTCCGATGCCCAAGTCGCTCTGGTGGCAGGCAAGTTGGTGGGCGGGAAATGGACCTCCGCGATTCAGGTCGTCCTGCCGACTCCGGACGCCGTGGTCTCCCTTCCGCATCCCGAGAGCGGTGACTACCTGGTCGCCGTGGTCACGCTGGGGGACGCGCCGGGGACTTCGGCGACGCCGTTCACCTTCCAGTCGAACGTGGTCGGGGGCAAGGCGGCGGGAGGCAGAGGGGCCGAGGCTCCGGGCTCGCTGCGGGTGAGTCCCGCACGGTCCTCGGGGGCGGTGGGCACTCCGGTGACCCTGACGGCCGACTGGTCCGGCGTGGGGACGCGGGCTCGGACCACGGGGTGGGTGGAGTATCCGAACGGGGCGGGGACGGTGGTGAGTCTGAACTAGCCTGCTGGGTTGGTCGGTTGGTTGGCTGGTTGAGGGGCCCAGGGGGCCTCGGGGTGCCGGGCGGGGTCGGTCGGGATGATCGGCTCCGCCCGGCGTTTTGGCGTGCGCGGGGAGGGCGGGGCAGAGCGGGTGGGGCGAGGGCGGGCGGGGCGAGGGCGGGCAGTGCAGCGGGGCGGAGCTGGGTGGGGCCAGTAGTGGTACCGCGTGGTGTCATGCGGTGCCATTGCGGTGCCATCCACCCCCGCAGAGGTGGCGCGACGTCCCGTACGACACCTCCTCGCACACCCCGGATTCGACTCATCACCGCAGCTCAGGGCGCATTGAGCCCGACTGGCACCAAAAATGGCGCCATTCGGGGTTGTAGGTGGCGCCAAAGTGGTGCCACTATGACGGCATGGACCTCACCCCGTATGTCGAGAACCTTCGCCGCGAGTTGGCGGTGGCCGCCGAGGCCGGTGGCGTGGAGGCACGCGAGTTGGCGGAGCGGCTCACCGCTCCGCTGGAGTCGGCGACTCGGCTGACCATGCTCAACGTGCTCTCCGCCGCGATGGACGAGATCACCCGTGATCTCGCGCCGGGTTCGGTCGATGTACGGCTTCGGGGTCTCGACCCGGACTTCGTGGTGACACCGCCCCCCGTGGAGGGTGGCACCACTGAGGCATCGGCTGAGGCACCGGCCGTGGCGCCGGGCGTCGCACCCGGCGAGGCACCGGCCGCGCCGGTGACCGCCGAGGGCGACGAGGGCGGGACCGCCCGCGTGAACCTGCGGCTCCCGGCCCACCTGAAGGCGCGCGCCGAGGAGGCGGCGGGCCGCGAGGGGCTGTCGGTCAACGCCTGGCTGGTGCGGGCCGTCTCGGCGGCGGTGGACGGCGGAGGCCGCCCGCGCACCCCGGAACGCACCCAGACGGTCGGCCAGAGCTTCACGGGCTGGGTGCGCTAGCGCCGGTCCGCCGGGGTTGGACGTACCGACATCTCGTCCGCCCCGCCCCCGTACGCGTACCAGTTCATCCACACCACGTCCCACCTGCGGGAACGTACCCACGAGTCAAGAGGACGGTACAGCCATGCCTGCTTTCACCACCCCCGGACCGGTCTCGGTCAACGCCCAGGTGTACGCCGGTTCCATCCGCTTCGCGGCGGCCGACCGCGCCGACACCGTCGTGACGGCGCTGCCGCGCGACCCGAAGCGCGACCAGGACGTACGGGCCGCCGACCAGACCGAGGTGTCGTACACGAACGGCGTCCTGACCGTGCGGACGCCCAAGGCCGGGCTGTTCGGCCGGACCGGCACCGTGGACGTCACGGTGGACCTGCCCGCCGGGTCGGCCGTCGAGGTGAGCGGCTCGTGGGCCCAAGTGGTCGGCGAGGGGCCGCTCGGTGAGGTGCGGGGGAAGACGACGTCCGGCGACATGCGCTTCGAGACGACCGGACCGCTCCAACTGACCGTCTCCCACGGCTCGGTGAGCGTCGAGCGGGTCGAGGGCGCGGCCGAGATCACCTCCAGCACGGGCAACATCCGCGTCGGTACGGTGGACGGCCCGGCCGTGCTGAAGAACTCCCACGGCAGCACGTCCGTCGGCGCGGTGACGGGTGAGCTGCGGGTGAGCGGGGCCAACGGCGGCATCGACGTGGCGCGCGCCGAGTCGTCGGTGCTCGGCACCACGACCCACGGGCACCTCCGGGTCACCGAAGTCGTCTCCGGCACGGTGGAGTTGAAGACCTCCAACGGTTCCATCGAGGTCGGCGTCCGCGAGGGGGTCGCCGCCTGGCTGGACGTCAGCTCGACGCGCGGGCAGGTGCGCAACACGCTCACCGCGTCGGGGGCGCCGGAACAGAGCGAGGGCAGCGTGCGGGTACACGCGCGCACCAGCTGGGGCAACATCGACGTACGGCGCGCTCGCGGCTGAGACGTACCGCGTCTCGGGCAGGGGTTCACGGCCGAGCCGTGGCAACGCCTCCGCGCCGGGGGTTCACGGCCGAGCCGTAGTGCCGCCTACGGGCAGATGGCGACGGCCGAGCCGTGGCACCGCCTCCGGGCAGGCCCCTCCCCCACCCCAACCACCGTCAAGAGCAAATCACTTCACCTCACCCCTCTCATGGATCGGGAGAACGCCATGCCTTCTTCTGTCATGCCCATGCCGCGTCAGGGCGGTGGTGGCGGCCCCCGTCCGCCCGCCGCCGTCACCGTCACCGGACTGCGCAAGTCGTACGGCGACAAGACCGTGCTGGACGGTATCGACCTGCACATCCCGGCCGGGACCGTGTTCGCGCTGCTCGGTCCGAACGGCGCCGGGAAGACCACGACCGTGCACATCCTGTCCACGCTCGTCGCCGCCGACGGCGGGCGGGCGTCGGTCGCGGGCCACGACGTGGACACCGCGCCGGACGGGGTACGGGCCGCGATCGGTGTCACCGGCCAGTTCGCGGCGCTGGACAACCTGCTCACCGCCGAGGAGAACCTGCTCCTGATGGCCGACCTGCTGCGCCTCGGCAAGCGGGAAGGGCGTTCCCGCACAAGGGAGTTGCTGGAGCGGTTCGAGATCGCGGACGTGGCCGGGCAGCGGGCGGCGACCTTCTCCGGGGGGATGCGGCGGCGGCTCGACCTGGCGATGACGCTGGTCGGGCGGCCGGAGGTGATCTTCCTGGACGAGCCGACGACCGGGCTGGACCCGCGCAGCCGCCGCACGATGTGGGAGACGGTGCGTTCGCTGGTCGCGGGCGGTACGACGGTCTTCCTCACCACTCAATACCTGGAGGAGGCCGACCAGTTGGCCGACCGGATCGCCGTGCTCGACGGCGGCCGGATCGTCGCGGAGGGCACCGCCGAGGAGTTGAAGGCGCGCATCCCCGGCGCCCACGTACGGCTGCGGTTCGACGACCCGGCGGCGTACGAGCGGGCGGCGGAGGTGTTCGCCGGGGCGGCGCGGGACGACGAGAACCTGGCGCTGCGGGTCGCGGGCGACGGCGGCCTGGACGCGCTGCGCGCCCTGCTCGCCCGGCTCGACACGGCCGGGGTGCGGGCCACCGGCTTCTCCGTGCACACGCCCGACCTGGACGACGTGTTCCTGGCCCTGACCGGCCGGGGCGCGGACACCGCACTTCACCCGGCAGAGGAGAACCAGCGATGAGCACTCTCGGTTACACCGTGCACGACTCGATGACGATGCTGCGGCGCAATCTGCGGCACGCGGTCCGGTACCCGAGCGTGTCCCTGGGGCCCGCGCTGCTGCCGATCCTGATGCTGCTGCTGTTCGTGTACGCGTTCGGCGGTGCGCTGGGGGCGGGGGTCGGCGCGGGCTCGGGGCAGGACGGGGGGCGTGCGGGGTACCTGGAGTACCTGACGCCCGGAGTGATCGTGATGGGGGTCGCGGCCGGGGCGATGTCCACGTCGATCGCGGTGTGCTCCGACATGACGGAGGGGGTCGTGAACCGCTTCCGCACGATGAACATCAGCCGGTCGTCGTTCCTGACGGGGCATGTCGTCGGGAGCGTCGTACAGACACTGGCGGGCCTCCTCCTGGTGGTCGGGGTCGCGCTGGCCCTCGGCTTCCGGTCCGGCGCGGGGCCGCTGGAGTGGCTGGCGGCGGCGGGGCTGCTCGCGGCCATCGCCTTCGCGGTGGCCTGGCTGTCGGCGGCGCTCGGTCTGATCTCCCGGACGGTCGAGTCCGCCTCCAACAAGCCCCTCCTCATCCAGTTCCTCCCCTTCCTCGGCTCCACCTTCGTCCCCACCTCCACGATGCCCTCCGGCCTCCGCTGGTTCGCCCGGCACCAGCCCTTCACCCCCATGACCGAGACCCTGCGCGGCCTGCTGACGGGCTCCCCGGTCGGCAGCGCCTGGTGGATCTCCCTCGCGTGGTGCGCGGGGATCGGGGTGGTGGGGTACGTGTGGGCACGGTCGCTGTTCCACACGACGACGAAGCGCTGAGCCACCGGTTCCGCCCCGCCCGACCCCAACATGCCGTGCCCCGGCCGGAGTCACGCCCCGCATCGAATGGTGCGGGGCGTCTCGGCGCGGGTTCTGCCGTTCGGCTCGCCGCGGCTACTTCCCGCGGAGCGCGCCGAGTGCGACTCCCCACAGCACGTCCACCAGACGGACAGCGGCGCCCGGCCAGCCGTCCCAGTTGGCGGGCAGCCGCCTTCCTCAGCGTCGGCGTCGGCGTCGGCGTCGGCGGGTGCGTTGAGCAGCGTACGAGCGGTGAAGGAAGCATTCCCATGCAACCAACCGGATGGTTTCCAGGAGGGCGCGGCAGCTCTGGCGCACTTGTTTACAACTGTTCGGATGTATTACCCGTCTCCGGGGACACGGAAAGCGGCCGAGGGCGACAACCAGGACCGGCGGTACATCGCCGCGCGCTTCGGCGGCCGCCCGCAGCGATACCGGTGCCCGTGCGCGGCGCACGCTCCCCGTATCCGACGCACCGTCATGTTCCGTCGCGGGGGCGGTCCTTGGTGGGCGTGTTCAGTGGTCCGGCGTGGTGGTGCGTGCCACGGCAGGCACCCGGCGCCCGAGCCCTACCCTCCGGACCCGTGGCCCGCAACTCCTGCGTGACGCTTGGTGATCTCCGCGTGCGACGCCGGAACGGTTCCGCTCCGGAACCATGCGGAGCTGTCCCGACTTACAGGAAATGACCCGCCCGGCGCGGCGGTCTGGAGAATCGCACAAGGCGCCGTGCGAAAGGCCGGTGGGAGAAGGCGTCCAGGGGGTTTCCGGGCTCCCAACACTCCCCCGAACCCATCCACTTACCCCGGCTGCCCGGCCTTCGATCACTTCTTGCCGAAATGCCGAGCCGGGAATGGTGGATTAGCGTTCTGTGTTGGATTGGGGGCATACACGGTGATGCAGCGTGCATAAGAGCTACGTCCGGAAATGACCCCTACAGGTGTGTTCCAGCCAGGAGGCTCCTCATGAAGATCTTCAGTGCTCGTCGGCGGACGGTCCCGGCCACTCTGGCGGTGACCACGATCGCAGTCACCGCGCTCGTGGCGACCGGCGCACAGAGCGGCGCGGTCACCGCCGGGCATCCGCACGCGCCGTCGCCGTCGGGTAAGCCCAAGCCGACGGTGGTCCTCGTGCACGGCGCGTGGGCGGGCACGTCGAGCTGGGACGGTGAGGTCAAGCTGCTGCGGGCCGCCGGATACCCGGTGCGGTCGATAGCCAACCCGCTCCTGAACCTGACCACCGACGCGCAGACCGTCCAGGGCTTCCTCAAGAGCATCAAGGGCCCGATCGTCCTCGTGGGGCACTCCTACGGCGGCTCCGTGATCACCAACGCGGCGAACGGCGTCAGCAACGTCAAGGCGCTCGTGTACGTCGATGCCGCCGCCCCGGCCGTCGGCGAGACCACCGGCCAGCTCAGCGGCAAGACCTCCGCCCTCTCGGGCTCGCCCTCCGCGCTGTACGACATGGTGTCGTACCCCGGCGCCCCGGCCAACGCGTCCAACCTCTACCTCAAGGAGAACGTGTTCCTGGACAAGTTCGCCTCCAGCGTCCCCCGTGACCAGGCGGTCAACCTCTGGGCCACGCAGCGGGCCGCGACCACCGTCGCCTTCAACACGCCTTCGAAGTACGAGGCGTGGAAGACGATCCCGTCCTGGTACTTCATCAGCAGCGGCGACCAGATCATCACGCCCGAGTCCGAGCACATGATGGCCAAGCGGGCCGGCTCCAAGGTCACCGACTACAAGGGCGGTTCGCACCTCACCCTGGTCTCCGACCCGGCCGCCGTGACCAAGACCATCACGCAGGCCGCCAACTCCGTGAAGTAGCGCGCCGGATCGCACCAGGGGTGGCGTGCGCCGTCGGCGCACGCCACCCCCTTCGGTGTCCGGGGCCGTACGGTCCCTCACGCGTTCGGCGCCACCAGCAGCGGCAGCACCCGCTCGAACTTCGCCGCGAACTTCGTCGTCGGCATCACCTGGCCGCGCGGGAAGGCGAGTTCCGCGAGGGTGAATCCGTACTGGGCCGCGTGCAGGCGCTGTTCCGGGGTGCCGTGGTGGGAGGCGGCGGCGAAGGAGCAGTCACCGAGCTGGAAGAAGACCTTCTGGAAGTCGCGCACCCGGTTCCAGCCGAGGTGGGCGCCCCGGACGTGGGTGAGGTAGTAACCGGCGAAGGAGTCGGCCATCAGCTCGGTGCGGCGGCTGGCCTCGGGGCCGGTGAGCGGGGAGTCGAACAGGTCGCGCTGGTACTGGACATGGTGTCCGTACTCATGGGCGACGATCGAGGCGGGGGCGACGTCGTCGAGACCGACGGCCTTGAAGCCCTGGAGCACGCCGTCGCCCATGATGATCTCCGGCGGGATGCTGCGGCCGTCGCCGAGGTCGAGCCCGTTGATGGCGAAGGCGTTGAACGTGAAGTACGGGTGGTCGCCGTGGTCGAACTTGTCCTGGTCGGCGATGGTGGCGAGGGCCTCGCCGAACTGGAGGGCGGCGCTCTCCTCGACGCCGAACGCCTCCTCGAAGACCCGCGCGATACCGGCCGGGTCCCGCAGCACGTCGGAGTGCATGGCCACGACGGATATGCGGGACGGGTCGATGTCCCAGAACCTGCCGAGGCCGGTGAAGCTCTTGTTGACCGCCTTGGTGAACTCGCCGTGCGGGCCGAAGTCCTTGCTGTGGGCGTCCGGGAACAGCACGCTGTCGAGCAGCACGACCTGGAGGAAGAGGTCACCGGCGCTCTGGTCGGACGCGGTCCAGTCGGCGCGGGAGTCGGCCAGCCAGTTCCGTACCGGGGTGTTGGTGTCGCAGCGGTAGTCCGCGGGGTCGATCACGTCGGCGGGGTCGCCGTCCTCGGCCAGTCGCTTCTGCAACCGCGCGGCCGGTGAGGTCGGCGGCACCGGCCGGGCCTCGAACTCGTCGATGAGGGTCTGGGCCTGCGCGCGGGTGAGTCCGTCCGAGGCCGCGGCGTGCGCCTGGACGGGCAGGGCCAGCAGTCCCGCGGTCATCGCCAGGGAAACGGCCGCGGTACGGAGTCTTACGGATCTCTTCATAACGTCCCTACAGAGGTCGTGAGTTCGCGGTGGGCACACTCTTCACGGCCGCCGGGTCCCGCCGCGACGCCTGCCGCTGGCGGAAATCGGCATGACAGGAATCCGACGCGCGGGCGCCGTACCCAACCCCGCGCATCACCGCCGATTCCCGCGCAGGACACCCGAGTCGGCCAAAGCGGTCGGACCGGCCCCCGCCCCCTTCCCGCGTTCGCCAATGCCACGCCCGGCCGGAGGGCGGCCCGAACGCCGTACCGGGCGGCGGGTTTCGGACACCGAGCGCACCAGGACGATCACCCCCAGAGGGGTTGACATGCGGCGTCGTACACCACAGCCTTTGGCAACGTTGTCATTTCGGCCGGGGCACGGGACGCCCGGAGCCGGCTCGGCTTGCGCCGCTGTTTGATGGGACGTCACACACATGACAGAGAAGTCGGGTCCGCCGCGCCACCCGTCGCGCCGGACCGTCGTCACCACGGGCACCACGCTGCTGGCCGGTTTCGGCCTGAACACCGTGCTGCCCGCGGCGACCGCCGCAGCCGCCCCCACCGGCTCCACCAGCACCACCGGCCCGTCCGCCACCCCCGGCGAACTGGCCCTGTACCGACCGGTGTCGGTCTCCTCGACCGCCTACGCCGCCACCCCCGGCTCGTTCGTCGTGGACCGCCTGACCTCCGCCGGTGTGCGGGGCAGCGGCTGGCGTGCCGAGGACGGCGACCCGCAGTGGATATCCGTGGACCTGCAGAGCGCCTGCGAGGTCACCCGGGTCAGGCTGACCTTCGAGGCGGACGCCTCCGACCCGGTCTACACCCCGCCGACCACGGGCAACGTGCACAGCGGCACCACCGGCAAGGAGATCCAGTCGAGTTACTCGCTGGTCTTCACGGTCGAGACGTCGCTGGACAAGAAGACCTGGACGACCGCGTACCGCACCACCGCGGGCACCGGCGGTGTGGTGGACGTCCAGCTCACCCGCCCGGTCGGCGCGCGGTACGTACGGATGACCTCGCAGAAGCGGTCCAGCCCGCTGCCGCTGGGCCTCAACGGCTTCGAGGTGTACGGCAGCGCCAAGGGCGCCGCCCGCCCGGCGGTCACCGGCTGGACCGACTGGGGTGTGGACCGCACCCCCGCGCCCAAGCTGACGGTCGCCGGTGACGGCACCGTGCCCGTGGAGTCGGGCTGGCGGCTGACGATGGACGACTGGGCCGGTGCCGAGGGCGCCGCGCTGTCGAAGCCGTCGTACGACACGAGCCGCTGGCTGCCCGCGGTCGTGCCCGGTACGGTGCTGGGCTCGCTGGTGACGGAGGGCAAGCTGCCCGACCCGGTCGCGGGCCTGAACAACCTGCGTATTCCGGAGGCGCTGTCACGCCACTCCTGGTGGTACAAGCGGGACTTCGCGCTGCCGCGCGGGCTGCGCACCGGTGCCGGACGCCATGTCTGGCTGGAGTTCGACGGCGTCAACCACAAGGCGGACGTGTGGCTGAACGGCACCCGGGTCGGTGACCTGACGTACCCGTTCGCGCGGGCCGCCTTCGATGTGACCAAGCAGCTCGCGGCGAGCGGTGACAACGCCCTGGCGGTGCGGATCACGCCGATGCCGGTGCCCGGCAGCCCCGGCGACAAGGGGCCCGTCGGGGACTCCTGGGTGGACGCGGGCGCCAACCAGATGAACCTCAACTCGCCCACGTACCTGGCCTCTTCGGGCTGGGACTGGATGCCCGCCGTGCGTGACCGCGCGGCCGGGATCTGGAACCACGTGCGGCTGAGATCGACCGGGCACGTGGTGATCGGCGACCCGCGTGTGGACACCGTGCTGCCCAAGCTGCCGGACGTGTCGGTGGCCGAGGTCACCGTGGTCGTCCCGGTGCGCAACGCCGACAGCGCCGACCAGCAGGCCACCGTCACCGCCGCGTTCGACGGCGTGAAGGTGTCGAAGACGGTCACCGTGAAGGCGGGCGAGAGCCTGGACGTGGTGTTCGCGCCGGACGCCTTCCGCGAACTGAAGCTGAACAAGCCGAAGTTGTGGTGGCCCAACGGTCTCGGTGACGCCAACCTGCACGAGCTGACGCTCACCGCGACGGTCGGCGGCCAGGAGAGCGACCGCCGCACCACCCGGTTCGGCATCCGCCAGTTCGGCTACGAGTTCGACGTGCCGCTGAAGTTCGCTGCCTCCGGCAACGCGTACACCCAGACGGTGGACTTCGACCGGCAGCAGGCCCGGTACGTGCGCATCCGCTGCCTGACCCGCGCCACCGGCTGGGGCAGCTCGCTGTGGACGCTGTCCGTGCTGGACAGCACCCGGCCCGGGGTGGACCTCGCGCTGCACCAGTCGGCCACCGCGTCCGGCGACGACGGCAACGGGCCGGGCAACGCCACCGACGGCGACGCGAACACCCGCTGGTCCTCGGCCTACGAGGACGACCAGTGGATCTCCGTCGATCTCGGTTCGACGCAGTCCTTCGACCGGGTGGACCTCACCTGGGAGCAGGCGTACGCCAAGACGTTCACCGTGCAGGTCTCGGCGAACGGCTCGGACTGGACCGATGTGAAGTCGGTGGACAACGGCGCGGTCCCGCTGCCGTTCAACAACGGCAACGCCAGTCTCCAAGTCGAGGACTTCGACCAGCGGACCGCGCGCTACGTCCGGCTCAACTGTGGTCTGCGGAACACCAGTTGGGGCAACTCCCTGTGGTCGTTCGGCGTCGTGGACCGGAGCGACCCCGGCACCGACCTGGCGCGCGGGCAGAAGGCGACCGCCTCCACCGAGGAGTCGGACAAGCCCGCCTCCAACGCCACCGACGGCGACCCGAACACCCGCTGGTCCTCGGAGTACGCGGACAACCAGTGGATCGCGGTGGACCTCGGCGCGTCCCGCACCTTCGACCGGGTCGCGGTCGTGTGGGAGTCAGCGTACCCGAAGTCGTACACGATCCAGGTGTCCGACGACGGGCAGAAGTGGACGGACGTCAAGTCGGTCTCCAACGAGCCCGAACCGCTGAAGATCTCGGTCAACGGTGTGCGCGTGCTGGCGCGCGGCGGCAACTGGGGCTGGGACGAGCTGCTGCGCCGGATGCCGCCGGAGCGGATGGACGCGGCGGTGCGCATGCACCGGGACATGAACTTCACCATGATCCGCAACTGGGTCGGCTCCAGCGACCGCGAGGAGTTCTTCGCGGCCTGCGACCGGCACGGCATCCTGGTGTGGAACGACTTCCCGAACGCGTGGGGCATGGACCCGCCGGACCACGACGCGTTCAACTCCCTCGCGCGCGACACCGTGCTGCGCTACCGCCTCCACCCGAGCGTGGTGGTGTGGTGCGGCGCGAACGAGGGCAACCCCCCGGCCGCGATCGACAAGGGCATGCGGGCGGCGGTGGAGGACCAGGTGCCGGGCCTGCTCTACCAGAACACCTCGGCGGGCGGCATCATCACCGGTGGCGGCCCCTACAGCTGGGTGGAGCCGGAGAAGTACTTCGACCCGATGACGTACGGCAGCCGGGACTTCGGCTTCCACACCGAGATCGGCATGCCGGTGGTCTCCACGGCGGCCAGCACCCGGAACATGACGGGTGACGAGCCGGAGTGGCCGATCAGGGGCGCGTGGTACCACCACGACTGGAGCGAGCGCGGGAACCAGGCGCCGCAGACCTACAAGGCGGCCATCGAAGCGCGGCTCGGCGGGGTGAGCGGCCTGGACGACTTCGCCCGCAAGGCGCAGTTCGTCAACTACGAGAACACCCGCGCGATGTTCGAGGCGTGGAACCAGAACCTGTGGGACAACGCCTCGGGTCTGATGCTGTGGATGTCCCACCCGGCGTGGCACTCCACGGTCTGGCAGACGTACGACTACGACTTCGACGTCAACGGCGTGTACTACGGCGCCCGTTCGGCGTGCGAGCCGCTGCACGTGCAGGCCGACCCGGTCAACTGGCAGGTCATCGCGGTGAACCACACCTCGGCGGACCTGCGGGGCGCGACGGTCACCGCGCGGTTGTACGACCTGTCGGGCAAGGAGCTGGGCAAGGCCCGTACGGCCAAGGTGGACGTCGAGCGGGCGACGACCGCGAAGGCGTTCACGGCGGGCTGGACGGACGCGCTGCCGACGCTGCACCTGCTGCGGCTGACGCTGACGGACGCGGGCGGCCGTGAGGTGTCCCGCAACACGTACTGGCGGTACCGCAAGCCCGCCGACATGCAGGGTCTGAGCAAGGCGAAGCAGACCAGGCTGGCCGGTGCGGTCACGCACGTGTCCCGCTCGGGCGAGCGGCAGGAGCTGACGGCGACGATCCGCAACACGGGTACGTCGGTGGCGGCGATGGTGCGGCTGTCGCTGCTCCAGGACGCCCGCGGGCGCCGGGTGCTGCCGACGCTGTACAGCGACAACTACCTGTGGCTGCTGCCGGGTGAGTCGCGTACGGTCCGGCTGTCCTGGCCGGCGGAGGCGTGCGGCACCCGGCACCCGGTGCTGACCGCCGAGGCGTACAACAGCCCGCGGACGCTGATGCACGGCTGAGCGCGGCCCCGTGCGGGCATGCCCCCGAACTCCGTTCCTCTCGGCCGGAGTCCGGGGGCTTTCCGTCGTCAGTCGCCGGTGAGGGGCTGTTCGGTCCAGATGGTCTTGCCGCCCGAGGTGTTGCGGGTGCCCCAGCGTTCGGTGAGCTGGGCGACGAGCATCAGGCCCCGGCCGTCCTCGTCGGAGAGGCGGGCGCGGCGGACCTGGGGGGCGGTGCTGGTGGAGTCGGAGACCTCGCAGATCAGCGAGGAGCGGTCCTTGATGAGGCGGAGGCGGACGGGTCCGGAGGCGTGGGTGATGGCGTTGGTGACGAGTTCGCTGACCACGAGTTCGGTGGTGAACATGGCGTCCTCCAGACCCCAGTCCACGAGTTTCCGGCAGGCCCGCAGCCGGGCCTCGGCGACGACGGCCGGGTCGGCGCGGAAGTCCCAGCTGGCCACCTGGGCGCGGTCCAGGCCCTGGACGCGGGCGAGCAGCAGCGCGATGTCGTCGGCCTGGGTCTCCAGTGCCATCGCCTTGACCACCCGGTCGGACAGGTCCTCCAGGGAGGCGGCGGGTGCGGCCAGGGCGTGGCCGAGCTGGTCGAGGCGTTCGTCGGGGTCGAGGCCGCGTCCTTCGAAGAGGCCGTCGGTGAAGAGGGCGAGCAGGCTGCCGTCGGGCAGGGCGAGTTCGGTGGTCTCGAACAGCAGGCTGCCCAGGCCGAGGGGCGGTCCGGCGGGGACGTCGATGATCTGCGCGGAGCCGTCGGGGGTGACGAGGACGGGCGGGGGGTGTCCGGCGCGGGAGACGGCGAGGGTGCGGGCGACGGGGTCGTAGACGGCGTAGAGGCAGGTGGCGCCGATGTCGCCGGGGATCTGGCCGCTGTTGTCGTCGCTGTCGCAGCGGTCGGGTCCCGAGTGGGTGACGATGGCGTCGAGGCGGGCGAGGAGTTCGTCGGGGGGCAGGTCGATGTCGGCGAGGGTGCGGACGGCGGTGCGCAGTCGGCCCATCGCGGCGGAGGCGTGCACGCCGTGGCCGACGACGTCGCCGACGACGAGTCCGACGCGGGCGCCGGGCAGCGGGATGACGTCGAACCAGTCGCCGCAGGCGCCCGCGCCGCCGCCCGCCGGGAGGTAGCGCATGGCGGTCTCGGCGGCGATGTGCTGGGGCGGGGCCGCGGGGAGCATGCTGCGCTGGAGGGTGAGCGCGATGCCGCGTTCGCGGGTGTAGCGGCGGGCGTTGTCGAGGCAGACGGCGACCCGGCCGAGCAGGTTCTCCACCACGGACAGGTCGTCGGGGGTGAAGGCGCGCCGCACGGTGGTGTCGCGGAGCAGCCAGGTCAGGCCGAGGACGGTGCCGCGCGCGCGGACGGGGGCGACGATCAGGGAGTAGCGCGGTCGGCCGCCGCTGGGGGTGACGCCGATGAGCTGGCGTACGGCGTCGGCGGGCGCGGGGTCGTACAGTTCGGCGCGGCCGGTGGCCAGGCAGCGGGCGGCGACGGAGCTGCCGGGGTACTGGTGGACCAGTCCGGCGGTGGTGCGTTCGTCGGCGCCGCGTACGGAGCGGTGCACCGCGCGGTGCAGGAGGACGGGTCCCGCCGGGACGGGGTCGGGCTGGTCGCCGCGCAGCACGGCTTCGAAGAGGTCCACGGCGACGACGTCGGCGAAGCGGGGGACGGTGACGTCGGCGAGTTCGCGGGCGGTGCCGGTGACCTCCAGGCTCTCGCCGATGCGGCTGCGGGACTCGTTGAGGAGTTCGAGGCGTTCGCGGGCGCCCTGGAGCTGGGCGTAGTCGCGGACGACCATGCCGACGGCGCGGACGCCGGAGCCGCCGTCGGTGAGCGGGAAGGTGCTGACGGCCCAGTCGTGGGCCCAGGTCTCGCCGGGCAGGCGCAGGGTGAGTTCGGCGTAGTCGGAGTCGCCGGTGGTGACGACCTTGTCGATGCGCCGCTGGGCGTCCTCGTACTCGGGGCCGGGGAGGAGTTCGGTGAGGCGTTTGCCGACGGCGTCCTCGGCGGGGCGGCCGAGGGTCTGTACGGCGGCGTCGTTGAGGCGGAGCAGGCGGCCCGCGGTGTCGAAGACCATGAGCAGGGTGGGGCTCTGCTCGAACGCCCAGCGCAGGACGGAGGAGTCGTGCGGGGGCTTCGGGGTCGTGCCGGTCACGTGGTCGCTCCGTTCCTGGCCGGGTGGCTGAGGTCTCGGGGAGGTGTCGGGTGTGCGGGGGCGGTGAGGGTTGTCACGTGGGAAACCTGTTTGTGTCTCGGAACGGTCACTGGGAGACCTGATCGCGGTCCGGTCGCCGTGTGCCTGGTGACGACGCCCCGATGGACGGGGCCGCCGGAGACCAGGAGTCAAGATGCGTATCAAGCAGGCCGGAATCCTCGCCGCCACCGCCGCCGTAGCCGCGCTGTCGCTGACCGCGTGCGGGCCGTCGGACGACAGCGGCGCCCCGGCTGCTTCCGCCCCCGCCACCGCGACGGCGGGCGGTACGGCCGCCGGGGACGCGGTCAACCGGATGGCCGCCCAGGCCGATCTGAGCCTGATGAGCGGGACCGCGCAGTCCAACAACGCCCCGCGGAACACGGGCGACTTCGTGAACCAGCCGGGCAAGCAGACCACTCCGGCGGGCGCCAAGTGGGTGGGCCTGGTGGCCGCGAAGGCGGGCGCGCTGAACCCGGTGGTGCTCAACGGCGCCGGTTTCACGCTGTACCGGTTCGACAAGGACACGGCGAACCCGTCGAAGTCCAACTGCAACGACGCGTGCGCCACGACCTGGCCGCCGCTGGTGGTCGCGCCGCACGGCAAGATCTTCATCAAGGGTGTGGCGAAGAAGGACGTCGGTGTGGTCAAGCGGGACGACGGCCGTCTCCAGGTGACCATCGGCGGCTGGCCGGTGTACCGCTTCAGCAAGGACCTGAAGCCGGGTGACACCAACGGCCAGGGCGTGGGCGGTACGTGGTTCGGTGTGACGCCGAACGGCGGCAAGGCGGGCCAGGCGGCGGCCGGCGGCGAGGCGGCTGCCCCTGGGGGCAAGCCGGGCACGCGGGTGCAGCTGTTCGACGACAAGAACTTCGCGGACAACGGCTCGCAGGCGGTCTCCGGCGCCCAGAGCTGCGAGAAGGTCTTCCGCCCCACGGTCGCCTCGTCGCTGAAGACCGACGGCACCGTGAAGATCTGGGACGGCCCGAACTGCACCGGCAGGTCGGCCGTGGTCAACGGTGACATCCGGGACCTGAGCACGATCGGCTTCGACAACCGGATCGCCTCGATCCGCTTCAGCTAGAGCATGCTGCGGAAGTAGCGCCGTCCGCCCGGAGGGCGGTACTTCCGGAACACGCCCACCTACCCGCCGCCGCGGGGCGGAGGGTGTCCGGGCCCCCGCCCGGTCCCGGCGAGCATCGGGACCGGGCGGGGTGGCCTTGTGGGCGGCTCGGGGTGTCATGGCCGCTCAGGCGTGGTGCGGGGTGAGGCCGGTCATCGCGGCGGGTTCGACGATCCGGTCGAACTCCGCCGCGCCGACGTATCCGGTGGCGAGCGCGGCCTCCCTGAGTGTGGTGCCCTCGTCGTTCGCCTTGTGCGCGATGGCGGACGCCTTGTCGTAGCCGATGGCCGGGGACAGGGCGGTGACGAGCATCAGCGAGCGGTTGACGTACTCCTCGATCCGTTCCCGGTTCAACTCCACGCCCTCGACGCAGAATTCGCGGAACCTGTCGCAGGCGTCGGCCAGGATCGCCGCCATGTGCAGGAAGTTGTTCACGACGACCGGACGCATCGCGTTCAGTTCGAAGTTGCCCTGGGAACCGGCGAAGGCGATGGCCTGGTCCTCGGAGAGCACCTGGACGCACACCATGACCAGGGCCTCGCACTGGGTCGGGTTGACCTTGCCCGGCATGATCGAGGAGCCCGGTTCGTTGGACGGCAGGACGAGTTCACCGAGGCCGCAGCGCGGTCCGGAGGCGAGCCAGCGGATGTCGTTGGCGATCTTCATCAGCGGGACGGCCAGCGCCCGCAGCCCGGCGGAGGCGCCGACCATCGCGTCCAGGCCGCCCTGTGCGGCGAACTTGTTGCGCGCGGTGGTGAAGGAGTAGCCGGTGGCGCGGGCGATCTCGTCCGCGACCTGTTCGGCGAAGCCCTCGGGGGCGTTGAGGCCGGTACCGACGGCGGTGCCGCCCATCGCCAGTTCGAGCAGCCCCTCGGCACTGTCCGCGACCCGTTCGGCGGCCTGCTCCAACTGGCGTGCGTAGCCGGACCATTCCTGGCCGACGGTGAGGGGTACGGCGTCCTCCAGGTGGGTCCGCCCGATCTTCACCACCTCACGCCACCGCTCGGCCTTGTCCGCGATGGCCCGCTGGAGGGCGCGGACGCTGGGCAGCACCCGCTCGTGCACGGCCTGTACGGCGGCGATGTGCATGGCGGTGGGGAAGGTGTCGTTGGACGACTGCCCCATGTTGACGTGGTCGTTGGGATGCACGGGGGTCTTGCTGCCGAGGGTGCCCCCGGCGAGCTGGACGGCCCGGTTGCCGATGACCTCGTTGGTGTTCATGTTGGACTGCGTGCCCGAGCCGGTCTGCCAGACGTACAGCGGGAAGTGGTCGTCCAGCTCGCCCGCGACGACCTCCCGCGCGACGCGGGCGATCAGCTCGGCCTGCCAGGCGGGGAGCCGTCCGGCGCGGCCGTTGACGATCGCCGCCGCCCTCTTGACGTGCCCGTACGCGTGGTAGACCGCCTTGGGCATGTGGTCGTCGCCGATGGAGAAGTGGGCCAGGCTGCGCTGGGTCTGGGCGCCCCAGTAGCGGTCGGCGGGCACGTCGATGGCGCCCATCGAGTCGGTCTCGCGGCGGGTGCCGGTCGCGTCGATACCGATGGGTACGTCCCGGATCGTAGGCGCGTTGCTGTCGGTGTCGCGGGGGGTCATGCCGTCACACGCTCCTTGTGCTGGTGGCCGGGCTCCCGCACGCGGTCACGGACCGCGTGTGCCGGGTGGGCGGGCCGGTTCTCCGCGACGCCCTCGGCGGTCGCGGTGCCTGCGGCGGCGGTGACGGACGACTTCCCCGGCTCCTCGGCCGGGTCCACCGGGGTGCCGGTGGGGACGAGGGCACGGTCCGCGCTCCGGGTGATGACGTCGGCGGGCAGCCGTCCGGCCCGCCCCGGCTTCTTCCGCTCGGCCTCCGTGAACCCGATGCCGTGGCTCGGCGGCGGGTCGCTCGGGAGGCCCGGGACGGCCGGGGGGTGCTCGGTGCCCTCTGTCATGTCGGACTCCTCGTGGGCTCCGCACGGGCCGGCACGAGTGCGCCGGCCCGTGCTCGCGCGGGCCGACCGCTCCTCACCGGACCGGGAGTGTGCCCCGGCGGCGCCACTGCCGCGCCGGGGTGACCTCGCGCCCGATGTCGTACCGAGGAGGTCAGCGGTCGCGCGTTCGTCCTCCACTGTGGAGAAAACGGACAGAGCACACATCCGTCATGTGACTGGCTCCGCCACTGAGCGGCGTACGGACCGCTGAGCACCATCTGGCCGCCCTCCTCCGTCTCCGGCCGGTCGCCCGGCCGCCGCCAGGCCCAACCTGCCCGAGCCGAGCGGACACGGCATCCGGCACGTGGCGTTCGGGTGGAGGCGGCGCACCGCGCCGGGAGACCGCGCGGACGGCCGGGTTACGAGGGCTGTGACGCGGTGGCCTCCGCTGCCGCCGGGGGCTTCAGCAGGGGGACGCAGGCCGTCGTGATCGCGGCCAGGATGAGGACGACCGGCGGGAACGCGGCCCAGGCGGGCGCGTGCTTGAGGAGCCCGGCGGAGAGGGCGGCGCCCGCGATGAGGCCGACGAAGCGCAGCGGCACCCAGACACCGGGGCGGCCGGTGCCGACGCCCTTGGTGATGAAGGTGGCCAGGGTGCCGGTGAGGTAGGTGGTCGGGGCGGCGGCGCGTCCGGCGGCGACCATCGCGGCGGACTGGGAGCCCATGACCAGTGCGGCCCCGCACTGGAGGATGTCACGGGTGACCGGGCCGGGCGCTCCTCCGGTGAGCCCCCAGA
The DNA here is from genome assembly GCF_019104725.1 of Streptomyces corallincola. Taxonomy (GTDB): domain Bacteria; phylum Actinomycetota; class Actinomycetes; order Streptomycetales; family Streptomycetaceae; genus Streptomyces; species Streptomyces corallincola. The sequence goes on along the minus strand of NZ_JAHRXF010000005.1, from coordinate 115,475 downwards.
CGAGGGCCCCGGCGGCGAGCAGCAGACCGTCCACGCAGAGGACGAGCATGACCCGGCGCGGCCAGCGGGTGGTGAGGGCGGCACAGCCGCGGGTGAGCAGGGCGACCACCAGCACACCGACGGCGAACCCGCCGAGGGCGAGCACCGCCGCCTTCACCCCGGCGCCCTCGGCGCGGCCCGCGGCCATGCCGAGCAGGGCGAGGTTGCTGGTCATGACACCGGCGAAGACCTTGTCCAGCGCGAGGAAGGAGACGGCCTCCACCCCGCCGGACGCGGCCACCAGCAGCACCACGGCGATCCGCAGGGACCGTCCGGGGCTCCCGGCCTTCGCCTGCACCTGCTGCTCCACGATGTCCCCCCGGGGGCTCGTCGTCGTCATCGGTGACTCAAGGTCAGCCATCGTAACTCCGGAGCGGCCGGAACGCCCGGCGGGAGATCAACGGCCTTGCGGCGAAGGGGTGTCGGGCACTTTCGCGCAGTAAGCGCGGTGGTCAGTAAAGCGTCAGCGTTTCGGAAGAGCGCCCTGTCTACGCTCACGCCGCGTGGTGCCGCCGCACTCGGCCACGGGGGGCGAGCGCGGCACGGATGCCCGCCCCTCCCGCAGTCCCTCCCCCTCAGGAAACCCGAGGATGACCATGACCACCGCCACCGCCACCGCTCCGGCTCCGGCTCCGGCTCCGGCTCCGGCTCAGCAGAAGCAGTTACTCCACACCCTGATCGCGGAGCACGAGAAGGCGCTGCTCGCCTACGCGGAGAAGCTGCTCAACGACCGCCACATGGCCGAGGACATCGTCCAGGAGACCCTCATCCGGGCCTGGCCGCACGCCGAGCGGCTGTACAGCACCGAGGGGTCGGTGCGCGGCTGGCTCCTCACGGTCACCCGCAACCTCGTCATCGACCGCATGCGCACCGCGACCGCCCGCCGCGAGACCGTCGGCACCGAGGACCGGGACGCCACGCTGCCGGACCACTCGGACTCCGTACTCGCCTCGGTCGAGGCCGCCGCGCTGCTGCGGGATCTGTCGCGGGAGCACCGCGAGGTGCTGCTGCACACCTACCTGTGCGACCGCACCGTGCAGGAGACCGCCCGCATCCTGGGCATCCCCACCGGGACGGTGAAGTCCCGGCAGCACTACGCGCTCAACAGTCTGCGCGCCAAGGCGCCCGGTCGGCGCGTCGTCCGCCGGGCCACCGACAACGCTGTCCTGGCTTCCTGACAACGCTGTCCGGGTCGCCTGCCCGGACGTCGGGAGCCTCACGGCCGGGTGTCCAGTCCGGCCGGGTAGCGGAACGTACTGGTGATCGCGTCGAACAGGTCGTAGATGCCGTTGCGCATGGCCAGGTTGGGACTGACGAGGGTCACGACGAAGTAGCTGCCGGGCACGCCCGGCACCGGCATCATCGTGTGCATCGTCAGCAGCCGGGTGTCCGGGGCAGCGGGCGCCGGGGCCGCCTCCGTGGCGGTGATCCGCACGGCCCGTCCGACCCACGGCACGTCCACCCACGTCACGACCCGGTCCTCGGGCACGGCACCGGGGTCCGCACGCACCCCGAGGCGCGCCGAGAGCGCGGAGATCGCCGCCGACTGGCCCTCGGGAGCGGTCACTTCGAAGACCGCGCCGTACGCCATGAACAGCCCGTGCACCGAGCGGGACGCCGTGCCCGCCGCGAGCAGATCGCCGTGCTCGCGCGCCGTGCGCACCACTTCCTCGCCCAGCCGGAACAGGGCGACGATGCGCGCCCGTTCCCCCGGATCGTCCGTCGCGGCCAGCACGCGGGCGCGGGACTTCTCGAACGCCGTGCCGCACGAGTCCACCGGGCCCCAGCTGTCCGGGACGTCGAGACGGAACGGTTTGGCGGTCCGGACCGCGCACCGGTCTCCGGGACGCTCGATGTACCCCGTCATCACGCCTGCTGCCTCCGTCTCGCCCCGGACCGGACGTGTTCCGCATTCCTCGTAGGACACGGAACGGGGCGCGCGGAATGTTCAGTGTCCAGGCGGCGCGCCGCGTGTCTCTACCGAATCTTGACCATGATCCGCCGAACCGAAGGCCGCCTACGCGCATCTCATGGGCGGGCTACCGCACCGCCCTGCCGTCCGGAGGTGGCCGACCGGTCCTCGTGACGGAGTTGAACTCCGCCCGGCCCCGCGCACGTGTGGCAGGCGGAACGGATCACGACAGCCGTTCTCCGGCACCCGTCGGACGAGGACGCCCGCGGACCGCGCACCGGGGCGGGACCTCACGGGGGGCGCCGGGAACAACGGACCTTCCCGAGGCGCGCGCGCGGACACCGGTCCGCGGCGCGGATCGTCGCCGGTCATCGGCCCTGTGGGGGTGCCGGTGACCGGCGGCGGTCGTATCGGCCGGGCTCGGGCTCGGGCGGGGGCGCGGCCGGTCCGTGGCGTCCGGCGGCTCAGGCCGGACGCCACGGGCCCGCGCCGGGTGCGGACCCGGCCCATGACGCCTCGGCCGCGTGCGCGGACGACCGGGTGCGGGCCGCTCGGGTGGCCGCCCGGTGTGCTATCGCCGCAGGCCCGCCAGGATCGAGTCGATCACCAGTCCGGTGGAGGCGGTCATGTCCACCGCGCCGGGTTCCAACAGCCACTGGACCTGGAGTCCGTCCATGACGGCGATGACCGCGTTGGCGGCGGTGCGGGCGCGGATGTCGGAGGCGTCCAGGCCGCACGCCTCGGTGACCGCGTCGGTGACGAAGGCACGCAGGCCCGCGTACCGGTCGCGGAAGTAGACCTGGGCCGGGTGGTCGTCGGTGACCGACTCGGCGGAGAGCACGGCGTAGAGCCGGACGATGCCCTCGCGTTCGGCGTTGCGCCGGGCGGTGTCCACCAGATGGCGCAGGAACTCCAGGCCGTGCGGCCGCTCCGTGCCGAGCTGTTCGATGTCGGTCTCGTCGCGCAGTTCGAGCACGCTGGTGAGCAGCAGCGACTTGGAGCGGAAGTAGTGCAGGACGCCCGCCTGGGTGAGGCCCACCCGGTCCGCGATCTCCGCGAGCGAGGCGTTGTTGTAGCCACGGGCGGCGAAGGCGTCCATCGCGATGCGCAGGATGTCCTGCTGGCGTCGGCGCGCCTCGGGGCTGCGGGGGACGCGGGGTGCCGCCGCGCGCCCGCGGGGCCTGGAGCCCCCGGCGGTGCCGCTCGGCGAACCACCTACTGACTGGTCGGTCACCCGCCCACCATACGCGGCCCCCGCACCCCCGGAGCGATGATCTTCCACCCCCTGCATCCTTGTGATGCAGACCACTTACTAAGTGTTCAGTGGGTGTGCTTTCATGACGGCCACGTCGCGCTGGAACCCCCGCGTCTCCCGCGCGGCAGCCCCCGCGTCTCCCCCGTAGCACCGCCGCGTCACCCCGTAGCACCGCTGCCGAGCACCCAAGGACCCGCATGTCTTCGCTGTCGCCAGCCGCCGTCGCCACGGACGGGGAACCGCCCGGCGCCGCATCCGCTGACGAGACCCGCTGGGCCGGGCTGATCGCCGCCCTGGACCTGCCCGCCAAGGTCCGGCTGCTGACCGGCGCCACCCTGTGGGCGCTGCCCGCCGAACCCCGGCTCGGACTGCACCCGGTGGTCACCTCCGACGGACCCCAGGGCGTACGCGGCACCGGCGGCGAGAAGTCGGAGTCGGGGCTGCTCGCCCCGGCGCCGAGCGCGGTCGGTGCCACCTGGGACACCGCGCTCGCGGAGCGGCTCGGCGGGCTGTTCGCCGAGGAGGCCCGGCGCAAGGACGTGGACGTGGTCCTCGCCCCGCTGGTCAACCTCCAGCGCACCCCGGTCGCGGGCCGGCACTTCGAGTACGTCTCCGAGGACCCGCTGCTCACCGGCACGCTCGGCGCGGCACTCGCGCGCGGGCTCCAGGCGGAGGGGGTCGCGGCCTGTCTGAAGCACTTCGTCGCCAACGACTCCGAGACCGACCGCACCCGCTACCGGGCCCGGATCGACGCCCGCACGCTGCGCGAGGTCTACCTCGCCCCGTTCGAGCAGGCCCTCGCGGACGCGGGGCCGTGGAGCGTGATGGGCGCCTACTCCGGGGTGGACGACGGCGTGGAGGACGCCCCGCTGCTGGAGCACCGGCGGCTGCTGACCGGGGTGCTCAAGCGCGAGTGGGGCTACGACGGCGCGGTGATCAGCGACTGGGCCGCCGCCCGTACCACCGCGCCCACCGCGAACGCCGGACTGGACCTCGTGATGCCCGGCCCCGACGGGCCGTGGGGCGACGCGCTGGTGCGGGCGGTCCGCGCGGGCGAGGTGGCCGAGGCGGTGGTGGACGACAAGGTGCTGCGGCTGATGCGGCTGGCCCACCGGGTCGGCAGGCTCACCGAGCCCTGGGCGCCGGACGCGCCCCCTCCCCCGCTGCCCGGGCACGCGCGACACCCGGTCGGCGAGGCCGACTTCGCGCTGCTGCGCGAGGTGGCCGTACGCGGCATGGTGCTGCTCCGGGACGAGCCCGGGCTGCTCCCGCTGGACGCGGCGGGGCTCGGCGGTGTCGCGCTGATCGGCCCGAACGCCGTGCAGCCGTATCTCCAGGGCGGCGGCAGCGCGTTCGTGCCCGCCGTGCGCACGGTGTCCTTCGAGGCGGGGCTGCGGGCCGCGCTGCCGGAGGCGGTGCCGCTCGCCGTGCACCGGGGCTGCTCGGCCCGCAGATACGCGCCGTTCATCGAGCTGGGCCGGATCACCGTGCCCGGCAGCGGTGAACACGGCCTGCACGCCACGTACTTGGACCGCACCGGCGATGTCGTCGGCACCGAGGTGCGGCGCACGGGCAAGTTCAGCGGTTTCGGCGCGGTGCCCAAGGGCGCGGAGCGGGTGGTGGTCACCGCGCGCATCACGCTGGCCGAACCAGGCACGCACGAACTTCAGTTGGGCTCGTGCGGGCGGTTCGACATGGCGCTGGACGGCGAGACCGTGCACCGGGGCGACGACGACCGGGGCGTCGAGCTGGTCCTCGACTCCAGTCACAGCCATCCCGTACCGCACCGCCACCGGGTGCGGGTGGACGGCGAGCCCGTGGTGCTGGACCTGCGCATCGACATGAGGGTGGTGGACGGCGCCGGGTACGGCAGGTTCGTCACCGCGCACCTGCGCCACCAGCCGCCCGGCCCGTCCGTGGAGGAGGAGATCGCGGAGGCGGTCGCGCTGGCGGAACGCTCGGACGTGGCGGTGGTCGTGATCGGCACCGACGAGGAGACCGAGTCCGAGGGCTGGGACCGCCCGGACCTCGAACTGACCGAACAGCAGCACCGGTTGGTGCGCGCGGTGACCGCCGCGAACCCGCGCACGGTCGTCGTCGTCAACGCGGGCGCGCCGCTGCTGCTGCCGTGGGCGGACACGGTGCCCGCGCTGCTGTGGGCGTGGCTGCCGGGCCAGGAGGCCGGGCACGCGCTCGCGGACGTACTGCTCGGGCGCGCGGAACCCACCGGGCGGCTGCCCTGGACGCTGCCCGCGCGCCGCGAGGACGTGCCGGTGCCGCACGCCGTCCCGGTGGACGGGATCGTGGACTACACCGAGGGCAGGCTGATCGGCCACCGCGCCTACGACCGCGCGGGCACCGGGCCCGCGTTCCCGTTCGGCCACGGCCTGGGCTGGACCACGTGGTCCTACGAGGGCGCGGTCGCCGGTGAGGTGTCGGTGCCCGCGGAGTTGCCGAGTCCGGCGAGCGGGGGCGGCCCCACCGTCACCGTGACGCTGGCCAACACCGGTGCGCGGGCGGGCCGCGAGGTCGTCCAGGCATATCTGGAGGGGCCCGAGGAGAGGGTCGCCGGTGCGGTGCCGGGCGACCGGCCGCTCCGGGTGCTCGCCGGGTTCGCGGTGGTCGCGGCGGAGCCGGACGAGCGGGTCACGGCCTCGCTGACCCTGCCGCTGCGCGCGTTCCAGGAGTGGGACGAGTGCTCCGGCGCCTGGCGCACCCGGCCGGGCCGGCACCGGCTGCGGATCGGCCGGTCCAGCCGTGATCTGCGGCTCGCCCTCGATCTGGAGGCCACCGTCACCGCCGGGGACGCGGACCGCCTCCCCCGTCTCGTCGTACGGCCCGTCGTCCCCTCCCCGCACGACCGGGAGTGACGCCGCGCCCTTCCTCCCACGGCCCCGACGCCGCGAGGGCGCCCGTCTCCGGTCCCGCACGGCCGGGCGGCCCGAGTGCACCACCCCTTCGAACCCCGGCCGGCCCGCCGACCTCCCCAGTTCCACGGCGAGCCGGCCGGAGCACCCCCACGTGTCACCGACCGAAGGAGACCCGCACCGTGTCCCAGCGCAGCAGAATCCGTAACCCGCGGGCCGGGGCAGCCGCCCTGACCCTGGCCCTCGCCGGGAGCGGTCTCGGCCTCGGCCTGACCGCCACCGGCACCGCGCACGCCGCCGACCCCACCGCCCAGGTCTGGATCACCACCGGCGACGGCTCGCGCAAGCTCAGCTCCGACGGCACGCTCACCTTCAACAGCGCGCGTCAGGGCATCGACCTCCAGATCGACGGCAACCAGCGCGGCCAGCGCTACACCGGCGCCGGTGCCTCGGTGACCGGGGCGTCGGCGCACCTCATCCAGGGGCTCGGGCAGACCCAGCGCAACGACCTGATGCGGTCGCTGTTCTCCACCTCGGGCGACGGCATCGGCCTGACCTACCTGCGCCAGCCGCTCGGCAGCACCGACTTCGACGCCTCCAACTCCCCCTACTCCTACGAGGACACCCGCGGGCAGTTCTCCATCGACCGGGACAAGCAGGAGATCATCCCGGTCGTGAAGCAGGCGCTCGGCCTCAACCCGTCGATCCGGCTGATGGGCACCCCCTGGTCGCCGCCCGCGTGGATGAAGACGAACAACTCCCTCAACGGCGGCAGCCTGAAGACCGAGAACTACGGCGCCTACGCCGACTACTTGGTCAAGGCGATCAAGGCGTACGGGCAGGAGGGCATCACCCTCACCGACCTGACGGTGCAGAACGAGCCCGAGAACCCGACGAGTTACCCCTCGATGTCGATGACCTCGGCACAGCAGGCCGACTTCCTGAAGGTCCTGGACCCGAAGCTGACGGCGGCCGGGCTGCCGACGAACGTCCTGGCGTTCGACCACAACTGGGACCACCCCAACTACCCGCTGGACGTGTTCTCCCGGATCGGCAACATCCCGCGGGTGATCGGCGCCGCGTTCCACTGCTACGGCGGCAACTACTCCGCGCAGCAGCAGGTGATCAACGCGGGCAAGCGGGTGTTCTTCACCGAGTGCTCCGGCACCGACAGCGACAACAAGGCCAACACCTTCGGTGACAGCCTGCGCTGGCAGGCCGAGAACCTGGTCGTGGGCAACATGCGCAACGGCGGCGAGACCGTCGTCACCTGGAACCTGGCCCTGGACCAGAACGGCGGCCCGCACCAGGGCCTGTGCGGCACCCGCTGCAACGGCGTGGTGGAGATAGCGGGCGGCGGTGTCACCCGGGGCGCCGAGTACTACTCGCTGGGCCAGCTCAGCAAGTTCGTGAAGGTCGGCGCCACCCGGATCGGCTCCACCAGCCAGGGCGGCGGGGGCGTGCAGGACGTGGCGTTCCAGAACCCGGACGGCTCGCGGGTGGCGTACGTGGTGAACACCTCGGGCGGCTCGCAGCGGTTCTCGATCACGGACAACGGGCGGTCGATCGCCTACACGATGCCGTCGGGCGCGGTGGCCACCTTCGTGTGGAACCCCGTCGCCGGTGGGGGTGGCGGCGGCTCCACGGGCCCGATCGACACCAGTGCCTGGTACCGGGTGGCCAACACCAACAGCAACGCCTGCCTGGACGCCACCGACTGGGGCACCGCCAACGGCACCCTGGTGCAGCAGTGGGCGTGCGGTGACGGCGCCAACGAGAAGTGGCAGTTCCGGTCCACGGACAGCGGCTACTACCAGGTGGTCAACCAGCACAACAACAAGTCCTGGGACGTGGACGGCGGGGCCGGTGCGACCGCCGACGGCGCCAAGGTCCACCTGTGGGACTACGTGGGCGGCACCAACCAGCAGTGGCGGGCCGAGTCCACGGGCACCGGCACGTACCGGTTCGTGGCGCGGCACAGCAACAAGTGCCTGAGCATCGACGGCTCGTCCACGGCGAACGGCGCGAAGGTGTCGCAGCAGTCCTGCAACGGCTCGGCGGCGCAGTCGTTCCGCCTCACCGGCTGACGCGGTACGCAACTCCCCCGCACGCGGCGGCGGTGGGGTCCGGCCTCCCGGACCCCACCGCCGCCGTTCCGTCTTCCGCCGTCTTCCTCCGTGTTCCGCCGTGTCCCGGGAAACCGGATCGAACCCTGCGCGGGGGTCGTCCCGTGTAGATGCTGACAGCCGCCGGAGAGCGGTGACCGGATGGAGGAGGCGGGATGGCGCGGCATCACACACGCGGCGGGTGTCCGGCCCCGGCCACCCGGTCAGGCGGCGGCGGCCCGGGCGCGCAGCGAGTTCAGGGCGTAGTGCTGGCGGGACTTCACGGTGCCCGCCGGTATGCCCAGGATCTGCGCGGTCTCCTGCACGGTCCGGTCGCACAGGTAGGTGTGCAGCAGGACCTCGCGGTGGTCGTGGGAGAGCTGTTCCAGCAGTCCCGCGGCCTCCACGGAGACGAGGACGGACTCGGCGTGGTCGGGGAGGGCCACGTCGCGTTCCTCGGCGCCGACGCTCTCGTGCCGTACGGCGGCGCTGCGCATGCGGTCCACGACGAGGTTGCGGGTCACGGTGAGCAGCCAGCCGCGCACCGAGCCCTCGGTGCTGTAGAGGCGTTCGGCGTGCGGCCAGGCACGGATCACCGCCTCCTGGACGATGTCCTCGGCGGTGTGCCGGTCGCCGGTCAGCTTCTCCGCGTAGGCCAGCAGGGCGGTCGCGTGGTCGGCGACGAGGTCGTTCAGCGGGTGGGGGCGGTGCGCGAGGATCGTGTTCATTTTCCGTGTTTCTGCCGGGGGAGTTCCGTCCGCCCTTCTCCCGTGCGTCGCGTCGGCCGGCTCGCGTGCGTAGGGCGCGGGCCGGTGACGGTGCCGGACCGGGGTCGCCGGTACGGCGGGACGCGCGCGGGAAAGGGGCGGGTTGGGGCCCCGGAGGAAGCGGCGCGCGGCGAGCGTAACCGGCCCCCACTTTCCAAACGCTGACGCTTTTCTGACGTTGGCCTCGCGGGCCGGTTCGTCAGGGTTTGGCGGACCCGTCGCGCGCTCCGGCCAGCTTCTCGCGGACCGCTTCCGCGTCCGGGTGGCCGATGCGGGTGAGGATGTCCAGCGCCTCCTGCCAGGTACGCGCGGCCCGTTCGGTGTCACCGGCCGCGTGCAGGGCGTCGGCGACATGGCCGAGGGTGTCCGCTTCCAGGTAGCGGTCGCGCAGGGCACGGTAGAGGGTGAGCGCCTGTGCGTAGCAGCGCAGCGCCTCGGAGTGGTCGCCCAGGTGGTGGTGGGCGTAGCCGAGGCTGTCCCAGGCGGCGGCCTCGCCGTTGGGGTCCCCGATCTCGTGGTGGACGTCGCGGGCCCGGCCGCACTCCGCCAGGGCCCTGCGGTGGTCGCCGGTGAGGATGTGGGTCCAGCCGACCTCGTTGGCGACACTGGCCTCGCCGCTGCGGTGTCCGGCCGCCCGGTACAGGACGCGGGCGCGGGCGTAGTGGTCCAGGGCGTCGGGGTGCCGCCCGCGCGCGTTGGCGAGGAACGCGCTGTAGCGGTGGACGCGCGCCCGCCCAGCCTGGTCCCCGATCTCCCCGAACAGCCGTTGCGCGCGGGCCAGATGCTGCCCGGCGTCGTCCCACAGGCCGATCCTGCCGTTGGCGAAGCCGAGCGCCCGGTGGGCGTACGCCTGCGCGCGCAGGTCGCCGAGGCCGTACGCGGCCCGGTTGGCGATGGTCTGGACGCGGACCTGTTCCTGCCGGTGCCCGTTGCGGTCGAGGTACAGCTCGATGGTGGCCGCGAGCTGCCAGCTCTGGTCGGCGCAGTCGTGCCGGGCGCTCTGTTCGACGGCGGCGAGCAGTACGGAACGGTTGGCGTCCAGCCAGTCGGCGGCGCTCGCCTGGTCGGTGAAGCGGGTCACCGTGATGCCGGGCAGGTGCGGGCCGAGGGTGACGCGCTCGCGGCTCGGCGCGAGGGTCAGGTCGGCGGCGTGCGCGCTGTACAGGTAGTGGTCGAACAAGCGGCGCCGGGCGGCCCGCCGTTCCTCGGGCGTGTCGTGGGCCTCGCCCAGTTCGGTGCCGTAGGCGCGCAGCAGTTCGTGGCAGGTGAAGCGGCCGGGGGCGGTCTCGGTGACGAGGTGGGCGCGGCTCAGTTCCGCGAGCAGCGGCCGGACCAGGCCGGGGCGGCGGAAGGCGAGGCTGGCCGCGGCGGCGAGCGAGCAGTCGTGGCCGGGGGAGAGCGCGAGCAGCCGGAACAGCCGGGCGGCCTCCGGGCTGAGCAGTTGGTAGGACCAGGAGAAGGCGCTGCGCGCGTCGGCGGCGGGCAGCTCCCCGGCGAACGCCTGGAGTCCGCCGCCGCTGTCGGCCAGTTCGGCGGCGACGGTGGCGAGCGGGAGGCCGGGGTTGCCGACCGCGCGGGCGGCGACGACGGCCAGCGCGAGCGGCAGCCCGCCGCAGGCGGCGACGATGCCGGTGGCGGCGCGGGGTTCGGCGGCGACGCGTTCGGCGCCGAGCCGGTCGGCGAGGAAGCGCAGCGCGTCGTCCTCGCCGAGCACGTCCAGGGTGACGGAGTGGGCGCCCTCGCCCGCGACCAGGCCGTAGAGCTGGTGGCGGCTGGTGACGACGACCAGGCAGCCGGGGGCGCCGGGCAGCAGGGGCCGTACGTGCTCGGTGTCGCGGGCGTTGTCCAGCACGATGAGCACCCGGCGCCGGGCGAGCAGGCTGCGGTACAGCGCGGCCTGGGCGTCGAGCCCGGCCGGGATGCGCGGCGCGGGCACCCCGAGGGCGTCCAGGAAGGAGCGCATGGCCTCGGCGGAGCTCATCATGGCGCCGGTGGGGTGGAAGCCCCGTAGATCCACGTAGAGCTGGCCGTCGGGGAACTCGGGGGCCATCCGGTGGGCCCAGTGCACGGCGAGCGCGGTCTTGCCGACGCCCGCCATGCCGCCGATGGCGCTGATGACGACGGCGGCGGAGGAGTGCGGGGCGGGCAACAGCTCGCCGAGCCGGTCGAGTTCGGCCTGCCGCCCGGTGAAGGAGGCGAGCGCGGCCGGAAGCTGCGCGGGGCGGACGGGGAGGGGGGCGGGGTCGGGGGTCTCGGGGGCGGGGTGCCCGGCGGAGGGTATCTCGGCGGGCTCGGCGGGCGGCCCGGGCGCGGGGCTCTCCGGGGGTACGGCGCTCCGTGCGCTCCCGGCGCTTCCCGTGCTCCCGGCGCTCCCCGCCCCGTCCGGGCTTCCCGTACTGTCCGGGTCTCCCGTCCTCTCCGCGCCCGCCGTAGCCGGTGCCCGGCCCGTGTACCCCGACTCGCCCCACACGTAGGTCTGGGCCAGGACGCGCTGGTGGGCGGCCTGGAGTTCGGGGCCGGGCTGGACGCCGAGGTCGTCGGCGAGCTGGGCGCGGACGGTGCGGTAGACGTCGAGTGCCTCGGCCTGGTGGCCGGTGGCGGCGAGGACCAGGATGAGCCGCGCCTGGAGGGCTTCGTCCAGCAGGTGCTGGGCGGCGCCCTGGCGGAGCGTCACCAGGACGCGGGCGCTCTGTTCCGGCCCGGCCCGCAGGGCGAGTTCGGCGGCGTCCTTGACGGTGGCCCGGTGTTCGGCGTCCACGCCCGCGAACACCGGGTGGGCGCGGATCTCGGCGGGGATGCCTGAGGCGCTGGGGCCGCGCCACAGGACCAGGGCCTCGGTGAGCAGCACGGTGGCCTCGGCGGGTTCGACGTCCGCCGCCTGGTCCCGCAACCGGCGGAAGCGCAGCAGGTCCAGCGAGTCGGGGTCGGCGTCGAGGCGGTAGCCGGTGGCGTCGCGGACCAGTTGGCGGGACTCCCCGCGGGCGGGGAGTTCGGGTTCCAGCAGGCGGCGCAGGGCGCCGATGTGCCGGTGCACGACGTTGACCGCGCTGTCCGGCGGCTCGTCCTCCCAGAGCGCGGCCACGATCTCGTGGACGGCGACGGAACGGCCGGGCTGTGCCAGGAGGAACGCGAGCAGGCCGCGCCGCTTGGGCGGTCCCAGTACCAGCTCGGTCCCGCCCCGCCAGGCCCTCAGCGGGCCCAGCACGGTGAAACGCGTGTGCACAGTGTCCCTCTTGCGTCCCTGATGACGACGAGTCGCGGCTTCGATGAAGTGGTCCGGCCGACCGCACGGGTGACCGGCCGACGGGCGCGGTCCGCACCCCGTGCGGGGAGCGGACTGCCGAGCGTACCTGTAGTCGTGCGGTGACCCGTTGCCGCCGCCGGTCGGGGACCGGCGGCGGCAACGGGTTTCGGCCAGGCATGGGGTGGGATGGCCGGTTCGGCGGGCCGGGGTGTCCGGCCCGGCGTCAGTGGGCGGCGGCCACGGCGCGGCGGCCGCGGAAGGCGGTGGCGGCCCAGAGGACGGCGGCCAGCGCGGTGACGCCGAGTCCGGTGAGGCAGATGCCCGCCCAACCCGCCTGCGACCACAGGGCCGAGGCGAGCGCGGAGCCGATGGCACCGCCGACGAAGTAGAACGTCATGTAGATGCTGTTGACCCGGTTGCGGGCGGCGGCGTCCACGTCGTAGATGACGCGCTGGTTGAGGACGTGCAGGCCCTGCACACCGATGTCGAGGATCAGCACACCGGCGATGATCCCGCCGAGGGTGTTCCCGGCGAGCAGCAGCACGGCGTACGAGACACCGATCAGGGCGATGGCGACGGCGGTCGGCATCGGGTGGGTGTGCTTGCGGACGCGCCCGGTGAGGTTGGCGGCGGTGGCACCGGCGGCGCCGAGCAGACCGAACAGGCCGATGACGGCGGGCGAGTAGTGGAAGGGGGCCCGGCTCAGCTGGAGCGCGGCGGTGGACCAGAAGACGCTGAACGCGGCGAAGCCGAGGGCGCCGTAGGCGGAGCGGACGCGGACCGCGGAGTTGGTGCGGTAGATGCGGACGGTGGAGCGCAGCACCTCGCCGTAGCCCACGCGCTGGGCGGGGGCGCCGTCCAGCCCGTGCAGGGCGCGGCGCAGCACGAGGTTCACCACGACCATCAGCACGGCGGCACCGATGAACAGGGGCCGCCAGCCGACCAGTTGGGTGACGACACCGGCGACGGTACGGGCCAGCAGCATGCCGGTGAGCAGACCGCTGATGACGGTGGCGACGGTGCGTCCGCGCTGTTCGTCGTTGGCGAGCTGGGCGGCGGCGGGCACCAGGACCTGGGCGGCGACGTTGGCGAGGCCGAGCGCGGCGAACGCGATCAGCGCGACGGCGATACCGGGGGCCACACCGACGGCGGCGAGGGCGGCGGCGTCCACCACGAGCAGGCCGGTCAGCAGGGAGCGGCGGCGCAGGATGTCCGCGAGCGGCAGTACGAAGACCAGGCCGAAGGCGAAGCCGAGCTGGGTGACGGTGACGATGACACCGGCGGTGCCGGTGGAGGTGCCGAGCGAGCGCGCGATCACGTCGAGGAGCGGCTGGGCGTAGTACAGGTTGGCGGCTATCGCACCGGTGGCCACTGCCAGGAGCAAGGTCAGGGCACGCGATATGCCGGGGTTGGCGGCAGCCGCCTTCGGGGCGGGCCGCACTGCGGTCTGGGACATGGAGCATCTCCTCGTACATGAAGCACTGAGCTGGTCTGCGGCGCGCAGCGACGTTGCTGAATCCCGGTCCGGCGGGCGCTCTCCAAGGGGGGCGCTCCCGTACTGCTCCCGCGTCCTCCGTACGTCGGCGTACGGCTCCGTGCGGTGCTCGGCCGGTTCCGGCGCTCCGATTCGGGCCGCCGGCGGTCACAGGCTCACGGCCCCTCTGGCGGGGCCTCATTCAGCTTCGGGCGGACGCCGGGGAAAGTCCAAGACCTGTTTCGGCATCTCTGATACCCGTCGGACATGACTGTCCATACCCCGGACGCATCACCGCTCATACCGGCCGGGTATCAGAGAGCGCGCAAAGGGTCTTGGACACGGCCCGACCTGGGGCGCAGGCTGGATGACGAAGCAAGCGAACTACGGAGATTTGGAGCCACGCAATGAAGGTCTTCCTCACCGGCGGATCCGGATACATCGGCCAGGCCACGATCAGCGCCCTCGTCAAGCACGGGCACACCGTCGAGGCCCTGGCGCGCAACGACCGCGCCGCCGAGATCGTCAGCTCCGTGGGAGCGACGCCGGTGCGCGGCGGGCTGGGCGACCTCGGTGTACTGAACGCCGCCGCCGCCCGCGCGGAGGCCGTCGTACACCTCGCGCAGGCCGAGACGGGTGACGAGGACCTCGCCGCGGCCACCGCGATGCAGGACGGCATCGGCACCGGCACCTACGTGCACACCGGCGGCACCTGGGTCTACGGCGACACCAACGGTGTCGTGGACGAGACCGCCCCCTGGAACCCGCCGGGCCTGGTCGCCTGGCGCAAGCCCGTCGAGGACGCCGTCCTCGCCCGCGCCGAGCAGGGCGGACGCCCCGTGGTGGTGCAGCCGGGGCTGCTGTACGGCGGCGAGAACCGCCTCATCGACATCTTCTACACCGCCCCCGGCAAGGAGGCCGGTGTCATCCCCTTCATCGGTGACGGCGCCAACCGCTGGGCACTGGTCCACATCGAGGACATCGCCGAGCTGTACGTGGCCGCGCTGAAGGCCAAGGCCGGTTCCGTGTACGCGGGTGTCGGCGGCGTGAACCCGACCGCCAAGGACGTCTCCCTCGCGGTCGCCAAGTCCGTGGGCCTGGAGGGCAAGGTCGCCTCCATCACGCTGGACCAGGCGTACGAGCAGATGGGCGCCGTCGCGGACGCGTTCGTGCTGGACCAGCAGCTCACCCCGGCGCGCGCCGAGGCGGAGCTGGGCTGGAAGCCGAAGTACACCGACCCGCTGGGTGTCCTCGCGCGCGGCGAGTGACCCGGTCCCGGACACAGCGGTGGGCGGCGGCCGTCCACCGGGTCCGGGCGGTAGATTCATGCCCTCATGCCTCGGTCGTCGCAGTGGACGGCCGGGGCAGGCGTTTTTCCCAGGGACGGTCCGGCGCGGACGCGGGGCCGCCCTCCCCAGAGAATGAGCGGTGACACCGGGTGGATCTTGACCTGCGGAAGCTCCGGTACTTCGTGGCCGTGGCCGAGGAACTCCACTTCGGGCGGGCGGCCGAACGGCTGCACATCGCGCAGCCGGTGCTGTCCCGGCAGATCCGCAGTCTGGAGGACGACCTCGGTGCGGAGGTCTTCGACCGGGACCGGCGCGGCACGCTGCTCACCCCGGCCGGGGAACAACTGCTGGAGGACGCGGTGCCGCTGCTGGCGTCCGCGCAGGCGCTGCTGCGCCGGGTGAAGACCGCCGCGCAGGGCACGCCGACCCTCACGATCGGCTTCATGCCGGGGATCACGGTGACCCCGGCGATGGTGGTGTTCACCGGCCGCCATCCCACCGTCAACGTCCGTCTGCTGCGCACCAGCTGGGACGACCAGGTGGAGGTGCTGGTGGACGGCCGGGCGGACGTGAGCGTGGTCCGGCTGCCGATCGACCCGCAGGGGCTGACCGTGCTGCCGCTGTTCAAGGAGCCGCGGGTGGTGGTGCTGCCGATCGGGCACCGGCTGGCGGACCGGGCGTCGGTGACCATCGGGGACCTGGCGGCGGAACATCTGCTCCAGGACCCGGACGCCGTCCCCGAGTGGCGGGACATCGCCGTGGAGCTGCGCGGACGGCGGCGGCCCGAGGTGCCGGTGATGCACCAGGTGGAGGAGAAACTCGAACTGGTCGCGGCCGGGGCGGGCATCGCGGTGATCCCGCTGTCCACCGCGAACTTCTACACCCGGCCGGACGTGGTGCCGCTGCCCGTGGAGGACATCGGTCCCAACGAGGTGGCGCTCGCCTGGGTGGCGTCCCGGCGGGCCCCGCTCATCGACGACTTCGCCGAGGCGGCCGGGGAGACCCTGGGCAACCGGTGAGCACCGCCCGCCTTCCCGCGCCCGCCCCCGCCGCCCCTCCCCCGGCACCGTGCGCCTCGGCCCTGGGCGCCCCGGCACAGGCCGCCCCGGCCGCTTTTCGTACCCGCTGTGAACCGTTCCGCGGGTTCCGGCCGTGTAGGGGACGGGAGGTGCGGCGCCGACGTCCGTTCGGGTGGATCGGGTACGGGTGTTCAGCACGCCCTTTTTCGATCCGAGATCAATTGCTTGAGCAAAGCGAATTCTGTTCGCTTTCTCAGAGCCACCCCTGCCGGGCCGCCTGGAGCCCGAGCTGGAAGCGGGTCTGGGCGCCCAGCAGTTCCTGGAGTCGGCTGACCCGGCGGGCGACGGTCCGCTCACTCACCCCGAACTCGCGCGCGATGGCCTCGTCGGTGAGCCCGGCGCTGAGATAGGTGAGCAGTTGCTTGTGCTCGCGGGAGGCGGTGTCCTCGCCGGGCGAGGAGCTGGTGATGGGCACCGCCATCCGCCAGAAGGCGTCGAAGAACCCCACGAGCCCGGTGAGGAACGGCGAGTCGTGCACGACCACGGCCGCGACCCGCGGTCTGCCGCCGCCGTCGGCGGTGCGGCGGGCCGCGACCAGCGCCCACCGGTCGTCCACGATGGTCAGGTTCATCGGCACGTGCGCGAACACCCGCGCCTTCTCGCCCGCCTCCACGCACCGCTGCACCATGTGCAGGGCGTCCAGGTCGCGCAGGACGTGGGCGCCGTAGATGACCTCGTAGCGCACCCCGCGGGCGAGGGCGTCGAAGAGGCCGTCCACGATGCGGCTGCCCTCGGCGGAGAGGTTGCCCAGGGTCATGGCGCGCACGCGTTCGCGGGCGTCGCGCTGGATGCCGTCGAGGACCCGGCGCCCGGCCTCGTGTGAGGGCAGCAGCTCGAAGTCGGCACGGCGCCCGGAGCCGCGCGACCACATCTGCGACAGGATCTCGGCGCTCTCCCGCGCGAGGGCCGCCTCGCGCGAACGCCGGGCGGCGAGCGCCTCCAGGGCGAGCCGGGGCGGTACGGGCACGACCCGGTCGGCGCGCAGGTGCACCAGGCCCACGGCCTCCAGCTCGGCCAGCGCGAGCCCCAGCCGGGGGCCGGTGAGCGCGCGGCGCGCGCCGAGTTCGGCGAGGTCGCACTCGCCGGTCTCCATGAGGTCGAGATAGGACGACTCGGCGGCCTCGGACAGTCCGAGGGCACGCAGGGGCTCCGAGGGCATCGTTCTTCACTCCCGTTTTCCGATACGGCGCCATCACCTTATTTGCCGCCCCATCGCGCGCAAATATAAGCAAACTATGGGCTTTTCCCCGCACGTCGGATAACAATAGGTCGAAATCGCGCCAAGTGGCCTTGCCCATACGGTCACTTGGCGCCCCGCCCACCCATCGAGGGAGCACATCCTTGAACTTCCGCGCCTTCGCCCGCCGTACCGCGGCCGTCAGCCTGACCGCCGCCGCTCTCGCCCTCGCCGGCCCGCTCACCACCGGCGCCTCGGCCGCCGTCGGCACGCCCGCGGTGGCCTGCCCCTCCTCCGCGTGCAAGGCCGCGGCCACCGGCCTGGGCGACCCGACCCGGATCGCCACGGACAGTCTGGGCCACGACTACCAGACCTTCCGCGACGGCAGAGTGGTCGAGGTGACCACGGCGACGGGGGCGGTGCGCACCGTCGCCCAGGGGCTCGGCAACCTGCGCGGTGTCGCCGCCGACGGCACGGGACACCTCTACACCGGTGATTTCGACGGCAACATCACGAAGGTCGATCTCGCCACGGGGGGAACCACCAGGATCGCCTCCGGCGTCGGCGCCGCACAGGGTCTCGCGTACGGGAACGGCGCGGTCTACGTCGTCGGAAACGCCGGCAAGCTCTTCGAGGTGCGCGAGGGACAGCCGGTGCGCACGGTGGCGAGCGGCATCGGCTACTCCCAGAGCGTCGCCCTCGACGGCAAGGGCTCCGCGTACACGGGGGACATGTTCACCCGGCGCATTCTGCGCGTCAACATCTCCTCCGGCGCGGTCACCACGGTGGCGACCGACGCCTACGAGCCCGACTCGCTCTCCTACGGACCGGACGGCCGCGTCTACTTCACGGTGGGCTCGGACGTGCACCGCTACGACCCGGCGTCCGGCGCGCACACCGTCGCCGCCCGGCTGAACGGCCTCTACACCTTCACCCTGACCCTGGACCGGCAGGGCGTGGCACAGGCGGTCTCCAGCGGGCAGAACGGTTCCGTCTGGCAGGTGGAGGGGCTGACGCGCCTGTAGCGGCGCCGTCCCGCCGCGAACGCATGGCGTCCCGAAGCGCACCCACGCATTCCGCGCGGGTGCGCTTTTCTGTCCGTCCGGAGGCGTCCGCGTCCACCCCCGCCCCCACCCGGCCTCCACCCTCATCCCTTGCAGTCCTGAATTAGAGGACTTGTATTCCAATTTTCAGGACTCTATAGTGCGAGGACAGCCGGGTACGGGACACGCACCGGCTGCGGGACGACACCCTTCGAGGAGCCGTGATGTCGCCTACTCGCCTTCGGACCCATGCCTGGACCGTGGTGGCCCTCTGTACGCTCGTCGTGATCGTCGAGGGCTACGACCTGATCGTCTACGGCGCGCTGCTGCCGGACCTGCTGAAGGAACCGGGCTGGCACCTGACCCGCGCGGACGCCGGGGCCGTCGGCAGCTACGTCTACGCGGGCATGCTGTTCGGAGCGCTGGCCGGGGGGCGGCTCTGCGACCGGTTCGGCCGCCGCCCCTTCATCAACGCCTCGGTGGCCTGGTTCGCGGTGTGGACGTTCGTCTGCGCCACCGCGCAGGCACCGTGGGAACTGAGCCTCTACCGCTTCCTGGCCGGACTCGGCATGGGCGCGGTCATCCCGGCCGCGCTGGCGCTGGCCAAGGAGCACTCCAAGGCGGGGCGCACCGCGCTGGTCTCCAACATCCTGATGGGCGGGGTGCCGCTCGGCGGCAGTGCCGCCGCCCTGATCGCCCAGTCCGTGCTGCCCACGCACGGCTGGCGGACCATGTTCGTCATCGGCGGCGTGTTCTCCGTCGTCGTCCTGGCGGGCTGTGTGGCGCTGCTGCCGGAGTCCCAGGAGTTCAAGGACCGCGTCGCGGCGGCGGCCCTCGCCCCGGCGGACGGCACCCCGGCCGGGCGGCGGCCCCGCGCCTCCGACCTGTTCCGGGGCTCGATGCTTGTGCTGACCGTGCTGTTCGCGCTGGCCACCTTCACCAACATGCTGACGTGGTACGGCATCAACACCTGGCTGACCTCGCTCATGCAGGAGCTGCACTACCCGCTGACCTCCGCCCTGCGGTTCTCCATGACGATGAACCTGGGCGCGGTGATCGGCTCGTTCGTCGCCGTGGCCTGCGCCCACCGCTGGGGTTCGCGGACGGTGGCGATGTGCTGCGCGCTCATGACGGCGGCCGGGATCGTGGGCCTCGCCCTGCGGCCCGACAGCACCGCCGGGCTGATGGCGCTGGTGGTCGTGGTGGGCGTCGGCGGCCAGTCCAGCCTGACCATGCTGCTCGCCTCGGTGGCGGACGCGTATCCCGCCAGGCTGCGGGGCTCGGCCATCGGCTGGTCCAATGGACTGGGCAGGACGGGCGCCATCCTGGCTCCCTCGCTGGGCGGCTGGGTCCTGGCGGCGGGACTCGGTCCGGGCGCGGTGTTCGGCACCTTCGCCGCGACCTCGGCCTGTTCCGCCGTCGTGCTGTTCGCACTGGCCCTGCTGGGCCGGTCCCGGCGCCGGGAGGCCGATGAGGCCCCCACCGCGCCGGGCACTCTCACGGAAGCGGGGACGCACTCGTGACGACGTACACCGATCCGGCCGACGACGTGGTGCGCGCGCACCAGGCGCTCGCGGCGGCCGGGCAGGGGGACATGGTCTGGGGCCATGTCTCGGTCCGCGACCCCGAGGGGCGCGGAGTGTGGATGAAGGCCTCCGGCTGGGGCTTCGAGGAGATCGACGCGAGCCGGGTGGTGCTGGTCTCCCCGGACGGGGAGGTGCTCTCCGGCACCGGCAAGCGGCACATCGAGTTCCCGATCCACACCGGGATCATGGCGGCCCGGCCGGACGTGACGAGCGTGGTGCACACGCACGCCCCGGCGGCCAACGCCTTCGCCGCGCTGGGCGTGCCGCTGCGCCCGCTCAGCCACGACGGCGTGCTGTTCGCCGACCCGGACGTGCCCCGCTTCACCCTCACCGGCGGTCTGATCAAGGACCGCGAGCTGGGCAGGGCGCTCGCGCTCTCCCTCGGGAACGCGGCGGGCGCGCTGATGCCGCACCACGGCCTGGTCACGGCGGGGCGAGACGTCGCCCACGCCGTGCTGTACGCCGTACTCCTGGAGCGGGCCTGCCGGGACCAGCTCGCCGCGCTGGCCGCCGGGCCGCTGACCACGTGGTCGGACCCGGCGGAGGCCGCCGCGAAGCGCGCCGAGTGCTGGCCGCCGAGCCAGATCGAGGCGGGCTGGCGCTATCTGCTGCGGCAGGCGTTCCCCGAGGGCTCGCCGCTGCGTGAACCGGCGCCCGGCGCGGCGCCCGAGCCGACGCGCGAGCCGATGTCGGAGCCGACGCGCGGGCCGTCCTGACCGGCCGGGCGGCGGCGGGCGCGACAGGCCCGTCCCGCGCCGCCGCCCCGGCCCCCTCCCCGACCACCCGATCCGCACCCGCACCCGCACCCGCAGAAAGAAAGACCACATGTCCGAGACCCCGCAGCACGATGCCCTGGACGTCACCAGCGCCGAGACCCTGACCGCCGGTACGCGCAAGCGTGCCTGGTCCCTGCTGGTCGGGGGCCGCCCGGCCGCTCCGCTCTCGGGCGCCCGCTACACCGACACCTCGCCGGTGACCGGAGAGGTGATCGCCGAGGTTCCCGACGCCGGTCCCGAGGACGTGGACGCGGCGGTGGCCGCCGCTCAGCGCGCGTTCCCCGCCTGGTCCGCGACCCCGGTCGCGGAGCGCGTGAAGGTGGTCCGCCGGATCGCGGAGCGGCTGCGCGAGCACGCGGCCGAGCTGGGCGCGCTGGACACCCTGGACGGCGGCAACATCCGCCGCCTCGCGCAGGCCGACGTGCACTCCGGCGCGGCCATGCTGGACTACTTCGCGGACGCGGCCCACGCCCTCAAGGGCGAGACGGTGCCGCTGACCTCGGGCGCGCTGCACTACACGGTGCAGCAGCCGATCGGCGTCGTCGCCCGGATCATCCCGTACAACCACCCGACGATGTTCGCCGCCGGGAAGATCGCCGCGCCGCTGATCGCGGGCAACTGCGTGATCCTGAAGCCGCCGCACCAGACCCCGCTGTCCGCGCTGCGCATCGGTGAGCTGATCGCCGACCTGCTGCCGGAGGGCGTGCTGTCGATCCTCACCGGCCAGGGTCCGGCGACCGGCGAGGCGATCGTGCGCCACCCGGCCATCCGCCGGATCGCCTTCATCGGCAGCGCCGCCACCGGTCTGCGCATCCAGCAGACGGCGGCGCAGAGCGGGGTGAAGGACGTGTCGCTGGAGCTGGGCGGCAAGAACGCGATGGTGGCGTTCCCGGACGCCGACCCGCTGAAGGTGGCCGCCGCGGTGGTGCGGGGCATGAACTTCTCCTGGGCGGGCCAGTCCTGCGGCTCCACCACCCGGCTGGTCGTGCACGAGGACATCGCGGAGGAGACCGTCGCCGAGGTGGTGCGCCTGGTGGGCGAGCTGCGCATCGGTGACCCGTACGACGAGACGACCGACGTGGGCACGGTGGTGTCGCCGGAGCAGTTCGCCAAGGTCACCGGCTATCTGGACATCGCGCGCGCCGAGGGTGCCACGGCGGTCGCGGGCGGTACCCCGCTGACCCCGCCCGGCCTGGACCGCGCGCTGCTGGTCGCGCCGACCGTGCTGACCGGGGTCACCCCGGAGATGCGGATCGCCCAGGAGGAGGTGTTCGGGCCGATCCTGTCGGTGCTGACGTTCCGCGAGGAGGCCGAGGCGGTCACCGTCGCCAACTCGGTGGAGTACGGCCTGACCGGCTCGGTCTTCACCAACGACGTGCGCCGCGCGCACCGGGTGGCCGCCGCCCTCCAGGCCGGGTACGTGTGGATCAACAACTCCTCCCGCCACTTCGTGGGCACGCCCTTCGGCGGGCTGAAGTCCTCGGGGCTCGGCCGTGAGGAGTGCGAGGAGGAGCTGATCAGCTTCACCGAGACCAAGGCGGTCCACCTCGACTTCGAGTGAGCCTCGACTTCGAGTGAGCCCGCGGCTCCTGACACAGTGGTGGGCCGGGTACACGTGTACCCGGCCCACCGGTGCGTCCGGACCCGCGGGCCGGGATGTGGCCGATTTCGCACCCTCATCAGTCCTGCATGAGGAGTAGACTGTTTCGTATGTCAGGACCAACAACCAAGGCTTCCTCGTATCGGGAGCGTAATTCCACGGCCGACCGCGCGCTGGACATTCTCGGGATGTTCACCGAGGAGCGCCCGGTGCTGACCGGCATCGAGGTGGCCGCCGCGCTGGGCGCGGCCAAGTCCACCGCGTACCGCTATCTCCAGTCCCTGGTCACCAACCGCTTCCTGGAGGAGGCGCCCGGCGGCGGCTTCCGGCTGGGGCTGCGCGTACTGGAGCTGGCCCGCGTGGCGCGCAAGAGCTACGGCCTGTCGGACGTGGCCCTGCCGACGCTGAACGCGCTGGCGGGCAGCGTGCACGAGACGGTGCTGCTGACCCGGCGGGTCGGCGACCTCGTCGTCTGCCTGGACCGCGCGGAGTCCCAGACCCACCGGGTGCGCATCTCCTACGACCGCGGCATGACGCTGCCCATCAACGCGGGCGCGTCGGCGCTGGTCCTGCTGGCCTGGAGCCCGCCCGCGGAGGCCGAGTCGCTGCTGCGCGGCACCGAGCTGCGCAAGATCACCCCGCTGACCCTGACGGACGTGGACGCCATCATGGAGCGGCTGGGGCAGATCCGTACCCAGGGCTTCTCGGTGACCCGCTCCGAGGTGGACCACGACGTGCTGGGCATCGCGGCGCCCGTCTTCGACGAGGCGGAGTCCGTGGTGGCGGCGGTCAGTGTCGCCGCCGTCGCCTCCCGCACCTCGCAGGTCGCGGAGGAGACCATCGTCCGCCAGGTCCGCGAGGCCGCCGCCGAGATCAGCCGGCTGGTGAGCGTGGTGCAGTCCTGAGCGCACCGGCGCACACAGGCGAGAGGGAGGTGGGACCGGCCCCGCGGGGCCGGTCCCACCTCCCTCTCGCTGTCGCGTACGGCCGTACGCGAGCCGCTCAGCCCGCCAGCGGCAGCGCGTCCCCGGCCGTGTTCAGCGCGAGCGCCTTGGCGAGTTCGGGGAGCGCGTCCGGTGCCCAGCTGGCCGCCACGAACCGGTCGGGGCGCAGCAGGACGTACCGGCCGCGATAGGGCGCCATCTCCGTTTCCAGGCCGCCGTCCACGTCCACCAGGACACGCGGGGCGTCCGGCGAGGAGGGCAGCCGCTCCCCCACCGCGACGTGTGCGACGACCGGGCGGAGCGGCGCGAGCGCGGCCGTGACGGCGGCGTAGCCGTCCTCGGGGACGCCGACGCCGAGCAGGACCCAGCCGTTGCCGGTGACCTCGTCGAGCAGCCGGACGCGTCCGTGCTCCACGTCGAAGACGCGCGGCTGGCCGATCATGACACCGGCCGGGGCGGCGTCGGCACCGTCGGCGTCGGCACCGGTGTCCACCAGGCCGTCGGTGTAGTGGTGGGCCGGGCGGTAGCGCATGTGTTCCAGGTAGGCGCGGCCTTCGGGGGTGGCGATGAGGTCGCGGACGTAGGCGTCCCGGCGGGCGGCGTAGCGCGCGTCGGTGGTCATCACGATCCGGCCGAGCCGCGCCGACAGGGCCACGGTCGCCTCGGCGTGCGGGCGCCGCTCGGTCTCGTACGTGTCGAGGGCCTCGTCGGTGAGCCGGCCGCCCAGCACGTCCGCGATCTTCCAGCACAGGTTGGCCGCGTCCCGGATGCCGGAGTTGAGGCCCTGTCCGGCGAACGGCGGCATCATGTGCGCCGCGTCGCCGAGCAGGAAGCACCGGCCGACCCGCCAGCGGTCGGCGACGACGGCGTTGAAGCGGTACGTCACCGCCCGCTGGATCTGCTCCGGGGCGAGCGGGCGGAACGGCTCCAGCAGGCGCCGGACCAGCTCGAACGGCGGGGGGTCACCGGCCGCGCACTCGCCGGGGTAAAGGTAGAACTCGTACCGGCAGCGGCCGTCGCGGCCGGGGACGATGACGTGCGGGCGCTCCGGGTCTCCGTGGTGCATGCCGTACCGCTCGGTGTGCGGGTCCTGGAGCACGTCCGCGACCAGCCACACGTCCTGGAAGCTGCGGCCGGTCATGCCGATGTCGAGGACTTCGCGGACCTTGGACCGGCCGCCGTCGCAGCCGAGGACGTACGCGGCCTTCACGGTGACCGGGCCGTCGGCGGAGCGGCAGCGCAGTTCCGCGCCCCACTCGTCCTGGGTGAGCCCGGTCAGCTCGGTGCCCATCAGGACGTGCGTGCGGGGGTGTTCGCTCAGATGGGCGTGGAGTTCGCGCTCCAGGTCGGGCTGGGCGAACGGGTTCTTGAAGGGGTGCCCGAACCGGTAGGGCACCTCGGCGCGGGCCTGGAAGACGGGTTCGCCGTCCGCGTCGAAGTATTTTGTGCCGGTGCCGGGGAGGATGATGCGCATCGCGCGCTCGGCCAGACCGGCGGCCTGGTACACGCGGAGCGCCTCGTCGTCGATGCTGATGGCCTTGGGGGCGTCGCTGGTGGTGGCGTTGCGTTCCACCACCACGACGCCCAGACCGTGGGCGGCGAGCAGCGCGGCGGCCGTCATGCCCACGGGGCCGGCTCCGACCACCGCCACGTCCGCTTCCAGCGTGACGCCTGCCGCGTCGTCCAGTTCATGGGCGCGCACGGTGCCTCCTGGGGTCAAGGGTGGTTCGGGCTCGGGGAGTTACTGCACGGGCTGGTAGGCGGGGCCGCCGTCGGCGAGCAGGCGCTCGGCCTCGGCCTCGATCTCGTCCAGCGGCAGGTCGAGGTTGAGGGTCTTGCGGAACGGCTGGCGCACATCGCGGTCCACCCGGACGTAGACCTCGTTGCGGTTGCCCTCGGGGTCGAAGAAGTAGATGCCGTACGCGTTGCCGTGGGTGACTTCCTGCTGGACCTCGATGCCCTCGGCCTGGAAGCGCTTGTGGAACTCGACCAGGGTCTCCAGGGAGTCGATGCGCCAGGAGATCTGGTGGGTGAGCTTGGCGCCGGGCGCGGCGGTACGGCCGCGCTGGATGACGAACTCGTGGTGCTCCTCGTCGGGGCGGGAGCTGAAGAAGACGATCTCGCGCTCCGCGTCCTCGTCGGTGACCGTGAGGCCGAGGACGCGGCTGTAGAAGTCGCGCATGACCGCCAGGTCCTCGACCCAGACTCCGGTGTGTCCCAGTTCGACGACTGCCATGACGTACTCGCTTTCGGGCTGTGCGGGGAGGGGATGGGGGGTGCGGGGTTGTGCGGGGGGGGTGCGGGCGGCTCAGACCTGCTCGGCGGTGACCGTGTTCTCCAGGGTGCCGAGGCCGTCGATGGTGACGGTGACCTTGTCGCCGGGGGCCAGGAAGACCTGCGGGTCGCGGCGGAAGCCGACCCCGCCGGGGGTGCCGGTGAGGATGATGTCGCCGGGGGTCAGGGTGGTGAACTCCGAGACGGTGGCGATCAGCGTCGGGATGTCGAAGATCAGCTTGGCGGTGTCGGAGGACTGGAGCACCTCGCCGTTGAGGCTGAGGCTGATGTCCAGTTCCCCGATGCGGTCGCCGATCTCGTCGTGCGTGACCAGCTCCGGGCCGACCGGGGTGGAGGCGTCCCACGCCTTGCCCTGGAGCCACTGGTGGGTCTTGTACTGGTAGTCGCGCATCGTCACGTCGTTGGCGACGGCGTATCCGGCGACCACGTCGAACGCGCGCTCCCTGGGCACCCGGCGGGCGGTGGCGCCGATGATCACGGCCAGTTCCGCCTCGTAGTCCACCTGCTGCGACTCCGGGGGTACGGCGATGGCGTCGCCGTGGGCGATCAGGCTGGACGGGAACTTGGTGAACAGCACCGGGTAGGTGGGCAGTTCACGGCGGGTCTCGTCCACGTGGGTCAGGTAGTTCAGCCCGACGCACACGATCTTCTCGGGGTGGGGCACGACCGGGAGCAGCCGCACCTCCTCCAGCGGGACGCGTTCGTCCTCCAGCAGCCGGGGCGCCCGCAGCACCTCCAGCGGCGTCTGCCTACCCAGCTCGCTCACGCCGTCCAGCGGTACGGCCCAGCCGTCGCGTACGACAGCCGCGCGCCGCACGCCCGCGTGCTCGATGGAAACGAATCGCATCGGTTCACCTCGTCCCAGCTTCTGGCGGCATCCCAGCTCTGCCGACCGTCTGGACGCAACGCTAACACGAGTCCTGACAATGAGGAAGCATGTCCTGCAAAACGAAACAGACCGCAGTGAGGGTCTTCGCCCGTATCCCGGAGAGAGGGGCGGCGCACGACACCGCCCCGCCGCAGGTGAACAGCTCCGCCGACACTTCAAACCCCTGATTTCGCCGGGAGTTGAACCGAACACCCCCTCCGCCACGTGTAGCTCGTAGCGACTCTTGGAAGGTCCGGGAGGCGGGCGGCCCGGACGGGAGCGTTCCGCACGAGGGGCTCCCGGCGTCCGCGCAGTGACAGGGACACAAAAAGGGGAGAACCGCCGGATGCAGAACAAGGAGTCCGTACAGGTGCCACCGGACCAGCAACGCACGATCGCGGGCCGGTACCGGCTGCTGGCGCCCCTCGGCGAGGGCGGCATGGGAACCGTGTGGCGCGCGGAGGACGAGACGCTGCACCGCGAGGTCGCCGTCAAGGAGGTGCGGGCGCCCTCCGGGATGGCCGCCGCCGACATCGAGAAGATGTACACCCGGCTGGAGCGCGAGGCGTGGGCCGCGGCCCGCATACCCAACCGCAACGTGGTGACCGTGTACGACGTGGCCACCGACGACGGCCGCCCCTGGATCGTCATGGAGCTGGTGCGTGGGCGCTCACTGGGCGACCTGCTGCGCGACGACGGCCCGATGGACCCGTGCCGGGCCGCCGAGATCGGCGCCGAGGTGCTCTCCGCGCTGCGTGCCGCGCACGGCGCCGGGGTGCTGCACCGCGATGTGAAGCCCGCGAACGTGCTGCTCTCCGACGACGGCCGGGTGATCCTCACCGACTTCGGCATCGCCACCGTCGAGGGCGACTCCTCGCTCACCATGACCGGCGAGGTCGTCGGCTCCCCCGAGTATCTGCCGCCGGAGCGCGCCCTCGGCCGGGTCCCCGGCCCCGAGTCGGACCTGTGGTCGCTGGGCGTCCTGCTCTACGCCTCCGTCGAGGGCGTGTCGCCGTTCCGGCACGACACCCCGCTGAGCACGCTGCGCGCCATCGTGGACGAGGAGTTGCCGCCCCCGTGCCGCAGCGGCGCGCTGACCTCGGTCATCGAGGGCCTGCTGGTCAAGGAACCGGCCGAGCGGATGACCGCCGAGCAGGCCGAGCGGGACCTCAGGACGGTCGCGGGCGGCGGCACGCCCGGCCCGGCCCCGGCCGCCGGACCCGCCACGGTGCCGTCCGGCGCGGTGACCCGGACCTCCCCGGCCCAGGCCGTACGGCCCGCGCAGTCGGCCGCGCCCACCCCGCTGCCCCCGCCGCCCGCCGCCTACTCCCCCGGTGCCGGTTTCGGCCCGCCGCCCGCCGCCGGGACACCGGGGCGTGGCAGGCGGACCGGTGTGCTGGTCGCCGCCGCGGTCGTCGGCGCGCTCCTCGTCGGCGGGCTCAGCTACGAGCTGGCGAGCCACAAGAGCGGCACCAGGAACGAGGCGACCGGCTCCGGCGCCTCGCCGTCCACCGGCACCCGCGAGGCGCCGGGCGCGGGCGCCACGCCGAACCAGGGCCAGCAGCAGGGCTCCGACCCGCAGGGGTCGGGGCAGGATTCCGGCCAGCAGCAGGCGGGCAGTGAGCAGCAGCAGGAGAACGCGCCCGCCTCGCAGGCCGTACGGGTCACGGTGACCGGCGCCAACACGACGTACGTCGGCGCCTGCGCGCCCCCCGCCGACCAGGCGCCCACCTTCACCGCCACGTTCGCGGTGGACCAGGCCCCGGCGAAGATCACCTACCGGTGGGTGTCCAAGGACGGCTCGGTCGTGGACCACCAGTGGCGCCAGCTCTCCTTCCCCAGCGGCGGCGACCGCACGGGGCAGGACGTGGTGAGCCTGACGACGTGGTCCAAGGGCGGCACGCTGAGCACGGAGATCGGGGTGGAGGTCAAGGGCGCCGGGGGGATCACCACGTCGAACACGGTGCCGTTCTCGATCACGTGCGAGGGGTCGTCCGGAGGCGGGTCGGGTTCCGGGTCGGACACGTCCGGGTCGGGTGCGGACTCGGGCTCGGGTTCCGCCGGGTCCGGGTCGGGCTCGGGCGACCAGGGCTGACGCGGGGCACGGGAGTTCACACGGGAGAGGGGCGGCCGGAGACGGCGGCCCCTCTCCGGTCTTCCCCGGTCTTCCCCGGTCCTTGCCGCTGATTCTCCGTGCCCCGCCGGGAATCCGGGGCACCCTTTCCGGGCTATACCTGGCAAACAGGTCGTCCAGCCCCAGGAGAAACCACCATGACCGTGGCCCCGGACTCCACGCCCCTCATCGATGTGCACGCCCACTTCCTCACCCCCCGTTACGTGCGGGAGGCGCAGGACGCCGGTAACGGACGGCCGGACGGCATGGCCCGGTTCCCGGACTGGGAGGCGTCGGCGCACCTGGAACTGATGGACGAGTGGGGTGTGGCCACGTCCCTGCTGTCGATCTCCTCCCCCGGTGTGCACTTCGGGGACGACACCGCCTCCCGCGCGCTGAGCCGCCACGTCAACGAGGCGGGCGCGGAGCTGAAGCGCGCCAACCCGGCCCGCTTCGGCCACTTCGCCTCGCTGCCGCTGCCCGATGTGGACGGCGCGCTCGAGGAGTTGGCGTACGCGATGGACCAGCTCGGCAGTGACGGCGTCACGTTCGAGAGCAACGCGCACGGGATGTACCTGGGGAACTCGCGCCTCGAACCACTGCTGGAGGAGCTGAACCGCAGGCGTACCCCGGTCTTCGTGCACCCCACCTCGCCGCCCAACCAGGAGCAGGTGGCGCTGGGGCGGCCCCGGCCGATGCTGGAGTTCATCTTCGACTCCACCCGTACGGTCAGCGACCTCGTGTTCAGCGGACACCTCGTCAAGTACCCGGACATTCCCTGGGTGTTCACGCACGGCGGGGGTGTCCTGCCGCTGCTTACGGACCGGATGGAGCTGTTCCGCAGTGTGTTCGCCGGGGACAGCGACCCGACCGGCACCGCCCCGCCCATCGGCCCGGTCCCGGACCAGGTCCGGCGGCTCTGGTTCGACATGGCGGGCACCCCGTTCCCGCATCAGGTCCCGGCGCTGACCACCGCGTTCGGCTCCGAGCGGCTGCTGTACGGGAGTGACTACTGCTTCACCCCGGCCGCCGGCACCACGGCGCAGATCGCCTCCGTGGACGCCGCTCGGCAGCCGGACGGCGACACCTGGCGGGCGCTCACCACGCGGAACGCGCGCCGTCTCTTCCCGCGCCTGAACGCTTCCTGACCCGGCGTCGTACAGAACGGCACGGCGAACGGGCGGACGATCGCTCGAACAATTTCGCGGCGGGTTGAACCCTCGTCAGGTCCCGGCACGTGTAGGTGTGGAAGAGATCCGTCTTCACGCGGGACGGTCCGCGCCGTGCGGCCCGTCCCGCGCGTCGAGCACCGTTCCCTAGGAGTTGCCCAAGTGCCGTCGGTCATCGTGGGACGTACCGGTCCTTTCACTGGTCAGAGCGTGGTTCTGGACGGTGCGCCGCTGACGTTCGGTCGCAAGAGCGACAACGGCGTCGTCATCGTCAGCCCCAGCGCCTCGCGGCTGCACGCCGAGATCGTCGCGGAGGACGCCGGGTTCGTCCTGCACGACCGGGGCAGCAGCAACGGCACGTTCGTCAACGGCGAGCGGATCACCCGGCACGTGCTGCGGTCGGGCGACGCCATCCGCATCGGCGACGAGACCTTCCTCTACGAGGCGCAGGACGCGATGGAGACGGTCATGGACCTCTCCTCGCTGAAGCTGCCGCGCCTGGACCGGGCCGTTGACCCCGGCACCCTGCGTGTCACGGTCGCCGGTGGCGGCCCGGTCGGACTCGCGTTCGCGCTGGCGCTGGACGAGCAGCTCGCCGGGCGGGTGCGGATCACCGTGCACGACGGGCGGTGGCGCGAGGAGGGCTCCGCGGTCGTCTGGAAGGACCAGCGGGACGGCAACGTACGCCGTCAGCAGGTCGTCACGGTGCAGAGCCGGCAGTATCTGGCGCTGTCGGACGAGGTGCGCGGGGCGCTGTTCGGGGACGCGGACGGCTTCTCGGAGATGTGGCCGGTCGGCCCGGACTCGGTGGACGGGCGTCCGCCACGCAACATCCGGATCGCCTACATCGAGGACCGGCTGCTGGAGCTGGCGAACCGGCGGCCCGGAATCCGGCTGGTGACCGAGCGGTTCGACGCGGAGGAGCAGCGGGCGCGGCTAGAGAAGGAGCACATCCTCGTCATCGCCGAGGGCGGCCGGTCGCGCACCCGTGAGCACTTCGCGGCCCGCTTCGGCGCCGCCGACTCCTCGATCTACTCACTGGACGGGGAGCACCTCCAGGACGTGGTGCTGGGCCTGCGGGTGAAGTCGGCGCTGCGGGACCCGATGAGTGTGCTACTGGCCGTGTCGCAGAACCGGTTCCTGCTCAACTCCCTGCGCGGGGAGGGCTTCCTGAACATGCGGCTCACCCGCGAGGAGGCCGAGAACGTCATCGGGATCGACCCGGTGCGCAAGGTGTTCGAGGAGTGCATCGCGGCCCGGCCGTGCGTGATGGCGCGCGGTGAGCACAACGAGTTCGTGTGCCCGACGCACGGCACGCTGTTCCTGCCCGCGCTGCTGCGGAGCTCGCCGCTGTGGAAGCGGATTCTGGAGGGACTGAAGCTGTTCGGGGTGGCCGAGGACGATCTGTCGGCGGTGACCTCGTTCCGGCTGGACATGGTGCAGCGGCCCCGCTTCACGGCGCAGCTGAGCCGACCGACCGCGACGACGCCGGGCACGTTCGGGTTCCTGCTGGGCGACGCGGCCAACGCCATCCACTTCTGGCCGGGCCGCGGGCTCAACAGCGGTCTGGCGTCGGCCACTTCGCTGGCCCGCTCGCTGAGCCGGGCGTGGACCGGGCGCCCGCTGCGGGACGCGGACTTCATCCGGCACGAGGCGGCGATGTCGATGCTCCAGTACCGGCACAAGTCCCGTGCCTGGAACGCGATGGTGGCCACCGACGAGCAGGGCGTGACCCGTGCCATCAAGGACGTGGTGGCGCTCAGCATGCGGCCCGACGACGGTTCGGCCGCGCGCCGTTCCGACCTGGATCTGCTGGTGGAGCGGATGGGGGCGATCCGGGACCGGCTGGCGTCCCGGCTGCCGGGCATGCCGGACGACGAGGAACTCCGTGCCCATCTGTCGGCGCTCACCCCGGAGACGCTGCGGACGCTCCAGGAGAGCGGGGCGTGGGACACGCTGATCGTCGGCGGCGAGGAGGCCGACATCGACATCTTCTACCAGAACGACGCGCCGGTCTTCGTCCCCCGCCCCGACCCCCGCGACGAGATCCCCGCGCAGACCCCGCCGGTCCCACAGACCCCGCCGGTCCCGCACGTCCCGCA
Source organism: Streptomyces corallincola (assembly GCF_019104725.1). GTDB lineage: Bacteria > Actinomycetota > Actinomycetes > Streptomycetales > Streptomycetaceae > Streptomyces > Streptomyces corallincola. The sequence goes on along the minus strand of NZ_JAHRXF010000005.1, from coordinate 83,771 downwards.
GGAGGCGATGTTCCTGAACCCGCACAATGCGGGGGAGGCCGTCGCGGCGCCCTGACCGGCTCCCCGCGCACGGCACGGAACGAACCGAGGACCACATGACCCACACCGAGGGCTCCTACTCCTACGAGCCCGGCCGCACCTACGTCCACCACAAGGGCAACCGCTACCGCGTGCTCTGTCTGGCCCGCCACACCGAGACCGGCGAGGATCTGGTCGTCTACCAGGCCCTCTACGGCGAGCACGGCATGTGGGCCCGGCCGCGCACGATGTTCGAGGAGTCGGTGGAGAAGAACGGCGAGACGGTCCCCCGTTTCGCCCTCCAGCCGGAGGCGTGACACCGCCCCGGCCTCCGGGTGACAGCCACCCGGAGGCCGGGTCCGCCGGTGGCCCGGTCGGTTTTGAACCATCCTCAACTGGGCTACGTAGAAGAACAATTGTGGGACACACAAGCAGAACGGGGCCTCAGCGCCCGCGTGACCCGGTGTCATCCGGCGGATGGCACAGGGCCCTTGGAAGATCAGAAGTCGTGACGGAGGTCACGTTTGAACTCCGAACCCCGCACCGGGGGCATGTCGTGTGCCTGGTGAACTCATGGGGATGGAGTAGCTAGATGGCGATCCTACGGTCTCGTGCCCCACAGGCCACGAGTCACGAAGCGTTGATCCGCACCTTGTACGCGGAGCATGGCAAGGCCCTGCTCGCGTACGCGACCCGGCTGACCGGCGACCGCGCCGCGGCCGAGGACGTGGTGCAGGAGACGCTGATCCGGGCGTGGAAGCATCCGGAGGTCGTCTCCAACCCGCAGGGCTCCCTGCGCGGCTGGCTGCTCACCGTGGCCCGGAACATCGTCACGGACCGGTTCCGCGCGAAGGCGGCCCGGCCCAACGAGGTCGCCGAGTCCGACGCGAATCCCCCGATGCTCCAGGACCACGCCGAGAAGGTCGTCGATTCGGTCGTGATGCTGGACGCCCTGCACAAGCTCAAGCCCGAGCACCGTGACGTCCTGGTGGAGATCTACTATCGGGGTCGCACCGCGTCGGAGGCGGCCGGGCGCCTCGGCATACCGGAGGGTACGGTCAAGTCCCGCGCGCACCACGCCCTCAAGGCGCTGCGCAAGCTCTACGCCGGCAGCGGCGACAACACCGCCGGCAACGGCCTGAGGCTTCGGAAGGTGGGCGCGGCATGAGTACGCAGCAGCATCCGGGCAACGAACTGCTCGGCGCCTACGCGCTGGACGTCCTTGGCAGTGCCGAGCGGTCGGAGATCGACGGACACACCGCCGAGTGCGAGGGGTGCCGGATGGAACTCGCGGCACTGCGGGAGATGGAAGCGGCCCTCGGCGAGGTGCCGCCCGAGGCGTTTCTGGACGGCCCGCCCGAGGGCGGTGACCTCCTGCTCCAGCGCACGCTGCGCCAGGTCCGCGCCGAGGAGGCCGGGGCCTGGCGTCGCCGTTCGCTGGTCGTCGGAATCGGCGCGGCCGCCTCGGCCGCCGTCCTGTTTCTCGGCGGGTACGCGGCCGGTGGCAACGGCACGGCGCGCGAGGTGGCGGGTCCGCCCGCGACGAGCGCGCCCGCGAGCACGACTCCGGCGCCCGGCGGCCTCCCGCCGGGCGTCCGCGTCGCGTCGGCCACCGACAGCACGACGAAGGCGGCGATGCGCGTAGAACTGACCCCGGTCAACGACTGGGTGAAGATCAACGCGGCGGTCACCGGCATCCCGGCGGGCGAACGGTGCAGAGTCGTCGTCGTCTCGGACGACGGCGCCCAGGAGACCGCGCTGGGCTGGGTGATCCCGGGGAACGGCGGCCCCACCGCGTTCCCGCCGCTGGGCCAGGGCGGTCTGGACGGCGCCGCCGCGGTCGCGCCGGACCACGTGAGGGAAATAGTGGTCGAGAACGAACAGGGCAAGCGGTTCGTCACGGTACGGCCCACCTGAGGTAACCGGGGCGCCCGCCGGGCGTCCCGGTGCGTGTGGCGGGGCTTCCCGGCGGAACGCCGGGAAGCATCCGTTCTGCCACACTGACGTGCCATAAAGGACGCCAAATGGCACTGTCTCGTGTCTATAATGCGCACGTGAGATCTGACGCCGCGCGCAATCTGGAGCTGGTCCTGCGGACCGGGGCCCGTATGCTCGCCGACGACCCGGCCGTGAGCATCGCGGCGATCGCGGCCGAGGCCGGGGTGGACCGGCGTACGGTCTACCGGCGTTTCGCCACCCGGGAAGCCCTGCTGGACGCGGTGTACGCGGCCCGGCTGGACGCGCTGGAGAGGGTCGTCGCGGAGGCTCGGCTGCGCGAGGCACCGGTGACGGTCGCCCTGCACCGGTACATGGAGGGCGTGATCGCGGTGAACCGCGCCTGGCCGGTGGAGCTGACCCGGATGCGGGCCGAGGAGTCCATCCGCGCCCGCCGGAACGTCCTGATCACCGAGGTGGACGACTTCCTCCGGCGCGCGGCCGACGAGGGCCTGCTCCGCCCCGGCCTGCCGGACGGCTGGGCCGGCGGCCTCCTGCGCCAGGTCATGCACCTCGCCTCCCACGGCCTCCCCGCCCTCACCCCCGCGCAGGCGGCGGACACGGCGGTGGACACCTTCCTCCGCGGCCTCGGCGCGCACTGACGGACCGAGCCACGGACTCCCTTTCCCTCACGTTCCCTCACGGCCCGTTGGTGCGCCTCCGGTGCCGGGCGACCGCGTCGTTGTTGGCGCAGCGCACCGTGCAGTAGGTGCGGCGGCCGTTGCGCGAGGTGTCCACGTAGGCGGTGCCGCAGCCCTCGCGGGCGCAGCGGCCGAGGCGGTCGGCACCGGCGAAGCAGACGACGTAGGCGAGCCCGGCGGCGGTGACCGCGCGGACGTGGGCGGCGGGATCGGCGTCCGGGGCGCTGTAGTGCAGGTGCGGGTGTCCGTCGTGCAGGGAGATCCGCGGGCGGCTGGACGCGTCCGCGAGCAGGGCGTTGACCGCGCGGACGCGCTCCTCCAGCGAGGTCGGCCCGAAGCAGGCGGACAGGCGGCGGCTCCACTCCCAGATCTCCCGTGCCCGCGCGGTGTCCAGTGCCCGGCGGGCGACCCCGTGCGCGGCGAGCAGCGCGGCCAGGTCCTCCGGTGCGGGCGGGGCGGGGAGGTTGACGAGGTCGGCACCGAGCCGGGCCGCGTCACCGCCGTAATGGTTGAAGTGCACAAAGGGATTACATCATGGTGTGAAGAACGGATGAGCGGATGACCTGGTGCCGCTCGGACCTCCGGCGTGCGGCACGGGCGTACGGCCCGCCGCACACCCCCCACGACCCGTGAAAGGGCCGCCCCTCCCCATGTCGCACCCCACACCGCTCCCCCGGCGTTCGACCGCGCTGGTCGCGCCGCTGTTGATGCTCGGGCAGGTCGCCAGCCTGCAAACGGGTGCGGCGGTCGCCAAGCTCACGTACGGGACGATCAGTCCGACCGCGCTCGCGGGGATACGCCTGGGCTTCGCCGCCGTGATCATGTGCGCGCTGGTCCGGCCCAAGCTGCGTGCCGTGTCCCGTGCGCAGTGGGGGGCGGCGCTCGCGCTGGGCCTGACCCTGGCGGTGATGAACCTGGCCTACTTCCAGGCGCTGGACCATCTCCCGATCGGTGTCGCCGCCACGCTGGAGCTGCTCGGCCCGCTGCTGCTGTCGGCGGCGCTGTCCCGCAGCGCGGCCCATCTGGCGGCGGCGGTCCTGGCGCTCGCGGGCGTGCTGCTGCTGGCGACACCGGGCGCGTCGCTCCCGGCGGTGGGTGTGGCGCTGGGCTGCCTCGCCGCGGTGTGCCGGGCGACCTACGTCGTGCTCAACCGGCGCCTGGGCCGGCTCTTCCCCGACTTCGGCGGCCTCGCCATCGCGCTGGCCTGCGGCGCGTGCGTCCTCGTGCCCGTGTCGGCGTTCTCCGGCGGCGGCACGGTCGCCGCCCGTCCGTGGGTGCTGCTGCCGGGTCTCGCGGTGGCCCTGCTGTCCTCGGTGATCCCGTACTCCCTGGACATGACCCTGCTGCGCCGCATCGACGCCCGCGCCTTCGGTGTCCTGCTGGCCCTGAGCCCGGCGGTCGGCGCCCTGATCGGCTACCTGGCACTCGGCGAACGGCTCACCGTACGGCAGTTGACCGCGATGGCACTGGTGGTCGCGGCGGGGGCCTGGACGGTCCGGCGCCAGGCGGGCGCGGGGAAGGGGGACGAGGGGGTCGGGAAGGAGCTGCGGCCGGGCGCGGAGGGCGACGGCAGCGCGCCGGACGCCGTACCGGGACCCGTGGCCGGGCAGGCGCCTGATCCCGTGGCCGGGCACGCGGTGGAGGAGTCCCGCGCCCCGGGCGACCGCGACGGCTGAACGCTCACGCCGTACGGTCCGGCTCGCGGCGGGTGCTCACTCGCGGCCCGCCGTCTCCTCCAGGATGTTCGCCGCGAGGCGCAGGGCGGCGTGGAGTTCGGTGACCTCGGCGAGGGTGGGGCGGACGGTGTCGGACCACTCGCCGGTGAGCAGGGGCCAGGTGGCGAGGAGGACCTCGCCGCGGGCCAGCCGCAGGTGGGCGGTGACGGTCGTCAGGCCCTCACCGGCCGGTTCCCAGGAGAGCACGATGCGCCCGGCGGGCAGGCGCTCCTGGGTGGCGGGCACCCAGACCGTCTTCAGGGTGCCGCCCGGTACGGCGGCGACCGAGGTCACGACCGCGCCGCGCACCCCGGCGGGCATCGGGGTCCGGCTGACGGAACGCAGCTCCGTCGGCGGGGTCCGGGTGGTGGTCTCGTGGACGGGCAGCGGTCCGAGGGGGGCGGTGTGGCGGCGGTGCCGGGCCCGCGTGGGCGGCAGCCGGTGCGGGTGGAGCGAGCTTTCCTGCGTCGTCATGTCGTCCCTCCGAAGTTCCGTGGTCACCGTGTCACCGGTCTTCCAGGAGACCGGCGACGACGGCGTCCCAGTCCACCCCGTCCAGTTCCTCGCCCGGCGCGACCAGCTCGCAGGTGCGGGTCAGCCAGTCCTCCAGGACGTGCAGGTTGATCTCGAACAGAGCGGTGCTGCCGCGTGCCTCCAGGCGGACCCGGACGAGCGGGCGGCCCCGGTGGCGAACGGGCCAGACCCGGACGTCGCCGATGCCGCTGGACTGGAGCAGGCCGTCGCACAGCAGGTCGCGGCTGATCTGCCAGGTCACCGCCGGGCCGTCCGCCGGACGGAACACCACGGTCACGAGCAGGGGCTCGGTGGTGTCGAAACGGAACTCGGCGCGCAGCGGGATTCTGGTCTCCCACATCACGCGGTGCGCGGTCACCGTCAACGGTTCCAGCTGGCTGGTCGCGCGCTGCTGCCGCGCCCCCGATTCGAACTGCTTCCCGCTCATGGGCTCCTCCGCCTGTGTCCGGCTGTGTCCGGGCCTTCGTTCTGACCTCAGCTTGGCCGCCGGGCCGCCGTGAGGGCATCCGTCGAGTGACTGGGAACGACTCCCCGATCGACGTACGCCTCCGGCACCGTCATCGGTCACACCCCCACCGGCCCGCGCGCCGCAACTCCTCCTCGCGGCCAGTCGTCCCCCGGCCGACCTGCGGTTTCCGTCCCCTCCGTGCGGCCCGCCCGTTACTGGGGCGGGTGGGCCGTACGGCGACTGTGCCCGGCGTCGCGCGGACCCGCGGACCGTCGCCGTACCGGCGGGCCGGGCCGGAGGAGCCCCGGCGCCCGGAGGTGGCCCCTCCGCGCGGCAGCCTCGGCGGTGTCCTCTTCCGCATGGCCAGAAGGTGACACCTGGAGACCCGTCCACGGGCGCCGACGCGCTGCGATACTCCAGGCGTGCCGCGCCACCGGCAGGCACTTCGGCCCAGGGCCCGTGAACCGTCCGCATCCGGATCGGCTGCCGTCCGGCCCCCAGAACGTCGTCCCCCCCTTCTCTCGTGGAACAGGCTTCGACATGCAACAAGGGCAACTGATCGCCGCTGACATCCCGGCGCAGCGGGTCGGAGCGTCCCGCTCGGCTTCCCCGGTCCTGGCGGGATCAGCGGTCTGGGATCTTCCGGCCCGGTGCAGCCCGTACGCCCGCGCGGCCGACGAGGCGGCCACGAGCTGGGCGGAATCGGCGGAGCTGAGCGAGGACCCGGTGGAGCTGGGGAATCTGCGCCGGATACGTCCGGGGCTGCTGGCCGCCTGGTGCCACCCCGATGCCGGTGAGGCGGATCTCGCGCTGGTGGCCATGTGGATGTCCTGGCTGTTCCTGCTGGACGACCGGATCGACGAGAGCGCGCTCGGCCGCGACGCCGACCAGCTGGAGCTGTATCTCGAAGGACTCCAGGCGGTCGCCCTGGGCCTGTCCGGCCCGGACTCCCCGATGGGGCGCGCTCTGGCGGAGATCATCGAGCGGGCCTGCGCGGACATGCCCACGGGATGGCGCCTGCGGTTCCGGCGGAACGTGGCCGACTACCTCGCCGCGTGTGTCTGGCAGGCGGCCCACCGGCAGGGCGGGCAGGTTCCCTCGCTGGCCGAATTCCCGTCCCGGCGACGGGCGTTCGGGGCGGTCATGCCCATGTTCGACCTGATCGAGAAGACGGACCGGGTGCTCCTGCCCGCCTCCCTCCACTCCTCCCGGCCCGGCCAGGACATGCTGCTCGCGGCGGCCGACCTCGTGTGCTGGACCAACGACCTGATGACGGCGGACAAGGAGGCCGCGTACGGCGACCCGCACAACCTCGTCCTCGTCACCGCGCACCACCGGGAACTGGACCGGCAGGCCGCCGTCGGGATCGTGGCCGACGCCTGCGAGGAGCGGCTGCGGACGCACTACCGCGCCCACCGGGAGCTCACCGGTTCCCACGGGGAGGCCGACCACTACGCCGCCGCGCTGCTCATCTGGGTACGCGGACACCTGGAGTGGGGCCTGCGCACCCCCCGCTACGACGCGGAAGGCACCCCGGCGGCAGCGGCGGTCGATGCGACCGCGGAAGGAGGCTCCCGTACCGGTGTCCGATGAGACGATCGCGCCCCGCCCGCCCCGGGTACCGGGCGGTCTGCCCCTCGTCGGGCACGCGGTGGGCCTGCTCACCGACCCGCTGGCCTTCCTCGACCGGCAGCGGGCGCTGGGCGACCTCGTGGAGTTCCGTCTCGGCCGACAGCCCGCCTACGTCGTCAACCACCCCGATCTGCTCCTGGCGGTGCTGACCGGCCCCGCGGGCCGCTTCGACCGCGGGGACACCTTCACCAAGGCCGAGCCGCTGTTCGGACGGGGTGTGGTCGTGGCCAACGGCGTCCATCACCGCGACCGCCGCCGCGCCGTCCAGCCCCTCCTGGGTTCCGCCCGGCTGCCCGGTTACCTCGACACCCTGGCCGATCTCGTCGCCGCCCGGACGGCGGTCTGGGAGGACGGCGGCACCATCGACCTGAACGCGGAGACGGCCGAACTGGCGATGGACTCGGTGGCCGCCACCGTCTTCGGCCGCCCCATGCCGCCCGGCTGCGCGCACATCCTGCACCGGGCGCTGCCGGTCATCGTCGGCGGTCTCGCCCGCCGCGCCTACGGCCCGGCGGCGGCGTTGCTCGACCGGCTCCCCGGACGCGAACGGACGCGCTACCACTCCGCGTTGGCGGACGTGCACCGTGTGGTGGACGCGCTCGTCGAGGAGCACCGCACCAACCCGGTGCTGGCGGAGCTGGCCGCCGGGGCGGACGCGAAACAGGTCCACGACGACGTCACGTCCCTGCTGATCGGCGGAGGCCACACCACCGGTGCGGCGGCGGCCTGGATCTTCCTCCTGCTGAGCCGGCACCCGCGCGTCCGCGACCGGGTCCGGCGGGAGATCGACCGCGTCGTCGGGGACGGCCCGGTCACCTCCGCGCACCTGCCGGACCTCGTCCTCACCCACCGCGTCGTCCAGGAGACCCTGCGCCTGTACCCGCCGATCTGGCTGTTCCCCCGGCGCGCGGTCACCGCCTGCGAGGTCGGCGGTCACCCCCTGAAGGCAGGGGCCCAGGTGTTCTACAGCCCCTACTCCCTGCACCGGGACCCCCGCTGGTTCCCCGAGCCGGAGTCCTTCGACCCCGACCGCTGGGACCCCGCACTCCACCCCCAGCCGCCGCGCGGCGCCTACCTGCCGTTCGGCGCCGGACGGCACAGCTGCCCCGGCAAGGACCTCGCCCTCGGCGAACTCACCCTGCTCACCGCGGCCGTGGCGGCACGCTGGCAGCTCGATCCCGAGCCCGGCGGCGACCTCGTGCCCGTACCGGAGGCCACGCTCGGTCCGGCCCCCGTGCGCATGACCGTCACCGCGCGTGCCGGGCGCCCGGCGGACCGGCCCGGGGCGGCCGTACGGCAGGGGTCCTGAACGCCGGTCGGCCGGTTGACGGGTGACACCGCCGAGTCCCCGGCGGGCGCCGCGGCCCTACCCGGACCCCGCCGCCTCCCTGCGCACCAGTTCCAGGACGTGGTCCGGGCCCGTCTCGCGCAGGCTGGTGGCACGGGCGTCCGGGAAGGCGGTGGCGGCGAGGCGGCTGAGGGTGTCGCCGGGCCACATCTGGACGAAGAGGCGGGCCCCGCGCTCGTAGAGCACGCTGACCGCGTCGTGCCAGCGGACGGGGTTGGCCGCCGAGCGGATCAGGTCCTCGCGGACCTGATCCGCCGAGCGCAGGGTGCGGCCGGTGCGGTTCGCCGCGTACGGCACGGTGGGGCCGGCGAACTTGACGTCCCGCAGTACGGCGGCGAGCTGTTCCTCGGGGCCGCTCATCAGCGGGCAGTGCGCGGGCACGTTGACCCGCAGCCGCTCGGCCTTGGTGGCACCGGCCGGGCCCGCCAGTTCCAGTACGCGGTCCACGGCCGGGTCGGCGCCGGACACCGCGATCTGCCGGGGCGCGTTGACGTTGGTGGCGTACACCGGCTCACCGGGCCGCGCGGCCCGCTCCGCCAGTTCCGCCACCGCCCGCTCGTCCAGCCCCAGCACGACGCCCATCCCGTACCCGCTGGGATACGCCGCCTCCATCGCCCGCCCGCGTACCCGTACGGCCCCGAGCGCGTCCGTGAGGGAGAGCGCCCCGGAGGCCACGGCCGCCCCGAACGCGCCGATGGAGTGGCCCGCCACGAACTCCGCCCGCCCACCGAGCGCGTCCACCACCCGCCAGGAGGCCACAGCGGCGGTGAACAGGGCGACTTGGACATTGGCGTTGGAGCGCAACGCCTCCCGGTCGTCCAACTCGCCCACGTCATGCCCCAGTTCACGCGACACCTCGTCCAGGACCGCACGGGCCGCCGGGTGCCGGGGCAGGTCGGCCAGCATGCCGGGGTACTGCTCGCCCTGCCCCGAGAAGAGGAACACGGTGCTCATACGAGGTCTCCGAGGGGAGGAGTGGCCCGGCTCCAGGGGTCCCGCACCAGCACCGGGCCGGTGTCGGTACGGAGCAGCACTTCGCCGGTGTCGCGGGCGTACTCCGCTGCCGCGAACCCGCCCCAGGGGGACTGGAGTTGGACGTCCACACGGAGGGGCAGGGACGCCAGGCGGGCCAGGAGACGCGCCACCTCCGGGGCGGCGACGGGCGCCGGGACCCGCACCACCAGGTCCAGGTCGCTCCCCGTACGGGCCGTCGGGCGGCCGGTGGCGAGTTCGAAACCCGCGCTGCCGCCGGGGCCCCAGGCGGTGGCCCAGGCGGGGCGCGGGGTGCGCGCGAGTTCGGTCAGGGCGCGGAAGACGGGCAGGTCACGGGGGGCCGGGCGGCCGGTCAGCTGCTCCGGGCGCAGCCGGGCGGCCACCGTCCCGGCCGGGACGAAGGCCGCCCAGCGGTGCCCGCGCTCCGCGCCCCGGACGCCGACCGGGACGAGACCGGGCGGCGCGGGGGCCCGCCGGACGACCGCCCAGGGGGCCGCCGCGAGGCTGTCCCGCACCCAGCCCGGCCGGTCCGGGCCCGCGCAGGGGGCGGGGGCCAGGCGGCCGGGGTCGGCCAGGTGCAGCAGGTCGTGCGGCAGGAACACCGCCGCGTCCGCACCGGACACCCGCCCCGACTCCACTGCTTCCAGGATCACTTGGTCTCACGCCTCCCAGGCGGCGGCCAGCCGGCTGCGGACCTCGGCCGAGGCGGCACGGGCCTGCCGGGCCTCCGGCGAGGCGAGGCGGCTGGAGAGGTCGCGGGGACCGCTCCGCGCGTCGGCCACCGTCTCGACCAGCACCTCGCGGGCCTGCTCCAGGTCCGTGTCGCCGGGCAGCAGCCGGTGCAGTGCGCCGAGGGTGGCGAAGGACCGCACGTCGTAGGCGGTCGCGGGGACGCTCTTGGCGGCCTCGGCCATTTCCGCGAGGGTGCGGCGGGTGATCCGCGCGGCGGCCTCCTTGCCCATGACCTGGACCTGCACGGCGTCGTCGTCCAGGGCGACCAGCCGGTTCGCCTGGAGCCCGTGCGCGAGGAACGCGCCGCTGATCGCCTTGCCGACGATGAACGCGACGACCGGGTGCCCGGCGAGCCGGGCGGCGGCGTAGGCACCGGCGGACGCGGCGAGCGCCTGGTGGATGCCGACCAGTTCCTCCCGGTGGCCGTACGCCTGGCTGGGCACATCGACCACGGCGACGATGGGCCGCTTGACGTCCCGGTCCGCGTCGGCGGCGATCACCTTGTCCACCTCGGCGGCCAGCGTCCAGCCCTCCTCCAGACCGGTCTCACCGGCGTGGGCGCGCGGGAACCTGCCCTGCGGGTCGGGTACGACGGCGATGAACTGCACCGTCTCGTCCCCGAGACGGCCCTCGGCGGAGAGGACGGAGCCCAGCCGGGTGGTGCCCGCCGCACCGGTGAGACGGGTGAACCAGTCACGGCCCCGGGACTGCTGCTGCGCGGTGTCGGTGGTCACTTGGCTGCTCCGTTCGGCTCGTCGGTGAGGGCGGTGAGGTCCGTGGGGCTGGGCAGGCCGGACAGCTCGGCCAGGTCGCGGGCGGTGAGGCGGCGGGCGGGGTCGATGCGGGCGAGGAGGGCGAGGGCGTCCTCGACCCGGGCGCTGCGCGGCGGCTCGGTGCCCCCGGCGGCGAAGACGCCGTGCACGGCGTCGGCCACGGCGCTCACGTCGTCGTCCACCAGCCGTTCGGCCAGTCCGGTGGCGGCCCGCGCGGCGCCGCCGATGGTCGCCCAGACCAGAGCGCGGTCGCGGGAGTCGAACTCCTCCACGCCCGCCTCCTGTTCGATGACCTCGGGGCCGTTCAGCCCCAGGCGGCCCTGCCGGGTCACGACCAGGTCGGTGCAGAGTCCGGCGGCGATGCCCATGCCGCCGAAGCAGCCGACCATCCCGGCGACGACACCGACCACGGGGGTGTACTGGCGCAGCCGGACGATGGCCGCGTGGATGTCCGCGATGGCGAGCAGGCCGAGGTTGGCCTCCTGGAGCCGGATGCCGCCGGTCTCCAGCAGCACCACGGGCCGGATCGGCTTGCCCGACTCCCAGTCGTCGGCGGCGAGTTCGAGCGCGGCGGCGAGCTTCGCGCCGTTCACCTCGCCGATGCCGCCGCCCTGGAACTTGCCGTCGAGCGCCACGACCACGGCGCGTTCGCCGCCGAGGGTGCCGCGGGCGACCACCGCGCCGTCGTCGCTCTGCGGGACGATGCCCTGCGGGGCGAGGTGCGGGGACTCCAGCCGCTCGAAGGGGCCGAGGAGTTCACGGAACGTGCCCTCGTCCAGCAGGGAGGCGGCACGCTCGCGGGCGGACAGCTCGGTGAAGGCGTCCTTGAGGACGACGGCCGGGGTGCGGACGGTGTCGGTGACCGTTCCGGTGGGGGTGTCGGTCTGGGCGTTCACTTGGCGGCCTCCACTGCCTGGGCGAGGCGGAGCGCCACCGTGCCGGGGGTCGCTCCGAAGTCGTTGATCTGGACCTTCGCGGCGATGCCCGCGCGGGAGAAGAAGCGCTCCAGGACGGCCGTCCAGGTGGCGTCGAACCCGTTGACGCTGGTGCGCAGATCGATGGTGACACCGTCGTCGGCCGGTTCGAGGAGCACTTCGAGGTCGCCGGAGCCGACGACGCCGACGTGCGAGCGCCGGGCGACCGGTGCGCCGCCGGGGAAGGTGAGGGTGTGCTGTTCCATGAGTCAGCTCCGCGGGGAGAGGGGTCGGGTGGCCGGTGCCCGGTCGAGGGCGTCCAGGTAGAGCGCGGCGGCGAGCAGGTCGGCGCTGCCGCCGGGTGAGAGGCGGCGGTCGGCGCACGCGGTGTCGAGAGCGGCGAGCCGGGTCCGTCCGGCGGGGGTCGCCGTTCCCCCGGCGTGCAGTACGGCGCGGGCGCCGCTCTGTGCCAGGGCCAGTCCCTCGCGTCCGCCCCGGTGCAGCAGGCAGGTGTCGTCGAGGGCGGCGATCAGCGACAGCAGCGCGTCGAGCCGGGCCTGTGTCTCGTCGGCACCGGCCGCGCGGGCGGTCCGCAGGGTGCCGAGCGCCCGGCGGACGTGCGGGAACCCCCGCTGCGCCTCGGTGCGGGCACCTCCGCTGCCGTACCGGAGCCGGACCAGGGCGCCGTGCGTGAGGCCGGGCCGCGGTGCGGCCGGGTCGGGGTGCCGGGCGGTCTCGGCGGCGAGGCGGCACGGGTCGCCGGTGCCGAGCGCGGCGGCGCCGGTCAGCAGGCCGAGCGCCCAGATCGCGCCCCGGTGGGTGTTGACCCCGCCGGTGACGGCGAGCATCCGGGTCTCGGCGGCCCGTCCGACGCGGGCGAGTTCGCCGCGCAGCGCGGGTCCGGTCGTACCGATGCGGCGGGCCGCGCGCGCCATGTCCGCGAAGCCGTCCCGCAGGCTCTCGGCGGAGGCCAGCAGCATGCCGAGGTCCATGTCGTGATGGGCCCCGGAACCGCGCCGGTCCACCAGACCGGGCTTGGGGGTCAGGCGGGCCTCGTCGGTCAGGGCGCGTACGGCGAGGTCGGCGAGGAGGTCGGGGGTGTGGGGCGTGGGGGCCGTGGGTGAGGGTGTGGCGGGACCGGGGCCGACGGTGTTGACGGCGGTGACGCTCACGGCTGCCTCACCAGCTCCGGAACTTGGCCGGCGGGTCGTACAGTCCGCCGGACCACGTCACCAGATCCTCGATGGACTTCGCGGCGAGCAGGCTGCGGCTGGCGTCGCCGGGGGCGACCTTGAGGTCGGAGGGGAGGGCGATGAGGCCGTCCCGGCGCAGCCGCTCCTCGCGGGCCGCGTCGTGCTTGCCCGCGATGGGGCTGACTCCGGCGATCGCGGCCAGGGCCTCCCGGCGTTCCTCCAGGTCACGCGCCTTGTAGAGGTAGGCGATGCCCTCCTCGGTGATGACGTGGGTGACGTCGTCGCCGTAGATCATCACGGGCGCGACCGGGAGCCCGGCGCTCTTGCCGACGTCCACCGCGTCCAGCGACTCGACCAGCTTGGGGACGCCGCCCTTGGCGTACGTCTCGACGGTCTGGACGACCAGCTTCCGGCCGCGTTCGACGCCGTCCACGCCGTACGCGAGGTCGAGCCAGGCGGGTGAGGCGTGGCGGCGGCCACGGGCGTCGGCGCCCATGTTGGGTGCGCCGCCGAAGCCGGAGAGGCGGCCGTGGGTGACGGTCGAGGAGTTGGCGTCCCGGTCGATCTGGAGGGAGGCGCCGATGAACATGTCCGCCGCGTAGTGGCCGGAGTTCTGGCCGAGCAGCCGGTTGGAGCGGAGGCTGCCGTCGCGGCCGGTGGCGAACACGTCGGGGCGGGCGGCGCAGTACTTCTCCATGCCGACCTCGCCGCCGAAGGCGACCACGGACTCCACCCAGCCGGACTCGATGGCCGGGATCAGGGTCGGGTGCGGGTTGAGCACCCAGTTCTTGGCGATCTTGCCGCGCAGCCCCAGGGACTCCCCGTAGGTGGGGAGCAGCAGCTCGATGGCGGCGGTGTCGAAGCCGATGCCGTGGTTGAGGGTGGTGACCTGATGGCGTTCGTAGACGCCCCGGATGGCCATCATCGCCATGAGGATCTGCACCTCGGTGATGCCACGGGGGTCGCGGGTGAAGAGCGGTTCGATCTGGTACGGGCGGTCGGCGGGGATGACGTAGTCGATCCAGTCGCCGGGGATGTCCACGCGGGGCAGGTCGGTGACGTCGTCCACGAGCTTGTCCACCTGGGCGATGACGATGCCGTCGCGGAAGGCGGTGGCCTCGACCAGGGTGGGCGTGTCCTCGGTGTTGGGCCCGGTGTAGAGGTTGCCGTTGCGGTCGGCGGCGTTGGCGGCGACCAGGGCGACCTTCGGGATGAGGTCCACGAAGAGGCGGCCGTACAGCTCCACGTAGGTGTGGATCGCCCCGACCTCCATCTTGCCGTCGGCCAGCAGCTGGGCGACGCGGTGGGACTGGGCACCGGCGTAGGCGAAGTCGGTGCGCCGGGCGATGCCGTCCTCGAAGAGGTCGAGCTGTTCGGGGCGGGAGAACGTGGAGAGCAGCAGGTGCAGGTCGTGCACGCGGCCGGGGTCCACGGCGGCCAGCGAGCGGGAGAGGAAGTCGGCCTGCTTCTGGTTGTCGCCCTCCAGGATGACCTTGTCGCCGGGTTCGAGGAGGGCCTCCAGGGCGGCGGTGGCGCGCTCGGTGGGGATGACCTTGCCGTCGGCGAGGGCGGCGGCGCGCTCGATGCGGCTGGCCTTGTCCGCGCGGCGGGTGCTCCAGGAGCGGGCGGCGGGGTCGGATGTCATGGGATTCCTTCCGGGATGGCGTCGTGGGCCGGGCGGGTGGGATGTGTCGTACGGATGTCCGGCGCGGGGGCGTCAGACGGGCAGCAGGCCGATGACGACGGACAGGGAGATCACCCCCGCCACGGTGGAGAGCATCAGCGTCGATCCGGAGACCTTCGGCAGTACCCCGTACGGCGCTCCGAAGACGAGACCGAAGAAGCCGGAGGGCAGGGCGATCAGCAGGACGGCCTCGGCGGTGGCGAGGCGGTCGAGACCGAACAGCACGCACAGGCCCCAGGCGAACAGGGGCATCAGCGCGTTCTTGACCACCACGCCGATGGCCACGCCGGTGCCGAAGACGATCTTCTGCGCGGAGAGGATCAGACCGGTGAGGAAGAGGGCGGCGCCCGCGCCGACGGCGGCCATCGGCTTGAGGGTGGTGCCGAGCAGCTCGGGCAGCCGGACCCCGGCGAGGACCAGCACGAAGGCGAGCATCGGCGCCCAGAAGATGGGCTTGCGCACGGACTTCAGAAGCGCGGAACCGAAGTGCGAGAGGGCGGAGCCGGGGGCGTCGGCCCCGTGGCTGTAGTCCTCCAGCAGTGCCAGCGTGATGGGCGAGACGGTGACGGAGCCGAGCGCGATGCCGATCGCCACGGCGATGGCGCCCTCGTTGCCGATCACCGCCGCCGACAGGGGCAGCCCGATCGAGGCGTAGTTGGGGAAGGAGACGGTCAGGGCCTGCACGGAGGCGACGCCCTTGTCGTGCTTGAACACCTTGAGCTCAAGGAGCAGCACGGCCGCGTAGACGACGAAGAGGGAGATGACCACGACGGCGATGTAGCCGCCGTGGGACACGATGTCGGCCCGCGTGGTGGAGGTGATGGCAAGGAACAGGGATGTCGGGATGGCGAAGGTCATCACCAGCCGGTTGATGGACGACACGTCACGGTTGTCCACGATCTTGTAGCGCCCGGCCGCGTAGCCGAGGATGAGCACGAAGAAGACAGGCAGAAGAGCCGCAGCGATTTCGTGGGCCATGACACGATCATGCAGCGAGGTGCCTTACGCCACCAATGCGTCATTTGACGGTCAAGCCATCCTTTGCCCATCAGTAAGGGCCGCTGACCAGCTCCGTCGGACCGGCCGCCACCGCAGGAGTGACGCAGGCCACAGGCCACGGCACCCACGGCCGCCCGGCGCCGGGTGTCCCGCCCCGGGGACGCCTCAGTCGCCCATGTCCCGCAGCGACGCGTCGTCCAGCCCGTCCGCGAGCCACTGCTCGACGGCGGCGATGTGCACGGTGGCGGCGGACACCGCGAGCAGCGAGTCACGGGCCTGGAGCGCGTGCAGGATCTCCTCGTGGTCGCGGTGCGCGTTCTCCAGGGCGTGGTCCATCCGGCTGCCGCGCACGATGCGCGCGCGCTGGGTCCGGGTGGACAGCACCCTCAGCAGCAGCGACAGCACCGGGTTGCCGATGACCTCGACGATCCGGAGGTGGAAGGCGATGTCGTGCGCCACGAACTCCTCGACGGTGGTCGCCGACCTGCTCAGGTCGAGGATGCCGCGCAGTTCTTCGAGGTCGTCCGGGCCGAGCAGGGCGGCGGCCAGCCCGGTGGCCTGCGGTTCGAGCATCCGGCGCACCTGGAGCAGCTGCTGGGCGGTCCGGCCGCGGGAGACGTCCGCGGCGAAGGACAGCCCGTCCAGCAGGACGTGCGGCTCCAGGCTGGACACGTAGGTGCCGTCGCCCTGGCGGGTGATGAGGATGCGCATCGCGGTCAGCGCCCGTACGGCCTCGCGCAGCGAACTCCGGGACAGCCCGAGCTGACCGGCGAGGATCTCCTCCTTGGGCAGCCGGGAACCGGGGGCCAGTTCGCCGGACACGATCATTCCCTTGATCTTGTCGATGGCCTCGTCGGTCAGTGCCACGTGGATGCCTCTTCGTGCCGAGTCGTGGGGGGAGAACGCGTCCGGACGGCCGCGGGGTCGGCGCGTCCGGTCCGCGGACGCTCCGCTACTCCTGCTTCTCGCCGGAGGCGAAGCGGGAGATGACCAGCGCGACGATGATGATCGCACCGTTGAGGAACTGGTTCCACAGGGGCGGTACGCCCGCCAGCGTCATGACGTTCACCACGAGCTGGAGGGTCAGCACACCGGTCAGCGCGCCGACCACCGATCCCTTGCCGCCGTTCAGGCTGACCCCGCCGATCACGGTGGCGGCGAACACCTGGAAGATCCAGCCGCTGCCCTGGGTCGCGGAGATGGACCCGTAGTGCCCGCTGTAGAGGATGCCGGCGAACGCGGCGAGCAGGCTGCCCAGGATCAGCACGAGCCAGACGACACGGTCCACGCGGATACCGGCGGTGCGGGCCGCGGCCGGGTTGCCGCCGATGGCGTAGAGCGCGCGCCCGTGCCGCAGCCAGGCCAGCGCGCAGCCGCCGAGCGCGAAGAGCAGGGCGCAGATCCAGATCGCGGCGGGCACACCCAGCCAGGAGGCCCGGCCGAGGTAGGTGAACGAGGGCGGCAGGTCCACGATCGACTGCCCCTTGGACAGCGCCACCTGGAGGCCGCGCAGCATGGTCAGACCGCCGAGGGTCACGATGAAGCCGTTGAGCCGCAGCTTCAGGATCAGGAAGCCGTTGACGGCACCGATCACCATGCCCACGAGCAGACAGAGCGGTACGGCGGTCCACTCGGGCAGCAGGCCGAGACCGTTGAACCGGCCCCCGCTGGTCGGCAGCACCAGCCAGACGGCGACGACCGGGGCCACGCCGATGGTGGACTCCAGCGACAGGTCCATGCGCCCGCAGATGAGGATGAGCGCGGCGGCCAGCACCAGCAGGCTCAGCTCGGTGGACTGCTGGGCCACGCCGATGAGGTTGTCGGCGGTGAGGAAGGCCGGCGAGACGATGAACCCGATCACCATCAGCACGAGGATGGCCGGGACGAGGGACAGGTCCCGGAACCGGCCGAGGTCCAGCCGTCGCCCGCTCCCCCCGCCCGCGGGGGGAGCCGTGCTCGCGGCGGGCTCGGTGAGATCTGTGGTGGCGGACATGGCTACCTTCCGTGCTCTTCGGTACCGGATGCGGGGGTGGCGCCGGACGCGGGGGCGGTGCCGGACGCGGGCGGATCGTCGTCGTCGGCGGCTCCGACGCCCTCCATCGCCGCCACCAGGTGTTCGTCCTGCCAGCCGCCGCCGAACTCGGCGACGACCCGGCCGTGGAACATGACGACGACCCGGTCACAGGCGCGCAGGTCGTCCAGTTCGTCGGAGACGATCAGGGCCGCCTTCCCGTCGGCGGCCACGTCCCGGATCCTGCCGAGCAGGAACTCCTTGGAGCGCACGTCCACGCCGTTGGTGGGACGTACCGCGACCAGCACGTGCGGGTCGGTGGCCAGGGCGCGGGCGGCCACGACCTTCTGCTGGTTGCCGCCGGAGAGCGCGGAGACGGGGGTGGCGGCGCCCGGTGTCTTGATGTCCAGGTCGCTGATCATGCGCTGGGCGAACGTCCGGGTGCGGCCGGGCAGCACGGTGCCGAACGGGCCGAGCTGGCCGGTGACCGTCAGCGTGGCGTTCTCCGCCACGCTCCGGCCCGCGACCAACCCTTGCAGGTGCCGGTCCTCCGGGATGAGGCCGACGCCCGCGGCGAGGGCGGAGGGCACGCTGCCGAGCCGGACACCGCGTCCGGCGACGGTGACCGCTCCCCCGGCCGCGCGGTGCAGCCCCGCGACGGTCTCACCGACCCGTACGTTGCCGCTGGCGGCGGCTCCGGCGAGGCCGACCACCTCGCCGGAGCGGACGGTGAGCGAGAGGTCCTCGCAGGCGCCGGGCAGGGTCAGGTGCTCGACGGCCAGCAGGTCCGCGCCCGGCGTGGCGACGGCCGGGGGCGGTCCGGCGACGAACGGGGCCCGTCCGGCGGTCTCGCCGGTCATGGCCTCCACCAGCGCCTGGTGGCCCAGCTCCGCGACGGGTGCGGTCAGGACGTGCCCGGCGTCGCGGTAGACGGTGACCGTCGCGCAGAGGTCGTAGACCTCCTGGAGGTGGTGGGAGATGAACAGGAAGGCGACGCCCTGCCGCTGGAGGGCGCGGAGCCGGTCGAAGAGGCGGGCGATGCCGCGGGCGTCGAGTTTGGCGGTGGGTTCGTCGAGGATGATGAAGCGCGCGCCGAAGGACAGGGCCCGTGCGATCTCGACGAACTGCCGCTGCTCGACGGTGAGGTCGCGGGCGCGGGCGGCGGGATCGACCTCCACGCCGTACTCGCCGAGCAGTTCGGTGGCGCGTCGCCGCAGCTGCCGCCAGCGGATCGGGCGGACGGCCCCCTCGCTCTGCCGGTTGAGGAAGAGGTTCTCCGCGACGGTGAGCTCACCGATGACGGTGGAGTGCTGGTAGACGCAGGCGACGCGGGTGCGCCAGGCGTCGATGTCGCCGAAGGCGGGCGCCGGTTCGCCGGAGAAGCGCAGGGTGCCGGTGTCGGGCTGCTGGATGCCGGTGAGGACGGACACCAGCGTGGACTTGCCGGCGCCGTTGCGTCCCACCAGGGCGTGCGACTCGCCCGCGGCGACCCGGATGCGGGCGTCGCGCAGGGCGACCGTCGCCCCGAATCTCTTGCCGATGCCGGTCGCCTCGGCCACCGGCGGCGCGGGCCGCCCGGAGTCGGCCGCCGTGCCGCTCGCGGTGTCCGTCATGGTGGTTGCCGTCCTTCGGGTGCGGGTGTGCGGGGTGCGGCGGTGCGGGCCCGCGCGGGGTGCCGGGCGGTGCGGGGCCACGAGGCGCGTACGGCCGCGGGTCCCGCACCGGCCGCCCGGGCGGGCGGTGCGGCGTCAGCCGACGTTGTTGCCCCACAGGGCCTTGTCGTCCACGTTCTCCTTGGTCACCAGCGGTGCCGGGAGCTGGTCCTCCAGCCCGTTGGGGATCTTCACGATGGTGGAGTCGTGATCGGTGGCGCCGGGCTTGAACTCCTTGCCCTGCGCGGCGGCGGTGGCGTAGTACAGCGCGTACTTGGCGTAGAGGTCCGCGGGCTGGGAGACGGTGGCGTCGATACGGCCCTTGCGGATGGCGTCCAACTCCTGCGGGATGCCGTCGTTGGAGATGATCGAGATGTGCTTCTTGTCGCCCGGCGGCTTCAGCAGGCCCTTCTGCTCCAGCAGCGCCAGCGTCGGCTGGAGGAACACGCCACCGGCCTGCATGTAGATGCCGTTCAGGTCCGGGTGCTGGGCGAGCAGCGACTGGAGCTTGGCGGAGGCGACGTCGCCCTTCCAGTCGGTGGGCAGCTCGAAGACCTTGATGGCGGGGAACTTCTGCTTCATGCAGGCGGCGAAGGCCTCCGAACGGTCGCGGCCGTTGATGGAGTCCAGCGCGCCCTGGAGTTCGGCGACCTTGCCCTTCCCGCCGAGCTGCTTGCCGAGGAACTCGCAGGCCTTGGTGCCGTAGGCGCGGTTGTCGGCGCGCACCACCATGTAGACGTCGCCCTTGTCGGGCCGGGTGTCCACGCTGACCACCGGGATCTTGGCCGAGGCCAGGGTGTCGAGGGTGGAGGCGATGGCACCGGTGTCCTGGGGGGCCATGACGACGGCCTTGGCACCGGTCTGCCGGAACACCTGGACGTTGGCGACGAGCTTGGTGACGTCGTTCTGCGAGTTGCTCAGCGGCAGGGCGTCCACGCCGTCGGACTTGATGTCCTTGCGCAGGTAGTCGGCGTAGGAGTTCCAGAAGTCGGAGTCGGAGCGGGGCAGGTCGATGCCGATGGCGGCCTTCTTGCCCTGTCCGGCGGGCGACGAGGCGCTCTCCCGGTTGCAGGCGGTGGCGAGGCTCAGCACCGCGAGGACGGCGGTGGCCGCGGCGAGGGAACGGGTGCGGGCGGTGGTCATGGCCGTGATCTCTCCTAGGCCGGCTGGGAGCCGCGGGAAGGGGCGCAGGAGCGGTCTCGCCGGGTGCGGTACGCGGTGAGGCCGCTGCCGGACAGCGGACGGGTCGGGGACCGGTGGACGCGGACCGCTCCCGGCGGGAGAGGAGGTGCGGGCGCCGGTGACAGGGTCGGCGGATGAACGGCCACCCGCCGGACCGTGCTGGGCCCGTCGCGCAACCTGCCTCATTCCTCCGATGTATCTCGGGACGCGGAGGACGTTACGACGGTGCCCCCCGCGTTGACAAGACTTCGTACCGGGGTTCTCGGACGCGGACCGCGCCCGGATGCCGAGCCATGCGCCGTCTCCCTCCCCGTCTTCCGATGCCCCTTGCTGACCTGTGTGTTGGGGGGAGGGGCACGGGGGCACCGCATCCCCACGCGGAGCGGTCGTCCGAGGCGGTCCGCCGTCGGCTCCATTGTCAGCGCGACGGCCTGGAGCTACAGTCGCCATGCCGCCATACATCCGATGACTGTGGGTGCAGATGATCACGGATGATCATGGCCCGGACAAGCCGGACCCTCGGTGCGCCCGGCGGCGGCGCACGCACGGCGACCCCCCATGACAAGGAAACGGGCAAGTGAAACTGCTACGAGTCGGCGCACCGGGTGAGGAGCGGCCCGCCGTCCTCGCCGACGACGGCACCCTCCTCGACCTGTCCTCCGTGACCTCCGAGATCGACGGCGCCTTCCTCGCCGGGGACGGGGTGGCCCGCGCGCGGGCCGCCGTCGAGGCGGGCGGGCTGCCGGAACTCGACCCCGCCGGACTGCGCGTCGGAGCCCCCGTCGCCCGCCCCGGCAAGGTGGTCTGCGTGGGCCTCAACTACCGCGACCACGCCGCCGAGACGGGCGCCGCGATCCCCCAGCGGCCGGTGGTCTTCATGAAGGACCCCGGCACGGTCGTCGGACCTTTCGACCAGGTCCTGATTCCGCGCGGCTCGGTGAAGACGGACTGGGAGGTCGAGCTGGCGGTGGTCGTCGGCCGCCGGGCGCGGTACCTCGACGGCCCCGAGGAGGCCGCGGCGGTGATCGCGGGCTACGCGGTCAGCAACGACGTCTCCGAGCGCGAGTTCCAGCTCGAATACTCGCCCCAGTGGGACCTCGGCAAGTCCTGCGAGACGTTCAACCCGCTCGGCCCGTGGCTCGTCACCGCCGACGAGGTGGGCGACCCGCAGGATCTCCGGCTGCGACTGGACGTCAACGGCACCAAGCGCCAGGACGGCCACACCGGCGACATGATCTTCGCCGTCCACCACATCGTGGCGTACCTCAGCCGGTACATGGTGCTGGAGCCGGGCGACGTCATCAACACCGGAACGCCCGCCGGGGTGGCCCTGGGGCTGCCCGGCAACCCCTACCTGCGCGCCGGGGACACCGTCGAACTCAGCATCGACGGCCTCGGCACCCAGCGCCAGACCTTCGCCCAGGCCTGAAAGGCAGCCTCCCTTGACCGCGACATCCGCCAGGATCACCGCCCTGGACACCCATGACGTCCGCTTCCCCACGTCACGGGAGCTGGACGGCTCGGACGCGATGAACCCGGACCCCGACTACTCGGCCGCGTACGTGGTGCTGCGCACCGACGCGGGCGACGGCCTCGAAGGCCACGGCTTCACGTTCACGATCGGGCGTGGCAACGAGATCCAGGTGACCGCGCTCGACGCGCTGCGCTCCCATGTGCTCGGCCGGTCCGTCGAGGAACTGTGCGCGGACCCCGGCTCGCTCAGCCGCGACCTGATCGGCGACAGCCAACTGCGCTGGCTGGGGCCCGAGAAGGGCGTGATGCACATGGCGATCGGCGCCGTGGTCAACGCCGTCTGGGATCTGGCCGCCAAGCGGGCCGGTGAACCGCTGTGGCGTCTGCTGGCGCACGCCGATCCGGAGTGGCTGGTCTCCCAGGTGGACTTCCGCTACATCGCGGACGCCCTCACCCCCGAGGACGCCCTCGGCCTGCTGCGCGAGGGCAGACGCGGTCTGGCCGAGCGCGAGGAACTGCTGCTGCGCCGCGGCTACCCCGGCTACACCACCTCGCCGGGGTGGCTCGGCTACTCCGACGAGAAGCTGACGCGGCTGGCGGAGGAGGCCGTACGCGACGGGTTCACCCAGATCAAGCTGAAGGTCGGCGCGGACCTGGAGGACGACGTGCGGCGGCTGCGCGCCGCGCGGGCCGCCGTGGGCGACGGCGTACGGATCGCCATCGACGCCAACCAGCGGTGGAACGTGGCCGAGGCGATCGAGTGGACCAAGGCGCTCGCCGAGTTCGATCCCTACTGGATCGAGGAACCGACCAGCCCCGACGACGTCCTCGGGCACGCGACCGTCCGGCAGGCGGTCGCCCCGGTCCGGGTGGCCACCGGCGAGCACGTGCAGAACCGCATCGTCTTCAAGCAGCTGCTCCAGGCGGGTTCGCTCGACGTCCTCCAGATCGACGCGGCACGGGTCGGCGGGGTCAACGAGAACCTGGCGATCCTGCTGCTGGCCGCCAAGTTCGGGGTGCCGGTGTGCCCGCACGCGGGCGGGGTCGGCCTGTGCGAACTCGTACAGCACCTGTCGATGTTCGACTACCTGGCGCTGTCGGGCACCACCGAGGGCCGGGTCATCGAGTACGTGGATCATCTGCACCAGCACTTCACCGAACCGGTGGTGATGCGCGACGGCCACTACGCCGCCCCGCTCGCCCCCGGCTTCTCCGCCACGATGCGCGCGGAGTCGATCACCGAGTTCCGTTATCCCGACGGCGTGTTCTGGACCGCCGACCGGGCCGCACAGGAGGAGGCCGTATGACGGAGCTGACCGGACTGCGGGCGGTCGTGACCGGCGGCGCGTCCGGGATCGGGCTCGCCACCGCCCTGCTGCTGGCCGAGCGGGGCGCGTCGGTCGCCGTGCTGGACCTCGCGCCCGACGGGGCCCCGGAGCACCTGACGGCGCTGCGCGCGGACGTCGGCGACGACAGCTCCGTACGGGAGGCGGTGGAGAGCGCGGCGGCGCGGCTCGGCGGGATCGACATCGTCGTCAACAACGCGGGCATCGGCGCGCAGGGCACGGTCGAGGACAACCCGGACGAGCAGTGGCGGCAGGTGCTCGACGTGAACGTGGTCGGCATGGTGCGCACCACCCGCGCCGCCCTGCCCCATCTGCGCCGCTCCGCGCACGCGGCCGTCGTCAACACCTGCTCCATCGCCGCGACCGCCGGGCTTCCGCAGCGTGCGCTGTACTCGGCCAGCAAGGGCGCCGTCCTGTCGCTGACCCTGGCGATGGCCGCCGACCACGTGCGCGAGGGCATCCGGGTCAACTGCGTCAACCCCGGCACCGCGGACACCCCGTGGGTGGCCCGGCTGCTGGACTCGGCCGACGACGCCGAGGCCGAGCGCGCCGCGCTCAACGCCCGGCAGCCGATGGGACGCCTGGTGAGCGCGCGGGAGGTGGCCGAGGCCATCGTCTATCTCGCCGGTCCCGGCGCGGCGTCCGTCACCGGCACCGCGCTCGCGGTGGACGGAGGCATGCAGGGCCTGCGGCTGCGTCCGGCGGGACAGTCGTGAGCACGGCGGAGCGGGACGACGGTACGACGGGGCGGGACGGCGCGGTGCCGCCCTCGCGGATCGCGCTCGGCTGCGCGGGGATCGGCAACCTGTACCGGCCGGTCGGTGACGAGGCCGCGCTGGCCGCCGTGGACGCCGCCTGGGAGGCGGGGGTCCGTGCCTTCGACACCGCGCCCCACTACGGGCTCGGACTGTCGGAACGCCGCCTGGGCGAGGCGCTGCGGACCCGGTCCCGGCAGGAGTACACGGTCTCCACCAAGGTGGGGCGGCTCCTGGAACCGGTGCCGGGCGGCGGGGACGGCGACGACCTGGCGAACGGCTTCGCCGTACCGGCGACGCACCGCCGGGTGTGGGACTTCAGCGCCGAGGGAGTGCGGAAGTCGCTGGCGGCGAGCCTGGACCGGCTCGGTCTCGACCGGGTGGACACGGTCCTGCTGCACGACCCGGACGACCATGCCGAGCAGGCGCTGCGGGAGGCGTACCCGGCGCTGGAGCGGCTGCGCGCGGAGGGTGTCGTCGGCTCCATCGGCATCGGCATGAACCAGTCGGCGCTGCCCGCCCGCTTCCTGCGCGAGACGGACATCGACGTGGTGCTGCTCGCGGGGCGGTACACCCTGCTGGACCAGGACGGACTGGACGAGCTGCTGCCGGAGGCCGCCGCACGCGGCCGGACCGTGGTCGTCGGCGGTGTCTTCAACTCCGGGCTGCTGACCTCGCCGGAGGCGGGCGCCACCTACGACTACGCGCCCGCGCCCGACTCGTTGCTCGACCGGGCACGGCGGCTGGCGTCGGTCACCGAGGCGCACGGAGTCCCGCTGCGGGCGGCGGCGCTCCGCTTCCCGTTCGGGCATCCGGCGGTGGACCGGGTGCTCAGCGGCGCACGCTCCGCCGAGGAGGTGCGGGACACCGTGGAGCTGCTGCGGCTGCCCCTGCCCGATGCCCTGTGGGACGACCTGCGTGCGCGGGGCCTGCTCGCGCCGGGCGTGCCGGTGCCCACGGCGTCCCCCGCCGGGAAGCGGCCGTGAGCGGCGCACCCCGCCCGGCCCCGGACACCGGGATCGTGGACGCCCATCACCATGTGTGGGACCTCTCCGTGCGGGACCAGGAGTGGATCACCGGGCCCGAACTGGCGCCGCTGCGGCGGGACTTCACGGTCGCCGACCTGGCACCGCACGCGCGGGCCGCGGGCGTCTTCGCGACGGTGCTGGTGCAGACGGTGACCGTCGCGGAGGAGACACCGGAGTTCCTGTCGCTGGCCGCGCGGGACGATCTGGTGGCCGGTGTGGTCGGCTGGACCGATCTGACGGCGCCCGGCGTCGCGGACACCGTGGCCGCGCTCAGGTCGTCACCCGGCGGGGAGCGGCTGGTCGGCATCCGCCACCAGGTCCAGGAGGAACCCGATCCGCGCTGGCTGGTCCGCCCCGAGGTGCTGCGGGGACTGGCCGCGCTCCAGGACGCGGGGCTCGCCTACGACCTGGTGGTGAAGCCGCACCAGCTTCCGGCGGCCGTCGAGGCGGCACGGCTGCTGCCCGGTCTCACCTTCGTCCTGGACCACCTCGGCAAACCGCCGGTGGCGTCCGGTGCGCCGGGTTCCTGGCCGGACGGGGTCCGGGAGCTGGCGGCGCTGCCCAACACCGTGTGCAAGCTGTCGGGGCTGGTCACCGAGGCCCACTGGGACACCTGGACGGTGGCGGACCTGCGGCCGTACGCGGAGACGGTGCTGGAGGCGTTCGGCCCGGAGCGCCTGATGTTCGGCTCCGACTGGCCGGTGTGCCTGCTCGCCGCGGAGTACGCCGATGTGCTGGGCGCCGCGCGGGAGTTGACGTCGGCGCTGAGCGCGGCCGAACGGCACGCGGTCTTCACCGGCACGGCGACCCGGGTCTACCGGCTGCGCCCTCCGTCCCCCGGCCGCACGACCTCGCCCTGACCCCCCTGCCCGCCCGGGACCGAGTCATGGGCGCCGACCGCTTGGGCCGGTGCGCTCAGGGGCGCGGCGGGTGTCTCGCGGCCGGGCCCGAGCAGGAGGGCGAGGAAGGCGCCGAGCGCGACGAGGGGGGTGATCCAGAGGAAACCGGCGCCGGTGGCGTGGGCGAAGGCGTCGAGCACCGCGGGCCGCAGGGCGCCGGACAGGGACCGGACCGTCTCGGGACGGGCGGCGTCGAAGGCGGGCGGCAACGGGAGGTCGCGGAGCCGACCGGCGAAACCTGAGGTGAGAAGGGTGCCGAAGACGGCGACGCCGAAGGCGGCCCCGATGGAGCGGGCGAAGGTGACGACGGCACTGGCGGCGCCGATGTCCTCGGGGGCCACGGTGTTCTGCACGGCGGTCAGCACGACCATCGGAACCATGCCGATGCCCACACCGGTCACCAGGAAGTAGCCGCTGAGCACGAGGGTCGGGGTGTCGGCGCCCACGGTGCCGAGGAGCAGCAGGCCGACGACGTTCAGCGCGAGACCGGTGACCAGGATCGTACGGAGCCGTTCGGCGTGCGCGGCCCAACGCCCGGCCAGGGACTGGCTGACCACGAGGCCGACGACCAGCGGCAGCAGGTGCACCCCGGACAGGGTGGCGGAGACGCCGTGCACGATCTGGAGGTAGGTCGGCAGGTAGACGAGCACGCTGAACATCGCGGCGTTGGCGACGAAGCCGATCAGCGAGGCGAACACGACGGTGCGCGAGGCGAGCATGGTCACCGGGAGGACCGGTGCGGCGGCCCGGCGTTCGACGGCGGGCAGGATCGCGGCGAGGGCCGCGGTGGCCGCGACGAGGGCGATGATCCGGGGCGACGCCCAGCCCCAGCGCTGTCCGAACGAGGTGACCAGGACGATGCCGGTGGCCAGCGCGGCGAGCAGCAGCGCACCCGCGCAGTCGATGCGGGCGGTGGCGCGGCGGACGCCGGACGGCAGCGCGCGGGCGGCGATGACGAGGGTGACGGCGCCGACGGGCAGGTTGATCAGGAAGGCCCAGCGCCAGGAGAGCTGGTCGGTGAAGACGCCGCCGAGCAGCGGGCCGACGATGCTGGCGACGCCGTAGACGGACCCGAACATGCCCTGGTAGCGGCCTCGTTCGGCGGGCGGGACCACATCGCCGACGAGGGCGAAGGTGAGGACGATCATGCCGCCTCCGCCGATGCCCTGGAGGGCACGGGCGGCGATGAGTTCGGGCAGGTTCTGCGCGAGGCCGCAGGCGGCGGAGGCAAGCAGGAAGAGGCCGGTGGAGACGAGGTACAGACGCCTGCGCCCGAACATGTCGCCCAGCTTCCCCCACAGGGGGGTGGCCGCGGTGGAGGCGAGGAGATAGGCGGCGCTGACCCAGGAGATGGACGCGAACCCGTTCAGGTCCTCGGCTATGCGGGGCAGGGCGGTGGAGACGATGGTCTGGTCGAGGGCGGCCAGCAGCACCGCCAGGACCAGGGCGCTCATGGCGGCCCCGACCCTGGGCGCGGCTGACGCCGGGGAGGATGCCTGTGACATGCGGAGAGGGCCTTTCGAGGACGAAGGCGAAGACGGGAGCGGGGGCAGGGGGGCGGCACGAGGGCTCGCCGCTCCGGGGCCGGGCGGTACGACCGGCACGGCCCCGGAGCGGCTCCCGGCGGGCTCAGGCGAGGGTGACGGTCTTGTACTCGGTGTACGTGCCGAGGCCGACGGCGCCGTACTCGCGGCCGACGCCGCTGTTCTTGAAGCCGCCGAAGGGGCCGTCGAAGCCGATCGGTGCCCCGTTGACGGTCACCGTGCCGGTACGCAGGCGGCGGGCGACGGCGAGCGCGTGCTCGGGGTCGGCGGACCAGACGCCGCCGGAGAGGCCGTACTCGGAGTCGTTGGCGAGCCGGACGGCGTCGTCCTCGTCGTCGTAGGCGATGACGACCAGGACGGGGCCGAAGATCTCCTCCTGGGCGACGCGCATGGAGTTGTCCACGTCGGCGAAGACGGTCGGGGTGACATAGTTGCCGCCCTCCAGTCCCTCGGGGACCTGGGGGCCGCCGGTGACCAGGCGGGCGCCTTCCTCGATACCGATGTTGATGTAGTCGATGACGCGCTGCTGCTGGTCGCGGCGGATCATCGGGCCGATGAAGGTGTCCTGGTCGAGCGGGTCACCGACCTTGAGCGACGCGACCAGTTCCCCGAGCGCGGCCACGACCTCGTCGTACTTCTCGCGCGGGGCGAGGATGCGGGTCTGCGCGATGCACGCCTCGCCGTTGTTGAGCAGCGAGCCGAACTTCAGCCCCTGGACCGCCTGCTGCACATCGGCGTCCGGAAGGATCAGCGCGGCCGACTTGCCGCCCAGTTCCAGGCTGACCCGCTTGAGCTGCTGTCCGGCGATGGAGGCGATGGTGCGTCCGGCACGGGTGGAGCCGGTGAAAGCGATCTTGTCCACGTCCGGGTGGGAGATCAGGTACTCGCTGGTCTCGCGGTCGGCGGGCAGCACGCTGATCACGCCCTCCGGCAGCCCGGTCCGCTCCAGGAGTTCAGCGAGGAAGCCCATGCTGAGGGAGTTCTCCGGGGACACCTTCAGGACGACCGTGTTGCCCGCGAGCAGCGCCGGGATGATCTTCGCGGTCGCGGAGGAGAACGGCGAGTTCCACGGGATGACGGCCGCGACGACGCCGATCGCCTCCCGGCGCACCACGCTGCGGAAGGGGTTGGCCGGGTCGGACGGGGTGAGGGCGGTCTCCCAGTCGAACTCCTCGGCCGCCTTGAAGACGGCGTTGGCCTGCCGGGTCAGACCGGCCTGCCCGGCCAGCGTGAACCAGCCGGCCGAACCGTTCTCGGCGGTGATGAGGGAGGCGACCTTCTCGGCGTTCTCCTCCCGCAGTTCGTTGAAGCGGCGCAGCAGCGCCAGACGCTCGGCCGGTGCCGTGCCGCTCCACACACCGCTGTCGAAGGCGGCGCGGGCGGCGGCCACCGCGCGGTCGATGTCTGCGGGCCGCGCCTGGGCGGCCCGCGCGACGACGGACTGGTCGTGCGGGGAGCGGATGTCGAGCAGGTCCGGGTCGCTGGGTTCGGTCCAGGTGCCGCCGATGTAGAGCCGGTCGTAGGTGATCACTTCGGTTTCCTTTCCAGTGGACCAGCAGGACCCAAGCCCTAACTGTCACTCCAATGTAGCACTTGATAGGTGTAACGGCGCAGCCATGTGGTTTATGCCCCACGCTTCAACACGGCGGGGAGGCTGTTCACGACGGGGAGGGACGGGCGGGACGGCCCCCGGACACGGGCGAGGGGGCGCCGTCCGGGCCGGAGCCGACGGGTTCCGGCCATCGCGCCGGACGGAAGAACACCGGCCGGAAGAACACCCGGCGCGGCCGTCGCCGGACACAGAAGGAAAGGCTCAACTTCCTTACCACGCAAGGGATTACCGTCCGGCGGCGCGGGAGGATACCAAACTCCCCCATGCATGTACATGCAATGGCGAATCCGGGACCGGAGGGTTAGCGTGATCGTCCGACGCTCCGGCCGGGGGAACGGCCGACGCGGACGTGGCTGGGGAGGGGCGACACCGGGTGATGACGGATTACCTGTGGGCGGAGCGGGGCGCGTGCCGGAGCACGGACCCCGACGCCCTGTTCGTGGAGGGCGCGGCGCAGCACCGCGCCAAGGCGGTGTGCGGGAACTGCCCGGTGCGCACGGAGTGTCTGGCGTACGCGCTGGACCACCGGATCGAGCACGGCGTCTGGGGCGGTATGACGGAGCGGGAGCGGCGGGCGCTGCTGCGCCGCAGGCCGGACGTGGAGTCCTGGCAGCTCCTGCTGATCACCGCGCGGACCCGGCATTTCGCCGGTATCACGACCGGCACGGACCCGGACGTCTGAGAGACACCCCGGGGGCGACGGGACGCCACGGCATACGAAAGCCCGGCTCCCGCCGGAGCGGAAGCCGGGCCGGAAAGTGCCGGACCAGGGCCTGTCGTCAGCGGCCTTCCGCCGGGCGGATATCGACCGCCGCCGCCGACTCCCGCTGATTGCGGGCCTCTTCGAGCCGGTCCGCGAGGGCGCGGGAGATGTAGGTCTGGGCGTCGCTGCCGAGGATCACGCGACGCGGGGCGGGCGTCTGCTCGGCGCTGTCGAGGATCGCACGGACCATCGCCGGGAGATCACCGTTGCCCGGCGGCATGCTGCGCAGCGCGCGGACACCGCTGGCCGGGCTGTCGTCGTACGCGGGGAGCGGTGTCCCGAACTGGGCGCTGCGGCTGCGGAAGTCGGTGTCGGTCCCGCCGGGCGCCACGATGGTGACGCCGATGCCGAAACCGGCGACGTCGAGCGCGGTGGCCTCGGTGAACCCCTCGATGCCCCACTTGGTGGCGTGGTAGAAGGCGCCGCCGGGTGCGGCGGCCTGGCCGCCCCAGGTGGAGACCTGGATGATGCGGCCCCCCTGCTGGGCCCGCAGGTGCGGCAGGGCGGCGCGGGTCACCTGGATGGAGCCGACGAGGTTGGTGGCGACGGCGTGGGCGATCTGGTCGTCACTGACCTCCTCGGCCGCGCCGAGCAGTGCGTAACCGGCGTTGTTGACGACCACGTCGATGCGGCCGAGTTCGGCGAACGCCCGGTCCACGACCGGCCGGATCTCCGCGGTCTCGGTCAGGTCCAGCCGCGCGGTCCACAGCCGTTCGGGGAACCGTGCGGCGAGGTCCTTGACACTGTCGGGGTCGCGGACCGTACCGGCGACACGGTCGCCCCGCTCCAGCAGTTGCCGCGCCATCTCGCGGCCGAAGCCGCTGCTGATGCCGGTGATGAACCACGTACGAGTCGTCATGCGAACGGCCTCCCAGCCTGTCCGGCCGGGCTGGACGGCCCCGCCGGAATCAAATCCAACCGGATGGTTGAATACTAGTCCGCGCGGCGGGGAACACCAAACGTCCCCTTGCGCCACCTACGGGGAGACCCACGCCGACCGGGCGGAGGGGCTCACCCCCACCGGACCCGGCGTCACGCCGCGCGTACCAGCCGTCCCGTCGTCTCGTCCGCCGCCAGCCGCTGCACAAGGTCCAGCAGGCCGGGATTCCGGGTGGTGGGCGACCAGCAGAACGCCAGCGTGGTCGGCGGAAGGTCGGTGACCGGCACGGCCACCACGTCCCGGGGCAGACGCTCGGACGCGGCCGAGCCGACCACGGTGACCAGCCGCCCGAGCGCGACCCGGTCCATGATCTCGTCGATGCCGATCTCGGGGCAGCGGGCGCGATAGCCCGGCTCGTCCACGAGGTCGGCCACACCGAGCGCCGAGCGACCGGCGAGAGGGTGCCCCACGGGCAGCAGCGCCATCGGCAGCTCCTCCCCCACCTCCACGCCCCGCAGCCCGCTGATGTCCTCGGTGCCGAGGCACACCAGCGCCATGTCCGCGATCCCGTCCCGGACGGCCGCCGCCCGTTCGTGCGTGAAGACCAGCTCGGGCTCGGGACCGGTGTAGCGGCTCAGCACCTGGGTGAGCAGCCCGCTGCCGGTGCCGGGCCGTACCGCCACGACCAGCCGGGGCGCGTCGGCGGCCCGCCGGGTGCGCCGTACCGCGATGTCCAGGCCGCGCAGGAGGTGGCGGCACTCGTCGCGGAAGGTGCGCCCCGCCTCCGTCAGCTCCACCCGTCGGCTCGTGCGGTCGAGCAGCCGGACACCCATCCGCCGCTCCAGCCGCGCGATGGCCCGCGAGAGCACCGGCTGGGAGATGCCCAGGTTCTCCGCAGCCTTGCTGAAGTGCAGTTCCTCGGCGATCTCCGCGAAGTACACGAGGTCCCGGGTCTCCAGACGATTCATGCGTCCAGGGTATCGCCGCATCTCGCGGCCGGGCATCCCGGCCACCGAGGTGTTCCATCCAGACGTTTGTATTTTAGGCTGGGGTCATGGGTTATGACTCTTCCGCGACGCGTGCCCGGCTGCTGGAGGCCGCGCACGAGGAGTTCGTCGCACACGGCCTCGCCGGAGCGCGCGTCGAGCGCATCGCCAAGAACGCTCCGGCGAACAAACAGGCGATCTACGCCTACTTCGGCTCCAAGGACGAACTGTTCGACTCCGTCCTGGAAGCCCGTATCCAGTTGCTCGTGGACGTCGTCGGCTTCACACCGGCGGATCTGCCCGCGTACACCGGTGCGCTGTTCGACGCGTTCGTCGCCGACCCGGAGCTGATCCGGCTGACCCAGTGGAAGATGCTGGAGCGCCCGGAGGCCTCGGCGGCCGAACTGGAGTCGCATCTCAGCAAGGCGCAGGCCGTCGCGGACGCCTACGGGGCCGATCTGGAGACCGGCATGGACGCCCTGATGATCGCGCTCGCCGCCGCCCAGTCGTGGCTGTTCACCCCGCCGGCCATCCGCAACCCGGCCGGTGACGACGAGGGCGCCCGCCTGAAGCGGCACCGCGCGGCCGTCGTCGCGGCGGTGGAGGCGGTCACGGAACGGCTGCTGCCGAAAGCCTGAGGGCTTGGCCTGCCCCGCCGTCCGGGCTGGTGAACCGGCGGACGGCGGGGGGCTCGGTGTGCGTCAGCGGACCTCGGCCCGCTGCTTGAGGGAGTCGAGCCAGCCGTAGCGCAGGAAGTTCTCCCACTCGGGATGCCCGTCGCGCATGGTGACGGCGGTCGCTCCGCGCGCGGTCTGCTCGGTGACCACGACGGTGGTGTCCTGGCGCGGCTCGAACGTCCAGGCGTGGTAGAAGTGCAGGCCCGGTCCGAGCCCGGACCAGCCGAGGCGGGCGCCCGGCTGCCACTCCCCGACCAGGCATTCGAGGCCCACACCGAAGAGCCTCACCCGGAAGGACTCCTGAAGGGCGAGGGGACCGCCCGACATGGTCGGGCCGGCCTCGGTGACGCCGGGCACCCACAGCGGCCAGCGGTTGAGGTCGGCCAGACAGCAGAAAACCCCTTCGGGTGCTGCCTTGACCGTGATCCTGGCCTGGAAGTGGTAGTCGGCCTCGTCCGGGGCGAACCCGGCGGGCCAGTGAATCCTCAGGCCCTCGTGGTCGGTGGGCATGTCGTCGTATTCCCCTCGCTGAGCCCGCGACGTCGTTCTGACGCGACCGCAAATGCATCGGGGCAGGGGCCGCTCATCCCCTAGCGTCGCGCGCCCCGGCGGATCTCCGCATCCGTCATGTGACTGTCGGATGCGGAGCGGCCCCATCGGCCCGCCCCGCACCGACGCGCGAGGCCAAACATGCCGGTCAGCCCGCCGTGGGTACCTCGTCGAGGGCGGCGAGAGCGTCGCGCAGCGCCGCACGGGTGGTGATCCCGAGCTTGGGATAGATCTGGTACAGGTGTGACCCGACGGTCCGGTGGGACAGGAACAGCCGCTCACCGATCTGCTTGTTGGTGAGGCCGGTCGCGGCGAGCGTGGCGATCTCCAGTTCCTGCGGAGTGAGCAGCGCCTTGGCACCCTCGCCGGTCTCGCGGGGCAGGGTCTCCCCCGCCGCGCGGAGTTCGGCGGCGGCCCGGTCCGCCCAGGGTGCGGCGCCCAGGCCCCGGAACGCGGTGAGCGCGGACGCCAGCTGGGTCCGGGCCTCGCCGGTGCTGCGGGCGCGGCGCAGATACTCGCCGTACAGCAGCTCCACCCGAGCGTGCTCGAAGGGCCAGCGGCGGCCCGGATCGCTGTCGAGGGCGGCCTCGAAGTGGGCTCTGGCCTTCTTTCCCCCGGCGGTCAGCGCCGCCACGGCGCCCGCTTGCATCCGCATCCTCGGGGACAGCCCGGCCATCTCCGACTCCTCGACGGCACGGGCGTGGGCCCGGGCCTCCTCGGTGCGGCCGGTGCGGATCGCGGACTCGACGAGGTCGAGGGCGTTCCACAGGGCGTGCGGTACATAGGGGGCGAGTTCGCCGGGCGGGGAGATCAGACAGGACTGGCGGTACGCCTCTTCGAAGTCGCCGCCGCCGAGCGCGCACAGCGCCCGTGCCTGCGCGGCCCACAGGGCGGCACCGTGGGCGCCGCGCGGCGCGGCCCACTGCACGATCTGCTCGCTGAGCACCCGGCTGGTGTCGCTCTGTCCGCGCCCGGCGGCGACGTACGCCTGGCAGTAGCGGAAGTACCAGACGAAGAAGCTGAACTCCTGCTCCTCGCAGATCCGCAGGCCCTCCTCGGTGAGGCCGTCCACCTCCTCCCAGCGCCCGGCGAACAGATACTCCACGCACAGATGCATCAGCGCACCGAGGTGACGGCGGGCGGGACTCTCGCCCCGGCGGCCCTGGCGGACCACGCGCCAGGACGCCTCGCGCAGTTCACCGAGGCGGTCGGGGTAGACGGAAGCGGTGCCCAGGCGGATGACCCGTGTCGGATCGGTCTCCTCGGCGGCGGCGCGCAGCGCCCGGTCCAGCCGGTCCAGGGCCAGCACACCGGTACGGGCCGCGTCACCGAAGGTGTGCGCGGTCAGCCAGAGCAGTTCGGGTACGCGGTCACCGAGCGTGTCCATCGCCTGGAACAGCGGTTCCCACATCTCGGCCCGGCCGCCGTACCAGCACATCAGCAGCAGGGTGTGGAGCGCTTCGGCGAGCGCGAACTCGTCGTACGGCTCACCTCCGGCGAGGTGGGCGTCCACGGCGCCGACGAGGAGGCTGTGCGCGGTGTCCACGTCACCGTCGGTATTGATCAGCAGGTGCGCGGTGGCCGCGGCGGCCAGCAGGGACCCGCGCAGCGCCGGGTCGGCGCGGCGGGCGTTGTCGAGGAGGACGGAGGCGTTGCGCAGTTCACCACCGGCGTCGGCGCCGATGTACGCGGCCTCCGCGAGTCTGCGGCTCTTGTCCTGGGCCAGCGGGCTGAGCCGGGCGGCACGGGAGAGGGCGGCGATGGCACCGGTGGCGTCCCCACGCGCCAGGCTGCGCTGGGCGGCGGCCTCCAGTTGCTTGGCCACCTCCTCGTCGGCGGTGACGGCGGCCTCCCCCAGGTGCCAGGCCCGGCGCTCGGGGTGGCCGGTCAGGGCGTCGGCCAGCCTGCGGTGCGCCTCGCGCCGCTCGCCGGAGGTGGCGGTCTCCACCACGGCGGAGGCCAGCAGCGGATGACTGAACGCCAGCCGGTACGCGGCCAGGTCCACGGTGACGACCCGCGCGCGTTCGGCCGGGCCCAGGTCGTCCACGTAGGAGGGGCCGACGCCCTGCTCGATGACGGCGAGGTCGCCGGTGCCGTCGAGTGCGGCGAGCAGCAGCGCCTCCCGGCTGCCGGGCGGCAGCTCCGCCACGCGTTCCGCGAACAGCGCCTTGAGCCGTTCGCCCAGCGGAAGGATGGCGGGCATGCCCGTCTCGGCCTGCTGCTGGGTGGTGGTGAGCACTCCGGGGAGTTCGACCAGGGCGAGGGGGTTGCCGCGTGCCTCGGTGACGATGCGGCGGCGGACACTGAAGGCCAGCCGGGGGTGGACGGCGCGCAACAGATCATGCGCCGCGTCGTCGTCGAGGGCGCGCACGACGTGTTCGGGCAGGCCACCGCGTTCGAAGTAGCCGTCGGTGTCGGAGCGGGCGGAGGCCAGGAAGCCGATCCGGCTGCCGATGAGGCGGCGGGCGACGAACCCGAGGACGACGGCGGTGGACCGGTCGAGCCAGGGCACGTCGTCCACGACGAGCAGCACGGGTGCCTTCTCCGCGACCTGGCGGAGCAGCAGCAGGGTCGCCGTCGAGACGAGCAGCCGGTCCGGGGCGGTCCCGGAGCCGATGCCGGTCGCCACCCGCAGCGCGTCCCGGTGCGCCGCGCCGAGTCCGTCCAGGTACGGCAGGAGGGGGACGACGAGCTGGTTGAGGCCGGAGTAGCTGATGTCGGCCTCGAACTGGACGCCCGCCACCCGCAGCACGGTGGCGCCGTTGGCCTGTGCGTCCTCGGTGACGGCTCCCAGCAGGGCCGACTTGCCGATGCCGGGGTCACCGGTGATGACCAGGGCGCCACCCCTGACGGATGCCTCGGTGAAGAAGCGGCGGATGAAGTGGAGTTCCTCTGTCCTGCCGATCAGCAGCCGCGAATGATGCACTGGGGTGGAATCCATCGGCCGGTCTCTCCTCCGTGGGGCCGTGTGGGCAACGGAACCCTGCATACCCACTTGCGGTCACCTTCCCGCCGTGGAGGCAGCTCGGCCGATATTTCGTGCCGATGTCGCCCGTCGCGGAAGCCCGGAGGGCCCGGACAGGCTCTCCGAGGCACACGGCCTTGAGATTTAACCCGATCTTGCAGGCGACATTAAGACTAATCGGCCGAATCTATGCTATGCAAGCCTAAATTCGTGCCCGGGGCATCCGCACTCCCCCACCCCCGAAGCCTTCGGCCGACGACGCTGCACCACGACTCCCCGCACCGATACCCCGTGTGAAGATCCAATCTCGCACGCTGTCCGACAGATTCGCCAAATCCACCGACTCATATGCCGGTTGAGTTTTGAGAAGTCCGTTCTGTCCATTTTCGGAATGCTGGGTGTCCAAGAGCGCGGCCAGAGCGCGCAGGCTCTCGGCGTAATCCTGGTCGCCGTCCCCGGCCGCCGCACGGCGCCGCAACGCTTCCCGCGCCACCGCGTCGGCGCCCGCTACGACAGCGTCCAGCCGCGCGGTTCCCTCCCGCACCGAACGCCGCTCACCCGCCACCCGCTCCGAGACCAGGGCGAGATGACGGACCTCACGGCCGAGCAGCTCCGCGCGCGCGGCGCCCGGACCGTCCGGTTCCGGCCATGCGACCACGTCCGCCGCCGCCCGCAGTACCCCCCGTACGGCCTGAAGCCGTCGGGCGACCGCCCAGCGCACGGTGACGAGCTGGCCGACGGCCACCGCGCCGACGCATCCGAGCACCGTCTGGAGCAGCCGTTCCCCGGTCAGCGCCCACGGTCCGGCCGCGACCGGCGACGCCACGGCGGACAGCAGGATGCCCATCGGCGTCACGAACACCATCGCCAGCGCGTAGTTGCGCGCCACCACGCACTCGGTGACGAACGCGAACAGGGCGAGCAGCACCACGATCGCCGTGGGCCCCGGAGCCGCCGCGAAGACTCCCCCGGCCACCAGACAGCCCGCCAGCGTGCCCGCGCCACGCAGCAGGGCACGGTCGTTGACGCTGGCCGCCTGGTTCCCCGCGGCCAGCACCGCGGCGGCGGCGGCGAGCGCCCAGAAGGGATGCGGGGCCCCGACGGCCAGGGAGAGGACACCGGCGAGCCCGACCCCGGCGGCCGTGCGCAGCCCGGCCCAGCCCAGGATGTGGACGTGGGGTCGCCAGAAGAGGTGACGCGCCGAACGGTGCGGGGCGGTGAGGTCCCCCGGCGTGCCGCGAGTCGGCCGGGTGGGCGCGGACGGGGTCGCGGTGTGCCTGGCGCGGACATCGCGGAGGGCCGCGCTCCCCCACACCAGCAGGGTCGCCAGCAGGCCGGTCGCCGCGACCGCGCCGGTCAGCGGCAGCGGATCGCCGGGTGGCAGCGCGGTGGCGACCGCGCCGACCAGCACCGGCATCACGATGCCCGGCGGCCGGGCCGCGAACGCGCCGCAGACGACGGTGACCACGCCCGCCCACCCGGCGGTGACCAGCACCGCGAGCCAGGCGTGGCCCTGCGCCGTGGAACAGAGGAGGAACCCGGCGGCCAGGCCGAGCGTGGCGAAGGCCACCGCGCGGGCGTCCCTCGCGGGCGGACCGGGGCGGCCGTACAGCGCGGCGAGCGAGCCGAGCCCACCCACGGCACCCAGTCCGGGCCGCCCCGCGCCGAACGCGAGCGCCATCGGCAGCGCCATGCAGACCCCCGCGATGGTCGCGGTACGGAACCGCTGGGGCGCGGACCGGGTCCGCAACAGCTTTGCGGACAGGGCGTGTTGACGAGGCGGGACGGGGCGGCCTGCCGGGTCGGACGGCGACGCTGGGGTCATGACGGACGGCTCCTGATCGGCGGAAGGCCGGGGACGACGGGTGCTCCGGACACGGGTACGCGGCTGCCGTACGGCCGGTGCGGGTGATCCCGTACGGCCGGTACGGCAGCCTTCCGCGTCGCGTGCGCCGGGGCGTGCGATCGGGTCTGACGGGTCAGACCGGGTACTCGGAGTGCCGGTCGGCCACCGTCACCCAGCGGGTCTCGGTGAAGAACTCCGCGCCCCACTCGCTGCCGAAGTGGCCGTAGCCGCTGTTCTTCACGCCGCCCACCGGAGCCTGCGGCTCGTCGGCCACCGACTGGTCGTTGACGTGCGTGGCACCGTGCCGCAGCCGCCGGGCCACGTCGAGACCGCGGGTGGCGTTCTCGGTGAACACCGCGCTGGACAGGCCGTATTCGGTGTCGTTGGCGAGATCGACGGCCTCGTCCACGGTGTCCACGCGGAAGATCGTGGCGACCGGGCCGAAGACCTCCTCGTGGTAGATCCGCATGTCCGGGGTGACCTTGTCGAGGACGGTGGCCGGGTAGAACGCGCCGTCCGCCGGGCCGCCGCCGAACAGCACCTCGGCGCCCTTCTCCACGGCGTCCGCGACCAGACCGGCGACCCGCTCGGCGGCCCGGGTGTTGACCAGCGGGCCGACCAGGGTGTCCGGCCGGTCCGGGTCGCCCTGCCCGAGCGCGGCGACCTTGGCGACGAAGGCACGGACGAACGCGTCCGCGACACCGTTCTGCACGATGACCCGGTCCACGCACATGCAGATCTGGCCGGAGTTCATGAACTTCGCCAGGGTCACCCCGGAGGCCGCGTACTCGGGGTCGGCGTCGTCCAGTACGAGGATGGGATTCTTGCCGCCCAACTCCAGGATGACGGGCTTGAGATGCTCGCCCGCGAGCCGTCCGACGATCCGGCCGACCGGGGTCGAACCGGTGAAGTTGACCCGCGTGACCCGGTCGTCCGCGATCAGCGCCTCCACCACACCGGGCGCGTCCGCGCGGTCGTTGGTGACGACATTGACGACGCCGTCCGGGACGCCCGCCGCCGAGAGCACGTCGGCGAGGAAGAACCCGCTGGTCACGGGGGCGTCCTCACTGGGCCGTATGACCACCGGGTTACCGGTGGCCAGCGCGACCGCGACCGCGCGGGCGCACAGGATCAGCGGACCGTTCCAGGGGACGAAGGCGGCGACGACACCGGCGGGCGAGCGCACCGCCATCGACCACTCCCCCGGCACGTCGGTCGCCAGCAGCGCACCGGACGGCCGGGTCGCCATCGTGGCCGCCTGGCGCAGCAGTTCGGCGGACATCCGGATGTTGAACGCCGCCCAGGTACGGGTTCCGGCGGTTTCCTGGAGCATGATCCCGGTGAACTCGTCGGCCCGCTCCTCCAGCAGATCGGCGGCCTTCTCCAGCAGCGCGCGGCGGGTGGAGGGCGCGGTGGCGGCCCAGCCGGGGAAGGCGGCGTGCGCGGCGGCGACCGCGCGCTCCACGTCCTCGGCACCGGCGGCCGGGACGGTCAGATACACCTCTCCGGTCACGGGGTTGATGTCGTCGGTGGTGCGTCCGGAGGCGGCCGGTACCTCGGTGCCGCCGATGAGCAGACCTCGTGTGCCGAGCGCCCGTTCCTGGATCTGGTCGATCATCGCTTGCTCCTGCTGGTCGATGTGCTTGTTCCCGGGCGGGTGGGCCCGGTGCGGTCAGGCCGCGGGGCCGCGCCGGGAATCCGGCACAGCCCCGTACGGAAGGGTTCTCGCTGGGTGGTTCAGTGCTGCGGGTGCAGGGCGTGCGGGTGGAGCACGTCCTCCAGGCCGACCCGGGAGAGGAACTCCCGGCGGATACGGTCCGCGACGTCGCTGACCTCTTCCGAACCGTCGTTCGCGGGGTCCACGTGCACCCGGAACGGCCGCTCGCCGTGCGGAGTGTCCACGACCTGCACCACCGCGTCGGCGACCTGCGAGACATCGGCGTCGGCGGGGGCGAGCGCGGCGAGCCGCTGGCTCACCTGCTCCACCAGGCCGGGGTAGAGCGCCTCGTACGCCTTCACGGTCTGCTCGTCGGCCGGGTGGCCGCCGGTGGCGAAGTGGTTGGTGCCCTTGGTGAAGGAACCGGGAACCACGATGGTCGTCTCGATGTTGAACCGGGCCAGCTCGGCCGCGTAGCTCACCGCGAGGGAGTCCATCGCGGCCTTGGCGGCGAAGTACGGCGCGAGGTACGGCGGGG
Organism: Streptomyces corallincola; assembly: GCF_019104725.1. Taxonomy (GTDB): domain Bacteria; phylum Actinomycetota; class Actinomycetes; order Streptomycetales; family Streptomycetaceae; genus Streptomyces; species Streptomyces corallincola. The sequence continues at coordinate 43,789 of NZ_JAHRXF010000005.1, read as the reverse complement.
TGCCGCCGCGCGTGCTGGTGGAGCCGATCCACAGCAGCAGACCCTCGCCCTGCTCGCGCAGCCGGGGCAGCACGGCGCGGTTGACCCGCTGGGTACCGAGCACGTTGGTGTCGTAGACGGCGGCGATCTCCTCGGGGGTGAACGCCTCGGTCGGACCGGTCACCATGTGTCCCGCGTTGTGCACGACGACGTCGATACGACCGGCCTGGTCGATCACGGTCTTGATCGCCGCGTCGGCCGACTCCTGGGAGAGCACGTCCAGTTCGACGGTACGCAGGTCGGCGTCGTTGTCGGCGGCCCACTGCGCGGCGTCCGCGACGCGTCCGGCGTTGCGGCCACGGGTGTCGCGCATCGCGGCGTAGACGGTGTGGCCCGCCTTGGCCAGCTCACGGGCGCTGAGCGCGCCGAAGCCCGAACCGGCCCCGGTGATGAGGATGGTCTTGCTCATGATGACTCCTGGAAACGAGTGGAGAGGAAAGGGGAAGAGAGGGGAGGGGAAGAGAGGAGAGGCGGACGGAGGCAGGCACCAAGTCCGCCGGTGACAGGGGGAGTTGTCACGCGAAGGTGATGACCGAGCGCCCGGAACTGCGGCCCGCCGCCATCGCGTCCAGCGCGGCGGGGGCGTCGTCCAGCGTGATCGGCGTGACCTTGGGGAGGATGCCGTGGGCCGCGGAGAACGCGAGGGTGTCGCGCATGTCGTGCGGCGAGCCGGACGGCGAGGCCATCACGTGCAGCCGGTTCAACACCATCGGCTGGATGGGGAGTTGGAGCGGCTCGGCACCGTAGCCGCAGAACACGAGGGTGCCGTCGGGGGCGAGACCGCCGAGGGTGGCGGCGCCCGCCGCGGTGGAGGGGGCCGCGTTCAGCACGACGTTGGCGCCGCCCTCCCACTGCTTGAGCTCCTGCGCCGGGTCGTTGTCCTGGGTGGCGACGTAGAGTTCGGCGCCCATCTCCTTGGCGGCGTCGGCACCGCTCTGCGAGCGGCCGATCACGGCGACCCGGGCGCCCATCGCCACCGCGTAGTTGATGGCGAGCGCGCCGATGCCGCCCGCGCCGACGACCGCGACCCGCGAACCGGCCTTCACTCCGCCCTGCCGCAGCCCGTTGAACGCGGTGATGCCCGCGCACATCAGGGGTGCGGCGGCCACCGGGTCGAGCCCGGCGGGCAGTTCGGTGACGTAACCGGCCTTGAGGATCACGTACTCGGCGTAGCCGCCGTCCGCGACGATTCCGGTGATCCGCTTGGCGGTGCAGAGGATCTGCTCGCCGCGCACGCAGTAGTCGCAGTGGCCGCAGGAGTCGTACAGGAACTGTCCGCCGACGGCCGTGCCGACGGCGGGCGAGGTGACACCGGGGCCGGTGGCCTCGACCACACCGGTGATCTCGTGGCCGGGGATGACGGGGAAGCGGGCGAAGGGATAGTGGCCGCGGATCAGGTTGAGGTCGGAGAAGCAGACCCCGCAGGCGGTCACCCGGACGAGTACCTCGCCGAAGCCGGGCTCGGGGATGTCGCGCTCGGCGAGGGACAGCGGTGCGTCAACCGCGGTGGCGATGGCAGCGTGCATGAGTGGGACCTCGGGTTCCTCGGGTTCTCACGGCCGGAGCCGCGTGCCTTCACGGCCGGACAGGCCGTCTGCGTCTGCCCTTGAGTGTTCGCCGTGTACCGATTGCGGCGGATGCGTCAAATGACTGCGAGCAGTTCGGTGGCTCGACGGTGGCGGTGCCCACCCGTGTGTCCGCTCCGGTCCGCGCCCGGGGAACACCGGGGGCGGGGCGCCGAACGGAAGGGCCGGGACGGGGCCGCCGGGGTCCCGGCTCCGGTGTCCGCCCGAACGGACACCGGGTGACGTGCCCGGGGCCAGTCACATGACCGATGTCCGGTCGCGCCGCCTCCCCGAGCATGGAAAACACGGCGCACCGCGCCCCCCATCAGCACCGACAGCGGGAAGGAGCACTTTCATGGCCCGCGTTTTCATCACCGGCACGACCGACGGGCTCGGTCTGGCCGCGGCCCGGCTGCTCGTCGAGCAGGGACACACGGTCATCGGGCATGCCAGGAACGAGCGGCGGGCGCAGCAACTGCGCGAGCGGCTCCCGGAGGCGGAGACGGTCCTCGCGGCCGATCTGTCCAGCCGGAAACAGACCGTCCGCCTCGCCGAGCAGGCCAACGAGCTGGACCCCTTCGACGCCGTGATCCACAACGCCGGTGTCGGCTACCGCGAGCGGGCCAAGATCACCACCGAGGACGGGCACGCGCACGTCCTCGCCATCAACGTGCTCGCGCCCTACATCCTGACCTCCCTGATGCACCGCCCCAAGCGCCTGGTCTATCTGAGCAGCGGCATGCACCAAGGCGGCCGGGGCGACACCCGCGACCTGGACTGGGAGCGCCGTCCGTGGAACGGCTCGCAGGCGTACTCCGACAGCAAGCTGTACGACGCCACGCTCGCGTTCGCCGTCGCCCGGCTCTGGCCGGAGGTGCTGAGCAATTCCCTGGAGCCCGGCTGGGTGCCCACCAAGATGGGCGGCCCCGGCGCACCGGACGACATCACCCAGGCCCACATCACGCAGGCGTGGCTCGCGGTGAGCGAGGACCCCGAGGCGAAGGTGACCGGCCAGTACTTCTACCACCAGAAGGAAGTGCCCGCGGCGCTCGCCGCGCTGGACACCGGTTTCCAGGACGATCTGCTGGCGACGCTGGAGGAGCTGACCTCCGTGCCGTTCCCGCGTTCCTGAGACGAGAGGCGGCAGTGATGGAGCGGGTTTCTCTCGGCGGTCTCGACAGCTCCCGGATCGGCCTGGGCTGCATGGGCATGTCCGCCTTCTACGCGGGCGCCGGCTCGGACGACGCCGAGTCGGTCCGTACGATCCACCGGGCGCTGGACCTCGGGGTGACGATGATCGACACCGCCGAGGTGTACGGCCCGTACACCAACGAGGAGCTGGTCGGCCGGGCGATCGCGGACCGCCGGGACCAGGTCGTGCTGGCCACCAAGTTCGGGCAGATCTCCCACCCGAGCGGCGAGCGCGGTCTGGACAGCTCCCCCGCGAGCATCACCACCGCCGTCGAGGGCTCCCTGAAACGGCTCGGCACGGACCGTATCGACCTGTACTACCAGCACCGGGTGGACCCGGGGACGCCCATCGAGGAGACGGTCGGTGTGCTCGCCGAGCTGGTCCGGCAGGGCAAGGTCCGCTCCATCGGGCTCTCCGAGGCCTCCCCCGAGACGATCCGCCGCGCGCACGCCGTGCACCCGGTGACCGCGCTCCAGACCGAGTTCTCCCTGTGGAGCCGCGAGCCGGAGCGCGCACTGCTTCCCCTGCTCCGGGAACTCGGCATCGGCTTCGTCGCGTACGCCCCGCTGGGCCGGGGCTTCCTCACCGGCAGCATCCGCAGCCCCCAGGAGCTGGCGGACGGCGACTTCCGCAAGAGCAACCCGCGCTTCACGGCGGACGCTCTCGACCACAACCTCTCCATCGTCACGGTCGTGGAGGACGTCGCCGCCGAGGTGGGCGGCACTCCGGCGCAGGTCGCGCTGGCCTGGCTGCTCGCCCAGGGCGAGGACATCGTCCCGATCCCCGGCACCAAGCGGGTCTCACGGGTGGAGGAGAACCTCGGTGCGGCCCAGGTGAAGCTGACGGCCGATCAGCTGGACCGGCTGGACGCGGTAGCCCCACCCCTGGGCGACCGGTACGCGGACATGTCCCCCATCGACCGCTGACTCCACGTCAAAAAAACATTTCCGTACCGGGGTTGAACCACTTCTCCCACCCACCCCGTGTACCTGCTGAAGACTCCCTGCCACCCCGACGGGGCGCAGGGGCAGGGCGGTCGTTCTCCTCCCCCCCTTTGGAGAACGGCCGCCCGTTCCAGTTCACCCGCCCCGCTATTACGTCGTAATAGCGGGGTCTTCGCTGTCGGCGGTGGCCGTCCGCTGCCGCTGGTGATCGTTGAGGATCTGCAGCATGCGGTCGAACTCCACGTCGCTCATCTTCCGGATGAGGTGCATGGCAACGAACGTGCCGTTGTCGTAGGGGAGTTTCTGCGGAGCCGTGACGGCCGGAGCGGGCGAGCCGACCGGTGCGGTCGGCACAGCCGAGGTCGTGGCGGCGACCGGAGCCGTCGCACCACTCCCCTCCCCCACCGTCTCCGTGACGACCTCCGCCACCTCATCGGCACGGTCCTCGGGGGCGTCCTCGGGGGCGTCCTCTATTACGTCGTAATAGCTCGCGCCCTCCGAAGCACCGGCGAACGTGTCCCCGGCATCCGCGGCATCCCCGTCGCCCCCGGTGTCCTCCGCGCCCACGGCGCTTTCGCTCCGCGCCCCGGAACCGGGCCCGGTCTGCTGACGCGGTACCTGGCGTTCCTCCAGGGTGCGCTGGCGGCGGTCGTACTTCTCCGCCTCCTTGCGCAGCCGCTCGGCCTTCAGTTCCTCCAGCGCCGTTTCCTGCTGGTCGTGCGGCTTGTTGCCGACGGCCCGCAGGAGGTCGATCGGCTCCTGGCCGATGCGCTGCTGGAGTTCCGGAGTGAGGTTGAGCAGGGCGAGCCGCTGGGAGACCCAGCCCTGGGAGCGGTGCAGCCGCTTGGCGAGAGCGGTCTGGCTGCCGTGGATACCAAGCAGCCGTTGCAGGGCCCGGGCCTCGTCCAGCTCCTCCAGGTCCTGGCGGTGGATGTTGGCGACGAGGGCGGACTCCAGCAACTCCTCGGCGTTGGTGCCCTGTTCATCGCTGACCATTACCTTGAGGGTGACGAGTCCGGCCTCACGGGCGGCGGCCAGCCGACTGCTGCCGTCGATGACGACATAGGCGGCGTCGGCCTCCAGGTCGGCTTCGCGTCCCGGATTGACCTTGATGTAGGCGTCCCGGTTCATCACCGTGATGGCCTGCTTCTGGCCGTGGGTGCGCAGGCTGCCCGCGAGGTCGGTGAGATCACCGAGGGTGGAGCGGGGGTTGTCCGGGTTGGGGCTGATCCGGTGCGGGGGGAGTTCGGTGGGCGGGGCCACCCCGTCGGTGGGGACGCCGGTGGCGGCGGCGACCGCCTGACGACGCGCGCTGACCGGGCGCACTCCCCCACCGAACCGGCCCGCGCCGAGCTGGTCGGCCTTGCTCATGACACCTCCCTGGCGAGCGCGCGCATACCCACGGCCTGCTGCGAGCGGGGCGCGTAGGACAGCAGCGGCTTCTTCACCCGGACCGCTTCCTTCTGCTCCTTGAGATCACCGATGAGGCCGACGACCCGCGGATCCTTTATGTCCACCCACCCCTGGAGCGAGGAGGTGGCGATGTAGCCGCGCCGCGAGTCGTAGAGGTTGACCACGATCCCGAGGTAGTCGATGTCGATCTGGAGGTCACCGCGCAGATCGTCGATCTGGGTAGTGAGCAGTTCGTACGCGTCGGCGGAGCTGTCCTCGGCCTGGACGACGATGAGCGCGCCGGACTGGCCGAGCTTCTCGCCGTCACGGCGGCGGCCGTAGTAGGCGGCGGCGTCCATGCTGAGGCCGAGGCTGGGCGGGCAGTCCACGAGGATGACGTCGTAGTCGTCCTCCAGCGGGGACAGCGCCCGCTCCAGCGCGGCTTCCCGCGCGCGCACGGCGGAGAGACGCACGTCCAGCAGGAAGGCGTCGTTGCAGGCGGGCAGCAGATGGAGCCTGCCGCCGAACGACTCCTCGTCCACGGAGACGATCAGGTCGCGCAGGTCGCCCTTGGGGTCGCCCGCCATGTGATTGGTGAGGCTGTCACCGGTCAATGGCAGGGGAGTGGCGCCCAGTTGGTTGGTGAGGTGGCACTGCGGGTCGAAGTCCACGAGCAGTACCCGCAGCCCGAGGCCGGGCAGGTTCTCGACATCGAGCGGGTTGCTCGCCTCGATCCGCTCCTCGCCGTCGGCGGCCTCACTGGTGCGCAGCGCCTTGGCGAGCGCCTTGGCGACCCTGACCGGGTGCAGCGCGTTGTCGTCCTCGGCGAGCGCTTCGCCCAGACCGGCGGTGATGGCCGTCTTGCCGACTCCGCCCTTCTGGTTGCAGACGACGATGCGGCGGGTGACGGCCGGACGCGCCACGTTCGGGGCGGGGTTGGTGTCCAGCCAGAACTGGACGGCCTGGGCGAGGCCCTGAGTGAGGGAGACCCTGCGGTCGGCGGCGACACTCCGGAACTCCTCCCACTGCCCGGTGGGCAGGAAGGTGGAGAAGGAGTCGGCACCGGCGGTGTCGAGCGTGGGCGGGGAGGCGGCCAGGCGACACCACTCGGTGATGCCCTGTTCCACGGCCGCCTGGATCTCGATGCCGTGCTGTGCGGCTCTGATCTTGAGGTTCTGCCGGAGCCATCCCGGCAGCTTGGAGACGACCTTCTCGCGGTCGCTGGAGGTGGCTGGCGAACTCATGAGAGACACCATACTAACGTCCGCCCCGCCAGGCCCCATTGACACGTTAGTTAGACGACCTGTCACCCCATCAGATACCACCGCACACCGCCATACCCCCCACACCACCCCAGAACCCCCCATCCCCCAACCGACGCCCACCCGGCCTATTACGTCGTAATAGCTCAGCGCGGGGGAGGGGGGCCGGGTGGGGTTGCCGGGTCGGGCTGCGGGGTCGGGTTGCGGGCGGGGGCCGGATGGGGGCCGGAGCTATTACGACGTAATAGGTCGGCGCGGGGGAGAGGCGAGCCGGACGGGGCACCGAGCGGAGGCCGAAGCTATTACGGCGTAATAGCTCGGCGCGGGGGAGGGGGGCCGGATGAGGGCGCCCGGTAGGGGCGCCGGAGCTATTACGACGTAATAGGTCGGCCCCGCCAGGAGCCTCCGAGGGCAGGGCAGGTGCTGTCCCGGGCTGTCGGCTCGCCGGGCTATTACGGCGTAATAGCCCGGCCCGGTCACGGAGCGGCCTTGGCAGGGTCAGGTGCCCTGGATACGCTCGCCGGGCCGTCGCGCAGGTGACCCGGAGTGCGGCGGTACCGGCGTCGGGAACCTCGTCCCGGTGCTTGAGGACGAGACGAACGGCTGGCGACACAGCATGGATCTGCCCGAACTCGGGGCCTTCCTGAAGACCAGGCGCCGCCGTATCCCGCCCGGTGAGGTGGGCATCGTGCCCGGCCCGCGCCGTCGCGTCGCGGGACTCCGCCGGGCCGAAGTGGCGCAGCTCGCCGGGGTGTCCCTGGCGTACTACACGGAACTGGAGCAGGCCAGGGGAGCGCAGCCGTCCGCGCAGATGCTGAGCGCGCTGGCCCGCACCCTGCGCCTGGACGTGGAGGAGCAGACGTATCTCTTCCATGTGGCGGGCCGGGTGCTGCCCGCCCCGGAGCAGGAGCGGCTCCGTCCGCAGCGGGCGCTCGTCGTCCTGATGGAGCTGCTGGGCGCGGTCCCGGCGATGATCATGACGGACCTCTATGTCCCGCTGCTCCAGAACGAGGTGGGCCGAGCGCTGTTCCAGGCACCGCTGCCGACGAAGGGGATGGAGGCGAGCATGATCTACCGGTGGTTCGCCGAGCCGGAACTGCGGCTGGTCCACCCGGCGGAGGACCACGCGTTCATCTCCGGTGTGCTCGTCGCCGATCTGCGGGCGTGCGCTGCCCGGCGCGGGGGAGACGAGGAGACCCGGCTGATGATCAGCAGACTGCGGCAGAACAGCGAGGAGTTCGACCGGGTCTGGGCGCAGGGCGAGGTGACGGTGGACCAGCGGGAGCGCAGGCGGTTCCTGCATCCGGCGCTCGGCACGGTCGAGGTGGATCTGCTGAACGTGTGCAGCGAGGACGGCCGCCAGCGACTGGTCTGGGTCAGCACCCCGTCCGGCAGCCCGGCCGAACTCCAGCTCGCTTCCCTGTGTCAGCCGTAGCTTCCCCGCGCCGGCGGTAGGTACGGGAGAGGCCCGAGCGGCTACGACGGCAGGGTGATTCCCAGTTCGCGCATCGCCGCCGACGGCGGCCCGCCCTCCGACCGCTCCGTCTTGTACCCCTTGACGCACGGCGCCAGGGTGCGCGGGTCGATCGCCTCGGCCGGGGCGCCCGTCTCGTAGAGACCGGCGGGCGCACTGTCCCGGTCGTGGGGGAGGAGCCAGAAGACGCGGCGGCGGAAGGTGCCGGAGGAGCGGGAGGAGCGGGCACCGACCACGAGCAGCGCGTAGCCGACCATCCGGCCGGGGCGGTGGTAGGCGGGCCGGGCGGTGCGGGTGGGCAGCCGGTCGAGGCTCTGACGGACGTAGTCGAGGCCGTCGATCTCCTCCAGCCAGCGGATCTCGGCCTCGTGGCTGATCTCGGCCGCGGTGATGAGGGAGCTCATCGGACCGTCCCCCTCTCCTCGTCGGCCAGCAGTCCGACACCGGGATAGTGCTTGCGCTGGTTGGACAGGATCATGTCCCGGGGGGAGACCAGCCCGACCAGTTCACGGGTGCGGGTGGCGAACGCGCGCGAGGACATCGGGGGCGCCCCCTCCTGCTGGCACCAGGCGCGGTACACCGCGTACAGCGCTGCCTGTTCCGCGCGCAGTTCGGAGCCGAGCCGACAGCACTCCTCGTAGAAACGGGCCGTGTGGTCCTCGGTCTCTGCGTACGCCGTCGTGGCGATGCGGACCCGTTCGGGGCCGGTGAGGTCCCGGTGCCCGGCAAGATAACGACGAGCACCGTCGATGAGCCAGCCCAGGATGCCGGGCCCCTCCTCCGTGACGAGGATGTCCGCCAGGTTGTCGATCTTCTGGTCGTCGGAGACGGTCCGCTCGAACGGGATGAGCCGCATACGGCGCCAGAAGGCGAACCCGCCGGTGCCGACCTCGGGGCGGTGGTTGCCGAGCAGCCAGAGCTTGTGGGTGGGCTGGAAGCTGAAGTAGTCCTGCCGCATCCGGCGGGCCTTGATCCGGTCGCCGCCGGTCAGCAGCTTCACCCGTGTCTCGTCGAACTTGTCGCCGTGCTTCACCTCGGAGCAGACGACGACCCGTCGTCCGTGCAGTTCGGCGAGGTCGGTCGGATGTTCCTCGTAGGGGCGGGCCATGAGGAAGCCCGGGGGAGCGGCGTCGGCGTAGTCCCCGAGGAGCTTCATCAGCACGTCCAGCAGCACCGACTTGCCGTTCTTGCCCGCACCGAACAGGAATGGCAGAACCTGACCGCCGACATCCCCGGTGATCGAGTACCCGAGGAGGAGCTGGAGATAGTCGATCATCTCCCGGCCCTCCTCGTCGTCCCCGAGGGTGTCGGTGAGGAACCTGCGCCAGCGCGGGGTGGGTACCGGCAGCGGGCTCACCGTGGTGGAGCGGGAGTGGAAGTCCTTGTCCGGGTCCGGGTTCCTGAGGCGCCCGGTGCGCAGATCCACGATGCCGCGCGGCGTGCACAGGACGTGCGGGTCGGCGTCCAGCAGCGAGGCGCCGAGGGCCATGCCGGGAGCCGACTTCGCCTGGGCCAGCATGGCGTTGATGCCCTTGGTGGACAGGGCACGGCAGCGGTGCCGCTGGAGCGACTGGGAGGAGTGTCCGCCCCGCGCGTCCTGCACGGCGAGGCGTTCCGCGAGGTCACCCGCGGCCCACAGCACGCTGTCGTGCTCGTCGTAGCTCCACCTCGTACCGTCCCAGCGGTACCAGCCGAGCCCGGCCACGTGGCGGTAGGTCCCGGCGTAGAGGTGGACGAAGAGTTTCGCGTTGCCCCGGTCGGAGAGGGTGTCCGGCAGCAGACGCGCCTCAGCGGCAACGTTGTCGGCGGTGGACGTCCCGGACGCGACGGCGTGGAGCGCGGTGCCGCGACCCGGCGTGGCGGCCTGGAGGCCGGGCATGCGTCTCCCATCAGCGACTCAAGCGACTCAGCGGAGAGCACAGCGTAGCGAAGCGATGAAGACCCGGATCAACCAGATGCATAGGGCATCTTCCTTACCTTGACCGTCGGCGCCCACGAGACCGAGCGACTGAACAGAATCTCCACACATCTCCGCCACCACCCGGAAAACCGCAGGTCAGCGGTGCGCCACCAGGACCGAGCGACTCAAGCGACTCAAAGTCCCACACGACGCGCACCCCCACGCACGCCTATACGCGCACGCGCGCCCCCGCGTGCGCCACCCCCGGCGGCCACCGAACGACGGGCCGGACAGCGACCGAGCAGCGCCCCAGCAGCGACCGGACAGCGACCGGACAGCGACCGAAACCGGATGTGGTCAGCGACCGAACAGAAAAGCCCGGGGAACAGTCATCGACCAGAACCCGAACAGCGACCGAAGCGACCGATCCAGCAGGCGACCAATCACCGGCGATCACGTTCCCACCGCACCGACCGGTGCCGCACCGGTGCCCCCACCGGGGCAGTAGCCGCGGCCAGTCACTTGACTGATGCCCTCCCCGGCCGTCCACGCCAGGCTGGTGCGGCACACAGGAACTCATTCCCTGGCGGCACCGAGCGCGGAATCCTTTCGCGCCCGAACCGCCGATAAGGAATAAATCCGGCATAGTGCATAGTATGCGCATGCTACTCATTCCTTACGGAAAGTAACTTCCTTTCGCCTTCGAAAGATTGGCCGCCACGCCCTCCACAGGAGCGAAGCACATGCCGGACGAGAGCCCCACCCCCGAAATCACGGTGACCTTGCAGGTCAACGGGGCGCAGTCGCAGGTGACATGCGATGTGCGCACCACTCTTCTCGATCTCCTGCGGGAGCGTTTGCGGCTCACTGGAGCGAAAAAGGGGTGCAATCGCGGCGAATGCGGAGCCTGCACCGTGCATCTCGACGGCCGCCGGGTGAACGCGTGCCTGGTGCTGGCCGCGAGCGCGGACGGCCGTGAGGTCACGACCGTCGAGGGACTCGCCACGGACGGCGAACTGCATCCCGTGCAGCGCGCGTTCATCGAGGCGGACGCCTTCCAGTGCGGTTTCTGCACCCCCGGTCAGATCATGTCGGCCGTCTGCTGCATCCGCGAGGGTCACACCGGGTCCAACGAAGAGATCCGCGAGTGGATGAGCGGCAACATCTGCCGTTGCTCGGCCTATCCGCAGATCGCCGCCGCCGTGGAAGCCGCAGCGGCGGCCACCGCCTCGGACGCGGCTCCGGTGTCGGCCTCGGACGAGGCCCCGGCGGGAGCATCCGGCCGTACCCCGGCCTCCACCGACGGGCGTCCCCCCGCCCCCACCCCGGCGACCGTCACCGCCTCCGCGACCGGAAAGAGGCGCTGACATGCGACCGTTCACCTACGTCCGCGCCGAGACCCTCCCCGGCGCCCTCGACAGCGCCCGCACCGACAACACGATGTTCCTCGCGGGCGGCACCGAACTGCTCAACTGGGCCCGCATCGGCATCGAGACCCCGAGCCGCCTGGTGGACATCGGGCGGCTGCCCGAGCTGCACGAGATCACCCCGACCGAGGACGGCGGCCTGCGCATCGGCGCGCTGGCCCGGCTGAACGACGTGGCGCAGGACGCCCGCGTCGAGACGGCGTACCCGGTGTTCTCGCAGGCCATCCTGAAGGCCGCCTCCGCCCAGTTGCGGAACCTGGCGACCATCGGCGGCAACCCGGTGCAGCGGGTGCGCTGCCCGTACTTCCGCTCCAACGGGCCGGTCGCCTGCAACAAGCGGGTCCCCGGCTCGGGTTGCGCGGCGCTGCACGGCGCGAACAGCGAGCGGTTCGCCATCTTCGGCTGGACCGAGGACTGTGTCGCCGTCCAGCCCTCCGACCCGGCTGTGGCGCTGGCCTGCCTGGACGCGGAGATCATCACCGAGCACGGGGACGGCGGACGGCGCATCCCGGCCACCGAGTTCCACACCCTGCCCGACGTGGACCCGGCCGCGCACAACGTGCTGCGCCCCGGCGAGCTGATCACCGGCATCGAGCTCGGCGCCCCCGCGCCCCGTTCCGCGTACGTGAAGGTGCGCGAACGGCAGAGCTACGAGTACGCGCTGGTGTCGGCCGCAGCGGCGGTCGAGGTCACCGACGGGGTGATCTCCCGCGCCCGCGTCGCGCTCGGCTCGGTCGCGCTGCGCCCCTGGCGGCTGTACGACGCGGAGGCGGCCCTCGTCGGGCTCACGCCGGGCAGCCCCGAGGTGCGCGACGCGGTCACCTCCGGGTTCTCCGCGGCCCGCCCGCTGTCCTCGAACGCGTACAAGATCCCGCTCGCCCGCAACACCGCGCTGCGCGCCCTCGAACTGGCCCTGGAGGCATGATGAGCGGCACCTACGGCATCACGCGGCAGGACGGCCCCGCCAAGGTCACCGGCGCGGCGACCTACGCGGCCGACTACAACGCCGAGGGCCAGCTCTACGCGGTGCTGGTCGGCTCGTCGGTCACGGCGGGCCGGGTCACCGGCTACGACACCGCCGAGGCGGAGGCCGAGCCGGGCGTCGTCCATGTGCTGACCGGGCTGCCGACCGTGCACGAGGCGTTCGCCGGGCTGCCCAGCCCCCCGCTGGCCACGCGTTTCCTGCCGATGCAGAACGACGAGATCCACTACTGGGGCCAGCCGGTGGCGATGGTCCTGGCCGACTCCCTGGAGGCCGCCGAGGGCGCGGCGACCCGCGTACGGGTCAGCTACGACCGGCAGCCGTTCGTCAACCCGGACACCGCACTGGCCGTCACCCCGTCCCCGGACAGCGGTTACGGCATGCTCGACGCCCACGAGTTCCGCAAGGGCGACGCGGCCGGCGCGCTCGCCGGGTCGCCGGTACGCGCCTCGGGCACGTACACGCAGCCCTCCCGGCACGGCAATCCGATGGAGCCGAGCGCGATCCTCGCCGAGTGGCACGACGGGCGGCTGACCGTGCACGACTCGGTGCAGCACGTGTACGCGGTGCGGGACACGCTGGCCGCCGTGTTCGGACTCGCCTCCGACAAGGTGCGCGTGATCAACCCGCACACCGGCGGCGGTTTCGGCACCAAGGCGTTCATCTGGCCGCACGAGATCCTCGCCTCGCAGGCCGCGAAGGCGGTCGATCGCCCGGTGAAGCTGGTACTGACCCGGCAGGACATGTACTCGATCGTCGGCTACCAGCCGCTGATGGAGCACCGCGTCGAGCTGGGCGCGAACGAGAGCGGCGAGCTCCAGGCGATCGTGCACGAGGTGGACAACGTCACCGCCCTCACCGACGACTACGTCGAGTTCGGCTCGGCGCCCTCCAAGGCGCTGTACGACGTCCCGAACATCTCCACCAGCCAGCGGGTGCGGCGCGGCAACGTCAACCTGTCGTCGTTCATGCGCTCCCCGATCGACGGCCCCGGCACCTGGGCGCTCGGCTCCGCGATGGACGAGCTGGCGCACACCCTGTCCGTGGACCCGCTGACGCTGCGCCTGACCAACTACGCCGAGGTCTCCCCGGCCGACGGCACCCCCTGGTCCTCGAAGAAGCTCCGCGAGGCGTACGAGGAGGGCGCCCGCCGGTTCGGCTGGTGGGACAGGCCCAAGGGCGGCACGCGGGACGGACACTGGCTGATCGGCTGCGGCATGGCCGACTGCACCCAGGGCCAGTTCCGGTTCACGTCCAACGCGCGGGTGCGGCTGCGGGCGGACGGCAGTGTGAAGGTCGAGGCGGGCTACACCGACATCGGCGCGGGCTCCACCACGATCTTCCCGCAGATCGCCGCCCAGACCCTGGGCCTGGACATCCGCTCCGTCCAGGGCGTCTCCGGAGACAGCGAACTGCCGTACGCGGGACCGACGTACGGGTCCGGCACCACGATCGCGATGGGCACGGCGGTGCACCTGGCCGCCGGTGACGTGCTGCGGCGGCTGGCCGACGTCATGTCCTGGCCGGCCGAGGAGGTGCGGGCCGACGACGGCGCCCTGACCTGGCGCGACCACCGCAGGCCCTACGCGGACATCCTGCGCGCGGCCCGGCTGGACGAGGTGATCGGCGACGGCGCGATGGTGCTGCCGAACGGCGCGTCCGCCGACGCGGGGGCGCCCGGTATGTCCACCCGGACGTTCGGCGCGATGTTCATCGAGGTGGGCGTCGATCCGGACCTCGGGCTGCTGCGGCTGCGCCGGGCGACCGGTGTCTACAGCGTGGGCGCGGTCGTCAACGAGCGCACCGCGCGCTCCCAGATGATCGGCGGACTGGTGTGGGGCTGGGGCATGGCCGCGATGGAGGCCAGTCACTTCGAACCCAACCTGGGCCGCTGGCTGTCCCAGGACCTCGCCGGGGTGCCGCTGCCGGTCAACGCCGACATCCCGCCGCACATCGACATGTCCTTCGTGGACGAGTTCGACCCGCATGTCGGGCCGCTCGGCGCCAAGGGTGTGGGCGAGCTGTCCGCGACGGGTATCGCGGCGGCCGTCGCCAACGCCGTGTTCGACGCGACGGGGCGTCGGGTGCGGGACCTTCCGATCACTCCCGAGAAGCTTCTCGACCCCCGTATGTGAGTCCGGCCCGGCCGGACCACCAGAGCCACCCCCGGAGGAAACGGTGCTGGACATCGCAGCCGAGGCACTGCACGAATGGAGCGTGCGAACCGAACCGTTCGCCGTCGCCACCGTCGTGACGACCAGCGGCAGCGCGCCACGCCCGGCGGGCGCCGCGATGGCCGTGGACGTCTCCGGCAACGCGGTCGGCAGCGTCTCCGGCGGCTGCGTCGAGGGCGCGGTCTACGAACTGTGCCAGGAGGTGCTGGCGGGACGCGAGTCGTCCCTCGAACACTTCGGGTACAGCGAGGACGACGCGTTCGCCGTGGGCCTGACCTGCGGCGGGGCACTGGACGTCTTCGTACAGAAGGTGGTTCCGGGCGAACAGCCGGAGATCGCGGCGGCGCTCGCGGCGGCCTCCGTGGGGGAGTCCGTCGCCCTGACCCGCGTGGTCTCCGGCCCCGCGCACCTGCTGGGCCGGGCCATGCTGGTCCGGTCGGCGGGGGAGGCGGTCGGCACGCTGGACGGCGGCGACCTCGACCGCTGGGCCGCGCACGAGGCGGGCGCCCTGCTCAGCGCGGGTGTCACCGGGCTGGTCCATCATCTGTGCGGCGACGAGACGGTGACGCTGCTGGTGGAGTCGCACACCACGGCACCCCGGCTGCTGATCTTCGGGGCGATCGACTTCGCCGCCGCGCTGGCCCGCGTGGGCGGTCTGCTCGGGTACCGGGTGACGGTGTGCGACGCCCGGCCGGTGTTCGCCACCCCGGCGCGGTTCCCCGGAGCCGACGAGGTGGTCGTGGACTGGCCGCACCGGTACCTCGCGGCGACACCGACCGACCCCCGCACGGTGGTGTGCGTGCTCACCCATGACGCCAAGTTCGACGTACCGCTGCTGACCAGGGCGTTGCGGATGCCGCTGGGCTACATCGGCGCGATGGGCTCGCGCCGTACCCATGAGCAGCGGCTGCGGATGCTGATGGAGGCGGGCGTCGGCCCGGACCAGCTCGACCGGCTGCACTCGCCGATCGGCCTCGACCTCGGCGCGCACACCCCCGAGGAGACCGCGCTGTCCATCATGGCCGAGGTGGTCGCCCGCCGGAACGGCGCCACCGGCCTGCCGCTGCGCCAGCTGGAGGGCCCGGTGCACAACAGGACGAACAGGGCACTGGCGCCGGTGGCCTAGAGAACGGCTCGTGAGGGAGGGGCGCGCGAAATACACGACGCGCCCCTCCCTCACGTACGCCCTGACGCCTCATGTACGCCCCGACGCGCTCCCCCGTCGCACCCCTGCCCACGCGCCCGCGTCTCACAGCCTCGCCCTCGGCGTCCCCGTCGCGCGGGAACGTTCCGCCTTGGACCGCAGGGCCGCCGTCAGGCTGGGCTGGAGGCGCCGGGTGGCCTTGAGGTAGTCGGCCGTCCACAGCACGAGGACGGCCGTACCGGCGTGCGGGTCGCGGGCGGCCGGGGTGGTGCTCAGCAGTTGGGAGAGCATCGCCTCGACGTGGGCGATGGCGGGAAGCGGCACCGGCACCGGGCGCCCGCCGTCCAGGCTCGCCGCCAACTCCTCGTACCACTCGGTGATGCGGTCGGCGGCGGACCGTACGGCGAGCAGCGCGCGCGTCTCCTCACCGGCGGACGGGTTGACGGTCCGGTGCTCCCAGATCCCGGAGATGGCGTCGGCGGCCATGCGCACGGCGGCGACGCCGGTGACCAGGGTGGTGATGTCGGCGAGCGGCAGCTTGTCGGCACCGCGCTCCACGAGGTAGCCCCGCAGCGCGTCGTCCAGCCGCCGCGCCGCCGCTGCCGCCTCCCGCCGCTCCTCCAGCGGGGGAGCGGGGGCGGGGGAGTGCGGGAGGGGGCGGTGCGGGACGGGGGAGTGCGGGACGCCGTCATCCGCCCCGGACACCACACCCGCCCTGCCCGCCCCGCCCGTCTCTTCCACCCCGCCCCGCACCGCCCCGTACCGCACCGCGCGGTCCAGGTACCGGGCGGCGGCCACGTACGCCTGCCCCAGCGTCCGGTGGACGACTCCGGCGGCGCCGCGCGGCCAGAAGGCGAGGGCGGCGAGCAGGCTGACCGCGCAGCCGAGCGCGATGTCCTCGACGCGGGCGACGGCGACCTGGAGGTTCAGCGGCTGACCCACGTTGAACAGCAGGCACAGGATGACGGAGAAGCTCGCCTGGCCGACCGCGAAGGAGACGGGCGTGGCGATGCCCGCGCACAGGATGGCCAGCGGGAGCATCGCCCACAGCACCCCCTCGTGCGCGCCGAACACCTCCAGCAGCCCCACGCCGACCAGCGCACCGGCGACGGTCCCGGCAAGCGCGCGCAGCGCCCGCTGACCTGTGGTGACGGCGCTGGAGCTGAGCACGGCCAGGATGCCGAGCAGCACCCAGAAGGAGTGCGCCACGCCGGTGACCCGTACGACGGCGACCGCGAGGCCCAGGGTGAGGGCGCCCCGGACGCTGTTGTGCAGCCACACCGAGTGCGGCCGTGCGTGCGAGGCGGCGCGTTCCCGGGCGGAGGCCAGCGGGGTGGTGAGGGTGTCGGGGTCGTGGCCGAGCAGCCGCTCGCGCCAGCCGCGCCGTTCGGCCGCCGCCATCCGGTCCACGTCCCCGGCGACGAGCAGGGTGGCGAAGCAGAGTTCGTGGGCGCGGAAGGAGCGGTCCCACTCGTCGATGAGGTCGGCCGGGCGCCCGCCGGACCCGGCTCCGGCGGGCGGGCGCAGCGGCAGTCCGCCCGCCGCGTCCCGGTCCAGGGCAGCCATCGCGGTCCGCAGCTCCCGTACGGCCGCGTCGAACGGCTCGGGGTCGGCCTGCGGGCGGTCCAGCAGGTCGGCGGCGCGGTCCAGGACGAGGGCCGCCGCGTGCCGGGCGTCGTCCACGGCGGGGATGCGGGTGGGAGCGGCGGCCGAGGCGGCGGCGTCGTCGTCGATCATGCCGTGCAGCCAGGCGAGTTCGTCGATGAGCCGGACCAGGGCACGCGAGCCGCTGCCGAGGCCGGTGGGGCGGTAGGGGGTGGCGTCGAAGACGCGGCGCAGCTCGGCACCGGCCACGTCGGCGGTGGCGGCGGGCCCGCCCGGACCGCCGTCGCCCCCGCCGTCCGCCAGGAACCGCAGATGTCCGGCGAACGCCCGGCAGGCCCGCGCGGCGGGCGCCGCCAACGGATCGCTCGCCCGGCGCGGCCACAGCAGGGTGATCGCGCCGAGCGCGACGACAGCGGCGAGCCCCACCCCGGCGAGCCGCTGGGGCAGCGCGGAGAGCGGTGCGGGGACGGTCAGCGGCAGCACGAAGGCCAGCAGCAGGGGGGTCGAGGCCCCGGCGAGCACCGAGCTGACCACGCCGGAGAACAGCACGAGGAAACCGATGACGACCATGCTGACGACGGCGAGCCACGCCTGTCCCGCGACGAGGGTCCCGAGGCAGATCAGCACGACCCAGGCGGCCGTCAGCGCCACATGGGCCCGTACCCGCTGGGTCATGGGGCCGGTGAACTCCACGAGCAGCAGCATGGCGAACGAGCCGAACGCGGCGAAGGTGGCCATCGTGACGGAGTGCAGCACCTCGATGCAGAGGGCGTAGAGCGACGGCATGACCAGAGCGGTGCGCACGGATCTGCGGGTGGCGGCGAGGTCGGGATCGTGGGCGCGCAGCCACGCGACGAACACCCCGGCCCGTGTTCGACCTGGGATCGGCATGGACGTCCCCACCTCCGTCAGGGCCTGCGTGACACCGTGCCCGTGTGACCGCGGGCCGCCCGGATCGACGGCGACCCGGAGGAAGAACAACCGGACACGGCACTCCTGTTCCTGGCGGTGCGGTTCCCGGACCGTCCCGGTGCACCACACCGGCCCGCCCGGCCCCCTCCCTCATGTGACGCGCGTCACAGCGAACTTTTCAACCATCCGGTTGTTTTACTGATCCGTCGGGGGTAAGTTTTCAACCAACCGGATGGATTCAACGCCGGGAGTCACCAGCCGGACACCACGGCCCCTACGGGCCGGGTCACCCACACAGGAGATCACCATGAGCAACAAGACCGTCGTCAGCGACTTCTGGGCCAGCTACGCCAAGGGCGACCTGGACGCCACCTGGGCGCAGTTCGTGGACGAGGATCTGGTCATCCACCCCACCGGCGGCTTCGCCTTCACCCGGCAGACGTGGCTGGACATCGAGAAGTCCCTGATCGCCTCGTTCAAGGACATCTCGGTCGAGGTCCTCGACCAGGTGGCCGAGGGCGACAAGGTGGCCACCCGCTGGGTGCTGACCGCCACCCAGACCCAGGACTTCCTCGGAGTCACCTCGACCGGCCGCACCGCGACCCTGAACGGCACCACGGTGGACGTGATCCGCGACGGGAAGATCGTCGAGCACTGGGGCGAGGTCGGCACGGACTACTTCCTCGGCCTGCTGGCGGGCACCCGGTGAGCGGCACGCGCCCCGGCCCGGTACGGGCACCGGCACCGGGCCGGGGCGCCTCCGCCACCCGCGCCCGGCTGCTGGAGGCCGCCTACGAGGAGTTCGTCACCCACGGGCCCGCGGGGGCCCGCGTCGAACGCATCGCCAGGAACGCACCCGCCAACAAGCAGGCGATCTATGCCTACTTCGGCTCGAAGGAAGAGCTGTTCGAAGCGGTCCTGGAGGCCCGTATCCGCGTCCTGGCCGATGTCGTCCCCTTCACCCCGGACGACCTGGCCGGATACGCGGGCGCCCTCTTCGACGCGTTCGCCGACGACCCGGACCTCATCCGGCTCACCCAGTGGCGGACGCTGGAGCGCCCGGAGGCGACGGACGCCGAGCGGGACAACCACATCGACAAGGCCCGCGCGGTCGCGGAGGCGTACGGCACCGACCTGGCGGGCGGGATGGACGCGCTGATGATCGCGCTCGCCGCCGCGCAGTCCTGGCTCTCCACCCCGGCCGCCATCCGCAACCCGGCGGGCGCCGACGAGAAGACCCGCCTGGCACAGCACCGGGCGGCGGTCGTGGCCTCGGTGGACGCCGTGGCCGACCGCATCCCGTCGGCGCGCTGATCCGGTGGAGCACGGTCCGGAGCGGGGGACGGTTGAACCTTCCCCCGCTCCGGACCGTGCTCTGTGCAGGAACGCACCGCGTTCCCACCGGCCGGTACGACCGGTGACGGCGGGCCCCCGGGACGGCGCCCGCGACGACACCGGACCGGCCCACGGGCCAGGCAGCGCGCCCGTGCTCTCCGGCGGCGGCGGACCCGCCCCGCCGTGGAGACCGCTCCCGTCCCCGCACGGGCGGCCGGTGCCCGAGCGCGACGCAGCACAGCAACGGGAGTCGAGCAGCATGGACACAAGCGGACGGCGGGTCGTCGTCATCGGCGGCGGCTACGCCGGGGTCAAACTGGCCCGCGACCTGGACGAGGTCGCGGACGTGACGATGGTGGACGGCAAGGACGCCTTCTTCCACCGGGTCGCCTCCCTGCGGGCCAGCGTCGATCCCGACTGGACCACCGCGCCCTTCTTCCCGTACGACAGGCTGCTCGCCCGGGGCCGGGTGCTGCGGGACAAGGCGACGGGCATCGACACCGGTGACCGCCTGGTCCTGCTGCGCAGCGGCATGCGGCTGCCGTACGACGCCCTGGTGATCGCCACCGGCGCCGACTACCAGGAGCCCGCGCGGTTCACCGGGGTCACGGTGGACGAGGCCGCGACGGCGTTCACGGAGCACCAGAAGCAGGCGGCGCGGGCCGGGTCGATCCTGGTCGTCGGCGGCGGTCCCTCCGGGGTGGAGCTGGCCTCGGAGCTGCGCCGCACCCAGCCGGGCAGCGAGGTGACCCTCGCCCACTCGGGTCCGTATCTGCTGTCCCGCGCCCAGAGCCGCCGAATGGGCGCCAGGGCGCAGGAGCACCTGGAGCGCAACGCCGTGCGGGTGCGGCTGAACACGGTCATCACCTCGGCGGGCGCCGCACTGATCGACCAGTCCGGCGCCGCCTACCGGGCGGACCTCGTGTTCTGGACGACCGGCACCACGCCGAACACTCTGTGGCTGCGGCTCGCCGGGCACGGCAGTTGGCTGAACGCGGCCGGGCACGTCCGGGTGGACGCGCATCTACGGGTGCAGGGCCACCCGGACATCTTCGCCATCGGGGACGTGAACGACGTGGCCGAGGCGAAGCTGTCGCCGTCCGCCATCGCGCAGGCGTCCGCCGCGACCTACAACATCCGTTCCTTCCTGGACCGCACCGCCAAGCACGGCTCGCAGCCGCGCCCGTACCGCACGACCCCGCTGCGCATCTTCTCCGTGCCGTTCGGTCCCGGCGCCGGGACGACCCTGATCCCGGTCAAGGGCCACGGGCTGGCGGTGCTCGGGCACAAGGTGACGGACGCGGTCAAGAGCAGGCATCTGGCGGTCCCCTACGTGGCCCGGCTGCTGAACCAGCCGGTTCCGTAGGGGAGTTGCCGCAGGGGAGACGCGGGGGGACCCGGCGGCGCGCGGCGCTGGTACGACCTCCGCCGCCGTACCAGCGCCGCCGCGCGCCTCAGCCGTCGAGCCGGACCGGGAGCCGGGCCACGCTGTTGCCGACGAAGGTGGGGTGGCGGCCAAGTTCCTCCTCGGCAGCCGCGACCCGCAGGCCGGGCCAGCGGGCGAAGAGGCGTTCCAGGGCGACGGTGGCCTCCAGCCGGGCCAGGGGAGCACCGGGGCAGTAGTGGGCGCCGTGGCCGAGGGAGAGGTGCCGTACGGCGCCGGGGCGGCCGGGGCGGGTGATGTCGAACCGGTCGGCGTCCGGGCCGAACGCGCGCGGGTCTCGGCCCGCCGCGGAGTACGCGGCGAGAACGGCGGTGCCCTCGGGAACCGGGGTGCCGCCGATCTCCATGTCCCGCACGGGATAGCGGAACGGGAAGTAGCTCACCGGCGCGTCCCAGCGCAGCGTCTCCTCGACGACGTCGTCCCAGGAGACCTTGCCCGCCTGGACCAGAGCGAGCTGGTCCGGGTGCGCGCACAGGGCGCGGACGGCGTTGGTGATCAGGTGCATGGTCGTCTCGTGCCCGGCGACGATGAGGATGACCAGGGTCCCCATCAGCTCCTCCTGGGTGAGCCGGTCGCCCTCGTCACGGGCCGCGAGCAGCGCGCTGATGAGATCGTCGCCGGGCTGCTCGGCGCGGGCCGCGACGACGGAGCCGAGCAGCGCGGCGAGTTCGTGGTGCGCGGCGACCGCCTCGGCGGGCCCGATGTCGGTGGCGACGACCCGCCCCGACAGCTCGTGCAGCCGATCCCGGTGGGCGCGCGGGACCCCGAGGAGTTCTCCGATGACGTCCAGCGGGAGCCGGAGCGCGAGTCCCTCGCGCAGGTCGGCGGTGCCGTCCTGGGAGGCACCGGCGGCGAGGCCGTCGAGGAGTTCGTCGGTGAGGGCCTCGATGCGGGGGCGGAGGTCCGCGACCCGGCGCGGGGTGAACGCCTCACCGACGAGCCTGCGCAGCCTGCGGTGGTCGTCGCCGTCCCGGTTGCCCATGCCCTCGGGCGAGCAGAACAGCGCGAGCGGCCAGCCGTCGGGGATCTCCCCGCGCCGGAGCGCGCCGAAGTGGGCGGGGTGCTTCGCCACGTCCGGGTGGGACAGGAACGCCTTCAGTTCCTGGTGACCCAGTACGGCGACCGCGGGCACCTCACCGGGCAGCACGACAGAGGCGACCGGCCCCTCGGCGAGCAGGCGGGCGTTGGCCGCGTGCGGGCAGCCACCCGACACGTCCAGGCGGTGCGGCGCACCGGGGGTGGCGTCCATGAGGTGGTGTCCTCTCCGTACGGAACCGTCGTGCTGGACACGTACGGCGCGCGGACTCGGTTCAACGGACCTCGGAGACGGAGATGTCGCAGGCCGGAGCGGTGCGCTGCTTAAGGAACGGCGTGACGGCGGCACAGGACGCAGTTGGATGACGTATGCCGTTCGCGGCCGCCACTTCCTAGGGTTGGGTCCATCGCCTCCGCTGTCCGGAGGCGATGGACGGCCTCACCGGTTCCACTACGGCGACGATCTCGCGGGGAGTGCGCGGGCCGGTCCACCCGATGAACCGAGAAGAGCGGATGAGAGCCCCCTCGGGTCCCCAGGGCGGCAACGGCACTGCAAACGCCTCGCGCTCGTAGGAAAACGGGCGGTACACGGCTCGCGCCAATCCAGAGGTAGACCAGAAAGCGCCGGACCCGTACCCGGCCCGCACAGGGCGGCTCAGAAGGACTTCGGCCCCGCCGGGAGCCCGGACCCCGGTCCGTGGCTCCCGGCGGCCGTGTAGAAGACGGACGTGCCCTGCTTGATGCGCTGGGCCTGCGCCTTGGCGACCAGCGCCTCCAGGGTCGTCCGTACGACGGTCTTCTTGACGGTCCGGTCGGGGTGGCGCCGGGCCAGCTCGGTGGCGATCTCCAGCGCGGAACGCGGCTCGGCCTGCGCACGCAGGTGGGCACGGACCAGTTCGACCAGGGTAGGCGGTACGACTCTGGGGGAGCGGGGGTCCACCGGCGCGTCTCTGGTGTGCCGCTCGCTCTCAGCGGGCGGCACGGCCTCCGAGGCGCCCTGGATGTCCGTGGCCCCCTCGGTGCCCGTCCCGGAGGCCGCGTCGGCACGCGGCGAGGGCATTACGGCGAGGGTGTCGGCGCCGACCGGCTCCGGGACGGCGGCCTGCTGGACCGACTGGAGACCGAGCACCTGGCGCATGTTCTCCAGAACGGCACGGTCGTGGTGCAGCCCGGCGAGCTGGGCCTGGAGAGCCTCGATCTCCTTGCCGATCCGCTCCTGCTCCCGACGGTTGCGTTCGAGATCGCCAGCCACCTGGGCGGAGTACTGGGAGGTGAGCCCGGTGGCTCCCGCGCTGCGTTCCGACACGACGCGTGCACCCCTTCCGGACAGCGGCACAGAGGTCGTCATGGTCATGGTCCTCCAGCGGGGCCGGAGCCGCTACCGATGTCCTTCCGCACAGGCTCAGCACAGCGGCGGGAGCGGTGGCGGCCCTCGGCCGGGTGCTCCGGCCGGAGGCTTGAGTCGCTGGCCGATTTCTTCAGTCGCTGCCCCTCTCGTTCAGTAGCTGCTCGGTCGCTCCTCAGTCGTCAGCAGAGCGTGAAACTCTGGCCACAGCGACTGAAGGGGGAGCTACCCAGCGACTGTTCAGTCGCTCTCAGTCTCAGAGAGAAAGCGCAGGTAAGAGGGGTGTCCCTTGCTCGATAGCGACTGAAGCGACTCAAGGGCCCCATATATGAGCTAGTTATAGGGTGCTCGTGTGCGTCATATATAGAAGCCTTCAGTCGCTTCAGTCGCTGTTTTAGCTTTTGGATCTTCTTGACCTGCACATTTGCACAGCGACGAGCAACAGCGACTGAAGCCCCCCAGTCGCTGCCCCTTCAGTCTCAGTCGCTGGAGTTATCCACAGGGGTTTCGGCCACCCGGAACGAGGCGTCACCATCGACACGTAAACCACCGTTCTCCGCACGTGCTCCACGACCTCAGCTGCTCCGTTCGCTAGTCTGTGTCCGTCGTAGAGTCGCTTCGGTCGCTGGTAGGGGGGTCCACATGCCTGCTGAGCTGCGTGTTTCCAACAGCGACTCAACGCGCCCCGGTCCGGGCACTCCAGGTGTCCCCGCACTGACCACCGCGAGCTGGTGCGCCCGGCGCGGCTGGCCGGTTCACCCGCTCGCCGCAGGCCGCAAGACACCCGCCGCCAACTGCGCCCAGTGCCGCGCCAACCCGCACCCGCCCGCCGAGTGCCCCTGCCTCCCCGCAGGCCGCTGGTGCCACGGCTTCCACGCCGCCACCCTCGACCAGCAGCGCATCACCCAGTGGTGGGGTGCCCATCCCGAGTTCGGGGTCGGTATCGCCTGCGGCCCGGCCCGGCTGGTCGTCATCGACATCGACGCCCACCCCACCCAGCCGCCCAGCAGGGACCGCATCCTGCCCGGCATCCGGATCGCCGACCACATCGACCTCACCGGGCTCGCCAACGGCTTCCACACCCTCGGCGTGCTCGCCGCGCTCCGCGGCCAGCCCAGCCCGGCCGACGACGACTCCACGCTGCGGGTCCGCACTCCCTCGGGGGGCCTGCACGTCTGGTACCGGGCGGCCGACAACCGCCGCTGGCACTGCTCCTCCGGCTCCAGCCCCGGCCGCGCCCTCGCCTGGCAGGTGGACGTCCGTGCGCACGGCGGCTACATCATCGCCCCCGGCACCACCACCCACCAGGGCGGCTACACCCCCGTCGGAGCCGTCCGCGAACCCGCCGTGCTGCCCGCCTGGCTCGCCCAGGAACTGGAGCGCACCAGCCACCTGCCCGCCCCCAACATCCCCACCCCCCGGCCGGTCCCTCCACGCGCCCAGCAGGCCGTTCTCGCGGCGGGCGGACACCGCGACCGCGACCGGGGTCTGCTGGCCTCCGTACTCGCCCCCGTCGAGGCGTGCGGCCAGCAGGCCGAGGGCGCCGGTTTCTCCAGCACCCTGAACCGGGCCGCGTTCACCCTGGGCGGTCTCGTCGCCGCCGGGCGGCTCAGCCAGGAGGAGGCCGAACGCGCCCTGGAAGCCGCCGCGACGGCCGCCCGCCCCGGTCAGGAGCCGCGCGCCCAACAGATCATCCGCAGCGGTCTCACCGCCGGTCTCAAGTACCCCCTGCAACCCCGCGGAGGGCGTCCATGACGTCGCCCGGCAACGAGACGCTCTTCGACTTCGACCCCGAGGCCGTCGCCGCCCAGATCCGCGCACAGGGCACCTCGGTGCCCGTCCCCGCCCAGTCGGCCCCCGCCGCACCCGCCGTCACGGGGGAGGCGACCTCCTCCGGGCTGCTCCCGGACACCCTGACCGACCGGGGCAACGCCAAGCTGTTCGTGAAGCTCTACGGCCGCGACTACCGGCACGTCCCCGGCATCGGCTGGTACCGCTGGGACACCACCCGCTGGCAGATCGACGAGGACGACACCGTCCTGTGGGCCGCGGGCGACCTCGCGGAGGCCATCGCCGCCCACGACCCGCGCGGCATGCACACCGCGCAGGCCCTCCAGACCCACCGCCGCCGCGCCCTGTCCACCACCGGCATGAACGCGATGCTCACGCAGGCCAAGTCCGCCCCCGGCATGGTCCTCAACGCCTCGCTGCTGGACGCCGACCCGTACGCGCTCTGCACCCCGGACGGCATCGTCGATCTGCGCAGCGGCCTCATCAAGAGCCCCGACCCCAACAAGGACTTCCACTCCCGGTCCACCACGGTCGGCCCCCACCACGTCGCCACCCCGCGCTGGAACCGCTTCCTCACCGACACCTTCGGCGAGGACGAGGAGGGCCAGGAGATGATCTCCTTCCTCCAGCTCCTCCTCGGGTACTCGATCACGGGTGATGTGGGTGGTCAGGTTCTGCCGTTCCTGTTCGGTGCGGGCAAGAACGGCAAGTCGGTGCTGCTGGACGTGCTGATGAAGCTCCTCGGGGACTACGCCGACGCGGCCCCGCCCGGCTTCCTGATGGCCCGCCCCTACGAGGGCCACCCCACCGACCTCGCCGAACTGCACGGACGTCGGGTCATCGTGTGCTCCGAGGTGAAGCACGGCGACAAGTTCGACGAGGCCCGGGTGAAGCTGCTGACCGGTGGTGACCGGATCAAGGCGCGCCGGATGCGGCAGGACTTCTTCAGCTTCCAGCCCACCCACAAGCTCTGGCTGCTCGGCAACCACCGCCCCGAAGTGGGCACCGGTGGCTTCGCGTTCTGGCGCCGTATGCGGCTGATCCCGTTCGAGCGGACTGTCTCCGACGACCGCAAGATCGACAACCTGGCGGACATCCTCGTCACGGAGGAGGGGCCGGGCATCCTGGGCTGGCTCATCGACGGTGCTCGTCGTTATCTTGCCGGGCACCGGGATCTCACGGGTCCCGAACGGGTCCGTATCGCCACGACGGCGTACGCCGAGACCGAGGACCACACCGGGCGCTTCTACGACGAATGCTGTCGGCTCGGCTCCGAACTGCGCGCAGAGCAGACGGCCCTCTACGCCGCGTACCGGATCTGGTGCCAGAATGAAGGGGCACCCGCCATGTCCTCGCGCGCGTTCGCCGTCCGCACCCGTGAACTGGTCGGGCTGGCATCGCCCAAGGAGATGATCCTGTCCAACCAGCGCAAGCACTATCCGGGCATCGGACTGCTCACCGACGAGGAGAGGGAAGCGACCGAATGAGCTCCCTGATCACCGAGGACGAGATCAGCCACGAGACCGAACTGGTGTGGCTGGAGGACATCAGCGATCTCGACTACGTGCGCCAGAGCCTGGACCGCCTGCCCACGCGCGGCGGCAAGCCGGCCTACCACCGCGACGGCCGCATGATCGGCTACGCCCGGCTCGGCCCCCAGGCCAAGCCCTCCCGCTCCTCCGGCACCTTCCGCCGCCGCGTCTTCTGGGTCCTCCCGCACGACCGCGACACCGACCCCGACGGCCTCTACGCCAAGGGCGCCCCCGCCGAGGCCGTGGACCCTCGCACCCTCGCGGCCCGCGTCAAGGGCTACAAGACCGAACGCTCCGAGGGCGGCCCTCCGTCAACGGCCATGCAGGAGCTGGGCATAACGCTGCCGTTGTGATCCATATCACTACGCATGTTCGGGATGTTCTGTCCCGCTGTGTCCACCTTTATCGGTGGGGCGACGAACGTCGTGCCCTGTGTGGCGCTCCGTCGCAGTGATGGCCGAGGCGTCGCGCTGTTCCGCTCCAGCGGGAGTACGCCTTGCTCACCCAGGCCGAACACACCGAGCCCAAGACACCGCGACCCATGCTGCACGGAAGGCTGGTGGCCCGGCCACTGGCCGCAGCGCCCGCCGCGATGGTGCCGTATCTGCGGCTGATGCGGCTTCAGGCACCCATCGGGACCTGGCTGTATCTGCTGCCCGGCTGGTGGGCCATCGCGCTCTCCACCACCAGCGGTGTCCGTCTCCTCGACCTCGTGCTGTTCGGGCTCGCCGCCGTGTTCATGCGGGGTGCCGTCTGCACCGTCAACGACATCGTGGACCGTGACATCGATGCCAGGGTCCGCCGCACCGCCTCCCGGCCGCTGCCCTCCGGCGCCGTCGGCGTCGGCACCGCCCGGGTCTTCACCGCCGTCCAACTCGCCGTCACCCTCGCCCTGCTGATCCCCACCGGCGGGCGCACGGTCGCGGCGGTCGCCGCGTCCTTCCCGCTCTTCGTGATCTACCCGTACGTCAAGAAGTTCTCGAACCTGCCCCAGTTCTGGCTGGGCCTGTGCTTCAACACGTACGCCTTCGCCGGGTCCCTCGCCGTCACGGGCCGTATCACCGCACCCGTGCTCGCACTGTGGGGCGCGGGCGTGTTCTGGACCATCGGCTACGACACGATCTACGGCCACCAGGACAAGGAGGACGACCGGCGGATCGGCGTCGGCTCCACCTCGCTGCTGTTCGGCGCCGCCACCCGTGCCTGGGTGAGCCTCTTCTACGCGCTCACGGTCGCCGGACTCCTCTGGGCGGGCACGCTCGCCGGGGCCGGATGGGGTTACTACGTGCTGCTGGTGCCCTTCGCCGGGCACCTCGTCCGGCAGCTGGTCACCCTCGACATCGACTCCCCGGACCGCTGCCTGCGGCTGTTCGTCTCCAACCGCTGGGCCGGGCTCATCGTCTTCGCGGCCGCCCTGCTCGCCCAGTCGCACTGAAAGCCCGTACCACCACCCCCGTCCGCCACCCCAGGGACGCGTCATGCCCTCCATCCCCCTCCTCCCCTTCGACCGGGACGTCTCCCCCCTCGACCCGCCCAGCGCGTACGGCCGCATGCGTGCCGAAGGCCCCGTGCGCCGGATCGCGCTGCCCAACGGGCGTGACTACTGGCTCGTGACGGGCTACCACGACATCCGGTCCGTGCTCGCCCACCCCGGCGTCAGCGCCGACCCCGCGCACGACGACTACCCGCGCATCCGCGCCGACGACCGGCCGCCGCGCCCCGGCTCCTTCATCACCTCCGACGCGCCCGAACACACCCGGCTGCGGCGGATGCTGACCTCCACGTTCCGGCACCGCAACATCGAACGGCTCAAGCCGGCCGTCGCAGGACTCACCCGGCAACTCCTGGACGGCATCGAGAACGGCCCGCGCCCCGCCGACCTCGTCGCGGACTTCGCCCAGCCGCTCCAGACCCGCGTGCTCTGCGAACTCCTCGGCGTCCCCTACCAGGACCACGCCCTCTTCCAGCGCATCGCGCACACCATCTCCGACCTGGAGGCACCCGGCGCCGAAGTCGCCGCCGCCCGCACCGAACTCAGCGACTACCTGCTGAAACTGCTGGAGCGGAAGGACCGCGACCCCGGCGAGGACCTGTTCTCCGAACTCGCCGTCCACCGCGTCCGCACCGGCGAACTCACCTCCCTGGAAGCCGCCGGAATGGGCACCCTGCTGCTCTTCGCGGGCCAGGAACCCACCGCCAACACCCTCGCGCTCAGCGTCCTCGCCCTGCTGCGCGACCCCGCGCGGGCCGCGCTCCTCACCGCCGAGCCGGACGCCGTACCCGCCGCCGTCGAGGAACTGCTGCGCCACGTCACGGTCATCCACTTCGGCATGCGCCGCGTCGCCACCGAGGACATCACCGTCGGGGACGTCACCATCCGGGCGGGGGAGGGCATCATCCTCCCGCTCCAGTCCGCCAACCGCGACGAGCGCGTCTACGACGACCCGGACACCCTCGACCTCCGGCGCGCCGCACAGCAGCACGTCGCCTTCGGCTTCGGAGTCCACCAGTGCATCGGCCAGCCGCTCGCCCGCGCCGAACTCCGGATCGCGCTGCCCGCGCTCCTCGGCCGCTTCCCCGGCCTGCGCCTTGCCGTCCCCGAGGACCGGCTCGTCTTCCGCGACCAGGCCGTGGTCTACGGCGTACGGGAGCTGCCGGTGACGTGGTGAGCGGCCACCACCGCTACTCCACGGAGCGGAAGGTCTCCTCGCGGACGGTGCGCCCCGGTGTGCGCCGTACCGTCAGGACCGCGATGTCGTCGTGGCGGCGGCTGCCCCCGGCGAACTCCCGCGCGTCCTCGTGCAGCGAGCGGGCCAGTTCGGCCGGGGGCACGTCCAGGCGCTTGGCCAGGCGTTCGGGGAGGGGGTAGAAACCGCCGTCGTCGGCGCGCGTCTCGGTCAGGCCGTCCGTGGTCAGCAGCACGGTGGCGCCCGGCGGGAACGCGAACCAGTCCACCACCGGGGGCGCGTCGGCCAGCGCCGCGAGCCCCAGCGGCACCCCCGAGCGCATCGGAGGCGTGTCCACCGACCCGTCGCACATCAGCAGCGGAGGCACGTGCCCGCAGTTGACGGCCTGTGCCTCGCTGTCCGCCCCGACCCCGAGGACCAGCGCGGTGACGAACCGCTCGTCGTCCCCGAACTGCCCGGCGTAGGAGTTGTGCCGGACGACCGACGCGTCCAGGGCGTCCACCAGCCCCGTCAGCGTCGGCTCCCGGTGCGCCGCCTCCCGGAACGCGCCCAGCACCGAGAACGCGGCACCCACCGCGGCCAGCCCCTTGCCCTGCACGTCCCCGATCAGCACCCGTGTCCCCCACGGCGAGGCGACCACGTCGTAGATGTCCCCGCCGAACAGCCGGTCCTCGTGCAGGGGTTCGTAGACACCGTGGACGAGGACGTCTTCGGTGACCAGCGGCAGCGGATGCAGGATGTGCCGCTGGATCGCGGCGGCCGTCGAGCGTAGCCGGAACATCTCGTCCTCGCGCCGGATGCGCCGCGCACAGGCGTACACGGAGGTCAGCGCCAGCCCCACGGTCAGTGCGACGGTCAGCGCCCGGTCCAGCCAGTCGTTGCCGTGCCGGTCCTGCACCACCACGGCCAGCGTGACCACGAACACCGTCCACGCGGCCACCCACCGGGTCTGCGCCACACTGCAGAACGCCGTGGCCGCACCGGGCAGGAAGACCAGCAGCCCGAACAGCCACACCGCCGACCCGGACAGCGCGCCGAGCAGCTCCACCAGCAGCGTCGCCGCGCCCACGGCAGCGGCCAGCCCGCCGTTGCGCGGCGGCTCGATGGCCTCACGGGGCCGGGTGCGACGGTGAGCGATCACAGGAACTCCCGAACAGACGGCGATCTTCGTACTGTATGCAGCACGGTGCCCGCGCGCCCCGCACCGGCGTGGTACCGGCTGTTACCATCCCAGTATGGCGAAGACACAGAAGGGCTGGCGCGTCGATGACGAGATCGCCGAGCTGGCCACCGCGCGCGCCAAGGACCGGGGCATGAGCGTCGGCGACTACATCGCGGCGCTGGTCCGCGAGGACGTGGACGGCATGCGCCGACGCGGTCTCGAAGCCGCCCGCCGCTTCCTGGACCAGCACCAGGCCCTCTTCGACGAGATCGAGGAGACCGAGGGCGCGGAGACCGGCCCCCGCGCCGCCTGATGGAACTCCACATCGACGTCCCCTGGATTCTCCAGGTCGCCGAACTCGCGGGCGCCGCCGACCCCGCCCCCGACGACTACGGAGTCCCGGTCGCCGCCGTCGCCTGCCACCGCGCCGAACTCCTGGACACCCCGGTCTACGACGGCCCCTACGCCCGCGCCGCCGCCCTCGTCCATGTCCTCGGCCGCTGCCGCTGGCTCGAACGCTCCAACCTCGCCGTCGCCGCCGCGACCGGCGTCATGTACCTCGAAGCCTCCGGCCACCCGGTCCACCCGACCCGAGACCACGCCCTGTCCCTGCGCGACCTCCTGCGCGACCCGACGTGCACGACGGCCCGGATCACCGCACTGCTGCGAGGGTGGCCGACGGAGGGCTGAGGGCCTGCCCCTGTTCACCGCTCCGCCTTGACCGGCACCTCCGTGGGCGCGGTTGGGGGAGCGCCGGGCGGACCGTCGCGCGTCGGGGCTGTGCCCGCGTCCGGGAACAGTGGCCGTACCCCCGCCAACGCCCGTGCCAGCAGATGCGAGCGGCCCGCGATCACCGGCGCCAGCACGGCCAGGACGAGGACGTAACTGGCGATGAAGGGGGCGAGGCGGCTGTCCAGCCCCGTGCCCGCTGCCATCGCGGCGAGGATGAGGGCGAACTCGCCCCGGCCGAGCAGGGTGGTGGCGACGTTGGCGGCCGGGGTGGGGCCGAAGCCGTAGAGGCGGGCGGCGAGGAGACCGGCGACGATGTTCATGACGATGGTCAGGGCAGCGGCGGCGGCCACCGGGACGGCGACGGCGGGGAGCAGGGCCGGATCGATGGCCAGGCCGAACGCGAAGAAGAAGATGGCCGCGAAGGCGTCCCGCAGCGGATGCACCAGGGAGCGGATGCGCGGCCCGGACGGTGTGCCCGCCAGGATCAGGCCGACCATGAACGCGCCGATCGCGTCCACCACGCCCAGCACCTCGGAGATCCCCGCCACCAGGATCGCCGCGCCCAGGAAGCTCAGCACCAGCAGCTCGTTGTCCCGCACCGAGATCAGCCGCCCGATCAGCCGCGTCCCGTAGCGGGCGGCGATGGCCAGCACCATCAGGAACGCGAACGCCTTCGACGCCTGGAGCACGGTCTCCCCGACCCCCTGCGCCCCGCTGATCACTGGCTGGAGCGCGGCCAGGTACAGCGCGAGGAAAATGTCCTCCACCACCGTCACCCCGAGGATCAGCCGCGTCTCCGGGCGCCCGATCCGGCCCAGGTCCACCAGGATCTTCGTGACGATCGCCGACGACGAGATGCCCAGCACCCCGGCCAGCACCAGTGCCTCCCGCGCCCCCCACCCCAGCGCGAACCCGAAACCGAGCCCCGCGCCCACGTTCAGCAGCAGATACGTCCCCCCGGCCGCCAACAGCCGCCGCCCGCCGCGCCGCAGATCGTCCAGGTGGAATTCCAGGCCCAGATAGAACAGCAGCAGCACCAGCCCCAGCGAGGACAGCATCTCGAAGTCCTCGGCGTCCTCGACCAGCACCGGCCCCGGTGTGTGCGGGCCCAGCAGAATCCCGGCCAGGATGAACAACGGGATGGTCGGCAGCCCGATGCGTCTGCCGAGCCGGGCGAGTACGGCGGCGGCCAGAAAGGCGCCGCCCATCGCTATGAGGACGTCTGCATGCCCCACGGGCCACCCCTTTCCACTCAGAGGTCCGGGTCAGAGGGCTGGGTCGGAGGAGGCGTGGTCGGAGGAGGCGTGGGGGGAGGGGGCTCGGTCGGAGGGGGCGTGGGGGGAGGCGAGGTGGTCGGAGCGGGCTCGGTCGGACAGGGGCGGCCTCACCTCACGGCCGGTCCGGACCTCACGGCCGGTCTGGACCTCACGGCCGGTCCAGATGATGCGGCCCGACCGGTGGCGCCAGCAGATACGCCCCCATACCGGCCACGACCAGGCCGGACGCGAGCATCAGCCCCTGGGGCAGCAGCACCCCGAACACCAGCAGCAGCGCCGCCAGCCCCAGCAGTGCCCACCCCGGACCACGCCCGCGCCGGTACTCGCGCGGACGCCGGGGGTGCCCCGTCTCCATACCGCGCGCGAACGGCGAATCGCTGAGCCGCGTCTGCTCCGCGAGATCCCGCAGGGGATCGGTACCGGGCTGTGTCATGACTCCTCCCTCCGCAGGAACGGCAACGGCAACGCGGAACCACACCGGCGTACCGGCGCGAACCACAACGGGGAATCACTGTCACCCTCACACGCCCCCACCCACCCGCACCATCGGGTACGACACCCAAAACCGCCGGAGTGCGACACCCACACCCGGCCCTGTGTGGACAGCACCGCCCCGCCCCCGCAGGCTGACCATGACACGCTCACACCCCGACGACGCGGACAGGAGGCGGCACCCGTGTCCCTGTTCTGGCGGATCTTCCTGCTCAACGCCGTCGTCCTCATCGCCGCCACGGCACTCCTGCTCGGCCCGGTGACCGTCTCCACACCCGTACTGCTCACCGAGGCCGCCGTCCTCACCGGCGGCCTCGCCGCCATGCTGGTCGCCAACGGCATGCTGCTCCGCGTCGGCCTCGCCCCGCTGCAACGCCTCACCCGCGCCATGACCACCACCGACCTGCTGCGCCCCGGCGTACGCCCCACCGTCACCGGCCGTGCCGAAGTGGCCGAACTGATCACCGCGTACAACGCGATGCTCGACCGCCTCGAAGCCGAACGCGCCGCCAGCGCGGCACACGCCCTGTCCGCGCAGGAGAGCGAACGGCACCGCATCGCCCGCGAACTGCACGACGAGGTCGGCCAGACCCTCACCGCCGTCCTGCTCGAACTCAAACGCGTCTCCGGCCACGCCCCGCCCGACGTCGCCACCGAACTCCACCAGGTGCAGGAGGCCACCAGAGCGGGCCTGGACGAGATCCGCCGCATCGCCCGCCGCCTGCGCCCCGGCGTCCTGGAGGAACTCGGCCTGCCCAGCGCCCTCAAGGCCCTCACCGGTGAGTTCACCGGACCCGCCCTCACCGCCCGGCACCACATCGACTCCGACCTGCCCCCGCTCGGCCACGACACCGAACTCGTCCTCTACCGGGTCGCGCAGGAATCCCTCACCAACGCGGCCCGCCACTCCGGCGCCCACCGCGTGGACCTCACCCTCCGCCGCGTCGCCCACGGCATCGAACTGAGCGTCCGCGACGACGGCCACGGCATCGGGGACGCCCTCGAGGGCGCCGGAATCAGCGGCATGCGCGAACGCGCCCTCCTAGTCGGCGCCACCCTCACCCTCACTCCGGGTTCCGGCAGCGGTACGGAGGTACGCCTCGCGGTACCGAACGGCGCGCGCGGACCCCGTACGGCGACGACGGCGAAGCCGACCCCGGAAGCACAGCCCCCGTACGGCAACACCCCCACGGAGCACCCGAGATGACCGGCCCACCCCAGCCCGCCGAGGCCCAGCACCCCGGGAGCGCGCACCGGGAGAACCCCGAGCCGCCGCCCCGGGAGAACCCCGGCACCCCCGCCCCCGCCGAGCGCCCCACCCGCATCCTCCTCGCCGACGACCACCACCTCGTCCGCCGGGGAGTCCGTCTCATCCTCGACGCCGAACCCGACCTCACCGTCGTGGCCGAAGCGGGCAACGGCGCCGAGGCGATCGACGCGGCCCGCGCCCACCGGCCGGATCTCGCCATCCTCGACATCGCCATGCCCCGCATGACCGGCCTCCAGGCAGCCCGCGAACTCTCCCGCAGCCACCCCGGGATCCGCCTGCTCATGCTGACGATGTACGACAACGAACAGTTCTTCTTCGAGGCCTTGGCGGCCGGTGCCTCCGGGTACGTCCTGAAGTCCGTGGCCGACCGCGATCTGATCGAGGCATGCCGGGCCACCATGCGCGGCGAGCCATTCCTCTACCCCGGCGCCGTCAACGCCCTGATCCGCACCTACCTGGACCGCACCCGGCAGAGCGGCGGCCAGGTGCCCGAGCGGGCGATCACCGACCGCGAGGAGGAGATCCTCAAGCTGGTCGCCGAGGGCCACACCTCGCAGCAGATCGCCGACCTGCTCGTCATCAGCGTGAAGACCGTCGAACGCCACCGCGCCAACCTGCTCCAGAAACTCGGCCTCCGCGACCGCCTCGAACTCACCCGGTACGCCATCCGAGCGGGGCTCGTGGAGCCGTGACCGGTGCCGCTGCCCGGGCCGTGACCCTCTGCCGGTGCGAGGTCGCTGCCGGTGCCGGTGCCGGTGCCGCTCCCGCTCCCGCTCCCGTGACCGGTCGTGCCACAGAGCCCCGGCCATTTCCCGCGCTGTAAAACGCGCCAGCCGAAATCCCAACACCTCGTCCAGCAATGTCTGTTACAGGCATGGACAGCCGTCCGGCGCCCGTGTTCTCATGCCTGACGCGTCCCTTTACAACGTTGTAGCAGAGCGACCCGGCACCCCCCCTTGCCCGTCCGCACCCCCCTGCCCGTCCGCGCTCCCCGAGCGCCGACCTCCGGATGGAGCCGCGCCGTGCGACCACCCCGTACCAGGCCCCGCCCCCGCCCGGGAACCCGTCCCGGAACCCGCCGCGCCCGGGCCCTCGGCATCGTCCTGTCCTGCGCCGCCCTGCCCCTGGCCCTGACCGCCACCGGTGCGACCGCGACACCTGCGATGCCCGCGGCGACCACGGCCGCCGCCCCGCACCGCACCACCCCCACCGTCCAACTCCCCGACGCCCGCTTCCAGATCCTCTCCCCGACCCTCATCCGCACCGAGTACGCGGCGGACGGCCGCTTCGAGGACCGCCCCACCTTCAACGCCGTCGGCAGGGACACCTTCACCCCCGCCCCCTACACCTCCACCGTCCGGAACGGCACCCTGACGATCACCACGAGCGCCCTGACCCTGCGCTACCGGCTCGGCTCGGGCCCGTTCGGCGCGGGCAACCTGAGCATCGTGTACAAGGCGGGCACCACCCCCGTGGAGACCGCCCCCTGGCAGCACCCGGAGTGCGCGGTGGGCGCGCTGTGCGAGGCGGAGGGCCAGCCGCACGACGGCACCGGACTCGCCGCCGACCACAAGGGCTACACCGGCCGGGGTTTCCTCGCGGGCTTCGAGGTGGACACCAACTCCCTGACCAGCGACGTACGTACGGCCGCGAACGGGACGTACGAGTTCGCCGTGCGGTACGCCAACGGGGCGGGCGGAGACGGCAGGCACGAGGCCCGCACCCTGAGCGCCCGGGTGGACGGCGGCGCCGAGCAGAAGCTCACCCTGCCCGCGACCGCCGACTGGGACACCTGGGGCGTGGCCCGGCTGCGCCTGTCCCTCGGCGCCGGGCAGCACAGCGTGACCCTGCGCCGGGCCCCCGGCGACTCCGGCAACGTCAACGTGGACAGCGTCGCCCTGCTCCAGCCCGGCGCCGCCTACCCCGGCCGGGCGGACACCGTGGTGCCCGGCTGCCGCTACGGCACCAACTGCGAGGCGGAGGACGCCCTGCTGACCGGCCCG
This sequence comes from Streptomyces corallincola, assembly GCF_019104725.1. Taxonomy (GTDB): domain Bacteria; phylum Actinomycetota; class Actinomycetes; order Streptomycetales; family Streptomycetaceae; genus Streptomyces; species Streptomyces corallincola. The sequence goes on along the minus strand of NZ_JAHRXF010000005.1, from coordinate 7,672 downwards.
GCCATGATCGCCACCGACCACCGGGACCACTCCGGGGACGCGTTCGCCGCCGAACTCGGCCAGGACACAAAGGTGTCGGACCGGATCACCGGCATACCCGCCGACGGCACCTACCTGCTGCACCTGCGCTACGCCAACGGCACCGGCGGTGACGGCCGCCACGAGACGCGGAACATCAGGGTCGGCACGGCCGCCGGAACCCGCACCCTCGCCCTGCCGGTCACCGACGACTGGGACACCTGGACCTCCGCGTCCGTCCCCGTCCAACTCCGGGCGGGCACCGACGAGATCACCCTCGACTGCCCGCAGGCCGCCGACTGCCACGTCAACCTCGACACCCTCGCCGTCACCCGCACCGGTGCCGCCGCACCCCCGCCGCACCTCGCCCTCGGCGGCTACCGGCGCAGCCTCGACGGCCTGGACGGCGACCGCGACCCGCACCCCTGGACCACCCCCGGCCTGCTGCACCGCGACGGCTGGTACCTCCTCGACGACACCCCCTCAGCCGTCTACGACACCCGCACCCACCGAGCCACCCCGCGCCCCGGACACGCGGGCCGCCCGTACCAGGACGGCTACCTCTTCGGCTACGGCCACGACTACCAGCGGGCGCTCACCGACCTGGCCGCGCTCACCGGCCCGTCCCCGCTGCTGCCCCGCTGGGCGTACGGCGTCTGGTACTCGGAGTATCTGGACCGCACGGCCGCCGACTATCAGAACACCGTGCTGCCCGCGTTCCGCGAGGCGGGCGTCCCGCTGGACGTGCTGGTCACCGACACCGACTTCAAGGCGCCCAACACCTGGAGCGGCTGGAACTTCGACCCGGCCAAGTTTCCCGACCCCAAGGGCTTCTTCGACTGGTCCACCGCCCAGGGCCTGCACAACACCCTGAACATCCACCCCAGCATCCTCGCCGACGACCCCCGCTTCCCCGCCGCGCAGGCCACCGCCAACGGCAAGCTGCGCAAGGGCGGCTGCGCCTCGGCGGGCGGCGCCGACTGCTACGTCTTCGACTTCGGCGACCCCGACCAGCTCCGCGCCTACCTCGACCTGCACCGGCCGATGGAACGCGCCGGTAACGACTTCTGGTGGCTCGACTGGTGCTGCGACGCCTCGCGCTCCTCGCAACCGGGCGTCACCCCGGACGCGTGGATCAACCAGAAGTACACCGAGCTGACCGGCGAGACCTCCGAACGCCCCTTCGTCCTCTCCCGCGCCTACGGCTCGCTCCAGGCGGGCGGCTACAGCGGCGGGGTCGGCCTGAGCACCGGGCCGTGGGCGGACAAGCGGACCACCGTGCACTTCTCCGGTGACACCGCCTCCACCTGGGGCACCCTGCGCGCCGAGGTCGGTTACACACCGGGGGAGTCGGCGGCCACCGGCCTGTCCGCCGTCAGCCACGACATCGGCGGCCACAACGACGGCTTCGGCATCCCCGGCTCCGACACCTGGACCGACGGCGGCACGACCCACCGCACCACCAAACTCCCCGACGACCTGTACGCCCGCTGGGTGCAGTTCGGCACCTTCCAGCCCATCGACCGGCTGCACAGCAACCACAGCGACCGGCTGCCCTGGCAGTACGGCCCGGACGCGAACCGTTCGGCCACGAAGTTCCTGAGGCTCCGCGAGGACCTCGTGCCGTACACGTACACCCTGGCCGAGCGCGCCACCGCCACCGGCGTGCCCGTCGTCCGCCCGCTGTACCTCCAGTATCCGGAGGAGGAGGCCGCCTACACGCGGGCGGGCAGCGAGTACCTGTACGGCCCCGACCTGCTCGTCGCCCCGGTCACCGAGCCCGGCGGCACGGCCACCACCCACGTGTGGTTCCCGCCGGGCCGCTGGACGGACTACTTCACCGGCGCCACGTACACCGCGGGACCCGGCGGCAGCACCCGGGACGTGACGACGACCCTCGACACCATGCCCGTCTTCGTCCGCGCCGGAGGCATCGTCACCACCCGCGCGACCCCCGTCGCCCACGACGCGGGCAGCACACCCGACCGGGTCGCGGTCACCGTCGCCACCGGGGGCCGGGGCAGCTTCCCGCTCTACGAGGACGACGGCACCGGAACGGTCCACGCGTCCCGCAAGGCGGTCACCCCGCTGACCTACGGCGACGGCACCCTGCGCATCGGCCCGGCCAAGGGCACATATCGCGGCCAGCCGCGCACCCGCTCCTGGACGGTGACGTTCCTCGGCGCCGACCACGCCCCCGCGAGCGTCACGGCCGACGGCACCCGGCTGCACACATCGGCCTGGACCTGGAACCCCGAGCAGCACAGCGTGCGGGTCACCCTGCCCGCGCAGAACGTCCGAACGCCGGTGACGGTGCGTCTGGGCTGAGAGGGGAGTGCCTCTATGTCTTTCGTCGAGCGAGGCGTGGGGTTCTGGGTTGGTTGTCGGGCCAGGCGGAGGAGTGCCTGGGTGTGGGTCTTCCCGCGGGCTCGGCAGCGGTCGTAGCAGGTGCGGGAGGTGGCATCGTGCAGGGCGACGAACGCGGACAGGAACATCGCGCGTTTGAGCTGCCGGTTGCCGCCTCTGGGTGCGTGTTCGCCGTGGATCGAGGTTCCCGACGACTTGGTCGTCGGGGCGAGGCCGGCGTATGAGGCCAGGTGGGCGGCGGTGGGGATGCGTTCGGCGGCGGGTCCGGTGCCCGGCGGGCGGTGGTCGGTCATCGCCCGGTTCTTGCCGCCCTGGAGGTTCTTCGTCACCGCCAGGGGCCGGGAGCTCCACCGGCGGGCTCCACGGCGCGCGTGTGTCGTGCGCGTGTGAGGCAGTGAACTTCGCCGGGCCGCGCCGGGCAACTGCTCGCGCTCCTGGCCGTCGTCGTCGCACCCCGGCCGTGCACATGCTGCGCCGCACCCGGCCGCGACGACGACGGCGAGACAGAGACAAGATCGAATGAGAGGGGACAGATCAGGGGCCACCGGTCCGGAATGAGAGCTTTGCGCAGGCGTTCGGGGAACGGTCACCGTGACCGTTCCCCGAACCGAAGCTCCGAGGCTGGTGTGACGGGAGGGGAAGGACCCGCCACGCTGATCAGCGTCGCCACCTGGAGCCTACTGAGGACGCTCGGAACCTTGATCGTTCTCAAGTTCACCGCGGTCAACTTGGCCCAGGGCCCTGCCGGATTTCAGGGTACCGAGGGCACGCGTCCAAGGGTTCAGAAACAGGCACTTACCAGGTCTGGATCCACTGGCTTCCGCCTTCCTGGCCCTGAGCGCCGATTCCCACTCCGGAGACATCGCCGTTGTACCAGGTGGTGCCCACGGTCCTGTTCGACCAGACGTCTATGACGTTGATGGGCTCCCAGGCGTGGATGGAACCGAAGTTCCACCACTGGCACTGTCCGGGGGAGACGATGACGCTCTCAAAATTCCCTCGCTGGGGGAACTGGACCACGGCGGGGTAGTTGCCCTGGGCGCACAGCTGGACCCACTGGTTCTGGATCGTGGAGGCGGAAGCCGTTCCGGCCGTGCCGGCGAGCAGACCGGCGGTCATGGCGCCTGCGGCAACTACGGCAGCGGCAACCCGCTTGGTGTTCTTGATGAAACGCACTTATTTTCCCTTACTGTGTATTGGATTGTTGGTATCCGCCGGATTTGTTCGGCGGGGAGTGGACGAGCGGCGGGAGAGCGGGGACGACCGTCATGGACGGCGGACGTTCCCCGCGTTCGCCCATCGCTGCTCACGCTTCAGCGGCAGGGTGCCGCAACTGGAAGACGTAGATGACCACGGTGAAAGTTCACGGTCAGGGTGTTTTCCGTGACGGATCGTCGTGTGGGTCGGTGTCGAGACGCTCGAGGACCCTCCCGATCGCCGACCTGGACGGCGCATGCCGCCAGCGCAGCAGGTGACGGCGCACGCCGAGCGCGGCGAGCAGCCCTGCGTCGGCGCGGGCGCCCCACTCGGCGAGTTCGTCGATGGTCCGGGCTCCCGAGACCGCGGCGGCCGCGCAGACCAGCAGGATCGAGGTCAACGAGTACCAGCGGCCCCACCGGGAGCGAGGATCGGGCACTGCCTCCAGGAAGAACCGCAGGTCAGCCCCCCCCGGGCATCGCACCTCAGCGCGTGTAGGGCCTGGGTGCGGTGCCGCTGGCCCCGGACAGCGAAGGACCCCGGGCCGCCCTGCGCCCGGGGTCCTGTCGCCGGTCTCACCGCCGCCGCTCACCAGTCGTCGGGTGCGCTGCCCACCCACGCGATGGGCCGGCCCTCGCTGTTGCGGCCCCAGTGCGGTTCCTCCAACGAGGTCTTGTGAACGTCGGGCAGTACGCAGATCCGCCCCCAGCGGCCGTGCTTGCCGAACGCGGCCACCGCGCCCACACCCGTCTCCGTCGCACCGATGGCCAGGCCGATGACGCCGATTGAGCACCGCCCTTGACGCACTCGGTCGCGTACTTGCCCCAGTCGAGGAGCCCGTTGGGGTCGATGCGGTTGACGGGGTCGCCTTCGGCGGAGACGTAAGCCACGGTCATAGCCCACCACCGCCGACCCTCACGGACGGACGAGATGCGGGGGGTTCAGCTCTGCCGGGAGTGCACCGGGCTGTTTGCCACCTCGTCCGGGCACGGCTTGTGCGGGGAGCGGGCGCCCCGGTCGCGCTGCCAGTCGAAGGCCGCGAGCACGAAGGCCGCGGCCATGCCGACGAGCCCGGCGGCCAGCGCCACCACCACCGCCATGCGGTAGTCGGGGTTCTGGTGGCCGAGCGTGACGTAGAAGAGGCCGGGCAGCGCGGCCGTACCCACCGCGGCACCGAGCCGCTGTCCGGTCTGGAGCGCGCCGCCCGCCGCACCGGCCATGTGCACCGGCACGTCCCGCAGAGTCATGGTGATGTTCGGGGACACCACGAACCCGCTGCCGACCCCGCCGAGGAACAGCGTCGGCGCGGCCACCCAGGGCGCGATGTGCAGCGGCGCGAACCACAGCAGCAGCGCGGTCCCGCCGAGCCCGAGGATGACGGCCGCCAGCCCGCACACCGTCAGCAGCCGCCCGAACCGCTCCACGAGCCGTCCGGCGATGACGGCGGCGCACGCCGACCCGATGGCGAACGGTGTGACCGCGAGCCCCGACATCAGCGGGGAGAAACCCAGTCCGTGCTGGAAGAACAGCGCGAACACCAGCCAGACCCCGCTGAACCCGATGAAGTACAGGGTGGCCAGCCCGGAACCGCTGGCATAGCCGCGCACCGTCGTGAACAGGCGCGGGTCCAGCAGCGGTTCCCGGCCCTGCCGCACCAGCCTCCGCTGCCGCATCATGAACGCGGTGAGCAGGACGGCGGCGACGGGGAACAGCCACCACAACCGGCTCAGACCCCCGGCATCCGCCTCCACCAGCGGGAACATCAGCGCGAGTACACCGCAGCCCAGGATGAGGATGCCTGGCAGATCGAGGTGGGGCCGCTGGGAACTGGGGAAGTGCGGCAGCACCCGGCGGCCGACCAGGAGACCGGCGACACCGATGGGCACGTTGACGAAGAAGATCCACCGCCAGCCGTGCTCACCGGAGGCCAGCGCCAGGATGATCCCACCGGTGATGGGCCCGGCCGCCGAGGAGATGCCGACGGTGGCGCCGTAGACACCGAAGGCCCGACCGCGTTCGGCGCCCCGGAACAACTGCTGGATGAGCGCCGAGTTCTGCGGCGCCATGAACCCGGCGGCCAGCCCCTGCGCGAGCCGCGCGACGACCAGTACGGTGATGTTCGGCGCCGCCCCGCTGCACGCGCTGAAGACGACGAAACCGGCCAGCGCCACCAGGAAGATCTTCCGGCGGTCGAAGGCGTCCCCGAGCCGCCCGGCGGTGATGAGGGCCAGCGCGTAGGTGAGCGCGTACCCGGAGACCACCCACTGCACCTGCGCGGCCGAGGCGTTCAGATCGCGCTGGATCGTCGGCAGGGCGACCGCGACGATGGTGACGTCCAGCAGGGTCATGAACGCCGCGATCAACGCGACGGAGAGCGCCTGCCAGCGCCGTGGGTCCGGTACGTAGGTGTCGTCCTGTCCCCCCAGCGGAGGTTCTCCCGCTCTCGCCCCCGACTCCGACGTTGCCACACGCCCTCCTCTCACCGGGGTCCAGGCTCATCCGTATTCCCCACCACCCCACTGGCACACGCCGGTCCGCGCAACCGGAACGTACTGATTCACGACATTTGCGCGCGCGGCCGGAGTGCGTTGACGCAAGGCAATGTCGAGTGATTCACTTCTCCCGGTGAAGCAGGGTGAACCCCTACGGGTCCCGGTGAGGGTTCAGCCAGCCCCGGCGATCCCCCAGGGATGATCACCCATCCCACGCAGCGCCCCGAGAGACACAGCCCGAAGAGGTCGATCCTTGCTCCCGTCCATCATCCTGGCGGAACCGCAGGCCCCGACCGCGCAGATCCTCACCCGGAGCCAGGCGGCCACCGCTCTCGGCCTGTCGCCCAACACGGTCACCAAACTGCTGGCCAGCCGCTTCCTCACCGGCCTTGAGGCCGACCGGGTCGGTGTCCTCGCCCGCGCCCCGCACGTCGGCGTCACCCACGGTGTCCTGCCCGTGCTGCGCACCGCCGCCGCCGGACCGCCCGCCGACGCGGACGACGACCGCGCCTACATCGGCGACTCCGCCCACCTCTCCGACGACGAGTTCCTCCAGGCGTCCCGCCGCTGGTGGCGCTGCGAACCCGAGACCATCGTCGCCGCCGGAGTGCTGCCCGTCGCCGTCGCCGGGTGGGTGACCGGCGTACTCGCCGTGCACGGCGTGGACGACACCCGGCGCCTCGGCCCCCAAGAGGTACGGCACTCCTTCGCCGCCACCGTCGCGGGCCGCGTCGGCACCCTCGACGACCCGGCCACCGCCCGTGTCCTCACCACCGATCCGCACCTGGCCGACCTGACCGGCCAACTGCTCGGCGCCCGCGTCCAGTCGGCCGTGTCCGGCGGCCCCATCGCCTACCTCAAACCCCGCACCGGCCACCGGGAGCACGCATGAACGGCGGCTTCGACGCCATCGACGCCCTCCTGGACGGCGCCCGGCAGGAGGTCCCCCTGCCTCCCGCCGAGGAACGGCGCACCCTGCGCGAGGAGTTGAACCTCTCCCGCGCCGAGGTCGCCCGCGCCCTCGGCGTCAGCCCGTCCACCCTCAAGGGCTGGGAGACCGGCCGCGACCCCAGCGGCGAACTCCGCCAGAAGTACGCCTACTTCCTCGACGGCGCCCGCACGAGACTGACCCCACCAGAGGAGCGGCAGCCGGAGCCGGAGCAGCAGCCGGAGACGGAGACAGAGCCGGAGCCGGGGACAGAAGCGGGGCCGGGGACGCTGGCCGAAACCGAGCCCCCCGCACCGCCCGCCGACACCGCCGCGCCGCCCGCCGACACCGCCGTACCCGCCGCCGACCTCTACGACGAGGACGTGGCCGCCCTCACCACCCCCCAGCCCTGCGTCCTCTGCGGTCGCCCCGCCCACCATCAGGTCGCCGGTTTCGCCCAGCACCTCGACCCGGCGGAGTGCGGTGCGGTGACCCCGGAGACACCCGTAGGGGAAGCGCCCCTGGGGGAAGCACCCGTAGGGGAGAAGCCCGTAAGGGAGGCACCCGTACGGGAGCAGCCCGTAAGGGAAGCCCCCGCCCCGGACCGCAGGCCCGCCCGCCCGAAGACCACCGCCCGCCCGGAAACCACCGCCCCCCCCCCCCCGCCCCC
>NZ_JAHRXF010000049.1 GCF_019104725.1 Streptomyces corallincola | reverse complement strand
CGGACGGGACGCACGGCCGCTACCGGTCCAGCGACTTCATCCCCGCCTCGTTGTACCGCTCACCGGCCACCTCGGGCAGCTCGGCGTCGATACGGGCCAGGTCGTCCTTGGTCAGCTCGACGTCCACGGCACCGGCGTTCTGCTCCAGGTAGGAGCGGCGCTTGGTGCCGGGGATCGGGACCAGGTGGTCGCCCTGGGCCAGCACCCACGCCAGGGCGAGCTGGGCCGGGGTGACGTCCTTCTCCGCCGCGATCTCCTTCACCTTGGCCGCGAGCCGCAGGTTCGCCTCCAGGTTGCCGTCCGCGAAGCGCGGGTTGGACAGCCGGAAGTCGCCCGCCTCCAGCTCCTCCGGCGAGGAGAAGCGGCCCGCGAGGAAGCCGCGCCCGAGCGGGGAGTACGGCACGAAGCCGATGCCCAGCTCGTCGCAGACGGGCAGCACCTCGGCCTCCACCTCGCGCGACCAGAGCGAGTACTCGGTCTGCACGGCCGTGATCGGGTGCACGGCGTGCGCGCGCCGGATGGTCTCCGCGCTCGCCTCGCTCAGCCCGATGTGCAGCACCTTGCCCTCGGCGACCAGCTCGGCCATCGCGCCGACGGTCTCCTCGATCGGCACGTTCGGGTCCACGCGGTGCTGGTAGTACAGGTCGATCCGGTCGGTGCCCAGCCGCTCCAGCGAGCCGTGCACCGAGCTGCGCACATGCTCCGCCGAACCGTCCTGCGGGCCCATCGTGCTCATGTCGCCCGGAACCGCGTTGTCCATGCGCATGTTGAACTTCGTGGCGAGGACGTACTCGTCACGGTGGCCGCGTATCGCCTCGCCCACCAGGGATTCGTTGGTCAGCGGGCCGTAGAGCTGTGCCGTGTCGAGGAAGGTGACCCCCAGCTCCAGGGCGCGCCGGATGGTGGCGATGCCCTCCGACTCGTCGGCCGAGCCGTAGAAGGCGGACATGCCCATGCAGCCGAGGCCGAGAGCGGAGACGTGGAGATCCCGGAGAGTGCGCTGTCGCATGTGGTGTCCCAGCCTTTCCATGCAGTCGTTCGTCGGGCGGTCGGCGCACCCTCGGCGGCCGTCCGCCCCCTTGTTCCATCGAGCGACGGAATCGCGCGGCGGACAACCGCAGGGCGGGTCCGGCCGCGGATTCCACGCGACGTGATCGCCGCGACGCTACGGCCTGGAGCGCACTCCAAGCCAAACCCGGACCGTTCCGGCACCGGGAGGGTTGCCCGCGGGCGTACCGATTCTTCTCACGCCGACGCGACCGGCAACGGATCTTGACGCCCGCGCCACCGCTCGCTGAACTGGGCACGCACGGAACTCGTGCACACACGGCTCGTGCATGCGGAACGCGCGCACACGGAACCCGTACACACCGAGACCCGCGCACCCGCGGCGGACGGCCGTGCACGGGACGAGGGAGGAAACGACGGTGGCGGGGGCGATGGTGGCGACCGGGGAGTGCGGGCGGCGTGCGGTGACGGGCCGTCGCGCCTCATGAGGGGCGACGCGAGACGCGGGGTGCCCGTCGGCGCCGTCCTGGGACGCCTCCTCCGGTTCACCGGGCGGACGCTGCGCGGCGAATGGCACGCCATCGTGGTCGATCCGGTGCGACGACTGGCCCGGCGCGGGCTGTCCGGACTGCTGCTGGCGTTCGTCGCCGCGTTCGGCGTGATCTTCTTCCACGACCTCGCCCAGCATCCGCTCGGCGCGCTCTGGGTACGGCGGCTCGGCGGCGTCACCGCCGAACTCCCGCTCTGGCTCTCCCTGTCACGCACCCCGGTGTCGCTGTACGTCCCCGCGCTCGACCTGCCGGTGTGGGCGGGCATCACCCAGCTGTTCCTGGCCTTCGCCCTGGCCGAACTCACCCTCGGCCGCACCCGCACGCTGGTGATCTCCTACGTCAGCACGCTGGCCGGTACCCTCACCGCGCGGCTCATGATCGCGGCCGGCCCGCACACCTGGGGTTTCGGGCTGCCGCCGGAGTGCGCCCGGGTCCTGGACACCGGCCCGTCGGCCGCCGTGGTCGGACTGTTCACCTATCTGGCGGTGGTCCGGCGCGCTCCCGTGGTCTTCTTCCTGACCGGCGGCTCGATGGTGTGGGAGTCCGTCGCGGTGCCCAACCTCGCGGGCCGCGAACACCTGATCGCGGTCGGCGCGGCGATCGTCCTGGGCCTGCTGCACGGACGCCGGGACCGCGTGCGGGCCGCCCTGCGACGGCTCGCCCGGCCGGGGCGCGGTACACCGGCCCCGCTGGCTCCCGTTCACCTGCCGGAGGCGCCGGTCCCTTCCGCGGAAGGGGTCCCGGAGGATCTTCTGGGCGCGCGTCAATGTGACGGTTTTCGCACTTCGACTCCGGCGGGTACGCCCTAACGTTGCCGCGAGCCAGGGAAGCACATGGCTGACAGCATGGTGTTCGTCGCCGACAGGCCGAAGGGAAACCAGCATGTTCCGCAAAGTGCTCGTCGCCAATCGCGGAGAAATCGCCATCCGCGCGTTCCGGGCGGGATATGAACTCGGGGCGCGGACGGTCGCCGTCTTCCCGCACGAGGACCGCAATTCCTTGCACCGGCTGAAGGCCGACGAGGCGTACGAGATCGGAGAGCCGGGCCACCCGGTGCGGGCGTACCTCTCCGTCGAGGAGATCGTCGCCGCCGCCCGCCGGGCCGGTGCGGACGCCGTCTACCCCGGTTACGGGTTCCTCTCCGAGAACCCCGAACTCGCCCGCGCCTGCGAGGAGGCGGGCATCACCTTCGTCGGTCCCGACGCCCGCACCCTGGAGCTGACCGGCAACAAGGCCCGCGCGGTGGCCGCCGCCCAAGCGGCGGGCGTGCCGGTGCTGAGGTCCTCGCAGCCCTCCACGGACGTGGACGAACTGGTCGCCGCCGCCGACGAGGTGGGCTTCCCGGTGTTCGTGAAGGCCGTCGCGGGCGGCGGCGGGCGCGGCATGCGCCGCGTCGAGGACCCCGAGCGGCTGCGCGAGTCCATCGAGGCCGCGTCCCGCGAGGCCGCCTCCGCCTTCGGCGACCCGACCGTCTTTCTGGAGAAGGCCGTCGTGGAACCCCGCCACATCGAGGTGCAGATCCTCGCCGACGGTGCGGGCGACGTCATCCACCTGTACGAACGGGACTGCTCCCTCCAGCGCCGCCACCAGAAGGTCATCGAGCTGGCGCCCGCGCCCAACCTGGACCCGGAGCTGCGCGACCGTATCTGCGCCGACGCGGTCCGCTTCGCCCGCGAGATCAGCTACCGCAACGCCGGGACCGTCGAGTTCCTGCTCGACCGGGACGGCAACCACGTCTTCATCGAGATGAACCCGCGCATCCAGGTCGAGCACACGGTGACCGAGGAGGTCACCGACGTCGATCTGGTCCAGGCCCAGATGCGCATCGCGTCCGGCCAGACCCTGGCCGACCTCGGGCTGTCCCAGGACCGGATCGTCCTGCGCGGCGCCGCCCTCCAGTGCCGGATCACCACCGAGGACCCCGCCAACGGGTTCCGCCCGGACACCGGACGGATCAGCGCGTACCGCTCGCCCGGCGGCTCCGGCATCCGGCTGGACGGCGGAACGACCCACGCGGGCAGTGAGATCAGCGCCCACTTCGACTCCATGCTGGTCAAACTCACCTGCCGGGGGCGGGACTTCGCCACCGCCGTGGGCCGCGCCCGGCGTGCCGTCGCGGAGTTCCGCATCCGGGGCGTGGCCACCAACATCCCGTTCCTGCAAGCCGTGCTGGACGACCCGGACTTCCGGGCGGGCCGGATCACCACCTCGTTCATCGAGCAGCGCCCGCAGCTCCTGACGTCCCGTCACTCCGCCGACCGGGGCACCAAGCTGCTGACCTATCTGGCCGACGTCACGGTCAACAAGCCGCACGGCGAACGCCCCGAACTGCTCGACCCCACCGCGAAGCTGCCCCCGCTCCCGGCCGGTGAGCCGCCCGCCGGGTCCCGGCAGCGGCTGGTCGAGCTGGGCCCGGAGGGCTTCGCCCGCCATCTGCGCGAGTCGCCGCTGACCGGCGTCACCGACACCACGTTCCGCGACGCCCACCAGTCCCTGCTGGCGACCCGCGTCCGCACCAAGGACCTCCTCGCCGTCGCCCCGGTCGTCGCCCGCACCCTGCCCGAACTGCTCTCCGTGGAGTGCTGGGGCGGCGCCACCTACGACGTGGCGCTCCGCTTCCTCGCCGAGGACCCCTGGGAGCGGCTGGCCGCACTGCGCGAGGCGGTGCCCAACATCTGCCTCCAGATGCTGCTGCGCGGACGCAACACCGTCGGCTACACCCCGTACCCCACGGAGGTCACCGACGCGTTCGTGCAGGAGGCCGCCGCCACCGGCATCGACATCTTCCGCATCTTCGACGCCCTCAACGACGTCGGCCAGATGCGCCCCGCCATCGACGCCGTACGTGCGACCGGCACCGCCGTCGCCGAGGTCGCCCTCTGCTACACCGCCGACCTCAGCGACCCCGGCGAGCGGCTCTACACCCTCGACTACTACCTGCGGCTCGCCGAGCGGATCGTCGAGGCGGGCGCGCACGTCCTCGCGGTCAAGGACATGGCGGGCCTGCTGCGCGCACCGGCCGCCGCGACCCTGGTGTCCGCGCTGCGCCGGGAGTTCGGGCTCCCCGTGCACCTGCACACCCACGACACGGCCGGCGGCCAGCTCGCCACCTACCTGGCCGCGATCCAGGCGGGTGTGGACGCGGTGGACGGCGCCGTCGCCTCGATGGCCGGGACCACCTCCCAGCCGTCGCTGACCGCGCTGGTCGCCGCCACCGACCACTCCGCGCACCCCACCGGCCTGGACCTGACGGCGGTGGGCGACCTGGAGCCGTACTGGGAGGGCGTCCGGAAGATCTACGCGCCCTTCGAGGCGGGCCTCGCCTCCCCGACCGGCCGGGTGTACCACCACGAGATCCCCGGCGGACAGCTCTCCAACCTGCGTACCCAGGCCCGCGCCCTCGGCCTCGGGGACCGCTTCGAGGACATCGAGGCGATGTACGCGGCGGCCGACCGCATCCTCGGCCGGCTGGTCAAGGTCACCCCGTCGTCCAAGGTGGTCGGTGACCTCGCCCTGCACCTCGTCGGCGCCGGGGTCGCCCCGGAGGACTTCGAGCGGACCCCGGACCGGTTCGACATCCCGGACTCGGTGATCGGCTTCCTCCGCGGCGAACTGGGCACCCCGCCCGGCGGCTGGCCCGAGCCGTTCCGCACCAGGGCGCTCAAGGGCCGCGCCGCGGCCAAGCCGGTCGCGGAACTCTCCGCCGAGGACCGCGAGGGGCTCGCCAAGGACACCCGCGCCACCCTGAACCGGCTGCTGTTCCCCGGCCCGACCCGCGAGTTCGACACGCATCGGCAGGACTACGGCGACACCGGCGTCCTGGACAGCAAGTCCTTCTTCTACGGTCTGCGTCCGGCCAAGGAGTACGCCGTCGATCTGGAGCCCGGCGTCCGGCTGCTGATCGAACTCCAGGCGGTCGGGGACGCCGACGAGCGCGGGATGCGGACCGTGATGTCCACGCTCAACGGGCAGTTGCGGCCCATCCAGGTCCGCGACCGCTCGGCCGCCACGGACGTGCCGGTCACCGAGAAGGCCGACCGCTCCGATCCGGGCCAGGTGGCCGCGCCGTTCGCGGGTGTGGTGACGCTGTCCGTCGCGGAGGGAGACGAGGTGGCGGCGGGCGCCACGGTCGCCACCATCGAGGCGATGAAGATGGAGGCCACCATCACCGCCTCCAGGGCGGGCCGGGTGGCGCGGCTCGCCATCAACCGCGTCCAGCAGGTGGAGGGCGGCGACCTGATCGCCGAGATCGGCTGACCCGCCCGCCGCGCGAGCCGCCCCCGGTGCCCCGTACGGGACACCGGGGGCGACCGGTCGTGCTCAGTCCCAGAGCGGGTACGTCACGACCTGCTCGGAGCCCCCCGGCCGGGCGTCGGAGTACGTCACCTGCATCCGGGTGAAGTGCTGGACGTTCGCGTCCTTCGTCCACACCTTCGGCTGGTCCAGGCGCACGGTGACCCGGAAGGAGTGGAAGGTCCCGGCCGCGCAGTACGGCTCGCAGTCGTTGGCCTCGTTGACGCCCACGGCGGTCGCCCGCTGCGTACCCCACTCCTGCCAACGGAGCCCGGAGAAGCGGTTGTTGCCGTCGCCGCAGGCGAGGATGAACTCGGTCGGGCGGACGTCCTGCTTCCACTCGCAGTCCAGCAGGACGGTCGGCGGCGGGGACCCGTGCGGCGCCGGAGCGGCCGGGGCCGCCGACGCCGTGGTCAGGGAACCGGCGAGCAGGACCCCCGCCGCCAGTGTGACCGCCGTTCCGGCCAGAGTTCCGCGCATGGTCGCTCCCACCCGTCGTACCGTCGTCCGAGCACTGCACCTCGACGCTACGACCCTCCGCCCGCTCCCACCACCCGCACGGGCGTCGGCCCAGGTCAGGCGGGGGGAGCGGGCGTGTCGCGGCCCCGGGGTCAGGGCCGTCCGGGCGGCCGGGTCAGCAGGCGCCCTCGTCCTGCCAGGGACCCCACTCGCTCGCGCCCGGCACCTCGTTCTGCGTCCACCACTTCGCCTTCCAGTTGTGGTGGCCGTACGACACCTCGGTTCCGCCGGTGTAGGCGGTCGAGGAGTTCCAGGCGCCCTTGCACGCGCCGCCCGGCTGGGTCGGCGGGGGCGTGGTCGGACCGGTGGCGGGCGGGGTGGCACCGGCGAACCTCACCGAGAACTTGGCGAAGTCCCAGGAGTTCTGCGCCACGCTGGAACAGGTGCCGGAGGTGCGGCCCCCGTTGTCGGCGGGGGAGCACTGGCGGTCCCTGTTCAGGGACCAGAACGTGAAGCGGTCCATGTGGTGACCGGTCGCGTAGTCCAGCACGGTCTGGAAGTCGGCCTGGGAGAAGTACTCCCCGGTGTCGCTGCGGCCGTTCATCCCGGAGAAGCCCTCGTGGGCGTAGGCGGTCGCCTGGTCCCAGCCGAAGGTGGACTGGAGGATCGAGTTGAAGTTGGTCAGCGCGCTCGTCTGGCTCGCCGCGCCGTTGAAGCCGCCGTCGAACGGCATGATGGAGAAGTTGTTCGGGGTGAACCCCTGCGACTTCGCCTCCAGCAGCATCTGCTTGCCGAACCAGCCGGTGCCGTCCGCCGTGCCCGCCGTCGTCACCGACACGTACAGGCCGGGGTTGTTCTGCTGGAGGATCTTCGCGGCGCCGATCTCGTTGTGGACCGCCGCCGTGTTCTCGTACTCCGGCTCCTCCAGGTCGAAGTCGATCGCGTGCAGGCCGTACTTGGTGATGACCTGCTGGTAGGCGGCGGCCGTGGCGGCGGGGTCCGCGCAGGACTGGCCAAGCTTGGTGCCGCCGTAGCCGCCGATGGAGACGGACACGTCGCCGCCCTTGGCGCGGATCGCGTCGATGACCGAGCGGACCGCCGTGTCCGAGGAGACCGGCGCGGTGCCGCCCCAAGTGGGTGAGCAGCCGCCGCCGTTGGGGGCGAGGACGAAGGCGAGCTGGAACGCCTTCAGACCGGTGGCGTCCATGATGGCGCCCGCGTCCGGCGGTTCGTTGTCCGTCGGCATCAGATACGGGGCGGCGGCGTACCACCGGTTGTCCAGCGCGGTGGCGGCGCCCGAGGCGCTGCCGGCGGCGAACGCACCGGCGCCCGCGGCGACCAGCCCGACGGCCGCCGCCGCGCCCAGACATGCGCGAAGACCTCTCACTGCGTGCCTCCAGAGGGGGAGTGGGGGAGAGGTCCCAGCCTCTGGCGAGTGATGTGATCACGTCAATATGTTGGTCTAGTCCAACTTGTTGTTTGGACTAGACCATGCGATTTCTTTACCCGAGCCGGACGCGCGGGACGCGCGGGATCAGCGGCGCGAACGGGCCCGGTTCAGCTCTCCGGGTCCCTGCCCTGGAGCCGGGCCAGGGTCAGCACCCCGCCGCCGATGCCCCAGCCGCCGTCCGGCACCTCCTCCACCAGCACCATCGTGGAGGCGCGCGCCCCGTCGCCGTACAGCTCGGCGTAGAGGTCGGTGACCCGTGTGACGATCAGTTCCTTCTGCTTCTCGTCCAGGCTTCCGGCGGGGACCTTGAAGTTGGCGAACGGCATGGCGTCTCTCCTCGGATGACGGTGACGTCGGGCGACCACGGAGACGGAACGGCGGGTTCCCTCAGCGTACGACGGGCTCCGCGCGGGCGCGTCCGGCGTCCCGGCGGCCGCTTTCCGCACCGATCTCCGCAGACCGGTGGCCGACGGTCGTCCGGCTGGGGCACTCTGGACGGCGTACGTGCCGCCTCGCGGCTTCCGGGCGCCACGGGGGGAGCGTTCCGTCCATGCGATCCACGTTCCGCGGTCCACGGGCCGCGCCGTCCTCGGGGGGTGCGAGCCGACGTGGAGATCACCGTGCACAGAACCGGTGAACTGACCTCCGCCCTGCGCGCCGCCTGGCACCGGGCGATGGACGAGTCGCCCGAGTACGCGAACCCGTTCCTGGCACCGGAGTTCGCCATCGGGGTCGGCCGCGGGCGCGGCGGGGTGCGGGTGGCCGTGCTGCACGAGGGCGGGGAACCGGTCGGGTTCCTGCCCTTCGAACGCACCCCGCTCGGCTCCGGCCGCGCCGTCGGGCTAGGCCTGTCCGACTGCCAGGCGCTGGTGCACCGGCCCGGTGTCACCTGGGACACCGGGCAACTCCTGCACGCCTGCGGACTGAGCGTCCTGGAGTTCGACCATCTCGTCCGGGAACAGACGCCGTTCGCCCCGTACGTCACCGGCACCTTCGCCTCACCGGTCATCGACGTGAAGCCCGGCGACGGCGACTACCCGGCCTGGCTGCGCGCCACGTACCCCGGCCTCGCCCGGACCACCCTGAAGAAGGAGCGCCGACTCGGCCGGGACGTCGGGGAGTTGAGGTTCGTGGCCGACGAACGCGACCCGCGTGCCCTGCGCGCCCTGATGGCGTGGAAGTCCGCGCAGTACCGGCGCACCGGACGCATGGACCGCTTCTCCCGGCCCTGGATCGTCGATCTCGTGGACCATCTCTTCCACGTCCGCGAGGAGCACTTCACCGGCCTGCTCTCCGTGCTGTACGCCGGGGACCGCCCGGTCGCCGCCCACTTCGGACCGCGCTCCGCGACGGTACTGGCCGCCTGGTTCACCGCCTACGACCCCGCCCTCCACTACTACTCGCCCGGCCTGATGATGCACCTGCGCACCGCCGAGGCGGCGGCCCGTGCCGGAGTCGGCCTGGTCGATCTGGGGCGCGGCGACAAGGAGTACAAGGACTGGCTCAAGACCCGTGAGCTGCGCGTCGCGGAGGGCTTCGCCACCCGGCCGCATCCGGTGTCCGTGGCCCGCCGCATGTGGCGCCGCCCGGTGCGCGGCCTGCGCAACACCGTGCTGGCCCACCCCGGCCTGCGCGACCCCGCCGACCGGCTGCTGCGCACCGTGGGACGGCTGCGCACCGAGGGCCTGCCCGCCACGGTGCGCGCCGGTCGGCGCTCCCGGCCGGGACCGGGCTGAGCCGAGCGACGCCGCCCCGCTCCGACCGGACCGACCCGCTCCCCTCGCCGCCGGACGACATCCGCCGCGTACGAGGCGCCGGCCGTTGACGTCGCACGCGGGGGCCGAACACCGCGCGCGTGCCCCGGCGCGCCCGCCCGGACGGGGCGCGCCGGTTTGCCCGGCCCGGCCGTCATGGCGTACGAGTGCCGTGGCGGACGGTGTCGGCGGGGACGGAAGACGGGCGGAGCGCTCATGGCACGCATCCTGGTGATCGGCGGCGGCATCGCGGGCACGGCCGCCGCGCTCGGGCTCGACCGGGCCGGACACGAGGTCGAGGTGTACGAGGCACACCCCGACGCCGCCGAGGACATCGGCGCCTTCCTGACCCTGGCGAGCAACGGCATGCGCGCCCTCGCCCAGCTCGGCGCCACCGACGCGGTCACCGCCGTGGGCTTCCCGCTGACCTCCCTGCGCCTGCTGGACGCACGCGGCACCGAGATCGGCGCCCATCCGCTCACCGGGGCCGACGACCCCGCGTTGCGCTACCGCTGCCTGCCGCGCGGGGTGCTGAACGCGGCCCTCCAGGCGGAACTGACCCGGCGCGGCATCACCCTGAACCACGGCGCCCGGCTGGCGTCCCTCACCGAGACCCCCGACACCGTCACCGCCCGCTTCACCGACGGCACCACCGCCACCGGCGACCTCCTCATCGGCGCCGACGGCCTCCACTCCGCCGTCCGCGCTCTCGCCGTGGCCCCCGGCACGGTTCCCGTCCACGCGGGCCAGCGCGTCTACTACGGCCGCACCCCGGCCCCGGCACCCGGACCGGCCGGAGCCATGACGATGGTGCGGGGCGGCTCGGCCGCCTTCGGGTACGCGGTGTCGCCGCAGGGGGAGACGTACTGGTTCGCACGGGTCGCCGGTGACGCGCTGCCCGCCGGGACCCCGGCGGACGGTGTGTCCGCCGGGTCGCGCGGTGAACTGCTGGCGCTGCTGCGCGGCGACGACACCCCGTGCGCGGAGATCGTCGCGGGCTGCGGCCGGGACCTCATGGCCGTCAACGCCACCGAGCTGCCGCTCGGCACCCCCTGGCACACCGGCCGGATCATGCTGGTCGGGGACGCGGCGCACGCGGCCTCCCCGGCGACCGGCCAGGGCGCCTCGATGGCGCTGGAGGACGCCGTCGTCCTCGCCAAGGCGCTGCGCGACGCCCCCGGCCGCGGGGCCGCCTTCGCCCTCCACGAGCGGCTGCGCCGGACCCGCGCCGAGCGGAACATCACGGTCAGCGGCGGTATCTCACGCGGCACCCGCGTCCCCGGACGCGCCCCCGCCGCCCCGCCGACCGGTACGCCCTCGCCGGACGAGGGACTGAACCGCCTGCTCGACTGGGAGACCCCGCTCGACGACCCCGCCGGAGCGTAGCGGCGGACGGGCTCCCCGGGCCCGCAAACCCCTGAGGTGCGACGGAGTTGACGATCCGTTTTCTCGTGGGCCCTCCGTCGGACAGGAAGGAAGGTTTTCGCTTCCGAAGGCTTGCCGCCCGCTTGGCTCACCACTTAAATCAAAACATGAACTAAGCCAGGGGTCAGTCAACTGACCTCCGCAGCCGCATGGAGCCGCCTCGATGAGACTCAGATCCCTGGGCGTCGCGCTCGCCGCCACGGCAGCGTTGACCGCCCTTCCCGCCCTCCACTCCCCGGCCTTCGCGGCCGACGCCCCGCTGTCCCAGGGGAGGACCGCCACCGCCTCCTCGCAGGAGAGCGACGGGACCTCGGCCGCCAAGGGCGTGGACGGGGACACCGGCACCCGCTGGTCCTCGGCCGCCACGGACGACCAGTGGTTCCAGGTGGACCTCGGCGCCACCGCCACCGTCAACCGCGTCGTCCTCAACTGGGAGTCCGCCTACGGCAAGGACTACAAGATCCAGATATCCGCCAACGGGACCTCCTGGACCGACCTCAAGTCGGTCACCGGCGGCGACGGCGGACTCGACACCCTCGACGTGTCCGGCCAGGGCCGCTACGTCCGTATGCAGGGCGTCCACCGCGCCACCCAATGGGGCTACTCCCTCTGGGAGTTCCAGGTCTTCGGCGCCACGGGCACCACCCAGCCCGCCGCCTGCGGCACCGCCAACGCCGCCCAGGGCAAGGCCGCCACCGCCTCCTCCACCGAGAACGCCGGCACCCCGGCCTCCGCCGCGTTCGACGGTGACAACGGCACCCGCTGGGCCAGCGCCGCCGCCGATCCGCAGTGGGTCCGCGTCGATCTGGGCTCCACGCAGGACCTGTGCAAGATCGACCTCAACTGGGAGGCCGCGTACGGCAAGGACTTCCAGATCCAGGCGTCCGCCGACGGCACCAACTGGAACACCCTGAAGACCGTCACCGGCGCGACCGGCGGCAACGCCTCCTACGACGTCAGCGGCCAGGGCCGGTACGTCCGGATCTACGGCACCGCGCGCGGCACCGGCTACGGCTACTCCCTGTGGGAGGTCGCCGTCCACACCACCGGCGGCGGCAGCAGCGGCCCGATCCAGGGCGGCGGCGACCTCGGCCCGAACGTCATCGTGGTCGATCCCTCCACCCCGAACCTCCAGCAGAAGTTCGACAGCGTCTTCGCCCAGCAGGAGTCGAACCAGTTCGGCAGCGGTCGCTACCAGTTCCTCCTCAAGCCGGGCACCTACAACGGGATCAACGCCCAACTCGGCTTCTACACCTCGATCTCCGGGCTCGGCCTGAACCCCGACGACACCCAGATCAACGGTGACATCACCGTGGACGCGGGCTGGTTCAACGGCAACGCCACGCAGAACTTCTGGCGTTCGGCGGAGAACCTCGCCATCCGCCCGTCCAACGGCACCGACCGCTGGGCCGTCGCCCAGGCCGCGCCGTTCCGCCGGATCCACGTCCAGGGCGGCCTCAACCTCGCCCCCAACGGCTTCGGCTGGGCCTCCGGCGGCTACATCGCGGACTCCAGGATCGACGGCACCGTCGGCCCGTACTCGCAGCAGCAGTGGTACACCCGCGACAGCTCGGTGGGCGGCTGGACCAACGGCGTGTGGAACATGACCTTCAGCGGGGTCGAGGGCGCGCCCGCCACCAACTTCGACAGCGGCCCGTACACCACGCTGGACAACACCCCGGTCTCCCGCGAGAAGCCGTTCCTGTACCTCGACGGCAACACGTACAAGGTGTTCGTCCCCGCCAAGCGGAACAACGCGCGCGGCGTCTCCTGGCCGGCCAACGCGGGCACCTCGCTGCCGCTCGACCAGTTCTACGTGGTCAAGCCCGGCGCCACCGCCGCCACCATCAACGCGGCGCTCGCCCAGGGCCTCAACCTGCTGTTCACGCCCGGTGTCTACCACCTGGACCGGGCCATCGAGGTCAACCGCGCCAACACCGTGGTGCTCGGCCTCGGCCTCGCCACCATCGTCCCGGACAACGGCGTGGACGCCATGCACGTCGCCGACGTGGACGGCGTGCGGCTCGCCGGGTTCCTCATCGACGCCGGTTCCGCCAACTCCGACACGCTGCTGCGGATCGGCGCCCCCGGCTCCACCGCCGACCACTCGGCCAACCCCACCACCATGCAGGACGTGTTCGTCCGCGTCGGCGGCGCGGGACCCGGCCTCGCCACCAACTCGGTGGTCGTCAACAGCAACAACGTGATCATCGACCACACCTGGCTGTGGCGCGCCGACCACGGGGCGGGCGTCGGCTGGGACACCAACCGCGCCGACTACGGCCTGCGCGTCAACGGCAACGACGTACTCGCCACCGGCCTGTTCGTCGAGCACTTCAACAAGTACGACGTGTACTGGGCGGGTGAGCGCGGCCGGACGATCTTCTTCCAGAACGAGAAGGCGTACGACGTGCCCAACTCCGCCGCCATCACCCATGACGGGATCGTCGGTTACGCCGCCTACAAGGTCGCCGACACCGTCAACACCCATGAGGCGTGGGGGCTCGGCAGCTACTGCAACTTCACGTCCGACAGCACCATCGTGCAGGCGCACGGCTTCCAGGTCCCGGTGAAGTCCGGGGTGAAACTCCACGACATCCTGGTGATCTCCCTCGGCGGCAAGGGCCAGTACGCCCACGTCGTCAACAACACCGGGGCGCCCACCTCGGGCACGGACACCGTCCCCTCCAAGGTGACGCAGTTCCCGTAACCCCCGCAGGGACCGCACGACCGGACGCCCCCGCCCGCCCCACGGCGCGCGGGGGCGTTCCGCCGCCCCGGCCGTTCCGAGCACCGCCGCCGCCCCGATCGGCGTACCAGCACAGGCGGGAGCGGTCGGGCGCCGGTGTGATGGGAGAGTCCTTCTCCACTAGCAGTGAGGCTTCTCATGCGTATGCGTCGCATCGCCGGTACGGCCGTTCTCGCCGGTGTTCTCTCCCTGGCCGCCGTCCCCGCCGCCCAGGCCGACCCCGACCCCACCACCGGTGTCGCGGCCAACAGCCCCGGTGTGCTGTCCGGCAACGTCATCCAGGTGCCGATCCACGTGCCGGTCAACCTGTGCGGCAACAGCATCGACGTCGTCGGCCTGCTCAACCCGGCTTTCGGCAACGCCTGCTCCAACTCCTGACACACCGTCCTGCGCCGGTCCCCGGACAACCGGGGCCCGGCGCACGGCCGTTCAGGACGATGGCGCCGTCCGGCACAGCAACAGGCAGACATCGTCGTCGTGTTCGGAGTCGTGCAGCATCGGCTTGAGCAACGACTCGGCCGCCGCGTCCAGATCGTCCAGCTCGGCCGTGTCCAGCGCCCCGATCGCCCTCGTCAGCCGCTCGATGCCCGAGTCGATCCCGGCCGAACGCCGCTCCACCAGCCCGTCGGTGTAGAGCGCCAGCGTCGAACCGGGCGCCAACCGGGCGGTGTTCTCGCGGTATTCGAACGGCACCGGCACCCCGAGCATGATCCCCGGCTTGGCCTCCAGCACCCGCACCGTCCCGTCCGCCTCCAGCACCACCGGCGGCGGGTGCCCGGCCGCCGCCCACACCACCTCGGGATCACCGGGCAGGAAACGCGCCACCGCGCACGTCGCGTACAGCTCCGGCTGCTGATGGCGCAGCATCCGGTGCAGCAGGGTGAGCACCCGTCCCGGACCGTTGCCCTCGACCGCGTACGCCCGCAACGCGGTGCGGAGCTGGCCCATGATGACCGCCGCCCGCAGCCCGTGCCCCGTGACGTCCCCGATGACCGCCAGCACACTGCCGTCCGGCTGCGGGAAGGCGTCGTACCAGTCGCCGCCGATGTTCAGCCCGTGCGTCGCCGGGAGGTAGCGCGCCGCCAGCGACAGACCCGGCACCTCCGGCAGCTCGGTGAGCTGCGCGCGCTGGAGCGCCTCGGCGGTGTCCCGGTGCTGCTGGTACTCGCGGGCGTGGTCCAGGGCGATGCCCGCCCGCCGGGCCAGCTCCAGCAGCATCACCGAGGTGTCCGGGTCGAACCGGTCGCCCGGCGCGGCCAGCGTCAGCACCCCGCGCACGGTCCGCGCGCCCAGCGGGATGCACAGCAGCGGGCGGTCCGGGGAGAGCGCGGACGCCGGATTGTCGTCCACACCCGGCAGCCCGCCCGGACGGGCCCCCGCGTGCTGCGGGCGCCCGGTGCGCGCCGCCGTCACGGCCGCCGCCGGACGGCTCTCCGGCGGGGCGCTCTCGTCGTCCACCAGCCACAGGTCGAGCCGGTGCGCGTACTCCGGCACCAGCAGACCCGGCAGCCTGCGCACGATGTCGTCGTGGTCGAGGGACGCGTTCAGCGCCGCGCTCGCGTCCGCCAGGAACGTCAGCAGGCGGCGCGCGTTCTCCGCCTCGGCCCGCGCGGCCCGTTCCGCCTCCAGCAGCCGCCGCTGCACCCGCGCCGCCTCGTCCAGTTCGGCGTGCAGCGCCAGTACGCCCTGGTTCGTCTGGTCCAGCTCGTCACGGTGCAGTCCGACCAGTGCCTCGGTCTCCGCGAGACTGCCCAGCACGGCGCGCAGACCGGCGTCCGCGTCCAGCACCCCCGTGGCCAGCGCCCCGTCGTCCAGACCGACGGGGCGGGGGAGCGGCAGCGGGACGGGTCTCGCACAGCGCAGCACCGCACGCCACGGCGTGCGCTCGTCGGCCGAGCTCAGGGAGACCACGAGTCGGCCCAGCACATCGCCCGAGACCCGCAGGCGCACCGGACCGGGGCCACCGCGCAGCCGGGCGGTCACGGCGGACAGGAAGCGGGCCCGTTCGACGGCGGGCGCACCGGCCGCGAGGCCGCCGAGCAGCACCCTGACACGGGCGGCGTCGGTGTCGGAGGCGACGGTCCATACGGCGGAGGCGGCCGGGGCGGAGGACGCGGCCGTCATGGGCACCGCCCCGCTCCCGCGTGCGACAACGCGGCGGAGCACCGCGCGGGGCGCGGAGCCGGGCCGATGACCCGCCCGTCCGGGGTGTGCATGAGTGTGCCGATCCCTCCCGCGCGGCCCGGCCTCCGGGCCGCCGCCCCAATGGCGACCGGCTCCGTGACCGTCCCGCGTCCGCCCTCCAGCCTCGCATGCCGCACAGAGCGGGGGACCGGCGCCCGCCGGACGCGCTCGCGCACCGGAACACGGGCAGCCGCACCGCCCGGCCCGGCGCCCACCGGCTCCGGCTCGATCACCCGTACCCTCCCCTGACTCCGCGCGGCGCGACAGCCGCGACCCAGGCCCGTGTACCCCGGATGACGCGGACCTCTCCTCACTGTCGCCCAGGTCACCCGCGCGGGCCGGGAGAAAGGCCGCTACGCCCCGCGCCGTACCGGAACCTGATCGGGCCTGGCCGGGGCCGCCGTACCCCGGCGGCGGCGCAGCAGCAGGCGCCGCGCCGGGCACTCCACCGCCTCGTAGAGCAGCCACGCCAGGGCGAGGGAGAGCGCGAAGACGAGCGCGGTGACCCCGAAGCCCGCCAGCGGGCCGAAGCGCGGTTTGTTGCCCAGCACGCTCACGCCCGCGCGCAGCACCAGCAGATGGATCATGTAGAACGCGAACGACAGCTCCCCGAGCCGCACCATCCGCCGGTGCCGCCACATCGAGGGCAGCCCGCGCAGGTCCGCCGTCGCCGCCGCCGGGACGATCAATGTGAACCCGGCCAGGGTGCAGACGGTCGCGGTGTAGCCGGGGGTGACCTGCGGCACCAGGAAGTAGCCGATGACCGCCAGCGCCAGGGACGCCTCCGGACCCGGACCGTGCCACCGGCCCAGCAGCACCAGCCGGGCGGCCACCGCGCCGAGCACGAACTCGGGCAGCCGCGCGGCCGGGAGCGAGTACAGCGGCTGACTCACCCAGTGATGGGCGTCGGCGCGGGCCAGCACCAGCACCGCGGCGACCGACAGCGCGCCCAGCACCGTCGTGGACCGGGCGCCGAGGCGGCGCAGCAGCAGGAACAGCAGTGGGAACGCGGCGTAGAAGAACGCCTCGCACGCCAGGGACCAGCTGACCGGGTCCAGCGTCTGCCACCAGGGCCGCCACCAGGAGTGCACCAGCAGCACGTTGGCCAGCGCCTGGTTGAGGGCCGGGCGGGGCTGGCGGGCCAGGGTGTACGCCATGACCAGCGCCACGCACAGGGTCACCAGATGCACCGGGTATACCCGCGCGAGGCGGCGCCGCCAGAAGGCGGTCGCGCGGTCGCCGGGCCGGGCCGTCCAGGTCAGGACGAAACCGGAGAGCACGAAGAAGAACGAGACGCCCGTCGCCCCGGCGCCGAACCCCCAGGCGACGAGGCGGCCCGCGCCGCCCCCGAAGTACCCGAAGTTGTTGACGTGCAGTCCGAACACCAGCAGCGCGGCCATCCAGCGCAGTCCGGTGAGCGAGGGGAGGGGGGTGCCGGGCACCGGGGGCGCGTTCTTCGCCGGGGCCGACGCCGTGCCGGTACGGGCGGGCGGCGTCCGGGTCGTCCGGGTCGCCGTGGTCATCCGATCACCTGCCGCGGGAGATTCGCTGGGGGCATGAGGGGGAGCCGTGCCCGTTCCGGCACCGTCCATCACACCGGGTCGGGAACATCACACGGCTGCCGAACGACCGGGCCGCCGCCGTGCCACGCCCGGCGGCAGCCGTGCACCCGTACGGAGGACGGGGGTCCGCCCGTCCGGCCGGACCGCCCGGGCGCGCGCCGCCCCGCCGGGGCCGTTCACCCGTGGGGGTGAAGTGTCCGCCGGGCGCCGCGCCCCGGTGGCGGGTACCGTCGCAGGGTGCGGGCGCGGCACCCCGTGCGCGGCTGTCGGGCCGTGCTTCCCGGGGTCCGCACGGCTCGCACGACAGTCTTACTCAACTGCACCACTCGTTTTCTTGAATCACTCGTGTTTAGCGAGGTAGGTTCGGCTCCATGACCGCATCCCAGCCGCCGACCACCGCAGAGGAACTGCGCGGTGCCGGTCTGCGCGTGACCGCGGCCCGCGTCGCCCTGCTGGAGACCGTGCGGCACGGCGACCACCTGGGCGCGGAGGCCATCGCCGCCGGTGTCCGCCACCGGGTCGGCCACATCTCCGTGCAGGCCGTCTACGAAGCGCTGCACGCCCTCACCGCCGCCGGGCTGGTCCGCCGCATCGAACCCGCCGGAAGCCCCGCCCGCTACGAGGGCCGTGTCGGCGACAACCACCACCACGTCGTGTGCCGGTCCTGCGGCGCCCTCGCCGATGTCGATTGCTCCGTCGGCGAGGCGCCCTGTCTGGCCGCCTCCGACGGCCACGGCTTCTCCATCGACGAGGCCGAGGTCGTCTACTGGGGCACCTGCCCCGACTGCTCCCCCGGCCGCACCACCTGAGCCTCACCAGTTCCGCCCGTTCGGAAGGATTGTCATGACTGAGAACCACGACGCGATCGTGACCGACCCCAAGTCGTCGGAGGAGGGCAGCGGCGGCTGCCCCGTCGTCCACGGCCGCGCGCCGCACCCCACGCAGGGCGGCGGCAACCGTCAGTGGTGGCCGGACCGGCTGAACCTGAAGATCCTCGCCAAAAACCCCGCCGTGGCGAACCCGCTCGGTGCGGACTTCGACTACGCCGAGGCGTTCAACTCCCTCGACCTGGCCGCCGTGAAGCGGGACATCGCGGAGGTGCTCACCACCTCGCAGGACTGGTGGCCCGCCGACTTCGGCAACTACGGCCCGCTGATCATCCGCATGGCCTGGCACAGCGCCGGCACCTACCGCATCAGCGACGGCCGCGGCGGCGCCGGTGCCGGTCAGCAGCGCTTCGCGCCGCTGAACAGCTGGCCGGACAACGCCAGCCTGGACAAGGCCCGCCGCCTGCTCTGGCCCGTGAAGAAGAAGTACGGCCAGAACATCTCCTGGGCCGACCTGCTGATCCTCTCCGGCAACGTCGCGCTGGAGACGATGGGCTTCGAGACCTTCGGCTACGCCGGTGGCCGCGCCGACGTCTGGGAGCCGGAGGAGGACGTCTACTGGGGTCCCGAGACCACCTGGCTCGGCGACGAGCGCTACACCGGTGACCGCCAGCTCGAAAGCCCCCTCGGCGCCGTGCAGATGGGCCTCATCTACGTCAATCCCGAGGGCCCCAACGGCAACCCGGACCCGCTGGCCGCGGCCCGCGACATCCGCGAGACGTTCCGCCGCATGGCGATGAACGACGAGGAGACCGTCGCGCTGATCGCGGGCGGTCACACCTTCGGCAAGACCCACGGTGCCGGTCCCGCCGACGCCGTCGGCGCCGACCCGGAGGCGGCCGGTCTGGAGGAGCAGGGCCTCGGCTGGCGCAGCACCTACGGCACCGGCAAGGGCGCCGACGCCATCACCTCCGGCCTGGAGGTCACCTGGACCGGGACGCCCACCCAGTGGGGCAACGGCTTCTTCGACAACCTGTTCGGCTTCGAGTGGGAGCTGACCGAGTCCCCGGCCGGGGCCAAGCAGTGGGTCGCCAAGGACGCCGAGGCCTTCATCCCGGCCCCGGACGAGGGCGGCGCGAAGCGTCTGCCCACCATGCTCACCACCGACCTGTCGCTGCGCTTCGACCCGATCTACGAGCCGATCTCGCGCCGCTTCCACGAGAACCCGGCCGAGTTCGCCGACGCGTTCGCCCGCGCCTGGTTCAAGCTCACCCACCGCGACATGGGCCCCAAGGTCCGCTACCTCGGCCCCGAGGTCCCGGCCGAGACGCTGATCTGGCAGGACCCGCTGCCCGCCGCCGAGGGCGAGACCATCGACGCCGGTGACATCACCGCGCTCAAGGCCAAGCTGCTCGACTCCGGCCTCACCGTCGCCCAGCTCGTCACCACCGCCTGGGCGTCCGCGTCCACCTTCCGCGGCAGCGACAAGCGCGGCGGCGCCAACGGCGCCCGCATCCGCCTGGAGCCCCAGCGCGGCTGGGCGGTCAACAACCCCGACGAGCTGGCCCGGGTGCTGACCGTCCTCGAAGGCGTCCAGCAGGACTTCAACGCCTCCTCCGGCGCCAAGAAGGTCTCGCTGGCCGACCTCATCGTCCTCGGTGGCACCGCCGCCGTGGAGAAGGCCGCCAAGGACGGCGGCCACGCCGTCGAGGTGCCCTTCACGCCGGGCCGGGTGGACGCCACCCAGGAGCAGACCGACACCGAGTCCTTCGAGGCGCTCGAGCCCACCGCGGACGGCTTCCGCAACTACCTCGGCAAGGGCAACCGCCTCCCCGCCGAGTACCTGCTGCTCGACCGCGCCAACCTGCTCACCCTGAGCGCCCCCGAGCTGACCGTCCTCGTCGGCGGCCTGCGCGTCCTCGGCGCCAACCACCAGGGCTCGCAGCTCGGTGTCCTCACCGGGACGCCCGGCGCCCTCACCAACGACTTCTTCGCCAACCTGCTCGACATGGGCACCGCGTGGAAGTCCACCTCCGCCGACCAGACCGCGTTCGAGGGCCGCGACGCGGCCACCGGCGAGGTCCGCTGGACCGGCAGCCGCGCCGACCTCGTCTTCGGCTCCAACTCCGAGCTGCGCGCGCTCGCCGAGGTCTACGCGAGCGACGACGCCAAGGAGAAGTTCGTCGAGGACTTCGTCGCCGCCTGGGTCAAGGTCATGGACCTGGACCGGTACGACGTCTGATCCCGCACCCGGAGGCGTCCGGCCCCGCCCGCCCAGGGCGGGCGCCGGGCGCCTCCGGCGTTCCCCGCACCGGCCCGCCCGCCCTTGCCGCTCAGGGCAGCGCCGCCACCGGTGCGCACGCCGACACCCGCAGCCGGGCCGCGTCCAGGCTCGGCGGCGCCCCGAACTGCCGCCGGTACTCCCGGCCGAACTGCGACGCGCTGTCGTAGCCCACCCGCTGCCCCACCGCCGTCACCTCGTGCGGACGCGCCGCCAGCAGCAGCCGCGCCTCCCGCAACCGGATCTGCTTCTGGAACTGGATCGGGCTCATCGCCGTCACGACCTGGAAGTTCCGGTGGAACGCCGACACGCTCATCCCGCTCAGCCGGGCCACGTCCGCCACCCGGAACGGCTCCGCGTAGTGCTCCCTGATCCAGCGCACCGCCCGCGCCACATGGCGCAGCCCGCTGTCCGCCAGCCCCAGCCGCCGCACCGGCGCGCCCTGCTCGCCGCTGATCAGCCGCCACAGGATCTCCCGGCGCAGCAGCGGAGCCAGCACCGCACGGTCGTGCGGCCGGTCCAGCAGCCGCAGCAGCCGTACCACCGCGTCCAGCAGCTCCGCCGGGGCGTCGCTCACCGCGATCCCCGGCACCGGTCCCGTGCCCTCCCTCGGCAGGTCGCCCGGCCCGGCCGCCAGCAGCAGCTCGGCCACCGCCGACGGCTCCAGCACCAGCCCGAAACCCAGCGCGGGCACCTCCGGGGACGCCTCGGTGAAATGTCCGGTCACCGGCAGGTCCACCGAGGCCACCAGGAACTGCCCGGCGCCGTACTCGTACACCCGGTCGCCCAGCGCCAGCCGCTTCGTACCCTGCGCGATCACCGCCAGCACCGTGCCCGTGGTCGAGGGCGCCGGGGGCGCGGACCGCGTCACCTTCGAGATCAGCACCCCGTCGAGGCCGGTGCGCGAGTCGGGGCGGGCGTGCCGGTCCAGGAGATCGCGCAGTTCGTCGAGGGACATGTCCCGATTCCAGCACGGCACGGGCACGCGGGCTCCCCGGAACGGCAGGACCGGGCATGCGGGCGGGAGGACCGGAGGGGCGCCCGTGTCGTCGGGCGCCCGGCCCGCCGGGCTCAGCGTCCGCCCGCGTCCGGTCCGTCCAGATGGGTGGCGAGGACGGCCGCCTGCACCCGGCGCTGCACCCCCAGCTTGGCCAGCAGCCGGGAGATGTGGTTCTTCACCGTCTTCTCCGACAGGTACAGCCGCCCGGCGATCTCCCGGTTGGTCAGCCCGTCGCCGATCAGCGCCAGCACGTCCCGCTCCCGCGCGGACAGCGCCGACAGCGCGGCCCGCTCCCGCGCCACCTCCGGTTCCTCCTCCGGCGCCCCGCGCAGCGAGCGCATCAGGCGGGCCGTGCTCTCCGGGTCCAGCAGCGACCGCCCCGACGCGACCGTCCGCACCGCCGACACCAGGTCCGAGCCCTTGATCTGCTTGAGTACATAGCCCGCCGCGCCCGCGACCACCGCGTCCAGCAGGGCGTCCTCGTCGTCGAACGACGTCAGCATCAGACACGCGAGTCCCGGCATCCGGTCGCGCAGCGCACGGCACACCGAGATGCCGTCGCCGTCCGGGAGGCGCACGTCCAGCACCGCCACGTCGGGACGGAGCGCCGGACCACGGGTCAGCGCGTGCGCGGCGGTGTCCGCGTCCCCGACGACCGCGATGTCCGGCTCCCCGTCCAGCAGGTCCGCCAGACCCCGGCGCACCACCTCGTGGTCGTCCAGCAGGAACACCCGGATCGGCCGCTCCGCCGAGAAAGTACGTGTCCCGGTTATGTCGCTCCCCTGTCCCCTCGCAGCCGGTTCCCGTGCGGCGGCCCGGCCCGGGGTCACCCAGCGCCACAGGACACGCCGTACGGCGTACACGACGATCATCGCCCCGCGCCCCCACCCGCGCCAGGGCCGTCCGGCACCCACCCGGCCAGTGCTGTGACCGGGACGGTTCGCCGGAAGCCTCGTGGCGTCCGGTGCGGTGCATCGCAAGGCGGAGCCTCTCCCGCGTACTGGATGTACTCGGGAGAGGCGACAACGCGGCGAGGTGCCGTGCCGGGCGCCACGAGCCGGTGGACCTTTCCGGTCACAGCACTAGCGGGCGTGGGCGTACGCCGGGACACGGGGCAGGACCTCGAAGACGTCCCGCAGGCCCGTGGCGCGCAGCATCCGCAGGAACATCGGGCTGTCGGCCACCAGCCGCACCCGCCCCCGGCGCGCCAGCACCCGGGCGCGCGCCCGGCACAGCACCCCCAGGCCCGTGCAGTCGATGAACGCCACCGGGCGCAGATCCAGCACGAGGTCGGCACCGGGGCGGTCGGTCAGCGCGTCCAGCCGCCGGGCCAGCGCGCCCGCGCTCAGCACGTCGATCTCTCCGTGCAGCGGGACGACCGTGGCGGGGGCGGCGGACCGGGGGGTGAGGTTCTCGGGCATGACCCCAGCGAACCCGAACCGCCGTCCCGGCACCAGGGCCGACCGGCCCCGACCCACCGGAAACCCGTCCCCCCCCCGCCCCCGCCCGACGTGCCCCCCTGCCCCGCGGACGGATACCGTGGCGGAAGGACCGCCCGGCCCGCACGGCCGGGGTGTGGGGAGCTGGAGGACCGTGGTGACTGGCTCCGGGGCGCCTGGGGTGCGACTCCCGCATCTGCGGCTCGACGAACTGCTGGAGGAGCTGCGGGCGCGGATCGACGCCGCGCGCGGCACCCGCGACCGGGTGCACGGCCTGCTGGAGGCCATGCTCTCGGTCGGCCGTGAACTCGACCTGGAACAGGTTCTCCGCTCGATCGTGGAGGCGGCGGCCGTCCTGGTCGATGCCGAGTACGCGGCCCTCGGCGTCATCGGCCCCGACGGCACCCGGCTGGCAGCCTTCCACACGGTGGGCGTGGACGCCGGGACCATCGCCCGGCTCGGCCCGTACCCGGAGGGCCACGGCATCCTCGGCGAACTCATCCGCGACCCCCGCCCGCTGCGGCTCGCCAAGCTCTCCGAGCACCCCGCCTCCTACGGACTGCCGCCCCACCACCCGCCGATGGACAGCTTCCTCGGCGTCCCCATCCGGGTCCGCGAACAGGTCTTCGGCAACCTCTACCTCACCGAGAAACGCGGCGGACACGCCTTCGACGCCGAGGACGAGTCCGTCCTGTCCACCCTCGCCACCGCCGCGGGCGTCGCCATCGACAACGCCCGGCTCTACGAGGAGTCCCGGCTGCGCGAACGCTGGCTGCGGGCCAACGCCGAGATCACCCACCTGCTGATGTCCGGCAGCGAACGCCGCGACGCCCTCGCCCTGATCGCCGACCGGGCCCGCGAGATCACCGGGTCCGCGCTCGCCGCCGTCGCCGTACCGCTGCCCGCCACCGGGGCGCTCGTCGTGGACGTGGCCGTCGGCGTGGAGGCCGCCGCCCACCGGGGCCTGGTGCTCTCCCCGCACGACAGCCTGATGGGCCTCGCCTTCGCCACCGCCGCGCCCGTCACCAGCGCCGACGTGGGAGAGGACGAGCGGATCGCCCCCGAACCCGTCCGCTTCCGCGGGCTCGGCCCCGCCGTCGCCGTCCCCATCGGCACCGGCGGGGGCGGGGTGCGCGGAGTCGTCCTGCTCGCCCGCGAGACCGGCCGCCCGGTGTTCGCGGACACCGAGACCGAGATGCTCCAGGGCTTCGCCGCCCAGGCCGCGCTCGCCGTCGAACTGGCCGAGCGGCGCGCCGACGCCGAGCGGATCGCCGTCCTCACCGACCGTGACCGGATCGCCCGCGACCTGCACGACCTCGCCATCCAGCGACTGTTCGCCACCGGGATGACCCTGCAGAGCGCGGGCCGCTTCATCGACCACCCCGAGGCCGCCGAGCGGGTGCTGCGCGCCGTGGACGACCTGGACGAGACCATCAAGATCATCCGCTCGACCATCTTCGGGCTCCGCTCCCGCGAGGGCCGCACCGGCGCCGGACTGCGTGCCGGGGTCGTCCGCGTCACCGAACGGGCCGCCCGCACCCTCGGGTTCGCGCCCGGCGTCCGCATGGAGGGTCTGATCGACACCGACGTGCCCCGCGAGGTCGCCGACCACGCCCTCGCCGTGCTCTCCGAGGCACTGGCCAACGTCGCCCGGCACGCCCGCGCCACCCGGGCCACCGTCGCGGTCACCGCCGAGGACGGCCGCCTGACCCTCACCGTCGCGGACGACGGAGTCGGACTGCCCGCGGGCGGACGCCGCGGCGGACTGCGCAACATGGCCGAACGCGCGGACCAACTCGGCGGAGTGTTCGAGGCGTTGAGTCCCGAAAGCGGTGGTACGACACTGCGGTGGCGGGTTCCGCTGACCCCACCCCCCGCCCGCTGACGGCAAGCTGAGCGAAAACGCCCCGCGCACGCCCCCACCTCGGTACCGTAGGAGGAGCAAGATCGCCGGAGTGTGCGAGAGGGTGGGGTCATGACCGGTGCGCCGGAGCGAGCGGCGCAGTGGGAGCGTCGTATCCAGGTGCGTCTGGTCCGTGGGGAAGCGGCGGCTCTCGGTGAGCTGTACGACCGTCACGCGCGGTCCGTGTACGCGATCGCCGCGCGGCTGGTCGGTGAGGACAAGGCGGCCCGCGAGATCGTGACCGAGGTCTTCGCCCACCTGTGGCAGCATCCGCAGACGTACGACCCCGCACGGCACCGACTGGGGACCTGGCTGGCGATGGACACCCGCGAGCGCGTCGCCGAACGCGCGAAGGGCGACGGGCCCGGCCCGGTGGCGCCCCGACAGGCGCCCACGGAACCGGAGTTCACCGAGCCCCGCGCGGAGCGGATCGCGGCGGACCGGGCCCTCGGCGCACTCTCCACGCGAGTACGGGCCGTGCTTCAACTCGTGCACACCGGGCACAGGGACTACCGTCGGGCGGCGTCCGAACTGGGCATCTCGGAGGAGGAGACGCTCCGTTGCCTCAGAGCCGGACTCCGATCGGTTGCCGGAGCGGGCGGTATCGGGGCGGAGGACAGGTAATGAACGACGACTCCTTCGACCACACACGGGTGCAGCAACTCCTCGGAGCCTGGGCGCTGTCGGCCTGCTCCCCGGAGGAGCACAAGCAGGTGGACGCGCACCTCACCGGATGCGCCGAGTGCACGGCCGAGGCGGACCAGCTCCGCTCCGCCGTCGATCTCCTCCACCCGCACATGGACCTCGACCTGCCGCCCGGCCTGCGCGCCGAGGTCATCGGCGCCTGCCTCAGCACCCGGCGCCCCGAGGTCTCCGTACCCGAGTACGCGCAGCCCTACGACGCCGAGACCGCGCGGCTCGACGCCCTGCTCGCCGACCTCACCGGCGACGAGTGGTCCGCGCCCGTGCAACTGAAGTGGATGCAGGACGAGGACACCGCCACCCGTGACACCACGGTCGCGGGCGTGCTCGGGCATCTGCTCGCGGTGGACGGCATGGTCGCCAAGTCCCTCGGCCTGCCCGACCCGGCGGCGCCCGCCGAGGACGGCACCACCGATCCGCGGGAGCGCACCGAAGCGCTGTGGCAGCAGATCGCCCAGGGTACGGCGGGCGAGGGCGCACCCGACCTCGACTCCATGCGCGAGGTCTGGCGCGACCACGCCTACGAGCTGATCCGCACCTGCTCCTTCGCGGGCGGCGGTGTCGCGGACATCGCGGTGCCCTACGGCGACGGCGTGATGCTGCCGCTGCGGCTCGCCCTGCTCGACCGGGCGTTCGAGACCTGGATTCACGCCACCGACATCGCGGACGCGGTGGACTACCCGTACACCCCGCCGGTCCCGGACCATCTGCGCACGCTGATCTCGGTCGCCGTGCAGATGCTGCCGTCGATCCTGGCCGCCCGTCGGCAGGCGGGGCTCGCCTCCCCGCCGCTGCCGTTGATCGAGCCGGGCGCGGAGGCGCGCAGCCTGCGGCTGCGGATCGAGGGCGAGAGCGGCGGCGACTGGTACCTCCCGCTGGACGGACCCGACGGCCCGGCCGGTCCCGAGAACTGCGTCGGCCACGTCGTCCTGGACGAGGTGGACTTCTGTCGCCTCGCCGCCGGACACCTCGCCCCGCGCCACGCGGCGGCCGGGCAGGAGGGCGACTCGACGGCCGCCGCCGAGCTGCTGTACGCGATCACCTCGATGAGCCGCCTCTGACGACGTGGGCGGTGCCCCGCCGGGGCCGGTGACCGGACACGTATCCATGCTCCCACCTGCGGTTTCACCGTACGGACGGCACGGACCGGCCGACAGGTGCACGATGGTGGGGTGACTCGGCGGCCGGGTGCCCGCTCCGTACCGGCGCCGCCCCGTCACCGGGACCTCGACCGGCAGCAGCCGGACGCGGTGCGGACCCCCCGGGTCCGGCCGCGACCGCCGGCACGCGAGAGGAGGCGGCGGCCGATGACGCGGACACCTCCCACGGGAGCGGTACCGCCCACGCGCTGGTGGCGTTGGCGCCGGAACCCGCTCCGCAGGCACTGCGACGTCGTCGAGGCGTGGATCGTCCTCGTCGTCTGGACCCTCGTCGTCCTCGGCGGCATCGTCGCCGGGGCGCTCGCCGCCTCCTCTGTGGACGCCGGGTTCGCCGTCCGGCGCGCCCAGGTGCAGGCGGTGACCGCCAGCCTCACCGACGACGCCTCCCGCACCCCGCCCGGCTCCGACGGCTACGACGACGGGCGGGTGTGGGCCGGGGTGCGCTGGACCGACGCGGACGGCGCCGTCCACACCGACCGCGCCAAGGTCTACCCCGGCGCCCCGGCGGGCAGCACGCTCACCGTGTGGACCGACCGTACGGGCCATGTGGTGGCCCCGCCGGTCAGCGGGGGAGAGGCGGTGCTGCAGTCGGTGCTCACCGGCGCCCTGGTCGCGGCCGGTACCGGCGCCGCCGTGTGGACCGGCGGGTGGCTGGTGCGCGGAGTGCGGATGCGGCGCCGGATGTCCGAGTGGGACGAGGAGTGGAAGCGCGTCGGCCCCGAGTGGCGGAACTACAGCAGCGGCGGTGCGTGAGCGCGCCGCGGACCGCGCGCCGGTGTGCTTTGTGGCGGAGAGGGCAGGATTCGAACCTGCGTGGGCCCCGGGGGGCCCGACCTTGGAGGCGTGCTCTGCGGTCCCCGATCAGCCACTCCGGGCACCTCTCCCTGTGACCGGCTTTCCGGTTTCCCGTGCCGCTCACAAGAAGAACGATGCCCGAGGGGGCTGACGGGACGCTGACCCCGCGCTGACATCCCCTCGTGCGACCCCGCCGACCAGCCGGTTTCCCCCTACCGTTAGTAACATGATCACCTTGCTCCGGGGGGTTACCAGTCAGTCAACAAGGGCGCGTCCAGCGGCGTGTCCGGCCCCGGAGAGACCCATGACCTCTGTCAATGAAGCAGTCGGCGCCGTCGCGGACGGCAGCGGCGACCCGGTGGCCGCCGCGCGCCTGGCCTACGAGCAGCACGCGCGTGCCTGCCGCCAGTGCCGGGCCGACGGAGCGCACTGCGCGGTCGCCAAGCACCTGCTGCGCATCCACAACAACGCCCGCCGGGCCGCCGGGGCCCGCTGATCCGGTCCCCGGCACTCTCCCCGAGCCCGCCGGAGCCGCCGCTCAGTACGGCGGCTCCTCCCCGAACGCCCGCAGCGACTCCAGGGTGTGCTCCGCGAGCGGCGGCACCCCGGACGGGTCGGGGAACACCCGGCCCCAGGCCAGGGCCCGCCCCAGCGCCGCGACCCGCCAGGCCAGCCCGGCCGCCCGGCGCAGCTCCGTGATGCTCCGCCCGGTCCCGGTCCACGGTTCGAGGTAGGCGTCGAGCAGCCGGGGCACGACCCGGTCGCCGTACCGCTCGGCGGCCGTGCGTGCGGCGACGCGCACCACGCAGAACGGGTGCGACAGGTTGGCGTCGCCCCAGTCGAAGAAGGTGAACCGGCCCGGCACCGGCCGGAAGATCTGCCCGTCGTGCAGATCGGCGTGGTCGAGGGAGTCGGGCACGCCCAGGGCGGCCAGCTCCGCGCACCAGTCGGCGACACGGGGGCGCAGCGCGTCGAGCGTGGCGCGGACCCCGGGGTCCGGCGCGACCCCGGACCGCAGCTCGTCGTAGAGGTGCGCGACGCGGGGGAGGCGGGCGTCCGGGACGCCGAGCGCGGCCAGCTCGGCGGTGTGCGGCACGAGGGCGCGCTGCAGGCGGGCGTACTGCCCGAGCATCGTCTCCCAGTCGCGCGGGCCGGTCTCCCCGGCCGGGACGTTCCGGAAGAGCGTTCCGCCGTCCGGGAGCAGCGACCAGCCGCGTCCGGCGTCCACGGCCAGCGGACGCAGGACGTGTTCCGGGGCCAGCCGGGACAGCGCGGCCGTCAGCGGGCCCTCGAAGCGGCTCGCGGGCGGGTTCGCCTTGAACCAGACGCTGTCCCCTCCGGACACCGGGAGGCGGACCAGCACCGACCACGGCCGCACCCGTACCCCCACCGGGCCGACGGGCCGCAGCCCGAGGTCGTCGAGTCGTTCCCCGGCCCACGCGAAGGCGGCGGCCCGCCAGGACTCGTCGTCCCAGGGGGTCGCCGCTCCGGGGTGACGGCCCCGGTCCACCGCAGTTGTCGCATCCAGTCGCACGGCGCCATCCCATCATCGGCGCCCACCGGCCGACCAGCGGTTTTCCGCCAGTCGGCCGGATGCGTCACGGCTGCTGCGCCAGACGGAAGCTCTGCGCGGCCGAGCCGTCACAGGTCCGCTGGGTGAGCTGCACGCCGTCGCCCGCCGTCGTGGCGGCCGTCAGGCACCGGCCGCTGTGCCGCGCGGTGAACCGGTACACGTTGTCGCTCACCTTGTCCGCACGCCACTGCTGGTTGGTGCCGCCTCCGTACGACCAGAGCTGCACCCCCGCGCCGTCCGCCACGGAGCGGTCGCCGACGTCCACCACCTGCTGGGCGTCGCCCCGGTTGGCGATCCGCACATAGCCGCTGTCGGTGGACCTGAACTGCCACTGCTGGGCGTTGGTGCCGTTGCAGGTGTACTGCTGGACCACCGTGCCGTTGGCCGTCCCCGCGCCCCGCGCGTCCACACAGGCGCCGTTGCCGGTGTTGGCCACGGAGTACCAGGACGTCTCCGAGATCGGACCGCCGGTCGGCGGCTGGCTGGTGGAGGAGCCCGTGCCGAGCCACTTCAGGCCGTCCAGCATGAACCGGTTCTGCGTCTCGCTGGAGAACGTCGAGGACAGCGCCGTGTTGGTGTCGTAGTTCATCTTGTTGTGGCCGAAGTTGGTGTACAGCATGCGGTACTTGGTGTTCGTCCAGATGATCGGGTAGTAGCCGCTGTACCAGGTCTGGTTGGGGTCGGTGCCCAGCGGGAAGCTGCTCGGGTCAACGGACGCCAGGATCTTGATGTCGGGGTTGTTCCGCAGGTCGTTCGACCAGCTGTACCACTCGCTGGCGGTCGCGGTGAACGTGGCGGGCAGGTTCTTCGTGGCCGGGTGCGTACGGTCCTCCACGCGGAGCACCGCCGGAGTCGGCTCCCAGGTGTTGTTCACGTGGTTGCCCGAGCCGAGGAACTTGTTGTGGTACCAGTCCCACTTCTCGGCCTCGTGGGTGTACGCGGCGACGTGGAAGCCGAAGTAGGCGCCGCCGTTGCGCATGTACGACTCGAAGCCGCTCTGCTGGGCGGGTGTCTGCGGCAGGTTGTCCAGGAACATGACCACCTGGTAGGCGTTCACTCCTCCGTTGGCGAGAAGGTCCCAGTTGGTGCTGGAGGTGTACGTGAAGCCGTTGGCCGCGGCCTGTTGCGGGAACCAGACGTTCGCCTCCTTCTCGAAGCTGATGTGCGCGGCGTCCCAGTCGCCGCTGTACAGCGCCAGCACCTTGAAGGGTGCGGACACCTGCCGGGCGGTCGCCTGGGCGGGCGTGGCCGCGAATCCGAACAGCACGGCGAGCAGCAGAAGAAGCCGCAGGCCGCGTTGGGTCGTCGAAACTCTGACACCGTGCACGGAACGCTCCTGTCGAGTGGGGGCGGAACGGTGGGGGTGGCGCATGCACGTCACGACCGGCCGGCGGCGGAACCACCGGCGTGCGGTGCAACGTAAAGGTCTGCACCAAAGCCGTCAAGAGATGAAGTCAGCTCGGAATACGCCACGTTGACGTATCCACCCTTTGAACCGTCCGTCCCCGCCCGCCGGGAGGTCCGGCGGCCCGGCTCAGCGGACCGGGAAACCGAACGTGTAGCCCCGCTGCTTCAGCCACGGCAGCAGGTCCCGCAGCGCGGCCACGGTCTGGGACCGGTCGCCGCCCGCGTCGTGGAACAACAGGGTCGGCCCGTTGGACAGTTCGCCGCGCACGGTGGCCTCGATGGCGCCGGTGCCCGGCCGTTCGAAGTCCTTGGAGTCCACGTTCCAGCCCAGCGGACGCATCCCGCGCCCGGCCGCCAGATGCCTGCTGTACGGCGTGAACGCGCCGCCCGGCGCCCGGTAGTACACCGGCCGCACCCCACCGGACGCCTTCGTGATCTGCCGCTCCGCCTCCAGGATCTGCCGCGCCTGGTACGCCTCGGACTTCTTGTCCATGCCGGTGTCGTGCGCCACCGAGTGGTCGCACAGCCGGTGCCCCGCCGCGACCACCGCGCGCACCAGGTCCGGGTGCGCCTCGGCCTGCGGGCCCACCATGCAGAAGGTGGCCTTCACCCCGAACTCCTTGAGGACGGCCAGCACTTGGGGCGTCCAGGTGGGGTCGGGGCCGTCGTCCACGGTGATGTTCACGGCGTGCTCGCCGCCGTCCGAGGCGTGCGCGATCTCCGCGGAGACCGGCTTCGCCTCCCGTGCCGCCGGACGCACCGCCGTCCGCTCCGCGCCCCGCGCGGGGGGCTGACCCGCCTGCGCGGTCCACACCGAGGTCGCCGCGGCCAGCGCCGTCACCCCGACCGCCGCCGCCACCACTCTGCCGTGCCAGCCCCGCCCACCGTGCCGCGCCATCGTCCGTTCCCCGCCCCTCGCCGACGTCCCTGTGCGTATGCGGAGACGGACCCGAAGGCCCCGGCGATCCCCCTGTTACGGATCACGCACCATTCCACCGCACCAACGGGACACGGACGCGAGGAGAGGCGGCGCTCCCGCCTCCGGTGTGTCGGTGTTCCCGGTGCCCACACCCGTGTCCCACACCCGGAGCAACGACGAACACGCCGTCCCGACTACGGCCGCCCGTCGAGCAGTTCGGCTTCTGCCGCGAGCGGCCGCCGCACCACGGAGCGGAGACCGCCGCGCACCCCGAGCCGCGCCGGATGCTTCAGCGGCCGTACCGCCGGTCGCGGGCCGCGTAGGAGCGCAGGGCGCGCAGCAGGTCGATCTCACGGAACGCGGGCCAGAGCACGTCCACGAAATGCACCTCGGCGTAGGCGGACTGCCAGAGCAGGAAACCGGACAGGCGCTGCTCGCCCGAGGTCCGGATGATGAAGTCCGTGTCGTGTCCGGCCGGGGAGTACAGGTTGTCGCTGATGTGCTCCAGATCGAAGTCGGCGGCCAGTTCACGCGCGTCGCCGCCCGCGCCGATGTGCTTGTCGAAGGCCGCCCTGACCGCGTCCACGATCTCGCGCCGCCCGCCGTAGCCGACCGCCACGTCCACCTTCAGGCCACCGCGCCCGTGCGTGTCGGACGCCGCTTCCTTCAGAACCCGCGCGGTGTTGCCGGGCAGCAGGTCCAGCGCGCCGATGATCTCGATCTCCCACGGCTCGCCCGCCGCGCAGATCCGCCGCACGGTCTCCTCGATTATGTCGAGCAGCGGCCCGAGTTCGGCCGGTGGCCGGTGCAGGTTGTCGTCCGACAGCATCCACAGCGTGACGTGCTTGATCCCCGCGTCCGTGCACCACCGCAGGAATTCGGTCACCTTGGCACCGCCCACCCGGTACCCCTCGCGCACGTCCTGGTGACCGGCGCCCCGCGCCCAACGCCGGTTGCCGTCGAGCATGATGGCCACGTGCCGCGGCCGGGGCAGGCCCTCCAACTTGTGGTTCAGACGCCGTACGTAGACCGCCTCCAACGCCGACCGCAGGGCCCTCATCGCCACGCCGACATCCCTTCTCCGAGCCGTGTTCGAAGGCGCCACGATAGCGCCAACGCCCGCCGCCCGGACGCACGGGAGGCCCGCCGGGCCCATCGGGAACCCGACCGCGAAGATCCCCGGCCATGTCGCGGAGTGGGGTCGTCCGATTCTCACCGGGGACGAAGGAGTCCGCGAAGCAGACGGCGAAGTCGGCGTGGACGGACCAGTCGTACCACTCCACGGGATTGCCCAACGAGCCACCGGTCGGGGCGAGATGGGGAGCCTCTGGTAACCGGAGTACGCCCGAGCACCGAGCCCCGCACGGGACCGCGCGAGAACGCCGCGCCGGACCCCGTCAGCCGTCGAGCCGCAGGTAGAGGCGCCCGCTGTGCGGCCGGAAACCCACCCGCTCGTACACCCGCCGCGACCCCTCGCCCGTGTACTCCAGCCACACCGACTCCGCACCTCGCGCGTAGGCGGTGCGCGCCAGCGCGTGCGTCACGGCGGCGGCCACGCCACGACCCCGGTGAGCGGGCCGGGTGCCGACACTCGCCAGCTCCGCCGTCCCGAGGGCGGGCGCCGTGCACAGGGCCGCACCGGCGCAACTCCCGTCCCCGGCACGGACGAACCGCACCGCCCCGCCGTTCTCCTCGGTACGCCGCAGCCGAGCCGCCCCCTCGGCCGAGGGTGGCCACTCCCCGCCGAACGCCTCGGCCAGCGCCTCGTCCACAGCGGCGAACTCTGCCTCGGTGGAGGGGACTTCGACATCCGGGGCTCCGGCGGCGGGCACGGTCAGCGTCTCCGGAGTGCAGAGCAGCACCTCGTGCCGTGCCTCGGTGACGAACCCCGCCCTCCGCAGCGCCGGTTCGACGGCGGGCGCCGCCTCCGGGGCGAATTCCAGACGCGGTACGAGTCCGCGCTCACGGAAGGCGGCGATCAGCGCGGTGACGTCCTGGGCGGTGGGCTCCGAACCGGGTTTTGGAGTCGCGTAGTTGACGTAGGGACTCGTGGTTGCCGGGTCGAAACCGGCGACGAAACCGCCCACTTCGACCGCGCCCGGCCGACGCGCGAGGTGGGCGACGGTGAACTCCTGGACGGCTGCGGTGCGGGGCATCGGTGACGACCTCGTCGTGGGGTGAGGGGCGGGGCCGGGGAACGGTGACACGTGCGGTCGGCATGCGGCAACCGCATTTGGGGCGCGTGCCCCCGGTGGGGCCCTGCCGCGCCCCGGACCGCCGCCGGAAGCGCGCCCGGACCGTGCCCCGAGCATGCCCGCAGCGCGTTTCGGGCCTCGCCCCAAGCCCCGCACCGTCTTCGCGCCGGGTCCGCACCGGCCCCGCACCGGGTCCGCTCCGGGTTCGTCGTCCGGTCCCGGTGGGAAGCCCTCGGCCGGTCGGGTTACGCTGGGACCTGCGGTCACTTCTGGGGCCGCGCGGCGGTGGGGCCCGCCGTACCCGAACCGCGGTGACATGCCGCCAACGGTCCCTGCTTGCGATGGAGCGTGCCCGGAACCGTGGGCGCCGTGCGAGTAGGGAGAGTTGTGTGAGCGAGGCCCGTTCGGAAGTGCGTGACGAACCCACCGACCCCGATGTCGATCTCCGGATGCCCGCACAGCGGCGTGAGCTGCGTGACGGACAGGTGCCGGTGGTCGCGGTCGTCGCCCTCGGCGGTGCCATCGGTGCCTGCGCCCGCTACGGCGCCGTGCTGCTGTGGCCCGACGCCTCGAACGCCTTCCCCTGGACCACGTTCTGGGTGAACGTGATTGGCTGCGGTGTCATCGGTGTGTTCATGGTCATCATCACCGACCTGTGGGCGGCGCACCGCCTGGTCCGGCCGTTCTTCGGCACCGGTGTGCTCGGCGGCTTCACCACGTTCTCCACGTACGCGGTGGACATCCAGCGCCTGTTCGGCCACGGGCGGGCCGGTACCGGCCTGCTGTACCTGGCCGGGACCATGCTCGCCGCGCTCGCGGCCGTCTGGACCACGGCCAACCTCGCCCGCCGGGCGATCAAGTGGAGGCAGTCATGACGAGGCTGACCGGAACCGCGCTGCGCGCGACGATCTTCGTCGGCGAGAACGACACCTGGCACCACAAGCCCCTGTACTCCGAGATCGTGCACCGCGCCCACGCCGCCGGGCTCGCCGGGGCCAGCGTGTTCCGGGGCATCGAGGGGTTCGGGGCGAGCACACTGATCCACACCAGCCGACTGCTCTCGCTCAGCGAGGACCTGCCCGTGGCGATCTTCATCGTGGACACCGAGGAACGCGTCCGCGCCTTCCTGCCCGAACTGGACGAACTGGTCGGGGAGGGGCTGGTGATCCTCGACGACTGCGAGGTCATCCGCTACGTCGGCCGAGGCGCGGAGGAGCGCTCGTGAACTGGCTGCTGGTCATCGCCGGGGCCGTGGTCGGCGCCCCCCTCCGTTACCTCACCGACCGGGCCGTGCAGTCCCGGCACGACACCGTGTTCCCCTGGGGCACCTTCACCGTCAATGTCGTCGGCTGCCTCACCCTCGGACTGATCACGGGCGCGGTCCTGGCGGGCGCCGTCCCCTCGAACGTGCAGCTCCTGATCGGCACGGGGCTGTGCGGAGCGCTCACGACGTACTCCACGCTGTCGTACGAGACGCTGCGGCTCGCGGAGGGCGGAGCGACGTTCTTCGCCGTGGCCAACGGGGTGGGGAGCATCGTGGCGGGGCTCGGGGCCGCGTTCACCGGGGCGGCGCTGGCGCAGGCGTTCTGGGGCTGAGGGCGGACGGGGCGGCCCGGGAGGGGGCCTCGCGGGTGGGGCGCCTCCTGGTCACCTTCCGGAGTCATGGGTTAGGTTAGGCATACCTAAGTCACTCGGGCTCCGGGAGGGCCGGATGCGTCGTACCCCCATTCCCGTCACGGTTCCGACGGCCGCCGAGCGCGTCCGTTCGATCCTGGCCGCCGCCCACTCGATGACCGTGGTGAGCGACGGACGGCGTCACGAGGTCCGCCGCCTCGACGGCACCGGTGCGATGGGCCACGTCCATCTGCACCCGCCGTACGAGGGCACCGGGCCGCGCCCGTCCAACCCCGTCCCCGTGCGGCTCGAATTCACCGACATCGCCCCGACCCCCGTACGGGACCGGCTGCGCGCCCGTGTCACCCTCACCGGGCTGCTGGCCAGGCCGTACGACACGACGGCCGGGGACAGCACGTGTGTCGAGTTCGGGCAGGCCGTACTGGAGGACGCGGGCGGACGCTCCTTCGTGACGCTCCGGGAACTGGAGACCGCCGAACCCGACCCCCTCGCCACCTGCGAGGCGGGCATGCTCACCCATCTCGTGGACGAGCACGCCGAGTTGGTGCCCCTGCTGCTCCGCCTGGTCCGGCCCGCACCGCCCGCCGGAGTGCGTCGCGTCCTCCCCGTCGCCGTCGATCGCCACGGCCTGACCCTGCGCCTCGAAGACCCCCGCGCCCACCGGGACGTGCGGCTGCCCTTCCGCACTCCCGTCCAGCACGTCGATCATGTCGGCCCCCAGATCCACGCGCTGCTCGCGGCCGCCCGCAGGGCCTCGCACACGGGACGCCTGTCGCTTCCATAGGATCACCGTCATGCCTACCGATCCCGCCGCCGTACCCGAAGCCCTGCTCCTCACCGGCACGGTCGGGGCGGGCAAGACCTCGGTCGCCACCAGGATCGGCGAACTCCTGGCGTCCGCCGGAGTGCCGAACGCGGTCATCGACCTCGACGCACTCTGCGACTCCTGGCCCCCGCCCGTGGACGATCCGTTCAACACGCGCGTGATGCTGGCGAATCTCCGGTCCGTCGTCCTCAACTACCGCGCGGCCGGGGTGAATCGCTTCGTCCTCGCCGGGGTGGTCGAGAACGCGGAGGAGCGGGACCGGTGCGCCGCCGCGCTGGGCGCCGAGTTGCTGGTGTGC
The DNA here is from genome assembly GCF_019104725.1 of Streptomyces corallincola. Taxonomy (GTDB): domain Bacteria; phylum Actinomycetota; class Actinomycetes; order Streptomycetales; family Streptomycetaceae; genus Streptomyces; species Streptomyces corallincola. The sequence goes on along the minus strand of NZ_JAHRXF010000049.1, from coordinate 8,109 downwards.
CGCCTGCGCGTGGACCTCGACACCAACCACGCCCGCCTGCGCGCCCGCCACGCGAACGAGCCGCACCGACTGCCCTGGTACCTGAAGCGTTCCGGCGAACTGGCAGACCTCCTGGACCGGGCCCGCGTGGAGGACTTCACCCTCGACACGACAGACCGCCCAGTGGGCGAACTGGCGACCTCAGTCCTGGAACGGGCCCGCACGCTCTAGCGGTTCACCCACAAGGGACGGAAGCCAGGCGAAGGCAGGCGGCACGGTACAGCCGACCTGAGGCCCAACTCCCCGAGGGGCGCGGGGAACTGCGCGACCGGCCCCGGACGGCCCGCACCCGAAATCCGGCGAAGGCGGCCAGCACCGTGCAGCCGACCTGAGGTCCAACTCCCTAAGGGGCGCGGGGAACTGCGCGACCGGCCCCGGACGGCCCGCACCCGAAATCCGGCGAAGGCGGCCAGCACCGTGCAGCCGACCTGAGGTCCAACTCCCCAAGGGGCGCGGGGAACTGCGCGACCGGCCCCCGACAACCCGCACCCGAATAACCGTCCCCTCAACGCCTGCTGCGCAGCAGCAAGTAGAGGAAATACGGCGTGCCGATGACCGCGGTCATCAGACCCGCCCCCAGCTGCGCGGGAGCGATCACCGTACGACCGGCCAGATCCGCCCCGCACACAAGGACCGACCCGAGCAGAACAGCCACCGGCACAACCCGAACGTGCCGCCGCCCGACAAGCGCACGGGCCGCGTGAGGAGCGACCAGCCCGACGAAGCCGATGGTCCCGGCGGCGGCGACAGCGGTGGCGCTGAGCAGAACAGCGACGCCGAGAAACGCGAGGCGCCCACGCGCGGGGTCCAGCCCCAGCAGCCGGGGCGTGTCCTCGTCGAGGGAGATCAGGTCGAGTTCCCGGCGCCGGACGACCGCGAAGACCAGGGCCGCCGCGAGGACCAGCGCCAGCGGGATCACGTCGGGGAGGGTGCGGCCGTAGGTCGAACCGGACAGCCAGGTCAGGGCCTTGGTCGCGTTGAAGGGATCGGTGAGGATGATCAGAAGGCCGATCAGCGCACTCGCGCCGGTGGCGACACCGAACCCGACGAGGACCAGCCGGTCCTGCCGGAAACCGTCGCGCGCGGCGAGCCCGAACACCAGCAGCGAACTGACCGCCGCCCCCGCGAAGGCCGCACCGGCGAGCCCCCAGGACCCGGCGAGCGGCACGGTCGTCACCAGCAGCACCGCACCGAAGGCGGCCCCGCCGGACACACCGAGGATGCCCGGTTCGGCCAGCGGATTGCGGGTGACCGCCTGGACGAGCGTCCCGGACAGGGCGAGCGCCCCGCCCGCGAGCAGCGCGGCGAGGACACGCGGCAGCCGGGTGTCCAGCACGAAGGAGACGGTCCGACCGGCCCTGCCCTCGGCCCAGTTGAGGACATCACCGAGCAGCAGCTTGGTGTCGCCCAGCAGAACGGCCGCGACCGCGACCGCCACCAGCACGGCGACCAGCACGACGGTCGTCGTCACGAACACCGCCCGGCCGCGGATGCGGAGCCGGTCGGGCGCCTCGGTCGCGCGGGACTGCCGTACCCGCGTCGCCATGACGACGAGGAACACGGCCCCTGCCAGACTGGTGACGACACCGGTCGGCACGGCGACCGCCACGTCCGCCGGGACCAGCGCCCGCAGCAGCACGTCCGAGCCGAGCACCAGCGCCGCGCCGGTGAGCCCGGCGACCGGCATGGCCGTACGCGTATGGGTCAGGCCCCGGAAACGGCGGGCGAGCGGCCGTACCAGCGCGGGGGCGCACAGTCCGACGAAGCCGATCGGACCGGCCAGCGTGACGGCGGCCGTGGAGAGCAGCGCGGCGCAGACGACCACGGTGACACGGGTGGAACGGATACGGACACCGAGGCCGCGCGCCGCGTCCTCCCCGAGCGCGAGGGCGTCGATCCGGCGGGCCACCAGCAGCACCCCGGCCAGCCCGGCGGCGGCGACCGGCGCCATCTGGAGCACCCCGCCGAAACCGCTCTGCGCGATACCGCCCTGGTTCCACTGGTAGAGGCCCTCGGTCTGCCGGGGGAACAGCAGCAACAGGCCCTCGGTGACGGCGGACAGCCCGAGTGTGAGGGCGCTGCCCGCGAGGACGAGACGTACCGTTCCCGCGCCCAGGCCGGAGAGCCCCAGCACCACGGCCGCCGCCGCGAGACCGCCGACGAACGCCACGCCCGAGGACGCGAGCAGCGGCAGCGAGATCCCGGTGACGGCGGTGATGCCGAGCGCGAGGTACGAACCGGCGTTCACGGCCAGGGTGTCGGGGGAGGCGAGCACGTTCCGGCTGACCGCCTGGAGCGCGGCGCCCGCCGCGCCCAGGGCGATGCCGACCAGTAGCCCGGCCGCCATGCGCGGCAGCCGGGACGCGATCACGACCGAGGTGTCGCCGGAGGACGCCCGTCCGGTGAGCGCCCGCCACACGTCGGAGGCGCCCACTGCGGCCGTGCCCTGGGTGATGTCCACCAGTGCGAGGACGGCGACCAGCAGGACGAGTACGACCGCCACCGCGCCCGCACCCCGCCGGGCGGCGACCACCCCGGCGGTGCGGGCGGGACCGTGCGGACCGGTGGGACCGTGCGGACCGGCGGGTCCTGCGGGGGTGGCGGGGACGGACGCGGTGACGGTCACGGGGCTACTTCTTCGTCAGCGCCGCGACGACGCCATCGACGTACGCGCCCATCGACTGGGGTCCGCCGAACATCCAGATGCCGTCCGGCAGCCGGTGCACATGGCCCTTCTCGACGAACGGCAGCGACGTCCACACCGAGTCCTTGGCCAGGGCTCCGGCGAAGGGGGTGGCGTTCTTGTCGTCCGCGCTGCCGATGTACGCGAACTGCACGTCACCGAGCTTGGTCAGGCCCTCCACGTCGGTGGAGCCGAGGCCGTAGTCCTTGTCGCCCTTGACGTTCCAGGCGTTCTTCAGGCCGAGCCTCTCGTTCACCGCGCCGATCAGCGAACCGCTGGTGTACGGGCGGACGGTGACCTGCTGGGAGACGACGTAGCCGTCCGCGAAGGCGTACTTGGTGCCCGCGAGACCGGCGTCGGCGAGGGCCTTCTTCCCGTCGGCGAGCCTGGTGTCGAACTGCTTCTCCAGTTCGGCGGCGCGCGCGGTGGTGCCGGTGGCCCTGGCGATGAGGTCCAGGTTCTTCGTCATCTGCCCGATCGGGTCGGCGGCGTCGGCCGAGCGGACCTCCAGCACCGGGGCGATCTTCCGCAGTTGCTTCAGGGCGGCGGCGGGCAGGTCGGTGGTGGCGACGATCAGGTCCGGGGACAGGGCCGCGATGGTGTCCATGCTCGGCTCGCCGCGCGTGCCGATGTCCTTCGGCTCGTTCTTCAGCGGCACCGCGCTGTCCCAGGTCTTGTACCCCTTGACGTCGGCGGCCCCGGCCGGATCGACACCCAGGGATATCAGGTTCTCGACGACGTTCCACTCGGTGCCGACGACCTTCTTGGCCGGGGCGTCCAGCGTGACGCGCGCGCCGGTGGCGTCGGTGAGGGTGACCGGACCGGCGGCCTTCTGCGAGGCGGTCCCGGTGCTGGGCTTCGCGTCGGCGGCGGGCTCGGTGGTGCCGCAGGCGGCGAGGGCGAGCGCGGCGGCGGTGGTCGCCGTCATGGCGAGCAGGGCGCGTCTCGCCGGGCGGTGCCGCTTCGGGTGGCGCTTCATCGGCTCGTGGGTCATCGGGTGGTGCCGGACCTTTCGGTTCGCGTGTGGTGACGGCCGATGGCGCGGGTGCGCGGTCGGCCGGTGAGAGGGTCGGTGTCGGTCTCGATACGGATGCCGTACACCTCGGTGAGCTGTTCGGGGAGCAGTACGTCCTCGGGCCGCCCGGCGGCGACCACGCGACCCGCGTGCAGCAGCACCATCCGGTCCGCGACGGCCGCGGCCTGGTCGAGGTCGTGCAGGACGGCGCCCACGGCGATCCCGTGGTCGTCGGCCAAGTCGCGGACGAGGTCGAGGAGTTCGACCTGGTAGCGCAGGTCGAGGTAGGTGGTCGGTTCGTCCAGCAGCAGCACGCCGGTGTCCTGGGCGAGGCACCCGGCCAGCCAGACACGCTGCAACTGCCCGCCGGACAGATGCTCGGCGCCGAGGTCGGCCAGCTCCGACACGCCGGTCAGCGCGAGGGCGCGGGCGACGGCGCCGGGCCCGTCCGGGTCCGACCTGCCCCAGCGGCCCCGGTACGGGTAGCGGCCGAACTCGACCACGTCCCGCACCGTCAGCCCGCTCGGGGTGGGCCGTCCCTGGGTCAGCAGGGCCACCCGGCGGGAGAAGTCACGCGGGGTCAGCGCGAGCGCGTCGGTGTCGCCGTCCAGGGAGAGCGACGCCTCCCGCGGCCTCTGCAACCGGGCCAGTGTGCGCAGCAGCGTGGACTTGCCGCTGCCGTTGGGGCCCACCAGCACGGTGACCTCGCCGGGGCGCAGCGTCAGGGCCGCCCCGTGGACGACATCGACACCGTCGTACGCCACGGTGACCCCCGTGGCGGACAGTTCATGGCCGCGCCGGACGGTGGACGCGGAACTCTCTTCACCTGCTCGCACGTCGTGAAGGTTAGCCTAACCTAAGCTAGGTGCCAACCGCCTTGCGGCGAGCGCCCGTCCGGGCGGGGCAGGTGCGACGGCGACCGGGCCCGCCCCGCGAACGCCCCGGTCCCGCCCCCGGAAACCCCCGCGCGCCTGAGAAGATCGTCCGTGTCGCGGGGGACCGGTGGACCGGAAAGGAGCTGCGGAGATGGGTGTCGTCAGGGGCCGAGGCGGATCGGCGGAGGTGGCCGGATGAGCGGCGGGGAATCCGTGCTGACACGCGTCGAGGGCCGGGCCGGGCACATCGTGCTCAACCGCCCCCGCGCCCTCAACGCCCTGAACCACGAGATGGTGCGCCGGATCGCGCGGACACTGGACGCCTGGGAGGACGACCCGGCCGTGGAGACCGTGGTCGTCACCGGCGCCGGGGAACGCGGCCTGTGCGCGGGCGGCGACATCCGCGCCGTGCACGACGACGCCCGCGACGGCGACGGCACCGCGTCCGCCGCGTTCTGGTACGACGAGTACCACCTCAACGCCCGCATCGCCCGCTGCGCCAAGCCGTACGTCGCCGTCATGGACGGCATCACGATGGGCGGCGGTGTCGGAATCTCCGCACACGGCGACATCCGGATCGTCACCGAGCGCTCGCGCGTCGCCATGCCCGAGACCGGCATCGGCTTCGTGCCCGACGTCGGCGGCACCCACCTGCTCTCCCGCGCCCCCGGCGAACTCGGCACCCATCTCGCCCTGACCGGCGCCCACTTCGGCGCCGGTGACGCCGTACTCTGCGGTCTCGCCGACCACTTCGTCCCCTCCGAGGCGCTGCCCGCGCTGCTGGCCGACCTCGCCGCGCTGCCCGCCGCCGACGCGGTCGCCCGGCACGCCCGCCCGGCTCCCGAGGCCCGACTCGCCGCCGAACGCGGGTGGACGGACACCTGCTACGCCGCCGACACCGTGGAGGAGATCCTCGACCGGCTGCGCGCCCACGGCGACCCCGGCGCCGAACGGGCCGCCGAGACCCTGCTCACCCGCTCGCCCACCGCGCTGAAGGTCACCCTGGCCGCGCTGCGCCGGGCACGCCGACTGGGCTCGCTGGAAGAGGTGCTCGACCAGGAGTACCGGGTGTCCTGCGCCGCGCTGGACACCCCGGACCTCGTCGAGGGCGTCCGCGCGCAGATCATCGACAAGGACCGCCAACCGCGCTGGAATCCGGCCGGGTTGAGCCTGGTCGCGGATGCCGACGTGGACCGCTTCTTCGCACCGCGCGGCGCCGGACGGGAACTGGGACTCGCCGCCGCCCGCGGCTGAGTGAGCGGGGGGAGCCGGTCAGCGGCCGGGCTGCGGGCGGACGGTGAGGATCTGCTCCATCCGCCCCACCGGCCCCTCGACATCGTGCAGGACGGTGCTGGTCAGCCCCTGTCCACCCGCACCGAACACCACCGTGGTGTCCAACCCCGTCCAGTCGCCCACCGGTTGGCGGTGCAGGTGCAGGGTGAGATCCACGTTCGGGAACATCCACTCCGTGGGCGACTCCCGTACGGCGATCCCGTTCGCGGTGTCCAGGTAGGTGCAGAAGGACGCCAGCGCACCGATCCGCTCGCCCGCCACGAGGTCCAGCGGCGAGGAGATCCACGCGGTCGTACGCCCCGGCTCCGGCGGTGCCAGCGGACGTACGTCCAGCGAGGCGATGTACCCGCCGGGCCACAACTCGGCCACCGGCCACCGCTCGACGGACTCCGGCGGCGCCAGCCGCGCGTCCCCGCCGCCCGCCACGGCCGAGGTGTCCACCGGCGCCAGCAGCCAGGCACGGGCCCGCACCACGGCACGCCCGGCGATCCGCACCGTCGCCTCCAGCAACTCGATGGTCCGGCCGGGTCGTACGGTCTCCACCCGGACCTCGCACTCGTCCAGCGCGAGCCGCCCCAGGATGTCGTAGCTGATCCGGGAGACCACCAGCGGCGGACCCGGCCGGGCCGCCACATGCAGCTCCAGCGCGTGCGCGACGAGACCGCCGAGCGGGCTGAAGTGCTGCTCGTCCAGCGACCAGGCACCCCCGGCGTGCGGAGTCGGCTTGTAGCGGTGCTCGTCGATGCGCTCGTAGTAACCGGCGGTGTTCAACGGATGGTTCTCCTGCTCCCAACGGACGCCCGCTCCCCGGGCGGGGGCGGCGCACACCGCCCCGCCTCATTCCACCACCGGCGCGCGGCGCGGACCGGACCGGCCGGCCGAGAGGTGGATCACCACACTCCGTGCGGTCTTGGCCCGTACCCACGGCGCACGATACGGTCGGTGGGATATCGACGACGGCGAGACGGAAGCCGGTGGAAACCCGGCACGGTCGCGCCACTGTGTGCGCCGCCCCGCGAGGGCGCGGCGTGAGTCAGACCCGTGGCCGTCGTCACACGCACCACCGAGATGGGACGCGAACTCCCAGAGGAGGTACTGCCACATGGCGCAGTCCGTCGCACCGCCGACCGTATCCGCCCCCGCCGTTCCCGCGAAGCTGCCGCTGGCCGCCATAGCCCCGTGGGCGGTCTTCTTCGGCATCCTCATGCTGGTCCTGCTCTACTTCGTCGGCGCCGAGCAGGGCGCCACCTCCGTGTTCAACGGCACGGACATCCACGAGTGGGTGCACGACGCCCGCCACCTGCTCGGCTTCCCCTGCCACTGACGCGAGGGACGCCGTACACCCATGAACCACGCAACGGTACGAAACCTCCTGGTGCGGGGCATGCTGGCGGGCCTGGTCGCCGGTCTGCTCGGTCTGGTCGCCGCCTACCTCCTCGGTGAGCCGAGTGTGGACCGGGCGATCGCCTTCGAGGACGCCCACTCCCACGAGCACGAGATGGAAGTCGTCTCCCGCTCGCTCCAGTCCACCGCCGGACTCGCCACCGGAGTCCTCGTCTACGGGGTCGCCTTCGGCGGCATCGCCGCGCTCGCCTTCTGCTTCGCCCTCGGCCGGGTGGGCCGCTTCGGCCCCCGCGCCACCGCGCTGCTGCTCTCCGGCTGCGCGCTGCTCGCCGTCTACGTCGTGCCCTTCCTGAAGTACCCGGCCAACCCGCCGTCCGTCGGCGACCCCGACACCATCGGCAGGCGGACCGGCCTGTACTTCCTGATGATGCTGCTCAGCGTGCTCCTCGCCCTCGCGGCGACCCTGCTCGGCAAACGGCTCGCCCCGAGCCTCGGCACCTGGTGGGCCACGGTCATCGCGGTCGCCGCGTTCGCGGTCGTCATCGGCCTCGCCTACGCGTTCCTCCCGGTCGTCAACGAGGTCCCGGACGACTTCCCCGCCGCCCTGCTCTGGCGGTTCCGTCTCTCGGCACTCGCCATCCAGACCGTGCTCTGGGGCGGATTCGGGCTGCTCTTCGGTGAGTTGGCCGAACGGCAGATCAACCCGCGCCCCGCGCGGGGTGTTTCCGCCCGGACCGCGTCCACGGCGCACTGAGCGCGTCGTACGACAGCCTCGACGGCGGCGGGGCGCCCGGGGGGTTGGCCCGCGGGCCCGGACGGGAGAGCGGCGGGGGGGGGGAGGGGGTGCTTGCCCCTGGGGG
>NZ_JAHRXF010000048.1 GCF_019104725.1 Streptomyces corallincola | reverse complement strand
TAGCGGACAGGGAGGGATGCGGCGGCATTTGTGGGACGTCTCTGGGACTTCCGGCCCCACCACTCACCGCCCGCCTTCCTGACCCCGTCGGACTTCCCCTGCCAGCCGCACGCAGCGTTGAGTGCCGCGTCGGGATCGCCGTCGCCGGCACCTGTGCGCGGACTCGGGGCGCGGCGAAGAAGCCGCTCATGCCGCCGACATCCGAGAGGTGGCTGTCGATCGCGGCAACACGGCCGTGGCGGACGGTCAGCACCGTCACCAGGTGTTCGCCGAGTTCGCGCCCGTCGGGTGCGGTCGCGGTGCTGCGGAGGGACAGGGCCGGATGTTGCCGACTCCCCATCGACCCCGGGTCGTTCGCCGCAGCCGTGCGTGCCCTCGGTCTGGCGTTCCGGCCACCCCGTCATCGCGCCGCAAGGACGTCCGTCATCGCGCCGCAAGGACGTCCGTCAGCGGCCGGAGGCCTCCGGGACGTCTGAGGGCCGGCGGAAAAGGTGCTGCCACCTCCGCACCGTCCCAACCCGCCCCCGCACCGTTCCGGCCCCCGGCACTCCCCCCGCCCCCTCCTCCACACGGCGCCGTAACCTGGAGCGCATGTCAGCCATCCGTCTTCTCGTGCTGGGTGCCGTGCGCCGGCATGGACGGGCCCACGGCTACCAGGTGCGCAACGACCTGGAGTACTGGGGTGCCCACGAGTGGTCCAACGCCAAGCCAGGGTCGATCTACCACGCCCTGAAGCAGATGGAGAAGCAGGGACTGCTGCACGCGCACGAGATCGCCCCGTCAACAGCCGGCGGGCCGCCCCGGACCGAGTACGAGTTGACGGCGAAGGGGACCGAGGAGTTCTTCCGGCTGCTGCGCGGATCGTTGACCGCCTACGACCAGAAGCCGGACGTGCTCGCCGCTGCGCTCGGCTTCATCGTAGACCTGGAGCGTGCGGAGGCACTGACGCTGCTGCGCGAACGGGTGCGGGTCATCCAGGACTGGCGCAAGGCCGTCACCGAGTACTACACGCCGGCGGAGGGCCCGGGGCTGCTCGGACACATCGGCGAGATCATGAACCTGTGGATCCACTCCGCGGACGCGGGCGCCGAGTGGACGGACGGGCTGATCCGGCGCCTGGAGGACGGGGCGTACAGCTTCGCGGGCGAGGGCGAGCCGTTCTCGGGAGTGCTCGCGGAGGGCGAGCGGAACCCGTACGCGACCGGAGAGCGACATCCGGGGGACGAGCGCTGAGAGACCCCGCCCGGTGACCGGGCAGGCCGTGGCCGGACGCCCCTCGTAGTCAAGTTTGACTAATTGACGGAGCGGGCATTACGTTGTTCCCGCGAACAGTAGTCAAGCTTGACTACATGAGCGGAGGGGACACATGGCCGACGCGATCCACGTCGAAGGCGTACGGAAGCGATACCGGGACAAGGCCGCTCTGGACGGGCTGGACCTGCGGGTGGAACACGGCACCGTGCACGCCCTCCTCGGGCCGAACGGCGCGGGCAAGACCACGATGGTCCGCGTACTGACCACGCTGCTGCGGCCGGACTCGGGCCGCGCGGCGGTCGCCGGGTACGACGTGGTGACGCGGGCCGACCGGGTGCGGGCCCGGATCGGACTGCTCGGTCAGCACGCGGCACTCGACGAGGAACTCGGCGGCCGTCAGAACCTGGAGATGTTCGGCCGCCTCTACCACCTCGGCGCCCGGCGGGCCCGCGCCCGCGCCGACGAGCTGCTGGCGCGCTTCGGCCTCACCGACAACGGCGACAAGCAGGTCAAGCGGTACAGCGGCGGCATGCGGCGAAGGCTGGACCTCGCCGCCTCACTGATCACCGAGCCGGAGGTGCTCTTCCTCGACGAGCCGACCACCGGGCTGGACCCGCGCAGTCGGGCCGAGGTCTGGGCCTCGGTGCGCTCGCTGGTCGGCGGCGGCACCACGGTGTTGCTGACCACCCAGTACCTGGAGGAGGCCGACCAGCTCGCCGACCAGATCTCGGTGGTGGACCGGGGGCGGGTCATCGCCGACGGCACCGCCGACGAGCTGAAGGCCCGCACCGGCGGCGACCGCATCGACGTCGTCCTGCGCGACGCGGACCGGCTGGCCGCCGCCGTGGCCCTGATGCCGTTCGCCGCTGACGACGTCACGGTGGACGCCGACCGCCGAAGCTTCAGCGCGCCCGTGACCGACCGGATGAGCGCACTCACGCAGGTGGTACGGGCCCTGGAGTCGGCGGACATCGAAGCGGAGGACATCGCCGTGCGCAGGCCCACCCTGGACGAGGTGTTCCTGCGTCTGACGGGACGTTCCGAAGAGGTCCGGGCACAGGACGGGTCCCTGGCGAAGGAGGCGGTATGAGCGCGGTGAGCACGACGCACACGGTGCGCGAGCGCGACGGTGGACCGGCCTTCGCGCTGAGCGACTCCTGGACCATGACCCGGCGGGAACTCGCCCACTGGGGCCGGCAACCGGTGCAGGTGGCCGTCGGCGTGGTCTTCCCCGTGATGATCCTGCTGATGTTCGGCTATCTGATCGGCGGCGGCCGGAACGTCGGCGGCGACTACATCGACTATCTGGTGCCCGGCATCCTGGCGTTGACCATGACCTTCGGCCTGGAGAGCACGGTGATCGCGGTCACCCAGGATCTCAACAAGGGCGTGATCGACCGTTTCCGGTCCATGCCGATGGCCAACGGCGCGGTGCTGGTGGGCCGTTCGGCGGCGGACATGCTGCAGTCCGCGGTGAGCCTCGCCGTGATGATCGGCGTCGGGTACGCGATCGGCTGGCGGGCGCACACCACGGCGGGCGGGTTCCTCGCCGCCGTGGGCCTCCTGCTGCTGTTCCGGTTCGCGATGCTGTGGATCGGCATCTACCTCGCCCTGGTGGCCGGGAAACCGGAGCTGGTGCAGGCCGTGCAGATCCTGGTCTGGCCGGTGGGTTTCCTGTCCAACGCCATCGCGACCCCCGCGTCGATGCCGGCCTGGCTGGGCACGGTGGTGCAGTGGAACCCCATGTCCCAGACCGCGACGGCGGTACGGGACCTGTTCGGCAGCGTGGGCGGCGCGTCCGGGCACGTCCTGTCGGCCGTGCTCTGGCCGGTGGCACTGTTCGCCGTCTTCTTCCCGCTGGCCCTGCGCCGGTTCGCCCGCCTCAGCCACTGAACCCTCCTTCGGCCCTCGCCGGCCGACACCCCCTCCCCCCTGGATCCCGCTCGGCCACTCGCTGGGCGCGATCGGCTCACTGGAGGTGGCCGCCAGTGCCCTGGCCATCGTTCACAACACGGTGCCGCCGACGGCCAATCCGCACGACCCCGACCCGGAGTGCGACCTGGACTACACCCCGAACACCGCCCGCGAGCGACGCACCGACACCGTGCTCAGCGTCGGCAGCGGTTTCGGCGGCTTCCAGAGCGCCATCGTCCTCACCCGCCCGGCTCGCGGAGGCAGCGTGACGACGGCCTCGCCGGTGTCCGCGCCGCCCCGGCCGGCCGCCACCCGCACACGAACCGGCGTCGTGACCGGGATCGGCGTCGCCGCGCCCAACGGCCTGGGCGCGGCCGCCTGGTGGGCGGCCGTGCTCCGCGGGGAGAGCGGCATCGGCCCCCTCACCCTGTTCGACGCGTCGGGGTATCCGGTGCGGCTGGCCGGTGAGGTGCCCGGGTTCGTCGCCGACCACGTGTCCAGCCGGCTACTGCCCCAGACCGACCGGGTGACCCGGCTGTCCCTGGCCGTCGCCCGGGAGGCCCTGCTCCGCCGACATCACTCCGGGAGGGACCCCCGTTACGAGGAACTCGCCACCCGCGGCCACAACAAGCGGTTCACCGCACGCTCGGCGGCGTTCCGCGTGGCCACAACCACCGAAGAGGTGGTCCGTGCCGTCGGCGAGGCCGCCCGTCGCGGCCGGCGGGTCGCGGTGCGTAGCAGCGGCCACTGCTACGAGAACTTCGTGGGCGACCCAGCCGTACGGCTGGTGATCGACCTCGGGGAGATGAACGCCGTCGCGTACGACCCGCGGATGCGCGCCGTCATGATCGAGTCCGGTGCGCGGCTGATGGACGTGTACCGCAGGCTCCACGACACCTGGGGCGTCACCCTGCCCTGCGGGGCCAGCGCCACCGTCGCCATCGGCGGGCACGTGGCGGGTGGCGGGTACGGGGCGCTGTCCCGGCGCTTCGGTGTCGCCGCCGACCACGTGTACGCCGTCGAGGTCGTCGTCGCCGACGCGACGGGCCGGGCCCGTGCCGTGGTCGCCACCCGCGAGCCCGGGGACCCGCACCGCGAACTGTGGTGGGCCCATACGGGCGGTGGCGGCGGCAACTTCGGCGTGGTCACCCGCTACTGGTTCCGCTCCCCCGGTGCCATCGGCGACAACCCCGCCCGGCTGCTCCCGCGACCGCCCGCCGAGACCCTGTCCAGCGCGCTCGTCTTCCCGCGCGAGGGCATGGACCGGGCGGCCATGCGGCGGCTGGTCGGCAACTTCGGCCGCTGGCACGAGCGCAACAGCGGCGCCGGGTCACCGTACGCCGACCTGTACGGCGGACTGGTGCTGTTCGGCCGGCTGCGGGAGAACGACCCCGGCCAGAGCGCGATCAGCTTCACCCATCTCGACGCCGGGGTGCCCGACGCCGATCGGCTGCTGGAGCGGTACACGGAGGGCGTCGCCGTCACCCCGTACGTGCCCGGGACCACCCGGGTCCCCTGGTTCACCGCCACCACCGAACTCGCCCGTTCCCAGGACGCCGAGCACGGCCGGCAGAAGATCAAGTCCGCCTATCTGCGCCACTCCCTGACGGACCGGCAGATCGACGCGCTGTTCACCCACCTCGACAGCGCCGACCACAGCAGCGAGGCGGCCAGTGTGTCGCTGCAGTCCTACGGCGGCCGGATCAACACCGTGCCGTCGTCGGCCACGGCCACCGCGCACCGGAACGCGGTGGTGAACGTCATCTTCATGAACACCTGGCAGGACCCCGAGGCCGACGCCGAGAACATCGGCTGGCTGCGGCGCATTTACCGGGACGCGTTCGCCACGACGGGCGGCGTACCGGTGCCCGGACGGGGCGGCGCCGACGGCTGCTACATCAACTACCCGGACCTCGACATGGCGGACCCCGAGTGGAACACCTCGGGTGTGCCCTGGCACCGCCTGTACTACAAGGACAACTACACGCGGCTCCGGCGGATCAAGGCCGAGTGGGACCCGGGGCACGTGTTCGGTCACGACCTGGGCGTACGGCCCGGGTGACGGGGTCTACGGATCGACGGGGAGGGGCGGCGCAGCGTGCGCCGCCCCTCCCCGACCTGTCCGGACGGTCAGGACGGCGCGCGTTCCAGAAGCAGGGTGTACAGCTCCGGGTCGCTGCCGCTCAGGGCGTGAAGCGCGACGCGGTGCGCGGCGAACTCCGGCCGACGCAACGCCTGGCGGAAGGACGCCTCGTCCTCCCAGTCGAGACACCGGGAAGCACCGTCACCGTCACAGACGGAACTAGAACGGCCGTGGAACGCGGCTGGGCCGCCCGGCCGGGAACGGAAGGCTGAAAGAAGGCGGCGACACGGAAAGACGGACGGGAGGACCGGGAAACGGAATGACCGGAAGAGGGAGAAACCGGAGGAGGGAGAGACCGGAAGACCGGAACAACTGAACGACGACCGAATGACCGAACGACCGGAACATGAAAGCGGGAAGCGGGACCCATGATGTGGATTGGGCGTGAGCAGGCTGGACGGCTGGCATGGTACGCGGTCGCCTTCGAGCCGGGTGACCCGGCCCGTACGGGGCGGATGGCCTTCTGGGATCCCGAGGACGGCAAGCCGCCCGCACTGCCCGGCGCCGTCACGGCGGAGGCCGGGCTCGTCACGGCGCAGGGACCGCGCCCGGTCCCCGTCGTGTGGCTGTCCGTCGCCGACGCGCTGCCGGTCCTGGCCCTGGCCCGGCGCGATCACGGCGGCGAAGCGGTCCACCCCGCGGCGGCCTTCTGGGGCGCCGCCACCGCGCTGGCCCTCCACCTGGCCGCCCGGGAACGGCTCCTGCCCGGCGTGTCCGCCGGCGGTTACGACGCCTGGCGGGTCGGCCCGCTCGACCCCGTGGACGTGCTGCGGCTGCGGGAGCTGGCGGCGGCCGCCCCGCCGGAGGCACTCGCCGTGCCCGTGAGCGGGACCGCGCTGCTCCCGCCCGCCGACGGGACGCTGCGCGCCTTCCTGGACGCCGTCGCCGACACGCTGCCGCGTACCGCGGCCGCCGAGACGGCCACCGGCCGGGCCGCGTTCGCCGCCACCGCACCCCAGCACGTACCGCAACTGCGCTCCTGGGCGGAGGAGATCGCGGTCGGTGTGGACTCGGGTGTGCGCGTCTCGCTCTCCGTACGGCTGAACCACGGCGCGGACAGCGCACACGGCACGGACGGCGTGCCGGTCGGCCAGGTCGTGCCACTGGTGTGCGATCTCGCCGACCCGACCGTGGAACTGACTGCCTCGGACCTCTTCGACGGCGCCCCGCACGCCCTGGGCCCGGTCGCCCAGGCAGACACCGTCCGCGCGGTGCGCCGGGCGGCCACCGTGTGGGAACCGCTCGCCCGGCTGCTGCCGGTGCCCCGCCTGCTGGACCTCGCCGACGAGGAGTTGGCCCAGTTGCTGGGCGGCGCGGCGGCCCGGCTGCGGGCGCACGGCATCGACGTGCGCTGGCCGGACGAGGAGCGGCGACGGCTGACCGCGCGGGCCGTGGTGGGCGCGGACCGCACCCCGCCGACCGACCTGCGCTCCTTCCTCGGCGGGGACGGCACCGTCGAGCTGCGCTGGCAGCTCTGCCTCGACGGGGATCCGCTGAGCGAGCGCGAGACCGCGGCCGTCGCCGACGCGGGGCGGCCGGTGGTGCGGGTGCGCGGCGGCTGGGCGTTGGCCGGCCCGGAACTCACGCGCAGGGCCCGGAACCGCGTACTGCCGCCGCTCACCGCCGTGGAGACGCTCGCGGTCGCCCTCACCGGGTACACGGAGATCGGTGGCGACCGGGTGGCCGTCGCCGACGGCCCCTGGCTGCGCGCCCTGCGAGTGCTGCTGACCGATCCGGCCGGTGACACGCCCGCCGCGCAGCCGGCCGCGCTCGCCGCGACCCTGCGCGACTACCAGTTGCGCGGGCTGGCCTGGCTGGCGCGGATGACCTCGCTCGGCCTCGGCGGCTGCCTCGCCGACGACATGGGTCTCGGCAAGACGGTCCAGCTCATCGCACTGCACCTGTTCCGTCAGGAGAACGAGGGCAGCCGCGGCCCCACCCTCGTGGTGTGCCCGGCGTCGCTGCTCGGCAACTGGGAGCGGGAGATCCGCAGGTTCGCCCCGGGCACCGAGGTGCGTCGCTTCCACGGCGCGGGCCGCAGCGTCGAGGGCGCGGACGGCGGCTTCGTGCTGACCACGTACGGCACGATGCGACTTGACACCGGGGAGCTCGCCGAGCACCGCTGGGGGATGGTCGTCGCCGACGAGGCCCAGCATGTCAAGAACGCGTCGTCGGCCACGGCGAGGGCCCTGCGGCTGATCCCGGCCGACGCGCGGGTCGCGCTGACCGGCACCCCCGTGGAGAACAGCCTGTCCGAGCTGTGGGCCCTGCTCGACTGGACCACACCGGGTCTGCTCGGCACCCACGGCCACTTCCGGCGCCGCTGGATCGCCCCGATCGAGGCCGAGCGGTCCGTCGTGGGCGCCGGGGAGGGCTCCGGCGTCACCGCCGGACGGCTCGCCGGTCTCGTCCGGCCGTTCCTGCTCCGCCGCCGCAAGTCCGACCCGGGGGTGGCGCCCGAACTGCCGCCCAAGACCGAGACGGACCATCCGGTGCCGCTGACCGCCGAGCAGACCGCCCTCTACGAGCAGCAGGTGCGGGCCGCGATGGCCGAGATCCGGTCCACCGAGGGAATCGCCCGCAGCGGCCTGGTCCTCAAGCTGCTCACGGGTCTGAAGCAGATCTGCAACCATCCCGGCCAGTTCCTCAAGGAGGAGGAGCCCAAGCTGGCGGGCCGCTCGGGGAAACTGGCCCTGCTGGACGAACTGCTGGACACCATCCTGGCGGAGGACGGCGCGGTGCTGGTCTTCACCCAGTACGTCGCGATGGCACGGCTGCTGGAACGGCACCTGGCGGACCGGGGCATCACAGCCCAGCTGCTGCACGGCGGGACGCCGGTGGCCCGGCGGGAGGAGATGGTCCGCCGGTTCCAGGACGGCGAGGTGCCGGTGTTCCTGCTGTCGCTGAAGGCGGCCGGCACGGGCCTCAACCTGACGCGGGCCGACCATGTCGTGCACTACGACCGCTGGTGGAACCCGGCCGTCGAGGCCCAGGCGACCGACCGGGCCCATCGCATCGGACAGACCCGGCCGGTGCAGGTGCACCGGCTGATCGCGGAGGGCACGGTCGAGGACCGTATCGCGGCGCTGATGGCGGCCAAGGGAGAGCTGGCCGACGCGGTCGTCGGCAGCGGCGAGCGTGCGGTGAGCCGTCTCGCGAACGACGAGTTGGCGAACCTGGTGGAACTGAGGAGCGCGGGATGAGTGACGGACACGACGACCGGGCGCGGGGTTTCGCCGCCTTCCCGGCCCGCAAGGGCGGCCGGGTCCGCGGCCGGTCCTGGTGGAGCCGGGCCTGGGCGGAGTCGATGGAGGACGGCTGGCCCGAGGAGGAGCCGCT
Source organism: Streptomyces corallincola (assembly GCF_019104725.1). Classification (GTDB taxonomy): domain Bacteria; phylum Actinomycetota; class Actinomycetes; order Streptomycetales; family Streptomycetaceae; genus Streptomyces; species Streptomyces corallincola. Next base: position 36,568 of record NZ_JAHRXF010000048.1, on the reverse strand, counting down.
GAAGAAGGGACGGACCGTCGCCCGCTCCGGGCGCCTCGGCCCCCTCACGGTCGGTCCGGGGCGGGTCGCCGCCCAGGTCCACGACGGCGCGGACGAGCCGTACACGGTCGTGCTCGGACTTCCGGAACTGGCAGAGGAGCAGTGGGACGCGCTCTGGGAACGGACCGCGGACCGGCCGACGGAGACGGAGGCGCTGCTCGCCGGGGAGTTGCCACCGGATCTCCTGGAGGCGGCGGAGGACGCCCGGGTGGGGCTGCTGCCGGGCTACGGCGAGCTGGAACCGGACTGCGGATGCGGCGAGCCGGACCATCCGTGTGCCCACGCGGTCGCGCTCGGCTACCAGTTCTCCTGGCTGCTCGACGAGGAGCCGCAGCTCCTGTTGCTGGTCCGCGGCCGGGACTGGCCGACAGCGCTGGAGGAGTTGAAGTCCGCCCTCCTCCTGCGCGCCATGTCCCAAGGGGCCGAGGACGACGACCCGGTCACCGGGGACGCGGAGGACGTCGGGGTCGCCGGGGACGCGGAGGACGTCGGCGCGGGCACGGACCCCGCCGGCCGTCCGGGGGCCGCGCCGACAGCCGGGCCGGTCTCTGCAGGGACCCCCGCCGACGAGGCGTACGCCCGCCCCGCCGTCCCTCTCCCCGCGCTCCCCCCGCTGCCCGCACCGCCGGAGGACGGCACCGTGCCGGTCACCGGCATCGAGGCGGACCCGCTGAAGCGGCTGGTCGCCGACGCCGCCGTGCGCGCCCGGGATCTCCTCGCGTACATCCTGGGGGCGGCCGGCGAGCCGCTCCGGCCGCTCGGCCGGTGGCAAGACACCGTGCGGATCGCCGCCACCCACCCCGACCCCCGGGTGCCCGCGCGGCTGCGGGACTCCTGCGACCGGCCGCAGGAGCTGGACCGGGCGGTCGAGGCCTGGCGGTGGGGCGGAGCCGCCGGACTGACGGTGCTGGAAGAGGCGTGGCAGCCCGGCGGGCCCGACGTCACCCGGGCGCGCGCGGCGCTCTCGACGGGCTGGGAGGACGAGGAGCTGCCAGAGATCGCCGTGTGCGACAACCGTTGGACCCTGTCCAGCCGGGGCCTGCAACTGCGGTACGGGCGCGACGGCCGCTGGTATCCGTACCGGGAGCGGTCCGGCACCTGGTGGCCCGCCGGCCCGCCCGCACACGACCCCGTCCTCGCGCTCACCGACCTGCTCGGAGGCTGAGCCCCCGTTATGCAGACCTGCCGCCCGCGAGCTGTCCGGCATTTGCACCGGACCGGGCGGTGGCCGGACCTCTCATCAGCGTCTCCGACGGCACCTCCCGGGCCCGGTGACACCATCCCCCCAGGTCATCCGTTCGACAGGGGGACACAGCCATGCCGGGCCCGGAGGCCAGCGGCCCCGTTGCGGGACCTCGGAAAACATAACGGGGTGGCCGCGATACCGCCGCGCAGCTCGATCGCCGGCTGGTAGTGGTTGTCCACGTCCGCGGCAGCGCGACGACGGCTCGCGCGGGGTCGGTGCTCCACAGCCCGGGGTCGTACTCGACCGCGTCGTACCCGGCGGTGATCGTCACTTCCTCTTCGGTGGCCTCAACGAGCGCTTCCCCGCCGCCCCGGCTGCGGGATGCTTCTCACCGGCCGCGAGCCACTCAGTAGTGCACGTTGCCGTTCATTCGGGTCAGCCCGTCGCTCCACGATCACCAGCCCGTAGCGCACCCGTATGCCCTGAGCCAAAGAGTGGCTCCTACACCTGGGATTTCTCCGGGACTTTCCTGGGAATTCCGGCCGCATCAGCCAACACGAGCGTGAAACAACCAAAAGGAAATTCATGCAGGTCAACGACGTACGATAGCCAGACCCCGCAGGTCACGGAATTGGCTGGTCCCTTCCGGGACATCTGAGGGGTGGGGTGGGGTGTCGTGTCTCTTGGCGGCAAGGTACACGACACCCCTAAACGCCTGACGACCTGCGGTTATACCCTTTCTCGACCTTCCGTTGAGCATTGCTGTCTTTCCTCACCTTGTGCAAGGCCTCCCGGGTCTTGGCCGACCGAGACATCATCACCAAGCCGCTGACCAGCAATCACCACAACACCGGTCCGCGGGCTGTCACCCTGGCTGACATCCCACCTGACTGAAGTGGGCCAAAAAGTGGCGCAAGTGCGCGCTCCAGGAGCCGCCACCCTCCGCACGATGGTCTTCACCATCCTCATCGCCGGCCTGCTAGGTCGGTGAGCGGCACCCGGACGCTGTCGCGCCCGACCAGTGGACCCGGGACATGGCCGCCGACGACTACGTCATCCCCGGGCTCTGCGAGAAGGCCGGCATCCCGGAGACCGACTCCCTCGGCGCTGACCAGCCACCGCGCCCGCGCCACTATCGCCACGCAACTGCTCAACGTCGCCAGTCACTTACTCTGGCTGACCTCGGCAATGGCTCGGGCACAAGCGTGCGGCCAGCACCCGCCACTACGCCAAGATCCTCCAGCGCACGCTCAGCGCCACCTACAAGAAGGCCGACTACTTCGCCCGCGACGTCCGCACCATCCAGGTGCTCGTCAACCGCGACAGCACACTGACCGGCGCCGCCGACGGACAGCCATGCAAGTACCGACCTCGGCGACGGCTACTGCACCTACGACTTCTTCGCCAAGTGCCCGCACCGGCTCTCCTGCGCTGCTGCCCGTCTACAAGCCCAAGGACAGCAGCGCCGGTTAGATCCTCGCCGTCAAGGACGGCATCGCCAGGATGCTCGAAACCGTCGGCTTCACCGACGACGAGCGCGAAGCGCTCCAAGGCGACCGCGACGCCATCACCGCCCTGGCGAAGGGCCTGGCAAAGACCCCGCCCCCTGCCGGGCCAACCCCCGCTGAGCTCGGTACGACGGACACCATCCCGCTGACGAACCTGATCGGCACTCTCGCTCCTGCCCGGCCTGCCCAACCGGAGGCGCCTCTTGGCATCCGTCCCACACGTCCAGGAAGCTGCCGACGTAGAGCTGCCTCCCGGTGAACTCCCTTACGCGGAGGCGGCGTCGGCGGCCCAGACCTCTCTCGGCAAGATCATCTGCATCGCCGACCAGGATCTGCCCGCAAACTCGGCTACGTCCCGCAGCACACGATCGCACACGAAGCCCAGCCCTTCATACAGGCGGATCGCGTTCGAGTTGTCGTCCCAGACTCCCAGCTCGATCTGCTCCAAGCCGAGCTCACCGAACCCGGCGTCCAGGGCCTTCATCAACATCGCGGCGCCGTACCCCTTGCCCCGGGCCTCCGGCGCCACCAGGACGCGCCCCAGCCGACCGCTGGCGTTCGCAGCGTCGATCCGCAGCGAGAGGTGGCCGATGACTCGGTCTTTGGCCGGGTCTACGGCCATCCAACTCTGGCGCACTGGTGTCGCGGACTCAGCCACGTACTCGGCAAGCTGCCCTTCATCGAACGGCCAACTGAAGTTGTGGCTGGACCATGTCCACAGCTCGACGGGTCCATCGATCCACGCGACAAGCAGGCGGCCGTCAGAGGGGGTGAAGTCCCGCAGCTCAACCACGGGCAACCCCTCGGTGCAGAAGCATTGTCATGGTCCAGACCCTACCGAGCCGCCGAGGCTACGCCCGAGCAGGGGAACGCGGAACCGACACGATGTCGGATTCCAAATAACTTGCCCGTTCCACGGCAACGCGCGGTGGCGCCGCATCCGCGACACCTCGCCCGAGGAGTGGGCGTACATGGTGGCCTTCGACGCCGCCATCAGCCAGGGCGACGTCACAGCCGCCGAGTCGGCTGCCCCGCAGCAGGAAACTGGGCGGCGGCGAAGACCCGGCTGCGCTGGACGAAGGCGTCGCCGACGGATGCTCGCCGTGCTTCGTCGAGCCAGCCGTCTGCGCGGGCTGTCACGAAGAACCACGCATCACCAGCCGGGACCGGGACGGCGAGCCGCGCTGCGCGAACTGCCCGGACACCGACGGCGATCCGCTGCGGGAACTCATCGAGCGGAACGCAACAAGGACCAGGTGCTGGCCCAGTACCGCCGCTACCAGCAAGGCGAAATGCGGACAGGTCCCGGCGTCCGCGACCTGATCAGCTTCTTCGCAAGCATCGGCGGGAAGGTGGCCCGCGCCGCCGCAGAGGACCCCATTGTCGTCGGCAGCGACCAAAAGGTCCGAGCCCTTCTCGCCGAGACCGCCGACACCCTGCACCTGGGGGTGACGAACTACTGCTGGTTCATCGGCCCCTCCGAGGCGTTAGCCCGTTGACATGGCCTGGCCTGCTCCCTCGCCGGGCCAAATTTATAGTCGTGTGGGATCAGCGAGACAGGGCGAGTAGTTCGTCGATCACGGGCTCTGGGCCGTCATAGGTGAGTTGTGCGATGGCTGCCATTGGTGCGCCCACTCGGCTCCAGGCATACAGCCGGTTCCCGTCGAGCTCGCACGCGGTCGCCACCCGCTGGCAACGGGCCTCGACGCCCTCCTGCCCGGCGCCGGCCACCACGTAGTCGAGAGCGTCGAAGCACGGGTAACCGATGCATGCCTTGGGGTCGATGGCGACCGGACCGCGCGACGGGCCGCCGTCCAGGACATTGCCGAGGTGCAGATCGCCGTGCAACAACACGAGCCTGGCCTGGCTGTCCAGCAACGTCTCACAGCGCCGCATCGCCCGCTGCCATGCGGCCTGGTCGATCCGTGCGCCGATGGCCGGCTCGGACAGCCGCCGACCGATCCGGGCGAAGGAACCACTGCTCTGGCAAAGACGTCTGCGGCATGTCCTCGGCCACGGTGCCGGGCAGGACCTCCTCCAACACCATCGCCCCGGCCTCCACGTCGGCAGACAGCACTGCCGGCACCCGACTCGACGGCACGAACACGCGCAGCATCTCCACCTGCTTGGTCAACAGTGTCCGGTCGGGCTGAGTTTGAGAACCGCCGGCCTCCCGTCAGACCATTGACAGCGCAAAACGACGGAGGAGGCTCCACTCTCGAACAGCTCACCTACGAGCTGTCCCGTTACTCCTGGCCGCAGCGCCCTGCTTCGGCCAGCTTGACGGCTGCTGGCAGAATGCTGCTCATGACTGCATGCCGAAAGGCCTATGCCGCGTAGACGGCCAGGTGCGCTGCGCACCGGACACCTTGGGCGGCCGCGTAGGTGGGACAAGCCGCCGCTGGAACGGATCCACGGGCTCTCTGCGGGCACCAGCATCGCAATCCACCGCGTCGAAGAGCTCGGCTCCAGCTTCCTCTACCCGGGTGCCATCGACCAGGCACTGCGACGGTATGAAGCTTTCCTGGGGGCTCCAGGACGTCGACCCCTCTACCCGCAAGACGAAGAGTGTGGCTGCCGGGGCCACGCCCTCGATGATGTCAGGCATGCCCGCGATCTCCTCGAAGCGGTCCTTGAGCACCTGCCACCTCGGGCTCGTGCTGAGCTAAGACGCCGAATGATGGCCCTGGACCGGGTGTTCCTCAAGCGCACTCTGCCTGATCCCTTTGCCGATCGACGGCCCTGGAACGGTGATGTGTGGTGGTATCAGCGCCTGCACAAACCCCGTGAGGGGTAGCGCCACCTCAGCGGGCGGTTGAGACCTTCACTCAGTGCAATGATCACGTTGTGGCTGGGGTTGATCACGGCGTCGGAGCCGTCCTAATCCGGGGGTAAGGACAGCCCTGAGAGACGTACGCCGGGCTGTTTCTGCAGCAGATGTTGGTCGCGATGGCGGTCACGTGAGTGTCGGGCTGACGCCTTGAGTCGTCCGGGGACCTGATCCCTATATCCAGAGCGGTGATGCCCGGCGCTCTCGTGACCGTCACCATCGTCAACACTGCCTGCGTGCTCACTCGTTGGTGTCTGTGGTGCGAGCCTGCTGCATGGTGCCCGCCCCCTCGTGATGCCCGAGCCGCTTCAGCTCCAAAGCAGACCGGGGCCCATGCAGTGAGCTGGTGCCACGAACAGTTGCTGAGGTGGCGGACCGGCCTCGAGTCGAGTCCTTGGATTAGGTCGCTGCGTGGTTCCGCATGAGCTCGTGACCAGTACGAACACCCGAGCACGGGGAGGGGAAAGGTCTTGATCTACTGCGGCATCGACTGGGCGGAGAAGACACACGACGTCGCCTTGGTCGACGACAGTGGCCAGTTGGTGGCCAAGCGGCATATCACCGATGACGTCGCTGGCTACAAGATCCCTTTGGATCTGCTCGCTGAGTACGGCGACACGGAGGAGTTCCCGATCCCGGTCGCGGTCGAGACATCCCGGGGCCTGCTGGTCGCGGTGCTGCGGACCGGCAAACGACAGGTGTTTGCGATCAACCCGATGGCCGCGGCCCGCTACCAAGACAGGCACTCCGTCTCGCGCAAGAAGTCCGACCCGGGCGACGCCCTGGTCCTGGCCAACGTGCTGCGGACAGACATGCACGCTCACCGGCCGCTTCCCCAGGACAGTGACCTGGCCCGCGCTGTCGCCGTCCTCGCCCGCGCCCAGCAGGACGCCACCTGGAACCGGCAGCGGATCGCCAATCAGCTCCGCTCCCTGCTACGCGAGTACTACCCGGCCGCCCTCGTGGCCGTCGAATCCTGGAAGAACGGCCTCTGCCGACCCGAAGCTCACCAGCTCCTCAAGCTGGCCCCGACGCCAGCCAAGGCCGCCCGCGTCACACGCACACAGTTACAGGCCGCGCTCAAGCGGGCTGGCCGTCAACGGGGCATCGCAGCTGACGCCGAGCGGCTCCGCGAGGTTCTCCGGGCCGACTGGGCTCACCAGCCACAGCTGGTCGAGGACGCACTCGGAAAGCAGATGCTTGCTCTCCTGATGCAGTTGGAGGCTGCCTGCACCTCGGCCGACAACCTCGCCGAGGCGGTGGAGGAGGCATTCCCTCAGCACCCAGACGCTGAGATCATCCTCAGCTTCCCCGGCCTCGGCACCCAGCTCGGGGCCCGGGTGCTTGCCGAGATCGGGGACGACCGACAGCGGTTCGCCGACGCCCGCGGCCTGAAGGCATACGCCGGCGCCTCGCCCATCACCCGGGCCTCCGGCAAGAAGTCGGCTATCACCCGACGCTGGGTGAAGAACGACCGCCTCAACCACGCCGGATACCTCTGGGCCTTCTCCGCGATCACCGCTTCACCCGGCGCCAAAGCCCATTACCGGCGCCGCCGCGACAGCCATGCAGACTGGGACGCTGCCGCCGAGCGCAACCTTTTCAACCGCATGATCGGCCAGCTCTACCACTGCCTCCAGCACGGCGAACGGTTCGACGAACTGGCCGCCTTCCCCTCACCGCCCTCGGCGACCGAGACGGCTGCCGCTTGACCTGCGGCATCGCGCCTTGCTCAGGTCACCCACAGCAGTCGATCATTCGCGGATGAGACCTGAAGTTCGGACGTTCCTCGCCGACGGCCCGCTCCCCGACTGGGACGCCGACGAGGAGGAGATTGACCGGCGAGTCAAACAACTCGAAGCCATACCCACACCCGTCACACGGAACGAGGCGCAGGCCCTGGCTGCCTGCTTCGGCCCCGACGACTGCTACGGCGTCGCCTGGTCGCTGCTGCACCTGATCGAGACCAGCCCAGGCCCGGTACCGGCGGTCGCACCACCCGGGCCCGATGCCGATGACTGGCACCACACGCTCTGGAACCGCTGGGGAAACCACGAGCTCACCGACGAGGACTTGACTCGTTAGAGCCCTGAGGTGTCTGGATAGCCCCGTTCACCGGCCTGAGCCCGCGGCAGCTCGCCAAGCTGGTGACTGTGCTGCGACGTGAGGGTGCGGACGCGGTCCAAAGGGGGCGGCCGTGGAGCCTACCACTGGAGGACCGAGCACTGCTCGTCGCGGCCTACTGGCGCACGAACCTGACAATGCGACAGCTCGTTCCGCTCTTCGGGGTGTCGAAGTCGGCTGCGGACCGGGTCATCGACCACATCGGCCCCATGCTCGCGCTCCAGCCCCGCAAGCGGTTCGCCAAGAGCACCGTACTCATCGTGGACGGCACCCTCGTGCCCACCCACGACCACACCATCGCAGCGCAGTCGAAGACATCTCATGTCGCTGGAGGTCAACTCAGTGGGTGCTGGCGTGACGTCTGGCCCCGGTGGTCGGAGACAGTTGGCTGACATGTCGTAGCCGCCCGATACCATCGCCGCGCGTCATAAGGGGGACACCGGAGAGAACCGAACATGCAGGTCGCTGGCGTTGAGTTTCGGGTGAATCACCCGGTTCTGGCATTGGGGTCGACCGACTGGCTGCCGGCGTTGGAGCTGGGAAGCGAGGCCGCTGTCGGATGCGACACCCATGTGGTGGTTCGGGTTCAGGCTCAGGTGCAACTCATCAAGGTCCGGCTCTTCACCGAGCCCGTCGACGAGGGGCTAGGGCCTGATCCCTCCTTCACGACTGTCTTCGAGAGGCCGATGTCCTTGGCTGACGGACGGCTGGTCATCGGTGATGTCATGGGTGTGACGCGATTCGTGAGCCTCATCGGTGAGGCCGGTAGGCGGCAAGTCCGTGTCGCAGTGAACGAGCCCGGCTGGACCGCGGTCGCAGTCGACGTCTTCGTGGGCCCGAAGCTCTAGGCAGCGAGCCCGACGGGGCCAGCGAAGGCCCGTTCAGGGTCGTAGGCCATGCGGTTCTGCAAGCAGTGGTAGAGGCAGCCGAGTAGCTTGTTGAACAGGTTCCGGAGAGCTGCGGTATGGCGTTCTCCACCAGCACGCCGTCGGTCATAGTGGGCGCGTGGAGCCTGCGTACGCAGGGCTGCGAAGGCCCACATGTGTCCGGCAGAGACCAGTCTCTGGTTCTTGACGGTCCGGGCCACAACCACGTTGCTGCGGCCGGAGGCTCGTGTGACGGGACCGCGCCGGCGTGTGCCTTCATGGCTCTGGCGTTCGTGAAGCGTTCGCGGTCGTCTCCGATCTCGGCGAGGACGCGTGCTCCAGAAAGCACTGAGAGTCCCGGGAAACTGGTGATGACCTCGGCATCCCGGTGCACGAGGACTGTCTCTTCCGTCGCCACTGCCAACTGGGCCACGCTGACGCAAGCGGCGTCGACCTGTCGGACGAGTGCCACTGCTTGCTGTCCCATAGCACGCTCGACCTGCGGCAGCTGCTGGAGAGATTCCGCGCGGAAGATCGTCCGAAGTCGCTCGACCTCGGCTTCGATCCCACAACGTGGACGTTCACCGCGCTTGAGCAACGCGCGCAGCTGACTGCGGGTGAGCCTGGCGGTGTCGGCCGGTGTGGGTGCGGCAGTCAAGATCATGCGAGCGCGCGGAGAGTCGAGTCCGGGTTTGCCAGCACCGTGGAAGGCAGTGAGGGCGGCTGGACAGTACTCGCGTAGGTGTGACCGGAGCCGGTTGATCATCTGTTGCCGGTCCCAGATGGCGTCCTGGTGAGCGCGGGCCAGGACGGCGACGGCCTGTACGGTCTCGCTGTCGTCGGGCAGGGGCCGGTGGGCGTGCCGATCGGTCCGCAGGATGTTGGCCAGGACTCGGGCGTCTGCCGCGTCGGACTTGGCTCGGGACACGCTGGCACGGTCGCGATATCTTGCAGCGGCCAATGGATTGATTGCGTAGATCTGGCGGCCGGTGGCCCGCAAGGCGGCGACGAGAAGCCCACGAGGCGTTTCGATGGCGACTGGGACCGGATCTGCTGCGCTGTCACCATGCTGGGTCAGAAGTTCCATCAGCGCGTGAAAGCTGGCGCTGTCGTCGCTGATCCTTAGCTTGGCAACCTGGGTTCCGTCCTGGCCGACCAAGGCTATGTCGTGGTGCCCCTCCGCCCAGTCGATGCCGCAAAAGATCTTGTTCAATCCTGTGCCTCTGTATGAATCTGCAGGTCGGACCCGTGCGGAGCACGCGGCGCTCTAAGAACTCCTAACGAAATGATCTTCGTCGTGGTTGGATCGCTCTGAGTCTGGCGATCTGGGGGTGTGGGGTGGGGCGACCGAAGCCGTGGGAGGTCGACGACGAGCTGTGGGCGGTGGTCGAGCCGCTGTTGCCGAAGGTGGAGCGTCGGGTGCGGTATCCGGGACGTGAGCGGCATCCGGACCGGCTGGTGTTCCAGGGCATCCTGTTCGTGCTGCATACCGGGATCGCCTGGGAACACCTTCCGCAGGAACTTGGCTTCGGCTCGGGCATGACCTGCTGGCGCCGCCTGGCCGAGTGGACCGAGGCCGGAGTCTGGCCCCGGCTGCACGAGGTGCTCCTGGCCAAACTTCGCGGCGCGAACGTCCTGGACTTCTCCCGTGCGGCGGTCGACGGCTCGCACATCCGCGCGTTAAAGGGGGACCCAAGACGGGACGAAGCCCTGTCGACCGGGGCAGGACGGGCAGCAAGCACCACCTGATCACCGACGCGACCGGTATTCCGCTGGCCGCCACCTTGACCGGCGGCAACCGCAACGACGTCACCCAGCTGATCCCGCTCCTTCAGGCCGTGCCGCCGGTACGGGGCAAGCGCGGCCGGCCCCGGCGCCGCCCCGACGTGGTGCTCGGCGACCGCGGCTACGACCACGACAAGTACCGCCGCCTGGTATGGGATCTCGGCGTGAAGCCGCTGATCGCCCGCCGCGGCACCGAACACGGCTCCGGGCTCGGCACCCAACGGTGGTTCGTGGAACGCGCGTTCGCTCATCTCCACTGGTTCCGCCGCCTGCGGATCCGCTGGGAGATCCGCGACGACATCCACGAGGCCTTCCTCACCCTCGGATGCGCACTCATCTGCTGGCGACGCCTGAAGTCATTGCGATAGGAGTTCTAATAGAAGTGCTCAAGGCACGCCATCTCATGAGCCGTTCGTGTCTCCAGCGACCGACAGGGACCTCGATCTGCTGGAGAGCTCATGGCTCGCGAACTGCTGAGAGGTGGCCCCTGTCGGCGAGCTGAAGACATGAAACCTGCATCCGTGCCCCTGCCGGGCGGGACCGGTCTTTGACAGGAGATCAAGGTCCCGGAACTACCGAAGGTCTCCGCTCGGCAGGGCGTGGGTGAGGCAGAGCCGGTCTGAACACAGGGATCAAAAGCCCCAGAACGGCGGCAGGCTTCCATCTCGCATCGGGGCCCTTGCACTGCCGTGCTCGGGCTCACCGACGACCTATTAGAACTACCGGTACTCCACCAACCACCAGGTCGTCATCAATGTCGACACCCGCCTGGTCGTCGTGGTCGACCGGCCGCTCGCCGGGAACCGCAACGACTGCAAGGCCTGGGAGGAGCTCGGCGCCAAAGCCGCCGTCGGCAAGGCCATGACCATCGCCGACGGCGGCTATCCCGGCACGGAACTCGTCATGCCCCACCGTCGACGCAAGAGTGAAGACCTGCCTGATTGGAAGGAGGCGCACAACAAGTCCCACAAGCAGGTCCGGGCATGCTTCGAGCGCGTGTTCGCCCGGATGAAGACGTGGAAGGTCCTCCGCGACTGCCGCCTCAAAGGCGACGGCGTCCACCACACCATGCTCGGCGTCGCCCGCATGCACAACCTTGCCCTCGCCGGATAGGCGGACGGGCCGCACAGCGAACAGCCACGTCCAAGCCGACCCAAAGATCATTTACGGGAAAGCCCTTAGCACGAACCCCCACCGCGCAGCCAACCGTGCAGCGAGGTCGGAACCTCGGCGAGCCAACCCTCTGCTTCAGGGCCGAATCGACCCACCAACGCCGCGCCGGCCTCTTCCAGATTCATCCCGGTAGCTTGCACCCCGAGCTGCCGCCACGCACACGCATATCGACGCCGCTCTGCAGGATGGCGCCGGTTGAACGATCGCCAGTCGCCCGGGAGATGGCCTTGACCATCCGCCGAAGCTCACCGCGCAGCGCCTCAGGGTTGCCGCCCGTGCCGTCGTCGGGCTGGTCGAGCAGAACGTTCGCGTGCCGGTCCACGACCCGCAGCGCCTGCCGCCCCTCCAGGATCAGGGCGCGGAACCGGTCCGTGACGAGCGTGAGTCCGCCGAGTACGGCGCCGATGACGGTGACGTGCGGGGCGATGTTCGTGGTCATGAGGGGTCCTTGTCCGTACGGGCGCCCGGCGGGGTCTCCGCACAACGTCGCGGGCCGCGCCGACAGGTCACCGGCAAGTCGCCGCCGTGGGCCCGACAGTCCGCCGACAGCGTGCGGGGCGACGCCGGGCCGCCCGGTGGTCCCCGGCGCGGCGGGTTGTGGCGTGCTGTAACGACCGTGACACAGCACCCCATACGTTCCATGTTTCCCAAGTGATCAGCACCGGTCCTGTGCCACGATCAACCTCCATTTTGAGCAAGGGGGGTTGCGTTTATGGCCGGTTGGACCAAGGAACACAAGGTGGCGATCCTCGTCGCGGTCATCGGGGTCGTGGGCGTGATCGCCGCCGCGCTGATCACCAGCCTGTCGGCGTCGGACACCAACCGCATCGACCAGAAGACGGGCCGCGACGGCACCGTCTGCGTCAACTCGAAGTGCTAGACGGGGACTCGCACATCATGCGGTCATGGCGACGAGCGGTTCGCGGGGTCGTTCTCGCGGGGCTCTGCGTTTTGGTGGTCACCTCGTGCAAGGACACCACGATCAACCAGCACGCGGGCGGGAACGCGGAAGCGTGCGTCGAAGGGTCGTTGTGCACCGCGAGCGCGAGCGGTGGCTCGGGGGACGCGGCCGAACCGTCCCGCGCCGGTACCGACGATTCCACGTCAGGCGACTCCACGCCCGCCGGTTCCGCGCCCGGCGACTCCGCGTCCGACAACATGCGCGCGTCGGACGGCGGTGCGAACGGCGGCACAGGCACGGACACCGGCCCAGGCGACGGCAGCGACAGCGACAGCGGGGACGGTGGGAGTACCGGTTCCGTCGAGGGCACGCCCGCCCCCGTGAAGGTGGTGCTGTCGGGCGGGAACCTCCCCGAGGGCCTGCGCGACTCCACGGACGGGTGTTATCTGGGCACGTGCACGGACTGGAACGTCGCGGACGTGGTGGTGGGCGACACGTCCTTCGACACGGGCCTCGTCGTCCACTGCTCGATCGGGTGCGACAGTACCGAGACCGGCTGGTTCCAGGTCCGACTGGGTGGCAGATACGCGAAGTTGGACGCCACGTTCGGCATGGCCGCGGATTCCCCGGGCACCGATCCGACCCGTACGCTCACAGTGAAGGTGACGGACCAGGGAACCGGGAAGGTGCTCTGCGCGAAGACCCTTGTCCGTGGGACGAGTTACACCGTCAAGGGGCTCGACATCCGGCATGTCGGGCTGTTGCGGATCACTTTCGACGGGGCGCTCGGCGGTACGTACGGAGCGGTCGGCGCGCCAGTGGTGCGTGGGTGAACGGGAAGCGGGGGGACGCGCGGATGCGGAGTGGATCGGGTCGCCGAGGGGCGGTTGTCGTGGGGCTGTTGCTGCTGCCCGTGCTCACGGGGTGCGGCGACACCAACAACTACTCCCAGCACGCGGGGCGGGACGCGAAGATGTGTGTGAACGGAGCGGACTGCCAGGAGGGTGCGCAGCCTTCCCGGTCCACCGCCGACACGGCGGCCTCCGACACGGCGGCCTCCGACACCGCCAACATGTCGCCGTCGGCGGCCTCTTCGTCCGGGTCCGGGGCGGGCGGTGCCGACTCGCCGGGGTCTGCGGACGGTGCGGGTACCGGGGACACGGCACCGCCCACCGACGGCGGCGCTCCCGCGACCGCCGGAGCCGGGGCGGGGGCCGGGGTCGGCGGCAGCGCCTCGCTGCGGGTGAAGTACCTGACCGACGACGGCCCCATCGGCGGCTACCACAACAACGAAGGCGAGACCGCCACCCGCCTCGGAGACAGCCCGCTGCCCGAGAGCATCGTCTTCTCGCCGGGCGTCTTCGCCAAGGACGTGACGCCGCTCTCCTTCAACGTGCCCTCCGGGATGACCCGGTTCCGGGCGACGGTCGGCCTGGACGCGCGGACACTGCCGGGGTACGTCGGCTACGTGAGCGTCACGCGCCGTGACGGCACCACCCTCGCCGCCCGCACACTGCGTTCCGGCGTACCCCAGAGCGTGGACGAGTCGCTCGCCGGTACGGACCTCGTCACGATCGAGGTCAAGATCCTGGAGTGGGCACCCGACGCCGTGAACAGCAGGCCGCACATCGTGGTGGGCGACGGCAGGTTCACGAAGTAGCGTCGGCGCCCGCCGGTGCCCCCGGCCCCGCGCAAGACGCAAGGCGCAAGGCGCAACTACGCTTACCAGTAAGCGTGTTAGTCACCAGATTCCGTGATCCCGCACGCCCAGGATCAGGACGGCCACGGCGGTGGCGAGGAAGACGATGCCGCCCACGATGTTGCGTGAGCCGACCCGCAGGTGGGCGATGATCGCGCCGATGAAGTAGAGGATGAGCCCGCAGGCCGCGAGGGTGCCGAGCGCCGGGACCGCGAACCCGGCCAGCAGGCCGAGGGTGCCCGCCGCGAGCAACGCGCCCAGGACCGGCACATACTTGCGCGGTATCCCCTTCATGTCCGCCTGCGTCTTGGGGTATTCGTGGCCGATCAGGTACGTGACCGCGGCTGCGCCGTTGAAGATCACTCCGAGGGCGTTGACCGTGACGAAGGCGATGTGCACGTTGCTCCGCTCTGCGCGCCGAGTTGTCGGGATTTCGTGTGCGTTTCGTGGCGTCGTTGATCGTACATGTCAACTTTGCGCGGTCAACTTCCTTGTGCGCAGCGCCAGATACAGCGCACTCACCCCGATCACCACCCCCATCCCGACCAGCAGAAACCGGTAGTCCACCCGTGTGATCAGCCACGCACCGGTCGCCACCGCGAGTACCTGCGGGGCCGTGGCGAGCATGCTGGCCGCCGCTGCGACGCGGCCCTGGAGGTGGGCCGGGGAGTGACGCTGGACGGTGGTGTAGAGGCCGACGACGGCGCCCGGAGTGCCGAGGCCCATGACGAGAACGCCGGTGAAGGCGGCGAAGAACCCGGGAAGCGCCGTGATCCAGCAGCCCAGAGCCATCATGCTCAGGCCGCACACGGTCCGTACGCCTTCACGGCCCGGCTCCACCCGCTGGAGCAGCCGCATTCCCGCGAGGCCGCCGAGGACCGCGCCGGTGCCTTTGACCACGGTGAGGACGCCGACGAACGCGGCGCCGCGATGGAGGCCCCGGTCGGCGACCGCGTAGATGACGGTCTCGATGAAGCCGAAGCCCAGCAGTCCCCCCCCAGCGCGAGAGCGACCGCCCGCAGGCGCGGGGTGCCTGTCAAGTGCCGTACTCCCGCGAGGAGTTCCTCGGTGAGCCTGCCTTCGGACGGCCGGGGTTCGGGTTCGTCCACGCGGACCGCGAGGACGCACAGCGCGCAGACCAGGAAGGTGACCGCTTCCAGTGCGGCGACCGCGCGGGGGCCCGCGGTGACGTACAGGGCCGAGCCGACGGCCGGGGCGACGAGCATGCCGCCCTCCTGCATGGTGCGCAACAGGGCGTTGGTGCGGCCGAGTTGGCCGCTGTCCACGAGGTGGGTGAGCAGCGCGCTGCCCGCCGCGTTGTGCAGGCCGACCCCCAGGCCGACGCCGAACAGCACGAGGAGGAGCAGCCAGACCTGCCGCTGGTCGTGGACGAGGAACGCCAGGCAGACCCAGCCCGCCAGCGCGAGGTTGAGGAGCGCGATCAGCGGACGGCGCCGGAACCGGTCCACGACCAGGCCCAGGAACGGAGCGCCGAGCCGGGGTACGACGTACGCCGCGAAGGCGAGTCCCGCGCGGCCGTCGGAACCGGTCAGGTCCTTCGTCCAGACACCGAGCGCGATCCACAGGGCCGCGTCACCGAAGAGGGAGAGACTGGTCCCGGCCACCCACAGCCGCACGTCCCGCCCGATCACCCTCCGCCCTGGCGGCCCATCTCCAACTTGCCCTTCCGGCAAGAGTGTTCTCGATTTCTCACGCATGCCGACGCCCCCCGTCCTGACAGTGATCCCCGGAGCCTCCTGGGTCCCCGGGCCGGCCGTTCTTGAGTTAACTCAAGGTCGGTTGACGAGATCCCGGCGATCATGATGATCGCGCGGGATCTTCGTCGTTTCCGGGATCTGTTCGATGCTGTTCGGGGTGGTGGATGGCGGCGGGCGTCGAGCGTGGCCGTTTCGCTGTCCCGCTTTTCCGTGTCGCATGCATTGCAACCAGCCCCGGGGTGCCGGGGCTGGTTGTGGTCGTGTTCGGTTCTTGTGGTTCAGCTGCCTGTGGTGGGTGGCGGCGGCCGTCCGGTCTCTGCGGGTGGTTCCGTCTCCCGTGGTGTTGGTGGCTGGGGATCGGTGTTGTCGAAGACGGTGTCGGTGAGCTGGGTGCCGGTGCGCTGGTAGAGCCAGGTCTCGAGGATGTCGAGGTTTCCGGCGGTGACCATGAGGGCGACGAGGAGCGTCTGGGCTGCCTGGCCCGGTGCCGGGCGGTGTTTCGGGTTGCCGATGTCGATCTCGTCGCCCTTGAGGCGGCCGTGGATGCCTTCGTTGTGGGAGCGGATGGGTTTGTAGGCGGCGGTCCAGTCGTCGGACAGATAGTGGCTGTCCTGCCGGAACTTGGCGGTCTTGATGTCTCCGGAGGCGTCGGCGGGGACGGTGATGTCGGATTTGCTGCAGACGCGACGCAGTTCGTCCCCCGGTGGGGGGGTTAAGCCATTCGTCCTGGGGGAGCTGGACGGTGGGCCGGGCGGCGGGGTGGGCGGCGCGTTTGCGGCTGTCGCTGAAGTCGACCACTGCGGTGGGCGGGCCCGGGGTTCAGGGTGTGCGGGGGCGGAGGCGGTCGCGGCGTGCGCAGTTCACCGACGGGGACGGTCCGGCGGCCGGGCACTGGAGGCGGATGGCGTCTCGGGCGTCGGGGCCTTGTTTGGTCTTGAGGTAGTGCGGCTCGCGGGCGGTGATGTGTTCGGTGAGCTGCTGGTTTTCGTGGATCTCGCGTACGGCTTTGTCGTCCAGTCCGCGGGTGGCCTGCACCAGTGCGCCAGGCATGTGGGGGCAGGCGAGGGAGCCGTCGACGAGCAGGGCGCCCTGCCAGCTGCCCTGCGGATCGCGGTCGTTGACCTTGTAGTCAAGGGCGAGGCGGTAGCCGAGGCGGCGGACGGGGATCTGGAAGTTCTCGGGAGAGCACCCGGTGTAGGCACGGTCGGCTGCGCAGGTGCCCGCCGGCACTCCGAGTGCGGACAGTTCTTCCAGGGCGAGGACCGCATTGCGGCCGGTGCGGACGGTGGGGGTCTCCAGGACCAGGCCGACGCACATCTGCGGGTAGGCGGTCGGTTTGCCGGCCTTCTTGCCGGGGCGGCGGCGGTGGGCCGCGACGACGAAGCTGGCGCTTTAGCCGAAGGTGCCCTCGCCGGAGCCGCCGCTGTAGTGCCAGCCTGCGGTGATCTCAACCGGCGCGGTCGGGGTGCGGTCACTGGCGGGACGGACCAGCACGGGGATGGAGGTGGCATCCACGCCCACGTCCCCGCGCCAGCCGCGCAGGTGACCGTGCTTGTGGGCGAGGCGGACCGGGGTGAGGACCAGCTGGTTGGCCAACAGCTGGAGCCGCTCGGCGGCCTGGCGGCCGGAGGGGACGTTCCAGGCGTCCGCGTAGGCGCCGGCGATCTCCTGGGGCAGGCGGGAGCGGCGGTCGCAGCGCGCCGGGTCCAGGATGGTGGTGATGCGGTCGAAGCCTCGGTAGAGGCGGCGGCTGGCCGCGATGCACTCCCGTGCCGTCACCGGGGACTGCTGGGGGATGCCCAGCCAGGTGCGGGCTCTGGGTTCGAGGCGGAAGTGAAGGATGCGCCAGGCTTCGGCGATGGTGGCCCGACAGGTGTAGTAGGCGGCCAGCAGCAGTCCGGCCAGCACGGTGCGCGGACGCACCCCCGCCGGGCCCGGCCGCCCGGCCAGGAGTTCCTCCAACTGCTGGGGCACGCCGGAGCGGTCGAGCAGGGTGAGCAGCTGACCGACCTTGGAGTCCTCGATCTTCGTGATTTTTCCCGGGCGGACACGGGGCCGCAGAGCGCGTGCGGCCGTCTCGTCCGCCGCCGGGCGGGCCATCACCGGCGGTGTCCGTGCAGCAGCCGGATGACCTCCCTACGCGGAAGAGGAGGGACCCACTGGTGGTAAGGAGCGAGTCCGGCTGGCGAGGACATCCCGGCAGCCGCGGCGACCACGGACGGGCTGATGCCCTCCGAGAGCAGTCCAACGATCCACGTCGAACGCAGCCGTCGGGCCGACAGCGGCGGCAGCCCGGCGGGAGGCCGGTGGCGGGCCGGCCAGGACGACACCAGGTTCTTCGCCGCCGCGACCTTCCGTCCGGGCCGGAACAGGTAGTCCTCTCCGGCGGCCTCGGCCAGCTCTGCCAGTACGACGCTCCAGCCTGCCCAGCAGGCCACGAGCCGACCCAGCAGGTCCTCGTCCAGCACCGGAACACCGCTGGCGATGTCGATGTGATGACCGCGGACTTGGCGGAGTTCACCGGGGGTGAGGCCGCAGCCGACGCTGAGTGCCATCAGCGCCAGGCCGTCCAACCGCGCCCGTCCCAGCAGATTCCCGACCCAGTCGCGGATCCTGACCAACTCGCCTTTCTCGTAGGATGGTTGTGGCTTGCGCGGAGACGCGATCCTTACCGACGGGGCCTCGCCGCGCTGCACCCACACAATCGCCTCACGTGTGCGGCGCAGCCAGCAGCGGCAGGTCTGGACGGTGCTGCCGGGCTGGCCCCTTGCTCGTCGGACCGGCCATCCGCGGGCGAAGTCGGCTCCCGTGCGCAGGACAGACCTGTACGGCGCTCGTCTTGCGCGTCGCCGTACAGGCCCGACGGGGCGCCCTACAGGTCTTGCAGAAGGCTCGTCACCGAACCGTTCTCGAAGATCTCCCGTATCGCCTGAGCGATCAGCGGGGCGATGGACAGGACCTCGACCTTGTCCAGGCCGGTCGCAGCGGCCGTCGGCAGGGTGTCGGTGAAGACGAATCGGCTGACCTTGCTGTTCTTCAGGCGGTCGACGGCCGGCCCGGACAGGATGCCGTGCGTTGCGGCGACGATGACGTCCTGCGCACCGGCGTCGTAGAGAGCCTCGGCCGCCGCGCATATTGTGCCGGCTGTGTCCACCATGTCGTCCACCAGCACGCAGACTCGGTTCTCCACATCGCCTACCACTTCGTGCACGCTCACTTGGTGCGCGACGTCCTTGTCCCGCTTCTTGTGGACGATGGCGAGTGGTACGCCCAGCCGGTCGCACCACCGATCAGCTACCCGCACCCGCCCGGCGTCTGGGGACACCACCGTCAGCCGGTCGTGGTCGGTGAGTCCGGCAACGTGGTCGGCGAGGATGGGCATCGCGAAGAGGTGATCGACGGGGCCGTCGAAGAAGCCCACGATCTGATCGGTGTGCAGGTCGATGGTGATGATCCGGTCGGCTCCGGCGGCCGTGAGCAGGTCTGCCAGCAGCCGGGCCGAGATCGGCTCGCGGCCCTTGTGCTTCTTGTCCTGTCGCGAGTAGCCGTAGAAGGGGGCCACGACGGTGATGCTGCGGGCGGAAGCCCGTTTCAACGCATCGATCATGAGGAGTTGTTCCATGATCCACGTGTTGATGGGGTTGGTGTACGACTGGACGACGAAGCAGTCCGCTCCGCGCACCGATTCCTCGTGGCGGACGTAGATCTCGCCGTTGGCGAAGTCCCGCGCCTGGGTGGGAACGAGGGCCGTGCCGAGTCCGGCGGCGATGCGTTCGGCGAGGTCTGGGTGGGCCCGCCCGGTGAACAGCAGCAGCCGGTGCTCGGCGGACCGCACGACCGGCTTCGCTGGACGCTTCCCTTCGGTCTTGCCCAGTGTGATGGAATCGAACAGGGAGGGCATGAGCTTCCTTACCGTTGTCCGGAGCTGGCGGCTTGGCGGTGGGCGTAGGCGGCGGCCATGCGGCCTCCGATCTCGGCCGTGGAGATGAGGACGGCCATGTTGGCCTGTGCGGTACGGCCCCCGGTGGCTCTGTCGACAGCGTGCATCAGGTACTTGGTCAGACCCTGGCCGCTGACCCCGTCCCGCTCGGCTTGCGCGAGCGCATCGGCGATCGCGGCCTCGGCCTCGGCGGGGTCGACGGCGTCCTCTTCGCGCGGCGGCGTGGTGATGACGACACCGCCGGGGTGGCCGGCGGCCCAATGTGTGGCGACGACTCTGGCGATCAGGTTCTCGTCGTCGATGCGGTGCGGGGCTTTCAGGCCGCTGGAGGCACAGTAGAACGCGGGGAAGTCGTCGGAGCCGTGGGAGATCACCGGGATGCAGTGTGTCTCCAGGTACTCCATGGTCAGCTTCAGGTCGAGGATCATCTTCGCGCCGGCGCAGACGACCGCGACCTTGGAGCGGGTCAATTGGATCAGGTCCGAGGAGATGTCCATCGTCATCTCCGCGCCGCGGTGGACGCCGCCCAGGCCGGCCGAGGAGAAGAACGGGATCCCGGCGAGTTCGGCCGCGACCAGTGAGGAGGCGACGGTGGTGGCGCCGCGGCCGCCGCGGGCCAGCACCACGGGCAGGTCGCGGCTGGATACTTTCGGTATACCGGACTCGGACGCGAAGCGCTCGATGTCCTGCTCGGTCATGCCGATGCGGATCGCGCCGTCCTCGATGCAGACGGTCGCCGGGATCGAGCCGCCCTTGCGCACGGCGGCTTCAACCTCAAGCGCCGTCTGGGCGTTGTGGGGGTACTTCAGGCCGTGTGTGATGACGTTGGACTCCAGCGCGACGACCGGGCGGCCCTCGTGCAGGGCCTCGCGGACCTCTTCGGTGCAGATGATCGGGATTGCGGAGCGCGCGGGACTCATCGGGTTCCTTCGGTCGGGGTGGGCTCGGAGTAGTTCGGCTGCTTCCACAGCAGGTGCGCCTTCGCCTCGATCTCGGGCTGGTACACGGTGTCCGTCCACACGGACGGCTCGACCGGTTCCACGGCGACGGACACCACTCCCGGACCGGTGCCGAAGACCCGGGTGACGATGTCGGTCAACGAGGTGACCAGGTCGGCCTTCTCAGCCTCGGTGAACGTACGGGAGAAGTGCTTGATACTGACGTGCGGCACGGCAGCAGGTCCCTTTCGGTGTGGTGAGGACCTCGCCCCGCGGCGGGGGAACTCGCGGGGCGAGGGGCTTTGCGAGGGGCGCTCGGCTACTTACGGCCATCGAGGTGGCGGATGTTGGTGATCAGTTCCCCCACGCCATGCTTCTTCAGCACGCTGTAGTGGTCGCCGTCGAGGTCGATCACCTGGGGCGGCCGGGCGGAGTAGCCGGAGCTGTTCTCCAGGAAGGAGTAGTCGTCGCCGCGCGCCTTGAAGATCGTCACAGGGGCTTCAATCCGGCGCTCCTGCAGTTCGCGGAAGGTGTAATCGAACTCGTACGTTTCGGCGACGACCCGCGTGATGCGGCGAATCGTCCCTTCGTCCAGGGCAGGTATCCGCTGGTGCACGAAGGCCACGAAGGAGTCCTCGTCCGTGACCTCACGCAGGCAGGCCTGTACGGCGGGGCCGTGGGCGGTGCCGGAGAACACGGAGAACAGGATGGTGAGGTAGGCCGGGTTGGTGAAGGAGGCTTCGCGGCCCCACCGCTGTCCGTCCTGCTCCCGCAGCTGGGGGTTGCCGGGGCAGATCAGCAACAGGTTCTCCACCTTTTCGCCGAACTGCTCTAGCTGCCAGGCCGCCTCGAAGGCCACCCTGGCGCCGAAGGAGTAGCCCCACAGCGTGTACGGTCCCAAGGGCTGGACCCGGCGGATCTCGGCGACGTCGGCCATCGCCATCTCCCGGATCGTGGGGTACGGCACCTCGCCGTGGTTGATGCCGTGCGCCTGAATGCCGGTCACCGGCCGGTCGAGGCCGACGCCCTGGGCAAGCAGCCACAGGTTCATCGGGTAACCGCCCAGGCCCGGCCAGGCAAACACCCGGGTGCCGCAGCCGCCGGGGTTGAGCGGCACCAGACGGGAGCTGCGCACCGGCGAACCGCCGTCGACGCGGGCGGCCAGGTCCTCCAACTTCGGCGTCTCGAAGACCACTTGGAGCGGGAGCTGCGTGCCGAACTCCTTGTTGATCCGGTTCACCAGCGCCACGGCAGGGAATTACCGCCCGCCGCGAAGAACTCATCGCGGGTGGAGACGCTGTCGTATTTGAGCAACCGGCCCCACACGGCCGCCAGCCACTGCTCGGTCGGCGTCGCCGGGGCGACGTAGACCGCCGAGGCGCGGACTGCGGTCACCTCCGGCAGCTGCGCGGTGGCCTTGGCGTCGATCTTGCCGTTGGCAGTGAGCGGCAGTTCGTTCACCACGACCACCCGCGAGGGGATCATGTAGTCGGGCAGGAACTGCGCGAGGTCGTCGCGGATCATCTCCGCCGGGCCCTTGGTGTGTACGGCGTCCTCGTTCATACCCTGGTGCGCGGCCTGCTCGGCGGTGACGAGACCGCCGACGAAGAAGTACGAGGCAGGGGCCGCAGGGATGTCTGCGGCGGCGAGCAGGTCGTCCAGGCGCCGGGAGGCCGGCAACGGATTGCCCGTCTTCGAGGAGTAGCCGGACGACATGAAGCCCATGCCCGCGGTGCGCTGGAGGCGGTGCAGCAGCGTGCCCAGCGCGATGTAGTGCCTCCATTCCTCCCCCGCGCGGGAGACCGCGTTGATACCGATCGACGCTCGGTCGTACACACCCTGGTTGATGGCGATGACGTGCCGCCGCTCCACCACCTGCTCGCCCAGAAACTGCAGTTCGCCGTTCCGGTAGCGGTACAAGCCCGCCGGCAGCCCGGCCACTCGGTCGCCGTGTGCCTGCACGAACAGCTCGACCTCGTCCGGGCGCGGCCGGTCGTCGTGCGCGGTGATGGCGAAGGTGCCGAGGTAGTGGTCCTCGTCGGCCACGTCGAGCAGTGATTTGGCGGCGGGGTCGAAGCCCACCGGGTTGATGGTCAGGCCGTGGCGGGGCAGGACCTCCGCCAACACTCCGAGCATGTGACCGGCCTCGAACTCGAGCACCTCGACGATGTTGTTCTTGTAGACGGGCTCGATGGCCTGCCGCTTGCCGAGGAAGTGCAGCTTCAGTCCGGGGGTCCGGCCGGCTTCGGGGAGGTCACCGACGCGGACCAGGGTGTGGTCGACGGGGTGGTGGTAGTAGACGCCCGACAGGCCCGCCAGCCCGTCGATCTCCAGGTACAGCTGTGCGGCGTACAGGGCCCCGGGCGAGGCGTAGGCGTACTTCGGCAGCAGCCGTTCCTCGCTGTGGAACGGGCCCAACCACCTGAAGAGCGTGCCGAGTTCGTCAAGCGTCAGGTCGGTTACTTCTCGCGCAGCGGCAGCCTCGACCGAGCGCGGGGCGAGCAGCGCGAGCACGTCGTCGACGGTCATCTCACCGCCGTCGTAGAACCGGTAGGTCTTGCGGGCGAAGGCCGCCTGCCGCTGCTCCTCGGTGCCCTCGAGGCAGGGCAGGTCGATGACCTTGCGGCCCGTCAGTTGCCGCGCCTCGCGCAGACCAGGGTTGGACAGTTGGGCTTTGACCTGGAGCTTCGACGTCTTCGACTGGTGGTGACCGGCGTCGCCGCGTCCTTGGTCCATCACCGCGGCCGTACGCTCGTTGAGCTCGACCGCGGCGACGAGGGCCTTACCACCGGTGCGGGAGTCGTCGGCGACGACCGCCGTTGCTTTGCGTACCCAGGTGTGCTCCTCGATCCGCGAGGCGACCTCCTCCAGCTCCACCCGGTGGCCACGCAACTTGACCTGGTTGTCGGTGCGGCCCATGAACTGGATCGTGCCGTCAGGGTTCCACTGGGCGAGATCGCCCGTGCGGTAGAGGCGCTCGGTGGGGTTGAACGGCGATACGAGGAAACGTTCCTGCGTCACTTCAGGCAATCCGATGTAACCGCGAGCCACCTGGATGCCGCCGATGAACAGCTCCCCGCTCTCGCCGATGTCCACCGGCTGGCGGTCGGCGTCCAGGATGTAGCAGGTGACGTTGTCGGCCGGGACGCCGACCGGAACGATTCCGGGAGACGACTGGTCGAGGGCGTCGGGATCGACCCAGAACGAGGTGGCGTTGATGGTCGTCTCGGTCGGGCCGTACAGGTTGACCAGCGACACGCCGGGCAGCGCGCGGAACAGATCCTGCGCGAAGGCTCGGGTGAGGGCCTCCCCGCCGGAGAAGATGCGAGTCAGGGACGCGCAGGCGCCGAGCTCTTCGGTGTCCACAAGCGCCTGCAGCAGCGTCGGCACGCCCTGCAAGGCGGTCACCCGGTGCTCGCAGATCGTGGTGATGATGCCCTCCGGGTCCCGGAAGAGCCCGGGGGTGCCCATGACAACTCGGGCGCCGACTGCGCAAGCCAGGATCTCCCACTGGGCGGCGTCGAAGCTCATCGGCGTCTTCTGCAGGATGGACACGTCCGCGCCAAGGTGGCCACAGTTTTCCAGCCAACGCAGCTGCGAGACGATGCTGCGCTGCTCGATCATCACGCCCTTGGGCTTGCCCGTGCTGCCGGATGTGTAAATGACATAGGCGAGGTGGTCGCTCTGCACGTCGGGGAGCGGGAAAGATGCTCCGGCTGCCTGGGTGTCGGCGGCAGTGACCACCGTCGTGCCCTCAGGGACCAGGCGATGGAGCCGGTCACGCAGGTGCGGCTGGGTGACGACGACTCGGGCGCCCGCGTTCTCGACCATGTACCTCAGCCGGGCCTCGGGGTAGTCGGGTGACAGCGGCAGGTAGGCGGCGCCGGCGGTGAGGATGCCCCATACGCCGGTCACCAGGTCGGCGGAGGGTTCGGCGTAGAGCCCGACACAGGTGTCGGGTGCGACGCCGAGTGCGTGCAGGTGGGCTGCCAACCGGTCGGCCTCGGCCTTGAGTTCGTGGAAGGTAAGGTCGCCGTCGGCGGCGGTGACCGCGATGTCGCCGGGGCGCAGCTGCGCCTGATGGTGCAGCAGGCTGCGCAGCGACGCGTACTTGTAGAACACTCTCGATATCGGTGCCTGGATGCTCATTGCTGGTGGCCCCCCAAAAAAACCGGTGTGTCGGTTATGAGTGATACGTCCGCCCCTGTAGCCCGAGATGGCTGTGCCGGTGGTGGCCTGGTTGCGTCAGCGTGAGGGCGAGCGGGGACGACGCCCCGATCGCGGTCACCGCGCGGAGCGGTTGCAGCGGTCACAGTGCCAAGTGGCTGGACACCCCCCGCCGTCCCCTGCGAGCGGACGGCGGCCGTACGAGTTGGATGATCGCGATCGGTGCTCTAGTCGCCGCTGAGGATGCGATCGACGGCTGCCGGGAATGTCTGTTCCATCCACGTGGGCCTGGCGGCTTCGAGTTGGGCTGGAGTGTGGATGCCATACGTGACGGCGATGGAGCGCATGTTGGCGTTGTGAGCCATGAACACGTCGTGCGTTGTGTCTCCGACCATGACTGCTCGGCTCGGGTGGTGACCGAGTTCTGCGGCGATGAGGAGGCCTGCGTCCGGGGCCGGCTTCGGCTGGGTGACGGCGTCCGCGCCGACGACCATGTCGAAGTGGTCACGAATGCCGGCCGCAGCCAGCAGCGCCTCGGCGCTTGCCGTGAACTTGCTGGTGGCGACGCCAAGGATCATGCCGTTGCTGCCCAGCCGGGCGAGGCCTTCGGCCACGCCCGAATACAGCAGTGTGCGGGCTTGGGGCACTATCCGTTCGCGATACAGCACTTGGTACCGCTCGACGGCCGCTTCCACCTGTGCGGCTGTGGTGGGGAGACCGACGAGGTGCGCGAAGGCCTCAGCCAGGGGGCGGCCGATGGTGCTGCGGATCGCGTCGGCGGTGATGCCGTGGATGCCGAGCGAGGCGAACGTGTCGGTGAAGGTGTTGACGATGGCGTTCGGCGTGTCGATGAGGGTGCCGTCGAGGTCGAACAGGACCAGGCGCGTCGTGACCGCTCCTCCGCCTGGCGCAGCCGGGAGCTGCGCCGCCTCGGCGATTTCAGGCGACTGGGTCATGAGAGGCCGGCTCCTTCATATGGTCGGTGTCGTCGTGCTGTCGGTCTTTTCGTACGGGCAGTTGCTGGGCCAGCAGGACCGCGGCCACCACTGCCACCGCCCCCGCTGCCTGCACGAGCGTCAGTCGCTGGTGAAGGAAGACGTAACCGAGGACAGTCGCCGCGAGCGGGCTGGTGAAGCCGAGCATCGAGACCGTCAGCGCGGGCAGCCGCTCGATGCCGCGAAACCAGACGGCGTAGGCCAGGAGCGCACCGATGAAGCTGAGATAGCCGAAGCCGACGACGTTGGACCCGCTCAGGCGTGCAGGAAGTCCTTCGGCGAACAAGGCCACAGGGGTGAGCAGCAGGCCACCGACGGCGAGCTGCCAGCCGGTGAAGGTGAGTAGGCTGACACCCGGCGGACGGCCCCAGCGCTTGGTGAGCACGATCCCGGCTGCCATGCAGGCGGCCCCGCCCATACCGGCGAGCACTCCCACGATGTCGAGGCCGGCTTTGGGGCCCAGGACCAGCAGCCCGACGCCGAGCGTCCCAAGCAGGCACGCGGCGACCTGCCTGCCGCGTACTTTGTCCCGCAGTAACAGTGCCGACAGCAGCAGGACGAAAACCGGTTGGATGGACCCCACGAGTGAGGCCACGCCACCGGGCAGGTGGTACGCAGCGACGAAGAGCAGGTAGAAGAAGACTCCGATATTCAGGGCTCCCAGGGCAAAAGCACGCCACCACCACCGGCCGCGCGGCAGCGTCCGGCCTGCTGCGGTGAGGATCAGCCCGCCTGGCAGGGCCCGGACCGCCGCCGCGAGCAAGGGCCGGTCCGGCGGCAGAAGTTGGGTGGTCACCAGGTAGGTACTGCCCCACACCATAGGGGCCAGAGCCGTCAGTGCCGAGTCGAGCCCGGTTCGGTCTTTCATGAGACTCGGGCCCGCGGGAGCGTGCCGAAGAACCTGTCCCCGAAGTCCCCGATCCCCGGGACCATGAAGGCGTGTTCGTTGAGGCCGTCCTCCACGGCTGACGTCACGATCCGCACGGCCGGGGCTGCGCGGCCGACGCGCTCAAGCCCCTGCGGCGAGGCCAGGAAGTTGATCAGCACGATGTTCTCGTCCTGAACCCCACTGCTGCGCAACACGTCAAGGGCAGCGAGCGCCGAGCCCGCTGTGGCGAGCATGGGCTCCAGCAACAGGACATGACCTTCAGCGATGCCGGCGGGAAGATTCTTGTAGAGCAGATCAGGAAGCTTGGTCTGCTTGTCCCGCTGAATCAGGATTTTCCCAATGCCGATGCCGGGCATCATCTCGCGCAGCTCCGCCTCCATGCTCTCGCCCGCACGGACCACCGACACACCGCACAGGCGCGGGGTGAACCCCAGTCCGTAGTAGGTCTGGCCCACTGGCGTGATGACCTCGCGCTTTTCGAAGGGCAGCAGGTCCAGACCCGCTTCAAGAAGCAGGCGGATGATCCGTCGGGAGAAGACCGTGAAGTCTCCTTGAGACGCGTTCTTGTCACGTATGACCGTGTGCATCGCACGTAGCTGGTTGGTCTGCGGCAGCAGAACCACGTTGCCGACCGTTGTCATGGCAAGTCCCCCTCCGGGCGCAGCGGTCGCCGCGCCTTCAGCCTCATGTCGAAACGTACGCTTCTGAACGTTCCGATGTCGAACCGTTTACGATGCTAGGAGGGTGGTAGCCTCACGTCAAACAGTTCGATGTTGAATTCTCAGGTGCCGAATGAACGACGTAGTCGACATGATCCTCAATCAATGGGCTGATGAAAGAGCAGATCTGGATGTCTCACCCATGGCGCCCATCGGCCGTATCCACCGCGCTTACCGGCTGCTCTCCAAGGAGATCAGCGACCACATGCACACCCACGGCCTTGAGGCATGGGAGTTCGATGTGCTGGCCACCCTCTGGCGCGCCGGCCCCCCGCACACCCTGACTCCGAAGGACCTCGTGGCGACCTCGATGGTCGGTTCCTCCGCACTGACCAACCGGGTGGACCACCTGGTACGCCGCGACCTGGTGACGCGTCAGGCCGACCCCGACAACCGCCGCCGACTGCTCATCACCCTCACCGACGAAGGATGGGCACTTGTCGACCGCGTCGTGGCAAGCCACGTAGAGAACGAGCGCCGCCTACTCAGTGGCCTCCAAGCAGACGAATGCGAAAGCCTCAACCACCTACTCCGCAAACTCCTGCTCAGCCTTGGAGACACAGCTCCCCAGGCAGAATCGTCCGGTTGACGGCCCGCGCGCGGTCGGGAGCGGCTCCGTAGACCAGGAGTTCCTGCCCGAGGCGGTCGGCGTCCAGGTGTCGACCTCGCCGTACAGCAGCTGCGCCTGCCGCCGTCACCAACGTGCCTGCAACGAGTCTGGGCGTGGACGGGCCCGCCCCAGGCGGGAGTCCGGCCTCTTCCGGGCAACCGGGCAGACTCCCGGCCCGCTCGAATCGACGAATTGGACCCCAGCCTCGGGCAATGATCATTACGCACACGGGGAACGATCTTTGGTGAGCCGTGAAGGCGCTGGCCAACCCCACTCGTGAACACCCCCGGGCCTCCCGCGTCCCTTGGCCCCTGGGGTTCTCTTGGTGTCCTCCGCCCTCACTCTCCCCCGTGGTCCTCCAGCAAACCCCCGGTGAAGACGAGCAGCGCCTCGGCGCGGTGCCGGTCGTCCCGTTGGGTGCGCAGGGCGTGGTGGAGCGCACGGAGTGCGGAGAGGGCGGCCGGGTCGGCGGCCCGTACCCGGTCGAAGACGGGCGTGGTCAGGATGTCGAGGCAGGCCGTGAAGGCGCGGCGGGTGGCCGGGGCCGGGGGCTCCGCGCTGGGCGCGGCAAACCCGGTGGTCACGTGGCGGGCCGGGTCCGTGAGGCTCCAGCCGACCACTTCACCCTCCTGGACCAGGAGGGCCAGGTTCGGGGCGATGCCGATCCGGGCCTCCAGCGGCGCGTCCAGGACGTCCAGGTCGCGCAGGCAGGTCAGCGCCGTGTCGCCGGGGGCGCGGAGGAGTTCCGAGGTGACCTCCAGGTGGCAGTCGGCGGCCTCGTCCGCGTGCAGGCCGCCGGGGCGGACCGGGGGCGTGGCGGGGAGGCGGGCCGTGTCCTCGGGGGCGGCGGCCTCCACGCCGGGCAGCTGGAACTCGGCGGCGGCCAGGTCCCGCCCGGTCCGGTCGAACCACAGCTCGTCCGGGGTGTCCCACAGCCAGGGGCGGCTGCCGAACGCCTCGGCGATGAAGCGCCCGCGCTCCGCCGCGTCCGCGTAGGGCGCGACCCGGATCCGGAAGTCGCCGATGTCGAAACGGGGCGCGAGACGCAGCGGATCGCCCGTGACGGTCGCCGTGCAGCCGTCGCCGAGGCTGATTCTCATGAGGGACGCCCTCTCATCTGACCTGTTCCGCCGGGGGCATGAAGCCGTTCTTCGCCGGAATCCTGCCTTCCACGACGTCCGTGTGGGTAATCGGGCCGCCGGGATCGGTGGGCAGACCGCCGAGCGCCTCGGCCCCGGACGGCCCCTTGACGCCGGAGGGGCCGTACGCCGTGATGACGTTGCCGCCGCCGGTGCGGTCGCCGCGGACCACCACCACGTCGTCGCCCTTGCGGAAGATCAGGTTCCCGCTGCCTCCCGTGGAGTGGTAGACGGCGTCCGGTTCCTTGAGGATGTCCATGACCATGTCCTCGGTGAAGCCGTGATCGTCGGCGTGGTAGTTTCCGGCCTTTCTGATCCTGCCGTTCCTGGCCCGCTCGATGGTGTCGTCCATCGTCTTGAGGGCGTCCTGCCGGGCCTGCTGGGCCTTCTGCTCCTTGGTGTACTTGGGCATCAGCCCCCACGGATCGCACCCCGCCTGCGGATTGCCCACGTAGGCGAGGGGGTTGGGGGCGGGGCCGAGGCCCAAGGGGTCCGGGGAGGTGTAGCGGCCGGTCTCGGGGTCGTAGAGGCGGAAGCAGTTGTGGTGGAGTCCGGTCTCGGGGTCGAAATACTGGCCGGGGAAGCGCAGCGGCGTGTAGGCGGTGCTGTCCCGGGTCCAGGCGGTGGTGCCCCAGAGGGTGGCGCGGGTGCGCCAGGCGACGGCGCCGGTCTCGTCGATGAGTTCGGTCGGGGTGCCGACGAGGTCCGTGGCGATGGCGAAGAACCGGCGGTCGATCTCCTCCTGCCGCGCGTCGGCGGTGAGGACGCGCTCGGTCTGCGCGAGAGGTACCGCGCCCCGGTGGTCCCAGGTCAGGGCGACGGTGCGGGCGGATTCGGGCCCGTGGGCGGTCTGTTCGCACAGGGTGAGGCCGTCCCAGGTGAAACGGATCTCCTCGGCCACGGTCACGCCGTCGGCCGCGAGCCGCTGCTTGGCGGTACGGCGGCCCAGCGGGTCGTACCGATAGCGCCAGCGGGTGCCGTCGGGGGTGGTGACGGCGGTGAGGCGGCTCTCGGCGTCCCAGGTGTAGCGCCAGGTGTCGGCCCTGCGCGACAGCCGGGGCCGCTGGCGCAGCGTCACCCGGCCGAGCGCGTCGTGCTCGAAGCGCACGGCTCCGGCGCGGACGACGCGCGTACCGCTGTACGCGCGCTCGCCCCTGGCCTCGGCGCCCGGATGGCGGTCGGGCCAGTCGGCCGAGGTCTGGTTGCCCGCGTCGTCGTAGGCGTACCGCTCCGTCCAGCCCGCCGCGTGGACGGCGGTGACCCGGCCGAGCGGGTCCAGGTCGAAGGTGCGGGTGCCGGACAGCCGGTCGGTGACGGAGGTGAGGTGCCCGTCCGGACGGTATCCGTAGACACGGCTGCCGACGGTGCGCTCCCCCGCCGCGACGCGCTGCGCGGTGAGCCGTCCGGCGCCGTCCCAGGACGAGGTCAGGGTAATCAAGTCCCCTACGGAACGGATGAGTTCACGCCCGGCGGCGTCATGGGCGAAGCCGATCTCCCGTCCGCCGGTGGTGAGCCGGGCGGGGAGTCCGGCGGAGTCGTAGGTGTACGTCGTGACGTGTCCGGTGGGGGTGGTGCGGCGGACGCGGCGGCCCAGGGCGTCGTAGGCGAAGGCGAGGGGGCGGCCGTCCACGAGTTCGGTCTTGACCAGGCCACGGCGGTCGTACTGGTAGCGCAGTTCGCTCCCGGGACCGACCGCCTCCAGCAGCCGCCCGGCCGGGTCGTAGGTGTACGTCGTCACCTCGTCCGCGACGGTCTTGCGCAGGACGCGGCCGAGCGGGTCCCGGTCGAAGGCGACGGTGGCGCCGAGGGCGTCGGTGCGCTCGGTGAGCCGACCGGTCGCGTCCACGCGGTAGGTCAGGGTGCGCCCGTCGAAGTCGGTCTCGGAGACGATGTTGCCGACCGCGTCGTAGGTGTAACTCCAGCTCGCTCCATGCGAGTTCGTGACGCGGGTGAGGCGCAGGTCGCGGTCGTGCTCGAAGGTGTGGCGGGTGCCGTCGGGGCGGGTGGTGGCGAGCGGGAGGTCGAAGTGGGTGTACTCGTACGCCGTGACACCGCCGGAGGCGCCGGTGTGGGTCAGGCAGTTGCCCTCGCCGTCGTAGGTCCACGTCTCGGTGTCGCCGCCCGGTCCGGTGCGGCGGGCGAGGTCACCGTCCGCGCTCCAGGCGAGCCGGGTGACCCCGCCCGCCGGGTCGGTCACCCGGACCGGGCGGCCGAGCCCGTCCCGCACGGGGCGGGTGGTCGCGCCGGAGGGGTCGGTCACCGCCACGACCAGGCCCGCCGCGTCGCACTCCACGCGCGTGGTGTTCCCGAGCGCGTCGGTGACGGAGGTGAGGCGGCCCGCGTCGTCGTAGGTACTGCGGGTGGTGTGCCCGGCCGCGTCGGTGACGGCCGTGCGGTTGCCGCAGACGTCGTAGGCGTACGCGGTACGGGCACCGTCCGGCCCGACGACCTCGGACGGCAGCCCCAACGGGTCGCGTGTGATGTGGAGTTGGGACCCGTCGGGGCGGACGGCCGCTGTCAGGTGGCCCGCTTCGTCGTGGGTGAACGTGGTGGTGGCGCCCAGCGGGTCGGTGCGGGCGAGCAGGTTGCCGCTCGCGTCGTGGCGGAAGCGGGTGGTGTGGCCCAGGGCGTCGGTGGTGGCCAGGATGTGGCAGCCCGGTCCGATCAGATGCCGGGTGGTACGGCCGTCCGCGGTGGTCAGGACCGTGGTGCGGTGGCCCGTCGCGGGGTCGGGACCGCTGTACACCAGGGTGATCTGGACGTGGCCCGCCTCGCCGCCCTCGGCGACGACCCGGTCCTCGTCGTCGTACGCGTAGTCGTAGCGGCGGTCGTTGGAGTCGGTCCAGGCGATGACACGGTGGCGTTCGTCGTACCGGAACGCCGTGACGGCGCCGGAGGGCTTGGTCACGGTGGTGAGGTCGGCGACGTCGTAGCCGTAGCCCATCAGCGGCAGGTCCCTGCCGTCCGGGCCCGCACCGGCCAGGGCGAGCGCGGTGATCCGGCCGTCGGCCGTGGTCACCGTCACCCGGGCTCCCGCCGAGTGGACGAGGGCCAGGGGCAGCCCGTCGTCGGCCCGGTCGAGGGTGACGGTGTGGCCGTTGCGCTCGGTGACACCGGCGAGCCACGCGGTGCCGTCGCCGCCCGGTTCGGCACCGGCGGGGGCGGTGAAGTGGCGGACCAGGCCCGAGTAGGGATCGGTCAGGGTGTAGTCGCCTTGGGCGTCGCGGGCGAGCGGCGCGCGTCCGGCGCCGGACGTGGGCCGGGTGGGGTCGCCGGGGACGGGATGCGGGTACGTGATCAGCAGGCCATCGGCGGTGACATGGACGACGCCGATCGCGTCGATCTCCAGCCGCTCGTCGGCCGTGGACGACCAGGACGGCCCGAGGAACCGCCCGGTGGCCAGGCCCGATTCGGTACGCCGGGTGAACACCAGCGGCAGGATGCCGGGAATCACCACGTCGGTCTGCGGCAGGAACATCCGGCCGGTGGCGAGGTCCACCGGGTCGGAACCGTCGGTGACACGGTCGCCGTCGGGGCGGCGGTGCGCGCCCTCGTCGGCGTCGTCCACCAGCCTGCGCACCCGCGACGCCTCGGCGGCGTCCTCCGCGACCCGCACCCCCTTCACCGCCGCCCCACCGCCGTCGGTGGCCACGGTCAGCACGATGTCCGGAATCAGCCGCCCGAACCCCTCGGCCGGGTCCTTCATGAAGTCCTTGACCATGTTGGTGCCGGTACCGACCGGATCATTGGCGGCCACCACCAGACCGGCCGCGAGACTGTCCAGGGACGTGAAGTACTCCGCCGGGTGCGTGAGGTTGTAGGGGTCCAGCGGGTCCACGCTCCGCACGAAGTTCACGATCCCGGCCGTGCCCTTGATCAGCCCGCCCGCCACGTGGTCGTCCATGACCTGGAGTTCATCGAACCCGTCCCTCAACTGCTCGGCGTACGACGGCTTCTGCGGGGCCGCGTCACGAGCGGCGCGGATCGCCGAACGTGCCGTCTCGGCGGCCGAGTTCCGCTGGGTGCGGGCCTCGGTGAGGATGCGCTGCGCCTCCTCCATCAGCCCGCGGCCGGGGTCCTCGAAGGTCTCGGCGGGTTTCGGCGGAAGCGAGGCGGGGTCGCGCCGGTCCGGCGGCTGGGCGTTGTAGCGGTCGGCGGCCTTGTTGTAGGCGACGACCTTCGCGCGGTGGGCGTCGGCGGCCTCCTCGGACGCCTTCGTCCCCTCCTTCCACTTGTCGATCGCCGTCTGCGCCCGCCCCTGTGCCCAGCTCACGGTGTCCGCGAACGCGTCCAGCGCGCCGACCGCCTCGGCGAACGCGTCCGCACCGGCGTACCACTTGGGCGGCTGCTTCCCCAGCGTCGTCCGCAGCGCGTCGGCGGCCTCACCCTTCAACCGGGAGGAGTCCAGGTCCTTCAGCCCGTCACCGGTGTCGTCGAAAGCGCCCTGGAAGGCGGTGAGTTGCTCGGACGTGGCCCGGATCTTGCCCACACTGCCGAAGATCAGCTTCGTCCTGTCCTCGGTCTGCCCGAGGTCCAGCTCGTCCACCTCCGCGCCCAGCCGGTCCGCCACCGAACGGGACTGCTCACGCACCCAGTCGGCGCCCGAGTCCCACCCCACGTCCTGCAACCGGTCGGCGGTCCAGTCCCCCGCGTCCTCGACCCGGTCACCCACCCAGGCGGCACCGCCCTTGACGGCATCCTCGACCGAATCGGGTGTGATGTCACTGATGAAGTCGCCTATGCCCACCGGTGGTTGCCCCCTGTGCCTGTGGTGAGTCGGTCCTGCGCCGACGGTGCGCGCGGCCCGTTGTCCTCTGCGGGTACGGGTACGGATACGAGTGCTGGTGCTGGTTCGAGCTCGGGTGCTGCGAGTGCTCGTGCGGGTGCGAGCTCGGGTGCTGCGGGTGCTGGTGCGAGTGCTCGTGCTGATGTGAGTGCGGGTGTGGGTGCGGGGTGGGTGCGGGGTGGGTGCGGGGTGCGGGGTGCGGTCAGTCGCCGCCGGAGTCGCTCTGCTGTTCCGCGCGCTGCTCCGGCGACGGTCCGAAAGTCTGGTCGAGTGCCTGGTTCCACTGGTCGTCCGAGATGCCCAGCGCCTGGTTGAGCAGCTGTGACTGCTGTCCGCCCTTGCCCTCGGTGAGAACGGTGCGGCCGGTGTCCTTCCAGGTCTGCTCGATGTCCTGCCCGGCCTTGTCGAACGACTCGGCGCTCCAGTCCGGGTGCAGATAGTCCGGCGTCACGACATCACCCCAGCTCTGCCCGGCGATGTCGTCCTCGCTCGCGTGCGGGTTCCCGCCGAGCAGCGAACTGGCGCCCACCTTCAACGCGCCCCCGATGTACTGGTCCTGCTCCCACAGGGTCCCCGCCGCCAGGCCCAGCCGGTTGGCGATCTCACTGGCGTCCCGGACGAGAGCCCGCACCCCCCACTCCCAACGCCCGCAGAAATCCTCGAAGTCGGCGGCCAGACCGTGGTGCCCGGCCTCCATACCCGTCATCGCCAGCCCCGAGAAGCCCTTGCCGAGCACCGAGCCGGTAGGGCCGCCGAGTTCGCCCAACTGGTCGATGGTCGCACCGAGGCCCCGGGTGAACCTCTCGACGGAGGGCTTGTCGAGTCGCAGGTCCGCGTCGTCGCTCATGGGCGGTTCTCCGTCACGGTGTGGGCGGCAACTTCCCTCAGCGATGGCCCTTTTGGCGTGATGGCAACCGCGTCCGGGACGATTCCGGTGACCGGTGGGAAGAACATCGCCGCGCCCTCCGTGGCGATGTCGAGGGCGAGTCCGGCCGGTTCGCCCAGGGTGGGCACGATCTCGTCGAGGATGCGCGCGCCGCGCAGGGCCGCGTAGTCCAACGGACGCTCGCCGGGCGCGTGCCGGACGGCGAACCGGGCCAGCGCGGTCTCGTCGGTGAACCCGCAGATCCAGCGCACCCCGCCCGAACGCACGCTCCACAAACCGCCGTTGGCGACGGGAACGAGGAGAAGCGCACGCCTCGTCTCGCCCACGAGGGCGCGGGGGTCGTCCGCCGCGTCTCCCCCGCCCCCTCCCTCCCTGCGCGCGGCGATCCGCTCCGCGAGCGCGGTCCTCGGCTGCTGCACGGTTCCTCCCGGCGTAGGTGGCTGTTGGCACCGTAGGGCGTAAGGGAGGACGCGGGCGAGGGGGTTGGCGGTTCGGGGGCACGGAGGGGGACGGATTGTGCGTGTCTCGGCGGGAACGGGGCGCTCCTGTGCCGTCGCGGTGTCTCCGTTCAGACCTGCGATGCGGGGTCCGACTCGCCTTCTGTGTGCGGGAGTTGGGAGTCTCGGGGGGTTCCGTCCGGCGGGAGGTAGCTGGCCAGGCCGCGCAGGATGATTTCCAGGCCGATGTCGAAGCGCTCGTCGGAGGAGTCGGTGACCATCAGGCCGGAGAGGGCGCGCAGGTGGGGGAAGTCGGCGGCGGGGAGGGAGGCGAAGTAGGACTGCATCTCGTCGGCCATCTCGCGCCAGTCGGGGCGGGCGAGGGAGGCGTCGGTGCCGCTGTTCCGTGCGGCGCGGTCCTGCCACATGCCCTCTTCGAGCACGAAGCCGTCGATGTAGGTGGAGATGAGGTCGCCCGCCTCCGCCGCGATGCGGTCGGGCAGCCCGGCGGTACGGAAGACCGCGAGCAACGCCTCGACGTGCGGCAGGAGTTCGGCCGTGAAGGGGACGTGGGCCATCGAGATCCGCGCCATGTCCCGGTGCGAGAGCAGGCGTCGGCGACCGGCGCGGGCGTACTCGCGCACCTGGGCCCGCCAGTGGGCGGGGTCGGGTGCGGGCATGCGGAAGCCGTCGAAGAGACGGGTGTACATCAGCTCCAGCAGGTCGTCCTTGGAGCTGACGTGGGCGTAGAGCGCGGAGACCGCGACCTCCAGTTCCGTCGCCACCTGGCGCATCGACAGCCCGTCCAGCCCCTGGCGGTCCAGCACCGTGAACGCCGCCTCCACCACCCGCTCGCGGGAGAGCGGAGCGCGCGGGGGCGCCGCCTGCG
This sequence comes from Streptomyces corallincola, assembly GCF_019104725.1. Taxonomy (GTDB): domain Bacteria; phylum Actinomycetota; class Actinomycetes; order Streptomycetales; family Streptomycetaceae; genus Streptomyces; species Streptomyces corallincola. The sequence continues at coordinate 344 of NZ_JAHRXF010000048.1, read as the reverse complement.
GGCGCGCGGGGCGCTCACGCTCCCAGGGAGAGGGAGGCGGGGGCGTGCCCTGCGGGGGGTTCGCACTCCGTGGCGGGTTCGTGCCCTGGGGTGGAGTCATGGAGACGGACTTGTCGGCGGCCTCGTCGGTCATGGGGCCAGTGTACGGGCGGGAGAACAGTGTTCTCCGGAGGGTGAGCGCTGTTCAGGGGGCGGATCGGGGTGGCGGGGGTGCCGGGGATCGGGGCGGGGGTGGGCACCCGGATCGGGGCAGGGCAGGGCGACCGGATCGAGGCGGGGCCGGGGGGGGCGGGGCCGGGGGGGGGGTGTTGGGGGGGGCCGGGGGGGGGGGGGGCCGCGGCCCC
>NZ_JAHRXF010000047.1 GCF_019104725.1 Streptomyces corallincola | reverse complement strand
CCCCCGGGCCCCCCCCCCCCCCCGGGCGGGTGCCCCCCGCGCGCCGCCCCCCGCCGGTGCCCCCGCCGCCGAGGTCGCGGCGCCCGCCGTCGAGGCCGCGCCGGTCGTGGCGGACGTCCCCGCCGTCGAGGCCGAGGCCGAGGCAGAGGCCGCCCCCGCCCGTGCGCGCCGCCGGGCCACCCGTCGTTCGTCCGCGCCCGCCGGTGCGCCCGCCGCCGAGGCCGTCGAGCCGGTTGTCGAGGCTCCCGCCGTGGCGGCCGTGGTGGAGGAGACCCCCGCCGTGGAGGCGGAGGCCCCCGCCCGTGCGCGCCGCCGGGCCACCCGCCGTTCGTCCGCGCCCGCCGGGGCACCCGCCGCCGAGGACACCGCGCCCGTCGCCGAGCCCGTGCGGGCCGCCGAGCCCGCGCAGGCGCCCGCCGCGCGGCAGGACGAGTCCGCCGAGGACGCCGGTCCGCGCCGTCGCCGCCGGGCCGTGCAGCGCGCCGCCGGTGGTTTCTCCGCGCCCACCCGTTCCGGTGGCGGGAAGGACGACGCCGACGGCTCCCGCCGCCCCGCGCGTCCGTCCGTCGCCGTGTTCCAGGCGCCGGTCTTCACCGAGCCCCGCTTCCAGACCCCCGAGCGCGCCGCCGCCGAGGCCGCTGCCGAGGCCGCCGGTACCCCGGCCGCGCCGGTGAGCGCCGAGGAGCCCGAGGAGACGTACGCCGAGGAGCGCGCCGACGCCGGTTCGCGCCGTCGCCGTCGCCGCCGGGGCGCGCCCGAGGAGGCGCCCGCCGCCGAGGCCGCGCCGGTCGAGGAGACCGCGGACACCGAGGACGCCGACGACAGCGACGAGGGTGACGAGGCCGAGGGCGCCGAGGCCGCGGACGGCTCCGAGGAGGCCGGTTCGCGCCGCCGTCGCCGCCGGGGCGGCCGTCGCCGCCGCAAGGGCGACGCCGCCGAGGGCTCCGACGACTCCGCCGACGACGACGAGACCGACGCGGCGGCCGAGCAGGCCACGCAGGACGCCGAGGACACCGCCGAGCAGGAGGACGAGGACGCCGACGACGCGCGCGGCGAGGAGTCCGGCTCGGGCTCCAGCAGCAGCCGTCGCCGCCGTCGCCGCCGTCGCCGCGCCGGGGACTCCGGCCCGGACGGCGAACCGTCCGCCGACGACCCCGAGCGCACCGTCGTCAAGGTCCGCGAGCCGCGCAAGGCCACCGAGCCGTCCGACGAGGTGCAGTCCATCAAGGGCTCGACCCGTCTGGAGGCGAAGAAGCAGCGCCGCCGCGAGGGCCGCGAGCAGGGGCGCCGCCGCGTCTCGATCATCACCGAGGCCGAGTTCCTGGCCCGCCGCGAGGCCGTCGAGCGTGTCATGGTCGTGCGCCAGCACGGCGAGCGCACCCAGATCGGCGTCCTGGAGGACGGGGTGCTCGTCGAGCACTACGTCAACAAGGAGCAGTCCACCTCGTACGTCGGCAACGTCTACCTGGGCAAGGTCCAGAACGTGCTGCCGTCGATGGAGGCCGCGTTCATCGACATCGGCAAGGGCCGCAACGCCGTGCTGTACGCCGGTGAGGTCAACTTCGGCGCGCTCGGCATGGCGAACGGGCCGCGCCGGATCGAGTCGGCGCTGAAGTCCGGCCAGCCGGTGCTCGTCCAGGTCACCAAGGACCCGATCGGCCACAAGGGCGCCCGCCTGACCAGCCAGGTCTCGCTGCCCGGCCGGTACCTGGTCTACGTGCCCGAGGGCTCGATGACCGGCATTAGCCGCAAGCTGCCCGACACCGAGCGGGCCCGGCTGAAGACCATCCTCAAGAAGATCGTCCCCGAGGACGCGGGTGTCATCGTGCGCACCGCCGCCGAGGGCGCGAGCGAGGACGAGCTGCGCCGCGACGTCGAACGGCTCCAGGCGCAGTGGGAGGACATCCAGAAGAAGGCCAAGTCCGGCAACGCGCCGACGCTGCTGTACGGCGAGCCGGACATGACCGTCCGCGTCGTCCGGGACATCTTCAACGAGGACTTCTCCAAGGTCGTCGTCAGCGGTGACGAGGCCTGGCAGACCATCCACGGCTACGTCGCGCACGTCGCCCCCGACCTGGCCGACCGGCTGTCGCGGTGGACGTCCGAGGTGGACGTGTTCGCCACGTACCGGATCGACGAGCAGCTCGCCAAGGCGCTGGACCGCAAGGTCTGGCTGCCGAGCGGTGGTTCGCTGGTCATCGACCGGACCGAGGCGATGGTCGTGGTCGATGTCAACACCGGCAAGTTCACCGGCCAGGGCGGCAACCTGGAGGAGACGGTCACCAGGAACAACCTGGAGGCGGCCGAGGAGATCGTGCGCCAGCTCCGGCTGCGCGACCTCGGCGGCATCATCGTGATCGACTTCATCGACATGGTGCTGGAGTCCAACCGGGACCTGGTGCTGCGGCGCCTGCTGGAGTGCCTGGGCCGGGACCGGACCAAGCACCAGGTGGCCGAGGTCACCTCGCTGGGCCTGGTGCAGATGACCCGCAAGCGGGTCGGCCAGGGTCTGCTGGAGTCCTTCTCCGAGACCTGCGTGCACTGCAACGGGCGCGGTGTCATCGTCCACATGGAGCAGCCGGTGTCCGTCGGCGGCAACGGGGGCGGCGGCTCCAAGCGCAAGAAGCGGGGCAAGGGCGGCGACGCCCACGAGCACGACCACGCCCACGACCACGTACACGAGACGGCCGCCGTCGCCGAGGAGGGCGGCGAGGCCCTGACGCCCGAGGTGGAGACCGCCGTCGAGGTGGCCGCCGAGGCCGCCGCGCCGGTGGCGCTGCCCGCGCCGGAGTTCGCGCCCGACGAGGAGCTGTACAGCTCCGTCGCCGAGGCGGAGGCGGCGGCCGGGCGCGGCCGTGGCCGCCGCCGGGCGAGCCGCCGGGCGTCCTCCCCGGCCGGTGCCCCGAGGGCCGCGTCCCGCCCCGAGCGGGAGCCCGCCGCCGAGGTGCCGACCGCGCGGGACGTCACCGTGGCCGAGGAGGTGGCCCGCCCCGTCCTGGCGGAGGCGTCCGCCGCTCCGCAAGCCGCGCCGGTCGCCGCCGAGGACCCGGTGGTCCCCGCCGCGTCCGACGACGCCGCGCCCAAGGGCCGTACGCGCCGTCGCGCCACCCGGAAGGTCTCGGCCCCGGCCGGTTCCCCGGCGGGCGCGGAGGCGACGGTGGTGACGGTCCCGGAGACGGTGACCGAGACCCCTGTGGCGGAGGCTCCGGCCGCTGCCCCGGCCGCTGTCGAGGAGACGCCCGCCGAGAGCGCCGCCCCGGCCCGCCCGCGCCGCCGCGCGGTCCGCAAGGCCACGGCGCCCACCGCCCCGGAGGAGACGGCCGTCCTGGTCGTCCCCGCCGCGTCGGAGGAGCCCCCGGCCGCCGAGGTCCCGTCCGACGAGCCGGCCCCGGCCAAGAAGACCGCCCGTAAGGCGGCCACCAAGAAGGCCACGGCGAAGAAGACGGCCACCAAGAAGACCGCGGCCACCGCCAAGAAGACGGCCGCCAAGAAGACGACGACCAAGAAGGCCGCGGCCAAGAAGACGACGGCAAAGAAGACCGCCGCCGTCCCGGCCGAGGAGAACTGACCTTCCGGGGTTGAGCGTTCACTGCCGCGCGGGCTCCCGACACTTCGGTGTCGGGGGCCCGCGCGGTTCCGCGTACTGCCCGGTACGGTTTCGCCGAGTACGAGGACATGGCCGGACTCGCCCGTACGGTGGACGTGCGCGCACTCGCGGCAGACCTGGGCGCGATCGTGGCATTGGTCCGCGGGGAGGACTCCGGTGAGGCGTTCACCGCACCGGACCGCACCTGGCCCGGGTCCCGGAGGACCTCGCGCGGAGGGCGTCCCGGCTGCCCCGCCGAGCAGTCCCCGGAGCCCGGTTTGACCCCTCACCCGCCGCCCCGTAACCTTGGGCGTCGGCGTGTCGAGTGGTGCGCCACATCTCCGTAAACCTTCTTCCTCCTGGGTGCCGGTTCGGCGGCCTGGAGAGGTGGCCCGTGTCCTGTGTCCGGGCTGCTGGACTGCGGGGGTGCCGTTTCCTAGCAGAGAGTGAGATCCGCGTGTACGCCATCGTGCGCAGCGGTGGTCGCCAGCACAAGGTTGCTGTCGGCGACATCGTCGAGGTTGACAAGATTTCCACCGCCAAGGTGGGCGACACGGTCGAGCTCTCGACCCTGCTCGTGGTGGACGGCGAAGCCGTCACCAGCGACCCGTGGGTGCTGGCCGGCATCAAGGTCCAGGCCGAGGTCGTGGACCACCACAAGGGCGCGAAGATCGACATCCTCCGCTACAAGAACAAGACCGGCTACCGCCGTCGTCAGGGCCACCGCCAGCAGTACACGGCGATCAAGGTCACTGAGATCCCCGCGGCTGCGAAGTAAGGGACTGAGAACACATGGCACACAAGAAGGGCGCATCGTCCACCCGGAACGGGCGCGACTCCAATGCCCAGCGGCTCGGCGTGAAGCGCTTCGGCGGTCAGGTCGTCAACGCCGGTGAGATCCTCGTCCGCCAGCGCGGCACCCACTTCCACCCCGGCGCCGGTGTCGGCCGTGGCGGCGACGACACCCTGTTCGCCCTGCAGGCCGGTGCGGTGGAGTTCGGCTCCCACCGCGGTCGCAAGGTCGTGAACATCGTCCCCGTCGCCTGAATCGACTGATTCGGCACACCGGACGAACGCTTGCGCGAGGCGGACCTCACTTCCCGTACGGGAAGGCGGGTCCGCCTTTCGCGTGTTGACAATGGCAATACCCGTGATTTTCTGGAGGCACTGAACCATGACCACCTTCGTGGACCGCGTCGAGCTGCACGTCGCCGCGGGTAACGGGGGCCACGGCTGTGCCTCCGTCCACCGGGAGAAGTTCAAGCCGCTCGGCGGCCCGGACGGCGGCAACGGCGGCCGGGGCGGCGACGTCATCCTGACCGTGGACCAGTCGGTCACCACGCTGCTCGACTACCACCACTCCCCGCACCGCAAGGCCACCAACGGCAAGCCCGGCGAGGGCGGCAACCGCTCCGGCAAGGACGGCCTGGACCTCGTCCTGCCCGTGCCGGACGGCACCGTCGTCCTCGACAAGCAGGGCAACGTGCTCGCCGACCTCGTCGGCCACGGCACCTCCTTCGTCGCCGCCCAGGGCGGCCGGGGCGGGCTCGGCAACGCCGCGCTGGCCTCCGCCCGCCGCAAGGCGCCCGGCTTCGCGCTGCTCGGCGTCCCCGGCGACCTCCAGGACGTCGTGCTGGAGCTGAAGACCGTCGCGGACGTGGCCCTCGTCGGCTACCCGAGCGCCGGGAAGTCCTCGCTGATCTCCGTGCTCAGCGCCGCCAAGCCGAAGATCGCGGACTACCCGTTCACCACCCTGGTGCCCAACCTCGGTGTGGTGACGGCCGGTTCGACCGTCTACACCATCGCGGACGTGCCGGGTCTGATCCCCGGCGCCAGCCAGGGCCGCGGCCTCGGCCTCGAATTCCTGCGGCACGTCGAGCGGTGCAGCGTCCTGGTGCACGTCCTGGACACCGCCACCCTGGAGTCCGACCGCGACCCGCTCTCCGACCTCGACATCATCGAGGAGGAGCTGCGCCAGTACGGCGGTCTGGATGACCGGCCCCGCATCGTCGTCCTGAACAAGACCGACGTGCCCGACGGCAAGGACCTCGCGGAGATGGTCCGGCCCGACCTGGAGGCGCGCGGCTACCGCGTCTACGAGGTGTCCGCCGTCGCCCATCTCGGGCTGCGCGAGCTGTCGTTCGCCCTCGGTGACCTCGTCGGCCGGGCGCGTGCCGCCAAGCCGAAGGAGGAGGCGACCCGTATCGTCATCCGGCCCAGGGCCGTGGACGACTCCGGGTTCACCGTCACCCCCGAGGAGCTCGACGGCGCGCCGGTGTTCCGGGTGCGCGGCGAGAAGCCCGAACGCTGGGTGCGGCAGACCGACTTCAGCAACGACGAGGCCGTCGGCTACCTCGCGGACCGGCTCAACCGTCTCGGTGTGGAGCAGGAGTTGATGAAGGCGGGCGCCCGCAACGGCGACGCCGTCGCCATCGGCGCCGAGGACGACGCGGTCGTCTTCGACTGGGAGCCCACCGTCATGGCGGGCGCCGAGATGCTCGGCCGACGCGGCGAGGACCACCGCCTGGAGGAGCCCCGCCCGGCCGCCCAGCGCCGCCGCGACAAGCAGGCCGAACGGGACGAGTCGCAGCGGGAGTTCGACGACTTCGAGCCCTTCTAGACCTCGTTGGGCGCGGCATGAAGAAGCGGGCCGGGGCTTTCATAGCCCCGGCCCGCTTCTTCGTGCCCGGTGCGCGCGGGCTCTCATGCCCCGCGCATCCGGGCGCCGCGCTCTCAGGCCGTCTCGGCCACCGCCGGAGTCCCCGGCTTCGCCTGCGCGGGTACGAACGGTGCCGCCGCCGGTGCCGGGGCGTGGGTGCGCTCGTCGAACGGCACGAACGGCACCGGCTCGGTCTCCCCGAGGAACACCCGGCGTACCACGCGCTCGGCGGCGTGACCGTCGTCGAACTCGCAGAAGCGGCGGCGGAAGACGTCGCGGCGGGCCGCCGCCTCCGCGCCGCGGTACTCGTCCGAGCCGAGCAGCTCGAACAGCTCTTCCTGCGTGGTGGCGACCGAACCGGGCGCCTCCTCAAGGAGGTTGAAGTACGTGCCGCGCACCGCCGAGTAGATGTCCCAGTCGGGGGCGTAGATGATGATCGGCCGGTCCAGCACCGCGTAGTCGAACATCGCGGAGGAGTAGTCGGTGATCAGGGCGTCGGCGGCGAGGTACAGCTCCTCGACCTCCGGGTGCCCGGACACGTCGATGATCCGGCCGCTGCGGCGCAGGTCCTCGATGTGCGAGTCGGCGCCGTAGAAGTAGTGGCCGCGCACCAGCAGGGTGACGTCCTCGCCGACCTCGTCCGCGATGCGGGTCAGATCGATGCTGGGCACGAAGCCGGGCTGGTACTCGCGGTGCGTCGGCATGTAGAGGAAGGCACGGGTGCCGTCCGCCAGGCCGAGCGCCGCGCGGGCCCCGGCGACGTCCTCGGCGCTGGCGTGGACCAGGCGGTCGTTGCGCGGGTAGCCCGTCTCCAGCGACTCGTACGAGCAGGGGTAGACCCGCTCCCAGATCGCGGTGGAGAACCGGTTGGCGCTGAGGCTGAAGTCCCAGCGGTCGCACCGCTTGAGGAGCTTGCGGAAGCTCATGTCGGTGGACGCCGGGAACTTGCGCTGGTCGAGACCCATCGTCTTCAGCGGTGTGCCGTGGTGGGTCTGGAGGTGGATCTGGCCCTCGCGCTTGAGCACGCTGTCGGGGAAGTTCACGTTGTTGACCAGGTACTTGGCCCTGGCCACGGCCGCCCAGTACTCCCGGGAGCCGACCCGGACGACGTCCACGCCCTCGGGGACCCGCTCCACGGAGTCGGGGCGGACCGCCCACACGCGGCGGATCTGCGGGGCCAGGCGCCCGAGTTCGGCGTCGATGGCCGCCGGGTTGCAGCTGACGCTGCGGCTCCAGTACGCGGAGAACACCGCGAGGTTCTCGTCCAGCGGACGGCGCATCTGGGAGCGGTACAGCAGGCCCATCGCGCGCTTCTTGGACCGGGTGACGGTCTTGCGGGCCCGTCCGCGCAGCGACTCGCGGAGCTTTCCGGCGGCGCTCGCGCCGAGCAGCGAGCTGTACGAGTCCCGCTCCAGCATCGCGTACTTGCTGCCGCGGTTGCCGTCCGGGCGGACGAAGCCCTTGGGCAGCCGGGCGCGGTAGTCGGCGGAGGCGCGGTGGAAGAACTCGGCGCGGGCCTGGGCCGGGAGCCGGTCCGGGCGCTCCAGGACGGTCAGGAAGTGATCGACCATCTTGCCGAACAGCGGGCCGCGCCAGGCGTCCAGTTCGGGGTGCGCGTCGAGGTACTCGAAGACCCGGCGGTACTGGTCGAACACGTCGAAGTGCTTGCGGCTGACGGTCTTGAGGATGTTGCCGCCCTCACGGCGCTGGCGGTACTCCACGACGACGCGCGCCAGGACGGCGATCCGCTCGGCGCTGATCATGGAGCAGAACGTCCAGGGGGCGTCCTCGTAGTAGCCGGGCGGGAAGGTCAGCCCGTGCCGCTGGACGAAGTCCATGCGGTACGCCTTGTTCCAGACGATCTGGAGCAGGTCGAGCAGTTCGGGCCGCTCGGCGAGGGTGAACGTGTCGGGGCCGTCGGGCTGGAGGAGTTCGGCACGCTGGTTGGGGCGGACGCGACCGTCCCAGAAGGTGCGGGCGTAGTCGAAGACGAGGATCTCGGGGTCCTGGGCGGCTTCCAGCCGCTCGGCTATGGCCCGCAGCGAGCCCTTGGTCAGGGTGTCGTCGCTGTCCAGGAACAGGACGTACTCACCCGTGACGTGCTCAAGACCGGCGTTGCGCGCGCGGCCGAGGCCGACGTTCTCCGCGAGGTGGAGCACCCGGACGCGCGGGTCGCGGGCGGCGTACTCGTCGAGGATCGCGCCCGAGTGGTCGGGCGAGCAGTCATCGACGGCGATGACCTCGAAGTCCGTGTAGTCCTGGCCCAGCACGGAGTCCAGGCACTCGGCGAGGTAGCCCTGCACCTTGTACGCAGGTATGACGAGGGAGAGTCTGGGCATCAACACAACCTGTTCCGAGACTGATCACAAGGGCAAGGGCCGGGCTCGGGGCACTCGTCGCCGGTGACGGGTGCTCGCAGCACGCCATCCGGCCAGACTAAGGGATTCACCTGAAGTCTCCGTGCGCGTACCGGACCCGTCGGATCGGCATGGTGCGACTTTCGGCCGCCCGCCCGTCGGCTTCCGGCCGTTCCCCTTCCCACCTGGGGTACGGGGGTCCCGGACGCCCTGCCACCAGCACGGAAGTGTGGGTAAGTTGTCCCTTTTGGGGCGTATTGAATTCTTACGCATCCCTCACCGCCGGCCCCCGTCGGCGTGACTGCTTTCACGTCCGCGGGCGGGGGCCGACGGGGCGGTCAGGCGCGCAGTTCGGCCCGGTCGCCCATCACGACCACGGGGTGCTGGGCCGGGTCCAGGGTGCGCAACAGGTAGCGCATGTCGGCCTCGGGCTGGCTGACACAGGCGGAGGTGCCGCTGCCGTGGTCCATGTGCAGCCAGATGCTGCCGCCCTTGGTCTGGCCCTGCGGCCGGGTCGGGTCGTTGGGCGAGGTGCCCTTGACGCGGTTGTAGTCGATGGCGATGACGTAGTCGAAGTCGTGCCAGTACGCCTTGTTCCAGTAGTGCGGGGCCTGGAAGGACGCCGACCGGGTGTACGGCAGCCTGCCGCCCGGCGAGGGGAGCACACCCCCGGCGTCGCTCAGGGTGAAGACCCCCACGGGGCTGCGTTTGTCGCCCTCGTGGTGGTCCGGGGTCCAGCCCTTGCGGCCGTTGTGCGCCGACCAGGTCCGCTCCTGCTTCCACACCGAGCCCTGCTTGGTGAACAGCGCCACGGTGGAGTCCGGGGAGTCCTTCCCCGCGCCGTACACGGCCACCACCTGGCGGCTGTCCGCCGGGACCCGGTCCCACAGCCGGTCACCGATGCCGGGCACCCGCTTCAGCGGGGCCTTCTTCTCCGGCGCCGCGGCCTTCTTCCCGCCCGGTGCCGCCGTCTGCTTCTCCTGTGAACCACCGCATCCCGCAAGGGACATCACCGACAGCGCGCACCCGGCCGCGACCAGTGCGACCCACCCCGAACCTCGTTTCGACATGTCTTCATGGTCGCAGGCGAGGTGTGGCGATTCGGTCCGGGTACGGACACGGGTGGACACGAAGGGGCGGCGCCGCACGCCGCGGCGGCCTCGCGACGGTGCCCGGTGGCGGTCCGGCAGGTGGAACGCGCGGGCGCGGCACGTGACGTTTCGCATAGATTGCGAGGGCAGCCGTCGTCGAGCAGGAAGACCAGCCGTGACCAGCGCAAGGCAGGCCGTGAGCGAGGCTCGCAGGGTCGTCGTCAAAGTGGGCTCCTCCTCGCTGACCACCGCCGCCGGAGGACTCGACGCGGACCGGGTGGACGCCCTCGTGGACGTCCTCGCGGGCAGCCGGGGCATCGGCGGCGCCTCCGGGGCCGCGTCCCGCGAAGTGGTCCTCGTCTCCTCCGGCGCCATCGCCGCCGGGCTCGCCCCGCTCGGCCTGCCCCGCCGCCCCCGCGACCTCGCCCGCCAGCAGGCCGCCGCCAGCGTCGGACAGGGCCTCCTCGTCGCCCGCTACACCGCGTCCTTCGCCCGCTACGGCGTCCGTGTCGGCCAGGTGCTGCTGACCAGCGACGACATGAGCCGCCGCGCCCACCACCGCAACGCCTCCCGCACCCTGGACAAGCTCCTCGCGATGGGCGCGCTGCCCGTCGTCAACGAGAACGACACCGTCGCCACCGACGAGATCCGCTTCGGCGACAACGACCGGCTCGCCGCCCTCGTCGCCCACCTCGTCCACGCCGACCTCCTCGTCCTCCTCTCCGACGTGGACGGCGTCTACGACGGCGACCCCGGCCGCCCCGGCACCTCCCGGCTGGCCGAGGTGCGCGGCCCCGAGGACCTAGCCGGGGTCGAGATCGGCAGCTCGGGCCGGGCGGGCGTCGGCACCGGGGGCATGGTCACCAAGGTCGAGGCCGCCCGGATCGCCGCCGCCGCGGGCATCCCCGTCGTCCTCACCAGCGCCGTGCACGCGGCCGAGGCGCTGGCCGGCGGCGACACCGGCACCTACTTCCACCCCACCGGGCGCCGCTCCGCCGACCGGCTGCTCTGGCTCCAGCACGCCTCCACCCCGCAGGGCGCGCTCACCCTGGACGACGGTGCCGTACGGGCCGTGGTCGAGCGGCGCACCTCGCTGCTGCCCGCCGGGATCGCCGCCGTCGAGGGCGAGTTCAGCGCGGGCGACCCCGTCGAACTCCGGGACACCGCCGGGCGGCCGGTCGCGCGCGGGCTCGTCAACTTCGACGCCCGCGAGATTCCCCGGCTGATCGGGCGTTCGACCCATGAGCTGGCCCGTGAACTGGGGCCCGCCTACGAACGGGAGGTCGTCCACCGGGACGACCTCGTCCTTCTGCACGCCTGACGGGACGCGCGGCGGGCGGTCCGGGAGGAGCGGGGGCGGTGCCGGGCGGTGGGCGCCCGTGCGTCCCGGTGGGGGACGTTCCGTAAAACCGCCCCAATCCGGCGCTCGGCCTGCTCAACTTTGTTGTCGGGGCGGCGGGTCCGCGCGCCCCCGCGGCAGCGGTCCCCTGAGCCGTACGCCTGAGCTGTCTGAGCTGTGCGACTTCGTGAAGGAGGCCGTCGTGAGACGAGTACGCCCCGGTCCGGCGGCGTCCCGCGGTGGGCTGAAGAGTGTCGCGGCGGGGGAGTCGTACTCCGGCCCGCCGCCGAAGGATCTGCCCCGGCTGTGGCACGTCACGCTCAGTCTCTCCGGGGCGTCCGTGCCGCTGCCGGAGCTGCGGCGGGCGCTGGAGCGGCTCGCGCAGGACCATCCGTTTCTGCTGACCAGCAGGTACGCGCCGGACCACACGGAGATCCGGTACTGGGAGGAGGCACGGGATCTGCACGACGCCGCGGCCGTCGCCCTGCGGTTGTGGGGGGAGCACCGGGTGAGTGCGGGGTTGCCCTCCTGGGAGATCGTGGGGCTTGAGGTGATCGACCGGGAGACGTATCACCAGCGGGTGGCCGAGGGATACGGCCCCGCGCCCGCCACCCCCGTCGGGGTGCACCCGTTCTGAGGGCGCCCTCCGGGGTGCGGGTCCGTCACGGGCGCTCGCGCAGTTCCCCGCGCCCCTCGCGGGAGCTGGGCACTACGCTGCCTGCATGACCACGCTCTCGCCGTACGACTCTCTCTCGCCGGTTGTCCAGGCCGCCTACCGGGCCAAGGCCGCGGCTGCGGATCTGGCCCCGTCGCCGCGGGCCGAGAAGGACGACGCGCTGCTGGCGGTGGCGGACGCGCTGGAGGTCCGGACGGCGGAGATCGTGGCGGCGAACGCGGAGGACGTGAAGCGGGCGCGGGAGAGCGGTACGAGCGAGTCCGTGGTGGACCGGCTCACGCTGACCCCGGAGCGCATCCGGGCCATCGCCTCCGACGTACGGGACGTGGCCGCGCTGCCCGACCCGGTCGGGGAGGTCGTCCGGGGCTCCACGCTCCCCAACGGCATCGACCTGCGCCAGGTACGCGTCCCGCTGGGCGTCGTCGGGATCGTCTACGAGGCCCGGCCCAACGTCACCGTGGACGCCGCCGCGCTCTGCCTCAAGTCCGGCAACGCCGTGCTGCTGCGCGGGTCCGCCTCCGCGCTCGCCTCGAACACCGCCCTCGTACGGGTGATCCGGGACGCCGTCGGGGGCGCCGGTCTGCCCGCCGACGCGGTACAGCTCGTCCCCGGCGAGAGCCGCGAGTCGGTACGGGAGCTGATGCGGGCCCGCGGCCTGGTGGACGTGCTCATCCCGCGCGGCGGCGCCTCGCTGATCCGGACCGTCGTCAACGAGTCCACCGTGCCCGTCATCGAGACCGGCACCGGCAACTGCCACGTCTACGTGGACGCCGACGCCGACATCGACATGGCGATCGACATCCTGATCAACTCCAAGGCCCAACGGGTCAGCGTCTGCAACGCCGCCGAGACGCTCCTCGTCCACCAGGACATCGCGGACGCCTTCCTGCCCCGCGCGCTCGACGCGCTCGCCGCCGCCGGGGTCACCGTGCACGCCGACGAGCGGGTCATGGCGTACGCGGCGGACTCCGGGGCCACCGTGGTCGAGGCGACCCCGGAGGACTGGGAGACCGAGTACCTGTCGTACGACATCGCCGCCGCCGTCGTGGACTCCCTCGACAGGGCGGTCGAGCACATCCGGCTGTGGACCTCCGGGCACACCGAGGCGATCGTCACCACCTCGCAGACCGCCGCCCGCCGGTTCACCCGGCTGGTGGACTCCGCCACGGTCGCCGTGAACGCCTCCACCCGGTTCACCGACGGCGGCCAGTTCGGCTTCGGCGCCGAGATCGGCATCTCCACGCAGAAGCTGCACGCCCGCGGCCCGATGGGGCTGCCGGAGCTGACCAGCACGAAGTACATCGTCACCGGGGACGGGCACGTGCGCCGCTGAGCCCGTCCCCACCGGGGTGTCTCATCTGGCGGGAGAATTTCCGTACCGTCTGCCCAAATTGACCCCCCAGGTCTACTCTGGACGCGTGCCGGAGGACGCGGGGGGCACGCCGTCGTTCCCTGACGGCTGGGAGCCCGACGACGACACCGACCACGGGGTGACGGACGAAGAGTTCGCCTCCGTGGTCTTCGACGAGGAGTTCGTGCGGGCGGCCGTGGTGCACGAGCCCAGCGCCGTCGAGCGGCTGCTCGCCGCCGCGCGGGCACGGGCCGAGGCGTCCGAGGCCCGGCGGGACCGGGGGGAAGACGGATTCGGGCCCGGGTTCGAGGGGTACGACGGCGAATCCGACGACGAGGGGTACGCCCCCGGCGGTTATCCCGGTACCTACGCTCCCTACGGCAAGTACGTCCGGTGGCATCGGCCCGTCGCGTGGCTGCTCGCGCTCGTGATGGGCGTCGGGATGGTTGTGCTCGCCTTCGCCGCGGTGTACCGGGGGGCTTCCGGAGGGCGGGACCGGGTGCCCTCGCCCGCGACCACGGGGCTTGAGCAGGGGGTCGGTCCCGTGCCGGGCGCGTCCGCGGGGGTGGGGGCCGGGGCCGGGCAGCCCGCGGTGTCCTTGGTGCCGCCTGCGCCCTGAGGGGCCTTGGTTCTCGGTGCGGGTGCGGGTGCGGGTGCGGGTGCGGGCGCGGGTGTGGGTGCCGGTGCGTGGTGGCTGTGGCTGGTCGCGCAGTTCCCCGCGCCCCTTTGGGGGATTGCCGTGCGGCCTTGTCGCGGGTGCGGCTCGGCCGTGGCTGGTCGCGCAGTTCCCCGCGCCCCTTGGGAAGTCTGCGTGGTCCCTTGCTTGGTCGTGGCCGGTCGCCGCACTTGCCGCGCAGTTCCCCGCGCTCCTTTGGGGGTGGCTCGTGGGCTGGAAATGGGGGCTTGTTGGGGTTTATCGGGGGCTGTGGGGACCCACTCTGAAAGTATGAGCGGGCCTGGAGAGTTCCCTGAGGGGGCATCCGAGGACGAGTACCGATCCGTCGTGTTCGACGAGTCGTTCGTGCGGGCTGCTCGGATTCAGGAGTTCTCGGCGCGGGAGCGGATCGCGGATCATTCGCCGGCCGTGCGGCGCCGGAGGCCCGCGCACCGGACGCTGACGCGGCAGTTGATGGTGATCGCCGTGCTGATCGCCGCCGCGTTCGGTACGGCCGTGTGGATGGGGGTGCGACACCCCTACGGGGCCGACCCGCAGGTCCGCCGTACCGTCGGCGCCGCGCGGACCGCGTTCGTACCGCTCGCGCCGGTCGGACGGGTGCCGGGGGACAGCGATCCCGAGGCGTTGTACGCGCACAGTCCCGCCGCCCGATTCGAGGCCGGGGCCAGCGGGATTCCGCTGCCCGCTGTGCGGGGGACCGCGCACTTCTCCGACAGCCAGGTCACGGCCGCGCTGATCAGCGCCCGGAGCTATCTGGTGCGCTCCTCGCTCTACCCCGAGGTGCTCACCGGACGGCAGTACCGGCCGGTGCGCCCGCTGATCGACTCCGCGCAGCTCGACCAGTTCGACCGGAGCTTCACTCGTCCGGCGGCGGACGGGCGGCACGCGCCGACCGGCTGGCTGGTGCGGTTCGACCCGGCGCGGGTACGGCTCGCCGACGAGCGGATCAGGGCGCGGGGCACCCTCCGGGCCGCCGAGGCGGACCCGGCGACGCTGGAGGTCAGCTCCGACGCGGTGTTCGTGTACGCGCTGCGGCCCGCCCAAGCCGCCGACGGGACCGCCGCCTCCCTGTTCACCGTGCGCCGGGAGATCGTGTTCCGGCTCGACCACGAGGACCTGCGCCTCGGCCAGCTCCAGCTGGTCTCCGCCCGCGCCGAGGCCGGGCCGGAGTCCTGCGGCGACGACAGCACCGGCTACCTCCAGCCCCTCCTCGCCGGTCGGACCGCCCGCCCCGGCACGCCCAGGGGCACCGACCCGTACCGCACGGGCGCCGAGGCGGCCCTGTGCGGCACGCTGGCGCCGGGGGACCGGCCGTAGGCCGTCGGGGCCTCAGCCGTCCTTGGCCTCTCCCCCCTTGCCCGCCTCGCCCGCTTCGCCCGTGCTCCCCGTGTCCCCCGTGTTCTTCGGCCGGGGCGTGCCCCGGAAGCCGTCGAAGCCCCGGCGGACCCGGCCGCCCAGGTCTCC
The DNA here is from genome assembly GCF_019104725.1 of Streptomyces corallincola. Taxonomy (GTDB): domain Bacteria; phylum Actinomycetota; class Actinomycetes; order Streptomycetales; family Streptomycetaceae; genus Streptomyces; species Streptomyces corallincola. The sequence continues at coordinate 31,324 of NZ_JAHRXF010000047.1, read as the reverse complement.
CGCGCCGCCCGCGAGGTCGGAGACCAGCTTCATCAGGGGGTCCTTGGAGGACTTGACGTCCTCCGCGTACCCGGCGGCGGACTCGCGGAAGGCGTCGCGGACCGAGGCGTCCTTGTCGTCCTCGCGGCGCGGATAGTGGCCGTCCATCAGTCGCTGGAAATCACGCGACTCCGCCCACCTCTTCAGCTCGGCGGCGCGGATCGTGGCGAACGGGTGCGAGCGGGGCAGCACGTTCAGGATCTTCAGCACCGAGTCGCGCAGGTCGCCGCCCGCCTCGTACTCCTCGGCCTGCTCCAGGAAGGCGTCCACGTTCATCTCGTGCAGATGGTCACCGCCCGCGATCTTCATCAGGCCGCGCATCGAGGCCCGTAGATCCTGGCCCACCAGCAGTCCGGCCCGGTCGGCGGACAGCTCCGACTTGCGGAACCACTCGCGCAGCGCCGTGACCAGCGCCATCACCGCGATGTTGCCGAGCGGAATCCACGCCACCCGGACCGCGAGCGTGGTCAGGAACAGCAGCACCGTGCGGTACACCGCGTGACCGGAGAGGGCGTGGCCCACCTCGTGGCCGACGACCGCCCGCATCTCCTCCTCGTCCAGCAGCTCGACCAGGCCGGTGGTGACCACGATCAGCGGCTCGTCCAGGCCCACGCACATCGCGTTCGGCCGCGGGTCCTGCGTGACGTACATCGGCGGGACCTTCTCCAGGTCCAGGATGTGACAGGCGTCGCGGAGCATGTCGTTCAGGTGCGTGAACTGGCGGTCGGAGACCCGCACCGAGTCGGACAGGAACAGCAGTCTCAGGCTCCGCTCCGGGAGCAGCGCGCTGAGCGCCCTGAACACCGTGTCGAAGCCGCTGAGCCGACGCAGCGCCACCAGCGCCGACCGGTCGGCGGGGTGTTCGTACGCCCGCGAGGAGAGCCCCGGAAAGCGCCTGCGCTGCCTGCCCGGCACCTGCTCACGCCCCGGAAGTCCCGGCTGTCCCTGCTGGCCGTCGGACATGTCTTCCCCCATGCGCTCGTCGTGACCACACCTGCCGCGCGGCTCCCGCGGCGACCCCGGGGCCGGGGCCGACCCGGGCGGGGATACCGTGGACGGGCAGTACAGCCGAAGGAGTCCCCATGCACCACCAGCGAGCAGCCGCCCGGCTGTCCGAAGCAGTGAACCTCGCCGCCCCGCAGCACGGGACGGGCGACCTGCTCCGCATCGTGATCATCGTGATGGTCCTCGGTTGTGCACTGACCGCCTGGTTCCTGCTGCGCGGCTACAAGCAGAACGACGACTGACGCTCCCCGCGAGTTCCCGGCGGGGCGGGGCGGAGCCCCTGAGAAAACCCCGGAGACGATCCCCTACGGGACACCCCGCGCCCCCGCGCCGCCGCACGAACCCTGCCCCGCCGCACCCCCTCCCCGCCTCTCGGCGGAGTCGGGGTGATCGCCGACAGGCACCCCGCTTACGATGAGGGCAGTCGTCTTTATCCCGCCCTCACGCGATAGGTCCTGCCGAAGATGAGCCTCCACAGCGTCGCCGCACAGCTGGTCACCCTCGCCGCCGACGAGCACGGCGGCAACCACAACAGCCTCAACCCGGCCGTCACGGGCGGCTGCGCCCTGGGCATCCTGCTCCTCCTCCTGTGGATCACCACCCGCTTCAACCGCGACCGCTGAGCCCACCGGGCCCCACCTGGTCCGGCCCCGGCCGAGGACCACGGACCGGGCCGGTAGGGTCTGCACGCATGGAGCAGGACATGGCTACCGGTCCGGCGCACGAGACGGCCGCACACGCGACCGGCGCCGCCGACGACGCCCGCCGGGAACCCGGCGCGGCGCGCACCCCGCTGCCGGGACCGGGGAACGGCCCCGCCGACACCGGCAAGCGACGCCTCGGCGTGATGGGCGGAACGTTCGACCCCGTGCACCACGGGCACCTCGTGGCGGCCAGCGAGGTCGCCGCGCGCTACCAGCTGGACGAAGTGGTGTTCGTGCCCACCGGCCAGCCCTGGCAGAAGTCCGACCGCCGGGTCTCCCCGGCCGAGGACCGCTATCTGATGACGGTCATCGCCACCGCCGAGAACCCGCAGTTCTCCGTCAGCCGCATCGACATCGACCGCGGCGGCCACACCTACACCGTGGACACCCTGCGCGACCTGCGGGCGCTCAACCCGGACACCGACCTGTTCTTCATCACCGGCGCCGACGCCCTCGGCCAGATCCTCACCTGGCGGGACTCCGAGGAGCTGTTCTCCCTCGCGCACTTCGTCGGTGTCACCCGCCCCGGCCACGTCCTGGCCGACCCCGGCCTCCCGGCGGGCGGTGTCTCGCTCGTCGAGGTCCCCGCGCTGGCCATTTCCTCCACGGGATGCCGGGCGAGAGTCGCCAAGGGCGATCCCATCTGGTACATGGTGCCCGACGGAGTCGTGCGCTACATCGACAAGCGCGAGCTGTACCGCGGCGACTGAGCCGAGAGGGGCACCGGTGAACGACCGATACGACGCGGGGGACTCCGGCCACGGCGGCGACCCCTGGGAGCTCGTCGGCTACGACGAGTACGGGCAGCCCGTGTACCGGCAGGTACCGGCACAGCAGCCCCCGCAGCACCAGCCGTACGACCCCTACGGGCAGCAGCCCCAGGCCCCGTACGGCTACGACCCCTACGGGACCGGAGGGACCTCGGGGAACGGAACCGGCCAGACTCAGGCCGGGGACTACAACACCGGCCAGACGTACGGGAGTTACGACACCGGGCAGCAGCCGCAGACCCCGTACGGTTACGACCCGTACGGGACCGGCGGCCACCAGAACCCCTACGGGCAGCAGGCCGGGTCTCCTGGGTCCCCCGGGTCACCCGAGGCACCCGCGCGCCCGGCCCGCACCGCCGAGCAGACCGCGTACATACCCCAGCAGCCCGCACCCGCCGCGCCCGGACCGGACCCCCGCGACGCCCATGACACCCGTGATGCCCGCGACCCCCGTGACCCGCACGGTGAACCCGCCCCCGGCACCGAGGAGTTCGCGTTCGCGGAGGAGCCCGACGGCGACTCCGAGGACGTCATCGACTGGCTGAAGTTCACCGAGAACCGCACCGAGCGCCGCGAGGAGGCCCGCCGCCGTGCCCGCAGCCGGATCATCGCGCTGCTCGTCGTCCTCGTCCTCGTCGTGATCGCCGGAGCGGGCTACCTCTGGTACGCGGGCAAGCTGCCGTTCCTCGCCTCCCCGCGCGCCAAGACCGGCGCCGCCACCCCGGTGGGCGCGCAGAAACGCGACGTCATCGCCGTGCACCTGCACAACACCGGCAAGGGCGGGACCTCCACCCTGCTGCTGGTGGACAACACCACCACCCGGCACGGCACGGTCGTCCTGCTGCCCAACTCCCTTGCCCTGTCCGGCGACGACGGCTCCACCACCACCCTCGCCAAGTCCGTGGACGACGACGGCGCCTCCGGCACCCGCGACCAGCTCGACAGCGTTCTCGGCACCGACATCCAGGGCTCATGGCGGCTGGACACCCCGTATCTCCAGAACCTCGTGGACCTCGTCGGCGGCATCGACGTGGACGCCAACGCCGACGTCCCCGATCCGGACAGCGGGAAGAAGGGCGCCGGGCCGCTGGTGCACCGGGGCAAGGGCCAGTCGCTGAGCGGCCGGATGGCCGTCGCCTACGCCACGTACCGCGCCGCCGGGGAGAGCCAGGACGCCCAGCTGGAGCGGTTCGGGCAGGTCATGCAGGGCGCCCTGCGGAAGATCTCCTCCGACGCCTCCGGTGCCACGGTCACCGTGCAGACCCTCGCGCAGATCCTCGACCCGCCGCTCACCGACCAGGACCTCGGCGCCTTCCTCGCCCGGTTCTCCGCACTCGCCAAGGGCGGCGACTCCGGCACCGCGCTGCTGCCCGTGCGGGCCGACGGCACGCTCGACGCGAGCACCGGCGACAGCGTCGTGAAGACCGTCCTCGGCGGCACCGCCAAGAGCCCCGACGCCGGTTCCGCCGTGCGCGTCTCGGTGCAGAACGCCACCGGGGTCAAGGACGACACCGAGCAGGCCCGTGTGGTGCTGCTCAACGGCGGCTTCACCTTCCTCGGCGGCGGCACCGCCGACAGCGCGCGCACCACCTCCGAGGTGCGGTACGCCGACGCCAAGGACAAGGAGAACGCCGCCGAGGTCGCCAAGACCCTCGGACTGCCCGCCGGGTCCGTAGCCAAGGGGACTGTCTCCTCCGGCGCCGACGTCTCGGTGGTCCTCGGCACCGACTACCGGCCGCCCGCGCGGTGACCCGGAACCGGCCGTGCCTCCCCGTCGTCCGGCGGTCACCGGGAGGCACGGCCGGTTCGCCGTGAGACCCTTGGTGCCAAGTGACCCTTGACGGAAAGCCGTGCAGTGACCGCCACCGACCGTTCCCTTGACCTCATCAACATCGCCGCGCAGGCCGCGGCCGACAAGCTCGCCCACGACGTCATCGCCTACGACGTCAGCGACGTGCTGTCGATCACCGACGCCTTCCTGCTGGCCTCCGCCCCGAACGACCGCCAGGTGCGGGCGATCGTGGACGAGATCGAGGAGCGGCTGCAGAAGGAGCTGGGCGCCAAGCCGGTCCGCCGTGAGGGCGACCGCGAGTCCCGCTGGATTCTGCTCGACTACGTGGACATCGTCGTCCACGTCCAGCACAGCGAGGAGCGTGTCTTCTACGCCCTGGAGCGGCTGTGGAAGGACTGCCCCGAGCTGGAGCTGCCCGCCGACGCCAAGGCCACCCGTGGCAAGGGCGAGGAGCACGCCAAGCTGCGTGCCGACGAGGCCGAGGCCGACGAGGCCGGCGGGGCCTGGTGATGAGCGCCACGGGAGAGGTCGGCGACCGGCCCGGCCGGGGCCGCCGGGTCATCCTGTGGCGGCACGGCCAGACCCCCTGGAACGTGGAACGCCGCTTCCAGGGCGACACGGACGTCGAGCTGACCGGGACCGGCGTCGGACAGGCGCGCCGCGCCGCCCGGCTGCTCGCCTCGCTGAAGCCCGACGCCATCGTCGCCTCCGACCTGAAGCGCGCCGCGGACACCGCGGCGGAACTCGCCGCGCTCACCGGCATCGAGGTCGTCCTGGACCAGGGCCTGCGGGAGACCTTCGCGGGGGTCTGGCAGGGCCTGACGCACGAGGAGATCATCGAGCGGTACGGCGACCAGTACACGGCCTGGAAGCGCGGCGAGCCCGTGCGCCGGGGCGGCGGCGAACTGGAGACCGAGGTCGCGGACCGCGCGGCCCCCGTGGTGCTCCGGCACGCCGAGAAGCTGCCCGAGGACGGCACCCTCGTCGTCGTCAGCCACGGCGGCACCATCCGCACCACCATCGGCCGCCTCCTGGGCCTCGAACCCCGGCACTGGGAGAGCCTCGGCGGGCTCTCCAACTGCTGCTGGTCCGTCCTCGGCGAGGGCGCCCGCGGCTGGCGTCTCCTGGAGCACAACGCCGGCACCCTCCCCGAGCCCGTCCTCGGCGACGACGACTGACCCCGGATTTCACTTTCCGGCAGGTCGCAGGCTAAAGTTCTTCTTGTTCGCCCCGCAGGAACGGGAAGAACGCAAGGGGCTATAGCTCAGTTGGTAGAGCGCCTGCATGGCATGCAGGAGGTCAGGAGTTCAATTCTCCTTAGCTCCACAATCCGAAAGGCCCGTACGGGGAACCGTACGGGCCTTCTTCGTGCGCCCCGGTGCCTCGGGGGGCCCGGTGCCTCGGGGGCCTGGTGGGGCGGGCGGGTTCGGGGGTGCGTGAAGGGTTACGCGCCCCGAGGTCCGGAGGGGAATTTCCTCGTACTGGTGAGCGGGGCGTGGGTGCTCGGCGTATATCTGGGCGCGGGCTTCGGCTCGCCAGGCCCTCTGGCCTGCCGCGAGACCGTACCGGTACCCAAGCGTCGCTGACCGTATCGGTCGGGTCGTGGCAGAATCAAACGGCCGGAAGGGGACGCGGCCCGACGGGAGGAGTACCGATGCCTTCGAGCATCCGCGAGGAGGTCGGCCACCTCCTCGGTGCGGCGTGGATACGGGGCTCGGTCACCCGGCCCGGCCCGCCCGTCGCCGGGTGTTCGGTCCGCGAAGACCGCCGGAGCTGATCGATGGGTGCACACAGGCGGAAGTGCGACTGGTGCGGCAGCGGCACGCCCATCGTCCGTGACATGGAGCCGCTCAACTCCGACTACCAGTACTGGTGCGAGGAGTGCGCGCGGGCGCTGATCATAAAAGGCGACCCGATCGAGACGTACCGCGAGCTGGAGGGCGAGCCGATCTACGGCCGGTTGCTCGAAGAGCACTGCACCCTCAAGCGGTTCTACTCCTTCGTGACCGCCTGAGCCGCCTCCGCCCAAGCCGCCCTCGCCCGTGCCGTCCCCGTCCGGGCCGCGCTCACCCGGTCCGCCTGCCACGCCAGTGCGAGAAACACCCCGGCGGCCCCCGCGTACACGGCGGACAGCACCAACTGCCCGCCTCCCAGCCGCAGTTCCGGTCGCGTGCTGCCGTGCGGCACCCACCACGGGACGTACGCGCAGAACGCCACCGCCAGACCGGCCGCGACCGCCCGCCGCCCCCGTGACCAGAGCAGTACCGCCACCGGTACGCACCACACCCAGTGATGGGTCCAGGACACCGGGCTGACCAGCAGGGACGTGACCGCGCAGCCGCACACCGCCCAGGCCCGCCGGCCCCGCAGCTCCGCCGTCACGGCAACCCCCAGCCCGAGCGCCGCCACCGGCACGGCCGCGAGGACCCAGAGCGCGCCCGGATCGCCGGTGTGCAGCAGCCGCGCCAGGACCCCGCGCAGCGCCTGGTTCGCGGTGTCCTCCGCGTGCCCGACCCGGCTCGCCCGGAACACCGCCGCCGTCCAGAACCGCCAGGAGTCGTGGGGGAGTACGACCGCGCCGAGCAGGCCCGCACCGGCGAAGACAGCCGTCGCCGTACGGGTGGCCCGCAGCCAGGGTCCGCCGTCCCGGCCCGAGAGGCGGGCCGCCAGCCCGGTGGCCAGCAGGAACGCCACGAACAGCGCCGGGGTCAGCTTCACGGCCGCCGCCAGCCCGATCCCCACCCCGGCCCAGCGGCCGTGGCGACCGGGCCCGGCGGGCCGCAGCGCCGGGTCGGCCAGGACCAGCACCGCGAGCGCCAGGTTCACCTGGCCGTACCGCAGCGTCGTCCACACCGGCTCGCACCACACCGCCCCCGCCGCCACCCACCAGCCGCCCGCCCCCGCGTGCGGACATCCCGCCAGCCGCAGCGAGAGCCGGACGAACACGACGAGCAGGGCGAGGTTCACCGCCGTCGCCAGCACCCCCAGCAGCGCGGGGCCCGGCACGGTCAGCGCCGTGAACAGCAGGGCGGCGAACGGCGGGTAGGTGGTGGGCAGCCGGGCGGCGGTCGCGCGCAGGGCGTAGAGGTCGCCGCCGGACAGGACGGTCGCGCCCTCCGCGCGGTACACCCGCAGGTCGATCAGCGAGACGTGCGCGGCCCGCTGCGCCCACCAGAACACCGCGAACGACAGCAGGCACACGCCCGCCGCCACCCACATACGGCGCCGCTCACCGGCGTACCCGATCAAGGTCACGAAAGCAGACATTAGCGGGCGTACCGGAGGGGGCCGGAAACCGATTTGGTGCTGCACCCCGGGGACCGTGTACTGTTGGCGAAGCCGCCGGGGGAACCGGGCGGAACCAGTCGAAATACGGCATCGCCGTATGGAGCACGGGGCTATAGCTCAGTTGGTAGAGCGCCTGCATGGCATGCAGGAGGTCAGGAGTTCAATTCTCCTTAGCTCCACAGCAGTTGAGAGCGGGTCATCCGAAAGGGTGGCCCGCTTTCTCGTGTCCGGACACTGTGCCCGGACGTGGTGCGGGCAGGGCGGCGGGGCCGGACCCATGTCGCTTCCCGTTGGTCCGGCCCCGCCCTTCGCGCGCGCCTCAGCGTCCGAGCGCGCGCCGTCCGCGTCCCTGCGGCGAGACCACCGGCAGATTCCGCGCCGGTGCCTGGCCGCGGGTGTCCTCCTCCAGGCGCAGCGCGAGCGCCGGGCAGCGGCGTACCGCGCGCAGCGCCTTCGCCTCCGCGTAGCGCGGCACCTGGGCCTGGGCGACGGTCGGGAAGCCGTCGGCGCCCAGCTCGAAGACCTCCGGGAGGATGTCCGCGCACAGGCCGTGGCCCCGGCAGAGCGTCCAGTCCACGTGGATCTTCTGGCGGCTGGCGCCGGTGTCCTCCGGGTCGCCGCCGGGCAGGCCGGTCGGTGTCCTGCCCCCCTGGTACAGCGGCAGCACGCCCTCCACGGGCCGCCCGCAGCCGTTGCCGAGGACATGCGCGGCGAGGTCGTCGGTGAACGCCTTGATGGTCGATTCCAGGAACATCGCGGAACCGTCCGGGTGCGAACAGGCGCCGCGCCGCTTCACGTTCTTCGCCACCTGCTTCAGCGCCTCCAGCGCGGCCGGACCGCCGCCGTTCACGATGTCCTCAAGGCCGCGCGCGGCGGCCGGCAGCCCCAGGTAGCAGGGCCCGCACTGGCCCGCGCTCTCCTCGGCCAGCCACTGCGCCACCCGCAGCGACTCGCCCAGCGGGCAGGTGTTCTGACTGATCGGCAGGATCGCCCCCGCACCGAGCGAACCCCCCACCGCGTCCAGGGAGTCGCGGGAGACGATCGCCTCGTCCAGGGTCGCCGCGTCGATCCACTTGCCGTGGTAGCCGCCGGTCAGCACACCCTGCGGCTGCGGCGGGGCACCGGCGAGCTGGAGGACGTAGCGCAGCGGCACGCCCGTCGGGACCTCGATCACCATCGGGCGCGGGACCGCACCGGAGACGGTGAGCAGCACGGTGCCCGGCTCGTCGTACAGGCCGGTGTTGCGGTAGCGCTCCGGGCCGATGCGGGCGGCGATGGCGAGTTGCGCGAAGGTCTCCGCGTTGGACAGCAGGGTCGGGGCGCCGCCGACCCCGCTCTTGGAGGCGCTGATCTTGCGGCCGGGCGGGATCGCCGGGCCGCCGTCCACCGAGCGGATCAGGGAGGCCGCGGCGCCGGTCACCATGCGCACCGGGTTGCGCTGCACCCACACCCGCAGCGCGGAGCGGCGGCTGTTGCCCAGGCCGCGCTCCACCAGCGCCTTCTCCATCGAGCGCTGCGTGGACTCGCGGGTCACCCCGATCACCAGCGTCCGCGCGCCCAGCGCCTCCGCGCACAGCAGCGCGCCGTCCAGGATCAGGTGCGGGGCGCGGTTGATGAGGACGGTGTCCTTGCGGCAGGCGGGTTCGTCCTCACTGCCGTTGACGACCACGACCGGCCGCACCCCGCGCTTGATCGCGGACTCCGCGACCGAGCGCAGCTTCTTGTGGAACGGGAAGCCCGCCCCGCCCCTGCCGCGCAGGTTGATCCGCTCCGCGAGCTGGGCGAGCTGTTCGCCGCCGAGCGCGTCGAGCGGGCCGTGCACCTTCAGATGCATGGCCAGGTCGAGCCGTTCCACAAGGTCGAAGCCCGACGTGAGCTGCGGAAGCCCGACCACGCGGACCTCGGGTACGTCGGGCAGGGCCTCGTTCACCTATAGCCTCCGGACGGCGTGTTCCAGGGTTCACCGGTGCCGGGTGCGTCGAACGGCGCGCCGGGGATCGGTCCGGTGCCGGGACCACCGCTGAACGTGTCACCCGAGTTGTACGTCGCGCGCACCCCGGTCGTCTCACCGGTGTCGTACACATCACGCGGCCCCTGCGCGCCCATGCCCGGACCGCCCGGGATCGGGGTGATGTGTCCGGTGTCCTGGAGCGGGTCGTACAGCGACGGCGGGGCCTCGCCGACCGGTGGCGGGGACGGCACCGGCCAGCTTCCGGTACCCGGCGCCGGGCCCTCGGCGGGCGGGTACGGCGGCTGGGGCATCCGCGGGGTGACGGAGCGGTAGGCGGCGGCGAAACCGTCGGCCGCCGGTTCGGCCGGTGCGCCGTACGGGGGCCGCGCGGGGGAGCGGTACGGCGCCTCGGCGCGCCGGGACCCCGGCTCGCGGCGCCCCTCGTAGCCGGGCAGGGCGGACTCGGCGGCCCGCGACCGGCCCGCCTCCGGACCGGTCGGCACGGTCCGTTCGGAGCTGCCGAACACCGCGACCAGCCGGTCCGCGACCCGCCGCTTCACCGGGCGCGGAGCGGCGCGCAGCGCGACGGCGGCCATCACGCCGAGCAGCGAGACGCTGTAGAGGATCACGAAGACCGGCTTCGCCTGACGGCCCGCGTACAGGCCGTGCACCAGGGCCGCGCACCAGGCCGGGTAGGCGAGCATGTGCATCGCGCGCCAGCGGGAGGCGACGGGCGCGGGCGCGGCGAAGTTGCTGCGCAGCGCGCCGGTCACGCCGACGAAGATCATCAGCAGTCCGGCGAGCGAACCGAGCCCGATCAGGCCGCCGGTGCCGGTGACGCCGAGCGAGAAGGGGACGAGCGCCGCGATGACCTGGGTGTGGTCCAGGGCGATCTTCGTGGTGATGTGCAGCAGCAGGAACGCGATCGAGGCCACGGATGTCGTCCGGTGCACGGCCTGACCGACGATCCGCTGGCGGGTGTTGAGGAAGATCCGGTCCTGTGCGAACAGGCCCCAGATGACCGAGCAGCTCAGCGACACCAGACAGAGCACACCCGCGCCGAAGTTCAGGAACTCGCGGAACTGGCTGCCTCCGACCAGCACCACCACGGGTATCAGCAGCAGGACGACGGCGGACGCCACCCCATAGGCCGAGCGGCCGGGTCTGGGGAGCGAACTGTGGTTACGACGAGGGTTCATGGGGGCAACTCCGAGCAGTTCCGGGAAGGCGGTCCCGCTGCCGAACTCTAGGTGGCGGCATACCGGTTGGTACGCACTTTGAGCGATCGCGTCCGCTGTTCAGTGTCGGGCGGTCCGTTTCGGCGTCCTGTGACATGTCCATCAGGCATACGGATGCGGGGGGCGGGTTGCTCAAGGGGCGGGATGTGGCGTGGGTCGCTGGGGCGTGATGTGGCGTGGGTCGTGCCCCGTCCCGTACGACTTCGCCGCCGTTCCGTAGCGCTTCGCCCTTGTCCCGTACGGCTCCCGTGCGGCTCCCATACGGCTGCGCCCCTGTCCGGTACGGCTCCGGCCCCGTCCCGTACCGCTTCGCCCGGCGCGCGGCCCCTGCGGTACTCTGACGCCATGCGTGCCGTACGCCTTCTGCTTAGCGGGCCGCGCTGATCAGTACCGACCTCCGGGCAGGACCGGACGGGTCGGCATCGGCGCGGCCACCCCTCCATGTGCGAGGGGTTTTCTCATTTCTGCGGCATCCCCGGCCTTCCGCCCGCATCCCGCAGGAATTCCGCAGGCAGAGACGATCGATGGAGCTTTGAGGACGATGAGCGAGACGAACCCCGCTGCCGCCGCCACCCCGGACGCCGCGCCGCACCGCTACACGGCCGCCCTGGCGACCGAGATCGAGGCACGCTGGCAGGACTTCTGGGACGCCGACGGCACCTACGCCGCCCCCAACCCCAAGGGTGACCTGGCGGGCGACCCCGAGGTGGTCGCGCGGCCCAAGAAGTTCATCATGGACATGTTCCCCTACCCCTCGGGTGCGGGACTCCACGTCGGCCACCCGCTGGGGTACATCGCCACCGACGTGTACGCCCGGTTCCAGCGGATGACCGGCCACAACGTCCTGCACACCCTGGGCTTCGACGCCTTCGGCCTGCCCGCCGAGCAGTACGCTGTGCAGACCGGCACGCACCCGCGCGTGTCCACCGAGGCCAACATGGAGAACATGAAGGCCCAGCTGCGCCGCCTGGGCCTGGGCCACGACAAGCGCCGCTCGTTCGCCACCATCGACCCGGACTACTACAAGTGGACGCAGTGGATCTTCCTGCGGATCTTCGACTCCTGGTACGACCAGGAGGCCCGCCGCGCCCGCCCGATCGCGGAACTGGTCGCGCAGTTCGCCTCCGGTGAGCGCGCCGTCCCCGGCACCGACCGCGCCTGGTCCGAGCTGACCGCCGCCGAACGCGCCGACGTGCTGGGCGGGTTCCGGCTGGCCTACGCCTCCGACGCGCCGGTCAACTGGTGTCCCGGTCTGGGCACCGTGCTGGCCAACGAGGAGGTCACCGCCGACGGCCGCTCCGAGCGCGGCAACTTCCCCGTCTTCAAGGCCAAGCTGCGCCAGTGGAACATGCGCATCACCGCCTACGCCGACCGGCTGCTGGACGACCTGGACGGGCTGGACTGGCCCGAGGCGATCAAGCTCCAGCAGCGCAACTGGATCGGCCGCAGCGAGGGCGCCCGCGTCGATTTCCCCGTCGGGGACGAGCGGATCACCGTCTTCACCACCCGCCAGGACACGCTATTCGGCGCCACGTACATGGTGCTGGCCCCCGAACACCCCCTGGTGGAGACCATCACCCCGGCCGCCTGGCCCGAGGGCACCCACGACGTGTGGACCGGCGGACACGCCTCCCCGGCCGACGCCGTCGCCGCCTACCGTGCGCAGGCCGCCGCCAAGTCCGACGTGGAGCGCCAGGCCGAGGCCAAGGACAAGACGGGCGTCTTCACCGGCGCGTACGCCGTCAACCCGGTCAACGGCGAGCGCGTCCCCGTCTTCATCGCGGACTACGTCCTGATGGGCTACGGCACCGGCGCGATCATGGCCGTACCCGCCCACGACAGCCGTGACTTCGCCTTCGCGCGCGCCTTCGAACTGCCCATGCGCTGCGTGGTCGGCCCCACCGACGGCCGCGGCACCGACCCGGCCGCCTGGGACGACGCCTTCGCCTCCTACGAAGCGACCAGCGTCAACTCGGCCAACGACAAGGTGAGTCTGGACGGCCTGGGCGTCACCGACGCCAAGGCCCGCATCACCGAGTGGCTGGAGCGCGAGGGCATCGGCGAGGGCACCGTCAACTTCCGCCTGCGCGACTGGCTGTTCAGCCGCCAGCGCTACTGGGGCGAGCCCTTCCCGATCGTCTACGACGAGGACGGCATCGCCCACGCCCTGCCCGAGTCGATGCTGCCGCTGGAGCTGCCCGAGGTCGAGGACTACTCCCCGCGCACCTTCGAGCCCGACGACGCCGACACCCGCCCCGAGACCCCGTTGTCCCGCAACGCGGACTGGGTCAACGTCACCCTGGACCTGGGCGACGGCCCGAAGAAGTACCGCCGCGAGACCAACACCATGCCCAACTGGGCCGGTTCCTGCTGGTACGAACTGCGCTACCTGGACCCGCACAACGACACCGCCCTGGTCGATCCCGAGATCGAGCGGTACTGGATGGGCCCCCGCGAGGGCCTGCCGCACGGCGGAGTCGATCTCTACGTCGGCGGCGCCGAGCACGCCGTACTGCACCTGCTGTACGCCCGGTTCTGGTCCAAGGTGCTGTTCGACCTGGGCCACGTCTCCTCCGCCGAGCCGTTCCACAAGCTGTACAACCAGGGCATGATCCAGGCGTACGTCTACCGCGACGCCCGCGGCTTCCCGGTCCCGGCCGCCGAGGTCGAGGAGCGGGACGGCGCCTGGTACTACGAGGGCGAGCAGGTCGGCCGACTGCTGGGCAAGATGGGCAAGTCCCTGAAGAACGCGGTCACTCCGGACGAGATCTGTGCCGAGTACGGCGCCGACACCCTGCGCCTGTACGAGATGGCGATGGGTCCGCTGGACGTCTCCCGCCCCTGGGACACCCGCGCGGTCGTCGGGCAGTTCCGGCTGCTCCAGCGGCTGTGGCGCAACGTCGTGGACGAGGAGAGCGGCGAGGTCACCGTCACCGACGGCGCGGCCGACGAGGACACGCTGCGCGCGCTGCACAAGGCGATCGACGGGGTGCGCCAGGACCTGGAGGGCCTGCGCTTCAACACCGCCATCGCCAAGCTCACCGAGCTGAACAACCACCTGACCAAGGCGGGCGGCGCGGTGCCCCGTGCGGTCGCCGAGCCCCTGGTACTGATGGCGGCGCCGCTGGCCCCGCACGTCGCCGAGGAGCTGTGGCGCCGCCTGGGCCACACCGACTCCGTCGTCCACCGGGACTTCCCCGTGGCCGACCCGCGCTACGTCGTGGACGAGACGGTGACCTGCGTCGTGCAGATCAAGGGCAAGGTCCGGGCCCGCCTGGAGGTGTCGCCCGACATCACCGACGCCGACCTGGAGAAGGCCGCGCTGTCCGACGAGCGGGTCACGTCGGCGCTGGACGGGGCCGTGGTGCGGAAGGTGATCGTGCGGGCACCGAAGCTGGTGAACATCGTCACCGGCTGAGGGACTCTGCCGAGGCCTGCGGGCTGAGGGGCTCTGCCGAGGGCCTGGTGTGCGGGGTTCGCGTGCGGGGGCGGGGGCTTGGCGGCTCGGGTCGGGGCCCGTGCGGGGGCCTCGGGTCGTGGGCCTCGGCGGCTCGGGCGCGCCTGTTGGGGCCGTGTGGGCTGTGTTGACTGTGCGGGCCGTGGCAGCTGTGTCGGCCGTGTCGGGGTAGTCCCCTAAGGGCAGGTTCGGGGTTCTTCCGGAACTCCGGGCCTGCCCGCAGCGTTTACGGTGGTAGGAGGACGCGGCGCTGCCCGTCGCGCCGGGCGGAGGAGGAGCCGTGGAAACACTGGTCGTCGTGATCACCGTGCTCTTCCTGCTGTTCGTCGCGGCCGGGGTGTACGCCACGGTGAAGGTGGTGGGTGCCGCCAAACGCGGGGTGGACCGCACGGTGGCCCAGGCCAGGCGCACCGTCGAGGACCACACCCTGCGCGCCAGGACCTTCACCCAGCCCGGCCCGGCGGGCGAGATCGCCCAGCTCCGCCTGACCCTGCGCACCTCGATGCGCGCGACCCAGGACGCGCTGCACGCGGGTGCCGCCGAGGACGTCTCCCTGAAGGAGTCCCTCGGCCTCTTCGAGCGGCTCAGCGCGCACGGCCGCACCCTGGACGCCGACCTCAGACGCCTGGAGTCCGAGCCCGACCGGAACGCGCTGGCCGCGCTCCTGCCCGAGCTGCGCTCCCGTACGCAGCGGATCACCGCCTCCGCCGACTCCCTGCGCTGGGCCGCGCGCGACCGGGCCGCCCGCTTCTCCGACGACGACCTGGACGGCCTCAGCGCCCAGATCGACGTGGAGGCGGGCGCGCTGCGGCACTGGACGACCTCCGGTCCCGGTGCCGCGTCCGACGTGGGCGGCCGTTCGGTGGCG
Organism: Streptomyces corallincola; assembly: GCF_019104725.1. Classification (GTDB taxonomy): domain Bacteria; phylum Actinomycetota; class Actinomycetes; order Streptomycetales; family Streptomycetaceae; genus Streptomyces; species Streptomyces corallincola. Next base: position 16,212 of record NZ_JAHRXF010000047.1, on the reverse strand, counting down.
GAGCCCGCGCACGCGATCACCCCGCCCGGACCGCGCCCCTCCTACCCCTGGCAGAAGAAGCCCCGCCCCGAGAGCACCACGTGAGCGGACCCGTCCCGGCCGCTCCGGGGCGCGGCCCGGCACTCCGGGCCCGGACCGTCGCACACCCCCTACGGCAGGTAACCTCCAGCACATGTCCCGCCATGTCGCCATCGTCACCGATTCCACGGCCTATCTGCCGCCCCGGACGATGGAGCGCCACGGCATCACCAGGGTGCCGCTGACCGTCGTCCTCGGGGACCGGGCGCTCGAAGAGGGCACCGAGATCTCCACCCGCTCCCTGGCCCAGGCCCTCCAGAAGCGACGCCCGGTGACCACCTCCCGGCCCAGCCCGCAGGAGTTCACCGCCGTCTATCGCGGGCTCGCGGAGTCCGGCGCGACCGACATCGTCTCCCTGCACCTCTCCGCCGAGCTGTCGGGCACCTACGACGCGGCCGTCCTCGCGGCCCGTGAGGCACCGGTGCCGGTCCGGGTGGTGGACACCGGGATGGTCGCTATGGCCCTCGGTTTCTGCGCGCTCGCGGCGGCCCAGGTCGCGGAGGGGGGCGGCTCGGCCGACGAGGCGGTGACAGCGGCGGAGAAACGTGCCGCCGGGACCACGGCCTACTTCTACGTGGACACCCTCGACTATCTCCGGCGCGGTGGACGCATCGGCGCGGCCCAGGCCCTGCTGGGCTCCGCCCTCGCCGTCAAGCCGCTGCTCCGGCTGGACTCCGGGCGCATCGAACCGCTGGAGAAGGTCCGTACGGCGTCGCGGGCCATCGCCCGCCTGGAGGAGATCGCCGCCGACCGCGCGGGCGGTGCGGAGACCGACATCGCCGTCCATCATCTCGCGGCCCCCGAGCGGGCGTCCGCTCTCGCGGAACGGCTCCGGGCACGCGTGCCGGGCCTGGCGGAGCTGCATGTCAGCGAGGTGGGAGCGGTGATCGGGGCGCACACGGGGCCTGGACTGCTGGGGGTCGTGGTCTCCCAGCGCTGAGGGTGCCTGCGGCGGCTTGGACGGGGGGTGCGTGTGGGGGAGTTGGCGGATGGTGCTCTGGGGCGTGGAAGCGGGCTCGGCTCTGCGGGTTCTCGGCTCTGCGGGAGGCTCGGCCGTTGAGGCGGGCTCGGCTCTGAGGGTTCTTGGTCCTGTGGAGGGGCGCTCGGTCCTGCGGGTTCTCGGTCCCCGTCACTCGTGTGAGGGACGGGGTTTTCCACAACCTGCTGCTGCTCCACGGAAATCGACCATGATCATCGCGGATCGCGTGGATGCCCGATCCTCGTCGCATGGCGCTTCGATCACGTGTACGCACGGTCACTTCGAGTAGCGGTCCCGGCCGGGGCTCCGGTTCCGACGTCCGCGACCGGCACCGGTCCCCGGGTCCCCCCGGCGCGGTCGCGGGCGGTCGTACGGGCGCTGGTCGGGGCGTGGGTGCGGGCTCGCGCCGTCGGGCGGCCCGGCGCCGGGCGCCCGCACCGGCAGATGAGGTACGGCGGCGGGCTGAGCGGCTGTTCGGTCAACACGCGGTGCGGGACCGGGACCGGGAGCGGGAGTTGGGGAGTTGGCCGCCGCCGGGGGAGCTGACGGTCTCTGGGACGGGGGCGATGAGGTGGGAGGGCTGTGTCCCCGGGGCGCCTGAGGGCGCGGGTGAGGCCGGTGTCGGTGCCGGGGCTCCGGGGCTGCGGGAGCGGGTCGGGCTGGCTGTGCGGGAGCGGTTGCCGGTGTGGGCGCAGGCCCGGTGCGCGGTGGACCGGCGGGCGGTGCTGGCGCTCGCGGTGGTGCTGGTGGTGGCGGCGCTGTTCGCCGCGCGGCACTTCTGGGTGGCACGTCCGGAGAAGGTCGGCGTGCCTCAAGTCGTGCGCACGGGCGAGCCGTTGAGGCCGTCCGCCGCGACGGGTCCCGCCGCCGCGGCCGGGATGCCTGCCACTCCCGCCGGTGGTTTCGTCGTCGTGGACATCGGCGGCAAGGTCCGCGCGCCGGGCGTACGGCGGCTTCCGGCGGGCTCGCGGGTCGCGGACGCGCTGAAGGCCGCGGGCGGGGTGCGGCCCGGTGTGAACACCGATGGGCTGAACCGGGCGCGGTTCCTGGTGGACGGTGAAAAGGTGCTGGTGGGTGTGCCCGCGCAGGCGGTGGGCGCGGGCGTGCCGGTGGCCGGGGTCGGCGGTGCGGGCAGCGGCGGTGCGGTCGCCGGTGGAGGGGCCGTGGGCGGGGGCGCTGGGGGAGCGGGGCCGGTGCAGCCCGTCTCGCTGGGCACGGCGACCGTGGACCAGCTGGACAGCCTGCCCGGCGTGGGTCCGGTGCTGGCCCAGCACATCGTGGACTACCGCACCCGGCACGGCGGTTTCCGCTCGGTGGAGGAGCTGCGGGAGGTCAACGGCATCGGGGAGCGACGATTCGCGGATCTGCGGGAGCTGGTGCGGCCATGAGGGCTCCGGAGCGCCGTAGGGCGGACTCTTCGGCTGGCCGGGCGGCGGAACGTACGGCTGGCCACTCGGCGGCGGACCGCGCGGCGGACTCGGCAGCGGACCGTACGGCCGACCCGCCCGCGCCGATGGACCTGCGCCTGGTGCTCCCCGCTCTCGGGGCGTGGGCGACGGCGGCCCTGGTGCTGGACGCGGGTCCCCGCTGGGGCGCGGGGGTCGCGGTGGGGTGTCTGGTGGCCGGGGTGGTCCTGCTGTACGTCGCGCGGCGGCGTGCGGCCGGTGACCCCCGGCGCTCCTGGACCCGCCCCTCGGCGGCGGCCCTGCTCCTCTGCGTCGCGGCGGCAGCGGCCTCCGCCGGACTGCACGGCGCGGACCTGCGGCGCGGCCCGCTGCCCGAACTGGCCCGCCGCTACGCCACGGTGACGGCGGAACTGGAGCTGACCGGCGACCCCTGGCTGAGCAGGCCCCGGGTGCGCGGTGACCACGCGGCACCGGTGAGCGTGGTGGCCAGGGCGGAGGTACGGCGCGTACGGGAGGCGGACGGCACGGAGACCAGGACTCTCACCCCGGTTCTGCTCACCGTGGATCAGGGCACCCCGGCGCCGGTGCCTCCCGGCGCCCCGCGGGCACGGGACGCCCGTGCCGTCTGGCTCGCCCTGCTCCCCTCCACCCGGCTCCGGGTCACCGCCCGCCTGGCACCGGCGCTGTCCGGAGGCGACCGGAGCGCGGCCGTACTGCGCGTACGGAAGTGGCCCGAGCCGGAGACCCTGGCGGGTCCGAGCGGGCCGCAGCGGCTCGCGGGGCGGCTGCGGGCGGGGCTGCGCGAGGCGACGGACCAACTCCCCCCGGACGCACGGGCGTTGCTCCCCGGTCTGGTGGTGGGAGACACCGCGCGCATCGAACCCGAGTTGGCCGAGGCGTTCGAGAAGACGGACCTGACGCATCTGCTCGCGGTGTCGGGCAGCAACCTGACCATCCTGCTCGCCCTGCTCATCGGCCCGCCCGGTCTGGCACAGCGCGCGGAACGCCGGGGCCTGGCACCGCGCCTGGGCCTGCCGCTGCGCACCACCGCGCTGCTCGCCGGGGCGCTGACGCTCGCCTTCGTGATCGTGTGCCGTCCCGACCCCAGCGTGCTGCGCGCGGCGGCCTGCGGCGCAGTGGCCCTGCTCGCCCTGGCGACCGGCCGCCGCCGCTCCCTGATCCCGGCCCTCGCCACGGCGGTCCTGCTCCTCGTCCTCTACGATCCCTGGCTGTCCCGGAGTTACGGCTTCCTGCTCTCGGTGCTGGCCACCGGCGCGCTGCTCGTCCTCGCCCCGCGCTGGAGCGAGGCGCTGCGCCGCAGGGGGCTGCCGCCCCGGCTCGCCGAGGCACTGGCCGCCGCTGCCGCCGCGCAGGCGCTGTGCGCGCCGGTCGTCACGGTGCTGTCGGCCCGGGTGAGCCTGGTGGCGGTTCCCTGCAACCTGCTGGCGGAGCTGGCCGTGGCCCCCGCGACCGTACTGGGGTTCGCGGCACTGGCCGTGGCGCCCCTGTGGACGGCGGGCGCCGGGGCGCTGGCCTGGTGCGCGGGCTGGCCCACCGGCTGGATCGCCACCGTGGCCCGCACGGGAGCGGGTTTGCCGGGTGCCACGGTGGCCTGGCCGGGAAGCTGGGCCGGGGCGTTCCTCCTCGCCGGGCTCACGGCGGCCCTGGTCATGCTGGCCCGCCGTCTGCCCCGCAGCCCCTGGTGGTACGGCGCCCTGTCCCTCCTCCTGCTGCTCGCGGTGCTCCGCCCGGCCCCGCTGACCCGCGTCCTGACCGGCTGGCCGCCGCCCGGCTGGAGATACGCGATGTGCGACGTGGGCCAGGGTGACGCCACCGTCCTGGCGGCGGGCGCGGGTACGGCAGTCGTCGTGGACGCGGGCCCCGACCCGGACGCCGTGGACCACTGTCTGCGCGCCCTCGGGGTGACCCGTGTCCCGCTCCTCCTGCTGACCCACTTCCACGCCGACCATGTGGCGGGCCTCCCCGGAGTCCTCCGGGACCGCACGGTGGCCGCGATCGAGACGACCCCGTACGAAGAACCCCCGGACCAGGCGGCGTTCGTCCACCGGCAGGCAGCGGCCCACGGCATCCCGGTCACCCGTGCCACAGCGGGCGAGGAGCGCGGAACGGACGGCCTGTCCTGGCAGGTGCTCCGGCCCCCGGCCGACTCCTTCCCCGCCGACCCGAACGACGCGAGCGTGACCCTCCTGGCCCGCACGGCAGGGCTCCGCGTGCTGCTCCTGGGCGACCTCGAACCCCCGTCCCAGCAAGAGCTGTTCCGCTCTCCGATGGCGTCCGCCCTGGGCCGCGTGGACATTCTGAAGGTCGCCCACCACGGCAGCCCCTTCCAGGACCCGGACCTGCTCCACCTCACCTCCCCCCGCCTGGCCCTCATCTCGGTGGGCGCCGACAACACCTACGGCCACCCCTCCCCGGTCACCCTGGACGCGCTCCGGCGGACGGGCGCCAGAACCCTCCGCACGGACAGGGACGGAGCCGTGGCGATCACCACCGGGGAAGGCGGGATACGCGTGACGACGACCCGCTGACCGAGGCGTGTCCGAGCGGTAACCCTGAGAAGGAGCGGGCGATCGTCGGACTCTCGCCCGGCAAGCAGGCAGCGGTGCCGTGTACGACCGCGGCGGGGAACCGGAGCGGAGGACGGGCGGGTGAGCGGGGTGGTGCTCCGGGTGCCGGACAATGTGGGACGTGAGTGATGTGAGACATGTGCTGGTGCTGCCCGACCGGGAGGCCGCCGAGGAGGTGGCCGAGGTGCTGGGGGAACGGTTCGGGACGGACGAGGAGCCCCGGCTCGTACGGGACGCGCTGGCCGGTGAGGACGACGCCGAGGACGCCCAGTGGCTGGTCGTCCTCCGCGACGAGGCCGGGCGGCTCGACCCGGCGGAGCTGGACGCGTTCGCGGGGGAGTGGGACGGCTGGCGCGAGGAGCCGTGAGCCTCGCCCCCAGCCCCCTCCGCCCCAGCCTCAGCCCCAGTCCCAGTCCCCTCCGCCCCGGCCCCGGCCCCGACCCCGGCCGTCCTGGCCCCGGCTCGGCCCCAGCCCACGCGCCGGGTGCGGTCGGCGTCGGCGGCGCCCCCCGTTGTCGTACCCCCCCACGTTCGTCCCCCCCCTGTCGTACCCCCCACCGTCGTACCCCTCGTTGTCGTACCCCCGTGGGATGCTGGTCGTGATGGCCAGGAAGAACGCTGAAGACGATCCCCTCGCCCCGGTGACGCTCGCCGTGGGCCAGGAAGACCTGTTGCTCGACCGTGCCGTGCGGGACGTGGTCGTGGCGGCGCGGGCGGCCGACGCCGACACGGACGTACGGGACCTGACCGCCGAGCAGTTGCAGCCCGGCACGCTCGCGGAGCTGACCAGCCCCTCGCTGTTCGCGGAGCGCAAGGTCGTGGTGGTGCGGGGCGCGCAGGACCTGTCGGCGGACTCGGTCAAGGACGTGAAGGCGTATCTCGGCGCGCCCGCCGAGGAGATCACCCTCGTCCTGCTGCACGCGGGCGGCGCCAAGGGCAAGGCGCTGCTGGACGCGGCGCGGAAGGCGGGCGCCCGTGAGGTGGCCTGCCCGAAGATGACCAAACCGGCGGACCGGCTGGCCTTCGTCCGGCAGGAGTTCCGGGCGCTCGGCCGCTCGGCCACCCCCGAGGCGTGCCAGGTGCTGGTGGACGCCATCGGCAGTGACCTGCGCGAGCTGGCCTCGGCCGTCACCCAGCTCGTCGCGGACATCGAGGGCACCATCGACGAGGCGGTCGTCGGCCGCTACTACACCGGCCGCGCCGAAGCCTCCAGCTTCACCGTGGCCGACCGCGCGGTGGAGGGCCGTACGGCGGAGGCCCTGGAGGCGCTGCGCTGGTCGCTCTCCACCGGGGTGGCGCCGGTGCTGATCACCAGCGCGCTCGCCCAGGGCGTCCGCGCCATCGGCAAGCTCTCCTCCGCGCGCGGAGGCCGCCCCGCCGACCTCGCCCGCGAACTCGGCATGCCCCCTTGGAAGATCGACCGCGTCCGCCAGCAGATGCGCGGCTGGACCCCCGACGGCGTCTCCGTCGCCCTCCGCGCCGTCGCGGAAGCCGACGCGGGCGTCAAGGGCGGCGGCGACGACCCCGAATACGCCCTGGAGAAAGCCGTGGTGACCATCGCGCGAGCCGCCCGCTCACGGGGCCGGGGCTGAGCCCGCTCCCGAGGAGCCGCCCCTGAAAAGCCGCCCCGGAGGAGCCGCCCCCCGGAACCGGAAAGCCGAGAACCCCGGCGCCCCTCCCCGAAGGGAGGCGCGCCGGGGTTCTCGTACAGCTGCCGGGTCCGTCCCCGCGTGGCGAACGCAGGCCGCGGACGAACCCTGGGTGCCGGTCGGGAGCGGATGAGAGAGGGCCCGCTCTGGGTCCTTCCGGCGGTCAGATCAGCAGGTGTGGTCCTTAGAGGGACGCGACCTTGGAAGCAAGCGCCGACTTCTTGTTGGCGGCCTGGTTCTTGTGGATGACGCCCTTGGAGACGGCCTTGTCGAGGGCACGCGCGGCGACGCGCTGCAGCTCGGTGGCCTTCTCGACGTCACCCGCGGCAGCGGCCTCACGGGCCTTGCGGACCGCGGTCTTCAGGGAGGACTTGACAGCCTTGTTGCGCTGACGAGCCTTCTCGTTGGTCTTGATCCGCTTGATCTGGGACTTGATGTTCGCCACGAAGGAGCCTTTTCAGGTTCAGGCACGGAGCCGTACGGCCGCCGTGCCGGTGATCCAAAATTTCTCGGACGTGCCTCCGGCCGAGAGGGCATGAGGCACAGCCATCTACAGTACCAGTGGCCCTGCGAGCGGCCCAAAACGGTTCCCGGTCCGTCCCCGTGGGACCATAGAAGCTACGTATCGATCCGACCCGAGGCACAAGGCGCCTCAAGAGACAGGACCCTGCGTGCCCGCGACCCCTGACAACGTGCCCGAGCCGAGCCGTACCGCCCCGGCGCTGATCCGCAATTTCTGCATCATCGCCCACATCGACCACGGCAAATCGACGCTCGCCGACCGCATGCTCCAGCTCACCGGCGTGGTGGAGCAGCGCCAGATGCGCGCCCAGTACCTCGACCGCATGGACATCGAGCGCGAGCGCGGCATCACGATCAAGTCCCAGGCGGTACGGCTGCCCTGGGCCCCCACCGAGGGCCCCGACCAGGGCAGTACGCACATCCTCAACATGATCGACACCCCCGGCCACGTGGACTTCACGTACGAGGTGTCGCGGTCGCTCGCGGCCTGTGAGGGCACCGTGCTGCTGGTGGACGCGGCCCAGGGCATCGAGGCGCAGACCCTCGCCAACCTGTATCTGGCGATGGAGAACGACCTCACGATCATCCCGGTGCTCAACAAGATCGACCTCCCGGCCGCCCAGCCGGAGAAGTTCGCCGAGGAACTGGCGAACCTGGTCGGCTGCGACCCCGACGACGTGCTGAAGGTCTCCGCGAAGACCGGTCTCGGTGTGGACGCGCTGCTGAACAAGGTCGTCAAGGAGATCCCGGCGCCGGTCGGCGTCGCGGACGCCCCGGCCCGCGCGATGATCTTCGACTCGGTGTACGACTCGTACCGGGGCGTCGTGACGTACGTCCGTGTCATCGACGGGCAGCTCAACAGGCGCGAGCGCATCCGGATGATGTCCACCGGCGCCACCCACGAGCTGCTGGAGATCGGTGTCAGCTCGCCCGAGATGCTGCCCTCCGACGGCCTCGGCGTCGGTGAGGTGGGCTATCTGATCACCGGTGTGAAGGACGTCCGCCAGTCCAAGGTCGGTGACACCGTCACCAGCCAGGTCAAGGGCGCGACCGAGGCCCTCGGCGGCTACAAGGACCCCCGGCCGATGGTCTTCTCGGGTCTGTATCCGCTGGACGGCTCGGACTACCCGGAGCTGCGTGAGGCGCTGGACAAGCTCCAGCTCAACGACGCCGCCCTGGTGTACGAGCCGGAGACGTCCGCCGCGCTCGGCTTCGGCTTCCGCGTCGGCTTCCTCGGCCTGCTGCACCTGGACGTGATCCGGGAGCGCCTGGAGCGCGAGTTCGGCCTCGACCTGATCGCCACCGCCCCCAACGTGGTCTACCGCGTGGTCATGGAGGACGGTGTCGAACACACCGTCACCAACCCCAGCGAGTTCCCCGAGGGCAAGATCGACGAGGTGTACGAGCCGGTCGTGCGGGCCACGATCCTCGCGCCCACCGAGTTCATCGGCGCGATCATGGAGCTGTGCCAGACCCGGCGCGGCACCCTGCTCGGCATGGACTACCTCTCCGAGGACCGCGTCGAGATCCGCTACACCCTGCCGCTCGCGGAGATCGTCTTCGACTTCTTCGACCAGCTGAAGTCCAAGACCCGCGGCTACGCCTCGCTGGACTACGAGCCCACCGGCGAGCAGAGCAGCACCCTGGTCAAGGTGGACATCCTGCTGCACGGCGACAAGGTGGACGCGTTCTCCGCGATCACCCACCGGGACCAGGCGTACGCGTACGGCGTACGGCTCGTCGCCAAGCTGCGGGAACTGATCCCGCGGCAGAGCTTCGAGGTCCCGGTCCAGGCCGCCATCGGCGCGCGGGTCATCGCCCGCGAGACCATCCGCGCCATCCGCAAGGACGTCCTCGCCAAGTGCTACGGCGGTGACATCTCCCGTAAGCGGAAGCTGCTGGAGAAGCAGAAGGAAGGCAAGAAGCGGATGAAGATGGTGGGTTCCGTGGAGGTTCCCCAGGAAGCCTTCATCGCGGTTCTGTCCAGCGATGACAGCGCGGGGTCGGCCAAGGGCAAGAAGTAGCGGGGGTGACCCGGGGTCACCGTTCGTAAAGCGGACATCGAGGGGCCCGTCGTACGAAAGTGCGGCGGGCCCCTACGCGTGCGTAACGTCGCTCTCCGTGGAAACCGACTGGCCGAGGCCTCTTACGTGCGCGCCGGTCGGCGCTTACGCTGATGCCTGCTCGATAGTTACTCGTGAGTTAAACAACGTAGCCGTACCCCACCCGTGAGTGACCCCAGCCGCACCTGATGAGCCAGCCGCACCGCCGCCGCGGGCCCCGGAGGATGTCGTGACCGACACACACGCCCAGATCGAGAACCGTCCGCCGTCCGTCGCCACCCTGTTCCTGGAGCGGGTGGCAGCGACACCGGACGCCGAGGCCTACCGCTACCCGGTCCCGGCCGAGCGGGGACCCGACGAGTGGCGCTCGCTGACCTGGGACGAGGCCGCGCAGCGGGTCTTCGCCGTCGCCGCCGGTCTGATCGAACTGGGTCTGGAGCCCGAGCAGCGGGTCGCGCTCGCCTCCTCCACGCGCGTCGAGTGGATCCTCGCCGACCTCGGCATCCTCTGCGCGGGCGGCGCCACCACCACCGTCTACCCGCAGACCAACGCCGACGAGTCCGCGTTCATCCTGTCCGACTCCGCCAGCCGCGTGCTGATCGCGGAGGACGCGGCCCAGGTCGCCAAGGCGCGCGAGAAGCGGTCCGAGCTGCCCGCGCTCGCCCAGGTCGTCGTCATCGACGCGGCCGGGGTCGAGACCGACGACTGGGTGATCACCCTCGACGAGCTGGAGCGCCGGGGCACCGCACACCTCGCCACGCACCCCGAGCTGATCAAGGAGAAGGTCGGCGCGATCACCCGCGAGCAGCTCGCCACGCTCATCTACACCTCCGGCACCACCGGCCGCCCCAAGGGCGTGCGCCTCCCGCACGACAACTGGTCGTACATGGCCAAGGCCATCGCCGCGACCGGGCTCGTCCGCCGCGACGACGTGCAGTACCTGTGGCTGCCGCTCGCGCACGTCTTCGGCAAGGTGCTCACCTCCGGGCAGATCGAGGTCGGGCACGTCACCGCCGTGGACGGGCGGGTGGACAAGATCGTGGAGAACCTGCCGGTGGTCCGGCCGACCTACATGGCCGCCGTGCCGCGCATCTTCGAGAAGGTCTACAACGGCGTCGCCGCCAAGGCCCGCGAGGGCGGACCCGCCAAGTACAAGATCTTCCAGTGGGCCGCCGAGGTCGCCCGCGAGTACGCCAAGGTCACCCAGGACAACTTCCGCCGCACCGGCACCGCCTCCGCGCCGGTCGGCCTCACCACCAAGCACAAGGTCGCCGACCGGCTCGTCTATGGCAAGATCCGCGAGGCGTTCGGCGGGCGGCTGCGCGCCTGCATCTCCGGTGCCTCCGCGCTCGCGCCCGAGATCGGCTTCTTCTTCGCCGGTGCCGGTATCCACATCCTGGAGGGCTACGGCCTCACCGAGACCTCCGCCGCCTCCTTCGTCAACCCCGGCGAGGCGTACCGCATCGGCACCGTCGGCAAGCCGGTGCCCGGCTGCGAGGTGCGCATCGCGGACGACGGCGAGATCCTGCTGCGCGGCCCCGGCGTCATGCAGGGCTACCACCAGCAGCCCGAGAAGACCGCCGAGGTGCTGGAGAGCGACGGCTGGTTCCACACCGGGGACATCGGGGAGCTGTCCGTGGACGGCTACCTCCGCATCACCGACCGCAAGAAGGACCTGATCAAGACGTCCGGCGGCAAGTACGTCGCCCCCGCCGAGGTCGAGGGCCAGTTCAAGGCGGTCTGCCCCTACGTCTCCAACATCCTGGTGCACGGCGCCGACCGGAACTACTGCACCGCCCTCATCGCCCTCGACGAGCCCACCATCCTCCAGTGGGCCGCGGACAACGGCCTGGAGGGCAAGGCGTACGCCGATGTCGTCGCCGCCCCGCAGACCGTCGAGCTCATCGACGGCTACGTCCGCGAACTCAACTCCGGTCTCCAGCGCTGGCAGACCATCAAGAAGTTCCGGCTCCTGCCGCGCGACCTCGACATCGAGCACGGCGAGATCACCCCGAGCCTGAAGCTGAAGCGGCCGGTGGTGGAGCGGCAGTACAAGGCGCTGATCGACGAGATGTACACGGGGACACGGGAGGCCTGAGGCGGGCGCCCACGGCCGGCGGGAGCGGGGCCGGGGCCGGGGCCGGGGCTGCGGCGGGGGCTTGGCCGTGTGGCTGCGATACGTCGGCGGAGCCATGCCGGTCTCCCGCCATGTTGCCCGCAGCTATGTGGCCCGGCCCTATGTGCCCCGGCCCCATGTGGCCCGGTGCCATGTGGTGCGGCTCCATATGAGGTCGCCCCATGAGCGGTCTCGCCATGTGGCGTCACACCATGTGGTCGCGCGCCATGTGTTCCTTCACCACCCCGCGCCACCCCAGCCCCGCCCGGATGAGCACCGTTTCTGTCCGGGTGGGGACGGGTCGGGGTCCGGTCGTGTTCCGCTTAGCACAACTCGCGCCCATTGTCGGCCGGTTCGCGCGGACAGCCGTTGAGGAAGGCCGGTTCTGCCAGGCTGGCCGCATGGACATGGCGGCCATACCCACGCAACGGGAGCCGGCGGCCGGTGCGGCGCCGGGGCGGGCCACGCTGCCCGGCAGTCCCGTCGCACCGGGGTCCGCGCGCGCCCTCGTACGCGCCGCGTTCCAGGAGTGGGCCGAGCGGGGGCTCACCGATCCGCGTACCGCCGGACGGCAGGCCGACGACGCGGCGGCCGTCGTCAGCGAACTCGTCACCAACGCCGTCGTGCACGCGGGCACCGAGATCGATGTCGCCTGGCGGCTCCAGGAGGACGGCGCGTTCGTCGTGGAGGTCGGAGACCGGCACGCCGCCCGTGCCCCGCGCGACCCGGCCGCCCCCGGCACCCCGCACGAGGTCCCCGAGCACGGGCGAGGCCTGCGCCTCGTCGCCACCCTCGCGGAGACCTGGGGCGTCACCTACCGCCCCGGCGCCAAGACCGTCTGGGCGCTGCTCCCCGCCCGGCCCCGCGAGGAACCCGGCGCCCCCGCGCCCCTCCCCGCCCTCGACACCGCCGAGGCACTCGCCCCGCAGCACCGCTCCGGCAGTGACCGCGACTGGCTCGGCAGGGGCGCCCTCACCTTCCTCGCCGAAGCCTCCGACCTGCTCGCCGGACAGCTCGACGAGACCCTCGTCATCGCCCTCACCGGCCAGCTGATCGTGCCCCGCCTCGCGGACTGGTGCGCGGTGTGGCTGGAGGACGAGGCCAGCGTGCGCGGCGGCGCCGGGGGCGCACCGGCCCGCGTCTGGCACCACGCCGGGGAGCAGCGCGTCGAGGAACTGGCCCGCGTACTGGAGAAGGACCCGCCCCGGCCGCCCGGGGGATTCGCGCCGGGCCCGGAGCCGTACCCCTGGCCCGGCGAGGCGCTCGGCCCGGACGGGACGCCGGGCGCCGCGCTCGCCTACCGGCTGGTCGCGGGCGGCAGCCCCGTCGGCACCCTGGTCATCGGACGGTACGGCCCGGCGGGCTTCCCCGACGAGATCACCGGCCTGGTCGAGGACCTGAGCCGCCGCGTCGCCCTCGCCGTCGGCGCGGCCCGGCAGTACGCCCGCCAGGCCACCATCAGCGCCGTCCTCCAGCGCGGCCTGCTGCCCGGCGCGGTCGCGCGGATACCCCGGATGACCAGCGCCGTCGTCTATGAGCCCCGCGACACCGGCGGCCCCAGCGGCGACTTCTACGACCTCTTCCCGGCCGGTGACGGGCGCTGGTGCTTCGCCGTCGGCGACGTCCAGGGCAAGGGGCCCGAGGCCGCCGTCATGATCGGCCTCGTCCGGCCCTGGCTGCGGCTGCTGGCCCGCGAGGGCTACCGCGTCGCGGACGTCCTCGACCGCCTCAACCAGCTCCTGCTGGACGAGTCCACCGAGGCCGCCGACGCCGCCGCCCGCGCGCTGGTCGCCGCCGGGGGCCGCCCGCCGACCGGCGGCGACGGCCCGCAGACCCGGTTCCTGTCCCTGCTCTACGGCGAACTCGTCCCGCACGACGACGGCGTCCGCTGCACCCTCGCCTCCGCCGGGCACCCGCTGCCGCTGGTACTGCGCCCCGACGGCTCGGTCGGCGCCGCCGCCCGCCCGCAGACGCTGCTGGGGGTGGTGGAGGACGAGACGTACACCAGCGAGACCGTTGAACTCCGGCCCGGCGAAAGCCTGTTGTGCGTCACCGACGGGGTCACCGAGCGCCGCTCCGGCTCCCGCCAGTTCGACGACGGCGACGGCCTCGCCCACGCCCTGTCCGGCTGCGCGGGCCTGGACGCCGACTCCATCGCCCGGCGCATCCGCCGCCTGGTCCACGACTTCGGCGACGAACGCCCTGAGGACGATCTCGCGCTGCTGGTCCTCCAGGCGGGCTGAGACCCCCTCCGGGGCCAGACCGGGGCGGGGGAGGGGCTGGTGGACCCGTAGGGGGCTGCGGCGGCCCGTAGGGGGTTCAGGGTGACGAGGTTCACGGTGACGGGGCTCACGGTGGCCCTTAGGGGATCACCGGCGCCCCCTACGGCGTCCAGCGCCCCCTACGACGTCCAGTGCCCCCTACGGCATCCACCGGCGGCCCCTACGGGACGCATCCCCCCCCGCACCCTCAGGCCTCCCCGGCACCCCCGCACCCCGCCCGGATCGGCGCCCGCGTCCCGTACGGGACAATGGAGGACATGCCTTCCGCACTCCCCGACGGCGAGCCGGTCCCCGACGACGGCGCGCTGCCCGCCTCCGCGCTCGCGGGCGCCGCCGACCGGCCCCTCGGTTTCTATCTGCACGTCCCGTACTGCGCGACCCGCTGCGGGTACTGCGACTTCAACACGTACACCGCGACCGAGCTGCGCGGCAGCGGCGGTGTCCTCGCCTCGCGGGACAACTACGCGGACACCCTGACCGACGAGATCCGGCTCGCCCGCAAGGTGCTGGGCGACGACCCCCGGCCGGTCCGCACGGTCTTCGTCGGGGGCGGTACGCCGACCCTGCTGGCCGCCGCCGACCTCGTGACGATGCTCGGCGCGATCCGCGACGAGTTCGGGCTCGCACCCGACGCGGAGGTCACCACCGAGGCCAACCCGGAGTCCGTGGACCCCGCCTACCTCGCGGAACTCCGCGCGGGCGGCTTCAACCGCATCTCCTTCGGCATGCAGAGCGCCCGGCAGCACGTTCTGAGGATCCTCGACCGCACCCACACCCCCGGCCGCCCCGAGGCGTGTGTCGCGGAGGCCCGCGCGGCTGGGTTCGAACACGTCAACCTCGACCTGATCTACGGCACCCCCGGCGAGTCCGACGACGACTGGCGGGCCTCGCTGGACGCGGCGATCAGCGCCGGACCTGACCACGTCTCCGCGTACGCGCTGATCGTGGAGGAGGGCACCCAGCTCGCCCGGCGCATCCGGCGCGGCGAGGTCCCGATGACCGACGACGACGTGCACGCCGACCGCTACCTCATCGCGGAGGAGGCGCTGTCGGCGGCCGGTTTCCACTGGTACGAGGTCTCCAACTGGGCCACCTCCGAGGCGGCCCGCTGCCTGCACAACGAGCTGTACTGGCGCGGCGCCGACTGGTGGGGCGCCGGACCCGGCGCCCACTCCCACACCGGCGGCGTCCGCTGGTGGAACGTCAAGCACCCCGGCGCCTACGCCGCCGCCCTGGCCTCCGGCCGCTCCCCGGGCGCCGGACGCGAACTCCTCACCCACGAGGACCGCCGCGTGGAACGCGTCCTCCTCGAACTCCGCCTCCGCGACGGCGTCCCCCTGACCCTGCTGCACCCGGCGGGCCGCGAAGCGGCCGCCCGCCACCTCGCCGACGGCCTCCTCCGCCCCGAGGACTACGCCTCCGGCCACGCGGCCCTCACCCTCCGGGGCCGCCTCCTGGCGGACGCGGTGGTCCGGGACCTGGTGGACTGATCCATCCCTGTGGGTGAATCCGCGGGGACCGGCGGGGGACAGGGCGGACTGCGTGGCGCAACGGATCACCAAGTTCGGCGCCGGACTCCCGCTCACCCCGCTCGGTATCGAGTTGGACACCGGCGACTTCGGCACCTGTCCCGACGTCACTCCGCACCGCCTCCCGTGACGAAGTCGATCAACTCCTCCACTCTGCCGAGGAGTTCCGGTTCCAGGTCCTTGTAGGACGTGACCTTTTTCAGGATGGCCTGCCAGACGGCGCCGGTGTTGTCGGGCCAGCCGAGGGCGTGGCAGACGCCGGTCTTCCAGTCCTGGCCGTGGGGGACGCGGGGCCAGGCGGGGATGCCGACCGAGGAGGGTTTCACCGCTTCCCAGATGTCGATGTAGGGGTGGCCGACGACCAGGGCGTGGTCGCTGGTCACGGACTGGGCGATGCGCCACTCCTTGGTGCCCGGCAGCAGGTGATCGACCAGAACACCGAGGCGCGCGTCCGGGCCGGGGGCGAACTCCGCGACGACGGACGGGAGATCGTCCACGCCCTCCAGATACTCCACGACCACGCCCTCGACGCGCAGGTCGTCGCCCCAGACCCGCTCGACCAGTTCGGCGTCGTGGCGACCCTCGACGTAGATGCGCCCGGCGCGTGCCACCCGCGCCCGCGCGCCGGGGACCGCGACCGAGCCGGAGGCGGTGCGGGCGGGCTTCGCCGGACCGGCGGCCGAGGGGCGTACCAGGGTGACGACCCTGCCCTCCAGCAGAAAACCCCGGGGTTCCATCGGGAAGACCCGGTGTTTGCCGAAGCGGTCCTCCAGAGTGACCGTGCCCGCCTCGCAGCGGATCACCGCCCCGCAGAAACCGGTGGCGGGCTCCTCCACCACCAGACCGGGCTCCGCCGCGATCTCGGGGGCGGGCTGCTGCGGCTTCTTCCAAGGGGGAGTCAGGTCCGTCGAGTACTGGCGCATTCGGATGACGATAGGAGAAACGCGGCAACTGCTTTCACGACACGCCGAATCCCGTCATCGTCAGCAGTCGGCGTCCC
>NZ_JAHRXF010000046.1 GCF_019104725.1 Streptomyces corallincola | reverse complement strand
AATGGATCTGCGGCGCCTACGTCTCCACCCGGAGCCAGATCCTCCTGGACGCCGTGGTGCAGCACCTCCAGCTCACCGTGGTGTCGGTCCTCATCGGCCTCGCCGTCGCCCTGCCGCTCGCGGTGCTGGCCCGCCGGTGGCGCTGGGCCGCGGGACCGGTGCTCGCGGTGACGACGATCCTGTACACGATCCCGTCGCTGGCGATGTTCTCGCTGCTCCTGCCGGTGTACGGCCTCTCGGCCACCCTGGTCGTCGCCGGGCTCGTCCTCTACTCGCTGACCCTGCTGGTGCGGAACATCCTGGCCGGGCTGCGGGCCGTACCCGAGGAGACCCGGCAGGCCGCGCGCGGTCTCGGCTACGGACCCGTACGCCTGCTGCTCGCCGTCGAGCTGCCGCTCGCGCTGCCCGCCGCGATGGCCGGGCTGCGCATCGCCACCGTCTCGGCGGTCTCCCTCGTCACCGTGGGAGCCATCGTCGGCTTCGGCGGCCTCGGGAACCTGATCTACGCGGGCATGAACACGTACTTCAAGGCACAGGTGCTCACCGCGTCCGTGCTGTGCGTGGTGATCGCCGTCGCCGCCGATCTGCTGCTGCTCGGCGTACAGCGGCTGCTGACGCCCTGGTCGCGGGCGGCCCGCCGATGAGCGTCCTCACCGCCACCTGGGACTGGCTGGCCGACCCCGCGCACTGGTCCGGCGACAACGGGGTCTGGCACCGGCTGCTCCAGCACTTCGTGCTCACCGTCGTCTGCCTGGTGATCAGCTGCCTGATCGCGCTGCCCGTGGCACTGGTCCTCGGACACCTCGGCCGGGGCGGCGCCCTCGCCGTGAACATCTCCAACGTCGGCCGGGCCGTGCCCACCTTCGCGGTGCTGGTCCTGCTCCTGCTCACCCCCGTGGGGAACTGGGGCGAGGGGCCCACCGTCGTCGCCCTGGTGCTGTTCGCCGTGCCGCCACTGCTCACCAACGCCTACGTCGGGATGCGCGAGGTGGACCGGGACGCCGTACGGGCCGCGCGCGGGATGGGCATGACCGGGCGGCAGATGCTGTTCCGGGTGGAGGTGCCGCTCGCGCTGCCGCTCATCCTCAACGGGGTGCGGATCGCCGCCGTGCAACTCGTCGCCACCGCGACCATCGCCGCGCTCGCGGGCGGCGGCGGGCTCGGCCGGATCATCACTGCGGGCTTCAACCTGGCCAGCACCCCGCAGGTCGTCGCGGGCGCGATCCTCGTCGCCGCCTTCGCGCTGCTCGTGGAAGCCGTGTTCGAGGCCGTGGAACGGTTCGCGCCCGCACGCGCCGGGAGCGCACGATGAGAGCACGTCCGACGCGCCCCGCCGCCACCGCGGCCGTACTCGCCGCCCTCCTCACCGCCTGCTCCACCGGCCCGTCCCTGGAGAACCGCGACGCCGTCACCGTCGCCCCCGGCGACAGCCACCACCTCACCATCGGCTCGGCCGGGTTCACCGAGAGCGACCTGCTCGCCCAGATGTACGCCCTGCTGCTGGACCAGGCCGGGTACCAGACCTCCCTCATCACCGTCGCCAACCGCGAACTGTACGAACCCGCCCTGGAATCGGGACAGATCGACGTCGTACCGGAGTACGCGGCCACCCTCGCCGACTGGCTCGAAGCCAAGGAGCACGGCGCCGACGCGAAGTCCGTCGGCTCGCCCGATCTCACCGTCACCCTGCGCGAACTGCGCGCGCTGGCCGCACCGCGCGGGCTCACCGTGCTGCCGCCCGGCCGTGCCGTGGACCAGAACGCCTTCGCCGTCAGCGCCTCCTATGCCCGGAAACACCACCTCAGGACCCTCAGCCAGCTCGGCGCGTCCAAGCTCCCGGTGCGGCTCGCGGCCGGCGACGAGTGCGTGCAGCGGCCGTACTGCGAGCCCGGTCTCAAGAAGGTCTACGGCATCGACATCACGGCCGTCGATCCCCTCGGCGTCGGTACCACGCAGGCCAAGCGGGCGGTCCAGGAGGGCAAGGACCAGATGGTGCTGACCACCACCACGGACGCCACCCTCGACCAGTTCGGCCTGGTCCTCCTCGCCGACGACAAGCACCTCCAGAACGCCGACTACATCGTGCCCGTCGTCAACCGCGCCCACGCGGGCGGGCCGAAGGTCGCCAAGGCGCTGGACAAGCTCAACGACGTGCTGACCACCGCCGACCTGACCGACCTCAACCGGCAGGTGGACAGCTGGCGTCGGCTCCCGGCCGACGTGGCGCGGACGTATCTGGAGGACAAGGGCCTGCTGAAGAAGTGACCCGGAAGTCCGGCGGGTATCCCGGGCGGTCCGGTCGCCAAATCCCCTTCCCCATAGGCCCGTTCAGGCGTCCGACACCGAGTCGAACGGCACTTGACCCCGAGCCACCCCGCGCGCCTCCGCGTCCACCGACCGGCGCAGCGCCTCGTGCAGCTTGGCCGGGGTCAGCACGCCCAGGAAGCGCGCCCCGTCCAGCACCGCGACCCATCCGGCGTCGTGCTGGAGCATCACGCCGAACGCCTGCTTCAGCGGGGCACCCACCGGCACCCAGGCGGTCATCCGGTGCGCCAGGTCGCGCAGGGCGCCGCCGCGCGTCAGCTCCTCGATGCCGACCCAGCCGTGCAGATCGCCGCCCTCGTCCAGCACCACCGCCCACCGGGCGCCCTCGGCACGCAGCCGTTCGGCCGCCGTCTCCGCCGCCTCACCGAGCCGGGCCACCGGCGGCTGCTCCAGGTCGTCCGGCTCGATCTCGGTCACCGACAGCCGCTTCAGCCCCCGGTCGGCGCCCACGAACCCGGCGACGTACGAGGTGGCGGGCGACCCGAGCACCGCGCCGGGGGTGTCGAACTGCTCGATGCGGCCCTGCCCGTAGACCGCGATCCGGTCCCCGAGCCGTACGGCCTCCTCGATGTCGTGCGTGACCAGCAGCACCGTCTTGCGCACCGCGGCCTGCATGCGCAGGAACTCGTCCTGCAACTGCTCGCGCACCACCGGGTCCACCGCGCCGAACGGCTCGTCCATCAGCAGCACCGGGGGATCGGCGGCCAGCGCCCGTGCCACGCCGACCCGCTGGCGCTGGCCGCCGGAGAGCTGCTCCGGGTAGCGGGCGCCGTACGTCTTCGGGTCCAGGCCGACCAGATCGAGGAGTTCGGCGGCGCGTTCACGTGCCTTCGCGCGCTTCCAGCCGAGCAGCGCGGGCACGGTCGCGGTGTTGTCGAGGACCGTGCGGTGCGGGAAGAGGCCGACCTGCTGGATGACGTAGCCGATACGACGGCGCAGCCGGACCGGGTCGGTGCGGGCGATGTCCTCGCCGTCCACCAGGATGCGGCCGGAGGTCGGCTCGATGAGCCGGTTCACCATCATCATGGTCGTCGTCTTGCCGCAGCCCGAGGGGCCGACCAGGGTGACCAGCTCGCCCTCGTCCACCTCGAACGACAGGTCGTCCACCGCCGTCGTACCGTCCGGATAGCGCTTGGTGACCTGCTCGAACCGGATCATTCCCCCACGCTAGCCGCGCGGTTCACGCGCTGCCCGGTGGCGGGGGCGGGCAGGTGACCCGGACGGTGCGCGGTCAGCCGAGCAGGACGACCTCCAGGGTGCGCGGGCCGTGCACGCCCTCCACCCGGTCCAGCTCGATGTCGCTGGTCGCGGACGGCCCCGAGATCCAGGTCAGCGGGCGGCCGGGGGAGAGCCGGTCGAGCGCCCGCGGCACCGAGGAGACGACCTGTTCCGGGACGCGTACGACGCAGATGTGGTGGTCGGGTACGAGTGTGATCCGGCGTCTGCCCTGGTCGGGGCCGCCGTCCAGCACCAGGGTGCCGGTCTCCGCGACGGCCACCGCGCAGCCGGTGAGGACGCTGTCCACCCGGTCCAGGTCGTACGGCGTGCTCTCCGCCCGGTCCTCTACGCGCTCCACGTCGGTCTCCGCCAGCCAGCCCGGCTCCAGCCCCGGCGGCACCAGCAGCGAGGCCGAGCCGTGCTCCCGCAGCAGCCGGGCCAGCAGGGACGGCAGGTCGTCCTCGGTGCAGCGGTGGACCCGGGCGCGGTAGTCCGCGAGGTTCGCGGCGAGGAGGTCCACGGTCTCGGCGGGGGTGCGGTCGCCGTGCTCGCGGAGGTAGGCGCGGGGGACGGCGTCGGCGTACGGCAGCTCGCCCCCGGGCTCCTCGCGCACGTCGGCCAGGGCGCGCCGTACCCGGCCGAGAATCCGGTCCCTGCTGTTCACCGGGCCGCTCATCGGGCGCCGTCCTTTCCGCCGTTCGTCCGCTGCCACCAGTCACGGAAGGGCTCCGGGGGCAGCGGGGGGAGATCCCGGGTCGCGGTCCACGCCCGGCCCGGTCCGGGGAGGGTGCGCGGGTGGAAACGCCGGGTGCGGGAGGCGAGGCGCTGTCCGGCGCGCAGCGCGCCGGGGTGGGTGAGGGCGAGCCGGGCCGCGCGCATCGCGGCACGCTCCGCCGCGTGTCCCTTCGCGGGCCGCAGGACCACCTTGCCGCCCGCCCGTACCGCCTCGCCGCCCTGCACCACCCGCTCCCGCAGGTGCACCAGCACCTCGGGGATGTCGATGGCGACCGGGCACACGTCGTAGCAGGCCCCGCAGAGACTCGACGCGTACGGCAGGGAGGCGTCGATCTCACTTGCCGTACCGCGGAGTTGGGGACTGAGGATGGCGCCGATCGGGCCGGGGTAGACCGAGCCGTAGGCATGGCCCCCGGCCCGCTCGTAGACCGGGCACACGTTCAGGCAGGCCGAGCAGCGGATGCAGCGCAGCGCCTGGCGGCCGACGCGGTCCGCGAGGGTGTCGGTGCGGCCGTTGTCCAGCAGCACCAGGTGGAAGACGCGCGGCCCGTCGCCGTCCGTGGTGCCGGTCCACATGCTGGTGTACGGGTTCATCCGCTCGGCCGTGGAGGAGCGGGGCAGGGTCTGGAGGAAGACTTCGAGGTCCCGCCAGGTGGGGACGATCTTCTCGATGCCGACGACCGAGATCAGTGTCTCCGGCAGGGTCAGACACATCCGCCCGTTGCCCTCGGACTCCACGACCACCAGCGTGCCGGTCTCCGCGACCATGAAGTTGGCGCCCGAGACGCCCACTTTGGCGCGCAGGAACTTCTCCCGCAGGTGCAGCCGCGCCGCCTCGGCCAGTTCGGCGGGGCGGTCGGTCAGGTCCTCCGGTGCGGGACGGCCCCAACTCGCCATCCGTGTACGGAAGATGTCACGGATCTCGCCCCGGTTGCGGTGGATGGCGGGGACCAGGATGTGCGAGGGACGGTCGTCGCCCAACTGAACGATCAGCTCGGCGAGATCGGTCTCGTAGGCGTGGATGCCCTCCGCCTCCAGGGCCTCGTTGAGCCCGATCTCCTGGGTGGCCATCGACTTGACCTTGACGACCTCGCTCTCACCGGTCGCCTTCACGAGGTCCGCGACGATCCGGTTGGCCTCGTCGGCGTCCGCCGCCCAGTGCACGATGCCCCCGGCGGCGGTGACCGACTCCTCCAACCGCACCAGATACGTGTCGAGATGGCGCAGCGTGTGGTCCTTGATGAGGCGGCCCGCCTCACGCAGTTCCGCCCAGTCCGCCAACTCAGCCACGGCGGCGGCCCGTTTGGCGCGGATGGTGTGTGTGGCGTGCCGCAGGTTGCCGCGCAGCACCGGGTCGGCCACCGCGGTCCGCGCCGCCTCGGGGAACGCGGGAGTCGGGACGGCGGGCATGCCGACGAACGTCGGACCCGCGTTCCCGCCCGTACCGATCGTCATGCCGTCTCCCTCTCCGTGCTCGCCAGGATCTCCGCGATGTGCACCGGGCGCACCCCGACGCGCAGCCGGCTCATGGTGCCCCCGATGTGCATCAGGCAGGAGTTGTCGGCCGCGCACAGCACCTCGGCACCCGTCGATACCGCGTTGCGGACCTTGTCCTCGCCCATCGCCGCCGACACGTCCGGGTTCTTCACCGAGAAGGTCCCGCCGAAGCCGCAGCACTCCTCCGCACCCGGCAACTCCAGCAGTTCCAGCCCACCGACCGCCTCCAGCAGGCGGCGCGGCCGGTCCCCGAGGCCCAGTGAGCGCAGCCCGTGACAGGTGGGGTGGTAGGTCACCCGGTGCGGATAGTGCGCGCCCACGTCCGTCACGCCCAGCACGTCCACGAGGAACTCCGTCAGCTCGTAGGTCTTCGGTACGACAGGGGCCAGCGCGGCGGCGAGCTCCCCGCCCCGCCCCTCGGCCCGGGCCCGCTCGCCCATGCGCGGATACAGCTCGCGCACCATCGCCCCGCACGAGCCGGACGGAGTGACGATCGCGTCGAACTCACCGAAAACATCGGAGAAATGACGTGCCAGGGGCTCTGCCTCATGACGGTAGCCGGTGTTGTAGTGCGCCTGCCCGCAGCACGTCTGCGCCGCCGGGAAATCGACCTCGACACCCAGCCTGGTCAGCAGTTTCAGTACCTGTTTCCCGGTGTCCGGATACAGCGTGTCGTTGACGCAGGTCAAGAACAGTGCGACACGCATCGCCGCTCCTGGAAGTCGGGGACATCGGATGAATGCAGAGTAGCGGGCCCACGAGCCCCACGGCAGTACATGATCTGGCGCCCGTTCGCGCGGACCCGTTCGCGCAGACTCGTTCGCGCGGACCGTAGGCGCGGCCCCGTCGCGTGGACCGCCGCGCGGCGCGGATCACGCGGTCACGGCGATCGGCCGTTCCCCGTCGGCCGGGGGCGGGGGCACCCGTCCCTCCGGACGCGTTGCCCGCGGTCCATGATCCCCGGCCCGCCCGGACGGCTCCGGGGTGTGCTGAACTGGGACCCGTCCGACCGTTCCGTTCCTGGAGACCCGTTGAGCCTCAGCTACCGTCAGCCCGGAGTCGTCCTCACCGACCGCTTCTTCACCGTGCCCCTGGACCACGGCGAACCGGAGGGCGAGACCATCGATCTGTACGCCCGGGAAGCCGTGGCGAGCGACAGAGCGGGTCAGGACCTGCCCTGGCTGCTGTTCCTCCAGGGAGGTCCGGGCTTCGGGGCGGACCGCTTCGTCGGGCGCCACGCCTGGCTCGACCGGGCGCTGCGCGAGTTCCGCGTCCTGCTGCTGGACCAGCGCGGCACGGGCCGCTCCACGCCCGCCACCCGGCAGACGCTCCCGCTGCGCGGCGGCCCCGCCGAACAGGCCGATCATCTGGCCCTGTTCCGCGCCGACTCCATCGTCCGCGACTGCGAGGCCGTCCGCCGCGAGGTCACCGGCGGCGCCCCCTGGACCGTGCTCGGACAGAGCTTCGGCGGCTTCTGCACGGTGGCCTACCTGTCGATGGCCCCCGAGGGGCTCAGCACCGCCCTGATCACCGGCGGCCTGCCCGCGCTGGACGCCCACGCCGACGACGTGTACCGCGCCGCCTACCCCCGTATCGAGCGCAAGGTCGCGGCACACTACGCGCGTTACCCGCAGGACGTGGACTGTGCCCGGCGCGTCGCCGACCACCTGCTGACCCACGACGTGGTCCTGCCGAACGGCTACCGGTTCACCGTCGAGGCGTTCCAGTCGCTCGGCATCATGCTCGGCGCGGGCGACGGCAGCCACCGTCTCCACCACCTTCTGGAGGCCCCCTTCGTCCGCACCTCCGCCGGGACCGAACTCTCCGACGCCTTCCAGGAACAGGCGCAGAACCTGCTCTCCTTCGCCGGGCACCCGCTGTACGCCCTCGTCCACGAGTCCATCTACGGCCAGGACGCGCGCCCCACCGACTGGTCCGCCGAGCGGGTCCGCGCCGAGTTCCCGCAGTTCGACGCGGCCAAGGCGGTCGCCGGTGACGCACCGGTCCTCTTCACCGGCGAAACGATTCACCCGTGGATGTTCGAGACCGACCCGGCCCTGCGCCCGCTGCGCGAGACCGCCGGCCTGCTCGCCGCCCGCACCGACTGGCAGCCCCTCTACGACCCCGCCCGTCTCGCCGCCAACGAGGTCCCGGTCGCCGCCGCCGTCTATCACGACGACATGTACGTGGACCCCGGCCACTCCCTTCGTACCGCCCGGGCTGTACGGGGACTGCGGACCTGGGTCACCGACGAGTTCGAGCACGACGGGCTGCGAGCGGGCGGCCCCCGCGTCCTGGACCGGCTGCTGGCCCTGGCACGCGGGGAGGCGTGAGGGACCGGGACTCCGGCGCGCGGGCGCCTCAGTAGCGGACGGCGCTCTTCAGGGGCGGCGGGTGCAGGGTGGATGACACGCCGTCCACTGTTGTTCCGGCGTACTTGAACATGGGCGCCGCCCGGGGGGTCGGGTCGTACGGGAAGTTCAGGACTGGGTGGGACACCTCGTCCAGGTGGGCGGGCGGACGGTCCGCTCTGCTCCGACGTGAGGGTGATGTCCGGGTGGTCGCGGCGGTGCGGGGCCGATCAGGGTGGAGCGGCGCCGGGCTGCGCCCGCGCCCGCACTCGCGTGAGCGCGACGGCCGCCGAGTCGCCCCGCTCTTCTCTGCGGCCTCTGTCAACGCCTCGATCACCCTCAACGGCTCCTCGCTCGGCTGCTCCAGCACCGCCGCACATAGCCCGCTGCCCGCTGCCCGCCGCACATCGCACGGCGCCTCCGCGCATGTCGGTTCCGGTCCGGCGGGCAGGCACTGGCGCGCGGGCTCCACGGCAGCACGGCCAGCCACGCGTTCAGCGCCAGCGGGATCAGCTCGCGGACCTGGAAATGCATCACCGCTGACGGGCCCGCTGTGAGGACCGCATCCGGGGTGCCCGCGCCACTGGTCTGCGCAATCTGCCCCTGCGTGACACGGCACGGCGCGGACCGGATCTGTCTGGAGACCCCCTCCGACGCGAGAGCCCGGACCCTCGGACTGCCCCAACCCCGAACGACCGCACCACGCAAACGCACAGTCCTCGTCAGCGAACTGACGGTGATTCATCAACGATCGAAGCTGGTGACCGCGAACGAGCCGCCCAAACCTGGGGTCTGCTCCGGAAGATTCAGCAGGGATCAGTAGGAATGGAGATCGTCGTGCTGGGCACTCGTGTGGTCGGAGGTTGATAATCATGGTTCCTATTCTTCTTGTTCTTCTGCTCGCCCTGATCCTTTTCGGTGCCGGTTTCGCACTGAAGGCGCTGTGGTGGATTGCCGTCATCGTGCTGATCGTGTGGGTTCTGGGCTTCGTTATCCGCCCCGCAGGGAGCGGCGGCAAGCGTGGTCGTTGGTACCGCTGGTAAGGCAGGCTGAAGAGCTTTTTCACACGGGTGGGACCCCATGCGATCGCATGGGGTCCCACCCGTTTCTCATGCCTGCACCCCATATCGGGAGAAGCGGATGATTCCCCAAATACGGGGTACTCGGGGATCACGGCCGGAGGTGGCCGTGACGCCAGGAACCAGGTCCTCCACACGGCACCTCCGGCCGTTTTCGGTCACATGGAAAAAGCGTGTGTGAGCCGACGCGACAGGGGCACTCGGCTTATCGAGGACGCGCCACACAGTTTTTAGCGCGAGGTGGCCGAACCAAGTTCTGCTGTGAAATCAGCAATGCATCTCGATGAGGGAGCCGTTTTATGAGTGACAGCATGTGGGGCTACCAGCCGACCACCGGCCACACCGCGGGCACCGACCTGACCGGATTCAAGGTCGAGGCCACTGACGGCAGCATCGGCAAGGTTGACAAGCACTCGGACGACGTTGACTCCTCCTACATCGTCGTTGACACCGGTGTATGGATCTTCGGCAAGCACGTACTGCTGCCGGCCGGAACCGTCAAGACGGTGGACCAGGCCGAGGAGAAGATCTACGTGAACCTCACCAAGGACCAGATCAAGAACTCCCCGGAGTTCGACAAGGACAAGCACGTCGGTGACACCGGCTACCACGAGCAGCTCGGGACCTACTACCAGTCCCACCGCAACATCTGACATCACAGCGCCAGCCGCGTGTGGGGTCGGACAGAGAATTCTCTGTCCGACCCCACACGTGTTTCTCGGCGCCCCCATTTTCTGGGGGACCGCCTTCGTTGCGGCCCACTCGGTGTCTTACTCCGGCCGTACTTCGGGGGCCACCCGCACCGCGCGACGGCGCAACTCAAGCGAGTGCGGGGCGTGAAGGGAACGCTTTGATTTTCTGATCAAATGAAATGCTTCTATCGGCGAGGTTGAGGTTTCCTGATGCTTCCCACGAACATATGTGCCGCACCGGCCATGCACACTGTCAGTGCGAGCAGAACCCAACCGCCGCTGTTTCCCATGACGATCAGAAGGATCGACAGAATAAGCCCTGCGACAGCGAACAGGTTGACGAGTATCATCCATCGCTTTACTGCGGCGCGCTGACCGATCGACCAACCGACCTTGGGCATTTCATCCCCAATCTCTCAGTGCGAGGGCTGAGCGCGTCACGCGCCCGGCCCCCAAGTGAAATGGCGTAGTAACCGACGGTCGCTCCGAAAAATCCGCCGAGGATAGGTGAGGAAAGCTGCGCCCGCCACGAATATTCGACCATCATGAATGGTGCCGAGCATTTTTGCCATTACGTCTCCGGGTAGGGAGAGTGAAACCGCCTCACGGTGGCCGCTCGGTCGTTCTGCGTCATGATCACTTACGCAGGGTGAAATAGGCCGCGATGATGACGATTAGTGCCACAATGAAAGCAAAGATGATCACGCCTGCTGGCGCATCCTGCGAAGGGACGATGAGGGCGGACTCCATCACGGATTTCCCCTCCCTTCTCCCATGCGTTCCTTCCCTCTCCTGGCCACCCGCATCGATGTAATGACCAGCGATTGGCGTAACTACCTCAGTTCCCGCGACAGCGGCTTCTGAAAGTTCCGCAGGATATGCGGTGCATCCAGTAATGCCCGTACCGATTGATGCGCCAAGACTGGGCGCGGCTCCTGCGGCAGCTGCGGAGCCGCCAGCTGCGTAGCGGTCGGGGTTCTGTTCCTGGCCGGAGGGTCGGGTTGGGGGAAGCAGTCGATGTGGTCGTCTTCGTCGGCGAGGCCAATGACCGAGCCGATGGTGTCGGTGAGGTAGAAGTAGGTTTCGCCCCCGGTCCTCATGGAGTTCAGGGTGCCCCCGGGCTCCCGGTTGATGCCCATGTCCACGCCCGCCGTCGTCTTCGCGGACAGGCCGAGGGGCCTGTTGTGGGGCACCGTGTCCCCGAGTCGAAGGCGCTCGCTCTGGTCCGTCGATCCGTAACTTCCCGTATACGTCTTGTTGTTGACTGTGGTGGGGGGTGTCAACCGCGGGAAGTGTGCGATTCGTGCCTGTCCCCGGCGGCGCAGGACGCGGACCTTGACTCGGTGCGGGTTGGGAGTCGGCGCGGGCGGCCATCCTGTCGTCGCCCGCCGTCCGGTATGGGTCGGCCCGGCGCTGGGCCGTGGTGGGTGACACCTGGAAGCGGCCCGTTGAAGCGGCCAGCCGTCCTCGACGACGCAGTGGGCCAGACGCAGACGTCCGTTCTCCGTCAGGGGGCGCATGACGGTTGGGCACGAGGGTGTTTCTGGTCGCCGGTGATGCGGACTTCGCAATCCACACCGGGCCCGCAGGCCCCTCACCCGTTTCAAGATCCCGTAGCCGAGACCCGCGTCACCATCCGCAACCTCCGAGGACAGATCAGCGGTCGAGGCCGACGTAGGCGTCGGGAGGCATGTTGGTGCTCCTCTGGAAGGGGCGTGGATGTGCCGTTCCTTCGAGGGGACCAGCTTGAGCCGCGGTTTCTCAGACCGATCGGGTCCGGGAGTCGCATGATCCTGCCGTGGGCCCGGCGCCGCCGACCCCGTCGCCGCGCGCCGTCCGCCGCTCCAGCCGGAGCCGCAGCCCCTCCGGCATCAGGGTCAGCCGCTCGGTGACCCTGAGCCGGTAGGCGGGGTCGGGGACGAGGTCGTAGCGGCGGAGCAGGAGGCCGAGGACGAGGGTGGCCTCGTGGAGGGCGAATTGGCGGCCGATGCAGGCGCGGGCGCCGGTGCCGAAGGGTTTGAAGGTGTGGGCGGGGCGGCTGCGGACCGCGCCGGGCTCGAAGCGGTCGGGGTCGAAGCGTTCGGCGTCCGGGCCCCAGACCTCGGGGTCCCGGTGGAGCAGGGGGAGGAGCACCAGTGCCCAGGCCCCGCGCCGCATCGGGTGCCCGCCGGCCAACTCGGTGTCCACCACGGCCTCGCGGGCGTAACCCGGCGCGGTCGGCCACAGGCGCAGCGCCTCGTCCAGCACCCGGCGGACATGACGCAGCCGGGCCACCTGCTCGTAACCGGGTTCGGGTGTGTCGCCCCAGACGCTGTCCACCTCGGCGCGGGCGCGGGCGGCGATGTCGGGGTGCCGGGAGAGGTAGTGGAGGGCGAAGGAGAGCGCCCCCGAAGTGGTCTCGTGACCGGCCACCAGGAAGGTGATGACCTGTTTGCGGACGTTCTCCGGTGACAGCCGCTCGCCGGTGACCGGGTGCGCGGTGGCCAGCATCCGGTCCAGCAGGTCGCCCCCGCCACCGTCACCTCCCCGGCCCCCGCCGTCGTCGAGGCGCGCGGCGACCAGGGCGTCCACCGTGCGGTTCAGATACGCGATGTCGGCCGCGTCGCGCCGGGACGGGCCGCGCAGCAGCAGCGGGGCGAGCGGCGCGGGCACGCTGTTGCGGCGCTGGGCGTGCGTGAGGGTGCCGACCATCGCCGTCACGAAGGGGTGCGGGCGCTCACGCTCGAACGAGCCGAAGTCGTGCCCGAAGCCGGTGCGGGCGATGGTCTCCAGGGTCAGCTTCGTCATGTCGCCGGGCACGTCCACCGGCCGCCCGGCGGCCAGTTCGCGGTCCCAGTGCCCGGTCAGACGGTCCGCCACGGAGAGCATCATGCCGTGGTAGCCCTCCATCGCCTCGCGGCTGAAGCCGGGCGCCAGCACGTCGTGCGCCAATTGCCAGTTGGGCTCGTGGTTGTACGCCGTGAAGAGGCCGTCGCCCGCGACCGGACGCAGGTTGGCGACACCCAGGCCCACGTGCTTGGCGAACCGGGACTCGTCCGCCAGGTCCGCGACCTGCCGGGCGCCCCACACGAACACGAACTCCTTGCCGAACGCCCGCCGCCGGAACACCGGGCCCAGCTCCCGCCCCATCCGGGTCGAGTCCTGCACGGGGTGGCGCCGGTCCACCCCCAGCACGTCCCCGAGCAGCGGCACTCGGCGCGGCGGGTGCGGGATGCGGCGCAGCTCCGGCCACCCCTGCTCGGCGCCCCGGAAACCCTTTGGCAGACCCGTCTCCGTCGTCTTCGCCATGACCCGATCTCCCTTGACCCAGCGACGGTGGACCACTGTTGTACGTCGATTCAACAAGTGGTCTCAGTCTGGTCCCCTTGTTGAATCGACGTCAAGTAAGCTGGCCGCATGCCCGCGAACCAGGGGGAGCGCGCCCGGCGCAGACTCAGTACCGGCGAACGCCGTGAGCAACTGCTGACGGTTGGCGCGCGCCTGTTCTCCGAGAGCCCGTATGAGGACGTGTGGATCGAGCAGGTCGCGGAGATCGCCGGGGTGTCGCGCGGCCTGCTGTACCACTACTTCCCGACCAAGCGGGACTTCTTCGCGGCCGTGGTCGAGCGGGAGAGCGAGCGGCTCCTGCGGCTCACGGCCGCCGTTCCCGGTGAGCCCGTGCGTGAGCAGCTTCCCGCCGGACTCGACACGTATCTCGTCTGCGTCGAGGAACATGCTCACGGTTTCCGTGCCTTCCACCGGGCCGACGCGGCCGGTGACCAGGCCGTGCGCCGCGTGTACCGGCAGGCGCTCGCCGCGCAGGAGCGGCAGATCCTGGACGCTCTCGCCGCCGATCCCGAGTTCGGACCCGAGATCGCCGGCACGCCGCGTGCGCGGATGGCGGTGCGGGGGTGGCTGGCCTTCACGACGGCGGTCTGTCTGGAGTGGCTTCGGGACGGGGAGTTGACGCGCGGAGAGGTGCGGGATCTCTGTGTGCGGGGGTTGCTCGGGGTGCTGGGCTGAGGGTGCGGCCCGGCCGTGGTGGTTGGGCCGTTACGGGTTGGCTGGGCCGGGCTGCCGGGGTTGGCCGTGGCGCTCGGGTCTCTGTGCCTCGGCTGGGCCACCTCGCCTGCGCTGCCGACTCCCGTCCGTGCCACCCGCGCCGCCGCACCGCACCTGTGTCGCCCCCGCCGCCCTGGCTTCGAACGAGTCAATTGGCCCCACGTGAACGAGTCTTCTGGCCCCAGGCAGCGATCTTCGAGGCTCGTCGTGAACGAGTTGATTGGCCCCAGTGGCTTTGATCGTGTAGGCCGACGAGGTTGTCGATCCGGCCGTTGTCAGTGCTGGCTGGGAGGATTGCCGGCATGACACCGTTGCTTCTCACCGACATCGAACGAGCCGTTCGCAGCAGCTGGAGTGCCGAGACATGCACGCCTGAGTTCCGATCGCGCTGGAGCCCGGACAACCCGGCTCGGGACCAGTGCGGTGTGACCGCCATGCTGCTCAATGATCTGCTGGGAGGCGAACTGATCCGGGGAGAAGTCCACGTCAACGGCGAGCGCGTGGACTACCACTGGTGGAACCGCCTGGGCATGGACCTCGAGATCGACCTCACCCGCGAGCAGTTCGGGCCGGAGGAGACTGTCACCGGAGGTGTTGTCATTCCCCGACCGCCCGTGACCGAATGGCGCAGACTGCGTGAGGAGTACGAGCTTCTCCGCGACCGTGTCATGGAGAAGCTCGACCGGCAGCAGACGAGGATCCCTGTCGATACGTCTTGTCAGCCGGCTTGAGCCTGTCCGGCTCGGGCCCGGGTGCTGGCGAGACGGTAGGAGTCGCTGCCGGTTTCGATGATGTTGCCGCTGAAGGTGAGGCGGTCCACGATGGCCGCGCAGAGCCTGGGGTCGGTGAACGTCTTGGTCCACGAGGAGAAGGACTCGTTGGAGGCGATCGCCATGCTGTTCTTCTCCTCGCGCTCGGTCAGCACCTGGAACAACAGCTCGGCGCCCCGCCGGTCCAGCTCCATGTATCCCAGCTCATCAATACAGAGCAGATCGCCCCGTCCGTAGCGGGCGATCGTCTTGGTCAGCAGCTTCTCGTCGGCGGCCTCGACGAGCTCGTTGACGAGCTTGGTCGCCAGGACGTACTTGACCCGGAAGCTGGCCATCGCGGCCTCGGTGCCCAGCGCGATCACCAGGTGAGACTTGCCGGTCCCCGAGTCGCCGATCAGACACAGCGGCAGCCCTTTGCGAATCCAGTCGCACGAGGCCAGGGTATGGATGGCCGCCGGATCGATGGCGGAGTTCGCCTCGAAGTCGAGCGTGCGAAGCGCCTTCTCGCAGGGAAAGCCGGCAGCTTTTATCCGACGCTCGGAGCGGCGGCGGTTGCGGTCGTCGCATTCGGCCATCAGCAGCTCGGCCAGGAACCCGCGGTAGGTCATCTGGTCGTGGGCCGCGGCGTCGGCGAGCTCGGAGAACTGGCCCCGCAGCGTGGGCAGGTGCAGGTTGCGGCAGGCCGCGTCGATGGCCGCGTCTGCGGCAGGCTCGGTCAGACCGCGGGGACGGGTGGCGTTCATGGCAGGGGACTCCCTTGGCTGGGGGGACGTCCGGCCGTCGGCCGGGTGTGGCGAAGGAGCTGGTCGTAGGCGGCCACCGAGGGCAGCGGCCTGGGGTCCGGGGGCAGCGCGGCCAGCCTGCGCGCGGTCAGCGACACCACCGGAGAGGTGATACGGCCCAGCGCCGTGTCCGGGCCCGCCTCGGCGGGAGTCTCGCGTTCGGCGGCCAGGCGGGCTTCCAGGGCCACCGCATCCGAGGTCAGGGCCCCGGCCCGCAGGGCGGCGGCGATCCCGGCGACGACGTGGTCGTGGCTCATGTGCCGGTGCAGCAGCAGAACCTCGATCAGCGAACGAGTGCCGGCCGCGTCACCGTGTGCCCGGCAAGCGGCCTCCCACAAGGTGTCATGCACCGGGGTGAACTTCCCCGCCGCGCGGGCCTGGTCCAGCGCGGTCGCCCCGGGCAGCGCGCCCGGCTTGCGCAGCAGCCCTTCCAGGTAGTGGTCCAGGTCCAGGCGGCTCCCGTCACGCGCGACGAGGCGCTCGTGGCGGGCGACCTCGGTGCGGCCCTCGTAGACCACCACCTCGGAGGCGTGCAGCAGGACGCGGACCTGGCGGCCGATCAGCCGCACCGGCACCGAGTAGTGGTTCTGCCGCACGGTGACCTGCGCGTAGCGGTCCACCCTCGGGGTCAGGAGCCGCCCGGTCTCGAAGTGATCCTCGGGCAGTGGTTGGAGCAAGGTTTTTTCGATGGCGAAGTACTCGCCGACGGTGCGCGGACGCTCTCCGATCCGGCGCTGGTCGTCCTGCCGGTCCCACTCATCGATCCGGGCGTTGAGCTCGGCCAGGGTGGTGACATCGGGGACGGGGACCAAATGGTTGCGGCGGAACCGGCCGACTTCGCCCTCAACGCCGCCCTTCTCATGGGCGCCGTCGATGCCCGGTTGGCAGTAGAAGGCGTCCAGACCCGCCCAGGAGCGGAACGCGGTCCAGCGGTCCGTCTCCACCCGGGCCCGGGTGAAGCCGAGTACCCGGGCCACCGCGGAGGTGAGGTTGTCGTAACGGACCTTGCCCCTGGGGATGCCGCCCAGCACCCGGAAGGCGTGGACATCGCCCTCGAAGAAGGCTTCCTGCCCCTCCGAGGCCGACACATGGTGCACGGCCTTCCCGGAGAACGAGAGCCGGAAAACGAACAGGTAGCACAGGGTGCGCACTCTATCGAGCGTGATGTAGACGTCCCCGAAATCGACCTCGGCCTCCTCTCCGGGACGGTGCGTCTGCGGGATGAACACACGGGGCGGTCCGCGGCCTTCCTCGACCCAGATCTCGGGCTTGCGGCGCCTGATGTAGTCCCGTACCCGGCCGTAGGAGACGCTGTCCATCCCGTGCTCTTCGACCAGCCGGTCGAAGGCCCGCTTGGCGGTGTGGCGCTGCTTGCGCGGGGCATCCAGATCAGCACGCAGAATCGCGTCGATCAGAGGCTTGTAGGGGTCAATCACCGAAGGCCGCGGAGGCATCGGCTTGCGGGGTGTCGGCCACGGGGACGTCAGAGCTTCGCGCACCAGGCGCCGGTGGACTCCGTAGCGGCGCGACAGTTCCTGGATCGACAGCTTCTCGGTACGGGAGTCGCGGCGGATCGCCGCGAAGAGCTCAACCTTGGATCTCGGGCCATCCATACGGGCCCCCTGACTGTCGGAAGCACATCAATGCTCCCACCGCAAGACTGCCCCTGGGGCCACTTCTGACGAACACTCAAACCGCGATCAAGCCCCTGGGGCCCAAAGGCTCGTTCCGCTGGGGCCAGAGAAGTTGTTCACAGCCACCGCCCGCTTGTCGCCGCCACGCCGCCCGCGCCAACTCGTCGCGCCGTCTCCGCAACCAATACGCACTCTTTCCGGTGACGCCTGGTTGGCGTGCGGCCCCTCCTCCGCTAAGTTAGGTGAGCCTTACCTAATGAGGAGGTCTCGGGATGGGTGATACGCAGGACTGGGCGGGCGGACCCGGTGCGGCGGAGCGGGCGCGGTCGGTGCTCGCCGCCGCGTGGTCGTGCGGGGTGACGGCCGAGGGCGCCCGGGAGGAGTTCGTCGGGGCGCACTCCGTGAGCGACGACGGGGAGGTCCTCGTCACGCTCCCCGAGGACAGCACGCTGCGGGCCGTCGCGCTGTGCGCGCCGCGCGGGGAGCCCAGCGCCGTGCTGGAGTTCGCGGACGTGGCACCCGTCCCGGTGCGCCGCCGTATCCGCTCGCGGCTCTGGCTCGCCGGGTGGTTCGCGCCTGTCGAGGGGGACGCGGAGGGTACGGGCATGGTGTTCCGGCCGACGCGGGTCGTGCTGCGGCAGGCGTCCGGTGCCGAACTGGTGGACCTCGGTGAGTTCGCCGCCGCCCGCCCCGACCCGCTGGTGGAGGCGGAAGCCTCGCTGCTCACTCACCTCGCCGACGCCCACCCGGACGCCGTCGAACGGCTCACCCGGCTGGTGCGGCCGGAGAACCTGCACGCCGCGACGCGTGTCGTACCGCTCGCCGTGGACCGGCACGGACTCACCCTGCGCATCGAGCGGGCCCGCGCCCACGGTGACGTACGACTCGCCTTCCACGCTCCCGCTGACGACGTCTCGCAGCTCACCGAGCGGATGCACGCGCTGCTCGCGCAGGCCGCCTCCTCCTGCCCACGCTCGCTACAGAGGCAGCGCGCAGACCGCGACCGGTGACGCGAACGGCTCGCCCGCACGCGTGAGTTGGCCGTCCGCCGCGTCCACGTGGAAGACGGTGACCGTGCCCGAGCGCTGGTTGGCCGCGAACAGCAGGCCGCCGTCCGGGGAGAGCGCGATCTGCCGGGGGAAGTCCCCGCCCACCGGCACCGTGCCCAGCAGCCGCAGCACCGCGCCGTCGTCCTCGACCGCGAACCGGGCGACGCTGTTGTGTCCCCGGTTGGCGAGGAAGGCGTACCGCCCGTCGCCGGTCACCACGAACTGTGCCGGGTAGTTGGTGCCACCGGACGACCCCGACGGCTGAGGGGCGCCGATGGTGAGCCGCCCGCTGTCCGGGTCCCAGGCGCAGACGGCCACCGTGTCGTCCACCTCGTTGGCCAGATAGGCGTACCGCCCGCCCGGATGGAACGTCAGATGGCGCGGACCCGCGCCCGGCCGGGTGTGTGCCTGTGCGACCTCCGTCAGCGTGCCCCGCTGCTCGTCCAGCCGGTACGTGTAGACGGTGTCCGTGCCCAGGTCCACCGCGAGCAGATGGCCGCCGTCCGGTGACGTGAGGAACTGGTGCGCGTGCGGCCCCTGTTGGCCGGGACCCGGCGGGGGAGTGGAGTGCGTCACCAGAGCGGTGCGCTCCCCGAGGGCGCCCGAGGCGTCGATCGGATGCACCGCGACGCTGCCCGAGCCGTAGTTCGCGCTCAGCAGCCAGCGCCCACCGGGATGCACGGACACATGGCACGGCCCCGACCCGCCCGTGCTCCGGCTGCCCAGCACCTTCCGGTCCGCGAGCCGTACGGCGGTCACCGCGCCGTCGTCCCGCTCGTCCACCGCGTACACCGTCCGCCCGTCCGGATGGCACACCAGATACGACGGGTCGGGCACCCCCGTGATCGTCCCCGCCCCGGTGACGGCACCGGTCGCGGAGTCGTACGAGGCCACGCCGATGCCGGTGCCGCCGCCCTCGGCGGAGGTGTAGGTGCCGAGGAGAAGCGGCCGGTCGGTGGCGGCGGCGCGGGACGGCACGGACGCGGCGGCCCGCCGGGCCTCTGACACGGCGTCCCCGGCCGATCCCTCCGGCGGACCGGCCGGAGCGGGCACGGCCACGACGGCGGCACCGCCCGCCATGATCCCCACGAACCGCCGCCTGCTCCAGCCACTCAACGGCGTGTCAGCACCGGCCCGGGCCGCAGCCCGCCTGCTCGCGCCGCTTCGCTCGGCCGGGTTGCCGCCAGTGCCGATCTGCGCGCCGCCGACCCCCGAGTCCTCGCTCCCCGCGCCGCCGATCCCCGCTCCCGAGTCCCCGCCCGTCCCGGCTCCCGCTGCCGCGTCGTCCATCTCGCACCTCCGGTCGTCGGTCGCCCCGTTCACGGCAGCCACCTTGACGCGGTTTCAGGGGGGAGGGCAAGCAGGGGTTCGGTTAAGCCGGTCGCACGGGTCGGGTCACCACTCCCCGTCCGTCACCGGCTTGCCCGGGCCGTCCTTGAGGGGGTGGATCTGGCCTGGTTTGGGCTGGTGCCAGGGGTCCAGGTCGTCGCCGAGCCAGTCGCCGACCGGCTGGACGCCTTCCAGGGGCTCGGCCGGGGCCAGGTCGTCGGCGTCCTCGTCGTAGTAGTCGAACCAGGGCAGGCCCGCGTTGGTGTACGCGGCGCGGTCCACCGGGGAGGGCGGCGGGGCCTCGCCGGTGATGCGGCGCCACTCGGGGGCCGTCACCAGATGCACGTAGACGCGCCCGGCGGGTGTCTCCGCCCAGTCGGTGAGTGGGCGTTCGTCCTGGAAGACCTCCTGGTGCATCGAGCCGCCGACGCCCAGGCCCATCGCCGCCGCGCGCGGCCTCGGCGCACCGCCGGGCCGGGCTCCCGCCGACGCGCCCGGCGCGGGAACGGGCGGCGGGGGGCCGCCCGGTGCGGAGGCCATCGGAGCGGCACCGGGAGCCGCGAAACCACCGGCCTGCGGCGGACCGCCGTAACCGGCGGTCTTGGCCGACTTCACCGAGCGGACCTCGCGGTCCCGCTCCCGGCGCCGCCACTCGGCGAGCAGTTCCTCCCGGAGCGGGAACGACTGGAGCTGCACCCCGCCCCAGATCTCCTCGCCCGTGACCTGTCCTTCCACGGTCGCGCCCATCCCGAGGGGCACCGCCACGAACTGCCGGACCGTGCCCCGGCCGGAGTTGATGCCGTCCAGCCAGGGCTGGCGGGGCAGGACCACGTAGTTCTGCGGGCCGCGCGAGAGGGCGGCCTGCCAGGGCTTGCCGGAGACCGCGCACACCTTGCCCACGCCGACCTGGAGCGCGGCGGGTTCCCGCGTGCCCGCGAAGTTCAGCCACATGGCCTCGCGCAGATACACCGGCAGCATCACACCGCCGCGCTCCGCCATCTCCTCGGGCACCCGGTCCGCGAAGTCCGCAACCGGCCGCACCGGGAACTCCCCGAGCCCCGGCGGCAGCGGATGCGTACCGGTCTCCGGCAGCCGCAGTGTCCGCATGAACCGCACCTCGACCCCGCCCCGCAGCCGCAGTGTGTTCCCGTCGATCCGCACTCCCGTCCCGGTCATCGGACCACCCCTCCGCTCACGCACCGGCCCCGTCCCGGCGCTTCTGCCATCCTCAACGTCCGCCGACCCCCGTACGGTTCCGCCACAGGTCCTCCTGTACGCCGAGCCGCTCGCGCAGCCGGGCCGTCCTCGGGCGCCGGGCCCGCTGCTCCCGGGCCACCCGGTCCAGTTCCTCCAGCAGCCTGCGGGTGCGGTGCTCGGTGTCCAGTTCGTCGATCATCCGGTTCACCTCCGTGAGTACCGCGCCGAGCAGTTGCCACACCGCCGGGTCGTCGCGGGCCTCCTCGCGCAGCAGCTCGGCGAGCCGGTCGCGGGTGGCCGCCGCCGTGTGCAGTTCGGCGGCGAGCCGGGACTCGGCCGCGTCCGCGTCCGTGCTGAGGTGCGTCGTCACGAGTACGGCGAAGCTGACCACCGCGTCCCCGATCTCGGCCAGCAACCGCTGCACGGTCGCGCCCGTGCGCGGCGGGAACAGCTCCGCCGGGCCGCGCGCCTTGGCCAGGTCGGTGAACGAACGGGCCAGCACCCGCAGCACCACCGTGCAGATCTCCAGGGTGTCCAGGCCGGTGCGCAGCACCACCCGGTACAGCAGGCCCTCACGGACACGGGGGTTGAGCCGCAGACTGTCCTCCGCCTGCCGTAGCGCCGCGTCCACCCGCACGATGTCGTGGTCCAGCCGACGCGCCTCGTGCAGCCGCTCCGCCGCCCGCTCCCAGGGGGTGCGCTCCGCGGCCTCGTCGCCCATCCGCAGCATGAGCTGACGCACCCGCCGGGCCAGATCCTCGATGGACCGACCTGCCTCGCCCACCCAGACGGGCGGCGGCAGCAGCAGATTGCACGCCATGCCGACCAGCGCGCCGATCAGGGTCTCCACGATCCGCGCCCACGCGGTGAAGCCGACCGTCGTCACCCCGAGCACCAGCATCGCGCTGATCGCCACCTCGGCGACGTACTCGTCCACCCGCACCAGATGGCCCACGGCCAGCGCCGCCACGATCAGCAGCGCCAGACTCCACCACGTCAGCCCCACCAGCAGACTGAACGCGATCGCCACCAGCACGCCCGCCACCACCGCGTTCACCCGGCGGATGCCGTTGGTGAGGGTGGCGTAGAACGTCACCTGGACGACCAGCAGGGCGGTCAGGGGCGCGGTCAGCGGTGCCGGTTCCGGGCTCAGCCGCAGCGCGACGACGTACGCCACCGTGGCCGCCGCCGCCGAGCGCAGGGTCTGCAGGACCAGCGGCTCCCGGCGCCGCCGCGCCAGGCGCCGCACCTCGTCCGTCCATTTCCGTAGTACGTCGCGCATTCTTTGGCCTGTTCCCGCTCATGCTGTGCGGTGAACGTCCTTGATCGCGGACAGTTCCGGTCCGCGACCGGGGTCCGGCGGACGTGCCTCGGGCGCACCGGAGGGGCGGGAGCGGCCGGGGGAGGGGCGGCCGGACGTACGGGCGGTCCCCTCAGACGTACAGGCGGTCCACGAAGGCGGCCAGGTTTCCCCTGGTCCGCTCGATCTGCTGGGCCACCGTGAGGCTCTCCTCGAAGCGGCTGCCGGACGGGAGGGGCTTCTTGCCGCGCACATAGAGGGAACAAGCCAGATCCGCGCACATGTAGACGCCGACCGAGTTGCCCTCGCGCCCGGCCGGGCCCGCCTTGCGTGCCGTCATCAGGGACACCCCGCCGCCGGGGTGCGTGGTCAGGCAGACCGAGCACATGCTGCGGTGCAGGAAGCCGCGCCGCGCGGTCGGGAAGCGCAGGCAGACGCCCGCCGGGGCGCCGTCCCGCTCCAGGACCACATAGCTGCGGTCCGGGGCGCCCGGATCGGTCCAGCCGAGGAAGTCCAGGTCGTCCCAGGGGCGTTCGTCCAGGTCGCGCGGGACCGCGAGACGCTTCGCCTCGCCTCGGGAGCAGTTCACAAAGGAGTTGCGGATCTCCTGCTCGGTGAGCGATTTCATGGAACGCGGCCTTTCGGGACGGACACATGAGCCCCCAAGGGCTGTGCCTAAAGCTGTTAGGTTTCCGGCTAGCGTAACTACGAAAGGGGGAGCCGGTCGAATGGATATCCGTACGACGGTCCCGCCGCGCGTCCTGAAGGCGATCGACCATGTGGCGGCGCGCTCCACCGGGCAGCCGTTCGACCCCGCGCTGCGCGTGACGCTCAACTTCCACCCCGACCGGCTCGCCGCCGGCACTCCCTTGCTGGAGGCCCTGGCGCGGGACGGCGCCTACGTCTCCCAGTTCGTCACCGGCACCAGCAACGGCGGCCTCACCGCCCACCCCGGCGGCGACCGCTGGAACTGGGAGAGCCGCATCTTCGGCACCGCCTACGACGACGCCGCCCCAGCCGAGCGCCCCGTGTACGGCGGCCTGAACTTCCGCCACCAATCCGTCGGCGCTGCCCCCCGCTTCGGCTCCTCCCACTTCCGGCTGACCGGGGCCGTCCTCGGCCGGGCCACCCACTGCTACCCCGACAGCGCCGCCGAGCCGGACCACTTCGGCGTCAGCGCCGCCATGTCCCTGACCGCGCTCGCGGCCGCCGACGACCGTGACGCCCTCGACGACTACATCGAGAGCCATGTGCACGGCGGTGTGGTCCTGGCCCGCGACGTGGAGGCGCTGGTGCTCGACGCGAGCTACCGGGGCACCCCCGTCGAAGCGGCGGCCCGCCGCCTCCCCGTCCCCCTGGCCTGGCACCCCGGATACCGGATCACCGTCGCGGAACTCCGCCGCCGCTCCGACTTCCGCGGCCCCCGGTACGCCGAACTCGGCGCCCGTATCGCCGACCGCGGCCTCGTCACCCCCCGCGTCATCGGCGACGCGGCCCGCACCGGCCGCTACGGGCTCCAGGACCTGAAGATGGTCTGGCACACCCTGGCCCGCTTCGGGGCGCCGGAGGGCGCGGGAACGGCCCTTGAGGCGGTGCGCGGGACGCCGTGAGAACGGCTCACCCCGGTTCCGTCGCCTCCGGTGGCCACACCCCCGGGCGGAGGATGCCTTCCGCGTAGGCGCGGGCGACGAGTTCGGTGCGGTTGGCGGCGTTCCAGCGGGTGGAGAGGCGGCGGAGGTGGTAGGTGACGCCGTCGCGGGTGAGGGCGAGTTCGCGGGCGGCGCGGTCGGTGGTCGCGCCGCCCGCGAGCAGGGCAAGGACTCGTGCCTCCACCTTCGTGACCTGCGGGGTCTCATGCTCCGGCGGGGGAGTGCGGGTGCCGTCCACGCGGAGCATGACCAACAGGGCCGGGGTGTCGTGGACGCCGTCGCTCACCGGGTCGGCCGTCAGCTCGCCGTGGCGTTCGGTGCCGTCGGGGGCGGACCAGCGCACCGAGATCTGGTAGCGGGAGCGGTGCCGCAGGCGCAGTGCCTGGGCGATCCGGTCCACCTGGGTGCTCTCCTCGGGCCGGAACAGCTCCAGTACGTCCCGGCCGCGCAGCCGCCCCGGTGTCGTACCGCACTCGGCGG
Source organism: Streptomyces corallincola (assembly GCF_019104725.1). Classification (GTDB taxonomy): domain Bacteria; phylum Actinomycetota; class Actinomycetes; order Streptomycetales; family Streptomycetaceae; genus Streptomyces; species Streptomyces corallincola. Next base: position 24,352 of record NZ_JAHRXF010000046.1, on the reverse strand, counting down.
ACATCGCTGGATTGGCCAGCACCACCCTGCCGTACACGTCGCACACCGCGACCGGCACCGTGACCCGGTCGAACAGGTTAAGGGCGCGGTTGCGCCACACCACGGCGTCGGCCTGCCCCGCGTCCACCCCGTCACCTCCCGGCGCCCTCTTCGGGCGCGTCCTCCCGACATCCCGTCCATCCAAGACGGACCGGCAGGTCAGCGGCAACTTCGGGCGGCGCGGAGGGGGCGGGACGGGCGCCGCGCAAGGCCCCTTGCCGAGTTTTGACTGCACGATCGTGTAGTGCGACGGCGCCGGGCGTACCCCCGGTTCGACCACCCTGGAAGGGAGCACTCCCGTACCGCGAAAGGCGGTTGCCGCGCCATGCCCCCCACCGCACCGCACCCCGCTCCCACCGACGCCGTACCCGGCGCCCCCGCGCCCGCGCCCGTGTTCGCCGTGCCGCCCGGTGTCCCCGTCGTGGACATCACCGCCACCGGTCCCGGCCGCACCCCCATCCAGCAGGTCATGGAGCTGATGCGGACGCACGGACCGGTGCTGGTGCGTCGGCTGCACGGCCGGGACACGCTGTTCGTGTCGGACGCCGACCTCGTCGCGGACCTCGCGGACGAGGAGCGGTTCGCCAAGCACATCGGACCCGCGCTGGAGAACGTGCGCGCCTTCGCCGCCGACGGACTGTTCACCGCGTACAACGACGAGCCCAACTGGGCCAAGGCGCACGACATCCTGATGCCCGCCTTCGCGCTCGGCTCGATGCGCACCTACCACCCCGTCATGCTGAAGGTCACCCGCCGCCTGGTCGCCGCCTGGGACGGTGCCGTCCGCGCGGGACGGCCGGTGGACGTGCCGGGCGACATGACCCGGATGACGCTCGACACCATCGGACTCGCCGGGTTCGACTACGACTTCGGGTCCTTCGAGCGGTCCGACCCGCACCCCTTCGTCGAGGCGATGGTCCGCTGCCTGGAATGGAGCATGACCCGTCTGTCCCGCACCCCCGGCGGCGACTACTCGGCCGCCGACACCGCGTTCCGTGCCGACGCCGATCACCTTGCCTCGGTCGTGGACGAGGTCATCGCCGCCCGCACCGGCACCGACCAGAGCGGCGCGGACGACCTGCTCGGACTGATGCTCTCCGCCGCGCACCCGGCGGACGGCACCACCCTGGACACCGCCAACATCCGCAACCAGGTCATCACCTTCCTGATCGCCGGGCACGAGACCACCTCCGGCGCGATGTCCTTCGCCCTGTACTACCTGGCGAAGAACCCCGGCGCGCTGCGGCTCGTCCAGCGGGAGGTCGATGCGCTGTGGGGCGACACCGCCGACCCCGAGCCGTCGTACGACGACGTCGGCCGCCTCACCTACACCCGCCAGGTGCTCAACGAGGCGCTCCGGCTCTGGCCGACCGCCGCCGCGTTCCAGCGGCAGGCCCGCGAGGACACCCTGCTCGGCGGGCGGCTGCCGCTCGCCGCCGGACAGTCCGTCACCGTACTCGCGCCGATGCTGCACCGGCAGCCCGTCTGGGGCGACAACCCCGAGCGGTTCGACCCCGAGCGGTTCACCGCCGAGGCCGAGGCGGCCCGCCCGGTGCACGCCTTCAAGCCGTTCGGCACCGGTGAACGCGCCTGCATCGGGCGGCAGTTCGCGCTGCACGAGGCGACCATGCTGCTCGCCGTGCTGGTCCACCGCTACCGCCTCCAGGACCACGCCGACTACACGCTGGAGGTCAAGGAGACCCTCACCCTCAAGCCCGAGGGCTTCACCCTCACCCTCGCCCCGCGCACCCCCGCCGACCGCGCGCACGCCCCGCTGCCCGGCGCCGCGCCGGTCCGCGCCGCCGCCGACCTCACCCCCGAGACGCTGCCCGCCCGCGTCCGCCCCGGCACCGGCGCGCTGTTCCTGCACGGCAGCAACTACGGCACCTGCCGCGAGTTCGCCGCCCAACTGGCCGATGAGGCAGCCGGGTTGGGCTGTGCCACCGAGGTCGCCGCGCTGAACGACCGTGCCGGGGGGCTGCCCACCGACCGGCCCGTCGTCATCGCCGCCGCCTCCTACAACGGCCGCCCCACCGACGACGCCACCGCCTTCACCGCCTGGCTCGACACCGACCCCGACCTCACCGGCGTCACCTACGCCGTACTGGGCGTCGGCGACCGCAACTGGGCCGCCACCTACCAGCAGGTCCCCACCCGCATCGACGCCCGCCTCGCCGCACTCGGCGCCACCCGCCTCACCGACCGCGCCGCCGCCGACGCCTCCGGCGATCTCACCGGCGCCGTACGGGAGTTCACCACCCGGCTGCGCACCGCACTGCTCACCGCGTACGGCGACCCGGACGCCGCTCCCGCCGGAGCGGCGGACGAACCCGGCACCGGCTACGCGGTCCGCACTCTCACCGGCGGCCCGCTGCACGCCCTCGCGGAGCGGTACGACCTCGCCCCGATGACCGTCACCGAGGCCCGCGACCTCACCGCGCCCGGCCACCCCCGCGTCAAGCGGTTCCTGCGGCTCGCCCTGCCCGACGGCGTCACCTACCGCACCGCCGACCACCTCACCGTGCTCCCCGCCAACGCCCCCGGGACCGTGGACCGGGCCGTCGCCGCCCTCGGGGTCGATCCGCACGACGTGCTCGACATCCGGCCGAACCGCCCCCGCCGCGACGGCCTCGCCGTGGACCGGCCGCTCAGCGTGCGCCAACTCCTCACCCAGCACGTTGAGTTGCAGGAAAGCCCGACCGCGCGGCAGCGCGAACTGCTCGCCGCCGCCAACCCCTGCCCGCCCGAACGCGCCGCCCTGGAACGCCTCGACGCCGACGACCCGCGCTCCCTGCTGGAACTCATCGAGGACCACCCGGCTCTGCGCGGCGCCCTGGACTGGTCCACCCTGCTCGACGTGCTGACACCGCTGCGCACCCGGCACTACTCCATCTCCTCGTCCCCGGCGGCCGATCCGCGCCACGCCGACCTGATGGTCTCCGTGCTGGACGCCCCCGCCCGCTCCGGCCGTGACCGGTACCGGGGCACCGGATCGGGGTATCTGGCCTCCCTCAAGCCGGGTGACACCGTGTACGCCCGCGTCCAGCCCTGCCGGGACGCCTTCCGTACCGACCCCGGCGCACCCGTCGTGCTGATCGGCGCCGGAACCGGCCTCGCCCCCTTCCGCGGTGCCGTCGCCGACCGGACGGCCGCACTCGCCTCGGGGGCCGAACTCGCCCCGGCGCTGCTGTACTTCGGCTGTGACGCGCCCGGTGCCGACTTCCTGCACGCGGACGAACTCCGGGCCGCCGAGCGGGCCGGGGCCGTGCGGCTGCGCCCGGCCTTCAGCGCCGAGCCCGAGGACGGCGCTCGCTACGTCCAGCACCGGATCGCCGCCGAGGGCGCCGAGGTGTGGGACCTGCTGGAGCGCGGGGCCCGCGTCCATGTCTGCGGCGACGGCTCCCGCATGGCGCCCGGTGTCCGCGCCGCGTTCCGTGCCCTGTACCGCGACCGCACTCCGGGCGCCGACGGGACGGCGGCCGAACGGTGGCTCGACTCCCTTGTGGCGGACGGCCGTTACGTCGAGGACGTGTACACGGGCGGGTGAACCCGCGCCCCCGTCCCGCTCCCGCTCCGCCCGCGTCCCGCCCCCGTCCCGCTCCCGCTCCGCCCGCGTCCCGCCCCCGTTCCGCGCCCGCCCGCCCGGCCCGCTGTCCGGGCGGGCGGTGGCGTGAACCGGACCCGACCTGGGAGCCTGCTGTGAACGCGCTTTACTCATCACATGAAATAAGGGTTGTGAGAAAGTCGCGTCCGGCCCGTCACCCGGAGTATGTTGCAGGTCGGGACACGGTTCGGGAGGAGCCACATGGCGGCGCGGAACGGGCGCACGGTACGCGACCTACGGAGGGGCAACCGGACGGCCGTGCTCCAGCGGCTCTACTTCGACGGCCCGCTCAGCCGCTTCGAACTCGGCCCCGCCACCGGGCTCAGCTCCGGTTCGGTGAGCAACGTGGTCGCGGACCTCGTCGCGGACCGGCTGGTCGAGGAGGCCGGGAGCGTGGACTCCGACGGCGGCCGTCCCCGCACCCTGCTCCGGGTCTCCCCGGACTGCGGACAGATGATCGGCGTGGATGTGGGCGAGACCCGCGTCCGCGTCGAGCTGTTCGACCTGGGCCTGACCGAACTCGCCCGCACCGAGCACCCGTTGGCCCGGCAGGGCTACGACGTCGATGTGATCGTCGGTCACATCCGGGACGGCATCGCAGAGGTGCTCCAGGCCCCGCAGGCGGCGCCCGACCGGCTGCTCGGCGTGGGCGTCGGCGTCCCCGGCATAGTGGAGCACACCCCGGACCGGGGAGCCGTCGTACACGGTCAGACCATCGGCTGGAACGCGGTCCCGCTGGAGCAGTTGCTCCGCTCCACCTCTCAACTCCCGCACGATGTGCCGTACTTCATCGACAACGGCGCCAAGACGCTCGGCCAGGCCGAGATGTGGTTCGGTGCCGGGCGCGGTGCGCGCAACGCCGTCGTCGTCCTGTTCGGCTCCGGTGTCGGCGCCTGCCTGGTCACCCCCGAGGTGGAGCACGGGCGCGCGGTGGAGTGGGGGCATCTGACGGTGCGGGTGCGCGGGCGGCGGTGCCGTTGCGGGGCGCCGGGCTGCCTGGAGGCGTACGCGGGCGCCGAGTCGCTGTTGGCCCGCTGGCGCGAGGAGGGCGGACGCCCGCCCGAGGACGCCGACGAGGAGACGGCGCTCACCGCGATGCTCGCCGCCGCCTTCCCGGCCGACGACCGCGCGCCCGATCCCGTGGCGCTCTCCGTGCTGGAGGAGACCGCCGAGTATCTGGGCGCCGGGCTGTCCGACCTGATCAACCTCTTCCAGCCCGAGCGCATCCTCATCGGCGGCTGGGCCGGACTCCAGCTCGGCACCCGCTTCTTGCCCGCCGTACGACGGCACGCGGCGACGTACGCCCTGCACCACCCGGCGGACAAGGTGATCATCGACCTCGGACGGCTCGGTCCCGACGCGGTGACCGTCGGCGCGGCGATCCTGCCGCTCGCGGACTTCTTCAACCGGGGCGGCCGACGTGCCGAACCCACCACCGAGGACCGGCTGCCCGCGTGGCGGACTGCGCTGGAGGAGCGGGCGCCGCGCTGAGCCCCGTAGCGGCGCCGCGCCTCTCGTGATCCGCTCGGGCGGTCGCTCAGCCGGTCGGTTCCTGCGGGGCGGGGGACTCGGGCGTGGTGTCCGCGGCCCGGCCGGTGCCCGCCTCGTCGGTGTCCGGGACGTCCTGCGCGCCGGAGACCGTGTCGGCCCGGGCGTCTTCGTCCCGCCGGTCCTCGGCGTGTTCCGGCGGGGGCGCCTCGGCGGCCGGGCGGCCCGGCAGGACGTCCCAGGGGTCGTCCGTGCGGCGGGCCTGCTGGTCGGGCATGTCGCGGGGGACGGGGGCGGGGCGGCGGGAGTCGCTGCTCATGGGGGGCCTTCCTGGTGGTGGGTGTGCGGGTGCGGGGTGCCGGGGCGCGCGTCCGCCGGTTCATCCGACCTTCCGGCCGCGCAGGGGGACGGTGTCCATGCCGTCGCCCTCCCGCATTCCCTCCAGGAACTCGCGCAGCACCTCGTCCGCCGAGCGCCGGGGGTGCCAGCCCAGTTCGCGGTGGGCACGGGCGCAGTCCATCAGTGGCAGCCGCAGCACCGCGTCGAACAGGTGCGGGGAGGCGGGCAGCAGACGCAGTCCCCAGGCCGCCGCGATGGCGGACCGGGCGGCGGCGGGCGGCATCCGCACCGCGCGCAGCCCCAGCAGCTCACCGAGGAATCCGGCGTCCACCGGGGGATCGGCGGCGAGGTTGTAGGCGCCCCGCGCGGCCGGGGCGTGCAGGGCGAGCCGGTACGCCTCCGCCGCGTCGTCGGTGTGCAGTACCTGCGCGCGCAGACCGGGCACGTCCGGGAGGAAGCGCAGCAGTTCGGGCCGGGCCAGCGGGCCGGGCAGGAACCGCCCGCCGAAGATCCGGCGCTGCTCGCTCGCGGACTCCCGTTTGAAGAGGAAACCGGGGCGCATCCGCACCACCCGCACCTCGGGGTGGTCCCGTTCGAACACGTCCAGGGCGCGTTCCAGATACGCCTTCTCCCGGCAGTAGGCCGCGTCCGGCCAGCCGTGCGTGGGCCAGGACTCGTCCACCGTGCGGTCCTTCGGGCCCGGTGAGTACGCGCCCACGGAGGAGGCGTGCAGCAGGACGGGCACACGGGCGGCGGCGACCGCCTCGAAGACCTTCAGGCTGCCCAGCACGTTGGTCCGCCAGGTGGCGACCGGGTCGTGCGTGGGCCGGAACGCCCAGGCCAGATGGATCACCGCGTCGGCGCCCTCGAACTTCTCCGCCGGGTTCGCGTCGTCCGACGCGAGATCCAGCCCGGCCCACTCGGTCTTCGGTGGCGCCCAGGCGGGCGTGCGGCGCGCGAGTCCGCGTACGGACTTGATCCCGGGGTCGTGCGCGAGCAGGCGGACCACGCTGGTCCCGACGTTGCCGGTGGCGCCCGTGACCACGACCCTGCTGCCGACTGCGCTGCTCACCTTCGGCTCCTCACGGTCGGATGCGTTCCGGTGGAGCGGCCGAGTACCCGGCACCCGCGCGGACGACACCGGCCGGGCACGGGAAAGCCCCGGCCGTGACGGGGGAATCACGACCGGGGCGGTCTGAGGGCGGGCGCGGACGGCGGTCGCCTCTCGGCGAGGGGCTCCACAGGGCTTCAGCCGAACGATCGTCCCTGTGGGCTGGATATGAGGCCCGGGGGATCTGTCCCGTCCGCACCCACGGCTGGTACAACGGGCACCCGGGCCCCGGTGTTCCGACGCCACCGGGTGACCTGCGTCACGATGCGTGACGCTCGGGCCAAGAGGCGGACCGTGGCCCCACTGCTCCGGCACTCCGAGCCGTCCCGCTACGGTCCCGGCACTCCGGCCGGGACCCGTCCCTCGCGGGTCCAGCTCAGCAGTTCGTCCGCCGACCAGGTCGTCACCACCCGTCCGGCGGGCACACCGCACTCCTCGGCGCGGGCGCAGCCGAGGAGCTGCCAGTCGAGCTGGCCGGGGGCGTGGGCGTCGGTGTCGAGGGCGAAGAGGGTTCCGGCGGACACCGCCCGGCGCAGGAGGCGGAGGGGCGGGTCCAGGCGTTCCGGGCGGCTGTTGATCTCCACCGCCGTGCCCGCCTCCGCGCAGGCCGCGAACACCGCGTCCGCGTCGAACGCCGACTCCGGGCGGGTACGGCCGGTCAGCAGGCGGCCGGTGCAGTGGCCGAGGACGTTCGCGTGCGGGTCGCGGACCGCCCGTACCATCCGGCGGGTCATCGCCGCCGCGTCCATCCGCAGCTTGGAGTGGACGGAGACCACGACGACGTCCAGCCGGGCCAGCAGCTCCGGGTCCTGGTCCAGCGAGCCGTCGTCGAGGATGTCGCACTCGATCCCGGTGAGCAGCCGGAACGGCGCCCAGCGGGCGTTCAGCTCCGCGACCCTGTCGAGCTGGTCCCGCAGGCGTTCCGCCGACAGGCCGCGTGCCACGGTCAGGCGGGGGGAGTGGTCGGTCAGCGCGGTCCAGGCGTGCCCGAGGGCCGCCGCCGCGCGGCCCATCTCCTCGATCGTGCTGCCGCCGTCCGACCAGTCCGAGTGGGTGTGGCAGTCGCCCCGGATCAGCGCCCGCAGCTCCGTGCCGCCGGTCACCTCGGGGCGGGCCGCCGCCTCGTCCTCCAGGTTCCGGAGATAGCCGGGTGTGTCACCGGCCAGCGCCTCCCGCACGACCTGGGCCGTCTTCGGGCCCACGCCCTTCAGCCGCTCCAGCGTTCCGGCCGCCGTCCGCCCGGCCACCTCGTCGGCGGGCAGCGCGGACAGCACCCGTGCGGCGGTACGGAACGCCTTCACCCGGTAGGCCGGCGCGAGCGAGCGTTCCAGCAGGAAGGCGATGCGCTCCAGAGCCGCGACGGGGTCCATGCGTCACCTCCCGAGTGACCGGGCTTCGGAACATCCGGGGTTCCCCGAAGGCCGAGGGGCGAACCGGACGAGTGCGACGGGAACGGGAGATCCGGGACTTCGTACGCACGCCCGCCGCGCGGTCCGCCCGCTGGCAGGCAGGACTTCGGGGGTGCGATCTAGGCTCTATGGCATGACCGAGCAGACAGTTCCGCACATGCCACAGCCTCGCATCCTGGTGCTCGGTGTGTGTCCCGGGAGGCCGGGGCAGACGCCGTTCCGGATCATGGAGATCGACGGTGAGGTCATCGGGGAGGCGCGCACACTGACGGATGTCCTTCAGGCCGCCGCCGCTCACGGCATCGTCGTCCACGATCTGGACGACCCGGACGTGGTCCGATGGGTCGGCGGCGACAAGTACACGTGGAAACCGCGCTGAGGCAGGACGGTGGGCCGTCCTCCCCCAGCGCGGGTGACCGTGTCTAGCGGGTCACCGGGGCCACGTTGTTCGTGGTCACCGAGACGGAGTCCACGACCAGTTGGGCCGGGAACGTCGTGTTGCCGTCCGGGTCGCCCGGCCAGTAGCCGCCGACCGCGAGGTTGAGGATCAGGAAGAACGGCTTGTTGTTGAACACCCAGTTGTTGCCGTTCAGGTCGGCCGGGGTGCGCCGCTCGTAGACGTTGCCGTCCACGGTCCAGGTGATCGAGTCCGGCGCCCAGTCCACGGCGAACGTGTGGAAGTCGTCGGCGAACGCCTGCCCGCCCGGCAGCGAGTAGCCCGCGCCGATGCCGCCCGCGCCGGAGTAGCCGGGGCCGTGGATGGTGCCGTGCACGGTGGACGGCTCGAAACCGACGTTCTCCATCACGTCGATCTCGCCCGAGTCCGGCCAGTTGACCGGCGCGCCCAGCATCCAGAACGCCGGCCACATGCCCTGGCCGCGCGGGATCTTCATGCGGGCCTCGACATGGCCGTACGTCGCCTCGAACTTGCCCGAGGTGTTCAGCCGCGCCGAGGTGTACTCACAACTCCCGTACCAGCACTGGTAACCGGCCGGGTTCTCCTTGCGGGCCGTGATGACGAGGTGGCCCTGGCCGTCCAGCGCCGCGTTGTTCGTGCCGGACGTGTAGTACTGGCGCTCGTGGTTGTTGACGTTGTCGCCGGTCTCCAGATTCCACTTGGAGCCGTCCACACCGGCACCGGCCGGACCGTCGAAGGTGTCGGAGAAGGCGGTGGCCTGCGCGGCGGCCGGGGCGTCGGACGCGAGGGGGCGCGCCTGGGCCGGGACCACGGCGGCCGAGCCGACCAGGGCGGCCGACACGGCCGTGAGCAGACATCTGCGGAGCGTGCGGGGGGATGCCATGACTCTCCGTTCGGGAAGGGGAGATCCAGTGGGGGAATCTCCTGTGGGGGGAAACGGATTCCTCACGATTCAAGAAGCGCGCCGCGCAGGCCGTCAACCCCTTGGTACAGACCTTCACCGCACGATCACTCGGTTACGGGACGCGGCTTGCGCGCATGCACCGCCCGCCCGAGCCGACGGCCCAGAATCAGCCAACCGATCAGCGCCCCGGTCGTGTTGAGGATGACGTCGTCCACGTCGAAGGCCCGCCCGGTCACCAGCGCGCCCTGCACCAGTTCCACCATCAGCATCACCAACGCGGTCAGCGCGACCACCCGCACCATCCCGCGCGCACGTGGCGCCAGCACCGGCACCAGGATGCCGAACGGCACCCCGAGCAGCACGTTCCCGCCGATCTGCTTGATCGTGTCCATCGGCTGCCCGTACGCCAGATAGGCCTGCACGGAGGAGCCTGGACGCAGATTGCTGTGCGTGAGCGGCACGGAGGCGGGGGAGGGCACGAGGGTCACCTTCGCCAGCGCGACGGCGAACACCACCATGCCCACGAACGCCAGCAGCATCACCGGCACCCGGATCACGAGCGGCAGCGGACGCGGCTCGGCGGCCCGCTTGCGCTCGGCGGCCAGCGCCCGCCGCTCAGCGCGCCGTTCGGCCCACCCGCCGCCGAGAACACCACGCCTCGGTGCGGCGGACTCCCTCTTCGGGACGGTGGACTCATCGGCGCCCCTCGCGGCCCTGGAACCCCGCCACCCGAACCGCGCGCGCTCGGGCACCGCGTCCTCCCGCTTCGTCCGCGCCCACGGCGCTCGCAGGATTCCCGGCAACTGCGGGGCGGTTCTGGCCATCGAGTCCTCCAGTCGTCAACGTCCGCCGTACGCAACGCTGTTACCCTCTGCGCGGTCCCCGATGCCGGGCCGTTTCAGGCCGCGTAGGAGACGTGGACCTCCGTGAAGCCCAGGGAGCGGAGCAGCCCCTGGAGCATCGACGTGGTGTTGGTCTCGGCGCGCTTCGTCAGCTCGCTCCGCTTCGCCGCGTCCCCGATGTGCTTCACGGCGAGTTTCTGCACCGCCTGCTCGCCGTTGGGGTTGTCGGAGAACAGGTCCCCGAGCCGGTCCAGCAGCCCGCGCTGCTTGGACACCGCGTAGGAATGGTCGGGGTCCAGCGCGGGCCTGCCCAGCTGGGCGTGCGGCAGCTTGAGCGTGGCGGAGGTGCGGTCGGCGTTCACGGCCACGTCCTTCTCGCCGAGGCGCCCGAGGTCCACGTACGCGTCCACGGTGCCCGCGCCGACGTACAGCGTGCGGGTGCCCCGGATCGCGTCGGGCAGGAACTTCGCGTCCTTCTCCAGGTCCACGACCACCTGGAAGTTGCCGGACGCGGCGTCGTAACGGCTCATGTCCTGAATGGACTTGAGCAGCGTGGGCCCGGAACGGTCGTGCGACTCGGTGCCGAACAGGTCCTTGATGCCGGGCAGTACGGCCAGCCTGATCCCCGCGAACAGCACCACGAGCACCAGGACCAGCGCGGCCAGTGCCTTCGCCCATCCGGGCATGCGTCTCACCTGCCGGGTGACGGGGGTCGTCATGGCGGTGGTCCTCCCTCCTGCCGATTCCTGCTCCCCTCATTCCCTTCAATTCCCGTGCCAGACAGGGGGTTCACTACAGTGAGGACACGGAATGCCCCTGCTGATCACGCGAGGAGCGGATCGTGCGAGACATCGCCGTCTTCACCGGAAGTGCCCACCCCGAACTGGCCCGGGAGGTCTGCGCGCACCTCGGAGTGCCGCTCAGCCCGACCCGGGTCAGCCGGTTCGCCAACGACTGCCTGGAGGTGCAGCTCCAGGCCAACTGCCGGGAACGGGACGTCTTCCTGATCCAGCCGCTGGTCCGCCCGGTGCAGGAGCACCTGGTCGAACTGCTGATGATGTGCGACGCGGCGCGCGGGGCCTCCGCCGCCCGGATCACCGTCGTCATGCCGCACTACTCCTACGCCCGCTCCGACAAGAAGGACGCCCCGCGCATCTCGCTGGGCGGCCGACTGGTCGCGGACCTGCTCACGGCGGCCGGAGCGAGCCGGGTCCTCGCCATGACCCTGCACGCCCCGCAGGTGCACGGTTTCTTCTCGGTCCCGGTGGACCACCTGCACGCCCTGCGCGAACTCGCCGCGCACTTCCGGCAGTACGACCTGACCCGCACCACCGTCGTCTCCCCGGACCTCGGCAACGCCAAGGAGGCCGCCGCGTTCGCCCGGCTGATCGGCGCCCAGGTCGCCGCCGGGGCCAAACAGCGCTTCGCGGACGACCGGGTGAGCATCAGCTCGGTCATCGGCGAGGTCACCGGGCGCGATGTGATCGTGCTGGACGACGAGATCGCCAAGGGCAGCACGGTCATCGAACTGCTCGACAAGCTACGGGAGTTGGGCCCGCGCTCCATCCGGGTCGCCTGTACGCACGGTCTGTTCGCCTCCGGCGCCCTCAAGCGGCTCAGCGACCAGCCCGACGTGCTGGAGATCGTGTGCACCAACACGGTGCCGGTACCGCGGGAGGAGCACACCGACAAGCTGCGGGTGCTGTCCATCGCCCCCGCGCTCGCGGAGGCCGTCCGCCGCATCCACAACGGCGAGTCGGTGAGCGCGCTGTTCGAAGAGAGCTGAGAACGGGCCTGCCCCGAACTCCCTTTCAGGAAAGACGAGTTCGGGGCAGATACCCGAAGATCAGCCGGATGCCGCGCCCGCGTGCGCCAGGGCCGCGTCCAGCGTCGGATGCGGGGGCAGCAGCCGGGCCAGACCCGTGATGCGCAGCACGCGCAGGGTCAGCGGGTGGGCGCACACCAGATGCAGCCGCCCGCCCCGGTCCACCACCCGGCCGCGCGCCCGGTGCAGCAGACGCAGCCCGGAGCAGTCGAAGAACTCCACGCCGGTCAGGTCGATCACCACGCTCACGCCCGCCGGATCGGTGACCCGGTCCAGCTCGGCGGCGAGCAGCGAGGCCGCCGCGATGTCGATCTCGCCGCGCAGTTCCAGCACCGTGTGCCCGCGTTCCTCATGAACGCGCAAGTGCCGGGAGAGGGGTATCGGCTCCCGCTGCACGGCACCACCTCCCCCAGCCGCCCGTACACCCGTTCACCGGTTGTCAAGTTACCCTGAACGAACGGGATTTGAGCACCGCGCGACAGGGGGTTGCGGCGAACGGTGAGAAATTTCCGGCGCGGTGCGTCTCCCGTGCCGACAGCGGCCGGTCCGCCGGCTGTGACGGCCGGGGGTCACCGCACGCGCCGCCTCACCGGCTGCGGTGCAGCGCGATCAGCAACTGCCACACCTCCAGGGCCACATCGTCCGGCGACCCGGTCAGCAGCCCGTGCAGCCAGTCCGCGAGGACGCCCGTGAACGTCGCCGCCACCGCCGAGGCGACCAGCGGTGCGTCCGGCGCACCCGCCAGGTGCCGTTCCAGCAGGCTGCGGGCGCGCAGGTCCCGGTGCAGCAGATGCCCCAGCGGCCCGCCGCCGCCCGGTGTCAGCAGGGAGCGGTAGAGGCCCGCGTGCGCGGGGAGCGCGGCGAAGAACTCGCGCAGCGCGGGCGGGGCCACCGCCGGATCGGGTCGGCCGCGCCAGGCGTGCAGCGCCTCCACCGCCCGGTCCACCACATCCGCGCAGGCATCGACGGCCAGCGCCTCCAGCCCGTCGTAGTGGGTGTAGAAAGTGGCCCGGCCCACTCCCGCCCGGCGCACCAGCGCGGCCACGCCCACCTCCGCGAGCGGGTGCTCCGCGCACATGTCGAGCAGCGCCGCGCGCAGCCGGGCCCGGGTGCGCGCGGCGCGTGGATCGGCGTCGGCCGGGCGGTTCAACGGGCGATCAGTACCGCGGCCAGCGCGACGGCACCGGGCACCCCCTGCGCGTACAGGATGCGCGGGTTCGCGGTCACCGCGCCGTACACCCCCGCCACCACGACGCACGAGAGGAAGAACACCTGCGCGGCGAAGCCGGTCGGGTCGGACGCGATCAGGCCCCACACCAGTCCGGCCGCCAGAAAGCCGTTGTAGAGGCCCTGGTTGGCGGCGAGCGGCGCGGTCGTCGCGGCCAGTTCGGTGTCGAACCCGTGGAACCGGCGCCCCGGAGCGCGCTGCCACAGGAACATCTCCAGCACCAGGATGTACGCGTGCAGCGCGGCCACCAGGCCGACCAGTACGTTCGCCACGATCTCCATGACCCCAGGGCCTCACTTTCTTGGACGGGTGTCCAGCATAACCGGACGACTGTCCAGGAAAGTGTGCGGGGCCGCCGCGCGCAGATGAACCCCGCTCGCCGGGATATCCGCAAGGGGATAAGGAGATTCACCGGGAGCCGGGAGGAAACGTGACACTGGTCAAGACGGGCATGGTGGTGCTGGACTGTGCCGAGCCCGAGAAACTCGCCCCGTTCTACGAGGAGTTGCTGGACGGCGAACAGACCGCCGCGTCCGCCAACCTGGTCGAGATCCAGGGCGCCGACGGCATGCGGCTCGCGTTCCGCCGGGACGTCAACGCCACGCCCCCGAGCTGGCCCCGGCCGGAGAACTCCCTCCAGGCCCACCTGGAGTTCCGCGTCGAGGACCTGGACGAGGCCGAGCGCCGGATCGTCGCGCTCGGCGGCCGTCCCGTGGAGACCCGCGATCCGGCGGGCCCGTACGAGGAACGCGGCTACGCCGACCCGGCCGGGCACTCGTTCGTCCTCCGCCTCCTCCCGCAGACCGCCCCCAAGCAGGGCTGAGACCGCAGGCACGCGTAAGGGCCGGTGGCCACCGGCCCCTGCGCACGTGCTGTTCTAGTCCCGGCCGCCCTTGTCGGCCACCGGCCACACCCCGGTGGAGCGCTCGATGGCCTTGGCCCCCGTGCGGTCCACGGCGCTGCGGACCACCGCGAAGATCGCGCCCTGCACGGCCGCCGCGAGCAGGATCTCGCCCCACCCGCGGTCCCGGTCCAGCGCGTCCGGCGCGTCCTCCTCGTGCCGGACGGCCATCCACGCCTTGCGGAACGCCATACCGGCGAGCGCGCCGCCCGCCCAGCTGAGCACGAAGCCGACCGGCTTGTAGGCAAGCGGGAGCTTCTTCTTGGTCTTGTTCTTCGCCATGAGACTCTCCTTCCTCGTCCTGCCGACCTCATGCGACCCGGCCGCGCGCCCCCACCCGTTCGCCCTCCGGCACCGGTCCGGGCGGGGTCCCGTCCCCGAACGGGCGCCCGCCCAGCTCCTCCCGCCGGTGCGGGCTCAGCCAGCCGGACAGATCCGGGCCGAGCGGCACGATCCCGGTCGGGTTGATGCCGGTGTGCACCTGGTAGTAGTGCCGCTTGATGTGGTCGAAGTCCACCGTGTCCCCGAACCCCGGCGTCTGGAAGAGGTCCCGGGCGTACGCCCACAGCACCGGGTTCTCGGTGAGCTTCCACCGGTTGCACTTGAAGTGGCCGTGGTAGACGGCGTCGAAGCGGACCAGTGTGGTGAACAGCCGGATGTCCGCCTCGGTGAGGGTGTCCCCGACCAGATAGCGCCGGTCCGCCAGCCTCCGGGCGAGCAGTTCCAGCCGCCGGAACACCCCGGCGCACGCCTCCTCGTAGCGGGCCTGGTCGTGGGCGAACCCGGCCCGGTACACCCCGTTGTTCACCTCCTCGTAGACGTCCGCCATCACCGCGTCGATCTCGTCGCGCAGCCGCTCCGGGTACAGATCGGGGGCGCCCGCGCGGTGGAGCGCGGTCCACTCGGTGGCCAGGTCCAGGGTGAGCCGCTGGTAGTCGTTGGTGACCAGCACTCCACTGGGCACGTCCACCACGGCGGGCACGCTCACCCCGCCGGGCGCGTCGGGCTCCCGCTTCGCGTACGCCTCCGCCAGGAACCGGATGCCGAGCACCGGGTCACGGCCGCCGGGGTCCAGGGTGAAGCGCCAGCTCCGGTCGTCCTGGACGGGGTCGGTGACGGCCATCGGCAGCGCCTCCTCCAGACCGAGGAGCCGCCGCGAGATCACCGCCCGGCTCGCCCAGGGGCAGGCCCGTGACACCACCAGCCGGTAGCGCCCGGCCTCCACCGGCCAGCCGTCCCGGCCGTCGGCGGTGATCCGGTCCGTGAAATGGCTCCGGGACCGGCTGAACGCCTTGCGGCCGTACGTCCCGTTGCCGCCGCCCGCCGTGCCGTCGCCGTCGTCGCCGCCCATACGCGCCTCCTGGTCCACGGGACCGTCCCGGTCCCGGATGACACGTTCCCCTTTTCGCCCGGTCGGCACGGTGTGATCGGCCGGGGCCGGGGCAGTCGGCCAAGGATGAGCGGGACATTCTCGGAACGCGAGCGCGCCGCACGCACGGGCGCCGACACCACTGGCACCACGGACCCGGCCGGCACCACCGAAGGCGACGGGCACCCACCCGCCCCCGACGGCGGCCACGACACCTCCGGAACCCAGGACACCTCCGGAACCCAGGACACCCCCGGAACCCACCGGCCGGGCGAGCCGGGCAAGGACGACTCCGGGAGCGGCGACGACCAGCGGACCAAGGTCACCGTCCTCGTCGCCCTCGCCGCCAACCTCGTCATCGCGGCGGCCAAGGCGGTGGGCGGCATCTTCGCGGGCTCGCCCGCGCTGCTCTCGGAGGCCGCGCACTCGGTGGCGGACAGCCTCAACGAGGTCTTCCTGCTGGCCGCGCTGCGCCGCAGCCGCCGCCCCGCGGACCGCCGCCACCCCTTCGGCTACGGCAAGGAACGCTTCTTCTGGTCGCTGCTCGCGGCCGTCGGCATCTTCGTCATGGGCGGCTGCTTCTCGTTCTTCCAGGGCTTCGAGGCGCTGCGCGAGGGCGCCCAGGAGTCGTTCAGCGGCTATGTCGTGGGCCTGATCGTGCTCGGCGTGGCGCTGCTCGCCGAGGGCGCCTCGCTGCTGCGGGCGCTCCATCAGGTCCGCAGCCAGGGCGGCAGCATGCGCGACCCGGCGCTGCGCACGGTCGTCGCCGAGGACGGCACGGCGGTCCTCGGCGTCACCCTCGCCATCGTCGGCATGGCACTGCACATGATCACCGGCCAGGTGGCCTGGGAGGCGTCCGCGTCGCTCGCCATCGGCGTGCTGCTGGTCTACGTCGCCTACCGGCTCGGCCGGGACGCCCGCGACCAGCTCATCGGGGAGGCCGCCGACCCGGAGCTGAGCGCCCGGATCAGGTCGCTGCTGGACGCGCAGCCGGAGATCGACAGCGTGGAGGCGCTGTTCACCATGCAGATGGGGCTCGACTCCACGCTGGTGGCCGCACGGGTGGATCTGGTGCCGGGCCTGGACAGCGAGCGGGTGGAGGAGGTCGCGGACCGGATCAAGGGGTCCATCTCGCACGTCTTCCCGGACGCCGGTCAGATCTTCCTCGACGTCACCGACCGTACGGCCGGACGGAAACACGGGGACCCCGCCACGACGGGGGGACGTGGCGGGGCCTGACGGCCGGGTGCCCGGCCGGGAGCGGGTCATGCGCCCGCACCCCGGCCGGTGTGCCGCTCCGGCCCTTCCCGGTACGGCACGGCCGGTGGCGCTCAGTCCTGGACCGGCTCCAGGACGAACACCGGGATCTCCCGCTCGGTCTTCTTCTGGTACTCCGCGTACGGCGGGAACGCGGCGACCGCCCGCTCCCACCACTCGGCCTTCTCCGCGCCGGTCACCTCACGGGCCCGCATGTCCTGCCTGGCCGGGCCGTCCTGCAGCTCGACGCGCGGTTCCGCCTGGACGTTGAAGTACCAGACCGGGTGCTTGGGCGCCCCGCCGACGGAGGCGACGGCCGCGTACTTCCCGTCGTGCTCCACCCGCATCAGCGGGGTCTTGCGGATCTTGCCGCTCTTCGCGCCGAGCGTGGTCAGCACGATCACCGGCAGCCCGGTGTCCCGCAGCGTGGTGCCGCGCGTCCCGCCCGAGCCCTCGTACAGCTCGACCTGATCGCGCACCCACTGCTCGGGACTCGGCTCGTACTCGCCCTCAAGTGGCATGGACTCTTCTCTCCTCGGTCGGTCGGAAGGGACTACGGCGGCTGCAACAGCACCGGGCGCCGGAATCATCCGGGGCGCACCGCCCGCCGGTCATCCCGGTGCCAGTGCCGTGCGCACCGCCAGCACCATGATCACCCCGCTGGAGGCCAGCGCGGTGACCAGACGCCCGCGCGGCCCGGTCAGCGCCCGCCCGAGCAGCGCGCCGCCCCCGGCCAGCAGCAGCTGCCAGCTCGCCGACGCGGCGAACGCGGCGGCGACGAACACCGCCCGCCCGGCGGGCCGTACGGCGTCGGCACCGCCGGTGCCGAGGACCAGCGCGGCGAAGTAGAGCACCGTCACCGGGTTCAGCAGCGTGACCCCGAGCAGGCCCAGGAACGCCCGTACCGGACCCGGCGGCGGGAAACCGGTGCGCTCCGCCGACCGGCCCGCGCGGTGGCGGCGCCAGGCGGCGTACGCCCCGTGGACGGCCAGTACGGCGAGCACCAGCACCGACACCCGGCGCAGTGGGTCCAGAACCGGCCGCAGCGGGGCGGCCAGTGCGGTGCCGCCGAGGACCGCGAGCAGTGCGTACAGGCCATCGGCGGTGGCGACCCCGAGCGCCGCGCCGACGCCCGTACGGAAGGGGGCGCGGGCGCTCAGCGAGACCAGATACGTCCCCACCGCGCCCACCGGGACCGCGATGCCGTACCCGGCGAGCAGCCCCGCCGTCAGCGCGTTCACCGGCGTGCCGGGCCGGGCCTCCCACGGGTGCCGGGCCGCTGTCGGCGTCCCACCGCCAGGACGGTGGGACGGGCCGGCGGCACAATGGAGGAAGTCATCGGCATGGCCGGATGCTGCGGCTCCGGGGCCCGCCGGGTCAACCGAATTCCCCGGCCCCGCCCGCCCCGGCGCCGTACGGAACCGGCCGTACGCCTTCGGTCGCCGATCTGGCCGAGTCCCGTGTCGCCACATAGGTGCCTCGGGCATCTAATGGGGCGTGGTACGACGCACCTCCTTTCGTCTGCGAGGTCTTCCCATGACGGACACGACGGACACGACGGAACTGACGGACACCACCGGCCACACGGCCCCGGCCGGCCCCGTCGCCTTCCCCCAGGACCGCACCTGCCCCTACCACCCGCCCACCGGGTACGCCCCGATGCGCGGCGCACCCGGCCTGTCCCGCGTCACGCTCTACGACGGCCGTGAGGTCTGGGCCGTCACCGACCAGGACACCGCCCGCACCCTGCTGGCCGACCCCCGGCTCTCCACCGACCGCACCCGGCCCGGCTTCCCGGTGCCCACCGAGCGGTTCGCCCGCGCGGCACGGGAGCGGCGGGTCGCGCTGCTCGGCCTGGACGACCCCGAACACCGCACCCAGCGGCGGATGCTGATCCCGTCGTTCACCCTGCGCCGCGCCGCGGACCTCCGGCCGTCCATCCAGCGGACCGTGGACGGGCTGCTGGACACCATGCTCGAACAGGGGGCACCCGCCGACCTCGTCTCCGCGTTCGCGCTGCCCGTGCCCTCGATGGTGATCTGCGGGCTGCTCGGGGTCCCGTACGCCGACCACGAGTTCTTCGAGGAGCAGTCCCGGCGGCTGCTGCGCGGCCCGGCGCCCGAGGACACCCTCGCCGCCCGCGACGCGCTGGAGGGCTATCTCGGCGGCCTGGTGGACGCCAAGGCCCGGGGGACCGAGCCCGGCGACGGCGTGCTCGACACCCTCGTACGCGAGCAGTACGGCGAGGGAGCGCTCGACCGCCGGGACCTGATCGCGCTCGCCGTGATCCTGCTGGTCGCCGGGCACGAGACGACCGCCAACATGATCTCGCTGGGCACCTTCACCCTGCTGCGGCACCCCGACCGGCTGGCCGAGCTGCGCGCCGACCCCGCGCTGCTCCCGGCGGCCGTCGAGGAGCTGATGCGGATGCTGTCCATCGCGGACGGCCTGCTGCGGATGGCCCTCACCGACATCGAGGTCGCCGGGACCACCGTCCGGGCCGGGGACGGCGTCCTGTTCCCCACCTCCGTCATCAACCGCGACCCCCGGCAGTACGCCGACCCCGACACGCTCGACTTCCACCGGGCGAGCCGCCAGCACGTGGCGTTCGGGTTCGGCGTCCACCAGTGCCTCGGGCAGAACCTGGCGCGGGCCGAGCTGGAGATCGCGCTCGGCACCCTGATCCGGCGGCTGCCGGGGCTCCGGCTGGCCGCGCCCGCCGACGAGATCCCGTTCAAACCGGGCGACACGATCCAGGGGATGCTGGAACTCCCCGTGAGCTGGTAAGAGGGTCGGGCCATGCACATCGACATCGACAAGGATCTCTGCATCGGCGCCGGGCAGTGTGCCCTGGCCGCCCCGGACGTGTTCACCCAGGACGACGACGGCTACAGCACGCTGCTCCCCGGCCGCGAGGACGCCGCCGGGGCCCCGATGGTCCGCGAGGCCGCCCGCGCCTGCCCGGTGGGCGCCATCAGCGTGAAGGAGACGACCGGCTGACCGCCCGTCACCCCCGGAGGCCCGCGCCCCCTCGCGCGGGCCTCCGCCCGTCCCGCCCACGGACCCCGTACCGCACCCGGACACGGCGGTGGCGGCGCCCGCTCCCTCAGCCCGTCTCGCGGACGTACGCGTCCTCGTCCGGCGTGGAGACGTCCAGGTCCCGGCGGACGACGGCGATCCGGCCGCCCCAGCGGGCCACCGCCCTGCGCAGCCCCTCGGCGGTGTACTCCACGTCCACCACGCGGTCGGCGTACGCCTTGGCGTACACCTCGCACTCGTCGTACTGCCCGCACTCCTCCGCGACCGCGAAGTCCAGGCCCGCCTCCCGGCGGCGGCCGGTCAGTTCGGCGGTGTTCTTCTGCCCGACGGCCAGGTGCCGGAGGTGCGCGTGCCGGGTGAGCAGCCGCATGAGGGCCACCGCGTCGTCGGCGGTCAGCAGCCCGTGCGAGCGGGTGTAGCTGTCGTAGTTGTCCAACTCGACCGCGGCGAAGCCCTTCTTCGCGCAGCCGTCCGTCCAGCCGTTGACCCGCTCGGCCACCCGCTCCCGCTTGGCCGGGGTGCGCAGGTCGAGCAGTGCCTCGTTCCAGTCGGTGTCCACGACCACCGTGCCGCGCGCGTCCCGCAGCAGCAGGTCGGCGGGCCAGGAGGCGCGCTCCTCGGGCTGGGCCTGGAACCCGTTGACGTAGCAGATGTTGTACAGGCCGGGCGCCGGGGAGTCCGAGCGGTCCCGGCTGACGATGCCGACGCCCTCCGGCGGGGGATAGGCGCCGCCGATCTGGTAGTCGAAGCCGGTGTGGCGCGGCAGCGGCCGGAAGGCCGGGGAGTCCGGGGACGCGGCCCCGTCGTCGTGGCCGCCCGCCGAACAGCCGGTCAGTACGCTCGCCGCCGTCACGAGGGCGAGCAGTGCCGCGCGGCGGGCCCCCCGGCCCGCGACGCGGAAGGAACCCTTGGTGGGCACGTCCGCTCCATCGGTTCGCGGGTGCGGCCCCGCCGGGCCGCGCACCTGGGCCGCCCGGTCGCCTGGGTCCGGTACCCGGCCGTGGTCGGCGGCCCGGCGCCGGTGGTGGGCGCACCTCTGGGTGCCCCGCCTCCGGCACGGCACCCGCCGATCCAACCGCCGTCCCCCCGCCGGGGTCAAACCCGCACAGGGAGCGGTCGTACCCTCAGCGTGACGAAAGCCCTCCGCACGCAAGGGATATGACGATGGAGTACGTGAAGCTCGGCTCGACGGGCCTGGACGTGTCGCGGATCTGCCTGGGCTGCATGACCTACGGAATCCCCGACCGGGGCAACCACGAGTGGACCCTGGACGAGGAGGCGTCCCGGCCGCTGATCCGGCAGGCGCTGGAGGCGGGCGTCAACTTCTTCGACACCGCCAACGTCTACTCGGACGGCACCAGCGAGGAGATCGTCGGCCGCGCGCTGCGCGACTTCGCCGAGCGCGACGACATCGTCCTCGCCACCAAGGTGCACGGCCGGATGCGGCCCGGCGCCAACGGCGCGGGACTCTCCCGCAAGGCGATCATGTCCGAGATCGACCACAGCCTGCGCCGCCTCGGCACCGACTACGTCGATCTGTACCAGATCCACCGCTTCGACCACGAGACGCCCGTCGAGGAGACGATGGAGGCGCTGCACGACGTGGTCAAGGCGGGCAAGGCCCGCTACATCGGCGCCAGTTCGATGTACGCGTGGGAGTTCGCCAAGGCCCAGCACACCGCCGAGCGGAACGGCTGGACCCGGTTCGTCTCCATGCAGAACCACTACAACCTGCTCTACCGCGAGGAGGAGCGGGAGATGCTGCCGCTCTGCGCCGACCAGGGCGTGGGCGTGCTCCCGTGGAGCCCGCTGGCGCGCGGGCGGCTGACCCGCGACTGGGGCACCGTCACCGGTCGCAGCAGCACCGACGCGTTCGGCGGGAGCCTCTACCTGGAGGGCGACCACGCCATCGTGGACGCCGTCACCCGCATCGCCGGTGAGCGGGGCGTGCCGCGCGCGCAGGTCGCCCTCGCCTGGCTGCTGCACCAGGACACCGTCGCCGCCCCGATCGTCGGCGCGTCCCGGCCCGGCCACATCGAGGACGCGATCGCCGCCGTGGACCTGCGGCTGTCGGAGAAGGAGATCGGGAAACTGGAGCAGCCCTACACGCCGCGCGCCGTCAGCGGCCACTGAGGTGCGGCGCGCGGTTCCGGACGGGTACCCCCGTACGCCGTCCGGACCCGCGCGTATTTCCTTTGACCGAACGTCAATAAAGGGTATTCCCTCCGCGCAATGACAAAGGCCACCCGACCGCTTGTTGTCCTGCGCGGGGCTGTGCAAAAGTAGCCGGGCCGGTGTGCGGGGAAAATGAGTTCCCGGAAAAGCGCGCCGAGCGCCACCGTACGCCCCACCCACTCCAAAAGAGCTGCTCCGGGCGGACGTTGACGGTACGGAATCCCGTGCCGTACCGCTTGGTACGCACTATTCGTCGTGTCGCGTCCGGAGGAATACAGCCGTGAATGACCGAGGCCCGTCGGAATCCATTCCGCCCGCTCCCCGGTTCGACGCGTCCGACGAGCAGCTCGGCGCCGAGCTGAAGAACTGGACGGGAACGGCCGCCTCCCCGCACCCGGTCGGCGAACTCCTGGACCGGCACTGGGAGGCCGCGTTCACCTACGCCCGGCTCTGCGCCGCCGGGCCGCGCGCCGCCGGGCTGCTCACCACCGCCGCCTTCACCCGGCTGTTCGGCGACTCCTTCCGCATGTCCGGCCCCTCCGCCGCCTGGCGCCCCGAACTCCTCGTCACCGTCCGCCGGATCGCCGCCGAATGGGACGCCGACGACCGCCGCGAGCAGCTCCACCCCACCCTGCGGCCCCTCACCGGCGCCGGTCAGCGCGCCGCCGCGCTGCTGCTCCCCTCCGCGCGCCGCCGACTGCTCTCCCGCGCCTTCCAGCGGCTCCCGCAGTCCGCCCGCGCCGTGCTCTGGCACACCGAGGTCGAGGGCGAACCCCTCGCCGTCCCCGCCGCCCTGCTCGGCCGGGACGAGGAGGGCACCCTTACCGAACTGCGCCGCGCCCGCGAGAGGCTGCGCGAGGAATGCCTCCAGGCGCACCGCGAACTCGCCCCCGACAGCGAGTGCCGCGGCTACCTGCGCATCCTCGACGTCACCTTCCGGCGCACTGGCACCCCCGTCGATCCCGACCTCGGCGCCCACCTCGAACGCTGCGCGCACTGCCGCCGCACCGCCGAACAGCTCCAGCGGTTCGGGGACGGACTCGGGCTCGCGCTCGCCGAGGCGGTCCTCGGCTGGGGCGCCGACGCCTATCTGCGGGCCCGCCGCGCCGCCCCGCCGCCCTCCGCCCCCGTACCCGCGCCCACCCCCGCACCGGCCCGCCCGCGCCGCTCCGTACGGCGCGCCGCCGCCCGCCGCGCCCGCCGACGCACCCTCGCGGCGGCCGTCGCCACCGCCGCCGGGCTAATCAGCGTCCCGCTGGTCCTCTGGACGGTGTACGGCGGCGGCGACACCCCGCCCCCCGCCGCCACCCGCACCCCCGCGCCGGGCACCGCCACCGCGGCCCCCTCCTGGGCGGCCCGCGGCAGCACGCCGACGGACGGCGTACTGCGCGGACGGCTCCGCGACCAGGCGTCCGGTCTCTGCGTCGGCGTCGTCGGCACCCGGGCCGTCGAGGGCGCGGAGACCGTCCTCGTCGCCTGCTCCTCGGTGGCGAGCCAGCAGTGGACGTACGAGACCGACGGCCTGCTGCGCAACACCTCCGCGCCCGGCCTCTGCCTGGACTCCCGGCTCGCCTTCTCCGTCCGCCTCGCCCCCTGCACGGCCACCGGCCGCACCATCCGCTACGACTACACGCTCCCGGGCGCCCTCGTACCCCGCTCCGACCAGGACCTCGCCCTCACCCCGGCGGCCACCGACGGGTCC
The DNA here is from genome assembly GCF_019104725.1 of Streptomyces corallincola. Taxonomy (GTDB): domain Bacteria; phylum Actinomycetota; class Actinomycetes; order Streptomycetales; family Streptomycetaceae; genus Streptomyces; species Streptomyces corallincola. Next base: position 702 of record NZ_JAHRXF010000046.1, on the reverse strand, counting down.
GGCGCGCTCGTCCTGAAGAACCGGTCCGCGACCGCCGCCCAGCGCTGGACCGTGGACGCGGGCGCCTCCCACCCGCGCATGAAGGTCGTCAACTGGAGCGGCGGCGAACGGCCGATGGCCTAGTGCTGCGCTCAGTGCGGGGGTGGTGGGATCGTGCCCAGGGGCGGGGCGGGCTCCGGCCAGACCAGGAGGACCGGGCAGGGTGCGTGGTCCACGGCGAACCGCGCGGCCGGGCCCAGGCTGTGCGGGCCGAGCCGGGTACGGTCCCCGTCGCGGGCCAGCACCAGCAGGTCGGCGCCCTCGGCGGCGGTCACCACCTCGCGCTCCACCCGCCCCGCGCGCTCCTCCACCGCGCAGTCCCGGCCCAGCCGGTCCGCCGCCGCGTCCAGCAGACCCGCGGCCGAGGTCCCGCCCAGCCGCTCCAGCAGTCCGCCCGGATCACGCTCGGGCCGCCCCCGCCCCAGCAGCCCCGCGAACGCGCCGTGCGCCACTCCGGGCACGTCGGGCCCGCTCACGTGCAGCAGCACGACCTCGCTGTCCGGCGGGGCGTGGGTGCGCACCGCGTCCACACAGGCGGGCCAGGTGCCCTCCACCAGTCAGGCGATCACACGCATCCGGTCGGCCTCCCTCGGTCCACGCGTCCGGCGAACGCGTCCCCGACCTGATAACCCGTCCGCGCCCGCCGGAACCCGCCCTCACCCC
>NZ_JAHRXF010000045.1 GCF_019104725.1 Streptomyces corallincola | reverse complement strand
GACATGCGATCGGACACGTGTGCCGGGCGGGCTCCGGACGGGTGGTTTTTGTGGGCAACGGACAGACAGTAGCGGCCCCGCGAGCCGCCCAGGATGTGCGAAAACCCACAGAGTGAACCGGCCGCGTTGTCTGGATCCTCCTTGGCCCGCAGCGTCGCGTAGGCCAGGATCTGACCTCATGGACCTGCTGAACACGCTGGTGGACAAGGGACTTCGGCGCGAGCCGCCGACGCGCGAGGAAGCGCTCGCCGTGCTCGCCACCTCCGACGACGACCTGCTCGACGTGGTGGCCGCGGCCGGCCGGGTGCGGCGGCACTGGTTCGGGCGGCGCGTGAAACTCAACTATCTCGTCAACCTCAAGTCGGGCCTGTGCCCGGAGGACTGCTCCTACTGCTCCCAGCGGCTGGGTTCCACGGCCGACATCCTCAAGTACACCTGGCTCAAGCCCGAGCAGGCCACGCGCGCAGCCGCCGCAGGACTCGCGGGCGGGGCCAAGCGGGTCTGCCTGGTGGCGAGCGGACGCGGCCCCACCGACCGGGACGTGGACCGGGTCTCCGCCACCATCCAGGCCATCAAGGGGGAGAACGAGGACGTCGAGGTCTGCGCCTGCCTGGGACTCCTCTCCGACGGCCAGGCCGAACGGCTGCGCGCGGCGGGCGCGGACGCCTACAACCACAACCTCAACACCTCCGAGGCCACCTACGGCGACATCACCACCACCCACACGTACGCCGACCGGGTGGACACGGTGCGGAAGGCACACGCCGCCGGACTGTCCGCCTGCTCCGGGCTGATCGCGGGCATGGGCGAGACCGACGCCGACCTCGTGGACGTCGTCCTCGCGCTGCGCGCACTCGACCCGGACTCCGTGCCGGTGAACTTCCTGATCCCGATGGAGGGCACCCCGCTCTCCGCCGAGTGGAACCTCACCCCGCAGCGCTGCCTGCGCATCCTGGCGATGGTCCGCTTCGTCTGCCCCGACGTGGAGGTACGCATCGCGGGCGGACGCGAGGTCCACCTCCGCACCCTGCAACCTCTCGCGCTGCACCTCGCCAACTCGATCTTCCTGGGCGACTATCTGACCAGCGAGGGTCAGGCGGGCCGAGCCGACCTGGAGATGATCGCGGACGCCGGATTCGAGGTGGAGGGCTCGGACGAGGTGACGCTGCCGGGGCACCGGGTGCGGGACGCGGCGGACGGCTCGTGCGGGACCGCTGCGGGCGCGGGAGCTGCAAGTGCCGGGTGCGAAGCGCACGGTGACGGTTCCGGCGAAACGGGATGTGCGGCCGGGTGCGGGGCACACGCGGGGGGCGATGCGTGCGGTGCGGGTGTGGCGGGGGCGGTGTGCGGGACGGCGTCGGCAGGTGCGGGACCGGGGGCGCTGTGCGGTACGGCCGCGTCGGGTGCGGGAACGGGGGCGGTCGGTTCCGAGCCGGGGAGGTCGCAGCCGGAGGGCTCCGGGCTGGAGGGCTCGGGGCTGGGGGGCTCCGGGCCGCGTACGGATCTCGTCGCGGTACGCCGCCGGGGCGCCGGTACGGACCTCGCGCCCAATGCCTGAGCGGGTGAGGCCCGAGGAGGTAAGACCCGCGGAGGTGAGGCCCGAGGAGGCGAGACCCGAGCGGGTGATGCCTGAGCGGGTGATGCCTGAGCGGGTGATGCCTCAACAGGTGGGGCATGAGCAGGTGCCGCCGATCGGAGCCGAACCGGCCAGTGGACAGGGCTCATTGAGTGTGCCCGAGCTGCTGGAGCTGGACCGGCGGCACGTCTGGCATCCGTACGGTCCGATGCCCGGCCGTGCCGAACCGCTCGTGGTGGAGTCCGCGAGCGGGGTCCGGCTGCGGCTCGCGGACGGTTCGGGCGAGCTGGTGGACGGCATGTCGTCGTGGTGGTCCGCGATCCACGGCTACCGCCATCCGGTGCTGGACGAGGCGGCGCGTGCCCAGCTCGGCCGGATGAGCCACGTGATGTTCGGCGGACTCACCCACGAACCCGCCGTCCGGCTGGCGAAGCTCCTTGTCGATATGTCACCCGACGGCCTGGACCATGTCTTCCTGGCCGACTCCGGTTCGGTGTCGGTCGAAGTGGCCGTCAAGATGTGCCTCCAGTTCTGGCGTTCGCTCGGACGCCCACGGAAGCACCGGCTGCTGACCTGGCGCGGCGGCTACCACGGCGACACCTGGCAGCCCATGTCCGTGTGCGACCCCGAGGGCGGCATGCACGAGCTGTGGACCGGCGTCCTGCCGCGCCAGGTCTTCGCCGACACACCGCCGACCACGTACGAGGAGTCGTACGCGGATCATCTCCGCGCGTTGATCGCCGGGCATGCGGACGAACTGGCGGCCGTCATCGTGGAGCCGGTGGTGCAGGGCGCGGGCGGGATGCGGTTCCACTCCCCCGCGTATCTGCGGGTGCTGCGGGAGGCGTGCGACGCGCACGGCGTGCTCCTGGTGTTCGACGAGATCGCCACCGGGTTCGGCCGCACCGGCGAGTTGTTCGCGGCGGACCACGCGGGGGTCACGCCGGACGTGATGTGCGTCGGCAAGGCACTGACCGGCGGTTATATGACCTTGGCGGCGACGCTGTGCACCTCGCGGGTCGCGGAAGGCATCTCGCGCGGCGAGGTACCCGTCCTCGCCCACGGCCCGACCTTCATGGGCAACCCGTTGGCGGCGGCCGTGGCCTGCGCCTCGTTGGATCTGCTGCTCGCGCGGGACTGGCGGGCCGAGGTGTCCCGGATCGAGGCGGGCCTGCGCGCGGCCCTCGCCCCGGCGGCGGATCTTCCGGGTGTGCGGGAGGTCCGGGTGCTGGGTGCCATCGGGGTGGTCCAGCTCGATCACGAGGTGGACATGGCGGCGGCCACACGGGCCGCCGTGCGGGAGGGCGTGTGGCTGCGCCCGTTCCGCGATCTCGTCTACACCATGCCGCCGTACGTCACCACGGACGCGGACGTGGTACGGATCGGACGCGCGGTGTGCGCCGCCGCGCGGGAGGGATGACATGCCGGTACTGATCATCACGGGCACGGGCACGGAGGTCGGCAAGACGGTCACGACCGCCGTCGTCGCCGCCACCGCCCTCGCGGCGGGCCGTACGGTGGCCGTCCTCAAGGCCGCGCAGACAGGGGTACGCCCCGGCGAGCGCGGCGACGCGGACGAGGTGGCCCGGCTCGCCGGCCCCGTCACCACCGCCGAACTCGCCCGCTATCCCGAGCCGTTGGCCCCGGCCACGGCCGCCCGGCGCGCCGGGCTCCCCGCCGTGGGCCCGCACGACATCGCGGAGGCCGCCGCCAAGCTGGCCACCGAGCACGACCTCGTCCTGGTCGAGGGCGCGGGCGGCCTGCTCGTACGTTTCGACCCGGCGGGCGGCACCCTCGCGGACGCCGCCCGGCTGCTGGACGCGCCGGTACTCGTCGTGGCCCCGGCGGGCCTGGGCACCCTCAACGCGACGGAGCTGACGGCACGTGAACTGTTCTTCCGTGGACTGGACTTCGCCGGTGTGGTGATCGGCTCCTGGCCGGACGCCCCAGATCTGGCTGCCCGCTGCAACATCGTGGACCTCCCGGAGGTGGCCGACGCCCCACTGCTCGGTGCGCTGCCCGCCGGGGCGGGGTCCCTCACCCCGGCCGCCTTTCGCACGGCGGCTCCGGGGTGGCTGGCGCCGGGGCTGGACGGCACGTGGGACGCGGAGGAGTTCCGGGCGCGGGAAGGCGCGTAGCGGACCGGCGGCAGGGCTCCCCCGCGACTACCGCGTCAGGCGCTCCAGTTACGGAGTTCACGGGCGATGTCGGAGACGCTCGCCTCGTCCCGTTTGACGAGGCGGGCGAGGTCGCGCACCTGCTCGGGAGTCGTGCTGACCTTGAGCCCGCTGGCGACGAGGTAGCCGTAGGCGACGGCGGAGGCGAACAGCGCGTTGGAGCGCTCCAGCGCGGGGACGTGGATGAGCAGTTGGAGCAGGGCCGCGGCGCGGTCGTACGGGGTCTCGTAGACGGGCACACCGAATATGTCCGCCCGGTGCCGGGCGACGGCGGCAACCAGCGCGCCCCAGTCGGAGACCTGCGGGTCCCCGGGCGTGCGCTGCTCGGCGAGCATGAGGAGCCAGGCGAGATCGATACCCAGGTCGGACAACGGATCAGCCGCGGCCTTCGCCCCGGTCGCCACACCGCGCCTCCGCGAACTCCTCCGCGAACACGGACGCGTACTGGTTCATGAAGTCGGCGGCCGAATCCACGAACGCGCGCCCCGCCTCCCCGGCATCCTGCCGCACCAGTTCCTCGATATACCGGTTCACACTCATCCCCCGAGCCCCCGCCCTCTCCCGCGCCGCCCGCGCGGTCTCCTCGTCCACCCGCACATTCAACTGCGTCTTGGCCATACTCCGAAGCTAGCGCGGAGGTGCTAGCGCAACAAGCCAGCCAGCACACCGCCCGGGACCCGCCACCACGCACCCGCACCCGCACCCGCAGGGCAGTTCCATCCGTGTCAGGGGCGCGGGGAACGGCGCGACCAGCCACCACCCGCCCGCAGATCACCACCCACCGCACCACCCCCCTCTCCGACCAGAATCGAGGCCCTGTCGCCCCGAGCTACAGACACCCCGCCCTGCATCAACTTTGCCCATCCTTTACCCTTGAGAAACGCATCCGCACTCACCGAAAGGTCGTGAGCGTCCGCACATGGACGATCCCCCCAGTACACGCCACCGAGCGCCCCACCCCGTCCTGCCCGATCCTGAGGTAGGGGTGACCCGATGACCGAAGTGCTGCTCCTCCTCGTGGCGATCCTGCTCTCCCTGGCCTGCGGAGCCTTCGTCGCGGCCGAGTTCTCACTGACCACTGTCGAACGCGGCGAACTGGAGCGCGCCGCCGAACGCGGCGAGCGGGGCGCCGCTGGCGCCCTGAAGGCCGTACGGAACCTGACCTTCCAGCTCTCCGGCGCCCAGCTCGGCATCACGGTGACCAATCTGGTCGTCGGCATGCTCGCCGAACCCTCGATCGCCAAGCTGCTGTCCGGACCATTCCGCTCCCTGGGCCTGTCCCCGACGGCGGCGAGCTCGGCCGCTCTGGTGCTGGGCACGGCGCTGTCCACGGTGTTCCTGATGGTCGTCGGTGAGCTGGTCCCGAAGAACTGGGCCATCTCCTCTCCGTTGGCGGTCGCCCGGCACGTGGGCACTCCCCAGCGCTGGTTCAGCGCGGCGTTCCGGCCCTTCATCACGCACCTGAACAACACGGCGAACCGCTTCGTCCGCCGTATCGGCCTGGAGCCCGCCGAGGAACTGGCCTCGGCACGCGGCCCCCAGGAACTGGCCGCCCTCGCCCGCCACTCCGCGAAGGAGGGCGCACTGGAGGCGGACACGGCCGAACTGTTCGTCCGCACGCTGAACCTGGCGGATCTGAGCGCCGAGAACGTGATGACCCCGCGCGTCCAGGTCGTTGCCCTGGACGTCCAAGCGACCTGCGAGGACGTGGCCAACGCGACCCGCGCGACCGGCCTGTCCCGCTTCCCCGTGTACCGGGGCAACCTCGACACCGTCGTCGGCGTCGTCCGTATCAAGGACGTCCTGGCGATGGACGCCGAGGCCCGCACCCTGAGGTCCGTGGCCCAGGTCATGCGCGAGCCACTGCTCGTCCCCGAGTCCCTGACCGTGGACCGACTGCTGGACCGCCTCTCCGGTACGCACACAATGGCCGTCGTCATCGACGAGTACGGCGGCACGGCGGGCGTGGTCACCCTGGAGGACATCGTCGAGGAGGTCGTCGGGGAGGTGCGGGACGAGCACGACCCGCACGAGACGCCCGACATCGCCCCGTCCGGTGCCGACACCGACGGCCGCGCCCTGTACTCCGCCGACGGCGCCGCCCGCACCGACCAGCTCGCCCGTCTCGGCCTGCGCGTCCCCGAGGGACCGTACGAGACGCTCGCCGGACTGGTCGCCGCCGAACTGGGCCGGATACCCGCCACCGGGGACAGCGTCGAGGTGACTGGCTGGCGGATGGACGTGGTGGACGCGTCGGGGCACCGCGCGGCCCGCGTCCTGCTGCACGCCCCGCTGGACGACGAGGCGACGCACGCCGAAACCGGCGGCGGCCGCAAGGAGAGGACACGATGACCGCCGTACAGCTGCTGATCGGTCTGGCGACGCTGGTCGTGAACGCGTTCTTCGTGGGCGCCGAGTTCGCGCTGATCTCCGTACGCCGTTCCCAGGTCGAGCCGCTCGCCCAGGAGGGCGACCGGCGGGCGCGCAGCGTGGTGTGGGGTCTGGAGCACGTGTCGGCGCTGATGGCCGCGGCCCAGCTCGGCATCACGCTGTGCACACTGGTCCTGGGTGTGGTCGCCGAACCGGCGATCGCGCACCTGCTGGAACCGCTGTTCCACGCCGTCGGCGTGTCGAGCGGTGTCGGCCACGCGGTGTCGTTCGTGATCGCCCTGGCCCTCGCCACCTACCTGCACATGCTGCTCGGCGAAATGGTCCCAAAGAACATCGCCCTCGCGGAACCGGTCCGCAGCGCGCTGCTCCTCGGGCCGCCGCTGGTCGCGCTGGCCCGTGCGCTGCGGCCGGTCATCTTCACCATCAACGCCTTCGCCAACGCGCTGCTGAAACTGCTCCGGGTCGAGGCGAAGAACGAGGTCGCGGCAACCTTCAGCGACACCGAGCTGGCCGAGATCGTCAAGGACGCCAGCGAGGCGGGCCTCATCGACAACCGTGCGCAGGAACGCCTCCACGACGCCCTGGAACTGGGCAGCCGCCCGGTCCGGGACGTGGTCGTGCCCCTGGAACGGGTCGTGTACGCGCGCACCGACGTCACCCCGGAACAGCTGGAACGCCTGTCGGCCGAGTCGGGCTTCTCCCGGTTCCCCGTGGCGGACGAGAACCGCCGGATCGTCGGCTACCTCCATGTGAAGGACGCCCTGGACGCGTCGCCCAGGGACATGCCGTTCCGGCTGCGCGACATGCGGCCCATCGCCCGCGTCCGCGCCGTCACCCCGCTGGACGACGTTCTCACCGCGATGCGCGGCAGCCGCACCCACCTCGCGGCCGTCCTCGGCGACGACGGACGTCTGGCGGGCCTGGTGACGATGGAGGACGTACTCCGGGAGCTGTTCGGACAGCCGGTCTAACCGGCCCCGAAGGGGTGGTGGGGCACCGGCCGACCTGGTCCGGTGCCCCACAGCGGCAGCGGCCGAACCGTGGCCCGCCGGACCGCGCGTCCAGCGGAACCCGGCCACCGACCGACGGGTATGGAACCGGGTTACCATCGCTCTCGCCATGCAGACGATTCCCACGCCTCCCCCTTACTCCAGCCTGGTCGCACTCGGCGACTCCTTCACCGAAGGCATGTCCGACCGGCAGCCCGACGGTTCCTACCGGGGCTGGGCCGACCTGCTCGCCGCCCGGATGGCCCCGCTCAACCCCGACTTCCGGTACGCCAACCTCGCCGTGCGCGGCAAGCTCATCGCGCAGATCGTGGACGAGCAGGTGGACGTCGCCGCCGCGATGAAGGCCGATGTCGTCACCCTGGTCGGCGGGCTCAACGACACCCTGCGCCCGCGCTGCGACATGGGCCGGGTCAAGGGCCTGCTGACGGAGGCCGTCGAACGCCTCGCCCCGAGCTGCGGGCGTCTGGTCCTCATGCGCAGCCCCGGCCGCCAGGGGCCGGTGCTCGAACGGTTCCGCCCGCGCATGGAGGAACTCTTCGCCTGCGTCGATGACCTGGCGGCCAAGCACGACGCCGTGGTCGTCGATCTGTACGGCGCTCCGTCCCTCTCCGACCCCCGCATGTGGGACGTGGACCGGCTGCACCTGACGGCCGAAGGTCACCGCCGGGTCGCGGAGGCGGTGTGGCAGGCGCTCGGCCACGACGCCGAGGACCACGAGTGGCACACCCCGATGGCGGCCACACCCCCACCCGGCTGGACGGCCCGCCGCGTCTCCGACGCCAGGTTCGCCCGTCGGCACCTGCTGCCCTGGATAGGAAGGCGACTGACCGGCCGCTCCTCCGGCGACGGCCTCCCGGCCAAGCGTCCGGATCTGCTGCCGTACACAGATCCGGCGTAACGTCGGTGCCATGACCACTCGGGTGATCAATCTCCGGGGCCGCCTCCACGAGTTCGGCCCCCGCCTGGAGCACGCCCCGCAGGACGTGGTCTACGTCGGCCGCCGCTGGACCCTCGGTGGCTGGGATCTCCCCCGCCACCCGCTCTCCAATCCGTTCGCCTATGACACCCCGCGCAGGAAACGGGACGGCACCCGAGCCGAAGTCATGGCCATGTACCGCGCCCGCCTCCTGGAACGCCCCGACCTCCTCGACCAGCTGCCCGCCCTCCGCGACAAAACCCTGGCCTGCTGGTGCGCCCCGGAACTGTGCCACGCGGACATCCTCGCGGAGCTGGTCGAATCGACGACGAAGGACACGGGCTGAGGCACGCCACACCCACAGGAACAGCGGCGTCCGCCTCCACCAAGCACCTCCCCTCTCCGACGTGACGCGGATCTCGTAGCTTCCACCGAACAACCCCCTGGCACCGCCCTGCACGAACCGCCAGTAGAATCCGGTCATGTGACTTCAGCGCCCGCCAAGCCCCGCATCCCGAACGTCCTCGCCGGACGCTACGCCTCCGCCCAGCTCGCCACCCTCTGGTCGCCGGAGCAGAAGGTGAGGCTGGAGCGTCAGCTCTGGCTCGCCGTGCTGCGGGCGCAGAAGGACCTCGGCATCGAGGTCCCGGACGAGGCCATCGCCGACTACGAGCGTGTGCTCGACACCGTGGACCTCGCCTCCATCGCGGAGCGGGAGAAGGTCACCCGGCACGATGTGAAGGCCCGCATCGAGGAGTTCAACGACCTCGCGGGTCACGAGCACGTCCACAAGGGCATGACCTCGCGCGATCTCACCGAGAACGTCGAGCAGCTTCAGATCCGCCTCTCCCTCGAACTCGTCCGCGACCGCACGGTCGCCGTCCTGACCCGTCTGGGCAGACTCGCCGCCGAGTACGGCGAGCTGGTCATGGCCGGGCGCTCTCACAATGTGGCCGCGCAGGCCACCACCCTCGGCAAGCGTTTCGCCACCGCCGCCGACGAACTCCTCGTCGCCCACGGCCGCGTCGAGGAACTCCTCGGCCGCTACCCGCTGCGCGGCATCAAGGGCCCGGTCGGCACTGCCCAGGACATGCTCGACCTGCTCGGCGGCGACGCCGCGAAGCTCGCGGACCTGGAGCACCGCATCGCCGGTCACCTCGGCTTCTCCGAGGCGTTCACCTCGGTCGGCCAGGTCTACCCCCGCTCGCTGGACTACGAGGTCGTCACCGCCCTGGTGCAGCTCGCGGCGGCCCCCTCCTCCCTGGCCAAGACCATCCGGCTGATGGCCGGGCACGAACTGGTCACCGAGGGCTTCAAGCCGGGCCAGGTGGGTTCCTCCGCCATGCCGCACAAGATGAACACCCGCTCCTGCGAGCGCGTCAACGGCCTGATGGTCATCCTGCGCGGCTACGCCTCGATGACCGGAGAGCTTGCGGGCGACCAGTGGAACGAGGGCGACGTCTCCTGCTCGGTGGTGCGCCGGGTCGCGCTGCCCGACGCGTTCTTCGCTCTCGACGGCCTGCTGGAGACCTTCCTGACGGTGCTGGACGAGTTCGGCGCCTTCCCCGCCGTGATCGCCCGCGAACTGGACCGTTACCTCCCCTTCCTCGCTACCACCAAGGTCCTCATGGGCGCCGTCCGTGCCGGGGTCGGCCGCGAGGTCGCCCACGAGGCGATCAAGGAGAATGCCGTCGCCACCGCGCTCGCCATGCGTGAGCAGGGCGCCGAACGCAACGACCTCCTCGACAAGCTCGCCGCCGACGACCGCCTCCCCCTCGACCGCGAGCAGCTCACCGCCCTCATGGCCGACAAGCTCTCCTTCACCGGCGCCGCCGCCGACCAGGTCGGCGCTGTCGTCGCCCGGATCGAGGAGATCGCCAAGCAGCACCCGGAGGCTGCCTCCTACACCCCCGGAGCGATCCTCTGACCCGGTTCACCCCGGCCGAACTGGAGGCCGCCCGCGACCGTCTCGTCCCCGACGTGATCGCGGACGGTCTCCGCGTTCTGTTCTGCGGCATCAATCCGGGCCTGATGTCGGCGGCCACCGGCCACCACTTCGCCCGCCCCGGCAACCGCTTCTGGCCGGTCCTGCACCTGTCCGGCTTCACCCCCCGCCTGCTCAAGCCCTCCGAGCAGAACGAACTGCTCAACCACTGCCTCGGCATCACCAACGTCGTCCAGCGGGCCTCCGCCCGTGCCGACGAGCTGACCGCCGAGGAATACGTCGAGGGCGGACGCTTACTGACGGCCAAGGTGCTCCAGCGGCGTCCCCGATGGCTGGCCGTGGTGGGTGTGACCGCCTACCGCGCCGCCTTCACCGATCCCAAGGCCCGGATCGGACCGCAGGAACGCACCATCGGTGACACCAGGCTGTGGGCTCTGCCCAACCCCAGCGGGCTCAACGCCCACTGGACGACTGCGACGATGGCCGAGGAGTTCGGCCGCCTTCGGGAAGCCGCCCAGCACTGACCGGGCGGCCGAGCCGTCCCCGCCGGGGCCTCCGGTCACGGCGGCTCGGTCTCCGTCACCACCGCCAGGAGCTGAAGGGGCAGTTCAGCGCCCCAGTGCGAGACCCCGAGCGCCACCCAGCGCCCCGAATCCGTGTGCCACGCCTGGACATCGGGGACGTGCGCGGCGAGTGTCGCCCACGGTTCGGGGATGTTCTCCCCCTCCTGACTCCGCAGGAACACTCCCCCCAGTCCGAACGCGTGGGTCTCACCCCACCGTTCGGCCAGCAGCAGTCCGAGTGCGTCACGTTCGGCCTCGAACTGTGCCGCCGTCTCCTCACCGTCGGAGCCGTCGTCCTCGTAGAAGTCGCCGCTGGTCCGCAGCTCGGCTATTAGATATCCGGGACCGCCCGCGCCCACGTCCGTCCTGCCGTACGCCTCGGGAAACTCCCGGAGACACAGCCGGTCGATGACGGCCAGATCGCGCACGATGTCCATGCCCCCAGTAAACCCGGCTCCACTGACAATTGCCGTGGCGTCAGGCGTCCCGGCGGTTCAGACGCCATCCTCCGACGAGCAGCGCGGCCCCGGTCCATGCCGCGCTCACCGCCAGACCGCTCCAGGGACCGAGTGAGCCGTCCCAGGTGCTGTGCAGGGCTATCTGTCCCGCACGATCGGGCAGCAGGTCCGCGATCCCCGACGAGAGGTCTCCGACCACGAAGGACAGCACCAGCAGAAACGGGATGAGCAGCGAGAGCGTCGCCACCCCGCTGCGGAGCAGTGCGGTGAGGCCAGTGGCGAAGAGGGCCGTCAAGGTGAGCTGCACGCCGCAACCGACGACCCCGCGCAGATCTTCGGCCCAGGTGGGGGCGGAAGCGCCCTGGACCGCTCTGCAGGCCAGCAGGGTCACCACCCCGGTGAGCAGTCCTGTACCCAGGACTGGGAGGGCCACCATCGCTGCCTTGGCCGCGAACCAGCGCCGTCTGTCGGGCATGGCCGCGAAGGCCAGGCCCAGGGCACCGGGCCTCAGATCGGAGGAGAGGGCCGTCGTGCCGAAGGCGATCGCGGCGATCTGGCCGAACGAGACACCGAAGAAGGAGGTGAAGAGCGGGTCCGACGCGCCGCTGTCGTCCGGGGAGGCGGCGAAGAGTATCGAGAACGTGGTGGTGGCCACCACGATCGCGGCCAAGGCGGCGGTGAGCGCCCGCAGCGAGCGGAGCTTGATCCACTCGGCGTGCAGGGCCGGAGCGAAGGACATGGTCAGACCTCCTGGGGGTGGGTGGTGAACTCGGCCTCGGCCGCGGTCAGATCGAGGTACGCCTGTTCCAGCGTGGCTTCGCGGGCCGCCAGCTCCTTCACGGGTATGCGCGCTTCGAAGAGGAGACGGCCGATGCCCTCCAGCTCCGCGTGGCGAACGTTCCACGTGCCGTCCTCGGCGCGGGAGGCGTCGTGGCCGTGCAGAGCGAGGAGATCCGCGAGCGCGGTGTCGTCGGTGGTGCGGATCCTGATCTCGGGCCGGACGCGGGTGTCGATGAACTCCCTGACCGGGGTGTCCGCGAGGAGGCGGCCACGGCCGAGTATCAGCAGGTGGTCCGCGAATACGGACGTCTCGTTCATCAGGTGACTGGAGACCAGGACCGTCCGCCCGTCGTCGGCGAGCCGACGCAGCAGGGTGCGTATCCAGACGATGCCCTCGGGGTCGAGTCCGTTCGCGGGCTCGTCGAGCAGCACCACCTCGGGGTCGCCGAGCAGGGCGGCGGCGATGCCGAGTCGCTGGCGCATGCCGAGGGAGTACGTCCGCACCCGGCGGTCGGCCACCTCCGTCAGACCGGTCTCGCCGAGGACCGTCTCGACCCGACCCGCGGGAATGCGGTTGCTCACCGCGATGGCGCGGAGGTGGTCGCGGGCACGGCGCGCCCCGTGCGCGGCGCCCGCGTCGAGAAGGGAGCCGACCCGGCGGAGCGGATCACGGAGTTCGGCGTACAGACGCCCTCCTATGGTGGCGGTGCCGGAGGTCGGGCGGTCGAGGCCGAGCACGAGCCGCATGGTGGTGGACTTGCCCGCGCCGTTCGGGCCGAGGAAGCCGGTCACGCGGCCCGGGCGGAGCTGGAACGTGAGCCCGTCCACGGCCCGCCTGCTGCCGAAGTGCTTGGTGAGATCTCGTACGTCGATGCTGGTCATGGCTCAAGGCTGGCCGAGCACGTGGGTCCGGCACCTCCCCCGTCCGAGGGGATCGTCTCCCCCGTCCGGGGGAGGTGCGGCGACCGGCCCGGCTGCCACGATGTCCGCATGCCCCGTTTCCTCCGCCCGCTTTCGCGTGCGTCCACGTACACCCGCCTGATCCACTTGTGGCTGCCGATGGCGGCCGAGGCCGTCTGGCTGTTCATCGACATGTCTCGACCGTGGCTGCCGGCCCTCGGGCTGATTCCGCTCGGGCTGATCCCGGTCGTACGCAAGGCCGAGGGGATACAGGCCCGTCTGCTTCTCACCCCCGGTGTGGAGGAGCCCGGTATCTCCCGGACACGGTCCACGAGTTGGTGGGACGGGCTGCGCACGGTCGTCTGGTTGTTGCTGCGCTTCGCAGTTGGCTGGGTGACGGGCTACCTGACGGTGTGGCTGTTGGTCATCACCGTCGAACTCGCACGCTGCGCCTGGGGCCACGCCCCGTCAGGAATGCCTCTCCTCCGGGGGCTTCCCGGACAGCCGGCCCTGGCACTGCTCGCCCCGCTCTCACTGCTCGCGCTGTACGGAGCGCTGGTAGGGCTCGGCTCCCTGGTCACCGTGTGCGCCCGTCTTCTGCTGGGGCCGTCGCGGGCCGAGCGGCTGGCCGCGCTGGAGGAGCGGACGGAGCAACTGCTCGAACGGACCCGGATAGCACGCGAATTGCACGACTCGATCGGTCACGCACTCACGATCGCGGTGGTGCAGGCGGGCGCGGCCAGGGCGGCGGGCGACCCAGAGTTCACCGATCGGGCGCTGGAGGCGATAGAAGAGACTGGGCGAGCGGCGCTGAACGATCTGGAACGGGTCCTGGGCGTGCTGCGCGAGTCGGAGCGGCCTGCCAGCGCCCGCCCCACGCTGGCCGACGCCGACCGTCTGCTGGATTCGGCGCGGGCATCCGGGGCCAAGATCGACGCCGAGGTGACCGGGCCGGTGGACGCGCTGCCGGGACCGGTCACCCGTGAGGGGTATCGCATCGTCCAGGAAGCGCTGACCAACGTCCTGAGACATGCGGGTCCGGTGCCCATACGGCTCCGCATCGCAGTCAGTCCGGAGAACCTCGTCCTGGAGGTCCGCAACTCCCTTCCCACCGGGTCTCAGGTGACTACGGGACGGGGCAGCGGGCTGCGGGGCATACGGGAGCGGGCCGCCCTCCTCGGAGGCAGGGCACACGCCGGGCCGGACCAGGGCGACTGGGAAGTGCGCGTGGATCTGCCTCTCGGGTGATCTAGCCTGTCGGAATGCCCGTCACCGTACTGCTCGTTGATGACGAACCGCTGGTCCGCGCAGGGTTGCGCGCCGTTCTGGAGGCGGAACCCGACCTCTCCGTGGTGGGTGAGGCGGCCGACGGTGCGGCGGTCATCCCGCTGGTGCGTCAACTGCGGCCGGACGTGGTGGCGATGGATGTGCGGATGCCGTTGATGGACGGGATCGAGGCGACCCGGGCGGTACTGCGCACGGTGGACGATCCGCCTCGCATCCTGGTGGTGACCACGTTCGAGGACGACGAATTCGTGTACGAGGCGCTGCGGGCGGGTGCGCACGGGTTTCTGCTGAAGCGGGCACGTCCGACCGAGATCGTGCACGCGGTGCGACTTGCGGCTGAGGGGGATTCGCTGCTGTTTCCCGCGTCGGTGCGGCAGTTGGCGGCGCGGTACGGGGGCGAGCGGCCGACGGGCACTCCGTTGGCGGAGGCAAGGCTGACCGAGCGGGAGGGGGCGGTGCTGCGGCTGATGGCGCGGGGGCTGTCGAACGCGGAGATCGCGTCCCGGCTGATCCTCGGTGCCGAGACCGTGAAGTCGCATGTCAGCGCCGTGCTGACCAAGCTCGGGGCGCGGGACCGCACCCAGGCCGTGATCGCGGCGTACGAGTCGGGCTTCGTATCGCCACGCTAGGCACATCAGTGGGCATCCGTCCCGGAGAGGCATCGGGGAGGGGCAGGGGGCGAGGGGATGGGAAGCCGGTCCGAACCCGGCACTCGCCGGGGTGGGCGCGGCCGAGTACGATCCGCCCAACACGGCTGCGAGCTGGGAGGACCGACGGTGGGGCGACTGACCGGTGGTGATCCCTCGCTGTTGCGGAGGATCAATTCCGCAGTGGTGCTGCGCGCCCTGCGTGCGGCGGACTGCGCGACGCTCACCGAGGTCACTCAGGTCACCGGACTCTCACGCCCCACGGTGGAGGGGGTCGTGGAAGGGCTCATGGAGGCCGGGCTCGTGGTGGAGCAGGCCGCCGAGGAGGGAACGGCGCGGCGACAGGGGCGGCCGGCCCGCCGGTACCGGTTCCGGGCCGAGGCGGGGCATCTGCTGGGGCTGGAGATAGGCGCGCACCGGGTCGCGGCGCTGCTGTCGGACCTGGACGGCCGGATCCTCGGGGCGCAGGCCAAGCAGGTGGACGAGAAGGCTCCGGCGGACGAGCGGCTGGACCGGCTGCGGGCGGCGGTCGCGGAGTTGCTGCGCCGGACCGGGGTCGCCCGTGGTTCGCTGCGTGCGGTGGGCGTGGGAACGCCCGGCATCGTGGAGGCGGACGGGACCGTACGGCTGGGTACGGCGTTGCCGCAGTGGACGGGGTTGCGGCTGGGTGAGCGGCTGAGCCGGTCCTTCAAGTGCCCGGTGCTGGTGGAGAACGACGCCAACGCGGCGGCGGTGGCCGAGCATTGGAAGGGGGTCGCCACCGAGACGGACGACGTGGTGTTCGTGCTGGCCGGGCTGAGTCCTGGGGCGGGCTCCTTGATCGGAGGACGGCTGCACCGGGGCTTCGGCGGGGCCGCGGGGGAGATCGGGGCGCTGCATCTGCTGGGCCGTGAGGTCACGCCGGAGACCCTGCTGTCCACCACCGATCAGCCGTTGCATCCGCTGGACGAGCAGGCGGTCGCGGAGGTCTTCGCGCTGGCACGGAAAGGGGATCAGCGGGCGGAGGCCGCTGTGGACCGGTTCAATCGGCGGCTGGTGCACGATGTGGCCGCGCTGGTGCTGGCGCTGGATCCGGAGCTGGTCGTGGTCGGCGGATGGGCGGCCGGGCTGGACGGTGTACTCGATCCGCTGCGGCGGGAGTTGGCCCGCTACTGCCTGCGCCCGCCTCGGGTGTCGCTGTCCCTGCTCGGGGAGGCGTCCATCACGACGGGCGCGCTGCGGCTGGCGCTGGACCATGTCGAGGCCGAGTTGTTCGCGGTCGAGGAGGCGGTGGTGGCGCCGGGGTGACCGCTCCGGCGCTGCGTGGTCCTGCCGTGGCGAGGTCCAGAGATGCCGAGCGCCCCGGTGGAGTTCCGGGGCGCGGCGGGATGTGATGCCGGGGGGGGCGGTTCAGGAAGCCTGACGCTCGGGGCCGTGGTGTATCTCGACCTCGGGCGAGTCGCCGAAGGTGAGGCGGCAGGTGTCGGCGCGGTAGGTCGCCACGGAGACGGCGGCCGGGCGGCCTTCGGCGACGAAGCGGGTGGTCAGGACGAGGACGGGCGCTCCGGGGAGGCGGTCGAGGTCCTTGGCCTCGTCGGCACGGGCCGAGCCCAGTTCCACGGCGCGTTCCTGGCCGTCGAGATCGCGGTGCGCGAGTTCGCGGAGCACGGCGCGGGCGCGGGCCGCGGCGGAGGGCGCGTCTATGGCGCTGAGGCCGGGCACGGAGGCGTCCGGGACGTAGAGGAGTTCGGTGGCGACGCGCTGGCCCTGGGACATCAGGGACCGGCGGACTGTGTGCACGGTGTCGCCGGAGGTGATCTCCAGGGCGCGGGCGACGGCGGCGGGCGGCACGGTCCGGTCGCAGCCTTCGGGCTGCCAGTCGTCGTCCGCCATGCCCGGCCAGTTCTGCCGTCGGGTGCCGACATCGACACCCACACGCGGCGGTGCGACGGTCGTTCCGACGCCTCGACGCCGCTGGAGGCGCCCTTCGAGTTCAAGTTGTTCCAGTGCCTGGCGCAGCGTCGCGCGGGCCACGCCGAAGCGGGCTGCAAGGTCGCGTTCGTTGGGCAGGACCTCGCCCACGGCGAATTCCGAGTCCAGCGCCTCGGTGAGCACGGTCCTGAGATGCCAGTACTTCGGCTCCGGCACCGATTCCAGCTGAGTGGTCCCCACCCTGTCCTCCGCGAGAGCCGTGGTCCGGCAGTTTTTGGTGCCCTTGTTTATTAAAGGTTGTTGCACTTATCAGCGACCATAGGACGACCAACCCCCTTGGTCAAGACCAATCCTCGGCTCCCAGGGCAATACACGGGTCAAGGGACGCAGAGCGTTCACGTGGCGTTCGCACAAGGCGGACCGGGTGACCGAGCCGCAAAGCTCCCGTCGCACAGGGGTGACCGACCGCGTACGACGGCCCGGGCAGTGCGGCTAGGGCCTGTCTTCAAACTCTCCTCTGCCCCGCGACGCCCGGCACGCCCTCTCGCCGCACCGGCCGCGACCCCGAGTACGCCCAGTACGAGGGATCACGGCCGACACGCCGAGAGCACGCACCGGACGCCGCGGGGCCGTCCTCCGGACGACGAGGAGAGTTTGAAGACAGGCCCTAGCGCGAGAGGGGGCGCAGCTTGTCCGGGTTGCGGAGGATGTAGACGGTGGTCACGAGGCCGTCCGCGATGCCCAGTTGGAGGACGGTGTCCGGTCGGCCGTCGCGTCGCAGGAGGACCGCGTGGCCGCCGTTGACCTCCAGGAACTCGACGGAGAGGCCGGGCGCGGTGTGGTCGGTGACGGCGACGAGGAAGCGGCCGACCTTGTCGGCGGTGTACAGGACGCGTACCGGGGCCTTCGCGTTGCCGCCACTGTCGGCGATGAGGCGGACGTCCGGGGCGAGCAGCGCCACGAGTTGCTGGAGATCCCCGCCGGAGGCCGCGGCGAGGAAACGCTCGGTGAGGTCGCGCCGCCGGTCGGGATCGACGTCGTACCGGGGGCGGCGCTCCTCGACGTGCCGACGGGCCCGGGCGCCGAGTTGTCGTACGGCGGGCTCCTCGCGGTCGAGGAGCGGGGCGATCTCCGCGTAGGGGTAGCCGAACGCCTCGTGCAGCACGAAGACGGCGCGTTCCAGGGGGGACAGGGACTCCAGTACGACCAGGACGGCGAGGGAGACGGTGTCCGCGAGTACGGCGCGGTCGGCGGCGTCGGGGGCGGTGGCGCCGAACTCGGTGACGTAGGGCTCGGGCAGCCAGGGGCCGACGTAGGACTCGGCGCGGGCATGGACTTGGCGGAGGCGGTCGATGGCGAGCCGGGTGGTGACGCGTACGAGGTAGGCGCGCGGCTCGCGGATGTCGGCGCGGTCGGCGCGCGACCAGCGCAGCCAGGCATCCTGCACGACGTCCTCGGCGTCGGCGACGCGGCCGAGCATGCGGTAGGCGACCCCGGTGAGGAAGGGACGGTTCTCCTCGAAGACGTCGGTCGCGGGGTCGGCGGTCACGGTTCCATCCCACCCGATGGGCGGGGTGGTGTCCAGGCGGAATGAGGGTGCGCACGCCGCAGGGGCTACCCGCCGGTAGTAATTGCTGACAAGCTGTCTAGGAAGACGTGCCCGTGCGACCGTACGACGAGGAGCAGCCCATGTCCGACACCGTCTCCTTCCAGGCCCCTTCCGGGCGCGGGCCGAGGGACGTGACCGTCGCGTACTCGCGTGTGGGGCGCGGCGAACCCCTCGTCCTGCTGCACGGCATCGGGCACCACCGGCAGGCGTGGGACCCGGTGGTGGACATCCTGGCCACCGAGCGCGAGGTGTGGGCGGTGGACCTGCCCGGCTTCGGCGCCTCACCGGGGCTGCCGGACGGTCTGGCCTACGACCTGCCCACCACCAACGCGGTGCTCGGCGCGCTGTTCGAGACGCTGGAACTGGACCGTCCGCATGTCGCGGGGAACTCGCTCGGCGGGCTGCTCGCCCTGGAACTCGGCCGCGAGAAGCTCGTGCGTTCCGTCACGGCCCTGTCCCCCGCCGGGTTCTGGAACGAGTCGGAGCGGATCTACGCCTTCTCGGTGCTGCGCGCCATGCGGGGGATCGCGGTACGGCTGCCGCTGCCCCTGGTGCAGCGGATGTCTCGCTCGGCCGCAGGACGAACCGCGCTGACCAGCACGATCTATCAGCACCCGGCACGGCGTTCTCCCGAGGCGGTCGTCGCGGAGACACTCGCGCTGGCGGAGGCGGCCGGGTTCGCCGCGACACTGCGCGCCGGTCGTACAGTCCGCTTCACCGACGAACTGGCCGGGATGCCGGTCACGGTGGCCTGGGGCACCCGCGACCGGCTGCTGGTACGCCGCCAAGGCCTGCGCGCGAAGGCGGTCATCCCGCACGCCCGGCTGATCCGGCTCCCTGGCTGCGGCCACTGCCCGATGAACGACGATCCGGCGCTGGTGGCACGGGTCATCCTGGACGGCAGCGCCCGCTGAGACGGCGGAGGTGGGGCGCCGGGAGCGCGGGGACGACACACCCGCGACGGTCAACGCCTCTTTGTTCACCCGAGGTTAGCGTCCTCGCCGTCGCGCACCAGTAGGTGTGGCTGCGCACACCAGCCGGAACCGTCCCCTGGAGGCGCACCATGTCCCACCGTCCGTTTCCCGCCCGCCGCAGTGTGCTGCGCGGTTCGCTCGCCGCGTCGGCGGCGCTGACCCTGCCGACAGCCCTCGTTTCGGCCCCGGCGTTCACCCGGTCCGGTCGTCCCGAGGCCCGGTGGGGCGTGCAGGCCGGAGATGTGACGGCCGGATCCGGGCTGGTGTGGGTCCGTTCGGACCGGCCCGCCCGGATGATCGTGGAGACCGCCGCCACCGAGTCGTTCCGGAACGCGCGCCGCTGGTACGGCCCGCTGCTGGGCGCCGGGACCGACTTCACCGGCACCACCCCGCTGCACGGGCTGCCCTCGGGCGAGCACATCCACTACCGGGTCGTGCTCGCCGACCCGGACGATCCGCGCCGTAGCGGCGAGCCGGTGAGCGGTACGTTCCGCACGGTCCCCCGGCGACGCCGCGACGGCGTGCGGTTCCTGTGGTCGGGCGACCTGGCGGGACAGGGCTGGGGCATCAACCCGGAACTTGGCGGCTACCGTATCTACGAAGCGATGGCGCGCCTGGACCCGGACTTCTTCCTGTGCAGCGGCGACAACATCTACGCGGACGGCCCCCTCGCCGCCACCCAGGCGCTTCCGGGCGGGCGGACCTGGCGGAACGTCACCACCGAGGAGAAGTCGAAGGTCGCGGAGACCCTGGCGGAGTTCCGGGGGAACTTTCGCTACAACCTGCTCGACGACAACCTCCGCCGGTTCAACGCACAGGTGCCGTCCATCGTCCAGTGGGACGACCACGAGGTGCGCAACAACTGGTATCCGGGCGAGGTGATCGCGGACAGCGACACCCGGTACACCGAGAAGAGTGTGGACGTACTCGCCGCCCGTGCCCGTCGGGCGTTCAGTGAGTATTTTCCGATCACCGGACTGCGACCGGGTGCGCGCGAGGGCAGGGTGAACCGGGTGGTGCGCCACGGGCCGCTGCTGGATGTGTTCGTGCTGGACATGCGGACCTACCGCGACCCGAATTCGCCGGACGACCAGAAGACGGACCCGCAGGGCATCCTCGGCCGTGAGCAACTGGAATGGCTGAAGCGGGAGCTGGCCGGGTCGCGGGCGGTGTGGAAGGTGATCGCCGCCGACATGCCGCTCGGACTGGTCGTACCGGACACGACCGAGGGGCGGCCGAACTTCGAGGCCGTGGCGCAGGGCGATCCCGGCGCACCGCTCGGCCGCGAGTTGCAGATCGCGGAGCTGCTGCGGTTCGTGAAGCACCGTCGGATCACCGGGACCGTGTGGCTGACGGCGGACGTGCACCACACGTCGGCGCAGCACTACCAGCCCTCGCGGGCGGCGTTCACCGACTTCGAGCCGTTCTGGGAGTTCGTCTCGGGGCCGCTCAACGCGGGTGCGTTCCCGGCCAGCGATCTGGACGGCACGTTCGGTCCCGAGCGGGTGTTCGTGAAGGCGCCGACCGCGTCGAACGTCTCGCCCGCGGACGGCTACCAGTTCTTCGGCGAGGTGGACATCGACGGCGGGAGCGGGGAGCTGACGGTACGGCTGCGCGAGCAGGACGGGAGCGTGCTGTTCACACAGACCTTGCGGCCGGGGCTGGTCGGTCAGTAGGCGCCCGAGCGGTACGGCGGACGGTCCCGGTCGGGCGGTGAACGGACCCGCGGGCGCGGTTCCCAGCCTGACGGTGGTTCGGTCGGCCGGGTCCGACCCTCCGTCAAGGGTGACGGCAATCGCCCTCGACGGTGAGTTGTCCACAGGCCGGAGCCGTTGTCAGTGGTCGCGTCTACGGTTTTCCCATGACGCGATCACTGCAGAACGTGGCTTATCGGCGACTCTCCGTGCTGGAATCCGCCGTGGGCGGGAATCTACTCGGACTGGAGACTTCCGGCGGCGCGACTCCGACGGGGGCCGAGGCGCATCCCCGGTTCTTCTCGGGATTCCTGACCTCTCCTCAGGCAGCGGCCTCGGCGCTGCTGTCGGTGGCCGACGTGGCGGCGGCGCGGTACTACCAGCCGCGGTTGCGGGCCTCGCTGGACCCGGTGGTGACGGGCAACGGGGACCGGTTGCGGTTCGAGTCCTTCTCCGGGTGCGGCGGGGTGTACGCCCGGCTGGACGTGCTCACGCCGGGGCTGGACGGAGGTGAGGTGGGGCACGGCACCACCAATGTGGACGTGAACAACCCACTGCGTGAGGCGTTGTCCCGGCTCGGCACGGACGATCCGCTGCATCTGCGGGTGGGACCGGAGGAGATGGCGGTCACCACGCTGTCCGGTCCGGTGGTGGAGAAGAAGGTGCCCCTGCCCGACCGCTGGCTGCGCGGTTTCGCCGAGGCACAGGTGGTCGCGGCCGGGTTCGATCTGCGCGCGGAACTCCCCGCCGACGAAGCCGTACGATTCCTGCGGAGTCTGCCGAGGACCGGCGGAACGCGGCGGGGCGCCCCCGCCGCGCAGTGGGTGGTTCCGGTGGGGCGTGGGCTGCGGCCCACCATGCGCGCGGTGCCGGGTGCGGTGTGCCTGCCGGGGCCGGACCGGCTGGCCGCACTCCAGCGGGTGCTGCGGCACGCCACAGCGCTGCGGGTCTACGGACCGGCGGTCGGCGGGAGGTCCTCCGGCGGCGGGGCGGGCGAGCCGGTGGCCGCCGCGTGGGAGGTCGTGCTTCCCGGTATGCGCCTCACCCTGACGCTGTCCCCGGACGCGGCGCGCGGTTTCTCGGGCGAGGGCGGTGTCCTGGACGCGCTGGCGACGGACGAGGCCGTCGGGGACGCCGAGTTGATATCCGTGCTGCTGTCCTGGGAGCCCCGGATCGACGTGGCCGACCTGGCAGCCGCCTCGGGGCTCGTGCCCGAGCGCGTGCGAGCCGCGCTGGTCCGGCTCGGCACATCGGGGCGGGTCGGCTACGACACCGCGGAGGCGGCCTACTTCCACCGGGAACTCCCGTACGACGCGGACCGCGTCGAGCGCCACAACCCACGGCTGCGTTCGGCCCGGTCACTGGTGGCGGCGGGTGCGGTGAGCCTGGACGGCGCGCTGGCCACGGTGACGGCGCAGGACGGCCATGTGCACCGGGTGCGGGACGAGGCGGGGGCGCTGAGCTGCAGTTGCCTCTGGTGGGCGAAATACCGGGGCGGCCGGGGACCGTGCAAGCACGCGCTGGCGGTGCGCATGGCGCGACGGAACTCGGCCGTGATGGCGGGAATGACGGAGATTTACGGGGGCGAACGATGAGCGAGTTGCTGGAAGCGGTACGGAAGGGTGATCTGGAGGAGACTCTCCGGCTCGTGCGAGGGATGACGGATCCGGAGCGGAGGGCGTGCCTGCCCGCGCTGAAGGCGGAGCGCAAGCAGGCGCGGGAGTCGCGGTTCTGGGAGCCTCGGCGCCTCCAGGCGGCCCCGGCCCTGCATCTGGCCGGGGCCGGCTGCCACACGGGAGCCGCGGCGGCGGCGGCCTGGCTTGCCGCGAGCGACCTGCGGTGGACTCCCGCCCCTGTCGAGATGCTGCTCCGGATGCTGGAGCAGCGGGACACGGGGTGGACGGCCGAGGTGGCCCGGCGACTTGCGGAGCGGCCCGCCTCGGCGGACGTGCCGTATCCGCTCATGGCGGGGCTGGTCAGCCGCTCCGGGTGCGAGGTACCGGTGACGGACGCCTATGTGGGGAGTTGGATCAGGCACTTGAGCCTCGGCGAGGACGTCACGGGCACGCTCCTCGACCGGCTGCGCCGCGAACCGCATCTGAGCACGCTGGTGGGCGGCCTGTTCACGCTGGCGGATGTGTCCGATGTCCGGTGGGTGCTGAGCCGCACCGGACCGGGCTCGTGGCAGGCGGCTCTGCCGGTACTCGTCCAGGAGGGCTCGCTCGACCGGGAATTCGTCCTGGACGCGTGCGTGGCGCGGCTGCTGCGCGGGGGCGGTCCGACCGATCACCGGATCTTTCTGCCGTGGCTGACCGCGCTGGAGCCGACCCGCGAGGAGGTGCGGGCGCGCACGGCCGACTGGACGGCGTTGGCCCGCGATGCCGTCTCCCCCGTCGCCTCGCACGCCCAAGCGGTACTGGCGGGTCTCGCGGCCGACAGTGAGCTGACGGTACAACAGGTGGTCGAGGTCTCCGAGGGGCTGCTGTTCCGTACGGAGAAGAAGCTCGTTCGGGCCCAGTTGGCGCTGCTCGGCAAGGTCCTCGTCCGCGATCCGGGGGCGGCTGCCGAACTGCTGCCCGTCGTGGCCCAAGCGTTCGGGCACGAGGACACTCAGGTCCAGGAGCGGGCGCTGCGGCTGGTCGAGCGGCATGTGAAGGCGCTGGGACCGGTGCCGGAGCCGACCGCGGGCGCTGCGGCCGGGACACCCGTGACGGACCGTCCGTCCGACGAGGTATGGCAGGAACTGCACCGCGCGGCGGAGCAGTTGACCCCCTCATTGCGTCCGCGAGCCGCCGCCCTGCTGGGTGTGCCGGTGGACGAGGCAGTGTCATTCGAGGTGTACGAGGAGATGCTGCCGCCCGCTCCGGAGCCGGTCCGGCTGGACCCGGCACCGGAGACACCCGAGGAACTGGCCGAGGAGATCGGCGCGTTGTTGGCCGCCGAGGGGGACGTGAGCACGTTCGAGCGGGCGCTCGACGGTCTGATGCGCCACGCCCACCGGGACCCGGAGGCGCTGCGCACCGCGCTGGAGCCGGTGATCGGCACACGGTGGTGGGCTTCGCAGCAGGGGCAGCAGTCCGACGGGGAGCGCCTGCCGGAGGTCCACGTCGGCACCACCCGCCGCGGTTTCCTCACCCCCTCGGTGGGGTTGGATCTGATGCTCGCGGCGCTGCGCGGCCAGGTCCGCGCCAACAGGCTGCACGACGCCGTCGTGCGCGGGGCGGAAGGGCAGGAGTGTGCGCACAGTGGCCCGGCGCGAGTGTTCGACACCCGGCTGCGGGCGATCGCGTACCGGCTGAGGACGAGGCCGCTGCCGTTCCTGCTCTCGACGCCGACCTGGAGCACGGGGCTGCTGGAACCCGCGGATCTGGTGGCCCGCCTCGTCGAGTACCGGCGGCTCAAGGCGGACGTCTGCGTGATCGACCTCGGGCAGGCGCTCCTCCGGGTGCGCCGGGACGATCAGGTGGCCGCCGACGAAGCGGCCCGGCTGGCGCTGACCCTGGGCACCAGAGAGGGCAAGAGGGTGGCCCGCTGGCTGACGTCCGGGCCGGTTGGTCTCCCCGGCGTCCGTCGCCGCCTCAAGGGGTCCCGTGTTCTGCTGGAGATGGAGGGACTCCCGCAGATCGACGAGGACATGCCCCAGCAGTTCCGGTCCCTGGGGATGCCTCTGTCCGTGCACACCGACCGCTGGCGCTGCCACCACTGGGACCGGTCCGCGCACGCGCACTGGCTGGCCGCGCTTCCGGAACGGCGTGAGGTGATGGCGGCGCGCATGCTGCACGACCTCGCGGACCTGGCCGTGGACGACGAGAGGGGTGCCGAGATACTACCGCTGCTCGCCGAGGGCGCGGGGGAAGCCGGAGAGGCGGTGCATCTGTGCCTCGCCTACGGTCTCGCAGCCCGGCACGCCGAGGACCGGCTGTCGGCGGTGGACGCGCTCCTCGTGCTGGCGGCGCGCGGTCAGCTCGACGCGGTCCGGCTCGGTTCGGCGCTGGGCGAGCTGATGGTGCGGGGCGCGGTGAAGGCGCAGCGGCTCGCGGAGTCCGCGCGGACGGCCGCCGCGACCGGGGCCGGCCTCACGATGTGGGAGGTGCTGCGGCATGCCCTGCCCGCGCCTCTGGCGGAGTTGTCCGGCGCGGAACCGGCGGTGGCGGCCGTCGCCGCCCGGAGTCTGGGCGACCTGCTCGCCGTGGCGGCCGAGTGCGCCGAACGGGCCGGAGTGCTGGGCGAGGTTCCACACCTGGCGGAGACGGCGGCACGGACCGGCTCCTCCCGGATGGTCACGCAGGCACGGCGGCTGCGGGACACGCTGGCGCTGGAGGTGGCCGCCTGAGGAAAAGGCTTGGCGGGGGCGGGGGCGAGGCGTGGTGGTCGGGGGCGTGGCTGTTCGGAGGATCGGTCGCCTGAGCATCTCGGACGGCACCTCCGAACGAGGATCTCCGCCCACTCCCTCGACCGACTGTAGAAAATGCAACAAAATAGGCGGAAGCACGCTTAACCCATCGGTCACAATGAGTTCGTGATCACGCAACACCATTCCTTCACAGTGGCTGCATGACTCCAGACATGTCCCGAGTGAACCGGACCAAGAACGGGCGGCCCGTCCACCACTGGCGGCGCGATCTCGTTGAGCTCGCCGCGCTGTTCACCGCGGTGGCGGTGGCGGACGGGGTGGCCAACCTGATCGGGCACGGGCCGGACGGTCCGCTGCTGCTGGTGGTCTCGGCCGTGGCGCTGGCCGCGACGGCGGGCTTCCACACGTGGTGGTCACGACGCCATGTACACGCACCGCCGACCGAGGATACCGGGGCCCGGTCCCCCGTCGATGCGCGGCGGGGGACCGGGCGGCGGCAGGGCGGGAAGCAGCAGCACACCGCGGCGGAGGGCACACCGGCGGGGCAGGACAGGCCCGAGGGAGGCCACCCCACGACTGGTGACTCCGGACAGGACGTTCCCGTGGCGAGCGTGCTGTGGCGGATGCGGACGACGGTGCGGGACGAGCCGGGTTCGCTGGCCGCTCTGTGCGTGGCGCTCGCCGGTCGGCGGGTGGACATCCTCAGTCTCCAGACGCATCCGCTGGGAGACGGCACGGTGGACGAGTTCCTGCTGCGGGCTCCCGGCACGCTCACGGCGACCGAGCTGACGCGTGAGGTGGCGGCGGCGGGCGGTACGTCCACCTGGATCGAGCGGGCCGACGCCCACGATCTGGTGGACGCCCCGACCCGCGTACTCGGCCTCGCCGCGCGCACCGCGCTGGATACGGCGGAACTCCCGCTGGCGCTCAGGCAGTTGCTGGGCCGATGCACCATCCGTTCGCTGCCCGCGGTACCCAGTGGTGAGCAGTCCGTACCGGTGGAGGGTGTGCTGGACGACACCGTCATCCGGCTGCGGGCGCCCGAGGGCGGGGTGCTGACGGTGGAGCGGCCGTATCTGCCGTTCACGCCGACGGAGTTCGCACGGGCCAGGGCGCTGGTCGAGTTGGACGGACGGCTGGGGCCGCGCATTCCGCGCGGGCAGGACGTGCTGACGCTGGCGGGCGACGACATCACGGTGCGCCGGGTGGACACCGGTGATCTGACCGCCGCCCGTGAGATGCACGAGCGGTGCTCAAAGCGGACGCTCGGCATGCGCTACCACGGGCCGGTCGATGACGCCGACCGCTACCTGAAGCATCTGCTCAGCCCGCGCTTCGGACGCACGCTGGCGGCCGGAACGGCATCGGGGCGCATCGTGGGACTCGGCCACCTGCTGTGGGACGGCGACGAGACCGAGGTCGCGCTGCTGATCGAGGACGAGTGGCAGCAGCGCGGTATCGGCGCCGAACTGCTCACCCGGCTGGTGGGTATGGCGGAGGAGGCGGGCTGCGAGAGCGTGTACGCGGTGACGCGGGCCTCCAACACCGGGATGGTCGCCGCCATGCGTGGTCTGGGACTTCCCCTGGACTATCAGATCGAGGAGGGCACCCTGGTGATCACCGCGCGCCTCGATCAGGCCCGGTCCGCCGCTTCTCGTGCCCCGTACGAGGGTGACGAGCGGCGGCTCGGGGGCGCGCACCGGCGCGACTGAGGCGGACAGGAACGCACAGGGGCGACGACGAGCACCCCGGTGTGATCGGCGCGTGCGTCGGCGGCCCTCCCCCGGTGCGGGGAGGGCCGCCGTCGTACGGCCGCGCGGGGATCAGCCCGCTGCCGGTTCCCGCAGGGGCGCGGCGGCCTGGAGGGGCACCGGAGTGACGGCTCGTCCGCCGAGGGCGTGGTCGAGGTCGGCCCACAGGTCGTCCACGTCCTCCAGGCCCACGGACAGCCGCAGCAGCCCGTCGTGGACACCGGCGCCGCGCCGGTCGTCGGCGTCCACGATGCGGTGGCTGATGGAGGCGGGGTGCTGGATGAGCGTGTCCACGCTGCCCAGGCTCACCGCCGGGGTGATCAGGCGGACCCTGGAGATGACCTCGTGCGGGTCGCCGTGCACCTCGAAGGCGATCATGGCGCCACCGATGCGCGGATAGTGGACGCGGGCGACGCGCGGGTCGGCGGTGAGCCGGTGGACCAGTTCGGCAGCGCTCGCGGAGGCCGCGCGGACGCGGACCGGGAGGGTGGCCAGGCCGCGCAGCAGCAGGTAACCGGCGAGGGGGTGGAGGATGCCGCCGGTGGCGAAGCGGATCTGCCGCAGGCGCCCGGCGAGTCGCTCGTCGCAGGCGACGACTCCACCGAGCACGTCGCCGTGGCCGCCGAGGTACTTGGTCGCGCTGTGCAGGACCAGCCGGGCACCCTGTTCGGCGGGGCGCTGGAGCACGGGCGTGGCGAAGGTGTTGTCGGCGAGCAGCGGGACCGTGCCGCAGGCGTGCGCGACCGCCCGCAGGTCCACTTCGGCGAGGGTGGGGTT
Source organism: Streptomyces corallincola (assembly GCF_019104725.1). Lineage (GTDB taxonomy): Bacteria > Actinomycetota > Actinomycetes > Streptomycetales > Streptomycetaceae > Streptomyces > Streptomyces corallincola. The sequence goes on along the minus strand of NZ_JAHRXF010000045.1, from coordinate 26,147 downwards.
GGCCGGGGACTCGACCATGACGAGGCCGGTGTCGGGGCGCAGCGCGTCGGTGATACCGGCCGGGTCGGTCCAGGTGACCTCGGTGCCGAGCAGTCCGGCGGTGAGCAGGTGGTCGCTGCACCCGTAGAGCGGGCGGACCGCGACCACGTGCCGCAGCCCTTCGGCGGACCGGGCGAGCAGGACCGCGCTGAGCGCCGCCATGCCGCTGGCGAAGGCGACGGCGGACTCGGTGCCCTCCAGGCGGGCGAGGGCGGTCTCGAAGCGGGCGACCGTGGGGTTGCCGAGCCGTCCGTAGATCGGCGGGCCGGAGGGGTCGGCGCCGTCGGTGGCGAACGCGTCGATGCGGTCGGCCTCGCCCCGGCTGTCGTAGGAGGGGTAGGTGGTGGACAGGTCGATCGGTGGGGCGTGCAGGCCCTGACGGGCGAGGTCGTCGCGTCCGGCGTGGACGGCCTCCGTGGCCAGGGCTCTCGGTGCGGCGCCCACCACGTCGTGGGCGTCCATGCTCGCTGTGTCCATGACGGAAGGGTGAACACAGCACGGGCTGGAGCGGCCGTGCTCCGTGTAGCGTTCGGAACATGACGGAAAGTGTCGTACTGGATTCGGTGGACCTGCATCTGCTGCGCCTGTTGCAGAACGACGCACGGACGACGTACCGGGAGCTGGCCGCGCAGGTGGGCGTGGCGGCGTCCACGTGTCTGGACCGGGTGGCGCGGTTGCGGCGGTCGGGCGTGATCCTCGGGCATCAGCTGCGGCTGGACCCGGCGAAGCTGGGGCGTGGGCTGGAGGCACTGTTGTCGGTGCAGGTCAGGCCGCACCGGCGGGAGTTGGTGGGGCCGTTCGTGGAGCGGATCAGGGCGTTGCCGGAGTCGCGGACGGTCTTCCATCTGACCGGGCCGGACGACTACTTGGTGCAAGTGGCCGTCGCGGACATGACGGATCTGCAGCGGCTGGTGCTGGACGAGTTCACGTCGCGGCGCGAGGTGGCGCGGGTGGAGACCCGGTTGATCTTCCAGCAGTGGGACTGCGGGCCGCTGCTGCCCCGGACACCGGCCGAGTGAAGGTCCCCGGACCTGCCCTGATGTGGTGAACGGGCTCGCGCGCTCCGGAGTGCGCCCCCGAGAGGCCCTCAGGGCATGCCCTGAGCGGAATCAGGGACAACACTGATGACGGGGGTGCGGTCGCCGTACGAGGATGGCCATATGTCTGAGAACCAGAGCCTGCTGCCCCGTCAGGTCGCCGACCAGTATGTGGACGACCTCATCGCCCTCGACCCCATCACCGGCACGTATCTCGGAGTGCGGGAGAGTTCGAGCAGGCTGCCCGACTATTCGCCGCGCGGCCAGGAGGCTGTGGCGGAGCTGGCGCGTACCACGCTGGTCCGGCTGGCCGAGGCCGAGAAGCTGCCCGGCGCCGACACCGACGTGGAGCGGCGCTGCGCCCGGCTGCTCCGCGAGCGGCTGACCGCCGAGCTGGCCACGCACGAGGCGGACGAACACCTGCGCGCGGTGGGCAACATGAGCACGCCCGGCCACTCGGTGCGGGACATCTTCACGGTGACCCCGGCCGACACCGAGGAGGACTGGGCGGCGATCGCCGAGCGGCTGCACGCGGTTCCGGCCGCGCTCGGCGGATACCGGGAGTCGCTGGAACTGGGCCTGGAGCGGAAGCTGTTCGCCGCCCCGCGCCCGACGCAGACGTTCGTCGGCCAGCTCTCCGAGTGGTCGGACACGGACGGCAAGGGCCGCGGCTGGTACGAGGACTTCGCCGCGGCCGGGCCGGACGCGCTGCGCGCGGAGCTGGACGAGGCGGCCCGTGCCGCGTCCGCCGCGCTGGTGGAGCTGCGCGACTGGATGCGGGACGTGTACGCACCGGCGATCGAGGGCGCCCCGAACACGGTGGGCCGCGAGCGGTACGCCCGCTGGGCGCGCTATTTCAACGGCACCGACCTGGATCTGGACGAGGCGTACGCGTACGGCTGGTCGGAGTTCCACCGCATCCTGGGCGAGATGAAGCAGGAGGCGGAGAAGATCCTGCCGGGCGCGGAGACGCCGTGGGTGGCGCTGGCCCACCTGGACGAGCACGGGCGGCACATCGAGGGCGTGGACGAGGTCCGGGAGTGGCTGCAGAGCCTGATGGACCGGGCCATCGCGGACCTGGACGGCACACACTTCGAACTGGCCGAGCGGGTGCGGCGGGTGGAGTCGCGGATCGCCCCGCCGGGCGGCGCGGCAGCCCCGTACTACACGGCGCCCTCGGAGGACTTCTCCCGGCCGGGCCGGACCTGGCTCCCGACGATGGGGCAGACCCGGTTCCCGGTCTACGACCTGGTGTCCACGTGGTACCACGAGGGCGTGCCCGGTCATCATCTCCAGCTCGCGCAGTGGGCGCACGTGGCGGAGAACCTGTCCCGCTACCAGGCGACGGTGGGCGGGGTCAGCGCCAACCTGGAGGGCTGGGCGCTGTACGCGGAGCGGCTGATGGACGAACTGGGTTATCTGACCGGCCCGGAGGAGCGGCTGGGTTATCTGGACGCGCAGATGATGCGGGCGGCGCGGGTGATCGTGGACATCGGTATGCACCTGGAACTGGAGATTCCGGCGGACTCGCCGTTCCGGCCGGGTGAGCGGTGGACGCCGGAGCTGGCACAGGAGTTCTTCGGTGCGCACAGCAGCCGTCCGGCGGACTTCGTGGAGAGCGAGCTGACCCGGTATCTGACGATTCCGGGTCAGGCCATCGGCTACAAGCTCGGTGAGCGGGCGTGGTTGCTGGGCCGGGAGAACGCCCGCGCGCGGCACGGTGACGCCTTCGACCTGAAGGCGTGGCACATGGCCGCGCTGTCGCAGGGTTCGCTGGGCCTGGACGATCTGGTGGAGGAGCTTTCGCAGCTCTGACCCGCGTGAGCGGAGCATCGGGGAGGGCGCCGGGGGCCGGATTCAGCGCCGGAAACCGCCCTCGGAGTTGATGACCTCCCCGGTGATCCAGGCCGCCTCGTCTGTGGCCAGCCATGCGACGAGGCGGGCGGGGTCGTCCGGTCGGCCCCAGTGTCCGGCGGGGAAGCGGGCGGCGATCTCCGCGTGGGCGGCGCCGGTGGCGTAACCGGTGTCCACCGGGCCTGGGTTGATGGTGTTCACGGTGATCCCGCGCCCGGCGAGCGCGGCGGCGAGGGACCGGGTGACCGAGGCGAGGGCGCCTTTCTGGAGGGCGTAGGCGATCTCGTGGGGCATGCCGCCCGCGATGTCCTGGCCGGAGGTCATCATCACCACGCGTCCGCCGGGAGTGCCGTCGGGCAGGGCGGCGCGTGAGCGGGCGTACGCCTGCACCAGGAGCAGGACGGAGCGGGTGTCCACGGCCCAGTGGGCGTCCAGCATGGCCGCGTCGATGGTGTCGAGGGTGCCGTCGGAGCCGCTGAGGGCGTGGTTGGCGACGAGGATGTCGAGGCGGCCGAACTCCGCGACGACGGTGTCGATGAGCCGGGCGGGTTCGTTCGGGTCGGACAGGTCGCCGGGGCCGGAGGCGACGCGTGCCGCCGGATCGGCGAGCGCCTCCGCCACCGACCGCTCGACCTCCTCTGGACGGTCGGCGCCCCACGGCATCGCGGCGTCGTGTGGCACATGGTGGTGGACGTAGACGTTGGCGCCGTACGCGGCGAGGCGGCGTGCGACCGCGCAGCCGATTCCGGCGCGGCGGCCGGCACCGGTGACCAGCGCGGTACGGCCGCGCAGTGGGAGGGGGTCGCGGCGCAGTTCGCCTGCGGCGGGCGGAGTCGGGGTGGGCATGGGCGCCGACGATACGGAGGGGGTGGGTCGGGTGGCGAGTGGATTTCGTGGCGGTGCCCGTACGGCCGAGCCCAGGTGGCGCATCCGGCGGGAACCCCGCTTGCTGGTGGCGGGAACCGGATCGAGGAGGCGGACCGCCGATGCGGGCAGAGCCGTTGCAGTCGAAGGGGCGGGGGCAGGAGGCGTTGGAGACACCGCGGGCGGCCGGGTTGGCCGGGGTGGTCTTCGCGCTGCTGCTGGCGGCGACGATCGTGCTGATGCGGCTGGGGCTGCCGGAGGGCGCCGACGCGGTCACCGCACAGGGGTTCACCGATGCCGGGCGGCGCAGTGCGGTGGGGGCGGCGCTGGCGCTCGTACCGTTCGCCGGGATCTTCTTCCTGTGGTTCGTCGGCGCGGTGCGGGCGCATGTGGGTGCGGTCGAGGACAAGTTCCTGGCCACCGTGTTCCTGGGGAGCGGGCTGATCTTCACGGCCACGATGTTCGGTGCCTCTGCGGCGGCCGGTGCCGTGCTGTCCGTGGCGCATCCCTCGGGGGCCGTGCCGTCACCGGCCGCCTGGGACTTCGGCCGCCACTTCGCGTACACCCTGATGACGGGGTACGCGATGCGGATGGCGGCGGTGTTCGTGTGCTCGATGTCGGTCATCGGGCACCGGCTGGGCGTACTGCCCCGCTGGCTGACGGTGATCGGCTTCCTCACGGCGGTGACGCTGCTGTTCGTGTCGTCGAACGTGCCGTGGGCGGAGCTGGTGTTCCCGGCCTGGTCACTGGTGCTGAGCGTCCACATCCTCGTGGCGAGCGGGCGGGCGCGGAGGCGGCGGGACACCCACCGCGCGAACGCCGAACGCTGAGCACCGAGCACCGAGCACCGAGCACCTAGCACCTAGCACCTAGCACCGAGATCCAGTACCCGGCACCCGGACTCGGCACCCCGCACCCCGCACCCCGCACCCCGCACCCCGCACCCCGCACCCCGCACCGAATATCCAGCGTGCGGCGCTGACCTGCGGGAACGACCGCGAAAGCGAAGCCCGCTTCACCCGAACGGAGTAGTCAGCAAGCGGTCCCCCCTCCCCCGCTCCCATGCTGGCGAGCGGGACATGACCGCCGTCCGGAGGTGCCCGCGCGTATCGCGGCGAGGCGCACCGGACCTGGCCCGGAAGGGCGGAGCGTCGATGAGGCTCGTCGTCGATCTCAACAAATGCCAGGGGTACGCGCAGTGCGCGTTCCTCGCGCCCGATGTCTTCGTCATGCACGGCGAGGAGGCGCTGGCCTACGACCCCCGGCCGGACGCGGAGCAGCGGGAGCGGGTGGCGCGTGCGGTGGCCGCCTGCCCGGTGCAGGCGATCACGGCGGACGGGCTGGACGCGCCGTCCGTGCGGGCCGAGACAGCGGAGGGCGGCGCCGTACCGGCGACCGTCACTCCTCGGGAGGTCGTCACCGTGGAGGCCCGCGATGGCCGATGACCGGATGGAACGGCTGCGGCGCGAGGGCCGCATCGCCATCGTCGGGGCGTCCCTCGCCGGACTGCGTGCCGCCGAGACACTGCGTGCCGAGGGCTTCACCGGCGAGCTGACGCTGATCGGCGACGAACCGTACGAACCGTACGACCGGCCACCGCTGTCCAAGGGCGTGCTGATGGGCCTGGCGTCCCCGGAGCACACGGATTTGCCGCAGCGCTGGGAGATCGACGCGAAGTGGCGGCTCGGGGTGGCCGCGACCGGGCTGGACCTGCCGGGCAGGCGGGTGCTGCTCGCGGACGGCGACGACGTGGAGTACGACCGGCTGCTGATCGCCACCGGGACACGTGCCCGGCCGTGGCCGAACGAGGCGGAGGCCGCGCTCGACGGCGTGCTGGTGCTGCGGACGCGGGACGACGCGGTGCGGTTGCAGCAGCGGCTGAAGGCCGGGCCGCGCCGGGTGTTCGTGATCGGGGCGGGGTTCGCGGGCTGCGAGATCGCCTCCGCGTGCCGGGAAAAGGGCATCGCGGTGACCGTCGCGGAGCGGGCCGGGGCGCCGCTGGTGGGCGCGCTGGGCGGGGTGATCGGTGCGGTGTCGGCCGATCTGATGACCGAGAACGGCGTGGACCTGCGCACGCATGTGACGGTGACCGCGCTGGAGGGCGACTCGGTGGGCCGGGTGCGCGCGGTGCATCTGTCCGACGAGAGCGTGGTCGAGGCGGATGTGGTCGTGGTGTCGCTGGGCTCGCTCCGGAACACGGAGTGGCTGACCGGGTCGGGGCTGGGGGCCGGGCCGCGGGGTATCGCGTGCGACGCGGGGTGCCGGGCGTTCGACTTCCGGGGCATTGTCACGGACGACGTGTTCGTGGCCGGTGACGTGGCGCGTTCCCCGCACGCGCTGTTCGGCTACCAGTTCCTGTCGCTGGAGCACTGGGGCAACGCGGTCGCGCAGGCGGAGACCGCCGCGCACAACATGATCTGCCTGCCCGCCGACCGGCGCCCGCATCTGTGGATGCCCGCGTTCTGGTCGTCGCAGTTCGGGGTGAACATCAAGTCGGTCGGGGTGCCGCCGATGGGCGACGATCTGATGATCGTCCAGGGGTCGCTGGCCGAGCGCCGGTTCGTGGGCGTATACGGGCACCAGGGCAGGATGGTGGCCGCGGTCAGCTTCGACAACACGCGCTGGCTGGAGTTCTACCAGCGGCAGATCGAGCGGGGCGCGCCGTTCCCGGTGGAGTTCCCGACGGTGGACCGGCGTCCCGAGGGACGGCAGCCGGTGGCCGCCGACTTCCCCGACCCGTCGTTGCCGACCCACGCGCCCGGCGTGACCCTGAGCGGCTACTCACCGGCCGACCAGCAGTTGGTCTTCACTCCGGCGCGCCACTGAACGACCGTCGCGGGGCCCGCCGTTCATACGACGGGCCCCGCCGTCCGCACTCGCCGAAGCATCCGGCGAAACACCCGCACCCACACCCCCGCTTTCGCCGCCGCACGGCCCGACCCGCGAGGACTTCTCATGACGACGAAAGTCTCACTGGTGCACCAGATCACCGACTTCACCAATCGCGCGGACCCGTACCCGGTCTACGCGGAGCTGCGGAAGACGCCGGTGCTGCACGAGCAGGACGGCGGCCCGTACGTGATCAGCTCGTACTGGGACATCGAGAGCCTGCTGCACGACCCGCGGATCAGCTCGGACGCCTCGAATCTCGCGGCGGCCGGTTACGACCCGCTCGGGGAGGCCGAGCAGACCGGGCTGCCCCCGTCGTTCCTGCGGCTCGACCCGCCCGAGCACGACCGGCTGCGCCGTATCGCCAACAGCGCGTTCGGCCCGCCGCAGTGCCCGCACCGGGTGGAGGACATGCGGGACGGGATGGCCGCGATCGTCTCCGAACTGATCGACGGTTTCGGGGATGCCCGCGAGATCGATCTGGTGGACCAGTTCGCCTATCCGTTCCCGGTGACGGTGATCTGCCGTCTGCTCGGGGTGCCGCGCGAGGACGAGCCGCGTTTCCGGGCGTGGGTGGACCCGCTGGTGGCGAGCCTGGACCCGGACACCCGGCAGGGCTCGGACCCGGAGTTCCAGAAGGCGGCGCAGGAAGCGCGGATGCAGCTCGGCATGTTCCTCGCGGAACTGGTCGAGCAGCGCTCCAAGGAGCCGCGCGACGATCTGCTGTCGGACCTCGTCAACAGCCACGGTCCCGACGGCGCGATGACCATGATGGAGGTGCTCAGCACCTCGGTGCTGCTGCTGATCGCCGGGCACGAGACGACGGTCAACCTCATCACCAACGGCATGCTGACGCTGCTGCGCCACCCGGACGTACTGGAACGGCTCCGCCAAGAGCCGGAGTTGTCGGTGCGGATCGTGGAGGAGCTGCTGCGGTACGAGCCGCCGGTGCAGATGGTGCCGCAGCGGACCTGTATCGCGGACATCGAGGTGCGCGGGGTGACCATCCCGAAGGGCTCGCGGATCTGGCTGGTCCTCGCGGCGGGCAACCGTGACCCCGAGCGGTTCGAGAACCCGGACACGTTCGACCCGGACCGGCAGGACATCGAGCACCTGGGCTTCGGCAGCGGCATCCACAGTTGCTTCGGCGCTCCGCTGGCCCGTCTGGAGGCGCAGATCGCGCTGTCTGAGCTGGCCCGGCGGATGGACAATCCGCGCCTGGTCCAGGACCCGCCGCCGTACCGCCAGAACGCGGTGCTGCGCGGCCCGCGCCACCTGGACATCGCGTTCGACGGGCTCCGCTGACACCGGCGGCCCCGCCGGGACACCGCGCTGTCCGGGCGCCGCCCCGGAGCCCGACAACCGTACGTTTCCGCCGCCCGCACGCCCTCGACAGGGCCGGGCGGCGGACGCCGTACAGCGCGCGGCGCACACCCGCGCCTCTCAGCGGCGCCCGCGCCCCACCGGCACCAGCACCCGAGCGCACCCAGGGCGCCACACGCGCACGCGCGCCGTACCCTCGGCCGAGCAGCACCCCTCAGCCCACACAGCAACCCCTCACCCCCTCACCACTCCCGCGGCGCGATCAACTCCTCCACGTCCGCCCCCGCGAACCCGTACGCCGACGCGATGAACCAGAAGTCCTCCGCTATCGCCTCCCGCGCCACGGTCTCGATCTCGCTCCCGGCCGCCTCGAAGTCGGCTTCCAGCCGGTTGAACGCGCGGGTGGCCTCGTGGGTGAGGGCGTACAGGGCCGTGAGGTCGGCGGGTCGCTCCGCCTCGATGCGGGCGCACAGCGCGAGCAGGACGTCCCGCCCCCGGTCCACGACGGCGTCCGGGTAGTACCCGTCGGCGTACAGCCCGCGCAGGAACTCGTGCTCGGTGATCCGCTGCTCGGTGATGGTCATGACGCCCCCCGTATCCGGTCGATGACCGGCCCCCGGCAAGGGAGCCGACCTCACCGATCATGCACGAGGCCACTGACAACGCCCCCCGAAGGCGGCACCGACCGCCGCCGGAACCGTGCCCACACCCCCACCGACCGCCGCCGGAACCGCGCCCACGCCCCCACCGACCGCCGCCGGAACCGTGCCTACACCCCCCGTACCCGCAGCGAGGACCCGTCCCGCCCCTTCACGACCTCCAGCTGCGCGTGCACCCGGCGCCGCAGATCGGGTACGTGGCTGACGATCCCCACGCTGCGGTCCCGTTCGCGCAGGGAGTCGAGGACGTCGAGGACCTCGTCCAGGGTCTGGTCGTCGAGGCTGCCGAACCCCTCGTCGATGAAGAGGGTGTCGAGCCGGACGCCGCCCGTCTCGTCGGTGACGACGTCGGCGAGGCCCAGGGCGAGGGCGAGGGAGGCGAAGAAGGTCTCGCCGCCGGACAGGGTGGCGGTGTCCCGTTCGCGGCCGGTCCAGGCGTCCACGACGTGCAGTCCGAGGCCGCTGCGTCCACGTCCGCTGCGGTCGTCGGAGTGGACGAGGGTGTAGCGCCCGGCGGACATGCGGCGCAGCCGGGCGGTCGCGGCGGCGGCGACCTGTTCGAGGCGGGCGGCGAGGACGTAGGACTCCAGGCGCATCCGGCGCTCGTTGTCGGCGGAGGTGCCCGCGGTGAGGGCGGCGAGGCGGGCGACCTGCTCGTACTCGTCGCGCAGGGGTGCGAGGCGGCGTACGCCGGTGGTGGCGCGGGCGGAGAGCCGGTCGAGTTCGGCGCGGCAGCGGTCCGCCGCGTCCCGCGCGGAGGCCGCCTCGCGCAGCCGCCGTTCGGCCTCGGCGGCGGTCCGCTCGGCGTCCGCGAGGTCGGCGGGCGGCTGTGCGGCGGCGGCCAGGGTGTCGGGCTCGGCGAGGACGGCGCGTACGGCGGCGTCCTCGGCCTGCCAGGCGTCGAGCCGGTGCTGGAGGTCGCGGTGGGCGGCGTCGTCGAGCAGCGCGTCGGCGGCCTCGCGGGGGGTGTCGAACCCGGCGCGGTAGGCGGCGTCCGCGAGGCGGGCGTCGGCGTCCTTGAGGCGCTGGGCGGCGTTCTCCGCGGCGCGGGCGGCGTCGGCGGCCTCGGTGAGCAGGGTGGCGCCGCGTTTCAACTGGGCGGTGCGGGTGGCCACGTCGGGCGCGGAGCCACGGGCGCGGGTCACCTCGTCGGCCAGCGTGGCGCGTTCACGGTCGAGGGCGTCGCGGCGGGTCTGCCGGGACGCGGTGCGCACCTCGGCCTGCCGCTGTTCGTCCTGGCGCCGCTCGCGCTCCCGTTCCCCCTGCCGGAGGCGTTCCCGCACGGTGTGCAGGTCGGAGGCGTCCCGGCGGGCGTCGCCGTACTCCCGCTCCAGTTCCTCCGCCTCGGCGGCGAGCCGACCGGCGGACAGGTCACCGGCCTCGGCACCGGCGGCGGCCATCGCCTCGCGTACGGCGGCGAGCCGCTGTACGTCACCGGCGTGCCGTTCCTCGGCCCTCTGGTACGCGGTGAGCGCGGTCTCCTCCGCCTCGCGGTCCACGTGCCCGGCGACCCGGCGGGCCGGGGCGGGGTGTTCGGTGGCCCCGCAGACGGCGCAGGGCGTGCCGTCGCTGAGGTGGGCGGCGAGTTCGGCGGCGATGCCGGTGAGGCGCTGTTCCTTGAGGTCGAGCCAGTGGTCGCGGGCGTCCTGGGCGGTCTGCCGGGAGGTGCGGCCGGTGTCCTCGGCGCGGGTCAGGTCGGCGGCGAGGGCGTCCCGGCGGCGGGCGGCGTCCAGGCGGCGCAGGGCGGGTTCGCGGCGGACGGCGAGCTGTTCGGCGCGGGTGGCGGCCTCCTGGGCGTGATCGACGCGGGCCTGGAGGGTGTCGCGGGCGGTGTCCCAGTCGGCCAGCCAGGCGGCTGCCTCGCGCAGTGCGTCCTCGTCGGCGCGTTCCTGCCGGTCGAGTCCGGCGCGTTCCCCGGCGATCGCGGTGAGCCGCTGTTCGGCGCGGCGGGCGGACTCCAGGCCGCCCAGTTCCTCGGCGGCGCGGCGGGCGGCGGCGGCGAGTCCGGCGGGTCCGGCGTCCGCGTGGCTGCCGGGCAGGGCATGGCGGGTGCGGGCCTCGGTGGCGGCGGCGCGCCGGTGTTCGGTCTCGGCGGTCTCGCGGAGTTCGAGCGCGGGGGCGACCGTCTGGGCCCTGCGGGCGCGGGCCATGCGTTCCTCGGCCGCCCGCTGCGCGCCGGAGCGCTCGCGCAGCAGGTCGGCGCGGCGCGTGGCCTCGGCGAACCGGGCCTGGAGCCGCGCCCGTTCGCGTACGGCGTCCAGGGCGGCGCGGGCGGTGTCCCGCGCGGACTCGGCCCCGGTGAGACGGCAGTGGGCGACGGTGAGGCGTTCGCGGGCGGTGCTGCGGGCGACGGCCGCGGCGCCGAGCACGGCGTCGGCGAGGCCGGGTTCGCCGGGGGCCAGCTCGGGCAGGAGCATGGCGTCGCCGGCCTCCTGCTGCATGCGGTGGGCGTCGGCGAGCAGCGCGGCGTCGCCCTCGCGGACGCGTGCCTCGGTGGTCCGGCGCCGTTCCGCGAGCCGCTTCTCGACGTCCGCGAAGCGCCGGGTGTCGAAGAGGCGCCCGAGCAGCCGTCCGCGTGCCTCGGCGTCGGCGCGCAGGAAGCGGGCGAAGTCACCCTGGGGCAGCAGGACGACCTGGCAGAACTGTTCCCTGCTCATGCCGAGGAGTTGGGTGATCTCCTCGGCGGTCTCCTGGTGGGAGCGGCTGAGGCTCTTCCACTCGGCGGTGGCGGGGTCGTACTCGCGCAGCCAGGTCTGTGCCTTGTCGGTGGTCATACCGGTGCCGCGCAGCTTGGGGCGTTCCCACGGGGGCTGGCGGGTGATCTCCAGGCGGCGTCCGGCGACGGTGAGGTCGAGGCGGACCTCGGTGCGGGTGGCCGGGTCGGCGTGGTCGCTGCGCAGGGTGGTGCCCTGGCCGTTCTGCCGGGCGCCGGGGACGGCGCCGTAGAGGGCGTAGCAGACGGCGTCGAGGACGGAGGTCTTCCCGGCGCCGGTCGGGCCGTGCAGCAGGAACAGCCCGGCGGCGGACAGCGCGTCGAAGTCCACGCTACGGGTGCCGCCGAACGGCCCGAAGGCGGTGATGTCGAGCCGGTGCAGCCTCACCGGGCCACCTCCCGCGCGGTGTCGTCGGCGCGTACGGCGTCGAAGGCGTCGCGGAGCACGGCCGTCTCCCGTTCGTCGGGGCCGCTGCCGCGGACGTGGGCGACGAAGTCCTCCGCGATCTGCTGGTCGCTGCGGCCGGAGAGGCGGCGGGCGTAGCTGACGCCGGGTTCGTCGGGGCCGCGGTCGGGGTCGAAGACGAGGCTGAGGGTGTGCGGGAAGCGTTCGGCGAGCCGTGCCATCGGGTCGGCGGGCCGGACCGGGTCGGTGAGGGTGGCCTCGACCCAGGCGTCCTCGTGCACGTCGAGCGCGGGGTCCGCGAGCAGGCCGTCCAGGGTGCCCCGGAGCCGGGCGAGCGGCCGGGGCCGGGGGCAGTCGAGGCGTTCGGCGGTGACCGAGCCGTCGGCGCCGAGGTCGATCAGCCACATGCTCTTGCGGTGGTCGGCCTCGGAGAAGGAGTAGGCGAGCGGGGAGCCGGAGTAGCGGACGCGCCCGGTGATGGTCTGGCAGCCGTGCAGGTGGCCGAGGGCGACGTAGTCCACGCCGTCGAAGACCTCGGCGGGTACGGCGGCGACTCCGCCCACGGTGATGTCCCGTTCGCTGTCGCTGGCCCGGCCGCCGGTGACGAAGGCGTGCGCGAGGACGACGGAGCGGGTTCCGGCGGGGCGGGCCGCGAGGTCGGCGCGGACCCGGTCCATCGCGGCGGCGAGCACGGCCTCGTGCCCGGCCCGGTCCACCCCGAACTCGTCCTTCACCAGTGCGGGTTCGAGGTAGGGCAGGCCGTAGAAGGCGACATCGCCGTGCGCGTCGGCCAGTACGACGGGCGTACCGGCGGCGGAGGGTTCGGTGCGCAGGTGGATTCCGGCGCGGCCGATCAGCCCCGCGCCGACACCGAGGCGGCGCGCGGAGTCGTGGTTCCCGGAGATCATCACGGTGGGCACGCCCAGCGCGGCCAGCCGGTGCAGGGCGTCGTCGAAGAGTTCCACGGCTGCCAGCGGGGGTACGGCGCGGTCGTACACGTCCCCCGAGACGACCACGGCGTCCACCTCGCGCGCGCGGACGGTCTCGACCAGCCGGGCGATGAACTCGCCCTGCGCACCGAGCATGTTCACGCGGTGGAAGGACCGGCCGAGGTGCCAGTCCGACGTGTGCAGCACTCTCAAGAAACCGCTCCGGCCCGCACGACTGCTCCATCCGCCCTCAAGAACCAGCACGAACCCGGCCAGGCACGCGCAGAACAGCCACCACGCTAATGCCTCCGGATCTCCGGACGGGCACGGATCTCGGGGAACGGCGGCTCAGCGCAGGCACCCTGTCCGTTTATGCGATGAATGCCACACGGCCGCACCTCACGGCCGCACCTCATGGGCACGCCTCACACCGCTACGACTCACACGGCCACGCCTCACACAGCCACGCTTCGGACACGCCCCACACGCCCCCGTGGTGCACGCCTCCCCCGACACATCTCACCCCGGCACGCCTCACACGTCCCCGTAGTCCTCCCCGCCCGCCTCGAACCCCGCCGTCCCCGCCGTCGCGTCCGCGAGCCAGGCGCGGAAGGGGGCGAGGTCGGCCTCGGGGAGCCCGATCTCGATGGTGACCGCCTCGCCGTAGTGAACGGCACGGACGGTACGACCGGTGGTGCGCAGGTCGTTCTGGAGCCGCCCGGCGCGCTGGTGGTCCACGGTGAGGGTGGCGAGGCGGAAGCGGCGGCGGGTGAGGGTGCCGAGGGTGTCCACGGCCTCGCCGACCGCTCCGCCGTAGGCGCGGATCAGGCCACCGGCGCCGAGTTTGACGCCGCCGTAGTAGCGGGTGACGACGGCGACGACGTAGCGCATCTCGCGGCGCAGCAGCATCTGGAGCATGGGGACTCCGGCGGTGCCGCCGGGTTCGCCGTCGTCGCTGGCCTTCTGGACGGAGGCGTCGGCGCCGATGACGTACGCCCAGCAGTTGTGGGAGGCGTCGGGGTGCTCCTTGCGGACGGCGGCGACGAAGTCCCGCGCCTCCTGCTCGGTGGCCGCCGGAGCGAGGGCGCACAGGAAGCGCGAGCGGTTGACCTCGGTCTCGTGCACGCCCGCACGGGCCACTGTGCGGTACTCGTCCTGCATCCGGTCAGCCTATGCGAGCCGTACCGGGGCGACCGGCGGCGGTGGGTGTACGCATGCGGGGTACAGAGTCCCCGTGCCACGGGACGTGCCCGTCGCCGGACGCCCGCCCGCCAGGAGGCCCGCCCGTATGACCAGCTCCGCCGTGCCCAGACCGGGCGCCGATCCGTCCGCCGCGCGGTCCCGCCTGCGGGCGTGGCTGCTGGAGGGGCTCAGTGAGCAGACGGCCCGCCATCCCGGCCCGCACCGGACCCCGCGTCCGGACCAGGAGGGCCACCCGTGGTGGCGGGTGATGTGCCTGACCGGTGTGGACTACTTCTCCACGCTCGGCTACCAGCCCGGCATCGCCGCGCTCGCCGCCGGGCTGCTGTCGCCGCTGGCCACGCTGGTGCTGGTGGCGCTGACCCTGCTGGGCGCGCTGCCGGTGTACCGCAGGGTGGCGCACGAGAGCCCGCACGGCGAGGGGTCGATCGCCATGCTGGAGCGGCTGCTGTCCTGGTGGTCGGGGAAGCTGCTGGTCCTGGTGCTGCTGGGCTTCGCCGCCACGGACTTCATGATCACGATCACCCTGTCGGCGGCCGACGCGGCGGCGCACGTCTCCGAGAACCCCCTCGCCCCGCAGTGGGCGCACGGCGAGAACACCTGGATCACCCTGGCCCTCGTCGCCCTGCTCGGCGCGGTATTCCTCAAGGGCTTCCGCGAGGCCATCGGCATCGCCCTCATCCTGGTCGCCGTCTACCTCTCGCTCAATCTGGTGGTCCTCGCGGTCTCCGCCTACGAGGTCTTCGCGCACCCGGTGAAGATCACCGACTGGACGGGGGCGCTGACCACCCAGCACTCCTCCCCGCTGGCGATGGTCGGGGTGGCCCTGCTGGTGTTCCCGAAGCTCGCGCTCGGCATGTCCGGTTTCGAGACCGGCGTGGCCGTCATGCCGCAGATCAAGGGCGACGCCTCCGACACCTGGGAGGAACCCGCCGGGCGCATTCGGGGCGCCCGCAGACTCCTCACCACGGCCGCGCTGATCATGAGCTGCTTCCTGCTGCTGTCCAGCCTGGCCACCACGATCCTCATCCCCCAGTCCGATTTCCGCACCGGCGGCCCCGCCAACGGACGCGCGCTCTCCTACCTCGCGCACCAGGAACTGGGCGGGATCTTCGGCTCGGTCTACGACCTGTCCACCATCACGATCCTCTGGTTCGCGGGCGCCTCCGCGATGGCCGGACTGCTCAACCTCGTCCCCCGCTATCTCCCGCGCTACGGCATGGCCCCGGAGTGGACCCGCGCGGTCCGCCCGATGGTGCTGGTCTTCCTGACGACCGCCGTGCTGATCACCCTGTGGTTCCACGCCAGCGTGGACGCGCAGAGCGGCGCCTACGCCACCGGTGTGCTGGTGCTGATGCTGTCCGCAGCGTTCGCCTCGACCGTCTCCGCACACCGGCGCGGGCGCCGCGCGGCGGCCCTCGGCTTCGGCACGATCACCGGTGTCTTCGCGTACACCCTGGTCGTGAATGTGATCGAGCGCCCCGACGGCATCAAGATCGCGCTCATCTTCATCACGGCCATCCTGCTCACCTCGTTCGGCTCGCGGGCGCACCGCGCCTTCGAACTGCGGGCCGCCGAGGTCGTGTTCGACGACAGCGCCGAGCGACTGCTCGCACGGGCGGGCCACGACGGGCCGCTTCGTGTGATCGCGGACGAGCCCCGCGTGCACGGCGGCCCGCGCGACCGCGCCGAGGAGTACGAGCGCCGGGCGCACAGCCATCTCCCCGAGGGCGGCCCGGTGCTGTTCCTGGAGGTACGGGTGCGCGACTCCTCCGAGTTCACCACGGAGGTGAAGGTCCGGGGCGACGAGGAGCAGGGGGTGATGCGGCTGCGCGCCTCCGGTCCCACGGTGCCGAACACCATCGCGGCCATCCTGCTGGCCCTGCGCGACCGCACCGGGAGCGTGCCGCACGCCTACTTCAGCTGGAGCGAGGGCAGCCCGGTGGGCAATCTGTTCCGGTTCCTGGTGTTCGGGAACGGGGAGGTGGCACCGGTCGCGGAGGAAACCGGGAGTGCCGAGCGGAGCGGGGATGATCACGTACCCGTACCCGTTCAGGCACCCGCACCCGCACCCCGTCCCGCCCCGCATCACGGCCGCCACCTCCTCCGCCTGCCCCCCACGCCACCCCAAATCACCCCGCACCACCGCAACCCGGCCGCGCGCCCGCCCGATGAGACACTGGAGGGGTCATGAGTGAGACAGCAGCGGTGTCTACCGCGACTCTGCGGGCGCGGGCCGAGATCGATCTGGGGGCCCTGCGGGCCAACGTGCGGGCGTTGCGGGCCCGTGCGGGTGGTGCTGCCCTGATGGCCGTCGTCAAGTCGGACGGGTACGGGCACGGGGCGGTGCCCTGTGCGCGGGCCGCCGTGGAGGCGGGCGCCACCTGGCTGGGCACCGCCACGCCCGAGGAGGCGCTCGCGCTGCGCGCGGCCGGGCTGGACACGCGCCTGCTCTGCTGGCTGTGGGTGCCCGGCGGGCCCTGGCGGCAGGCGATCGAGGCGGACGTGGACGTCGCGGTCAGCGCGCTGTGGGCGCTGCGCGAGGTCACCGGGGCCGCCCGTGCTGCGGGCCGGACCGCGCGGGTGCAGCTCAAGGCCGACACCGGCCTCGGCCGCAACGGCTGTCAGCCCGAGGACTGGCCGGAGCTGGTGGCCGAGGCGCTGCGCGCGGAGGAGGCCGGGCTGCTGCGGGTCACCGGACTCTGGTCACACTTCGCGTGTGCCGACGAGCCGGGCCACCCGTCGATCGCCGCGCAGCTCACCCGGTTCCGGGAGATGGTGGCGTACGCGGAGGAGCAGGGTGTGCGCCCCGAGGTGCGGCACATCGCCAACTCCCCGGCCACGCTCACCCTTCCGGAGGCGCACTTCGATCTGGTGCGCACCGGGATCGCGTTGTACGGCATCTCGCCCAGCCCCGAGATCGGCACCCCCGCCGACCTCGGACTGCGCCCGGTGATGACGCTCAGCGCCTCCCTGGCCCTGGTCAAGCACGTACCCGGCGGACACGGTGTCAGTTACGGCCACCACTACGTCACTCCGGGCCCGACCACCCTCGGCCTGGTCCCCGTCGGGTACGCGGACGGCATCCCCCGGCACGCCTCCGGCACCGGGCCGGTGCTGATCCAGGGCAAGTGGCGTACGGCGGCCGGGCGGGTGGCGATGGACCAGTTCGTCGTGGACCTCGGCGGCGACGAACCCGAGGCGGGCGCGCGGGCGGTGCTGTTCGGCCCCGGTGACGAGGGCGAACCCACCGCCGAGGACTGGGCGCAGGCGTGCGGCACGATCGCGTACGAGATCGTGACCCGGATCGGTACGCGCGTGCCCCGCGTGCATCTGGACGCGGCACCCCGCGTCCACGCGGGCGGGGACGCCGAGGTGAACGCGGGCACCGGCGGGTAACCCGTCCGTGAGCCGGACGGCCCGCCGACCGGATTGGACGGGCGCCGACCGGCGACACGCGTCACACCAGCACCACCCATTGCCCCCACGGAGGACTTCGGGCACCCTTCCCGGCAGCCCCCGCCGGTCCGACACGGCGCGAGACGGCGACACGGCGACAGAGCGACACGGCGATGCGGCGACAAGGAGCGGTACGTGAGCGAGAGCAGTGCGGAGGCCGTCGCCGGTGCGGTCGCCTCGGTGGCCGAAGCCGTCTCGGCCGCCGACGCGAGCGGGAGCTGGCGCCGGGCGACCGGTATCGCCGGTGCCGCGATAGGTGTGCTCGCCGCCGGTGCGGCGGCCGGGGTGGCCGTCGAGCGGATGACCGTGGGGCGCGGAATGCGCCGCCGCGCCCGGCTCGCCCTGGACTCGACGGGCCCGTACGGCACCCTGCGGGGTACGCCGGGCAGGGCGGTCTCGGACGACGGCACGGAGCTGTACTACGAGGTGGACGACGTGGAGCCGGACCCCGGTCCGGGTGTCGCCCCGCGCCGCCGCCGCCTCTTCGGCCGCAAGGCACCCGCCCCGGTCACCGTCGTCTTCTGCCACGGCTACTGCCTCAACCAGGACTCCTGGCACTTCCAGCGCGCCGCGCTGCGCGGTGTCGTCCGGACCGTGCACTGGGACCAGCGCAGTCACGGCCGGTCGGCCCGCGGGGTGGCACAGAGCAGGGACGGAAGTCCGCTCACCATCGACCAGTTGGGCCGTGACCTCAAGGCCGTGCTGGACGCGGCGGTGCCGGACGGCCCGGTGGTGCTGGTCGGGCACTCGATGGGCGGGATGACGGTGATGGCGCTGGCCGCCGAGTTCCCGGAGCTGATCCGGGACCGGGTGGTGGCGACGGCGTTCGTCGGCACGTCCTCCGGGCGGCTCGGTGAGGTCAACTTCGGTCTGCCGGTCGCCGGGGTGAACGCGGTGCGCCGGGTGCTGCCGGGCGTGCTGAAGGCGCTGGGGCAGCAGGCGGAGCTGGTGGAGAAGGGACGCCGGGCGACGGCCGACCTGTTCGCCGGGGTGATCAAGCGGTACTCGTTCGCGTCCCGCGATGTGGACCCGGCGGTGGAGCGGTTCGCGGAGCGGATGATCGAGTCCACGCCGATCGACGTGGTCGCGGAGTTCTACCCGGCGTTCACCGACCACGAGAAGACCGGCGCGCTCGCCTGCTTCCGGGACTTCCCGGTGCTGGTGCTGGCCGGGGTGCGCGACCTCGTCACCCCGAGCGAGCACAGCGAGGCCATCGCGGATCTGCTGCCGGAGGCGGAGCTGGTGCTGGTCCCGGACGCCGGGCACCTGGTGATGCTGGAGCACCCGGAGGTGGTCACCGACCGCCTCGCCGACCTGCTCACCCGCGCGGGAGCCGTGCCCGCAGGGGCTACGGTAAGTGGCTATGGACGAAGCAGCAGCGCCGGAAGCGCCGGCGGCACCGCACGCTCCCGCTGAGACCCGGCTGACCGTCACCTCCCCCGAGCGGATGCGGGACCTCGGTCTCAGGCTCGCCGGGATCGTCCGCGCGGGCGACCTCGTGATGCTCAGCGGCGAGCTGGGCGCGGGCAAGACGACGCTGACCCGAGGACTCGGCGAAGGGCTCGGCGTGCGGGGCGCGGTCACCTCGCCCACCTTCGTGATCGCCCGCGTTCACCCCTCCCTCGGGGACGGTCCGCCGCTGGTGCACGTGGACGCGTACCGCCTCGGCGGTGGGCTCGACGAGATGGAGGACCTCGATCTCGACGTGTCGCTGCCCGAGTCGGTGGTGGTCGTGGAGTGGGGCGAGGGCAAGGTCGAGGAACTGACCGAGGACCGGCTCCAGGTCGTCATCCACCGCGCGGTCGGGGACACCTCGGACGAGGTACGGCACGTGGTGCTGACCGGGCTGGGTGCCCGCTGGGCGGACGCGGACTTGGAGAAACTGGCCGACTGAACCGGGCCCGCCGAAACGCCCCGCTTTCCGCGGCCCGACCGGGCCCGGCGGCGACGCCCGCGACGCCCGCGCTGTCAGGTGGCAGGGGGTAGGGGTCAGGGAGTAGGCGTCAGGCGGCTTCGCGGTGATGTGGACGCGTGCGGGAGGACCGGTCGGTGTGCGGTTCCGGGTGACCGGCCCCGACCGGGGCCCCCGTACCCGTCTCCGGCTCGGTCCCGGTGCCGGGCTCCGGCAGACGCGGGGGCCGGGAGACGGCCGCCGCTGCCGCGCAGGAAGCCAGCAGGTCACGCATCGGCACTCCGGTGACGGCGGGACGCGCGGTGGGGCGGGGAGCGGACACGGACGCCTCCTGAGGTGCGGGGGCGGAGTGTGGTTAGGTACACCTAACAACGGCCTGGTCTCCATGTGACCATGCCCACGGTGTCCTGCGCAATATGATTCCGACAGCTTGTCGGAAACCCCGGCCCGGGCCCGGCCCGTACCGCGCGCCCTCCGCGCGCCGTACGCCGTCCGCGCGCCTCACGCGCGCCGTACGCCCTCCGCGCCCCCCGCGCACTCCGTACGCCTCGCGCGCCTCAGCGGATCACCACCACCCGCACCCCGATCGTGGCGAACTCCCACATCGCGGCGCCGTCCTCGCGCCGCTCGCGGATGCCGCCGGTCTTGACGCCCGGGGTGACCGGGTCCTCCTCGCCCTTGCCGACGGCGGCGCTGAAGCCGATGACCACGCCGTCCACGCTGGTGAAGCGCACCACGTGCTCGATGGGGGTGCCGTCCGTGCCGGTGACGGCGTTGGAGCGGGAGGTCACCCAGTAGGTGCCCACCGGGGGGTCCACGTTGCCCGGTTGGACCCCGAAGGTGCGTTCCGCGCGCCCCCGCTCGTCCACCAGCCAGACCCGGTTGTCGTCCACCGAGTACACGACCCGCTCGCCGGTGCCCGAGGCGCCCGGCAGCGCGCCGGGGTGGCTGCGGTCGCGCGGCGCCTTGGTGACGGCCGCCGAGGGCGACGCGCCCGCGCCCGGTCTGCCGCCCAGGTTCGCCGGGACGGTGGCCGACGCCTGGAAGGCGAGGAACCCCACGATGCCGACGGCCGCCGCGGTGAGCCCGGCGACGATCCCCGAACTGCTCCCTGCCACGTGCGCCCACCTCTGCTTCGTACGGGTACGAGGACGTGTGCCATGCCGGACGAGCGTGCGCGGCGGACGCGGCACCTTGATGCGACATGTCGTATTTCGCCACCGACCGTAGCAGCCGGTCACCGTCCGTCCCGGACGGCCGTGCGCGAGCCGCGGGCGCCGTAGGCTGTTCGCGTGCTCTTGCTCGCTCTGGATACCGCCACCCCCGCCGTCACCGTCGCGCTGCACGACGGCACGGACGTCATCGCCTCGTCGAGCCAGGTGGACGCGCGCCGGCACGGCGAACTGCTGCTCCCGGCCGTGGACCGCGTGCTCGCCGAGGCGGGCCTCGGACTGGACGCCGTCACGGCGGTCGTCACCGGCACCGGACCCGGCCCGTACACGGGCCTGCGGGTCGGCCTGATGACCGCCGACACCTTCGGCCTCGCGCTCGGCGTCCCCGTGTACGGCGTGTGCACGCTGGACGGACTGGCGTACGCGGCCGACCTCCCCGGCGGCGCGGGCCCCTTCGTCGTGGCGACCGACGCCCGGCGCAAGGAGGTCTACTGGGCGACGTACGCCGACGCGCGCACCCGGCTCACCGACCCGGCCGTGGACCGCCCCGCCGACATCGCGGAGCGGGTCGCGGGGCTCCCGGCGGTCGGCGCGGGCGCGCTGCTCTACCCGGAGACCTTCCCGGCCGTCCACGCGCCCGAGCACGTCTCCGCCGCCTCCCTCGCCGCGCTGGCCGCCGAGCGGCTCGCGGCGGGCGGGGAGCTGCCCGCGCCCCGCCCGCTGTACCTGCGCCGCCCCGACGCGCAGGTGCCGAAGAACTACAAGGTGGTCACCCCGAAGTGACGGCGCCGGCAACCCCCCGACTGCGGGACATGCGCTGGTGGGACATCGATCCCGTCCTGGAGCTGGAGAGGGATCTCTTCCCCGAGGACGCCTGGTCCCGCGGCATGTTCTGGTCCGAGCTGGCCCACTCCCGCGGCCCCGAGGCCACCCGGCGCTACGTCGTCGCCGAGGACACCGGCGGACGGCTCGTCGGCTACGCGGGCCTCGCCGCCTCCGGGGACCTGGGCGACGTACAGACCATCGCCGTCGCCCGCACCCTCCAGGGCAGCGGCCTCGGCGCCCGCCTGCTCACCGAGCTGCTGCGCGCGGCCACCACCTTCGAGTGCGCCGAGGTCATGCTGGAGTGCCGGGTGGACAACCTGCGCGCCCAGAAGCTCTACGAGCGCTTCGGCTTCGCCCCCATCGGGTTCCGGCGCGGCTACTACCAGCCGGGGAACGTGGACGCCCTGGTGATGCGCCTGACCGACCCGTCGTCCTCCGTACAAGGAACCGAGATCAATGGCTGACGAACCCCTCGTCCTCGGCATCGAGACCTCCTGCGACGAGACCGGCGTCGGCATCGTGCGCGGCACCACCCTGCTGGCCGACGCCGTCGCCTCCAGCGTGGACGAGCACGCCCGCTTCGGCGGAGTCGTCCCCGAGGTCGCCTCCCGCGCCCACCTGGAGGCGATGGTCCCGACCATCCAGCGCGCCCTGAAGGACGCCGGTGTCTCCGCCCGCGACCTCGACGGCGTCGCGGTCACCGCGGGACCCGGCCTCGCGGGCGCCCTGCTCGTCGGCGTCTCGGCCGCCAAGGCGTACGCCTACGCCCTCGGCAAGCCGCTCTACGGCGTCAACCACCTCGCCTCGCACATCTGCGTGGACCAGCTGGAGCACGGCCCGCTGCCCGAGCCGACGATGGCGCTGCTGGTCTCCGGCGGGCACTCCTCGCTGCTGCTGTCGGCCGACATCACCTCCGACGTCCGCCCGCTCGGCGCGACCATCGACGACGCGGCGGGCGAGGCGTTCGACAAGATCGCCCGCGTGCTGAACCTCGGCTTCCCCGGCGGCCCGGTCATCGACCGCTACGCCCGCGAGGGCGACCCGGCCGCCATCGCCTTCCCGCGCGGTCTGACCGGCCCGCGCGACGCGCCGTACGACTTCTCCTTCTCCGGGCTGAAGACCGCCGTGGCCCGCTGGATCGAGGCCAGGCGGGCGGCGGGCGAGGAGGTCCCGGTGCGGGACGTGTCCGCGTCCTTCCAGGAGGCCGTGGTGGACGTGCTCACCCGCAAGGCCGTCCGCGCCTGCAAGGACGAGGGCGTGGACCACCTGATGATCGGCGGCGGTGTCGCCGCCAACTCCCGGCTCCGCGCGCTCGCCCAGGAACGCTGCGAGGCGGCCGGTATCCGGCTGCGCGTGCCCCGGCCCAAGCTGTGCACCGACAACGGAGCGATGGTCGCCGCGCTCGGCGCCGAGATGGTCGCCCGCAACCGCGCAGCCTCCGACTGGGACCTCTCCGCCGACCCCTCCCTGCCGGTCACCGACCCGCACGTGCCGGGCAGCGCGGGGCACTCGCACACGGGCCACGACCATGTGCACGAGGTCAGCAAGGGGAACCTGTACCCGTGACCGTCGCCCTGATGTGGGAGGCGCGGGCGGTGGACGGCCGGGGCGCCGACCTGCTGGCCTGGGTACGCCAACAGGAGCTGAGCCGGGTCCCGTTGCGCCGCGAGACCCTGCGCGCACCGGGGGACCGGGTGCTGGTCGTCACGTGGTGGGACGCGCCCTACGACGCGGAGCTTCCCGAACTCCCCGAACCCGAAGCCGAGTTGGTGACCCGGGCAGTGCACCGGTGGCGGTTCGAGGCGGTGGACGGCGACTGACGTTTGCATGTCACCGCCGTGCATGCCTATGATCATCACACAGCGAACGGCCGGAACAACAACGGCCCGGACGCAGTGCGTTGGTGGTCCAAGGAAAGACGCCCCGCTTCCTGCGGGGAAATGCAGGTGCAAGGCCTGCCCGGCGCTCAACTGACACCCCGCTCCCGGTACTTACGGGAGCGGGTTGTTCTGCGTGGCGCACACCGCGCCGTACGGACTTCACCCGGAGCCCCGGTTCTCCGCTCGGAGCCCCCGGCTCTGCCCGGAGCGTGAGATTTTCCGAAGAAATCCCACCCGGCCCGGCTTCCACCCGCCATCTCCCGTCATTCGGACTTATGTTCCTCCTGTGACCGGACAGGGTGTGAAGGGCGAAGGCGCGCGCAAGGACCGCAGACCGAACGGGCTGAGAACCGTCGGACTCGTCCTGGTGGGCGCGCTGTTGCTGGGCTCGGGTGCCGTCGGCTGGGTCTACCGCCACCTCAACGGCAACATCAGAAGCGTGGACATCGACCACGCGCTGGGTGACGACCGCCCGCCCGTGCCCTCCGCCACGGCCGCTGAACCGCTGCCCTCCGGCCCGCTCAACATCCTTGTCCTGGGCTCCGATTCACGCAGCGGCAAGGCCAACAAAAAGCTCGGCGGCGGCGACAGCTCGGGTGCCCGCTCCGACACCGCGATGGTCGTGCACGTGGACGCGGGCCGCACCAGCGCCACCGTCGTCAGCATCCCGCGCGACACCCTCGTCACCCGCCCGTCCTGCCCGCTCCCGTCCGGCGGTACGAGCGTGGCGGCGTACGGCGCGATGTTCAACAGCGCCTATGAGGTGGGCGGTCCGGTGTGCGCGGTGAAGACCGCCGAGACGCTGACCGGTATCCGCATGGACCACTACGTGGAGATCGACTTCGCGGGCTTCGCCAAGCTGGTGGACGCCCTCGGCGGGGTCACCGTCACCATCGACCAGGACATCGACGACGACAGCAGCCACCTGCACATCAAGGCGGGTACGCAACACCTGGACGGCAAGCGGGCGTTGGCGCTCGCCCGTACCCGGCACGGCATAGGCGACGGCAGCGACCTCGGCCGGATAGGACTCCAGCAGAAGCTGGTGAAGGCCCTGCTGGAGCAGATCGCCGCCACCGACCTGCTCACCGACCCGGCCAGGCTCTACCGCGTCGCCGACGCCGTCACCGCCAGCCTCACCACCGACACCGGCCTCGACTCCCTGTCCGAACTCTCCAGCCTGGGGCGGAGCTTGAAGGGCATCACGGCCGACCGGACGAAGACGGTGATGATGCCGGTCGTCACCGCCCCTTCGGACCCCAACCGAGTCATCCCGAAGGAACCGGCGGCGGGCAAGCTGTGGAACTCCCTCGGCTGAGCCCGGACCACTGACCATCCGTACGGCAACTCACGTGCCATGAAGCGGACTTCACCCCACCCGTGCCGTGCTGTGCCGTGCCCGCGGATCAACCCCTCTGCCGCACGGGCGGCTTCACCCCCGTACCGGCCGCCCGACCAGCATCGTCGGCGCTCCCGCCACCCGCGTCATGAACACCGTCGCGGAGTGGGGACCCTGCGGTTTCACCTTCCGGCGCAGTTCCTCCGGCTCCACGGCCGAACCCCGCTTCTTGACGGTCAGCACGCCCACCTCGCGTTCCCGGAGCAGTGCCTTCAACTTCTTCACGTTGAAGGGGAGTTGGTCGGTGATCTCGTAGGCGGTGGCGTATGCCGTCGGGACGAGGGAGTCGGCGGTGACGTAGGCGATCGTCTCGTCCAGCAGGCCGCCGCCGACCTCCTCGGCCACCTCGGCGACCAGGTGGGCGCGGATCACGGCGCCGTCCGGTTCGTAGAGGTAGCGGCCGACCGGGCGGACCGGCGGGTCGGGGAGTGCGCGGGACTCCAAGGTGCGCGGGCCGGGCAGCAGGGTGGCGCGGACCAGGCCGGGGGAGGTGCCGAACCACAGGACGGCCTCCTTGACGTCGCCGCCGTCCGAGATCCACTCGGCCTCCGCCTCGGCCGGGACCGCCTCGTGCGGGATGCCCGGCGCGACCTTCAGCGCGGCCCGCCCGGCGCCGCGCGCGGCGGCGACCGCCCAGGACAGCGGCGGTGAGTACGCCTCCGGGTCGAAGATCCGCCCCCGGCCGCCCCGGCGGGCGGGGTCCACGAACACCGCGTCCCACCCGGCGGTGTCCACCTCGGTGACGTCCGCCTCGCGGACCTCGATCAGCTCCGTCAGGCCCAGCGCCTCGGCGTTGGCGCGGGCGGCGGCGGCCGTCACCGGGTCCCGGTCCACGGCCAGCACCCGGATGCCCGCGCGGGCCAGCGCGACGGCGTCGCCGCCGATCCCGCAGCACAGGTCCGCCACCGAGGTCACCCCGAGCCGCCGCATCCGCTCCGCGCGGTACGCGGCCACGCTCGCCCGCGTGGACTGCTCGACGCCGTTGGGGGTGAAGAACATGCGCTGTGCGTCCTCGGCGCCGAACTTGGCCTCCGCGCGGCTGCGCAGCCGGGCCTGGCCGAGCGCGGCCGACACCAGCTCGGCCGGGTGGTCGCGGCGCAGCCGGGTCGCCACGGCCAGTTCGCGCGCGGGATCGGTGCCGCGCACCTCGGCGAGGAGGGCGCGGCCTTCGGGGGTCAGGAGCGGGGCGAGGTCGTTCACCGGCCCATTGTGGGCCAGGCCGCCCGCCGGGTCGCTGTGGGCCAGTCGGTGGACCGTGCGACGGCGGTCCGGGTGTCGGGCCGACGGCCGGACGGTGGCCTGTCAGTATCCCGCACCATGAGACAAGTAGGACAAAAAGACAAGTCCGGGACGTGGAAGCGGAGCCGTGCCCTGCGCTGCGCGCTGGCCGCCCTCGCCACCGCCGCCGTCGTCTCCGGCTGCTCCTCGACCGGTTCCGGCGGCTCCGGCGGCTCCGCCTCCGGTCAGGGCGGCCCCGGCGCGCAGGCGCCGATGACCGCCGCCGAGCGCGCCGCCGCCGAACACACGCGGCTGGTCGCCGCCGCCCGGCGCTGGGGTCTCGCGCGAGTGCCGCTCGCCGCGCCCGCG
>NZ_JAHRXF010000044.1 GCF_019104725.1 Streptomyces corallincola | reverse complement strand
CGCCGGTGCCGGAGTTCAGCACGGTCAGCGTGGACGACGAGGAGTTGCCGGACACCGGGACGTCGCCGCCGGACCAGGACACCTTCAGGGAGTCCTTCTCGTTCGGCGGGGTGATCAGCAGCGCGGCGGGCTTGGCCGCCTTCGCACCGCTGACCTGCGGGTTGGAGAACGTCAGACCGGACCAGGCGCTCTGTCCCGGACGCAGCGTCACGGTCACCGGGGAGCCGGAGGTCCGCTTGGGGTCCGCACCGAGCTGGGAGCCGGAGGCGCTGACGAACGCCGCACCCGGATAACCGGTCAGCGTGCAGGTGCGGGAGGACTTGTTGGTGAGCACCAGCGGGAAGTTCTCCTGCCCGGCGCCCGGATTGTTGGTGCCCACCGAAGCGCTCAGCTCCGATGTGTGGCAGCGGCTGCCCGACGCCGCGCTGTCGGCCTTGGTCTGCCCGCCCGCCGACGCCGACGCCGCCGCCGAGTCGGAGCCCTTGGCCGAGGCGGAGGCCGCGTCGGTCGGGGTGGAGGCCGACGAGGAGGCGGCGGAGTCGGAGCCCTGCGGGGCCTCGGTGGCCGGGCCCGCCGTCCCCGGGTCCTTCTGCGGACCGGAGGCCGTCTGGCCGCCGCACGCGCTGAGCACACCCACCATGACAGCCGCGCCCGCGAAGAGGGCTCCGCGGCGGTAGGACCGGGAAGAGTACGCCATGTCGCTCAACACTCCTGGATCGTCATGGCACGCGTCCCGCGCGTGCCGTCGGCGCCGGGTGCGCCGTCACCACATCCGATGACGGACCCGGAGGAAAAGTTCGGAGACCGCCGGATTCTTTTCCGGGCGCCCGCTTCGCGCACCCCCCTCCGACCGTCCCCGCCCACGGATTCAGATGACCCGCAGCGAGCGGAGTATGCCCGGCGTCGCGTCCGTTTTGTCCCGCTGGCGCACCTGCACGTACACCTGCGGCTGAGCCGCTCCGCCGACCGGCCTGAGCGCCGTCTCGGTGACCGTGCCGCCGCCCGGACACCCCGTCCAGGTCCGCACCCGGCCTGTCCAGTGGGCGTCCGTGAACGCCTGCCCGCCCGCGTAGTCGCAGTCCGTGTGCGCGAGGGCGTCCACCCGCGGACCGACCTCACCATGTTCGCTGACGCCGACGAACGCGCCGTCCACGGGCGCCTTCAGGTTCGGCCAGTCGGCCAGGTCGTCGCTCACCACCAGCCCCGGCTCATGGCCGCGGGCCAGCCCGAGCGCGTGCGGGTCCCAGCCGGAGTCACGGAACTGGCGTGCCCACGAGGACGGCACCTGCACCGACACCCGGTCCGAGGCGTCCTTCACCGTGGTCCGCGCGGCCGTGGTGTCCGGGTGGTGCTGCATCAGGGTGACGACGACGGCGGCGACCGCGGCGGCCGTCACCCCGGCCCCGGCGAGGGCCACCGTGCCGAGCCGGGAGCGCAGCCCGTCCAGCCGACGACGCCGGCCGAACGTCCCGGCCAGCCGCTCCAGTTCGGCCGCGAACGCCAGCGCCGTCGGCCAGCGCCGCTCGCGGTCCGGCTCCAGCGCCCGCAGCAGCGCCCGCTGCGCCTCGTCGCCCAGCTCCGGCCGCAGCCGCACCGGCGGCACCGCCCGGCCCGGCGGTCCCGGCACCGTGCCCGTCACCAGGTTGTAGCCCACCGCGCCCAGGCTGTAGACGTCGGCCCGCGCGTCGATGCCCGCGCCCGGCTCCGCCTGCTCCGGCGGCTGGTACCCCGCCGAGCCCGCCGCCAGCGTCAGCTGCGACGCCTGCGCCAGCGACTTGGCCAGCCCCAGGTCGGCCAGCAGCAACCGGGTCGTGCCGTCGGGCGCGGTGTGCAGCAGGACGTTGGTCGGCTTGATGTCCCGGTGCACGATCCCCGCCTCGTGCAGCGCGGCGGCGCCCCGCGCGGCCTCGGCGGTCAGCGCCAGCGCCCGCGGCACGGGCAGCGGGCCGTCCGCCGCCGCGTCGGCCAGGGTGCCGCCGTCGGCGTACTCCATCACGAAGTACGGCCTGCCGTCGGGCAGCTCCCCGATGTCGTAGACCTGCACCACCCGTGACGAGCCCGCGCGGCGCAGCAGCCGCGCCTCGGACAGGAACCGCTCCCGGATGTCGAGCCGGTGCGCCCAGTTGTCGGCGAGGACCTTCACCGCGACCGGCGCGTCGAGGTCGTCGTCGTGGGCGAGCCACACCGTGGCGAAGGCTCCGGTGCCGAGGCGCCGTTCCAGGCGGTAGCGGCCGATCCGCTCCAGGGAGTGCATGCGACTATCATGCCTGCCTGGAGAGCGACCCCGAGGAGAACCCCGACGTGCACGACGGTATGACGGTCGAGGAACTGGCCCGGCAGGCGGCGACGGGGGACCCGACCGCGCTCGACCGGCTGCTCGCCGAACTGCGCCCGGAGGTGCTGCGCCGCTGCGGACGCTTCCTGCCCTGCCGGGAGGACGCCGAGGAGGCCGCGCAGGACGTGCTCCTCCAGGTGTCCCGGCACATCGGCTCCTTCGAGGGCCGCAGCCGCTTCAGCACCTGGCTGTACACCGTGGTCGCCAACTGCTGTCGGCAGAAGTACCGCGAGCTGAAGCGCCGCGCCGCCGAACAGCCCGTCGTCTTCGAGCCCTCCGAGCACGTGGACCCGCGCACCACCAGCGTCATCGCCGGGTCCCGCGTCGATCTGCTGGACGCCCTGGACCGGCTGGAGCGGGAACACCCCCAGCTCGTCGCGCCGCTCGTCTACCGGGACATCTGCCAGCTCGACTACGCCGAGGTCGCCGAACGCATCGGCGTCCCGCTCGGCACCCTCAAGTCCCGGCTGCACGAGGCCCGCAAGCAGGTACGGCCCTGGCTGCGCGCGCAGTGAACCCCCGGTCGGCACGGACCGCCCCGTACTCGCTCGGCGCGGGCCGCGGCTAGAACAGGCGCGGGCCGCGGCTAGAACACGTCCCCGCCGAACGCCAGGCCCTCGTCCTGCGGGCCCAGTTCCGCCCAGATCGTCTTGCCCTCCGGGGTGTGCCTGCTGCCCCAGCGCTGGGTGAGCTGGGCGACCAGCAGCAGCCCGCGGCCCCCCTCGTCGAACGTCTTCGCGCGCCGCAGGTGCGGTGCGGTGTGGCTGGTGTCGGAGACCTCCACGATCAGCGTGTCGGCGTCCTGGATCAGCCGGAGCCGGATCGGCCGGGCGCCGTACCGGATGGCGTTGGTGACCAGCTCGCTCACCACCAGCTCCGCCGTGAACGTCATCTCCTCCAGCGACCACTCCTCCAGCCGCTCCACCACCTGCTTGCGTACGTTCGCCACCCGTGCCGGGTCGGCGGGCACGTCCCAGGTGGCGACCTGGGAGGCGGGCAGCGCGCGGGTGCGGGCCAGCAGCAGCGCCACGTCGTCGGCGGTGCCGCCCGGGGGCAGCAGCGAGTGCAGGATGCGGTCGCAGGTCTCGTCCAGGGAGTCCGCGTACGCCGACAGCGCCGGGAACAGCCGCTGGGCGCCCTGCTCCGCGTCCGGCTCGCGGGACACCACCAGACCGTCGGTGTACAGCGCGAGGACCGTTCCCTCGGGCAGTTCCACCTCGGCCGACTCGAACGGCAGCCCGCCCACGCCCAGTGGGGGACCGGCGGGCAGCTCCACTTGGCGGGGCGGCTCGCCGGGCTCCCGCAGCACCGGCGGCGGATGTCCCGCGCGGGCCATCGTGCACCGCCGGGACACCGGGTCGTAGACCGCGTACAGACAGGTCGCGCCCACCTCGCCGGGGCTGCCGTCCACGCCGTGCTCCGCGGAGAGCCGGACCACCAGGTCGTCCAGATGGGTGAGAAGTTCGTCCGGGGCGAGGTCGATGTCGGCGAGGGTGCGCACGGCGGTGCGCAGGCGGCCCATCGTCGCCGACGCCTGCACTCCGTGCCCGACCACGTCCCCGACCACCATCGCCACCCGCGCCCCGGAGAGCTGGATGACGTCGAACCAGTCGCCGCCGACCCCGGCGCGGGCGGCCGGGAGATAGCGGAACGACGCCTCCAGGGCCGCCGTCTGCGGGAGCGTGCGGGGCAGCAGGCTGCGCTGGAGGGCCAGCGCGGTCTCCCGCTCGCGGGAGTAGCGGCGGGCGTTGTCCACGCAGACCGCGGCACGGGTGGTGATCTCCTCCGCCAGCAGCCGGTCGTCCGCCGTGAACGGATCGGGGCGCCGGTGCCGGGTGAACACCGCCACCCCGAGGGTGAGTCCGCGCGCCCGGATCGGCACCGCCATCGACGAGTGCATCCCGTACCGGCGCACCCGCTCGCCACGCGCCGCGTTCCAGGACAGCCAGGGCCGCATGTCGCCGCCGGTCGCGGAGGCGATGATGGTCCGGCCCGCCGTCAGTGAGTCGCACTGCGGCGAGCCGGGCGGATAGACCTCCGTCTGGCCGGGCTTGAGCACCGACTCCGGCACCCCGTCCAGCACCGAGCGCTGCGCGGTCCGGCGCAGCGTGACCGGCGCGGTGATCCGGGCGGGCGGCTCGCCGCCGTGGGCGGGCGGGTCGAGGAGGTCGATGGTGACGAAGTCGGCGAGCGCGGGCACGCACACGTCCGCCAGCTCCTGCGCCGTACGGGTGACGTCGAGGGTGGAGCCGATGCGCACGCTCGCCTCGTTGACCAGTTGGAGCCGCTCGCGGGCGCGGTAGTTGTCGGTGACGTCGTGGGCGGCCAGGCACACTCCCCGCACTCGCCCCGTGTCGTCGGTGACCGGCACCATCCGGGCCAGCCAGGCACGCGGCCGGTCCCCGCCCCCGGTGCGCATATAGGTCTGCACGTCCAGCGGGCGGCCGGAGGAGAGCACCTGGAGCAGCGCGCGCTCCATGTCCTCGCTCTGCGGCTTGCCCCCGATCTCCGACGGGCGCAGCCCCCGCACCCGGTGCTCGGGCAGCCCGACCACCTCGCACATGGCGTCGTTCATCCGGCGCAGCCGCAGGGTGTCGTCGTAGATGGAGACCGCGCAGGGCACCTGGATCAGCTCCGCGCGGTCCAGCGGGTCGTCCGGCGGGGCGGGGAGGGGGGCCGCCGCCGGGGACAGCGGGGTGACGACGAGCCAGTCGCCGGGACGGCCGTCGGCGGCCGGGCGGTGGTGGGCGAGCAGCCAGACCGGGAGCGTACGGCCGTCCCGGTGGCGCAGTTCGACCGTGCCGTCCCAGCGCCGCGCGGTGGGTTCCACCGGCGGGACGGGCCCGGCCAGCAGCTCGGCCGCGGGGCGGCCCACGACGGCGTCGGCGGAATGGCCGAGCAGGCGGCGGGCGCCCTCGCTCCAGCCGACCAGCGTTCCGTCGTCGGCGATGACGGCCCGGCCCGTCGGCGCGTCGTCGAACGGATAGACCCGGCTCATCGTCGCCGCTCCCAAGCGCACACTCACAGTGAAAAGGTGGCACTACCTGGGTTCCAGCCTAGTGCTTCCGGGGCTCCCGTGTTCGGCGACCGGAAGAGCCGCCGCGGTCCGTCACCCCCGGTCAGGGGCGGTTTTCGGCCGCGCCGGGTCCGAAGCGGGCGCCCGGTGGCGATTCCGTGCCGCACCCGCGTGCCAGTCCGCCGGAGTCCGCCCGTTCACGATCGGTTGTGAACGATCCGGCGCGGAACGGGGTGCCGGGCGTGTACCGCCCCGGCCGGACCAGCCGGGGCGGTACGCCTGCGTCAGCTGCGGTAGCCGAGGATCGTCATCATGCCGCTCTCCGAGTGGTACTGGTTGTGGCAGTGCAGCATCCACAGGCCCGGATTGTCCGCGTCGAACTCGACGACCAGCTTGCGGTGCGGCAGCACCACGGCGGTGTCCTTGCGGACGCCGCGCCCGTCGATGCCCGCGATGGCGAAGGTGTGCCCGTGCAGATGCAGCGGGTGCCACATGTCGGTGGAGTTGATCAGCGACAGCCGCACCCGCTCGCCCGCCCGCACCGGGTGGCGCTGGCGGACGTCGTACGCCTTGTGGTCGAAGCCCCAGTCCCAGCGGTGCATGTTCCCGGTGACCCGGACGCGGATCTCGCGGTCCGGCTCGCGGTCGGGCAGCGCCACCGACTCGTGCGGCTCGAGCCGCCGCGCCTGGATGATCCGGCCGTCCAGCTCGGCGGGACGCACGGTCACCGGCGGAACGGTTCTGCCGTTGTCGGTGCGGAGCACGGCCAGCGCCTTGCCCTTCTTGCCCTCGGCCAGCGCGACCAGCGGGAACACCCCGTCCTTGGCGGTGACCAGCACGTCGTAGCGCTCGGCCATGCCCACCAGCAGCGCGTCGGTCTCCTTGTGCGCCACCGGGTAGCCGTCGGTGTGCGTGACCGTCATGGTGTGGCCGCCGAGCGCCACCCGGAACGCGGTCTCGGACCCGGCGTTGATGATGCGCATCCTGATCCGGCGCCCCGGCTTGCAGCGGAACGTGGCGGGCCGGGCCGGGGTCTTCCCGTTGATCAGGTACAGCGGGTAGTCCACGCTGCCCGCGTCGCCCTGGAGGAGTCGGCTGTGCGAGTCGCGCAGCACCCGCGAGGGGCCGCCGCCCGCGTGCGCGGAGTGCGAGGCGTGCGGGCTCGCCGTGCCGCTCGCCCGGCCGCTCGGCGCCGGGTGCTCGGGGCCCCCCATCGCCATGCCCGGCTTCATGCCCTTCGGCATCAGCTGGGCGAGCGCCGAGTCCGGGGTGGAGCCGTCCACGCCGTCCAGCCAGTCGTCCAGGACGACGATCCACTCCTCGTCGTACTTCAGGGGTTCGCGCGGGTCGTCCACGATCAGCGGCGCGTACAGCCCCCGGTCGGGCTGCATGCCGACGTGCGAGTGGACGAAGTAGGTGCCGGGGTCCCGCGCGGTGAAGCGGTACGTGAAGTCGCTGCCCGCCGGGATCTCCCGCTGGGTCAGGCCCGGCACGCCGTCCATGTCGCAGCGCAGCCGTACGCCGTGCGAGTGGAGGGTGGTCGTCTCCGGGAGCCGGTTGGCGAGGGTGAGGCTGAGGACGTCGCCCGCGGTGACCCGCAGCAGCGGTCCTGGCAGTTCGTCGTGGTAGGCCCAGGTCCGCACGTGCCGTCCGCCGAGGTCCAGCTCCGTCTCGGCCGCCGTCACCTTGAGCATCCGCACCCGGCCCGCGCCCCGGGCCCGCTCGGCGGCGCGGACCTCCGGACCCGACGGATCGACATATCCCTTCGGCCCCGGAGGGACGAAGGGCCCCTCGGCCGCCGCTCCGCCCTGGGGGCCGGAGGGGCGGGAGGAGCCGGAATCGGTGCAGGCCGCCAGGAGTCCCGCCCCGGCGGCAGCGATGGGGGCCCGGAGCAGGGTACGCCGCGAAGGTGTGTGCATGAAGAAAATAAGACACTTTTTGCAGTGATATGTGATGGAACCTCGGCGGCGCGTCCGAGCGGTGTCGGCGCGCCCGTCCACCCGCGCCCCGCGCCGGGTACCGGGTCGGCGGGGGCTTGACATGCCGACATTTACGGGTGAGTACCGGCGCGGTACCGTGACGGCATGCCAGCTCTCAACGTGGAGTTCAGCGAGCGCGAACTTGAGGACCTGCGCCGGATCGCCAAGGAACGCGGCACGTCGATGAAGGCCCTCGTCCGTGAGGCCGCCGCCGCGGACATCGCCCGCCACCGGGCGCTGAAGGAGGGCGCGGAGGCGTTCCGCGGCTTCTTCACCGCCCACGCCGAGGAGTTCGCCGCCGCCTTCCCGGACGACGAGCCCCCCGCCCGCGGCGCCGCCGCCTGACCGATGTCCTCCGTCATCCACATCGACGTCCCCTGGCTGCTGCGGCGCCATGAGGAGGTCCTGCCCGGGCAGCCCGCGGTGGACGACTTCTCCGCCCTGGTCGCGGCCGTCGCCCGGCACCATGTCGATCCGCCCCGGTTCGGCACCGGCTCCGATCCCGCCTGGCGGGCCGCCGCGCTGCTGCACACCCTCGCCGTGCTGAGGCCGCTGCCCGCCGCCAACGTGCGGTTCGCCTGTGCCGTCGCCGTCGCCTACATGTCCGTCAGCGGCGCCGCGCTCGACCCGCCGCCCGGTGCCCTCGTGGAGCTCGCCCGCGACCTGATGTCCGGCCGGACCGATGTCCACGGGGCCGCGGGGCGGCTGCGGGGGTGGCGGATCTGACCTGGGGCGTGTTTTGAAAGTGGCGTCGTCCGCCCGGAGGGCGGGCGCGGCGGCGCCGGGGGCCGCCCGTCCGCCCGACCCCGACTCACCACACGGCGGCCGGAGTTGACGGCTCCCCGGTCCCCGCGCGGGCCCCCGCGCGCTGTCGTGCTCAGCCCGCCGTCTCCGCGAGGTCGGCCGCCGTGACCGTGCCCGGTTCCCGGTGCCCGGAGAGGGCGAGGGTGAGATCCAGCTCGGCGAGCAGGCAGCGCACCACGTGCTCCACGCCCGCCTGTCCGTCCAGGCCCAGCCCGTACACATAGGGGCGGCCCAGCAGAACCGCCCGCGCACCGAGCGCGAGCGCCTTGAACACGTCGTCGCCGGAGCGCACCCCGCTGTCGAACAGCACCGCCAGCCGCTCCCCGACGGCCGCCGCGACACCGGGCAGCGCGTCGGCCGCCGCGACCGAACCGGCGACCTGTCGGCCGCCGTGGTTGGAGACCACGACACCGTCCATCCCGGCGTCGGCGGCCTGCCGGGCGTCGTCCGGGTGCAGGACGCCCTTGACGACGATCGGGCCGTCCCAGTGCTCCCGCAGATACGCGAGGTCCGGCCAGGTGTGCCCGGCGTCCCCGAACAGGCCGAGGAAGTGCAGCACGGCCGCGTTCGGGTCCTCGTGCACCGGCTTGGCCAGACCCGCCCGGAACGCCGGGTCGGTGAAGTAGTTGGCGGTGCCCACGCCGTGCAGGAACGGCAGATAGGCGCGGTCCAGGTCGCGCGGGCGCCAGGACAGCAGCGGGGTGTCCAGGGTGACGACCAGCACCGAGAACCCGGCCGTCCGGGCGCGGGTCAGGAAACTCCGGGTCACCTCGCGGTCCTTGCCCCAGTACAGCTGGAACCAGCGCTCGGCGTCCCCCATCGCCTCCGCGACGGTCTCCATCGGGGTGCTCGACGCCGACGACAGGATGTACGGCACGCCCTGCGCGGCGGCGGCCCGCGCGGCAGCGGTCTCCGCGTCCGGGTGCATGATCGACAGCACGCCGACCGGGGCGAGGGCCAGCGGGGCGGGCAGGGTGCGGCCCAGCAGGCTCACCGAGAGGTCCCGCCGCTCCACGTCCCGCAGCATGCGGGGCACGATCCGGCGCCGGGCCAGCGCCTCGCGGTTGGCGCGGGCGGTGCTGCCGTCGCCCGCGCTGCCCGCGACGTAGCCCACCGGTCCGGGACCGAGCCGGTGCTCGGCCAGCTCCTCCAGCCGGGTCAGGTCCGTGGGCAGCCGGGGCACGGCCCCCGTCATCCCGTTCAGATAGATCTCGTACTGGAAGTCCGCCCAGTGCTCGGCCATCCGGCCCTCCCGCGCTCGTCGTCCGTCGCTGCCTGGCGAGGGCCGAGGATACCGGCCGGTATGCGGGGTGACGGAGCGGGCGTACGGGGGCCGGGCGGGGATGATCACCGGCCACGGGCGGCTGAACACGAGGTGTCACCGGGAGGTCGGGGTCCGGCCGAGCCGGAATGTTTCCGGCCTATTCGCCGAGCGCTGTCTTTCGGCCACCGTGCCGGGCGAACCGATCAAGAACCCCGCCGTTGAGCGGTCGAGCTGTTCGATTTCTGTGACTTCGCGCCACTGATTCAACACGCAAGGTTACTCAAACGGGTGGGGTCGATGTGTGTTTCCCCGGCGGACTCGGCAGAGTGGCGCCCGCCGCCCGGGGCCGAACCGGGCCGGGGCGGCGCGACCTCGTCACGTCGAGGTATCTCCGAGCGGAAGGAAGCACACCATGCGGAACACCGCGCGCTGGGCAGCGACCCTCGGCCTCACGGCCGCCGCCGTCTGCGGACCCCTGACCGGGGCCTCCGTGGCCGTCTCCGACGCCGCCCCGTCGTCGCTCTACGCCCCCTCGGCGCTGGTGCTCACCACCGGCCCCGGCGGCGCCGCCCCGGCCGACGCCGAGCGGGCCGTCACCCTGAGCTGCGCCCCGACCCCCTCCGGCACCCACCCCGCCGCCGCGGAAGCGTGCGCCGAACTGCGGGGTGCGGGCGGCGACCCGGCCGCCGTGGCGCCGCGCGCCGGGGTGCGGTGCGGCCGTCTGTACGACCCCGTGGTCGTCACCGTCCAGGGTGTCTGGCAGGGCAAGCGCGTGGCCTTCGAACGCACCTTCGGCAACACCTGCGCGAAGGACGCCGCGAGCGGCGCTCTCTTCGCCTTCTGAGACCGGGATCGCGGGATCCCCGATGCGACGGATCAGGTTGCCACTGGGGAGTGCGGCCTTCTGGAGCGGGGCCCGTGATCTCGAACCGGAGCCCGGGCGGGCGGAGTGGGGTCGCCCGCCGGACACCGGTGCACCACACCGTTTCCCGGTCCGGCCCGTGGGGGGCCGGACCGGGAAACGGCCCGAAACCGACTGTTTGGAATCCGGAAGCCGCAGAAGACAAGAGTGACGGCGGGGCGGTCAAGTACGCCGTCGGTGACTCGTGTCGCACCACGGGTAACGGTGGCTCCTGCGGCAGGTGCACACCGCGACCCGGAACCGGTCGGAGAACACCGTCGTGCCGTCCTCCAGCTCGATCTCCACCGGCCCGTCCACCAGGACCGGCCCCTCCCGCTGGACGCGTATCCGGCAGGGCCGCACCTTCGGGTCATCGGATTCGTCCGGCACGGATCACCACCAGTTCCTCCCGGTCCCCGCCGTCGGCGAGCAGGCCGCGCCCGCGCAGCCATTGCGCGCGGGCCCGCAGCACCGGCCCGAGGGCGATGCGCCGCCGGTCCACCACCGACGCGGTCAGCCCCGCCGAGCGCAGCGCCGCCAGGGTGCGGTCCGGGCCGCTCAGTTCCGAATGGACCAGCAGCAGCGCCCCGCCCGGCCGCAGCAGCGCCGGTGCCTCCCGGCAGATGCGGTCCAGCACCTCGCGCCCGTCCCGCCCCGCGTCCCAGGCACGCGCCCGGCCGCGCGGACCCCGCCCGCCCGCCGTCGGCGCGGGCACGTACGGCGGATTGGCGAGGATCAGGTCGTACGACCGGCCGCGCACCGGGTCGAAGAGGTCGCCGTGCCGGACGCCGACCGGCAGCCGGGCCCGCCGGGCGTTGATGCGGGCCGTCCACACCGCGCGCCGGGACACGTCCACGGCGGTGACCCGCGCCCCGTGCCGCGCCGCGGTCAGTGCCAGCGCGCCGCTGCCGGTGCCGATGTCGAGCACGTCGGCCCCCGGTCCCGGCCGCTCCGCGCGCAGCGCCTCGGCGAGAAGGGCCGTGTCGTCCTGTGGGGCGTAGACACCCGGCAGTACCCATGTGCTCACCGCGGCTGGGTACCCCGGGGATCAGGATGTATGGGAGATGTCCGGCTCGACGGGGGCGAAGAGCGCGGTGCGGCCCGCGCGCCACGCGGTGAGCAGCCGCCGGGCGAGGCGGTCCTCCAGGAACTCGGTGGCGTCGATCCCGAAGACGACATCGTCGGTCAGCTCGGGTTCCTCCGCCAGCAGCCCGCCGATCACGTCGTGGCGGACGATCTGCTCGTGCACCGCGTCCGCCTCCACGTGCTCGTCGTAGAAGAACGCGGCGGCCGGGCCCGCGCCGTTGCGGCGCATCGCCGCGGCCAGGCGGCGGGAGGCGGGGGAGGAGGTGATCTCCACGTCCGCGAAGTGCCCGATCAGCGCTCCGCGCAGGTCCCGGTGCAGCCCGAAGAGGGACATCATGTTGACGACGGCCAGCATCTCGGCCGTCCCCGCGGGCAGATGGCGGCCGTACGCGCTGTCGAGACCGAGATCGCCCATCAGCTCAGCGAAGAGGTGCGCGTGCACCCGGTCGGCGTGGCCGCCGCCGAACTCGTCGAACTCCACCGCCGCCAT
The DNA here is from genome assembly GCF_019104725.1 of Streptomyces corallincola. GTDB lineage: Bacteria > Actinomycetota > Actinomycetes > Streptomycetales > Streptomycetaceae > Streptomyces > Streptomyces corallincola. Next base: position 42,043 of record NZ_JAHRXF010000044.1, on the reverse strand, counting down.
CGCGGCCTTCGCCCGCCCGTGCAGGCGGGGCAGCACCCACGCGTGCGGGTCGGCCTCCTTCAGGTGGTACAGCGAGCGGAGCGCCGCGTACTCCCTGAGCTGCCACAGCTCGCCCTCCGCCTGGAGGTAGTGGCTGACGCCGGTGCCGTCCAGGGGCTCCGTCAGCAGGTCGGCGAGGGCCTGGTCCAGGTCCGGGTGCCGGGGGGTGTCCTTGTCGAGCGCCCCGAGGAAACGGTCCTCCAGCTCGGCTCGCCGTTCGAGCAGCTCCGGGTTCCACTCCAGGGCCTCGGAGACGCCCGCGAAACCTCTGTAGTGCAGCTCGTAGCAGAGGTACAGGGCCAGTTGGAGGTCGTCGCCGTAGGGGTCGGCCGTCCTGGCGTGGGGCGGGTGGGGGAGTGGGGCGGTGCGGGTCAGCAGGGCGAGGACTCCTTCGGAGAGGGGACCTCGCGGTGGTGGCAGGGCCGGGGCGCGGTGGTCGTTCATGGGCGCCGGGTACCCGGATGGACGGGGGTGGCACGGGCCGCGGTGCGTGGGCGGGGGTTCGGGGGCCGGTGCCTGCCCGGTGGGGCCGCGCCGTACGGGCCGGGAGGCGGGCCACCGTCCCGGTACGGACGACGGCCCGCCTCCCGCGAGCAGGTCACATGTGGACCACCGGGGCCGCCTCCGGGTCCTGCTGGGGCACCCCGCGCCGGTAGAGGAGGAACGCCGCGACGGTACCGGCGGCGAAGAGGACGGCGGACCACCAGAAGGCGGTGGTGTAGCTCTCGATGCTGGCCTGGGCCCGCACCAGCGGGTTCTTGGGGTCGCGGCCGGAGAGGTAGTTGGTGGCCGCGCTCGCCGCGAGGGTGTTCAGCAGCGCGGTGCCGATCGAACCACCCACCTGCTGCATGGCGTTGACGGTGGCCGACGCCACCCCCGCGTCCTCGGCCGCGACCCCGCCGGTGGCGAGCTGCATGGCCGGGGGCATGACCAGGCCGAGGCCGAAGCCGATGACGAGGAGCTGCGGGAGCACACCGGAGGCGTAGTGCGTGCCGACGTTCATCCCGGTCAGCCAGGCCATGCCCGCCGTGGCGACGGCGAAGCCCAGCGGGATGATCACCTTCGGGCCGGTGCGGGGCACCAACAGCGTGGTGCCGAGCTGGGCGGCCACCATCAGCGCGGCGACCATCGGCAGGAACGCGACGCCGGTCTTCGTCGGGCTGAAGCCCAGGTTGAGCTGGAGGTAGTAGGTGAGGAAGAGGAACACGCCGAACATGCCCGCGCCGGTGACCAGCACCGCGAGGAACGAGGCACCCCGGTTGCGGTCGAGCAGGATGCGCAGCGGCAGCAGCGGATGGGCGGCGCGGGTCTGCCAGTACGCGAACCCGGCCAGCAGCAGCCCGCCCGCGACCAGGAAGCCCCAGGTCAGCGGTGAACCCCAGTGGTGGGACTCGGCGTTGGAGAAGCCGTAGACCACGGCGAAGAGCCCGGAGGCGACCAGGACCGTGCCCGGCACGTCCAGCTTGGCGTCGCTCGCGTCCCGGTGGTTGCCGAGCAGCACCCAGCCGCCGATGAACGCGACGACCGCGATGGCCACGTTGACGTACAGCGTCCAGCGCCAGTCGAGCGCGTCGGTGAGCAGGCCGCCGAGCAGCAGCCCGATCGCGCCGCCCGCGCCCGCGATCGCGCCGTAGACGCTGAACGCGCGGGCCCGTTCGCGGGCATCCGTGAACGTGGTGTTGAGCAGCGACAGCGCGGCCGGGGCGAGCAGGGCGCCGAACGCGCCCTGGAGCGCGCGGGCCACCACCAGCATGGTGAAGCCGTTCGCGGCGCCGCCGAGGGCGGAGGCACCGGCGAAGCCGACCACGCCGACCAGGAAGGCGGGCTTGCGCCCGAAGAGGTCCGCGATGCGCCCGCCGAGCAGCAGCAGGGAGGCGAAGGCGAGCGCGTACGCGGTCACGATCCACTGCCGGTTGCCGTCCGAGAAGCCCAGGTCGGCCTGGGCGGAGGGCAGCGCGATGTTCACGATGGTGGCGTCGAGGACCACCATGAGCTGGGCGATGGCGACGACGCCGAGAATCCACCAGCGCCTGCCCGGCGCCGCCGCGCCGGGTGCCGGCCGGGCCGCGTCCGCCGACGTGCCGTCGGCGTCGGTGAGGGTCTTCTGGGACATGGAGGGCCGCTCCGGGAGGCTAGAGGGGAACGAGGAAACGCGGGTACGGAAGGGCACGCCGGGGCATACCGGGCGCCGGGAACGGTCCGCGAAAGAACGAAACCGTTTCGTACAGCTCGACGTTAGAACACTGCCAGCGAAACGGCAACGTTTCGCTGGCAGTGTGCTGTTCCCGAGGCGCCCGATCTACGTCATCTGACGGCGCACCAACTCGTGCAACCGTCCCGTGGTGTCCGCCAGAAGCTCCGCGGGCGGACCCTGCTGGACCACCTTGCCGTCCTCCATGACCACCACCCGGTCCGCGTCCATCACCGTGGACAGCCGGTGCGCGATCACCACCCGGCTCGCGTTCAGCTTGCGGGTGCTCTCGATGACCGTGCGCTGCGTCTCGTTGTCGAGCGCGCTGGTCGCCTCGTCGAAGAAGAGGATGCGCGGGCGCCGGATCAGCGCCTGCGCGATCATCAGCCGCTGCCGCTGGCCGCCCGAGATCGCCCCGCTGCCCGCGACGATCGTGTGCAGCCCCATCGGCATCCGCTCGATGTCCCCGGCCAGCCCCGCCAGTTCGGCGGCGGCCATCACCTGCTCCGGCGGATACGGCTCGGTGCCGCAGATGACGTCCATGATCGACCCGGTGAACGGCTGCGCGTGCTGGAGCACCACCCCGCACTGCCGCCGCACCGCCGACTGGTCCAGCGCCGCCAGGTCCTGCCCGTCGTACAGCACGCTCCCGGAGACCGGGCGGTCGAAACCGATCAGCAGCCGCAGCAGCGTGGACTTGCCGCAGCCGCTCGGGCCGACCACCGCCACGAACTCGCCCGGCCGCACCTCGAACGACACGTCGTCCAGCACCAGGGGCCCGTCGTCGGCGTACCGGAACGACAGCCGACGGGCCTCCACCGCGCCCGACAGCGGACCGGGCCGGGTGCTCGTGCCCCGCACCTCGGGCGTCGCGTCCAGCACCGGACGGATCTCCTCGAACAGCGGGAGCGCGGCCACCGCCGACACGAACGAACCGGTGAGCTGGGTGACCGAGGTCAGCACCATCGTCACCGCCGTGTTGAAGGTGAGGAACGCCGCCGCCGACATCGCGCCCCGCGCGGGACCCGCCAGCAGCATGAACATCAGCAGCGTGCACACCGGCAGATACACCGCGCCCAGCACACTGGTCAGGTTCTTGATCCGGCCGACCTTCTGCTGGAGCTCCCGGCTGCGCGCGAACTCCCGCGCCCAGGCCGCGTACGCGTAGTTCTCCGCCGCCGCCACCCGCAGCTTCGGCAGGCCGCGCAGGGTCTGGAACGCCTGGTTGTTCAGCTTGTTGCCGAGCACCACCAGCCGCCGCTGCCAGCGCACCTGCCACAGCCCGAGCCCCAGGAACACCGCCGCGATCACCACCAGCATCCCGACCGCCGCCAGCGCCATCGGCACGCTGTACCAGAACAGCAGACCCAGGTTCATCGCGCCGATCGTCACCGACTGCGCCACCACCGGACCGGTCCCGGCCAGCAGCCGCCGGATCGAGCTGATGCCCATCGCGGCACTGGCCAGCTCACCCGTCGAACGCTGGGTGAAGAACCGCGTCGGCAGCCGCAGCAGCCGGTCCCACACCGCCGGCTGGAGCGACGCCTCGATCCGGCCCTCGAGACGCAGCATCGTCAGGTTCTCCAGCAGCGTGAACGCCGCCGACACCAGCGCGCTCACCATCACCGCCAGACACACCCCGACGATCAGGTCCGTCTGCGCCCTCGGGACGTACTCGCCGAGCACCTTGCCGGTCGCCACCGGCACCAGCGCGCCGATCGCCACCGTCACCAGACCCGCCAGCAGCAGGTTCGCCAGATCCCCGCGCGTACCGCCCAGGCTGAACCGCAGCAGACCCAGCGGACCCAGCCGCCGTTCGGGCAGCGGACGGTAGAACATCACCGCCCGCTCCTCGAACTCCCCGGCGTTGACCTTCTCCACCGGCGTCTCGCGCCCCGTGCCCGGATGCACCGCCACATAACCGCCGCGCCGCCACAGCAGCGCCACCGGCGCCCCCGACAGCGCCCGGTGCGCCACCAGCGGGCCCACGTTCTCCCGCCACCAGCGCCCGTCGAGACGGACCGCGCGGGTCCGCACCCGCGAGGCCAGCGCCACCCGCTCCACCGGGTCGAGCCGCTCGCTCTCGGTGCCGCTCTGCGCCGGTTCGGCCAGCCTGATCCCGGCCGCCTCCGCGACCAGGCGGCACGCCGCGTAGGTGGCGTCCGCGTCGGCGGCCGTCGCCGGACGGGCCGGACGGCGCCCGATGGACGCGAGCAGCGCCTTGTCGGCGTCCGCGCGGACCGTCTCACCCGCCTTGATCCCGGCCGCCGTCCGCGTCTCGTGGGTCCGCTCGACCTGCTCGATCCACCGGTCCAGCGCGGTCAGCAGCCGGAACTGCTGGTCCACCATGCTCTGCCACAGCGCCGGGTCCATCAGCAGATCGGCCGCGGCCTCCGCGCCGTACAGCGAGCCGTACTGCACGCTGCCCGGCGGCACCTGCATCCAGAACACGTCGTCGTCCGAGGGCGCGGTGGCGCGTTCCTCGGCCATCGGCGCCTGGAACAGCACCGACAGGCCCCGGCCGACGCCGAGCGCCACCGCGTACTCCAGCGGGGACGTGGTCGGCGGCACGTACTGCGGGGTGCCGTACTCGTCGTAGGACCACGTCTCGGTCTGCGCGGGCCCGTACAGCTCGCGCAGGTTCATCCGGTGCACCACGCAGTCCCGGACCGGACGGGCGACCAGGGTGTGCCGGGCGCCCGCGACCGGACCGAGCAGCAGCGCGCCCGGCTCCAGACGGCCCAGGTGGTGCCAGTGGCCCTGCGCCTCGGCGTCCACCGCGAACAGGTCCAGCGCGCCGGACACCACCAGCCACAGCACCTGCGGACCCTCCAGGTCCAGGCGGCCCGACCCGGCGCAGTCCACCCGCGCGCCCATCGCACCCAGCGCGCCGAGGACCAGGTCTCCCTCCCGCACGGACGTCATCTCACCGCTCCCTGACCAGTGCCGCGTACGCGCCGCCGCGTGCCACCAGTTCCTCGTGCCGTCCGCGCTCGACCACCGTGCCGTGCTGGAGCACCACGATCTCGTCGCTGTCCCGCACCGTGCTCAGCCGGTGCGCGATCACCACGCACGCGCAGCCCCGGCGGCGCAGGTTGTCCATCACGGTCAGCTCGGTCTGCGCGTCCAGCGCGCTCGTCACCTCGTCCAGCACCAGGATGCTGGGCCGCCGCACCAGCGCCCGCGCGATCTCCAGCCGCTGGCGCTGCCCGCCGGAGAAGTTGCGGCCGTCCTGCTCGACCCGGCTGTGGATGCCGCCCGGACGCCGTGTCACCACGTCGTACAGCGCCGCGTCGCGCAGCGCCTCCACCACCGCCTCGTCCGGGATCGACGGGTCCCACAGCGCCACGTTGTCCCGGACCGACCCCTCGAACAGGAACACGTCCTGGTCCACGAAGGACACCGAACCGGCGAGCGCGCCGCGCGGGATGTCGTCCAGGCGCCGCCCGTCGATGCGGATCACCCCGTCCCACGGTGTGTACAGGCCCGAGATCAGCCGGGACACCGTGGACTTGCCGCTGCCCGAACCGCCCACCAGCGCCACCTGGCGGCCCGGACCCACCGTCAGGTCGAACCCGCTCAGCAGCGGCTGGTCCAGCGGGCTGTACCCGAACGTCACGTTCTCCAGCTCGACGTGCCCGCGCAGCCGCCGCGCGTCGCCCGAACCGGGCCGGGCGTACAGCGGGTCGGCCTGGAAGTTCTCCACGTCCTTCAGCCGGGCCACGTCCGCCGCGAAGTCCTGGATACGGCCCGCCACGCCGTTCAGCCGGGTCAGCGGCGCGGTGAACCGGGTCACCAGCGCCTGGAACGCCACCAGCAGACCGACCGAGATGTGCCCCTCCACCGCCCGCATTCCGCCGATCCACAGGATCAGCGCGCTGTTCAGCGTCGCCAGCGTCGGCGCCACCACGCCCAGCCAGGCGCTCGGCACCCCGAGCCGCTGCTGCTCCTCCAGCGTCGTCGCGTGCTGCCCGGCCCACTTGCGGAAGTAGCCGTCCTCGCCGCCCGTCGCCTTCATCGTCTCGATGAGCTGGAGCCCGGTGTACGAGGTGTTGGTGAGCCGTGCGGTGTCCGCGCGCAGCTTCGCCGTCCGGGTGGCCCGCATCCGGACCACCATCCGCATCGCCACCACGTTCAGCAGGGCCACGCCGATGCCGAGGAAGGTGAGCTGCGGGTCGTAGGTGTAGAGCAGCAGCGCGTACAGCACGACGACGACCGCGTCCACGCCCGCCGAGGCCAGGTCGCGGGCGAGGGTCTCGGCGACCTGGTCGTTGGACTGGAGGCGCTGCACCAGGTCGGCGGGGGAGCGCTGGGAGAAGAAGGTGACCGGCAGCCGCAGCAGATGGCGCAGGAACCGGGCGCTGGACAGCGTCGAGGAGATGATCCGGCCGTGCAGCAGATTGGCCTGCTGGAGCCAGGTCAGCACCAGGGTGAGCGCCACGCAGGTGCCCATCGACGCGAAGAGCACGCCGAGCAGCGAGGTCTGGCCGCCGATCAGGAACAGGTCGATGTAGGTGCGGCTGAGCGCGGGCAGGGCGGCGCCGACCGCGACCAGCAGCAGGCTGGCCAGCACGGCGGCGGGCAGGGTGCCCGCGGTGCCGCGCAGCCGGGCGGGCAGCGCGCCGAACACACCGGCCTTGCGTCCGCCGCGGGTGAAGCCCTCGCCGGGCTCCATCGTCAGGACGACACCGGTGAAGCTGCCGTCGAACTCCTCGATGGGCACGAACCGGCGGCCCTTGGCGGGGTCGTTGATGAACACCCCGCGCCGTCCGAACCGGCGGCCCATGCCGTCGTAGACGACGTAGTGGTTGAACTCCCAGAACAGGACGGCAGGCGCGGTGACTTCGGCGAGGGCGGCCAGGTCCATCTGCATGCCCTTGGCGGTGAGGCCGTAACTCCGGGCAGCTTTCAAGAGGTTGCTGGCGCGCGAGCCGTCGCGGGAGACACCGCAGGCGATCCGCAGCTCCTCCAGCGGGACGTGCCGTCCGTGGTGGCCGAGGACCATCGCCAGGGAGGCGGCGCCGCATTCGACGGCCTCCATCTGGAGCACGGTGGGGGTGCGGACCGTGCCGCCGCGCGGCTTGGGCACCGGCCGCCGGGCGGGTGCGGCCCGTCTGCGGCTGCGGCTGCGGCTGCGGCTGCGCGAGTCCGGGGCGTCCTGGGTGGTGGTCACGGGAGCAGCCAATCGAGAGGACGCTGGTCGGGCAGCCGGATCGAGGCGTCGGCGAGCGTCATGGAGTCGAGCGCGAACGGCGGCCCGTCCGCCGTGGACCAGCGGTATCCGCTCCGGGTGCTCTTCGAGGTGTCCAGCGAGACCAGGACCGCCACCGGGCGTCCGTCGCGGGTGAACTGGCGGCCCAGCTGGGCGTCACCGAGGAACGCGCCGATCGACTGGGTGGACTGCGCGGCCCGGTCCACCGAACGCACGTGGCCGCGCAGCACGCCGTACCGCTGGGACGGCACCGAGGAGACGGTGAGGTCCACCGAGGCGTGCGCGGTGAGCGAGCCCGCGTTCTCGGCGGGGACGTACACCGTGGCGTACAGCGGGTCGGAGGCGCGGGCGACCTTCTCCACGGCGGCCACGGTGGTGCCGGTGCGGATGATCTGCCCGATGGTGGCCGTCAGCGAGGTGATCCGGCCCGCCGCGACCGTGCGGACGACGGAATCGCCCTCGCCGGTACGGACCTTGAGCACGGGGGCGTCGGCCGGGAGGCGCTGCCCGGCCTGCGCGAGCACGGCCGTCACCTGCCCGGCGACGGGGCTCTGCAACTGGTAACTGCCCTGTGCGTGGGTGAGCACGGCCTGCGCGCTCACGGTGGAGGCGACCGAACCGGTCACCGTCCACACCGAGGCCGCCGCCATCACGACGACGGTGACACCCAGCGCGAGCCAGCCCTGCGGGCGTGCCAGCCGCACCGGGAGGTCGAGTTCCTCCGGCGACTGGAGCTTGGCGAGGGCCTGTTGGCGGAACTGCACGGGACTTCCCTCACCCGAGGCGGGACGACATCACGGTGTGTCCGGGGAGCACCCGAGGTCCCGGAAGCCGGGGGTGCGGCTTCCGGGACCTCGGTGACACCACGGTGCGGTCAGAGACCGGCGACCAGGTTGGTGACCGGCGTCACGTTCAGGCCGGTGACGCCCTGCACGGTGCCGATGGCGCCGTCCACCACGTGGCTGACCGGGACAGCGGTGTTCACGGTGCCGGTCAGGTCGTTGAGGGCGTTGACGGCCAGACCGCCGGAGACGTTGTCCAGCTCGGCGTCCGAGATCTCGGCGGTCTCGAAGCGGGGGGTGGAGTTCATGATGGAACTTCCCTTCGTATGGATATTCACAAGGGGGACGGCGGCCCCTCTGGGGGACAGACAGCCGCGCACCGCGGGCTCGGAGTGCCCGTTCCGGAAGCTCCGGGGAGCCCTGCGGTGCGATGGATCAAAGCACGGGCGCCGGTCGCCGTTCCACTCGGCCAAACCCCTCACCAGCACACTTGGCAGGGCATCGGGTCCCGGTCGTGCAGGTTCGCGCACCAGGTGTCGGCGGCTTCTTCACACGGTGCGCCGTATCGGCGCACGACCTCCCTTGCCCGCCGGGCGGGCGGACCGGTATCCCGCGCCGGGAGCGCTCCGGGAGGGGCGCGGATGTGTGCGTCCGCCGCCCCGCGTGCCCTCGATGGGAAGTGGATGTGCAGATTCCCTGAAGCCGGGATTCCGGTACGTGTTCGAGACCGACCGCTACCGGGTGGTGGCCCTGTGTGCGGGACAGGGGCGGTTCTCCGCCGGGATGGCCGAATCCCGTGCCCGGCAAGGGAGTTGATTGAACACGCGCCCCCGGCCCCTCGTACCTCCTGCCGTCCGGGCGCCCCCCAGCGACCGCCCCTCGTGGCGGTCTCCCCGTACTCAGGAGGTCGAGAGACGTGAGTCATCAGCGCACGCACGGGCGGAAGGCGGCCATAGCCGTGGGCGGTGCGGCGGCACTCGGCGCGGCGGCCCTCCTGCTGCCCCACGCCGACGCCTCCCAGAACGGCACCTCGCGGAACGGCGCCGCCGCCACCGTCCGCACGCTCAGTGCGGCGGACGCGCCCCGCCTGGCCGGACAGCTGCGACGGATGCTCGGCGACAGCGCCGCCGGTTTCTCCTACGACGGCACCCGGCGCCGTCTCGTCGTCAACGTGGCCGACGGCGACGGCGGCGACGACGCGGCGGCCAGGGCGGAACGGGCGGGTGCCGACGTGCGCCGCGTCGCCAACAGCACCGCCGACCTGGCGGCCGCCGCCCGCACGCTGCGCACCCGCGCCACCCTGCCCGGCACCGCCTGGGCCGTGGACCCGCGCACCGACAAGGTCGTGGTCACCGCCGACGCCACCGTCACCGGCGCCCGCTGGGACCGCCTGGAGGCGACCGTACGCGGCCTCGGCGACGGCATGGCCACGCTGAAGAGGTCCTCCGGCACCTTCCGTACCCTCGCCTCCGGCGGCGACGCGATCTTCTCCCAGGTGACCGGCGGAACCGTCCGCTGCTCCCTCGGCTTCAACGTCACCGCCGCCGACGGCAGCCCCGCCTTCCTGACGGCCGGTCACTGCGGGGTCGCCGCCGAGCGGTGGTCCGACGCTCAGGGCGGGCAGCCCGTCGCCACCGTGGACCGGGCCACCTTCCCCGGCGCGGGCGACTTCTCCCTCGTCAGGTACGACGACCCCGGCACCGACGCGCCGAGCGAGGTGAACGTGGGCGGTGGCCGGACCGTCCCCATCACCGGCGCCGTGGACGCCGTCGTCGGCCAGACCGTGTTCCGGATGGGCTCCACCACCGCACTCCACGACGGACAGGTCACCGGCCTCGACGCCACCGTCAACTTCCAGAGCGAGACCGACCCGAACGGGGTGGACACCGTCACCGGGCTGATCCGGACGGACGTCTGCGCCGAGGCCGGTGACAGCGGCGGCTCCCTCTTCACCCGGGACGGCGGCGCCGTCGGCCTCACCTCCGGCGGCAGCGGCGACTGCGCCTCCGGCGGCGAGACCTTCTTCCAGCCCGTCACCACCGCCCTCGCCACGACCGGCGCGACCCTGGGCGACGGGGGCGACGGAGCGGGCGCGGATCAGCGGGGCGACGGCGAGGGCGACGGCGCCGACGACGGGGCCGACAGCGGTGCCGGTCAGCAGGGCGCGGCCGGGCAGTAGCCGGGCGCGAACGACATGTCCTCCCCGGCCGGGACGCGCTGAGCCGGACCCCGGCCCGGCGCACACCGGGAGTTCGGGCCCGGCACACACCGGGTCCACGGGCCCGGACTCCCGGCGGCCGAAGCGAAGTTCACCCCTCCGCGGCCCCCGCCTCCACCCCGGCCTCCCCGGTCGCCCGCAACAGCAGCAGCGCCACGTCGTCCATCCGCTCGCCCGCCGCCGCGCTGTGCCGCACCAGCCGGTCGGCCAGCGTCTCCAGCGGCAGACCTCCCAGCTCCTGCAGCAGCTCACCGAGCGCGATCAGCGAGTCCTCGATGTCCACCCCCGGCGACTCCACCAGCCCGTCCGTGTAGAGGGCCAGCACCGAGCCGGGGGAGAAGTCCACCTCCGTGGTCGGGTACACCGCCTCCGGGTCGATGCCGAGCAGGGGCCCGCCCGCCAGGTCCAGCACCCGCACCCTCCCGTCCGGGCGGCGCAGCAGCGGCGGCGGATGCCCGGCCCGCGCCATCACCGCCCGGCCGCGCGCGGGGTCGAGCCGCAGATACAGACAACTGGCGAACAGGTCCGAACCCAGGTCGATCAGCAGCCGGTTGGTGCCCCGCATCACCTCGTGCGGCGCCTGCCCCACCGTCGTGTACGCCCGTACTCCCGTGCGGAGCTGCCCCATCAGCGCGGCGGCCGTCACGTTGTGCCCCTGCACGTCCCCGATCACGGCGGCGGCCAGCGGACCGGTGGGCACGAGGTCGTAGAAGTCGCCGCCGATCTCCATGCCCTGCGTGGCCGGGAGATAGCGGGCGGCGGCGTCGATGCCCGGCAGCCGTACCAGCGAGTCCGGGAGCAGCGCCTGCTGGAGCCCCTGCGCCAGCCGGTGCTTCGTGTCGTACAGCTCGGCCCGCTCCAGGGCCTGCGCGATCAGCCCGCCGAAACTCGTCAGCACCGCCCGCTCGTCCGCCGGGAACGGATGCGGCTCGGCGTAGGCGAGGACACAGGTGCCCACCGGGCGCCCGGACGCGATCAGCGGCAGATACGCCCAGGCGGCGAAACCGTCCCGGTGCCCCTGCCGACACGGGTACAGCCGCTCCAACTGCTCCCGCGACTCGAAGAAGGCGGGCACCCCGCTGTTCAGCACCTGGGTGCCCGGTGTCCGTCTGCTCAGCGGCATCCCGTCGAACCGCTCCACCGCGTACGGGTCGTCGTACCCCCGGTGCCCCAACACGTGCAGTCGGCCCGCCATCGAACCGAGAACCGCCAGCGCCTGGCTGCCCACAGCCGGGGCGACCTGGTCCGCGACCAGTTGCACCACGTCCTCCACGCCCACCGCCTCGGTCAGCGATCCGGCGAGATTCAGCATCTGACTGATCGTCACCAACCGTCCGGAGTCCGGCCTTTCCCTCTCCCGCCTCAGCTCCGCGACCGCCCGCGCCCGGCTGATCCGCACCGTCAGCCCGGTCGTCGTCGGGTACATCCGGAACGACAGCCACTCGCCCGGCGGACGCAGCGCCACGAACGACGTGACCCGCTGGCTGACCAGCGCCGCCCGGTAACGGTCCTCGTACAGTGGGTCGTTGAGCCACGCCACCGACGCCCAGGGCAGGGTGCCGAGCAGGTCCTCGGCGGGCCTGCCGAGAAGTTCGGCACCGGCGGCGTTGACGAACGAGATCCGCCCGTTGAGGTCCAGCGACGCCAGACCGTAGGGGAGTCGGCCCACCATCCGGGCCGCCTCCGCCGAGCCCAGCGTGCCCGCCACGCCCGACATCGGCGCCGACAGCAGATCCGTCTGCGGGCCGAGCGGCAGCCGCGCCGCCGCGGCCCGCTCCAGCCGTACCGCCAGCCGTTCGCAGCCCGAGGTGAGCCGCTGCCGCTCCGCGGGGGACAGCTCCTCCTGCCGGTCGCCCGGCCAGGTCACGAACACCACGCCGTACAGCGTGCCCGCCGTCGCCAGCGGGGCGGCGGCCAGCGCGAACGGGTACGGCAGCACCACCGCGACGCGCGGATACCGGCGCGCCATCTCCTGCTCGCCGCTCACCCACACCAGCCGCTGCTCACGGGCCGCCTCGGCCACCGGGATCGGCGCGCTCAGCCCGACCCGCTCCCACGGCGCCGCGAACGCCCGCGGCATCCCCGCCATGACGGCCATGTCCAGCACCGGCTCGTCGGGCCTGCGCAGGTACACCGCTCCGGAGTGCGCGCCCAGGTCCTCCATCAGCGCGGCCAGCGCGAGCGACAGCACCGGCGGCTCGACCGCCGTCACGGCCGCCGGGGCCGCCCGCGACCCGTCGGACACGCCGACCACCTCCTCGTACGGCCGTCCGTCCTGGGGACAAGGCTCCCGCGCGCGGCGGCCGACCGCACGGCGAGAGGGCGTGAGTGGGCGGGTACGGCGGCACGGCGGGTCGGGGCGCCGGGGCGGGCTGGTGATACGTGGCGGGTCGCCGGGGGAGCCCCGAGGGCGGAGAGTCCGGAGAAGTCCGGGGGCGCGAGCGGGGCAAGGGGTCCCGGGGACTTCCGGCAGGTCCCGGCGGGGGCGCGACCGGCGCGTCCCGGCGCACGGTGCCGCCCCCGCGCCGCCGCGAGCGCCCCCACATCCGTCCCTTCCACCACACAGACCCTGCACAGGGGCTGCGCTCGGGCCGCCCGCACGCTCTAATGGCCGGGTGGCCGGAGAAGGCGCAGGGGTGCGCGTATCGAGAGCCGAGCGGGCCGGCACCGCCCTGACGGCGCTCCTGGCCCAGCCCGACACGCCCGACCGGCTCCGCCGTGTGCTGGAACAGGCCCTCGTCCTCGCGGGCGCCGCGTTCGCCGGGGTGTACGTCCCCGGCGCCGATCCCTCCGTGCTGTGCCTGGCCGAGTCCGCCGGTCTGCCCCGCACCCTGTACGGCCTGCGCGACACCTACTCGTGCGACGGCGCCTCCCCGATCACCCGCGCCCACCGCGCCGGACGGGCCGAGTGGCTCGGCCCCGGGGACACGTGGCCCCGCGAAGCCACCGGCACCCCGGACGGCCCGGGCCACGCGGAGGGCCACTGTGTCCCGGACGGCCCGGCCACCGGCCCGGACAGCCACCGCGCCCCCGGCACCCCGGCCTCCTGTCCGGAGGGCGGGTCCGCCCGGGCCGCGCCCTTCTCCCTCGCCGTCCTTCCCCTCCACCCCGCCGGGCGCGGCTGCCTGGTCGCCGTGGGCGAAGACCCCGGCGGATTCGGCACCGAGGACCGGGACTGCCTCGAAACCATCGCCCGCGCCATCGCCGTACCCGCCCCGGCCTTCCCGGCGGCCGACGGCGGCGGACTGCCCGCCGACGCGTTCAGTCTGGCGATGGACAGCGGCCGGGTGGCGGTCGGCGCCGGGCTGTTGCGGCTGTTCGGACTCGAACGGGACGGCTTCGACGGCCGGGTGGAGACCCTGCTCGGCCGTACCGTGCCCGAGGACCTGCCCGCGCTGATGTCCGTGGTCGAGGCCGACCACATGTCGCCGGGCGACCGCGAACTGGAGTTCCGCGTCCTGCGGCCGTCCGGCCCGCCCCGCTGGCTCCGGCTGCGCGGGCGGCTGCTGCCCGGCGGCGAGGGACGCCCCGCCCGGCTGGCGGGCACCGTCGTGGACGTCTCCACGCTGCGCTCCGACGGCACCGACGTGGCCCGCGTCCAGCGGCTCGCCGCCGCGCTCGCCACCGCCGGTACGGTCAAGGACGTCGGCCGGGCCGTCGTCGCCGCCCTGCGCGCACCGCTGCGCGCCGACCGGATCGCGCTCGCGGAACTGGAGAACGACCGCCTCGTCGTCACCGTTCTCGACCCGCCCCAGCCCGACGCCTGGCCCGAGCTGTGGCGCACCGAGTGGCGCACCGAGTGGCCCGACGCGCCCGTACGCGCCATGCCCGCCCTCGCCGCGGCGCTCCGCGAGGGCGGCACCCGGATCTGGCCCGCCGGGTCCGCCCTGGAACCCGCGCTCGCGGAGGTCGGACCCGGCGGCCTCGCCGTGCTCCCGCTGCCCGCGGGCGGCCGGATGGCGGGCGCCTGCCTGATCGGCTGGGACGAACCGCACGAGTTCGGCCCCGACGAACGCGCCCTCCTCACCGCCTGCGCCGGTCTCACCGGACAGGCCCTGCTGCGCGCCCACGCCTTCGACGCCGAACACGAACTCGTCGGCATGCTCCAGCGCACCCTGCTGCCCCGCCGTCTGCCCCGGCTGCCCGGCGCGGTCGCCGTCGCCCGCTATCTGCCGACCGTCGCGGGCCTGGAGGTCGGCGGCGACTGGTACGACGTCATCCCCCTCGCCGACCACCACGTGGCCTTCGTCATCGGCGACGTCCAGGGCCACAACGCGGGCGCCGCCACCCTCATGGGCCAGATGCGCACCGCCCTGCGCGCCTACGCGGCCGAGGGACACCCGCCCGACGTCGTCGTCACGCACGCCAACCGGCTGCTGCTGGAGATGGAGACCGACCTCTTCGCCACCTGCTGCTACATCGACGTGGACATGGAACGCGGCACCGCCTGGTGCGTACGCGCCGGGCACCCGCCGCCCGTGCTGCGGCGACCGGACGGCAGCACCGAGATCGCGGAGACCGAGGGCGGCCCGCCGCTCGGCGTCCTCACCCGCGCCGAGTACCCGATGACCCCGCTGCGGCTCCAGCCCGGCACCGTCCTCGCGCTCACCACCGACGGCCTGGTGGAGTCCGCCGAGACCGACCTCGACACCGGCATGTCCCGGCTGGCCGGGCGGCTCGCCGCCGCCGACCCCGCCGACCTGGGCCCGCTCGCGGACACCCTGCTCGCGGACGCCCACCGCACCGACGACGTGGCGCTGCTGCTGGTCCGCTACGACGGCCTCGCCGTACGCCCGCTGCGCGAGAGCTGGACGGTGTGGCGGGTCCCCGAGGCGGTCCGGCACGCCCGCCGGTTCGCCCGGCGCACCCTGCGCGGCTGGGGCGTGCCCCGCGATCTGCTGGACGGCGCCCTGCTGATCGTCTCCGAACTCGTCACCAACGCCCTCGTCCACACCGGGGGACAGGTCCGCCTCGACCTGGAACTCGCGGGCGAGCGGCTGCGCCTCTCCGTCACCGACTCCTCGCCGCGCGGCCCGGTCAAACCGCCCAGCATCGGCTGGGAGGCCACCGGCGGGCGCGGCATCCTGCTGGTCGAGGCGGTCTCCGACCGCTGGGGCATCGTGCCGGTCAGCGGCGGCAAACAGGTCTGGGCCGACCTCGGCCCCGTCCCCACCAGCACCGCGACCGCTGGACAGGCGAGCCGACGCGACCCTGTCTAGGGTCGGTGGAGTGGCACACACCTTCGAAGAACTCGTCCAGAAACAGCGCGCGGCCAAGGCGGCACAGTCCACGGTCGATGACCTGCGGGACGCCTACGGGCCACCGGCCGGGCAGCGCATGAAGGGCGCCCGCACGGGCACCTACGAGACCGCCGTACGCGCCTGGCGCGACCTGGCCCGCGACGCGCGGACGGCGGTCAGCGAGTACGCCCGCGAGACCGGCCGCAGCCGGACCGAGGTGGAGGCGGAGGTGGAGCGCGCCCTCACGGGCGCGGGCCACGAGAGCTGACCGCCTGGCTCCCTACCCCGGTGCGGCGGCGGCCGCGCCCCGGACGCGGCCGGACGGCTGACCGTCGCCCCGGCGGGCATCGGCGGCCACGCCAGGGGTACCCGGCGTTCATGAACTCTGCCATGTACGAAGCGGCCACCGGCGCGCAGGTGTTCGGGTACGTGATGATCCTCGTCGTCGGCCTGGCCGTCGCCGCCGGTCTCATCCTCGCCTTCCGGCTGGGCTTCAAGGTGCGGCAGCGCGAGCCCGCGCCGCCGAGGCCGGAGGAGCAGCCCCGGCTGCCCGAGGGCGGCCCGGTCGGGGACTCGCTGGAGATGCGCGAGCCCGACGAGGTGCCCGTCGCCGACGCCGGGGACGACCGCCTCACCCCGCACCACTTCGGCAACGTCGCCAGCAGGCGCGCCGAGGACCAGAGCCGGCCGCGCTGGTCGTCCGGTTCCTCGGGCTCCGCGGGCGGCGGAGGCGGCGCGGGTGGCAGCGCTACCTGAGCACCCCCGGCAGATCAGGACCACACCAGGAAGGAAGCGAACTCCGTGACCGCGCCCACCACAGAACAGACCGTCCAGGACGCCACCGACCGCCGGGAGGCGACCGGGCCCCACAGCCCGCGTCCGCCCCGTGGCGGTGTGCGCACCTGTCGGCCCGCCATCGTGCGGACCGGTGCCCCGCGCGACCCGTCCGCCGACCCGGACGGCAACATCGTGCGCGGCGAGGACTGACCCACGCCCACGCGCCGACCCGGCGCACCGGCCCGGCGTGTACGCGACGACGGCCCCTGTACGACATTCGTACAGGGGCCGTGCTCCGTGCCGGGGCGTGCCGGGATCAGGCGTGCGTCTTCGCCAGCAGCTCCAGGATCTCGGCGGTCGTACCGCTCTCACCGAGGCGCGGGAACAGCCGCTCGACGCTGTTGGTGTGCGCCTCGGCGTCGGCGTCGGCCATCGCGTCGGTCGCCAGGGTGACGTGGTAGCCGGAGGCGTAGGCGTCACGGGCGGTGGACTCGACACCGATGCTGGTGGCGATACCGGTCACCACGACCTGCGTGATGCCCCGGCGGCGCAGCTGCACATCCAGGTCGGTGCCGAAGAACGCGCTCCAGTTGTGCTTGGTGACGTGGATGTCGCCGGGGTGGCCGGACATCTCGTCCACGATGACGTCCCAGCCCTCCGGGAACGCGGCGCCGCTGCCCTGGCGCTCGGTGCGGCCGGGCATGGCGTCGGCGCCGTCCGCGGCGAAGGAGACACGGACCAGCACGACGGGCAGGTTCCGGGCGCGGAACGCCTCGGCCAGCTCGACGTTCCGGGCGACCACGTCGGCGGCCGGGTACGGCTTGACGGGCAGGCCCACGATGCCGTGCTGGAGGTCGATGACGACCAGGGCGGTGCGGGGGTCGAGGGTGGTGACGGACATGGGTGGATCAGACCTCTCGAAAGACGGACCGGTCGAGGGAACGGCCGGGGGAGCCGTCACCGGCGGGGGACGTCCGGTGGCGGAAGGGGGACGACGGCCGGGGTCCCGCGGCGGAGCGGGACAGGGCGGCGGACGGGGGCGGCGTGCCGGGTCGCGGAGTCGCGGCGGGCCGGGATGTCACGGCCGGGACAGCCGTTCCAGCAGTTCCAGCGCGGTGAGCACGGTCCGCCGCTCCTCCTCGGTGTAGCGGTCCTGGAACGCGCGGGTCAGCCACTCCTCGCGGAGCTGCTTGTTGCCCTCGATGCGCGCCCGGCCCGCCTCGGTCAGCGTCACGAGCTGGCGGCGGCCGTCGTCGGGGTCCGGCGCCCGCCGGATCAGCCCGTGCTGTTCGAGCCCGCCGAGCGTGGTCGCCATCGACTGCGGCCGTACGCCCTCGGCGGCGGCCAGCGCGCTCGCGGTGGCCGCGCCGTGCTTGCCGACCAGCGAGAGCGCCGACTCCTGCGAGGGCGTGAGGTCCGAGTCCTGCGCCACCTCGCGGATGCGCCGCCGCAGCCTGCTGAACACCACACGCAGATCACGCGCGGTGCGGGCGGCGGAGTCCGAGCCGTTGTCCATACCCGCACCCTAGGACCGACAGGTGCGGCTGTCCAGTTCCGACTGTTCAGTTAGAACTGGGTAAGAGAACGGGGAGCGCGAACGGTCTGTGCGAACAGGCCGGGTGGAGGCGCGGGGGCCGGGGCCCGGTCGGCTCGACGCGCGCGATCGGACCGGAGCTGGTCTGCTGGACCGGGGGCCCGCCGCCCCCGTTTCCTTCCGCGCGACCCGTCGGAGCGATACATGAGCACCTACCGAGCAGCGCAGGTCACCGCACCCAACGGCACCTTCGAGATCGTCGAGCGGGAGACTCCCGAGCCCGGCCCCGGACATGTCCGGATCGCCGTCGAGGCGTGCGGGATCTGCCACAGCGACTCCATGTTCGTGGGCGGCGGCCTGCCCGGCATCACCTTCCCCGAGGTCCCGGGGCACGAGATCGCCGGACACGTCGAGGCCCTGGGCGAGGGCGCCCGCGAGTACGGCTGGCAGATCGGTGACCGGGTCACCGTCGGCTGGTTCGGCGGGAGTTGCGGCCACTGCCGGGCCTGCCGCGAGGGCGACTTCATCGTCTGTCCGAACCTCCGGACCCCCGGCTGGACCTACGACGGCGGCTTCGGCGAGAAGGTCGTCGCGCCGATGGACGCCCTGGCCCGTATCCCGGACGGTCTGTCCGCGAGCGACGCGGGCCCGATGGCCTGCGCGGGCGTCACCACGTACAACGGGCTGCGGCGCAGCTCCGCGCGGCCCGGCGACCTCGTGGCCGTGCTCGGCCTCGGCGGTCTCGGCCACCTCGGCGTGCAGTACGCGGCAGCGATGGGCTACGAGACGGTGGCCGTCGCACGCGGCGCGGAGAAGGAGGAGTTCGCCAAGCGGCTCGGCGCCCACCACTACGTGGACAGCACCGCCACCGATGTCGGCGAGGCCCTCCAGTCGCTCGGCGGTGCCCGTGTCGTGCTCGCCACGGCGGGCAACTCCGCCGCCATCGCGGCCACCGCGGGCGGTCTCGGCCACCGGGGCGAACTCGTCGTCATCGGCGCCGACGCCGAACCGCTCGGCCTCTCGCCCGTCCAGCTCCTCATGAAGGGGCTCATCGTGCGCGGCCACCCGTCCGGTACCGCCCAGGACGTGCAGGACACCCTGGAGTTCAGCGCGCTGCACGGCATCAAGCCGATGACGGAGACCGTGCCGCTGGACGACGTGGACGCGGCATACCGGAAGATGATGGACGGACGCGCCCGGTTCCGCATGGTGATCACCAACACATGACCCCGGCCAACCTACCGGCGGAGTACGGCAGTTGACGGCCGTCCTCCGCCGGTCGCGCCGCTCCGGCCCCCGCAGGGAACGGAGTTCAGCCGCGCCGTCCCCGCCGCCTTGTCGGCGGCAGCGCGGTGCGCCGGGCGCGGGCCGCGCGCAGCAGCGATCCGAGCAGCAGCGCCGACGACCGCAGCCCCGTACCCGCCGGGTGCGCCGGACGGCGGGTCCGGCCGAGCGCCGCACGCGCCGAGAAGGACCACGTCAGCCGTGAACTGACCTGTACGCGCGCGAACCTGCCGCCCATCCGCATCATGCCCGCCCTCTCCCGGGGCGCCCGGCGCCCGCCGGGGGCGGGAACGGCGGACCCCGTTCCTCCGAGACTCCCCCGAGCGGGCGGCGACGGCAAACGCGGACGGCGGAATCCGCCTCACGAGTGAGCGGCGCCGGGTGCCCGTGTCCCCGCGGGGGCCGCGGCCGTTGCTGGAAACATGATCTCAACACGACGTATCGTCGCCGCCGTCGGTCTCGCCGTCGGCGTCACGGCCTTCGCCGCGCCGCTCGCGAGCGCGGCCGACGCGAGCACCCCGGACAACGGGCAGATCAACCCGATGACCATGCTCGACTCGGTCGTCACCAGCGGCCTCCCGGCGGACCAGCAGGGCAGCGTCCCGCACATGGCGGAGCAGATGCGCGGCCTGAACCAGCTCGGCGAGCTGGACAAGCTGAACGAACTGCACCAGGTCACCGACCTCGTCGCCCCCGTCACCGGTCTGCTCCCGGCCGTCGAGGCCTGAACCCGCCGTACGCCAGGGCCGTTCCCGCGAGGGAGCGGCCCTCAGCGCTGTCCGGGCACCGCGCGGCACCCGGCCGGGAAAGATCGGGGGACACGCCGTGCGCCGATGCCGGGCCCGCCCGTTCGACGTAGGGTCGGCACCGTAGGAACGACGAAGGAAAAGGGGCCAGGGCATGGCGCAGGAAGTACGCGGCGTGATCGCACCGGGGAAGGACGAGCCGGTGCGGATCGAGACCATCGTGGTCCCCGATCCCGGCCCCGGCGAGGCGGTCGTACGCATCCAGGCGTGCGGCGTCTGCCACACCGACCTGCACTACAAGCAGGGCGGCATCTCCGACGACTTCCCCTTCCTGCTCGGCCACGAGGCCGCGGGTGTCGTGGAGTCGGTGGGCGACGATGTCACCGACGTGGCCCCCGGTGACTTCGTCGTCCTCAACTGGCGTGCGGTGTGCGGCACTTGCCGGGCCTGTCTGCGCGGTCGCCCGTGGTACTGCTTCAACACCCACAACGCCAAGCAGAGGATGACCCTCGCCTCGACCGGCCAGGAACTCTCCCCGGCGCTCGGCATCGGCGCCTTCGCGGAGAAGACCCTCGTCGCCGCCGGACAGTGCACCAAGGTGGACCCGGCGGTCTCCCCGGCCGTCGCCGGACTCCTCGGCTGCGGGGTGATGGCCGGTATCGGCGCCGCCATCAACACCGGCAACGTCGGCCGGGGCGACACCGTGGCCGTCATCGGCTGCGGCGGTGTCGGGGACGCGGCCGTCGCGGGCGCCCACCTGGCGGGTGCCGCGCGGATCATCGCCGTGGACATCGACGACCGCAAACTGGAGAAGGCCCGCGCGCTCGGCGCCACCCACACGGTCAACTCCCGGCAGAGCGACGCCGTCGAGGCCATCCGCGAACTCACCGGCGGCTTCGGCGCCGACGTCGTCATCGATGCCGTCGGCCGCCCCGAGACCTACCAACAGGCCTTCTACGCCCGCGATCTCGCCGGTACCGTCGTCCTCGTCGGTGTCCCCACCCCCGAGATGAAGCTCGAACTCCCGCTGCTGGACGTCTTCGGACGCGGCGGCTCCCTCAAGTCGAGCTGGTACGGCGACTGTCTGCCCTCCCGCGACTTCCCGATGCTGATCGACCTCCACCTCCAGGGCCGCCTGCCGCTCGACCAGTTCGTCACCGAGACGATCCGGCTCGACCAGGTGGAGCAGGCGTTCGACCGCATGCACGAGGGCGACGTGCTCCGCTCGGTGGTGGAGTTCTGATGACCGCGCGCATCGAACGCCTCGTCACCTCGGGGCAGTTCAGCCTCGACGGCGGCACCTGGGACGTGGACAACAACGTGTGGATCGTCGGGAACGACGAGGAGGCCGTCGTCATCGACGCCGCCCACGACGCCGAGGCCATCGCCCGCGCGGTCGGCGACCGCAGGCTGACCGCGATCATCTGCACCCACGCCCACAACGACCACATCGACGCGGCCCCCGCGCTCGCGGACCTGACGGGCGCCGTCATCTGGCTGCACCCCGACGACCTGCCGCTGTGGCGGATGACCCACCCCGACCGCGAACCCGACCGTGAACTGGTGGACGGCCAGGTCATCGAGGCGGCCGGTGCCGACCTGACCGTGCTGCACACCCCCGGCCACGCGCCCGGCGCGGTCTGCCTGTACGAACCCGCGCTCGGCACGCTGTTCACCGGCGACACCCTGTTCCAGGGCGGTCCCGGCGCCACCGGGCGCTCGTACTCCAGCTTCCCGGCCATCATCGACTCCATCCGGGACCGCCTCCTCGACCTCCCCCCGGACACCGAGGTCCTCACCGGCCACGGCGACCCCACCACCATCGGCGCCGAGGCCCCGCATCTGGACGAGTGGATCAAGCGGGGGCACTGAGACCGGGGCCTGAACACGGACGTGGGGAAGGGCAGTTCCGCCCCACTCCGTGCACGCTCCTCAATTGGGGTGCCGGGACCGTCCCCGCCCCCTAAAGTCACGGACATGTCCACCGACACACCTGTGATCCTGCACTCCGTCCCCGTCCTGCGCTGCGCCCCCGAGGGCCCGCCGCTGGACGGTGAGCGCGCCGCGCTCGATCTCGTCGGGGACGCGTTCGGACACGGCGCGGAAATCGTCGTCGTCCCCGTTGAGCGCGTCCCCGACAGCTTCTTCCGGCTCCGCTCCGGTGTCGCGGGGGCCGTGGTGCAGAAGTTCGTCAACTACAGGCTGCGGCTCGCCGTCGTCGGTGACATCTCCGCGCGGGTCGCGGCGAGCGACGCGCTGCGCGACTTCGTCCGCGAGTCGAACCGGGGGCGCCAACTCTGGTTCGTGGCAACGGAGTCGGAGCTGTCGGACCGGCTGCGCCCCTGACACCCGCGCGGGCCACGACCCGACCCCGGCGGCCCGGGAACGTCCGGCCCGGCGTCGTACCCTGTTGCCGCGCCCGCCGGACCTCTACGGTTCGGCCCATGACCGATCTCAAGCGCTTCACCGGCCACGGAGTTCTCGTCACGGGCGCCGCGCGCGGCATCGGGGCCGCCGTCGCGCGGCGTGTCGCGGAGGAGGGCGGCCGGGTGCTGCTCACCGACCAGGACGCCGAGGAAGCGGAGCGGACCGCCGCCGGACTGCGTGAACAGGGCTTCGCCGCCGAGGCGTTGGGGTGCGACGTGGCCGACGCGGACGCCGTGCGCGCGGCCGTCGCGCACGCCGTGGACCTCTTCGGCTCACTCGACGTGCTCGTGACCTGCGCCGCCCACTGCACGCGGGACGCGGCCCGGTTCGAGGACGACGCCGACGAGAGCTGGGCGCTGGACCTCGACATCACCCTCACCGGCACCTACCGGTGCTGCCGTGCCGCGCTGCCGCACCTCGCCGCCTCCGGGCGCGGTGCCATCGTCGCCATCGGGTCGGTCAACGGCATCCAGGACTTCGGCAACCACGCCTACAGCGCGGCCAAGGCCGGGCTCGCCTCCCTGGCCCGTACCCTCGCCGGGCACGCGGCGCGGCGAGGCGTACGGGTCAACGTCGTGGCGCCCGGCACCGTACGCACCTCGGCGTGGGAGGGGCGGGACGTCGAGCTGGCGGCGGTCCGGCCGCTGTATCCGCTCGGCCGGATCGGGGAGCCCGAGGACGTCGCGGCGGCCGTCGCGTTCCTCGCCTCCGGGGACGCGGCCTGGATCACCGGCACCACACTCGTGGTGGACGGCGGTCTGACGGCCGTCAACACCGGGTTCCGTACGGCGATCGACGGCGCGGGCGCGTCCTGAGCGGGCCCCGCTCCCCACAGGGGCGAACTCCGGGCATAAAACGGGATTTTTCGGTCAGCTTGGCCCCCCGCCGCAACCGTCCGGGACCCCGGCGGGTCTACTGGTCCGAGGCCGCGGCAACCGCGCGGAGGACCGTCCGGCGAGCAGCCGGCGCACACGAGGGGAAGAGGACGATGGGGGACATACGCAGACGCAGTGCCGTCGCGCTGGGCCTCACCGCGCTGGCGGCGCCGCTCACGCTGGCCGCCACGGCCGCACCGGCCCAGGCGGCGAGTTGCAGCACGCAGGCGGGGCCCTACCAGAAGCAGGCCGAGAAGTTCCTCGGCCGCCCGGTGGACGGCAAGCAGTCCAGCGCCGACTGCAAGGCGATCCAGGCGTTCCAGACCCGCAACGGCATCACGCCGAACATCGGCTACGCCGGGCCCGTGACCTGGGGCGTCATGGACCTCATCACCAAGCAGCGAGCCGTCGGGAAGACCCCGAACAAGAACGGCGCGTGCCCGGTCAACAAGGGCCGGATCGCCTGCGTCAACCTCACGCTCCAGCTCAGCTGGATACAGGACGGCAAGAGGCTCGTCTACGGCCCCGTCCCGGTGCGCACCGGCCGCGACGGCTTCGAGACCCGCACCGGTCTGAAGAAGATCTACTGGCGGCACATCGACCACGTCTCCTCGCTCTACAACGTGAAGATGCCCTACAGCCAGTTCTTCGACGGCGGCCAGGCGTTCCACTCGGTGGGCGTGAGCATGTGGAACCCGCCCGGCTCGCACGGCTGCGTCAACATGACCACCACCGACGCCAAGACGTACTGGTCGCTGCTGAGGACCGGTGACGACGTCTTCGTCTACGGCCGCAAGCCCGGCACCTGACCGGACCGCCACGCAACGCCACCGGGCGCCCCCTCTGACGAGGGAGGCGCCCGGCGGCGTACATGGGTCAGTCCTGCGGCGCGTCCCCGAAGTCCGGGATCGGCAGCCGCGCACCGTCCTGTCGCGCCGAGTCGTGCGCGACGATGCCCGGCAGGGTGTAGCGCGCGGCCGTCCACGCGTTCACCGGGGGCATCGTCCGGGTGTTCACGGCGCGTACGAAGTCGTCCGCGAGGAAGTGATGGCTGCCCTCGTGCCCGTTGGGCAGCTGGGCGAACTCCCTGGGCAGCCGCCCCCGGTCGTGCACCGGCGCCGACCCGGAGGTGAACGCGGCCCGCAGCTCCGGCGCCACGTGCGCGAGCGCGGGATCGTCCGGTGCCAGGCTCCGCCTGGGCTCCAGCAGGTCGCTGATGTCCTCGACACCCTTCTTGTCCTGCCACAGCGCCACGGTGGCGAGCTGCTCCATGCTCCCCTCCGTCCCGAAGAACCGGAACCGGGACTCACGGATGTGCGAGGGATAGCCGACCCGCCGGAACTCGTTGGTGCGGAACGAGCCCCCGCCCGCCACCTCGAACAGCGCGGTCGCGTTGGACACGTCGTTGTCGAACCGGCTCACCGACCGGTCGAAGACGCCGTCGCCCCGCTCGTCCCGTACACCGAGCGCCGACACGCTGACCGCGTGCGTCCGCCAGGCGCCCAGCACCCCGCCCACCGAGTGCGTCGGGTACAGCAGCGGGGGATAGCTGGCGGTCGCCTTCCAGTCCGGGCCGCCGCTGTAGCGGTACGCGTCGTAGAAACCGAGGTCCATGTCGTGGACGTAGTCGCCCTCGGCGTAGAAGAGGCGTCCGAACGCGCCCGCGGCGATCTGCTGGCGGGCGTGCACGGTGGCCGGGTTGTAGTGGCTGGTCTCGCCCATCATGTACGTCAGCCCGGTGGCCCGGACCGCGTCGATGATCGCGGAGATCTCCTCGACGGTGATCGCCATCGGCACCGCCGAGTACACGTGCTTGCCCGCCTCCAGACCGGCCAGCACCAGCGGCCCGTGCGTCCAGCGCTGGGTGAAGACCGCGACCGCGTCGATCTCCGGCGACTCCAGCATGGCTTCGTAGGACGGGAAGGTGCCCGCGAGCCCCTGGGTGGCGGCGAGCTGTTCCGCCCGCTCGGGCAGCAGGTCCGTGACGTAGACGTCGCGGACACCGGGATGGGCGTGGAAGAGGGCGGCGAACTGTCCGGAGAACTGACCGGCGCCGACGATCCCGAGGGAGAAGGTCATGGGAATACTTTCCCCGCAGAAGAATTCTCCCGTCAAGAGGCGCACACGGGGGCGCACGGAGAGGGATGCGGGGCGTTACGCTGGCCGGTGTTGTTTCCGTGGCAAAAGGAACCGGAGGCGTCCGTCATGACCAGTTGGCTGCCGCTGAGCGCGGGGGAGCGGGCCGTGGCGATCGAGGTGCTGGTGCACGGGCCGCTGTCCCGCACCGAGGTGGCCCGGCGGCTCGGGCTCTCGCAGGGCAGCCTGACCCGGCTGACGAAGCCGCTCATCGGGTCCGGGCTGCTGGTCGAGGTCCCGGAGGCCGGTGCCCCCGCCGCCGCCCGCCAGGGGCGGCCCTCCCAGCCGCTCGACGTCGTCACCGGGTCCCGCTCCTTCCTCGGCTTCAAGATCACCGAGAACGCGCTGCACGGCGTGGTGACCACGCTGCGCGGTGACGTGGTCGCCGCCCTGGACCGCCCGCTGTCCGGCCGCGCCCCGGCCGCCGTGGCCGACCTGATCGCCGGGACGGCCGCCGAACTGAGCGCCGGACACCCCGCACCCGCGGGCCTCGGCATCGGCGTGGGCGGCCTGGTGCGCGACCGTGCCGTGGTCGCCGACTCGCCCTACCTCGGCTGGCGGGAGGTACCGCTGGCCGAGCTGGTCCGGGCGCGCGCCGGGCTGCCGGTGGTGGTGGAGAACGACGTGGCCGCGCTGGTGGAGGCGGAGAGCTGGTTCGGCGCCGGACGCGGCCTGGACCGCTTCGCCGTGCTGACCATCGGCGCGGGGATCGGTTACGGCCTGGTCGCGGGCGGGCGCCGGGTGCCCGCCGTGGAGCCGCTCGGCTTCGGCGCCGACCTCGTCCTGGACCCCGCGGGGCCGCTCACCCCGGACGGCCGTCGCGGCAGCGCCGTGTCCCTGCTCACCATCCCCAGCATCCGCTACCAGATCCGGGCCGCCACCGGCCGGGACACCTCCTACGAGGAGATCCTCGCCGGCGCGGCGGCGGGGGAGCCACTGCCCGGCCGGGTGGTCACCGAGGCCGCCCGCGCGCTCGGCCTGCTGCTCGCGCAGATCGCCAACTTCGCACTCCCGCAGAAGATCCTGCTCGCCGGAGAGGGCGTCGGACTGATGGATGTGGCGGGAAACACGGTGCGCGAGACCATCGCCGCCAACCGGCATCCGGCGGCGGTTCCGGTTGAACTGGAGAGCAGGGTCTCGGACTTCCACGACTGGGCGCGCGGGGCTGCGGTACTGGCGATCCAGGTGCTGGTGCTGGGCGGCGCCGGAACGTGAACTCCCGCCCCCGCGCGATCCCTTGGCGTACACGGGGCGATCACGGGACGTGATGAGGGACACGGTCCGATTTGTCCGCATGGGAGGTGCTTGGTCACGGCGCCTTCACTTCGATCGGCATATGCTTCACAGCATGTCCACCACTGTTGAAACCGCCTCCGAGCGATCGGCCGCGGAGGTCAACGAGGAGATCCGTGCGCTGTGGCGCCGGTCGGGCGGCATTCTGACCACCGAGCAGCGCGCGGAGTACCAGCGCCTCGTGATGGAGTGGGCCGCGGCGACGCCTCAGCCCTCCGACGCGGCCTGACGCCGCGACCCCGCAGAACCGTCCGCCCGGGCACGTTCGTCCGCCCCGGCGCAACCGCCCGTCCCGGCACCCGCGAAGGCGCGGGTGCCCTTTTTCTGCCCTCCCGTGCCTCCGGTGCCCGCCGCCCTCCCCGTGCCGCCCGTCTCCGGCGTCTCCGGCGTCTGCGGTCGGGTCGGCCGGAGACCGTCCGGTCGCGGTCCGTCTGACTGCGCTTCGTCTGGCTGCAGTCCGGCTGATCGCGGTCCGGCTGAATCCGGGGAGTCTGATTCCGGTGCGCCGGTGACCCATGTCTCCCCGGCCCGGACGTACGCCCGAGTGTTGTGTGATCAGCCCCAGTTCGCCGAGTAGTGCCGCCGGTAGGCCCGGCGGTCCTGCTCCGAGCGGATGTAGCGGGTGGCGGCGAGCGCGATCGCGCTGCCCGCGACCACCAGTAGACCGGGCCCGACGTTCCGGGGGTCCGTGATCCGCGCCACGAGTGACCGCGCGGGCGTGCCGCCCGCCGGGGACGCCGAGACGCCGGGCTTCGCCGCGCCCCGCGCGACCGCGCCTCCGGTCGCCCCGGCCGCCGGCGCCTTCCGGGCGGCGCTGCCGCTCACGCCGGCCGAGGTGATGAGCCGGACGTTCAGCGCCGTCAGCGCGCGGGTCACCGGCTGGAAGAACGTCGTCCCGCCGGTGGCGCAGTCGCCGCTGCCGCCCGAGGTGACGCCCAGCGCGACCCCGTCCGCGAACAGGGGGCCGCCGCTGTCGCCGGGTTCGGCGCACACGTCCGTCTCGACCAGCCCGCTCACCGAGCCCTCCGGGTAGTTCACCGTCGCGTTCAGCGCGGTCACCGCGCCGTCGTGCAGGCCGCTGGTGCTGCCGCTGCGGAACACCCGCTGTCCCACCACCGGGTCGGCTGCGCCGGTGATGCGTACGCCCTTGCCGTCGCCCACCGCGACCACGTCGGCGCCGGGCCCGGCCCTGCCCGTGTCGTACCGGACGAGGGAGAAGTCCGCGTTCGGGAAGGTGCTGCCGACCGTGCGGCCCAGCGGCGGACCGCTCTGGTCCTCGCCGAACCACACCGACCCGGTCGGCCCGCAGTGTCCGGCGGTCAGGATGAAGTCACTGCGCCCATCGGTCACGTTGAACCCCGCCGAGCACCGCCCGCCGCTCGACAGGATCGGTCGCGCGCCGTTCAACCGCGTGGTGAACCTGCCCGCCGCACGCTCCATGCGGACGAAGTCCCCCAGTTTCGTGGCCAGTTGGCTCATCTTCGCCCAACCGGCCGCCGACACGGTGCTGTCGGCCCGGACCACCACCCGGTTGGTGCGGTAGTCCAGCGCCCACGCGGTGCCCGCCACGCGCGGCGCCGAACGCAGGCCGGACACCGCCGACTTGAGCTCGTCCATGCTGTGCGGGACCACCTTGGCCTCGGCGCCCGCGCTCCGTACGGCGCGGGCCGTGTCCTCGTCGGTGACCGCGACGACGGGGCGTCCGTCGGCGCCGATCCAGCTCCCCGCCGTACGCGCCGTACCGAGGCGAGCCGTCAGTGCCGTGCCGGTGTCCGGGGCGGGGGAGGCCGTGGAGAGGGTGCCCGACGCGGGGGGAGCGGTGTCGGCCAGGGCGGCCTGCGCCACCATTCCGCAGCCCACCAGGAGTCCGCCGACGGCCACCACCCGTGTCACTCGCCGGACGATGCGTCGTCGTGCGTGCCTCATACGTGGCTCCCGAAACCGTGCGCGCGGACGGCCCGGACGGGACCGCCGGGCGCACCGGCCCTCGGGCACGCCCGGACCTGAGTACGGTGCGGGGTGCCGGGGCGTTCACACGGGGCGGCGATCTCCTGCTGGTGCTGGTGCTGGTGCTGCCGGGTGGTGCTGTTGGTCGGTGCTTCTGTCCGCTCCGATGTGTGCCGGGCGGGTGGGGCTTCTAGGCTGCGGAGTATGGAGCACATGGGCGCCAACGGCGCGGCGGGCGAAAGTGGTGCGAGTGACCGGAGCGGGCTGCTCGCGCGGCTCGGCACGGGGAAGTACCTGCTGGTGAGCACTTACCGCAAGGACGGCACCCTGGTGGCCACGCCGGTGTGGGTGGTCGCGGACGGGGACGCGCTGGGCGTGTGGACGGCCGCCGACAGCGGGAAGGTCAAGCGGATCAGGCGGAACGCCGAGGTGCTGGTCGGCCCGTGCGACCTGCGCGGCAACCCCACCGGCGAACAGGTCCCGGCCACGGCCGAGATCACGGACGCGGCCACCACCGCCCGCTACCGCACCCTCATCGCCCGGAAGTACGGCATCGTCGGCCGCCTCACCCTGCTGTTCGGCACGCTGCGGCGCGGGGCCGACAGGAGGGTCGGGATCAGGATCGCGCTGAAGCCCTGAACGGGCTGGTGCGGAACGGGTACGCGGAGGGGGCCTGAGCGAGCGGAACTGCTCCAACGGGCTTGTGCGGAAACTGAGTTGTAGTTCGGTCGAGCCCTGGGAACGCCTCCGTCACCCGGCTGACGTTCCGTCAGGTCCAGGCCCGGCACGGCTCGTCCACCAGTTGGAAGACGGGCTCACCGCGCACCGGGTCCTTGGCGGTCGAGAGCCGGACCCGGTCCCCGCTGTGGATGCCGATCAGCGGACCCATGACCCGGCCCCGTACGACGAAGCCCTCGGTCAGCTCCACCATTGAGACGTTGCGGGCGCCGGGCGTGTTGCGGTGCACGATCGTGGCGTGCCGGATCGTTCCGACGCCCTCACTGTGCTCGGTGCGCAGTTCGCTGCCCTGGCAGACGGGACAGAGCAGCCGGTGGTAGGTGGCCGTGCCGCACCATGTGCAGCGCTGGAAGGTGAGGGTGTCCCTGGGGGGTGTCGCGCGCGGGGTGTCCATGCGTGCGGGGTCCCTGCGTGCGGGCTCCGTGCGCGCCGGGTCGAGGAGGCCCGCCGTGGACCCGCCCGCCAACTGCGAGACCGTTGCTGAGTGGTGGTACACGCTGGTCATCTCCCTGCGCTCGGCCCGTATTCCGCCCCTGCCGCGTGCGCGGAGCGGGCACGCGGGTGCCCCGGTCGCCGTGCCACCGTGCACCGCCGTCAGACTATGGCACTCAGTGTCACTCGTAAAGGCACTGCGTACCCTGAATATGGAGAGGGAGCGGGCACGCCCCACGGGGGAGGGCTCAGGCGCGTCCCGCCGCCGTCTCGAACTCCCTGACGACCTGCCAGAGCGGCGCGTCACGGCGGGCGACCACGACGACCACCTCGTCCGGAGAGGGACGCGCGACCCGCGTGGACGGTGCCGTTCCCGCCTTCCGGGCGGCGGAGGGCGCTGGATGCGCGGAGGGCGAGGAAGGTGGCGCGAAAGGTAGGGAGGCCGTGGCGGGCGCGGCCGCGTCGGTGCCGAACGCCGCCCGGACCTGGGCCAAGGCGTGGTCCACGGACGCCTCCGCGTCGTCCCGGCCGTCCGAACGCAGCCAGGAACGCAGGGCGTTGTTGTGCGCGGCGACGACGGCCGCCGCGATCACATCGGCGCGCAGCGCCCCGTCGGGGTGGTCGGCCAGCCGGTCGCGCAGATACCGGGCGAGGGCACGCTCGTAGCGCCAGACGACCGACAACTCGTAGGCGCGCAGGCCGGGTACGCGTCTGGTGAGGCGGTAGCGCTGCACGGAGAACGCCGGGTTCTCCGCGTACATCCGCAGCACCAGCCGGGCGGCGTCGCAGACGCGGCGCACCGGTTCGTCGTCCGCCGAGCCGGTGTCGAGGTAGGTCGTCATGTCGGCCAGGCAGCGTTCGTGGTCGGGGAAGACCACGTCCTCCTTGGACGGGAAGTACCGGAAGAACGAGCGCCTGCCGACCCCGGCCAGCGCGACGACGTCGTCCACCGTGGTCTGCTCGTACCCGCGCTCCAGGAAGAGCTGGAAGGCCGCCGCGACCAGGGCGTCCCGCATCGGCGGTTTGGCGTCCGGCGCGGTGCTGCTGTGGCTCATGAACGGGAACGTAGCACCTCATGTATGGCACTCCGTGCAGGACACGGGGAACTCAGTGCTCTCAGGGGCGGGTTGCGCGGGCACCTTGATCGTTCAGGGCGGTACCGGACGCGGGGGCCGGGACACCGCGCCGTAACCTTTCTGCCGTCCGTCCGGTCAGCCCCCTGACCGTGCCCGCACCGGCCACGCACGCACCCCTCCCGGCCACGCAAGGCCGTCACGCAGCACGAGGAGCCTCCATGTCCGCCGAACGCCCCCGCCTCCTCTACGTCACCGACCTGGCGTACCCGGCGAAAGGGCGCCGCTACTGCGACGAGGACATCTACCTCACCGCCCGGCTCCGCGCCCATTTCGACCTGGCGCTGTGTCACCCCAAGGACGTGGCGGCGCTGATGGACGGTTTCGACGCGGTCGTCGTCCGCAACAGCGGGCCGCTGCTCGGCCACCAGAGCGAGTTCGATGCGTTCCGCGCCCGCGCCCTCGCCTCCGGCACCCCCGTCTACAACCCGCTCGGCGGCAAGGCCGACCAGGCCGGGAAGCAGTACCTGCTCGATCTGACCGCCGCCGGATGGCCGGTCATCCCGACCGTGGACCGGGTCGAGGACGCGCATCTGCTGCCCGCCGCCGCCCGGTACGTCGTCAAACCCCGTCTCGGCGCCGACTCCCTCGGCCTGCGCATCGCCCCCGCCGCCCGGCTCGCCGCCTACGCGGGCGACGACGTGCTGATCCAGCCCTTCATCGACTTCGCCTACGAGGTCTCCTTCTACTTCGTGGACGACGATTTCCAGTACGCCCTCAACGCCCCCGACCCGCGCAACCGTTGGGAACTCAGGCCGTACGCGGCCACCGCCGCCGACCTGGAGTTCGCACGCCGTTTCGTGGACTGGAACGGCCTCGGCCACGGCATCCAGCGCGTGGACGCCTGCCGCGCCCCGGACGGCGAACTCCTCCTGGTCGAACTGGAGGACCACAATCCCTTCCTCTCCCTCGACGCGCTGCCCGAGGACGACCGGGAGGCGTTCGTCGGCGCGCTGACGACCTCGCTGAACCGGTTCGTCAGCGCCGACACGCGGTGTGCGCTGCCCAGTTGAGGGATGCGCGCGGTGTCGTTCGGGGGTGATCGGCGAGCCGGGGTGCGCTGGCGCGGCGCGGCGGATCGGGGGCGGTCGGTGAAGCCGGGGTGTGGTGGCGCGGTGTGGGGGCGTGTGGTGATTCGGAGTGGTGGCGCGGTGAGGGGGCGTGTGGTGATTCGGGGTGTGGTGGCGCGGTGAGGGCGCGCTTGGTGATTCGGGGTGCGGCGACGGGGCACTCTGAGAACCGGGCGGGTCATCCGGTGGGCTGAAATCGGCCTCGAACACCCGGCGACACTCCGGGGAACATCCCTCGGCATCGACCGCACGCCCCACCATGAGGGTGTCCGGCCGGGGCTCGGCCGGACACCCCCGAGCATCACGCACCGCGCACCACGATCGAAGGCCACGCCGATGAGCGGCTCCCGCATTCCGGGCCTGCTAGTGCCCGTCCTCTTCCTGCTGGTCCTGGTCGCCGGACTGTTCTGGTATTGGCGGCACCGGGGCGACGACTGAGCGGGGGAGGGGCGGTGTTCGGGTGCCGACACGGGTGGCCGGACACCGCCGTGAGCGGCCGGACACGGTCCGGGAGTGCGGGGCGTCAGGGTGTCTCGGGCATCCGGATGTCCACCACGCACACGTCGTCGCGCCGTTCGTCGGCCAGCATCGTGGCGAGCAGGGACTCCAACAGCGCCTCGCCCACGCGGCCTTGGGCACGCACCGCCTCCGCGAGCCGGGAGAAACCCGCGTCGATGCCCTCGCGCGGCCGTTCCATCAGGCCGTCCGTGAACAGCAGCAGCCGGTCGCCCGACTCCAGGCGAACGCGCGCCGACTCGTAGACCGGGTCCGCCGTGGCGCCGAGCAGCATGCCGTGCGGGCGGCCGAGATAGTGCACCCGCTCCCCGCGCAGCAGCAGGGGCGGCGGATGCCCGGCCTGCGCCCAGGACAGCACCCCGGTCGCGGGCTCGTAGCGGGCAAGGACCATCGTCGCCGTCGATCGCCCGTCCGGTGAGTGCAGCAGCAGGGTGTTCAGCCGGGCGAGCGCACCGGTCAGCGACGACCCCGTACTCACCATCCCCTTGGTGGTGAAACGGAGTTGGGCCATCGTCGCCACCGCCCCGATACCGTGCCCCGCCACATCACCGACCACGAACAGCGCGGCCTCGTCGGGCAGTTGGACGGTGCTGAACCAGTCGCCGCCCACGTGGATGCCCGACTGGGCGGGCAGATAGGCGACTTCGACCCGCAGCCCCGCCAGCGTCACCGGCTTGCTCGGCAACGGCAGCAGCGCGTCCTGGAGCCGGGCCGCGAGCGCCCGTTCCGCGTGCAGTATGCCGCGCTGGAGCAGCATCGCGCGTTCGCTCTCCACCAGGGCGAGTTCGGCACTGCGCTGCGCGGTCAGGTCCTGCACGAAGCCGTGCACATCGGCGGGCGTGCCGTCCGGCTCGGTCACCGCCTCCGCCACGATCCGCAGATGCCGCACCCCCTCCGGCGCCTCGATCCGGAACGGCGCGTCGAACGGCCTTGCCCGGTGCACGAGTTCGCCGATCGCCTGCCCCAGCGCACCCGCGTCCCGCTCCACCGCGAGGTCCGGCAGCCGCTCCAGCGGGAGGGGCCCGCGCGCCGGATCGAGGCCCAGAATGCCGTACGCCTGCGGGGACCAGGCGATCTCCCCGGTGACAAGATTCCAGGTGGCCCAGCCGAGGTTCCCGAGCCGCTGCACGTCCGCCAGGCGCTGTTCCTGGACCTCCTCCGGTTCGTGCCGCGACCAGGTGACGAGCAGCCCGTCCGCGAGCGGCGCGGCCCGCACCGAGTACGTGGCGAACAGCGGCACACCGCCGACCTCGTCCTGATAGGCGAACGGCTCGCTCTCGAACGGCACTTTGCGGGTGAGGGCACGCAGATAGCCGTCCCACAGCGGCTCGCCCGCCACGGACGGGTAGCTCTCCAGGATGTGCGCGCCCACCATCTCCCGCCCGGTGCGCCCGAACACGTCCACCGCACCGGGGGACGCGGCGGTGATCCGGTAGTCCTCCACCGCGCCGGACGGGCCGCGCAGCGGGGTCAGCAGGATCGCCGCGCCGGGCAGCGCGTCCAGCACCGCCTGCACGGTCCCCGGCTCCTCCTCGCCCACGCGCTGCACGGGCAGGTCGAACGCCCGCAGCCGTCCCGCGCACAACCGGGCCACCGCCCGCAGCAGCTCCCGCTCGCGCGCCGTGAACACCCCGTTCCTGTGGCGCAGCACCCCGAGCGCGACCGGCGCGGGCCCGTCCACCGGTACCGGCAGCCAGGCACGGGAGCCCCACCGCTCCGGCGGGTCCCCGATGAGCGGACAGCGCTCGCGGTCCTGGTCTCGATCCTCCAGCCAGCGCGGCTCACCGGTACGCAGCACGTCCAGCGGCGCGACCCCGCTCAGCGGCGGCATCCGCTGCCACTGCGCGGCGACCGTCGCCTCCACCCCGGCGTATCCCAGCAGCTCCGCCCCGCCCTCCGACAGCCGCTCGTACAGCATCACGGTGTCCGCACCCGTCTCCGGCGCCAGATGCGTCAGCAGACATCCGGCCAGCTCACCGGCCGACCGTACCCGTACGAGGTCCCGGCCGAGCTGCCCGAGCACATCCGCCAGATCCCCGGCCCGCACGGCGTCCGGCCCGGGCAGCGGCCCGGCCGGGAGCTTCCGGGGAGCGTCCGCGTGGGTGGGCGGGGGTGGCGGCGGAGATGGGGGCGGGGCAGGGGTGGTGGACCGCGTGGGGGAGGCCGTCCGGGTGGGGGACGCCTGCGGGGTGGATGCCTGGGCGTCGGGGGTGGTCCGGGCGGGGTCCGTCTGCGCGGGGTCTGTCTGCGCGGGGGGATTCCGCACGGCGTCTGCCTGTGCGGCGCCGGTTCGTGGGACGCCCGTCTGTGAGCCGGTCTTCTGCGAGGGGGCGCTCTGGGAGGCGGCCAGCGGTGAGGTGGGCACCTGTGGAGCGGCCACCTGCGAAGCGGTCACTTGTGAAGCGGTCACCTGCGTGGGGGTCGGTCCCAGCACACCCAGCGCCAACCAGCACTCCTCCAGCAGTGAGCGTCCGCCCGACTCCGCGCGCCGGGTCAGCTCGGCTTCGGCCGCGTCCGGAGTACAGCCCGCCGTCGCCATCAGCGCGCCCTTGGCACGCTCCAGCACGGCAGCGGTCGCCGTGGCGTCCCGCAGCCGCTCCAGCTCCGCGCGCTGCCGCGCCACCACCTTGGCCAGCGCCGCGACGTCGGCGCCGGAAGCGGCGTCCACCGGCGGCACGGACTCACTCGTCACGCGTTGAGCATCGCACAAACGGGGGCACTCGCTCATTCGCACGAACGGGGGACGACTGCCGGTGAGGTCGGGGGCAGAGATCCGCTGGTGGCTGTGGCTGTGGCTGTGGCTGTGGCTGTGGCTGTGGCTGTGGCTGTGGCGCGATGCGGTGCCCTGGGGCGTGCTCGGGCGTTCGGGGCTGAGCGCGCGTGGTTCCTGCGTCCGGTGCCTCACCTCCGGTACAGCGTGATCGAGTGTCCGACCTCGCCCACCGGCCGACTGGACGCGATGAGCCCGGCCAGCTTTCCCCGGGCCTTCGCGGCGGCGGAGTCGGAGACCACCAGCACCCCGTGCACCTGGTCCTCCGGCACCCGGCGCGGATCGGCCGCGTGGATGCCGTAGAACGCGGGAACGCCGCTGCCCTTGTAGACCAGCCACACCCGCTCGCCCCGGTGCCGCTCGCGCAGTACGACCGCCAGTCGCCCCAGGTCCTGGCCCCAGTCCACGTTGGAGTCGTGCAGCAGCAGATGGGTCCGCGCCGGACCGCCGTACGCCTCGTTTGCGTACGGCAGGTAGTACGGGAACGTCCGCAGCGAACTCACCGCCACCCACAGCACCAGCAGCACGGCGGGCGGCACCGCCCGGCGCCGTGGCCACCGCAGGACGCAGCCGCCCGCGACGGCCAGGAACACCGGCACGAACAGCGCGTACCGCGTTCCGAAGTCCCGGGAGCCGGTCATCGCCGCCGCCAGCAGCACGGCGGGTGGCAGCAGCACGTACGGCGCGGCTGGGCGCAGTCGGCGCACCGCGAGCAGCGCCACCGCACCCGCCCCGCCCAGGGCGAGCAGGCCCAGCGGGGTCTTCACCAGCAGCGCGGCCGGGAGGTAGTACCAGCGCGCCCCCGTGTACAGACGGCCGAAGAGAAAGCCCTCCCACGGCAGATCCTCCTGGCCGAACTGCATCCGCATCCCGTCCCGGAAGGCGGGCGGTAGCGGCAGGAGGTCCGCCAGCCGCCCTCGTAGCTCGCCCGCCTCGGGCAGCGCACCGGCGGGCGCGGACCCCAGCCGGGGATCGAGGACCAGATACGTCGCCCACACCACGGCGATCGCCACCCCCGCCACCACGGCCGCCCCCGCCAGCGCCCCCAGCACCCGCCGTCCACGCCCCGCGTGCCAGGCCGCCAGCCCGCCGAGCAGCATCAGTACCGGTACGGCGGCCAGCGCGTTCATCTTCGTCGCCACCGCCGCTCCGAGCGCGACCCCGGCCACCGGAAGCCAGCGGCGGGGCCGCTCGCGCGCCTTCCACGCGGACCAGGCCGCCACCAGTGTGAACGCCGTCGCGGGGAGGTCCAGCGTCGCCAGCGAACCGTGCGTGATCACGTCCGGTGTGAACGCGTACAGGCCCAGTGCCACCAGTCCGCCCGCGGTCCCGGCGAGACCCCGCGCGAACCCGAACACCACCAGCCCGCACAACAGCGTCAGCACGATCACCGGCAACCGCGCCCACAACATCAGCCGCCACGGATCATTGCCCGACTCGTACAGCAGATGCCGCCCGACCGCCCCCTGCGTTCCCCTGTACGCCGAGTCGTAGTGCGGATCGGCCACCGCGACTCCCACCGCGATCAACAACTTGCCGAGCGGCGGATGCTCCGGGTTGTAACGCAGCCGATGCTCACGCAGATAGTCGGTAGCCGCGGCGACATACACGGGCTCATCGATCGTCGGCGTCTGCCGCACGGCCGTCCAGACCATCACGGCACCCATCTGTCCGAGCAACACCACAACGACCGTGGCAACCCCCCACCCCCGCCATCCCCGCCGGAGCCGAACCCCGCCGCCGGCAATCGAGCGGGGCCCGCCGTCCGCCCCAAGCCCACCCCCCACCTCGTGGCCGCCCACCCCACGCCCCGCACTCACCCGCATCCGACCCCGCATCCCCGCCCTCACCCAGGTGCCACCGCTTTACCCGGCCCGGCGGCGATCCGGCACCGCTCGTCCGTTCGTCGGTACGGCCAAGGGGGCGCCAGGGTTCATCCGCCACCGTGCACGGCACGCCGCCCACTCATCCGCGCGTCTCCCACACCCCCCGCAACGCCCCCGCCCCCACGACCAGATCCGCTCGTCCACGGGTCGTGGCGACGAGTTCCGCGTTGGGCTGGTCGGAGCGCAGTACCCATTCCTCGGCGGCGTCGGGGGACTTGCCGAACTGCCGGTGGCGGGCGATCAGACGGTGGAGCCTGTCCTCCTCGTCGATCTCGCAGAACCAGACCTCGTCGAGGCAGGGGCGTACCCGCGCCCAGGAACCCTCGGTGAGAAGCAGGTAGTTGCCCTCGGTCACGACCAGTCGCACCGAGGGCTCCACGGGTATCGCCCCGGCGATTGGTTGTTCCAGGTCGCGTTCGAAACCGGGTGCGTACACCGTCGTGTCCCGTTCCTCGCGCAGGCGGTGGAGCAGGGCCGCGTAGCCGCCCGCGTCGAAGGTGTCGGGGGCGCCCTTGCGGTCGCTGCGGCCCAGGCGGTCCAGTTCCGCGTCGGCCAGGTGGAAGCCGTCCATCGGGACGTGGGCGACCCGGGGCGGGCCCTCCGCGTCGAGCGTCCGCACCAGATGGGCGGCGAGGGTCGTCTTTCCCGCGCCCGGCGCACCCGCGATGCCCAGCACGGCGCGCCTGCCGGGCAGCATGAGTGCGCGGGCACGGTCGATGAGGTCTGCGTACGTCTCGGACATGGCACGAGTCTGGCATCCGGGAACGGGGCCGGGGGAGGGCCCGCGACCAGGATCAGGGCGAGGTCAGGGACGGCTATCCGGGTCGGCACGGGGTCGGGGTCGGGGGCCGGATCGGGGGTTACCCCGAAAAGACCCCCATGTGGGCCGCGACACCCACTGTTCCGCCGTTCGCGGGGAAGAGTGCCCGTATGACTCAGCTCGGTCTGCCCGACACCATCCGGGCCTGCCTCTTCGACCTCGACGGCGTCGTCACCAAGACGGCCGTCGTGCACGCCGCCGCGTGGAAGGAGACGTTCGACGCCTTCCTCCGCGCGCACGAGGGTCCGGACGCGCGCCCGTTCGACAGCACCGCCGACTACGACGAGTACGTGGACGGCCGACCCCGCGCCGACGGGGTGCGCTCCTTCCTGGAGTCGCGCGGCATCCACCTGCCCGAGGGCGGCGCCGACGACCCACCGGACGCGGAGACCGTGAACGGGCTCGGCAACCGGAA
Source organism: Streptomyces corallincola (assembly GCF_019104725.1). Classification (GTDB taxonomy): domain Bacteria; phylum Actinomycetota; class Actinomycetes; order Streptomycetales; family Streptomycetaceae; genus Streptomyces; species Streptomyces corallincola. Next base: position 3,562 of record NZ_JAHRXF010000044.1, on the reverse strand, counting down.
GAACGAACTCCTGCTGGAACGCATCCGCACCGGGGGCGTCGAGGCGTACGACGGCACCCTGCGCTATCTGGAGGAGGTCCGGGCGCGCGGCCTCGCCACGGCCGTCGTCTCCTCCAGCGCCAACTGCCGTGATGTGCTGCGTTCGGTGGACGCCGAGCACTTCTTCGACGTCCGGGTGGACGGCGTGGTCGCGGCCGAGCGGAAACTGCCCGGCAAGCCGCACCCCGACACCTTCCTCGCCGCCGCCCGCGACCTGGGCGTGGAACCCGGGCAGGCGGCCGTGTTCGAGGACGCGCTCGCCGGGATGGACGCGGGCCGCGCGGGCGGTTTCGGCTATGTGGTGGGCCTCGACCGCACCGGACAGAGCGACGCGCTGTACGCGCACGGCGCCAGTGTCGTCGTCAAGGACCTCGCGGAGCTGGGAGGCGACGAGTGATCACCCACCGGTCGTACACGGTCGAGCCGTGGGCGGTGCGCGAGACCGCGCTCAACCTCGACGTGCTGGCGCAGAGCGAGTCGGTGTTCGCCCTGTCCAACGGGCACGTCGGCTGGCGCGGCAACCTGGACGAGGGCGAGCCGCACGGCCTGCCCGGCAGCTATCTCAACGGCGTCCACGAGACCCACCCGCTGCCCTACGCCGAAGCCGGGTACGGCTATCCGGAGTCCGGGCAGACCGTCATCAACGTCACCAACGGCAAGGTGCTCCGGCTGCTCGTGGACGACGAGCCGTTCGACCTGCGCTACGGCCGGGTGGTCGCCCACGAACGCGTCCTCGATCTGCGCCGGGGCGTGCTGGAGCGGACCTGTGAGTGGACCTCACCCGCCGGTTCCACGGTGCGGGTGCGTTCCACCCGGCTCGTGTCCCTGACCCAGCGCGCGGTCGCCGCCGTCGCCTACGAGGTGGAGGCGGTCGGCAGCCGGAGCCGGGTGGTGATCCAGTCGGAACTGGTCGCCAACGAGCAACTGCCCTCCGGCGACGGCGATCCCCGCGCGGCGGCGGCCGTCACCTCCCCGCTGGAGCAGGAGGACCACTTCGCGGGTGGGACCCGGCTGCGGCTGGTGCACCGCACCAGGCGGAGCGGACTGCGGGTCGCGGTCGGCGCCGACCACACCGTCTCCGGGCCGGACCGCACCTCGGTGCGCGCCGAGAGCGACACCGACGTGGCCCGGCTGACCGTGACGTCCGTCCTGGAACCCGGCCAGACCCTCCGGGTGGAGAAGCTCGTCGCGCACGGCTGGTCCGGCACCCGGTCGCTGCCCGCGATGGCCGACCAGGTGGACGCGGCCCTCGCCGCCGCCGCACACGACGGCTGGCAGGGCCTCCTGGACGACCAGCGCGCCTACCTGGACGACTTCTGGAAGCGTGCCGACGTCGAGGTGGACGGCGACGAGGAGATCCAGCAGGCCGTGCGGTTCGCCCTGTTCCACGTCCTCCAGGCGGGAGCGCGCGCCGAGCGGCGGGCCATCCCCGCCAAGGGCCTGACCGGCTCCGGCTACGACGGGCACGCGTTCTGGGACACCGAGATGTTCGTGCTGCCCGTGCTCACCCACACCGCGCCCGAGGCCGTCGCCGAGGCGCTGCGGTGGCGGCACAGCACCCTGGACGAGGCCCGTGCCCGCGCCGCCCAACTCGGCCTCGCCGGGGCCGCGTTCCCCTGGCGCACCATCGAGGGCTCGGAAGGCTCGGCGTACTGGCCGGCCGGTACCGCCGCCTTCCACGTCAACGCGGGCATCGCGGACGCCGTACTGCGCTACACCGAGGCCACCGGCGACACGGAGTTCGAGCGCGAGGCGGGCGTGGAACTCCTGGTGGAGACCGCCCGGCTGTGGCGCTCGCTGGGCCACCACGACCACCACGGTGTCTTCCACATCGACGGCGTGACCGGCCCCGACGAGTACAGCGCGGTCGCCGACGACAACACGTACACCAACCTGATGGCCCGGCAGAACCTCCTGGCCGCCGCCGACGCCGTCGAGCGGTACCCGGCCGAGGGGAGGCGGCTCGGCGTGGACGCGGAGGAGGCCGCCGCCTGGCGGGACGCGGCCGACGCCGTGCACATCCCCTACGACGACAACCTCGGCGTGCACCAGCAGCACGCCGGGTTCACCCGCTACCAGCGCTGGGACTTCGACGGCACGAGCGCCGACCAGTACCCGCTGCTGCTGCACTTCCCCTACTTCGACCTCTACCGCAAACAGGTCGTCAAACAGGCCGACCTCGTCCTCGCCATGTACACCTGCGGCGAGCACTTCGACGACGAACAGGTGGCGCGGAACTTCGCCTACTACGAACCGCTGACCGTCCGCGACTCCTCGCTGTCCGCCTGTGTGCAGGCCGTCGTCGCCGCCCAGGCCGGGCACCTCGGGCTCGCCCACGCGTACACGGCCGAGGCCGCGCTGATGGACCTCAACGACCTGGAGCACAACACCCGCGACGGCCTGCACATCGCCTCGCTCGCCGGGACCTGGATGGCACTCGTCGCGGGCTTCGGCGGGCTGCGTCGGCACGGCGGCATACCCCGCTTCGCCCCGCGTCTGCCGGAGCGGCTGAGCAGGCTGGCGTTCAGCTTCCGGTTCCAGGAGTCCTGCCTGCGCGTGGAGATAGGCCCGGACAAGGCGACGTACACGCTGGTGGAGGGCGAGCCGCTCACCCTCCACCACCACGGCGAGGAACTGCGGGTCGGTCTGGACGATCCGGCCACCCGGCCGGTGGTGCCCGCGCCGAGGCGCCCGGTGCCGGAACAGCCCACGCACCGGCTCCCGAACGGGGGTTGAGCGGGGAGTTTTTCCTTCTCATGGGAAAGGGATGCCGTCAGCTTTACTGCACATGATGTGCAGGTACGGGAGGATGGCACAAAGCTGCGCTGTGCAGCGCCGACCGCACCACCGACCGCACACCGAAGGACCACCACCCGATGACGGCCGCCCCCGGTTCCGCTCCGACCCTCCCCGCACAGTCCGGCGCCCGGCGCTCGGCCTGGCACCGCGTCCGGGGTTCCATGACGCGGCAGGAGTGGATCGGGGTCGGCGGCATGGCGGCGTTCGTCCTCGCGCTGCACGTCATCGGCTGGGGCACACTCATCGGCATCGTCGCCCCGCAGCACCTCAGCGCGGGCGCCCAGTCCTTCGGCATCGGCATCGGTGTGACCGCGTACACCCTCGGCATGCGGCACGCCTTCGACGCCGACCACATCGCGGCCATCGACAACACCACCCGCAAGCTGATGGGGCAGGGCAGGCGGCCGCTCTCGGTCGGCTTCTGGTTCTCCCTCGGCCACTCCAGCATCGTCTTCGGCCTCGCCCTGCTGCTCTCCCTCGGCATGAAGGCGCTCGCCGGACCGGTCGAGAACGACGACTCCCGGCTCCACCAGGTCACCGGTCTCATCGGCACGACCGTCTCCGGCGGCTTCCTCTACCTCATCGCCGGGATCAACCTCGTCGTCCTCGCCGGAATCTGGAAGGTGTTCCGGCGGATGCGCTCCGGCGACTACGACGAGGCCGCGCTGGAGACCCAGCTCAACAGCCGGGGCTTCATGAACCGGCTGCTCGGCCGGGTCACCGG
>NZ_JAHRXF010000043.1 GCF_019104725.1 Streptomyces corallincola | reverse complement strand
CTTGCCGGTCATCTCCCACGTGACGTGCTTGATGCCGTTCTCGCAGATGTCGAGATGCAGCCCCTTCATGTCGTCCGGCCAGGCGCAGCCGGGACAGTCGAAGCCGCCGTTCTCGTGGTTCATCTTCAGGATCGCGCGCGGACCGTCCACCGCACGCTCCCGCAGCAGGAACCTGCTGACGCTCATGGCGGCGCCCCAGCCGGCTGCCGGGTGGTGGTACGGCTGGAAGGACGGCTTGCCCTCGGGAGCCTCGCCCACGTTCGGCACGAACGGCTCCCCCTCCTCCGTACCAGGGCGACCCTGTTCTTCACGGGAGGTAGTCACGGCTTTCACCCTTCACCGGTCCGGGAAAGGTGCCGCCCGGCACGGCGACACCTCAAAACAGGCTAAATGGGTTGATCCAGGAACGCGAGACGATCTGTCCCGACCCGCCCGCGAGACCGCCCACTCTCACTCTCCGTAGCAGATATACGGCGTACAGCGAGCTCGGACACGGGGTGCGCGGCGATCTCCGGGCCGGGCGCGCGGTCCGTCGGGCGGAGCCCGATTCTCGACACCGCGCCACCGGAACTCGTTGTGCGCTGGCCTCGATTGACTGCGCCGTGTAGCGTCACGCCGCAGAAGTCGTGGTTCGGCAGGGCGCCCGCATCATCAGGTGCGGGCGCCATGCTGTGGGTCGCGGCGCAGAGCAATTCACGGGCGGCACAGTGCGGCCCGTGAACGACCGAGAGGCAATGGCATGGCCAGCGGTACCGTGAAGTGGTTCAACGCCGAGAAGGGCTTCGGTTTCATTCAGCAGGACGGCGGCGGTCCGGACGTCTTCGCGCACTACTCCAACATCAACTCCTCCGGCTTCCGTGAGCTCCAGGAGGGCCAGTCCGTCACGTTCGACGTCACGCAGGGCCAGAAGGGCCCGCAGGCCGAGAACATCACGGTCGTCGCCTGATCCCGGCCGAACCACAGCGCGTGGCTCCCGGAACCCTCGGTTCCGGGAGCCACGCGCTCGCCGTTTCCCCACCCGTACGGCGGCCGGGGCGGGCCCTCGCGGCAGCCGTGGGGCTCACACGTCCGGCCGGTTTGTGCCCACCGTGATCATCCCGTTCGCCGGGTGCCCGGCGAGTTCGGGGAAGGGCATGGCCCTGCCGGGGTCGGCGGCGCCGTACAGGCCGCCGGGGTAACGGTTCTCCAGGAAGGGCAGCGGGTTGTCGGCGGCGTCCAGATGGTCGGCGTAACGTTTCACCGCATCCCGCACGGCACTGTGCTCCAGCGGCCGGAGCGGATCGGCCGCCGCCGGATCGAGGTCGGGCAGGCAGACAGTGAAGCGGCGGGCCATGAGACGGCAGACCGCGGGGTTGCGGGTCACCGACACCACGGTCTCCGCGCCGGTCACCTCCAGAAAACGGGCGAGAGCGAGCGCCCCGAGCCCCATCCCCTGGTACGCCGTGAGCGTGGCGCGGCCCTCGATGGACCACAGGCCGCTGTCGCCCGGTATCCGGTCGTAGAGACAGAATCCCGCGATACGGCCGTCGGCGTGGATGATCTGCGCGGCGAAGGATCTACCGAAACGTTTCTCCACCTCTTCCGCCATCACCTCGACCGAACGGCCGAAGGCGTCCGCTCCGATCCGGGCCAGTTCGGGGGCGTGCAGCCGGTGGAACTCCTCGGGGTCTCCTCTCCACTCCAGGGACGTGCGGGGGGTGTCGATGATCATGTCGTACTACTCCGGAGCAGGCGTTCCCGTACGAGACGCGGGCGGGGCCACGCGCTCAGCGCATGAACGAGCCGCCGTTGATGTCGAAGGTGGCCCCGGTGACGTAACCGGCGGCGTCCGAGGCCAGGTAGGCGGCGAGCGCCGCCACTTCCGCGGGCTGCCCGAGCCGTCCGACCGGGATCGCGCGCGACATGGCGGCACGCTCCTCGGCGCCGAGTCCGTCCATCACCGGCGTCTCGATCACGGCGGGGGCGACGGCGTTGACGGTCACCCCGTGCCCGGCCAGCTCGCGGGCGAAGATCTTGGTCAGTACGAGGATTCCGGCCTTGGAGGCCGAGTAGTGCGGCCCCATGAGCCGTCCGCCCTGCTGGCCCGCGAGCGAGGTCACGTTGACCACGCGGCCCCATCCCCGGTCGCGCATGGCGGGTGCGCACAGCCGCGTCAGTTGCAGGACTCCGCGCAGGTTGACGGCCATGACGGTGTCCCACTCGTCCTCCCGCACGTCCCAGATGGACGCGGGGACGGACAGGGCGGCGTTGTTGACCAGGATGTCCGGTGCCCGCCAGTGCTCCGTGACCCGGGCCACGGCCGCTCGCAGTGCCGGGGTGTCGGAGACGTCGGCGGCCAGGGGGAGCGCGGTCCGTCCGGTGGGGTCGAGGGCGAACGCGGTACGCCGTACGCCCTCATCGTCCCGGTCCAGGAGGGCCACCAGGGCGCCGGTGGCGTGGAGTTCGGCGGCGACGGCGGCACCGATGCCGCGGGCGGCTCCGGAGACGAGCGCGACGCGGGGGTGCTCGGCGGTGGGGGCGGGCGGGGTGTCCGGGGGTGCGGTGGGGGCTGTGTCTGTCGCGGCGGAGCGGTTGTCGAGAGTGGACGGCATGGTGGTGCGGTGGTGCCTTTCGCGTGGTGCAGGGGTGGTGCGGCGGTTCAGATGACGGGGCTGTCGGGGACCGGCCGGTTCAGCAGGACGCGGCCGTAGATCTCCCGCGTGACCTCGGAGCTGAACGACACGTGCCGGGAGGCGGTTTCGAGGTCGCGCCAGGCCCGCTGCGTGAACGACCCGTCGGCGAAGCCACCCGCGCCCGCGGTGTCCATCAGCTTGTCCACGGCGTCACGGGCGCAGCGCATGGCGAGGGTGCTGTCCAGCCGCATCCGGGCCCGCGTGGCGAGGTCGGGGCGCTCGCCCGCGCGGGACAGCTCGTCCAACTCGTCGGCCGCGCGCAGGACATGGAGCCAGGCCGTGTCGATGAGCATGGCGGCGTCCGCGACGTTCAACTGGTGCGCGACCGCGTCCGCCGCGTGGCCGTACAGCGCGGACGGCCTCCGTCGGCCGCCGGCCAGGCTGTCGATGACCCGCGCGAGCACGGCTTCGGCCAGTCCGACAGCCGTGCCGACGAGGGGCAGGTTGATGGAGAGCGGCACGGTGACACGCGGCTCCCCGGGGTACCTGCGGCGGCCGATGCCACCGGCCACCTCGACGTACGACAGCAGGCGCTCGGCCGGGACGGACACCTCGTCCGCCACCGCCGTCTCGCTGCCCGTGCCGCGCATCCCGGCGACGTACCAGGAGTCCTCGACATCGATGTCACCGATGGGCAGCAGCGCCAGGACCCGGTCACCGGTGCCCTCCTCGGGCGCCCGGAGGCCGAGCAGGGCCCATTCGGCGTGCCGGATGCCGGAGGCCCAGCCCCAGCGCCCGCCGATGACGGCACCGTCGTCGGTGTACCGCACGTTCCCCTGCGGCGAGACGGAGCCGCAGACGACGCTGTCGGGGTTGTGCTCCCAGATACTCCGCCGCACCTCCTCGGGGTACTGGGCGGCGAAGCGGGCGCCTCCGTAGGCGATGCCGGTGACCCAGGAACCCGATGCGCAGCCGTGGGCGAGGACGGCGCCTATCTCGGTGGCGATCCGCGCGGACGCCTCGTGGCCGCCGAAGACACGCGGTGTGGCCAGCCGAAGGAGACCGGCCTCGGTCAGCGCCTTCGCCACCGGCTCGGCGAGGCGGCGCGACGCCTCGGTCTCCTCGGCGTACGCGGCGAGCATCGGTACAACACCCTCCGCCGCGTCGAGCAGACGCGCTTCCTCGGCGGTCCGCCGACGGTCCGGCCTTCGGCTCGGGGCAGGGGAAAACATGACGGGTCTCCTTCTGGTCCGGTGGTGCGGGCCCGCTACGAGCGAAGCGGAACCTCCGGACGGCAGACCTACCTCCCTCACCACGAGGGCGGACCCGGCCGGAGTTCACCGTTCCGGCGGATTTCTCAGGATTTCTCGGGACGGGTCCTCGGGCATCCGCCGAACGCCTTCCCGGCCGCCGGGGACTGGGGACGGGTGACGGCTACGAGCGACGGCCACGGGCGACGGAGCAGGGCGACGGCCCTTTTCCAAACAGAGACGTTTGTTCGGGCCGGAACTGCGTACACGGTTTTCTGACACCGTCTTTACAAGGGAACGGAGAGCCACATGGGCATCCTCGCGTGGATCATCATCGGTCTGCTGGCCGGCGCCATCGCCAAGGCGATCATGCCGGGCAAGGACCCGGGCGGAATCATCATCACCATGCTCATCGGCATCGCGGGCGGTCTGCTGGGCGGCTGGCTCGGCAAGGTGATCTTCCACGTCGATTCCATCGACGGGTTCTTCGACCTCTCCACCTGGATCGCGGCGATCGTCGGCTCGCTGATCCTGCTGGCGCTCTACCGCCTCATCACGGGCAACCGGAGTTCGCACCGCCACGCCTGACACATCGTCGGCCCACGCGGCCGAACACGCCGATGGCTCCCTCCCCGGCAACGGGCGGGAGCCATCGGCGTGTTCGGGGCACGACAGATGGCACGGGGACGGCTTGCGGCTTGCGGCTTGCGGCTTGCGGCTTGCGGGCACAGGGCACGCGAAGTGCGGGGCATGCGGAGCGCGGGGCATACGGGAGCACGGGTCATACGAACGGACCCCGGAAGGGGCGTCGTCCGCCTCCCGGGGTCCTTCCGCACGCTCTCCCGCTGTGTGGCTATGCGGCGAGTTCCGGCTCCTCGCGCACCACCGCCGTACGGTCGGCGCAGTACTGCTCAAGCATCAAGTCGGCGGCGTGCAGAGCCCGTTCGATGGTCTGATTGCCGGTCATGACACACAGGGTGTACGAGGCGTCCTCCAGGGCGCGGCCGGTGCGGCCGGTGGGGCGTACGTCGTGCTCGATGCGCGCTTCGGCGAACCGGGCGAGAACCGTGCGCAGTTCTTTCTCCGCGGGCAGCAACATGGTCGTCCTCCATGCAACACCAGCTCGCGCGTGAACAGATGTCACGGCGAGAATCCAAGACTTCGTCAGTGGCGCCTTTGTCACTGGGAACGCCGAGTCACTCGGCTAACGGCGAATGCCCCCCACCGCGCGATTCACACCTTCTGCTCACACGTGCCCCGGAACAGAGACGGACCTCACACTCCGTCCGGTCCCTTCACAGGAAGCGCCGTACGGGGAGAACGGCAGTCTCCCGTACGCGCTGGACCGCCGCCCGGCGCCGCCAGCGAGCGGCGTCCATGAGGACGCTCCGCTCCAGATCCGTGTCGTAGTCACGGTCGAGGCGGGCGGTGAACTCCTCGTCCAGGACGGCGAGCATGACCTCTTCGTCGTGGTTCATGGAGCGGCGGTTGAAGTTGGTCGAGCCGATCAGTCCGGCGACGCCGTCCACGGTGATGATCTTCGCGTGCATCATCGTCGGCTGGTACTGGTGGATGCGGACGCCCGCGTCGAGGAGCTTGGCGTAGTGGCCCTGACCGGCCAACTGGCAGGCGCGCTGGTCGGTGTGGGGGCCGGGCAGCAGGATCTCGACCCGCACCCCGCGCCGTGCTGTCGCGCAGAGGAGGTCGGCGAAGTAGGTGTCCGGCGCGAAGTAGGCGGTGGCCAGCCGGAACCGTTCCTCGGCCGAGGTGAGAACAACCCGCATCAGCGTCTGCATGTCCTGCCAGCCCAGACTGGCCGAACCGCGCACCACCTGGACGATCGACGTGCCGGGCTGATCGTGCTCCACGAAGCGGTCCCGGTCGTCGTACAACTCGTCATGGCATTCCGCCCAGTTCTGCGCGAAGGCCGCCGCGATCCCGTCGAGCGCCGGGCCGCGCACCTGGACGTGGGTGTCGCGCCACTCGCCGGGGCCGCGGGCGTCGCCGCACCACTCCTCGGCGATACCCACACCACCGGTGAAGGCGGTGCGCTCGTCGATGATGAGGGCCTTGCGGTGACAGCGGTGGTTCTGCTTGAACGGCGACAGATACAACGGCTTGCGGAACCAGGCCACTTGGACGCCCGCGTCCTCCATCTCGGTCAGCAGGTCGCCCTCGATCTCCTTGGCGCCGAAGCCGTCCAGCAGCAGCCGTACGCGGACACCCGACCGGGCCCGCCCGGCGAGCGCGGTGGCGAAGTCGCGGGCGACCTGCCCCCGCCAGTACACGAACGTCATCATGTCGATCGTGTGCCGGGCCGACCGGATCGCAGTGAGCATCGCGGGAAAGATCTCGTCCCCGTTGCGCAGCGGCGTGAGTTCGTTCCCCTCGGTCGCCGCGACGCCGATGAGTCTCTCCAGCCGGCGTCTGAGCCGCTGTTTGCGCCGAGCCGCGTCGGTGTGCCCGTCCCGCTGCTCCGTGTCCGGGGTCACGATGGTCATGGATTGCCCTCCCAGGTGCCGTTCCTGGAGAGCGACTGCCCCTGGACGGGCGTCCGAAGCGGACTACCCGCGGCGGAAAACCTCCGCCACCGTCGTATTGAGCACGACGACGACCGCCACGACCACACCGGCGGCCTGTTCCCCGATGCCGTAGAGCGCGGCGGCCCCGCCGCCCAGCACCACGGCCTTGACGAGCAGGACGAGCGGCAGCCCCGGTCGCAGCCTGGCCCGTGGCGCGGCGAAGAGGGCCCAGAGTACGACGGCCACCAGCGGGGTGCCGATGCCCAGGAGGACGCGGACGGCGAGGGAGTCACCGGTGACGAATCGAAGCGCCGGCGATCATCAGCATGCCAGCCCGGCGCTCAACACACCTTTCCTTCACGCGACTTGATCGATTTCACGTGCACGGCTTCAGCGATACTCGAGTGCGTGGCGGTGTGGCCGGAGGCTCAGCCGCTCACAGCTCTCCCGCACGGGTCAGCGCGTCCGTGACGAGCCGGGTCGCGTAGTCCTCGTCCTCCGTCATCTTGTTGATGCGCTCCGCGAGCAGGACGGCGGTGGCTTCGAGGGGGTTCATCTCCTTCTCGGTCCAGGCACCGAACTGCTCCCGCCACAGGGTGGGGCTGAGATCGGTGGCGGCGGCGATCATCATTCCCGCCATCGTGGGGATGACCTCGGGAGGGTAGGTCTTGGTCATCATGCGCATCGTGGCCACCACCGTGGGCACCACGTGCTCGATGACGTCCTTGTCGTGGTCCTCGCAGGCCATGCGCAGCCATCTGGTGAACATGTAGATCAGCGTGCACACGCCGTTGATCAGCCCGTCGAGGCCGTCGCGTGCCAGGGAGGCGGCGTACTCGTCCAGCAGTTTCTGCTGCTCGGGGTCGATGTCCTGCGTGCGGTGGTAGATGGTCTTGAGCCGGGAATCGACCATCATGATCGCCGCTCCCACATCCCCGGTGGGAGCGTTCGACGGATCACAGGGCGAGATCACAGAGCTTCTCCTCAGGGGTCGAAGCGGCAGCGACTCACCTCCGTACGCTGGACCGCCGGTCGGCCGGAGGGCAGGCGAATGCCGAGGGAAGGCTTTCCAACGAGCGGGCGCTCATCCCTCGACGGCGCAAACTCATTCTTCCGAGGGAGGAGAGGGACGGACACGGCGAGGGGCGGCGTGCCCCGGCCGGGACAACCGCCCCCGGAGCACGCCTCGAACACCCGCACCCCGCGACCCGACTACATGGGACGCGGCTTGAGCAGCGCGAACGGTGCGCCCTGCGGGTCCGCGACGACGGCCATGCGGCCCGCGACCATGTCGAACGGCGGGGCGAGGACCGTACCGTTCCGCTTGACCAGGGCGTCCACGGCGGAATCGACGTCGTCCACCGCGAAGTAGGTCAGCCAGTGGGTGGGGGTGCCGGGCGGGTCGTTGTCCACCTGGGTGACCCCGCCGACGGTGCGACCGCCGACCTTCATCTCCCAGTACGCCTCGGAGCCCTCCATCTCCTCGATGGTGATGCCGAACGCCTCGCCGTAGAAGGCGGTCGCGGCCAGGACGTCGCTGGTGTGCAGCTCGTTCCAGAGCAGCGCGCCTGCCTCGTTGACGATCTGCGCGCCGGGGAACTCGCGGGCCTGCCAGACGCCGAACACCGCGCCCTGCGGGTCGGCGGCGACGAGCATCCGGCCGAGGTCGCCGACGTCCATCACGGGCACGAGGAGCGTGCCTCCGGCGGCGACGATCGCGTCCTGGGTGGCCTGGGCGTCGGTGGTGGCCAGGTAGCTGGTCCAGACGGTCGGCGGCTCCGGCTGCCCCTCGGGCGCCATCGCGGGGCCGATACCGGCCACGGCCTTGCCCCGCAGCTCGCACACCGCGTACCCGCCGAACTCGGCCGGGCCCGCCTGCCCCTGCCAGCCGAGCAGGTCGCGGTAGAAGTCCAGCGCGGCCTGCTGGTCCTTCGCCATCAGGTCGGTCCAGCACGGAGTGCCGGTCGCGTACGGGGTCGTGATCTCGGGCATGCCTCGCTCCTTCTGTCCGGTCGGACATGACAGAAGCCACGATTCCGCCGTAACCGGCGGCTCACCATTCGACGGGCCTCACGGAGGGCCGTACGGCACGGGGAGGCGAGGACGGGGCGTGGGCGGAGCGGGGGCCGGGGCTCGGGTCAGCCTGCCGCGATGCCGCCGAGTACGAGGTCGATCCCGGCGAGGAACTGCTCACGGTCGTCGTGCTCGCGCACCTGGTCGGCGACCGCCCGCATGAACGGGAACTCCTCGGGATCCAGTTCGTCCCACCGGGTGGAGACGGCGTCGAGGAAGGCGGCCCGGTCCGTGTCCGGGGCCGCCGCGCGGGCGTTCGCCGCGTTCTGTCCGGCGGCTCCGAGGATGTAGTGGACCAGCACCGAAGTCGAGACGAACCACGTGTTCTCGGGCGCGCCGAGGGCGCGGACCCGGCGGCCGATGCTCTCGAAGATGCGCGGGGTGACCGACTCCCAGGGGTTGCGGGAGAGCTGGGCGGCGAGTTGCGCGGCGAGCCAGGGGTGCGCGTCGATCGCGTCGAACAGTCCGAGCGCGACGGCGTGGATACCCTCCCGCGGTGAGGCGGTGGAGTCGCCGGGCGCCGCGCCCAGCGCCGCCGTGACGACCTCGTCGGTGGCGGCGTCGAGCAGTTCGCCCTTGTTGGCCACATGCCAGTAGACCGCGCCGGGCCCGGTGGCGAGGCGCTCGGTCAGCGCCCGGAACGTCAGCCCGCCCTCGCCCGCCGTGTCCAGCAGTTCGACGGCGGTCTCGACGATGCGCGCACGGGTGAGCGCTTCTGTACGCCGCTGGGTCCGGCGGGGCCGCGTGGTCATGGGGTCATCTTGACACGGGTGGAGCGACGTTCCAACATGGAGCGACGTTCCATTGTGGAACGCCATTCCAGCACCGGGCCCGGCGGCCACGCCCGCAGCCCGCCGCCACACGCCCTGCTGGAACCACCCGCAATCACCCCGAGGAGCCCCCATGCCCACTCCCGTCACGATCGTCGGCGCCGGACTCGGCGGCCTGACCCTGGCCCGCGTCCTCCACCTGCATGGCATAGAGGCGACTGTCTACGAAGCGGAGGCGTCCCCCACCGCGCGCGGGCAGGGCGGGATGCTCGACCTCCACGAGGGCACCGGCCAGGCGGCCGTGGAAGCGGCGGGCCTGACCGCCGAGTTCAGGGCGCTCGTCCTGGCGGGCAGGCAGGCCACCCGCGTCGTGGCCCCGGACGGCACCGTCCTCCTCGACCAGCCCGACGACGGCACCGGCGGACGCCCCGAGGTTCAGCGCGGCGAGCTGCGCGGGATGCTGATCGACGCGCTCCCGCCGGGCACCGTCCGCTGGGGACACAAGGTGAGCGGCGTGCGCTCGCTGGGCGGGGGGCGTCACGAGGTGGTGTTCGCCGACGCCACGAGCGTGACCACGGACCTCCTGGTCGGCGCGGACGGCGCCTGGTCCCGCGTCCGCCCGCTGCTCTCCGACGCGACCCCGACGTACGCGGGGCGTTCGTTCGTGGAGACCTACCTCTACGACGCGGGCACCCGCCACCCCGCTTCCGCGAAGGTCGTCGGCGGCGGCTCCCTGTCCGCCCTCACGCCGGGCAAGGGCATCCAGGCCCACCACGAGAGCGGCGGCACCCTGCACACCTACGTGGCGCTGTCCAAGCCGCTCGCGTGGTTCGCGGAGATCGATTTCACCGACCCGGTGGCCTCAACCGCCGCCGTGGCAGCGGAGTTCCGGGGCTGGTCCCCCGAACTGACCAGTCTCATAACCGACTCGGACACACCCCCGGTCCTGCGCCCCCTCAATGCCCTTCCCGCAGACCACCGCTGGGACCGCACCCCCGGCGTCACCCTCCTCGGCGACGCCGCCCACCTCGCCGTCCCCAACGGCGAGGGCGCCAACCTCGCCATGTACGACGCCACCGAACTCGCCACCGCCCTGGCAGCCCACCCGCACGCCCCCGAAACAGCCCTCACCGCCTACGAGCAGGCCATGTTCCCCCGCAGCACCACGGCCGCGAGGGACGGCGAAGACCTCCAGAACCTCTTGTTCGGCCCGGACACGCCGCGCGGCCTGATCAGGATGCTGGCAGGCAAGTGAGCCGGGTCGAGCGGGAGGACCGCGTGCCGGGCCGGGCTCCCGTGGGTCAGCCGCGGGGGCTGCTGATCCGGTCCGGCTCGATCACGTAGATCAGCCGGACCTGGTCCCGGCCCCCGAACCACGGATACGGCCGGCCGAGGTACTTCTGGGCCAGCGCCTCGATGTGTTCGACGGCGCCGTGCTTCGTGATGTGCACGACCCGGCCCCGGATCTGGGTGTACGAGGACGGGTCGGCGGGGTCGGAGACGGCCACGGCGACGCGCGGGTCGCGCTCGATGTTGCGGGTCTTCTGGTGCGACTCGACGCTGTTGATCAGAATGTTCTTGCCATCGGTGTCCACCCAGGTCTGGGTGAGCTGGGGCGAGCCGTCGGGCATGGTGGTGGCGATGTAGCAGGTGGCGGGGCGACGCAGCAGCGCCAGCAGGTCGTCGCCGAGGGGTACGGTCACGGAGTTCTCCACGGGTCGGGCGTGTACTGCGGCCACCGTAGACCCGGCCCGGTCATGGGCGGAGCCCGCCACCCGGTCGCAGGAGTACCCGCCGGTACGATCTCCCTCATGTCGAGAGACGAGACCGATCCCGACGCGGATCTCTCGGACACACCAACTCCCGCCGGGACGCACCCACTTCATATACTTGATGATTCGATCAACGGGCAGCGGTCCGTGCTCGTGGCCGTACGGTCGGCAGGGGCTCTGCACCGGCTGCTGGACGCCCTCCCCGTCTTCGACGGCGACGAACGCGTCCGCGTGCGCTTCACCCTCGTACCCGGCTCGGCATTCGACGTGGACGCGCTGGCCGCGCTGGACCGGTCAGGGGCCCGCACGCTCCCCTGGGACGCCGCCTGCCGTGAGGTGCACGACCTGATCCTGACGGCGAGCCCGAAGGGCCCGCTCCGCGTCCTGTCCGGGCCGCGGGCGCTACTGCCGCACGGAGCGGGGTTCAACAAGGCGATCCTCGAGGAGGGTTCGCCGGGCCTGCCGTCGGGCCTGGACCCGCACTACCTGCTGGCGGACGGCAAGCCGTGGGCGGATCTGTACGCACTCGCGCACGGCGAGCAGTTGGACCGGCTGCACCGCTCCTGCCCCGAGGCAGCCGCCCGGGCGGAGGTGATCGGGGACCCCACCCTGGACCGCGTCCTCACCTCCGCGAACCGCAGGGAGCACTACCGGGAGGCGCTCGGCACCGGCGACCGCGAACTCGTCGCCCTCACCTCGACCTGGGGCCCCGAGTCCCTGCTCGTACAACACCCTCACCTGTTGCGGGAGTTGACCGACACCCTCCCCCACGACACCTACCAGCTCGCCCTGATCCTGCACCCGAACGCGCACAGCACGACCGGTCACTTCGACCTCACCCGGCAACTCGAACCCGCCCTCGCCGCCGGTCTCGTGGTCGCCGAGGCGTACGAGGAGTGGGCGTCGGTGCTGATCGCGGCGGACGCGGTGCTGACGGACCACGGCTCGACGGCGCTCTACGCGGCGGCGTTGGGCCGACCCGTCGTCGGGGTGCACCGCGCGGGCCGCGAACTGGTCCCCGGCAGCCCGATGGCACACCTGCTCGCCCACGTGCCCCGCATGACCTCACCGGACGACCTCGAACGGTGCCTCAAGGAAGCCAAGTTGACCGACACGGCCGCGCTCGCACGGCACGCGTTCGACGGACACGGCAGCTCCCTGGCCCGCCTGCGGCACCGGCTCTACGGCCTGCTCGGTCTCACCCCGTACGACGTTCCGGTGGAGCCGCGTCCGCTCCCCCGGCCGGGCAGCGTGCCGCGCCGCCCCGACGTGTTCGCGGTGCGGGCCGAAGTGTCGGACGAGCGGGTGCGGGTGACCCGGCTGCCGGTGCGCAGCGCGGCGTACGTGCACCATCTGGCCGCCGAGTGCGAGCGCGCGGCGCCGCACCACGTGGGCAACGCGGCCGTGCTGTGGCGCCGGGCTCCGTCCGGCCCACCGGTCGCGCCGGGCGGCACCTGGACCGCCGGGGGGCTGGACCGGGCGGGCCCTGTCCGAGCACCCCCGGTGCCGGACGGCGGCGGCGGTGCTGACCCCCGCCCGTGTCCTGGTCCGGCACCGCGCGCACGGCGTGCTGAGCGTCCGCGTCGAGCCGGTGCGGACCGGCAGCCGGGTCCTGCGCGCCGACCCGGCGGCCGTCGTCTCGGCGGTGCACGCCTGGCTGGGCGCCGCCACCGGCCCACCGCCGACGCCCGCGTCACTCGTCTGCGAGGTCGGCCCGCTGGCGGTCCGGGTGCGGATGATGGCGGCGACCGAGGACGACCTCGGCTACGAGTTGTGACCGTCCTGCGGCAGGCCGCCCGCGTTCTCGGACAACTCCCGTGCCAGCGAACGGTATTCGGCGGCCCCGGCGGTGTCGTCGCGCTCGTCGGCGAGGGCGGCGAGTTCGCCGAGGACGCGGGTCTCCTCGTAGGTGGCCCCGCGTGCGCGGGCGGCCTCCAGGGCGGCGAGCGCCTGGATTTCGGCCTCCGCTCGGCGGCCGACGTGCCGCAGGGCCCGGGCGTACTCGAATCCGGCGCGCTCGGTCATCCGCTCCCGCCGCTGCTCCTGGGCCATCGTGTGTGCCTCGCCCAGCAGTTGGACGGCCGTCTCTCCGTCGCCCCGGTTCATCGCGTTGCGCCCGAGGAGGTACGTCTGGAGCAGGACGCCGTAGATGTTGCCGATCTCGGCGTGCACCGCGCGGGACGCCGCGAAGTCGGCGGCGGCGCCGTCCCAGTCGCCGCGTGCCGACTTCACCAGACCCCGGAACTCGACGGTGGACGCCCCGAGTTTGCGCTCGGCGGTCGAATCGCCCAGTGAGGCGGTCGAGTTGACGGCGTGCCGCATGAGGTCGGCGGCTTCGTCGTACTGACCCTGCTCCCACAGGGGGCGGGCGAGCTGGCAGCGCATCCGGATCATCGCCGGGAGGTGTTCGCAGCGGTCGGCGGCGGCGACTCCGGTGCGAAAGGCGTCGGTGATCTCCGCGTAGTGGCGGTGGTCGAGGAAGTACGTCCACAGTGGCTCGCACAACGCCCAGGCGTCCTCGTACAGTTCGGCCGCGAAGGCGAGGCGGACGCAGCCGTGGAGGGCGTGGCGTTCGGTGTGCAGCCAGGTCCGCGCCGCCGCGTTGTCGGGGAACGCGACGTCCACCGCCTCGGGGCCGTACGGCGCGGGCAGGGCGGCGAAGGTCATGCGGGTCCCGGCGACCGTCAGGTCGGCGCGGGCGGCCTGACGGCGGTACCAGCCGATCAGCCGTCGGCGTGCGTCGGCGGCCTCCGTACCGGCCGGGTCCGCCTCGCGGGCGCGTCGCTCGGCGTGGCCGCGCAGCAGGCCGTGCAGGCGGTAGGCGTCCTCCCGGCCCTCCAGGAGTCCGGCGGACTCCAGTTCCTCCAACGTGTCCGCGCCCGTCTCGGGGTCCGCGGCGAGCAGCGCGGCGGCCACGTCGGGGGTGAGGTCGGGGGCGGGGTGCTGCGGGAGCAGCCGGTACAGTCGGCGGGCCCGCTCGTCCAGGCCGGTGTAGGCGGCGTCCCACACCGCTTCGACCATCGGGATGCCCTTCTCGTGCAGTTCCGCGGTGAGTTCGGCCACCAGCCGGGACAGGCCGCGTCTGCGGTAGCGGCGCACCCAGTGCCCGGCGACCTGGAGTGCGGCGGGCAACCCTTCGCATCCGTCGGCGAGTTCGGCCAGGGCGTCGGGCTCGGCGCTGAATCTCGGGTCGTCCACGATCCGGCCGAGCAGCCGGGCCGCGTCCGCCGAGGAGAGCCGGGCGAGGGGCACTTCCACGAAGGACGCGCCGGGCAGGTCGTGCAGCGGGCCGTGACTCGTGACGATCAGCAGACTGCCCGCACCGGCCGGGAGCAGATCCCCGACCTCGTGTCCGAACCGGGCGTTGTCCACGACGACCAGCAGTTTCTTCTCGCGGGTCAGCGTCCAGAACTGCTTCTTGCGGCCCGCGGGCGAGTGCTGCACCCAGTCCGGCTCGATCTTCAGGCCGTCCAGGAGTTCCGCGAGGACGTCGCCGCTCTCCACGACGCCGTCCCGCCGGAAGTCGTCCAGATCGACGCACAGCACACCGCCTGGGTAGCGGTCGCTCAGGTTCCGCGCCACATGGAAGCCCAGCGTCGTCTTGCCGATGCCGCCGATACCGGTCACGGAGACCACGAGCGGGCCGCCGCCCGCCGGGTGCGCGTCCACGGCCCGCGCGATCCGGTCCTGTTCGGCCGTACGGTTCTCGAACACGAAGCATTCCGGCGGAAGTTGATAGGGCGCCGGGCGGGCGGCGGGTGCCGGACCGTGTATGTGCTGGTGCATTTCCCCGATGCGTCCGGCTTGGACCACCACTTCGGCCCGTCCGTCCAGGCTGTTGCGCGTCTCCTCACCCATGCGGCAACACTATTGCCTGGCAATGGAGATGACGGGGCGACAGACCAGTGCTTCCGGCCACTCGACGCGGCCCGTGGCCGGTAAGCGGCGGCCGTGCGCGACCGCTTGGTGTGAAGCACGACGACGCCGTCGGCCTCCGCCCTACGCTGGTGCCGTTGGACCTCCGACCTCAGGGAGTGGTGTCGTGGACCCGATCACCGGAGCGGCTCTGGCCGCGCTCGCCGGCAGCCTCGGCGGGGAAGCGGGGCGCAGCGCCTGGCAGGGACTCACGGCACTGGTCCGGCGGCCTTTCCGGCGGACGGGGCAGGAGGACGCGCAGCTTCCCGACGGGCTGCCGTCCGGGGAGCCGGAGCTGACCGCGCTCCAGCGCGACCCCGCGAACCAGGCCCACGCACAGGCCCTGGCGACCGCCCTGGGGGTGCGGGCCGCGCTGGACGCGGAGTTCCGGGCGCGGTTGGACGAGTGGTGGGAGCAGACCCGGAGCACGTCGATCGACGTGGTGGAGAACCGTGTCACGGGCGGTACGCAGGGCAATGTGGTCCAGGGCAGGGACTTCACGGGTCTCACCTTCAACATCGGAGGTCCACCGTCCCCGTCGGGCGCCGCCTGACCAGCACGCCGGGCGCCACGGCCGGACCGGGACCACGCCGGGGCGGCGCGGGTGCCGGGGCGGACTGGTGGGGAAGATGCGGGAGCAGACCGCCCCGGCTACCGGCTGGCGCCCACCTCACAAGGGCGTGGCCGTCCACAGCACCAGGAAGAGACTCACCGCCGAGTTGGCCGAGGACATCGCCGACGCGACCGCGCCCGCCGCGGCGCCCCAGGCCGCCAGGCCCGCCGAGGTGAAGGCGGACGGCCAGTCGCGCTGGGCCGGGGCCGGGGAGAGCAGCGCGGCGACCCGGCGCGGGACGGGCCCGGACGTGGTGAGCGCCGGGAGCGTGGTGGCCGGGGCACCACCGGAGAGCAGGGCGGCCTTGCCGATCGCGCGGGCCACCGTACGGCGGTCCCCCACCGCGCCCGCCGCCTCCTCGTCCGCCCAGCGTTCCGCCGTGTAGAGCACGGCCGTACGCAGCGGTCGCAGGAACGGGTTCGCGCGCGCCGCCAGCCGGACGGCCAGCAGGTGGCGGTGGTGGCGCGCGGCCAGATGGGCGCGCTCGTGCGCGAAGAGGGCGCGGCGCTCGGCGGAGGTGAGACCGGACAGCAGCGCGGTCGTCACGGCGATCCGGCCCGGCCGCCGCTCACCGGTGCGCCGCCCGCCGCCGGGGACGGCGTACGCGTACGCCGTGTCGTCCGGCAGCACGGCCACCGACGACCCGCGCAGCCCGTACAGCGCCCGGCGTGCCGCGCGGACGACCCTGCGGTGGCGGCGGAGCGACAGCGCGCAGGCGGTCGTCACGGCGGCGAGGGCCGGGATGGCGAGGCGTCCGGCGACGCCGTCGTGCGGGACCGCGCTCCGCACCTCGGGGTCGGACCAGGCGTCCGGGAGCGGGTTGCCGGGGAGCTGGGCGGTGCCGACCACCATCAGCAGGCCGAGGCACAGCGTGCTGCACACGGCCATGACGACGGCGACCGCCGTGAGCAGGCGGGTCGCGGTGCGGGGGTGCAGATGGGACTCCGCGAGCCGGGCCACCGGCCAGGCGGTGAGCGGCAGTACGAGCGGCAGGAAGACGAAGAATCCCACGGACGGTCAGGCCCCCGGACCGCCGTCGCCACCGCCGGTACGGCGGTCGGCCGGGAGTTCCCCGGCGCGCTGCCCGGCGGTGTCCCCCTCCGGCGCGGCGCCCTCCAGCAGCGCCCGCAGTACCTGCTCGTCGCCCGGTGGCAGCGCCGTCACGAAGCTGGCCAGCACCGCTTCCCGGTCCTGCTCGCCGTCGAGCAGGCGGCGCATGCGCAGGGCGGCGAGGCGTGCCACGTCGGCGGTCGGCGTCCACAGGAACGAGCGGCCACGGCGTTCACGGGCGACGACGTCCTTGGCGAGCAGCCGGGTGAGGATGGTGACGACGGTGGTGTACGCCAGGTCGCCGCCGAGGCGTTCCTGCACCCAGGCCGCGCTGACCGCGCCGTCCGCCTCGCGCAGGGCGCCCAGCACCTGGCCCTCCAACTCGCCCTGCCCGCGCCGCCGGACGCGGCCGTCGTCCCGCACCATCTGCCGCGGCTCTCCCTCGTCGTCTGCGCACCGGTCCGCCCGGATTCGCCGGGGTGGTGCCGGACCACGCTACTTCACCCCGCCCATCGGCCCGAAGCCGAGCGCCTGGCCGACGCCGTACACCCCGGACGAAGGCGAGCGCCCTGTCACGGCCGAGAACCCTGTCGAAGCCGGGTTCCGTAACCGAAGCCGAGCCCCCGGCCGGGCGGCGCACCGGGCGCGGCCCCCGCCGCCCGTACCCGCATGGCATCCTGGCCGGATGGCATCTCCCCAGCACCCCGTGCCCCTGGTCGAACACGTCGAGCAACTCCTCGCCACCGGCGGTCCGTTGCCGATCGTCGCGGCCGGGCTCCCCGTGCTGCGGCGGACCACCGCGCGTTACGACGGTCAGCTCTCCCCCGCCCTGCTGGCCCGTTTCGTGGACGCGTTGCGCGCGACGATGCACGCGGCGCCGGGTGTGGGGCTGGCCGCTCCGCAGGTCGGGGTGCCGTTGCGGATCGCCGTGATCGAGGACCCGGCGCCGGTGCCGGAGGAGATCGCGCGGGTGCGGGGCCGGGTGCCGCAGCCGTTCCGGGTGCTGGTCAACCCCTCGTACGAGGCGGCGGGTTCGCAGCGTGCCGCGTTCTTCGAGGGATGTCTGAGTGTGCCGGGGTGGCAGGCGGTGGTGGCACGCCACGCCGAGGTCCGGCTGCGCGGGGAGGACGAGCACGGGCGCCCGCTGGACGAGGTGTTCACCGGGTGGCCCGCCCGGATCGTGCAGCACGAGACGGATCACCTGGACGGCACCCTGTATCTGGACCGCGCGGACCCGCGCTCGTTGTCCACCAACGAGGCGGTCGCCGCGTTCTGGGCACACCCCGCCCCGACGGCGGCAGCCGAGGCGCTCGGCTTCGAACTCCCGCCGTCCGAGGGCTAGTCCGAGGGCTAGACCCGCCTTACCCGCGGCGTCAGTTGTCGCGGTACGTCTCCAGCAGCCGCAGCCACACCTCGCTGAGCGTGGGGTACGACGGAACGGCGTGCCAGAGACGGCCGATCGGGACGCGGCCGACCACGGCGACGGTCGCGGAGTGGATGAGTTCGCCGACGCCGGGTCCGACGAAGGTGACGCCGCGCAGGATCTCCTCCTCCAGATCGACGACCATGCGGGCGCGGCCCTTGTAGCCGTCGCCGTAGAGGCTCGCGGCGGCGACGGAGGAGAACTCGACGTCCACGGCGCGCACCCGGTGCCCGGCCTGTTCGGCCTCCGCCAGGGAGAGGCCGACGGACGCCGCCTCGGGTTCGGTGAACACGACCTGGGGGACGGCCTCCTGGTCGGCGGTCGCCGCGTGCGGGCCCCAGGGTTCGGCCGACAGCGGTCCCCCGGCCGCGCGCGCGGCGATGGCGGCACCGGCGATCCGGGCCTGGTACTTGCCCTGGTGGGTGAGCAGGGCTCGGTGGTTGACGTCTCCGGCGCCGTAGAGCCAGTCGGTGCCCGCGACGAGGAGGCTGTCGTCCACGTCCAGCCAGGAGCCGGGCTCCAGGCCGACCGTGTCGAGGCCGAGGTCCTCGGTGCGCGGGGCGCGGCCGGTGGCGAAGAGGATCTCGTCGGCCTCGATGCGGTCGCCCCCGTCGGTGACGGCGACGACGGTGCCGTTCTCGCGGGTCACGGAGGTGACGGACGTACCGGTGCGGACGTCCACCCCCGCCTTCGTCAGGGACTCCGCGACCAGTTCCCCGGCGAACGGTTCCATGCGGCTGAGCAGGCCCTTGCCGCGTACGAGGAGGGTGACGCGGGAGCCGAGCGCCTGCCAGGCGGTGGCCATCTCGGCGGCGACGACCCCGCCGCCGACCACGATCAACCGGCCCGGCGCCGCCTTGGCGGCGGTGGCCTCGCGGCTGGTCCAGGGCCGCACGTCGGCGAGTCCGGGCAGGTCGGGCAGTACGGCACGGGTGCCGGTACTGACGACGACCGCGTGCCGTGCGGTGAGGGTGGTCAGGGTGCCGTCGGCGGCGGTGACCGTGACCGTGCGGGGCCCGGCGAGGCGCCCCTGACCCCGGTACAGCGTCACGCCGACGCCGTCGAGCCAGGCGACCTGGCCGTCGTCCTTCCAGTGCGAGGTGAACTCGTCGCGGCGGGCGAGGACCGCTGGGGTGCGCAGCGGTTCCTGGTTGGCCTCGGCCAGACCGGGCAGCATGCGGGCGTCGGCCTGGGCGATGACCGGCCTGAGCAGCGCCTTGCTGGGCATGCAGGCCCAGTAGGAGCACTCGCCTCCGACCAGTTCGCTCTCCACGATCGCGGTGGAGAGACCGGCCGCCCGCGTGCGGTCGGCCACGTTCTCCCCCACGGGCCCGGCCCCGAGCACCACGACGTCGTACGCGATGGATTCCGTTTCCGTCATGGGCCCAGTCTGGTGGGTGGTTGGCGCGCGGGCCACACGGGTACGCGCGCCGAACACGGCCGTACGGTCGGCCGCCCGGAACGGAACAACGGAATAGCCGACGGCACCGCCGTGTTTGTGCCGTCGGCACAGACCCCCACATCAGGGAAGAGGGAACCACGCCATGAGCAGCACCGTGGAGCTGACCAAGGACAACTTCGACGAGACGGTGACGGGGAACGAGTTCGTCCTGATCGACTTCTGGGCGGCCTGGTGCGGACCGTGCCGTCAGTTCGCGCCCGTCTACGACAAGGCGGCCGAGGCCAACCCCGATCTGGTCTTCGCCAAGGTGGACACCGAGGCCCAGCCGGAGCTGGCCCAGGCGTTCAACATCCAGTCCATCCCGACCCTGATGATCGTCCGCGATCAGGTCGCGGTCTTCGCGCAGCCCGGCGCGCTGCCCGAGGCGGCCCTCACGGACGTCATCGAGCAGGCCCGCAAGCTGGACATGGACGAGGTGCGCAAGAGCATCGCCGACCAGCAGGCCGCCCAGAGCAGCGGGGAGCAGGCGGCGGGCGAGTAGGGGAGCGTACGGGACGTGGGCCGAGGGGCGTCAGCTGGACTCGCGTGCGACGAGCGTCGCTCCCAGCACGTCCCGTACCTCCGGTTCCCCGCCGGGCTCCCGTACCAGGCGGTCCACCAGCCCGGCGAGTTCGCGGCCGGAGGGCAGCTCGATGCGGACCGTGCTGAGCCGGGGCCGCAGCAGCCGCCCCAGCATCAGATCGTCGGCGCCGACGACGGCGACGTCCTCGGGCACGCGCAGACCGGCGTCCTGGAGGGCACGCATCAGCAGCATGGCGTACTCGTCGTTGTAGGCGAACACCGCGTCGAGGCCAGACTCGGTCCAGCGGGCGGCGAGTTCGGCGGCGGCGTCCTCGGTGGGGGCGAGCGGCAGGACGGTCACGGAGGCGTCGGTGCCGTCCAGCGCCTGGCGTACACCGGCGAGGCGGGGCAGGGAGAACACGTCGAGCCCCGGTTCGCCGGGCACGACCACACCGATACGGCGCCTGCCGCGCGCGTACAGATGGGTACCGGCGCTGCGGCCCACGGCGTCGTGGTCGGTGAGCAGCGCGTGCGCGCCCTCGACGCGGTCCGGGCCGAGGGTCAGCACCGCGCGGGCACCGGCCCGGCGCAGCACGGCGACCCCGCGCGGGCTCAGTCCGGTGCCGGGCACGAGGACGGCGACCGGGCGTAACTCCGCCCAGGCGCGCGCCGCTTCGTCCACTCCGGCTCCGGTCGCGGCGTGCTGCACGACGGTGTATTCGAGCCGTCCGAGTGCGGTCTGCAATTCACCGAGGAAGCGGTGGTACAGCGGGCCCATCGGGACCGGCGGGGCGGGCATCAGCACGAGACGGCTGTGTCCGGCGCGCAGGCTGCGGGCGCCCGCGTGCGGAACGTAGCCGAGTTCCCGCGCGGCCTCCCGGACCCGGCGGCGGGTGCTGTCGCTGATGCGGACCGAGGTGGCGTCGTTGAGGACGTACGAGACGGTCGCGCGCGAGACACCGGCGAGGCGGGCCACGTCGGCGCTGGTAGGAGCGGCGGGGGTCGGGGGCGGGGTGGCGGCGGGGGGCGCGGGCGGTGGTCCTCCGGGCGGGCGGGGCCCGGCGGACGGGAGTTGGGACGGGGACGGGTTCGGGATCTCCACCATCACGGTCCGCATCCTGGCAGAGCGGCGATCGGCTGTTGCGGGCGGGTGACGGTCGTTCAGTTCGCTACGAACGCGTTCCTCACGAACGTGGACTTTCCGAGCATGAACTTTACGAACATGTTCGTGACGACCTTGTTCGTAGCGAACATGTTCGTTACAGTGGGGAGCATGAACGCAGCCCCGCGCTCACGCCGTGAGCGTCCCGCGAAGCCCGCCCTCAGCCTTGAGGGGATCGTCGCCACCGCGCTGACGGTCCTGCACACCGAGGGGCTGGGCAAGGTGACCATGCGCCGCCTGGCCCAGGAGCTGGACACGGGCCCCGCCTCGTTGTACGTCTACGTGCGCAACACGGACGAGTTGCACGCGGCCGTCCTGGACGAACTCCTCGGCACACTCGGCCCGGTGTCCACCGAAGGGGACTGGCGGGAGCGGCTGGAGCAGCAGCTGTTCGCCTATACGCGGATGCTGTTCGACCACCCGGACCTGGCCCGTTCCGCACTGACCGTGAGACCGCGCGGCCCGCACTACCTGAACCTGATCGAGACGCTCCTCGCCCTGCTCGACGAGGGCGAGGTCGCACGCGACCGGGCGGCCTGGGGTGTGGACGTACTGCTCCAGCACGCCACGGCCACCGCCGCCGAGCACGCCGGGGACGAGCGGCCGGAGGAGTGGCACGCGGTGATCCGCGCCCTGCGCGAGACATCGGCCGCCGGAACCCACCCGCACATCGCGGCGGTCGGCGAGACCCTGCTGTCCGGGCAGCCCGAGGAGCGGCTGTCCTGGGCCTTCCAGGCACTGATCACCGGGATAGAGCGGACGGCCGTGCCGAGTTGACGACGGGACGCACCCTGCACCCTTCCCCATCTCCCCCCTCCTCCTCCCCCTCTCCCTTCACCGATCCGACCAGGAGGCCCCCATGACCACCGACGCCTCGCTCCCCCACCACCCCGTCGCCGTGATCGGTGCCGGACTCGGCGGGCTGACGCTGGCCCGCGTCCTCCAGGTGCACGGCATCGAGACGGCCGTCTTCGACCTCGACGCCTCGCCGAGGGCCCGTGTCCAGGGTGGCATGCTCGACATCCACGAGGACTCCGGTCAGGTGGCTCTGCGTGCGGCCGGGCTGCACGCGGAGTTCCTGAACCGGGTACACACGGGCGGACAGGCCGTCCGTGTCATGGGCCGGGACGGCGTGGTCCGGCTGGACGAGCCGGACGACGGCAGCGGGGAGCGCCCGGAGATCGACCGGGGCGTACTGCGTGGTCTGCTGCTCGGCTCACTGCCCGACGGCACGGTCCGCTGGGGTGCCCGGGCGACAGGTTTCCGCGCGTTGGGCGACGGGCGGCACAAGGTCACGCTCGCGGACGGCGGCGCGTTCACCACCGATCTGCTGGTGGGTGCGGACGGCGCCTGGTCGCGGGTCAGGGCGCTGCTCTCCGACGCGCGGCCCGCGTACACCGGCGTGTCGTTCGTGGAGGCGGACTTCCCGGACGCGGACACGCGGCACCCGGTGCCCGCGTCCGTGGTCGGCGGGGGCATGCTGTTCGCCCTCGGTCCCGGCCGCGGTTTCCTCGCCCACCGCGAGCCCGACGGTTCCCTGCACGTCTACGCCGCCGTCGTGGCGCCGGAGGACTGGCTGGACGGGATCGACTTCAGCGACTCCGAGGCGGCCAGGTCGGCTGTGCTGAAGGAGTTCGGGGGCTGGGACGACCGGCTGCGGACCCTGATCGCGGACGCCGACGGCACGCTGATTCCGCGCCGTATCCACGCACTGCCGGTCGGGCACCGCTGGGACCGGGTCCCCGGTGTGACGCTGCTGGGGGACGCGGCGCATCTGATGTCGCCGTTCGCGGGCGAGGGCGCGAATCTGGCGCTGCTGGACGGCGCCGAGCTGGCCCTCGCGGTCGTGGCGCACCCCGGAGACACGGAGACGGCTCTCGCGGCCTACGAGGAGAAGCTGTTCCCGC
Organism: Streptomyces corallincola; assembly: GCF_019104725.1. Taxonomy (GTDB): domain Bacteria; phylum Actinomycetota; class Actinomycetes; order Streptomycetales; family Streptomycetaceae; genus Streptomyces; species Streptomyces corallincola. The sequence goes on along the minus strand of NZ_JAHRXF010000043.1, from coordinate 31,778 downwards.
GCAGCGGGACGTCGGCCGGTGAGTCGGCGCGCAACGGGGAGCTGATGTTCCGTGCGGACGCTCCGCAGGGGCTGCTGGACATGTTCACGGGACACGAGGACTGAGCGGGGTTTCCTGCCCCGACCGGCCGCCGCCACCAGCTCAGAGGCGCCCGGTCATCCGCTCCACGAGGTCCAGCCACCCCTGTTCCAGCCGTTCCATCGGCATGCCGCACTGCCGGGTGAGGTGGTGGATGAGGGCGGGGTCGAGGTAGCCGAGGAGGGTGTGGGCGAGGAGGTCGGTGTCGGCGTCCGGAGTCGTCTGGCGGAGCAGCATCGTGAGGTGGGTGCGCAGCGCCCGGACCGAGGGGTGGGCGAAGCGGCGGGACGCGTCGGGCTGGGCGGCGAGTTGCAGGTCGAGCTGCTCGGCGGAGCGGTAGAGGACGGCCACGCCGAAGGCGCGGAGCCGGTCCAGGGGCGGGGCGCCGGGGCCGAGTGGGGGCGGTCCGCCCATGAAGTCGGCCTGGAGCTGCCGGGACCCGTGGTCGAGCAGTGCCGTGAGCAGTCCGGTGCGGTCTCCGAAGCGGCGGAACACCGTGCCCTTGCCGACCTTGGCCGCGGCGGCGACCGCCTCCATCGTCACACCGGCGACCCCGTGCTCGGCGATCAGCCTGGTGGCGGCCTCCAGCAGTCGCGCGCGGTTGCGGGCGGCGTCGGCACGGAGGTTCGGCTCGTCCGGAGCGGTTTCGACCGTCAGCAACTCGGGCGGCTCGAAGGACTCCGGGGGCTGCGGGAAGGGCGGGAGGGCGCTCGGCATGAACTCAGCGTAAAGCATCGGGAAGAAAACTGGACCGTGGTCCGCTTAGCCTGGTAGAAACTTAAACGGACCCCGGTCCGGATCGTTTCCAGCGATGTTCCCTGCCTCGTTTCCGCTTCTCTTGGAGATCACCATGACTGTTCGCATCGTCGCCCTCGTCGGCAGCCTCCGCGCCGGTTCGACCAACCGCCAGCTCGCCGAGGCGGCCGTGAAGCTCGCCCCCGAGGGTGCCGAGATCGAGATCTTCGAGGGCCTGGCCGACATCCCGTTCTACAACGAGGACATCGACGTCGAGGGGAACGTACCGGCCCCGGCCGCCAAGCTCCGGGCCGCCGCCAACGCCGCCGACGCGTTCCTGCTGTTCTCCCCCGAGTACAACGGCTCGATCCCCGGCGTCCTGAAGAACGCCATCGACTGGCTGTCCCGCCCCTACGGCGCCAGCACCTTCGCCGGTAAGCCCGTCGCCGTCGTCGGCACCGCGTTCGGCCAGTACGGCGGCGTGTGGGCGCAGGACGAGGCCCGTAAGTCGGTCGGCCTGGCCGGTGGCAAGGTCGTCGAGGAGATCAAGCTCTCGATCCCCGGTTCCCTGACCCGCTTCGCCGAGACCCACCCGTCGGACGACGCCGAGGTCGTCGAGCAGCTGACCGATGTCGTCGGCCGTCTGCACGGTGTCGTGGGCCAGGTCTCCGCGGTCTGATCCCGCGACGCGTGGCGCACCGGTGCCGTCGCCGCGACGGCACCCGCCGCACACCCCGAAAGAGGGGCCGGAGTACGACTCCGGCCCCTCTTCGCGTACGTACCGCCCGCTCCTCCGGAGTCAGTCCAGCGCGGCCAGCCGCTCGACCGCCGGGGCGGCGAAGCGCTCGATCCACTCCGAGGTCTCGTCCACGCGCGGGCTGAGAATGACGGTGTCGATGCCGAACTTGGTGTAACCGTCCATGTCGCGCAGGAATCCGTCGAGGTCGCCGCTGTTGACGTGCTCGCCGGTGTAGATGATGGTGCGGCGGATGGTCTCGGGGTCCCGGCCGACTGTCTCGCAGTGACCGCGCAGCACGTCGAGCTTGTGGCTCAGCTCCTCCGGCGAGGCGACGATGAGGTTGCAGGCGTCTGCGTACTGCGCGACCAGCCGCAGTGTCTTCTTCTCACCGCTGCCGCCGATCATGATCTCGGGGTGCGGGCTGCTGAGCGGAGCCGGGTGGCAGATGGTCTCGGCCAGCCGGTAGTGCTCGCCCTCGAAGGGGCCGTCTGTGTTCTGGTCCCACATCTGCAGGCAGATGCGCAGGGTCTCCTCCAGCCGCTCGAAACGCTCCTTCAGCGGCGGGAAGGGGACACCGAGGCCCAGGTGCTCGCGGTCGTACCAGGCGGCGCCGATACCGAGGGTGGCCCGGCCGCCGGAGAGTACGTCGAGCGTGGTGGCGATCTTGGCGAGGAGGCCGGGGTGGCGGTACGTCACGCCGGTGACCAGGACGCCGAGCCGCACCGTGGAGGTGTGGGCGGCGAGGTAGCCGAGGGTCGTGTACGCCTCCAGCATCGGATCCTCGGCGCCGCCGTTGAACTCCATCTGGAAGTAGTGGTCCATCACCGACAGCCAACTCACCCCGGCCGCCTCGGCCGCACGTCCGGCCGCCGCGAGTTCCGGTCCCAGCTCGGGACCGCCTCCCGGGTCGCCGAACCGGTTGATGTGTACGCCCACCCGCATGCCCGTCTCCGTCCCGTCCGGACCGTCATCGACGGAACCGACGCTAGATCCTGGAGCGCGCTCCAAGTCAAGGGACATGCGGAGCGGGCCGAGCGGTCCGGCGTTCTCGGGGTACGCGGGTGCGGTGACCGTACGACAACCCGACCGGGCCGTGGGCCGCCCGAGGGCGCGGCGGCCGGAGGAGGAGCACAGATGAGCGAGCAGCCGTCGTCCCCGCCCGGTGCCGTTCCGCCGCCGCCCCCCTTCGACCCCGAGCTGGCCGAGGCGCTGGCACCGCTGAAGGACGCGATGCCGCCGGGCATGACCCCGGAGGACATCCAGGTCGCGCGCCGCGGCCCCGGTATGGAACTCCTGAACCTGTTCGACGTGACGGTGGACGGCGCCTTCACGGCGGAAGACCGTACGGTGCCCGGTCCCGAGGGCGCGCCACCCGTCTCCCTCCTGATCTGCCGCCCGACAGGCCTGGAGCACCGGTCCACCGCGCTCCCGGTGCTCTACCACGTGCACGGCGGCGGGATGGTCCTCGGCAACAACCGGGCCGGGGTGGACGCGCCGCTGAGCTGGGCGCGGGAACTGGGTGCGGTGGTCGTCTCGGTGGAGTACCGGCTCGCACCGGAACATCCGCATCCGGCGCCGGTGGAGGACGCGTACGCCGGTCTGCTGTGGACGGCGGCCCACGCGGCGGAGATCGGCGGCGACCCGGACCGGATCGTCCTGGTGGGGGCCAGCGCGGGTGGCGGCCTGTGCGCGGCCCTGTCCCTCCTGCTCCGTGACCGTCAAGGCCCTTCGGTGATCGGCCAGTTGCTGATGAGCCCGATGCTGGACGACCGCAACGACACGGTGTCCGCCCACCAGATGGCGGGCCTAGGCGTCTGGGACCGCACCGCCAACGAAACCGGCTGGACCGCCCTCCTCGGCCCCCTCCGCGGCACCCCCGGCGTCTCCCCCTACGCCGCCCCGGCCCGCGCCACCGACCTCACCGCCCTCCCCCCGACCTACCTGGACGCCGGCTCCGCCGAGACCTTCCGCGACGAGATCCTCACCTACGCCACCCGCCTCTACCACTCCGCCACCCCCACCGAACTCCACATCTGGCCCGGCGCCTACCACGGCTTCGAAACCCTCTCCCCCACCGCCCACCTAACCCACCAGGCCCACACCACCCGCCAGGCCTGGCTCCACCACCTCCTGGAACAGGCTCCGTCCGAGGACTCAGGGCGACCAAGGGGTGCTTCCTGAACGACGCCCGCTGGGGGGAGCAGCCTGGATGCGGGGCAGCCGACGGTGAGATCGGGGGTACTCCTGCGCGCGTGAGGAGCAGTCGTCGTAATAGAACGCAGGGGAGCCGTTGGGGTCACCTACGCGTGTACGAAGAGCAGATCATCCCGTCGAGGCCGGCGCGCTGGGTGTCGGGGTCACCCCCGCGTATGCGGGGAGCAGGCGATGGAGTCGGCCATGTTGAAAGCGATGATGGGGTCACCCCCGCGTGTGCGGGGAGCAGTGGACGTGGCGGGTGATCGGCGCCTTCATGCTGGGGTCACCCCCGCGTGTGCGGGGAGCAGGCCGAACACGGCACCGCCAACGTGACCCTGCTGGGGTCACCCCCGCGTGTGCGGGGAGCAGCCGTCGCCGTACCCGGTCGTGCCCACGATGACGGGGTCACCCCCGCATGTGCGGGGAGCAGCCGCATCAGACGCCCTTGGCCAGCGACGCGCTGGGGTCACCCCCGCGTGTGCGGGGAGCAGAGTTGCTGCCCGAGCTGGGTGACGTACTTGTTGGGGTCACCCCCGCGTGTGCGGGGAGCAGGGAAAGAGGCACGGCCCGCGCGCTCCTGACGAGGGGTCACCCCCGCGTGTGCGGGGAGCAGGCCATGTCCCGGCCGAAGCTGGTGGCGAGCTTGGGGTCACCCCCGCGTGTGCGGGGAGCAGATCGAGATCTTGCGGAAGAACTCGCTGACGCGGGGGTCACCCCCGCGTGTGCGGGGAGCAGAGGACACCATCGAACCGGGCCCTGACGAACCGGGGGTCACCCCCGCGTGTGCGGGGAGCAGGCGAGGCGCGTTTTCAGGATCTGGCCGACCGCGGGGTCACCCCCGCGTGTGCGGGGAGCAGACCCGCGCCACGTTGGGCATGCCCGAGGGCATGGGGTCACCCCCGCGTGTGCGGGGAGCAGCGCGGCGACCTGCTTCCCGGCGGCCAGCGCCGGGGGTCACCCCCGCGTGTGCGGGGAGCAGGCAGGACCCGGAGGTGCGCCAGCCTCTTCCTTCGGGTCACCCCCGCGTGTGCGGGGAGCAGGTGCCGCCGGTTCGGCCGGACCCCCGCTCCCGGGGGTCACCCCCGCGTGTGCGGGGAGCAGATCTCACGTCAACTCCCGTGACAGGCCGGGTCGGGGTCACCCCCGCGTGTGCGGGGAGCAGCCTGGATGTTCATGCCGTGCTCAAAGGCACGAAGGGTCACCCCCGCGTGTGCGGGGAGCAGGTGCCGGTCGCCACCGGTCTCGCCGCGCTGGGGGGGTCACCCCCGCGTGTGCGGGGAGCAGTGCCCGAACGGCCCCTGACCGAAGAAGCGGTCGGGGTCACCCCCGCGTGTGCGGGGAGCAGCGGGTACGGCTCCAACGGGGACCGCTCCGCACGGGGGTCACCCCCGCGTGTGCGGGGAGCAGAGGTGAGCGGTCACGCCGCCAATGCGGCGTAGGGGGTCACCCCCGCGTGTGCGGGGAGCAGCTCGTCACCGTGGGCGGAAAGCTCCAGACAGGGGGGTCACCCCCGCGTGTGCGGGGAGCAGACACCGACCAAGCCGAAGCCGCCCGCGAATTCGGGGTCACCCCCGCGTGTGCGGGGAGCAGTCATTGTCTCGCACCCCACATCGGCCAGCATCAGGGTCACCCCCGCGTGTGCGGGGAGCAGGTTCTGACGTAGACCTGCGGAGGCGCCGAATGGGGGTCACCCCCGCGTGTGCGGGGAGCAGGGCGCCGCTGGCCCCGAGACGTGGGCGAGGCTGGGGTCACCCCCGCGTGTGCGGGGAGCAGGCGACGCTGGTTCCCACGGCCGAGCGCCCCCGGGGGTCACCCCCGCGTGTGCGGGGAGCAGAGCGACTTGACCGCCTTCGAGACCGAGCCCTTGGGGTCACCCCCGCGTGTGCGGGGAGCAGCGTGGTGATCCTGGCACCGATGTCCGAGAGGCGGGGTCACCCCCGCGTGTGCGGGGAGCAGAGGCGGCCGATCACCGCCGCGTCCAGCTCCCCGGGGTCACCCCCGCGTGTGCGGGGAGCAGTCTCGTTGAGCTGGGGGTTTCCTTGGGCTGAGCCGCCCTGGGGGCCACTTGCGGAGAGTCGGGCATAAGGTGCATGAGGGACCTACCGTGCGCGGCCCGTGAGAACGTCGTGTCCCGCTCGCAGCGCGCCCCGCGGCCGTACCCTACCCGCATGGGCGATGCCGGGATGGTTGGGCTGATGGGGCGGGTTTCCGGGGTGGTGGGGCCGGGGTTGGTGGGGGAGGTGATGGTTCGGGTTCGGGGTGGGGCGGAGCACTTTCTGGCGTATGCGGCGGAGAGCGGGGTGCGGATCGAGCGGGGGACGGTGGTGATGGTGGTGGAGTATCTGGCGCCGAGGACGGTCTACGTCACGGCCGTGTACGACAGTTGAGCGTGCTCCGCCCCAGGTGAGGGGCTTGTGCGTCAAGATTGCTACAAGGAACCGCCAACCCCTTCTCGGCGAGGGGGAACAGGCGCACACTCCCTTCGTTCGGTGCCGAACGGGCACCATGCAAAGGGGGCGAATGCCGATGGTCATCGGCGTCGTGGCGGGGGCGGCGGTCGTCGCCGTTCTTGCTCTGATCGGTCTGTTCAAGATGATGTGGCGGGTCGCCGAGCCCAACGAGGCACTCATCATCTCCGGCTCCAAGCACCGTACCGAGGGCTTGGAGGAGGGCATGGGTTTCCGCATCGTCACCGGTCGCGGCACGCTCGTGCTGCCCGGTGTCCAGGCGGTGCGCAAGCTGTCACTGGACCTCAACGAGACCGAACTGCACGTGGACTGCGTCACCCACCAGGGCATTCCGCTGAGGGTGCGCGGCGTGGTCATCTTCAAGGTCGGCGACGACTTCGTGTCGATCGCCAACGCGGGCCGCCGCTTCCTGGACCAGCAGAGGCTGATGTCCGAGCGGGTGCACAACGTCTTCGCCGGTCATCTCCGTTCCATCGTGGGCGGATTGACGGTCGAGGACATGATCCGCGACCGGGAGAAGCTGACCGGTCAGACCCGGGCCGCCTGCGGTACGGAGATGGAGAAGCTCGGCCTGATCGTGGACTCCCTGCAGATCCACGAGATCGAGGACCCGACGGGGTACATCAAGAACCTGGCCATGCCGCACGCGGCAGCGGTCCAGCGGGACGCGCGTATCGCGCAGGCGGAGGCCAACCGGCTGGCCACCGAGGCGGAGCAGCAGTCGTTCGCGCGGATGGCCGAGGCCACCCGCGACAGCGAGATCCTCCAGGCCGGTTACCAGGCCGAGCGGGACAAGGCGGCGGCCAAGGCCCACCAGGCCGGGCCCCTCGCGGACGCCGCCGCCCGGCAGGAGGTCGTCGTCCAGGAGACACGGGTCGCGGAACTGGAGGCCCACCGCCGCGAGCAGCAGCTCCAGGCGGACGTGCGCAAACCGGCCGACGCCCAGGCGTACGAGAAGCGCACCCTGGCCGAGGCCGAGCGCGACGCGCGGATCTCGGCGGCGCAGGCCAAGGCCCGTGAGACCGAACTCGCGGCAGCCGCCGAGGCGACCCGCGTGAAGGCCGCCGCGGGCGCCGAGGCGGAGGCCACCAAGTCCCGCGGTGAGGCGACGGCCGCCGCCACCCGTGCCACGGGTGAGGCGGAGGCCGCGTCCGCGGAGGCACGCGGACTCGCGGAGGCGGCGGCGACACGTGCCCAGGGTCTCGCCGAGGCGGAGGCCATCAAGGCGCGGGCGGCGGCACTGGCCGAGAACCAGGAGGCCGTCGTCGCCCAGCAACTCGCCGAGAACTGGCCGGAGATCGTCAAGGCGGGCGCCTCCGCGTTCGGCAACGTGGACAACATGGTGCTGCTCAACGGCGCCGACGGCATGTCCGAACTGTTCGCCAAGGCGCTCACGATGGGCGGCGCCGGACTCGGCCTCGCCCGTCAACTCCTCTCCGCCGCCGACCCGGGGAGCCACAAGGAAGGGGGCAGGGCAGCAACTACCGGCACTGTCAACGGAGTTCCGCAACCGCCCGCCCAGCGGGTTCCGGTGGAGTCCGAGGGCTGACCCGGCCGTCCCGGCACACGCCCGGCACGCGAACAACTCGGAAAACAACTCGGCAAACAGCGGAAAGACGGACGGAGTTGCCCCACACGGGGCGCTCCGGCCGCCCGCTGCCCACATCTCGCGGCTCGCAGCCCGTCTCAGGGCACGCCCGCGCCCGCTTCGGGGCACGCCCACTGCCCGCCGCCCACCGTCCGCCTCGGGGCACGCCCCGCCACCCACCGCCCACCTCGGAGCCGCCCGCCCCGTCGCCCCTCAACAACCCCGCCCCGCAACCCCGTTGCTCCAGGTCATAAGGTGCGTGCGTGAGCACATTCAGCGACGAGACACCCGGCCGCTCCGGCCCGCACGCCACCACCGAGGCCGACCCCCGTGAGGTCGGCACGGTGCGCACCGAGTACGCCCCCGCGCACGACGGTGACCCCGACCCCGGCGAGATCGTCTGGACCTGGGTGCCGTACGAGGAGAACGACGGCCGGGGCAAGGACCGCCCGGTACTGGTGGTCGCCCGCGAGGCGGCCGGGACGCTGCTCGCCGTGCAGCTCTCCAGCAAGCGGCACGACGACGACCGCGAGTGGGTCGCCCTGGGCAGCGGGCCCTGGGACGCCAGCGGCCGGGACTCCTGGCTGAACATCGACCGCGTACTGCGCCTCCACGAGGACGGCATGCGCCGCGAGGCCTGCGCCCTCGACCGGGGCCGCTTCGACCTCGTCCGCCGACGCCTGTACGAGCGCTACGGCTGGACCTGACCGGCACCGGGCCGTACCCCGTACGCCACCCGCGTCGGGGGGCGGCGGTGAGGAAGCCCGCGCGGTAGAGCTCGTCCGGCAAGGCGGCCGTACAGCGCGGAGGCGCGGCACAGGGCCTCTTCCTGAGCCGCCTACGCGCCGTTGGGACGCCGCCGCCGGGGCTCCCGGCGGAGGGCGAAGTTCAGGACGGCGACCCGGCGGTCCGCGAGGCGGTGGGGGCTTCCCGGCCGCTCTCGCCGGTGACCTCGAAGACGGTGGCGGGCGCGGCCGGTGCGGGACCGCTCCGTCCGGCCGTCGTCACCCGAATGGCCGCAGGGCCGTACACCCGCGCCCCGGCGCGTGCCGCCGCGACGGCCTGGGTGATCCGGACGTCCGGCCCGCTGTCCGGGTCGCCGCCCGGCGGGCGGTGGCTTCCGGCCGCCGCGATCCGTTCCGTCCCGGTGGCGATCCCACGACGGGGAAACCGGCCGGGCGCTCACGGCGCCACCCCCGTGGGCGCCGTGCGCGCGGTCCCGGCCGGTTTCCCCGTCGTGCCCGTGCCCGCATCCTGGGCGATGCTGGTCGCGCGGTGCAACGGAGTTTCCCCGGGGCGTCCGGCGTCCCGGAGAAGCGCGGAAGAACGGAGATCGCGGATCTCGGGGCGGCCCGATGGGCACCCTTGTGAGATTCGAGGGAAGGGTCTTGGGTGGAACGAGTGCCGGTCCGGCGCACCCGCGATACCGGACCGGTGGCATGGTGGAATCTCAGGAGGATTTCCCGACATGTCTCAATCGACGCACGTCTGCGGCGGCGACTGTACGGACCACCGGACCGTCGTCACCGAAGCCGAAGTGGAAGCCCTGGTCCACGGGATCTGTTTCAAGACCGGACCGCCCCGCACCCTCGGGGTCGAAGTGGAATGGCTCGTCCACGACCTGCGGACGCCGCGGGTGCCGGTGACGCCGGACCGCCTGGAGGCCGCGTACGCGGCCCTGCGGACCGTCCCCCTGCGCTCGCCGCTGACCATCGAGCCCGGCGGCCAGCTCGAACTGAGTTCGCCGCCCGCCGCCTCCCTCATGAAGTGCGTGGACACCGTCGCGGCCGATCTGGCCGCCGTCCGTACGGTGCTCGCCGGACAGGGGCTCGCCCTGGTCGGCATGGGCCACGATCCGTGGCACACCCCCCGCCGCTATCTGCGGGAACCCCGTTACGACGCGATGGAGACCTGCCTGGGCCGCACCGGTCCGGCGGGGCGGCACATGATGTGCAGCTCGGCCTCGGTGCAGGTCTGCGTGGACGCGGGGCACGAGGAGCCCGGCCCCCTCGGGTACCGGGAGCGCTGGCGCCTCTCCCATCTGCTCGGACCGGTCCTGGTGGCCGCGTTCGCCAACTCTCCCCTGGTCGCCCGGCGACCCACCGGCTGGCTGTCCACCCGGCAGTTGCTGTGGGCGGAGATCGGGGCCGGCCGGGCGGGCGCTCCCCCGGTGGACGGCGATCCGCGCACCGCGTGGGCCCGGCACGTGCTGGACGCGCCGGTGATGTGCGTGCGCGCCGACGCCGGTCCCTGGGACGTGCCGGAGGGGCTGACCTTCCGCGAGTGGACCCGCTCGGGCGGTCCGCGCCCGCCCACCCGCGCGGATCTCGACTACCACCTGACCACGCTGTTCCCGCCGGTCCGGCCGCGCGGCCACCTGGAACTGCGCATGATCGACGCGCAGCCCGGCGACGACGGCTGGATGGTGCCGCTGGCGGTGGCCGCCGCGCTGTTCGACGACCCGGAGGCGGCGGAGGCCGCGCACCGGGCCGTGAAGCCACTGGCGGAACGTTCCGGCGGGGCACCGGCCCCGCACAACCCGCTGTGGAGCCACGCGGCCCGGCACGGCCTCGCCGATCCGGAGCTGCGCGAGGCGGCCGAGGCCTGCTTCGCCGCCGCGCTGGAGGCGTTGCCCCGGCTCGGCGCCACACCCGCGCTGACCGGCACGGTCGCGGAGTTCCGGGACCGCTACCCGGCGCGGGGCCGCTGCCCGGCCGACGACCTCCTCGACCCGCCCTCCGACACGGGCCGCAGGGACGGCGCGGGCGGCGGATACGGCGCGTACGCAACCGACCGGGCACGCACCGCGGACACCACGGACGGCACGGACCTCTCCCCGGTCCGGCCCGAGCCGCTCACCGGCGCACCCGTGGTCCACGGGAGGAAGGACATCCACTCATGACCGCCCCCGAGACCGGCGCCACGCCCGTGGCGCCGGGCACCCGGCACCCGCACGCCGAGACCCCGCACGCCGAGCCGGACACCGAGGCGCTGCGCGCGCGGGTGCTCGCCACACTGACCACCGCCCGCGAGCGCACCACGCTGCTCACGTCCTGCGTCGAGGACCCGGACCTCACCGCACAGCACTCTCCGCTGATGTCGCCGCTGGTCTGGGACCTGGCGCACATCGGCAACCAGGAGGAGCTGTGGCTGCTGCGCACGGTCGGCGGACGGGACGCGATGCGCCCCGAGATCGACGGGCTGTACGACGCCTTCGAGCACCCGCGTGCCGAGCGCCCCAAGCTGCCGCTGCTGCCGCCCGCCGAGGCCCGCGCCTACGCGGCCGAGGTGCGCGGCCGGGCGCTCGACCTGATCGGCGCCGCGGAGTTCCGGGGCACCCGGCTCACCGAGGCCGGTTTCGCCTTCGGGATGATCGCGCAGCACGAACAGCAGCACGACGAGACCATGTTGATCACCCATCAGCTCCGTGAGGGGCCGCAGGCGCTGACCGCGCCGGACCCCGAGCCGGTCGCGCCGTACACCGGTCCGGGCGAAGTCCTCGTCCCCGGCGGCCCGTTCACGATGGGCACGTCCACCGAGCCCTGGGCGCTGGACAACGAACGCCCCGCGCATCCGGTGGAGGTGGCACCGTTCTGGCTCGACACGGTGCCGGTGACGAACGGCGCCTACCAGGAGTTCATCGCGGACGGCGGCTACGACACCGAGCGCTGGTGGACGCCGGACGGGTGGGCGCATGTGCGTCAACACGGCCTGTTCGCCCCGCAGTTCTGGTGGCGCGAGGGCGGGCAGTGGCTGCGCCGCCGGTTCGGCGCGACCGAGGTCGTACCGGCGGACGAGCCGGTGCTGCACGTGAGCTGGTACGAGGCGGACGCGTACGCCCGCTGGGCCGGGCGGCGGCTGCCCACCGAGGCGGAGTGGGAGAAGGCGGCCCGGCACGACCCGGCCACCGGCCGCTCCCGGCGCTACCCGTGGGGCGACGCCGATCCGGGCCCCGAGCACGCCAACCTGGGCCAGCGCCATCTGCGACCCGCCCCCGCGGGCAGCTATCCGGCGGGCGAATCCCCGCTGGGCGTACGGCAGTTGATCGGTGACGTGTGGGAGTGGACGGCGAGCGACTTCCTGCCGTACCCCGGCTTCGGGGCGTTCCCGTACAAGGAGTACTCCGAGGTCTTCTACGGGCCGCGGTACAAGGTGCTGCGGGGCGGGGCGTTCGCGGTGGACGCGGTGGCCTGCCGGGGCACGTTCCGCAACTGGGACCATCCGGTGCGGCGGCAGATCTTCTCCGGGTTCCGCACGGCACGCTCGGAGAACGTCTGATGTGCCGTCACCTGGCCTATGTGGGGCCCGAACTGCCGCTCGGGCGCGTGCTGGTGGAGCCGGAACACAGTCTGTACCGGCAGTCCTGGGCGCCCCGGCGGCAGCGGTACGGCACGGTCAACGCGGACGGGTTCGGGGTCGGCTGGTACGCGCCGGACGACCCGCTGCCCGCCCGTTACCGGCGGGCCGGGCCGGTCTGGGCGGACCTGTCGTTCGCGGACCTGGCGCGCGTGGTGCGCTCGGGCGCGGTGCTGGCGGCCGTACGGGACGCGACCCTGGCGGGGGCGGACGCGGAGGCCGCGTCGGCGCCGTTCGCCGCCGGGGGCTGGCTGTTCAGCCACAACGGCGCGGTGCCCGGCTGGCCGCACACGATGGCGCCGCTGGTGCCGACGCTCCCCCCGGCGGATCTGCTCTCCCTCCAGGCGGGCTGTGACTCCGCGTTCGTGTGGGCGCTGCTGCTGCACCGGCTGCGCGCCGGGCAGGACGCCGCCCGCGCGCTCGGGGAGACGGTACGGCAGGTCGCGGAGGCGGCGCCCGCGTCCCGGCTGAACCTGCTGCTCACCGACGGCGCCACGATCACCGCGTCCGCCTGGGGGGACAGCCTCTTCTACCGCACCGGCACCGGCACGGTCGTCGCCTCCGAGCCGTACGACGACGATCCGCGCTGGCAGGAGGTCCCCGACCGCACGGTCCTGACCGCCACCCGCACCGGAGTGCGCCTCGCGCCCCTGGAGGACCCGGCGTCCGCAACCCCGAAGGAGCCCTGCCCGTGAGTCCCCTGCGCATCACCCGCACCCTGCCCGAGGACGCCACCGGCGCCGCGCTGCGCGCCGATGTCCGCACCGGGCTCACCGCGACCCCCAAGTCGCTGCCGCCCAAGTGGTTCTACGACGCGCGGGGCAGCGAACTCTTCGAGCGGATCACGGAGTTGCCCGAGTACTACCCGACGCGTGCCGAGCGGGAGATCCTGCTCACGCGCTCCGGCGAGATCGCGGAGGCGAGCGGGGCGCGCACGCTGGTCGAGCTCGGCTCGGGCTCCTCGGAGAAGACCCGGCACCTGATCGACGCGCTCACCGCGCTGGAGGCGTACGTCCCGGTGGACGTCAGCGAGAGCGCGCTGACGCAGGCCGGGCAGGCGCTGGTCGCGGAGCGGCCCGGACTCGACGTGCACGCGCTGATCGCCGACTTCACCGCGCCGCTCGCGCTGCCGGAGACGCCGGGCCCGCGCCTGGTCGCGTTCCTCGGCGGCACCGTCGGCAACCTGCTGCCCGCCGAACGCGCCGCGTTCCTGGCGTCGGTACGGGCGCTGCTCGCACCCGGTGACGGGCTGCTGCTCGGCACGGATCTGGTGAAGGACGAGGCGACGCTGGTCCGGGCGTACGACGACGCGGCCGGGGTGACGGCCGCGTTCGACAAGAACGTCCTGGCCGTCGTGGACCGGGAGTTGGGCGCCGACTTCGATCCGGACGCCTTCGACCACGTGGCCGTGTGGGACGCGGAGCGGGAGTGGATCGAGATGCGGCTGCGCTCGCGCACCGCGCAGACCGTGAAGGTGCCCGCGCTCGATCTCGCCGTGGAGTTCGCGGCGGGCGAGGAGTTGCGCACCGAGATCTCGGCGAAGTTCCGCCGCGAGGGCGTGGCGAGCGAACTCGCCTCCGCGGGGCTTGAGTTGACGCACTGGTGGACGGACTCCGAGGGCCGCTTCGCGCTGTCCCTCAGCACCGTCCGCTGACCCGGCCGCCGGGGTGTCGGCGCGCGTGCGCCGACACCTCGCGGACCGGACCCGGATGCGGCACCGTGTGTAAGGAGTGACAAAAAGGTCACCAGGGACGTGAGAGACCGTGGCTCGCACGAGCCCCGCCGAAGAGGAGTAGCCGCATGTCGAATCACACCTACCGGGTCACCGAGATCGTCGGCACCTCGCACGAGGGCATCGACCAGGCCATCCGCAACGGTGTCACCCGCGCCGGGCAGACCCTGCGCAACCTGGACTGGTTCGAGGTGACGCAGGTGCGCGGGCAGATCGAGAACGGGCAGATCGAGCACTACCAGGTGGGTCTGAAGGTCGGCTTCCGCATCGACGACGAGGGCGCCGAGAGCTGAACCGGGTCTCCGCTCAGGTCCGCCCCGTACGCTCCTGGGCGTCCCGCAGGTCCGCCGACCGGGCGGCCCAGCGGGCGCGCAGCACGGTGAACCCGGCGCGTTCGGCGTCGTCGCACACGAGGTCGTCGTCGTCCACGAGGACGCGGATCTCCCGGTCGCGGGCCAGCCGCCGCAGGACCTCCAGCTTGGTGGTCCGGGCGGGCCTGCGGTCGGCCTCGCGGCGCAGGTACAGCCGCCCGTCCGGCAGTCCGTGCGCGGCCAGCCACTTCTGGCTGTCCCGGCGGCACCGCTCGGGCCGCCCGGACAGGTAGACGATCTCGCACTCCCCGGCCAGCTCACCCGCCAGCGCGACGCCCTCGGCGAGCGGCGGATCTTCGGCGGCGGCCCGGAAGAAACCGTTCCAGTCCCGCGGTTTCCTGGTGAGGAAGCGCTGCCGGTGCGCGGTGTCGGCGAGCGTGTTGTCCAGATCGAAGACGGCGAGGGGGCGGAGGTCGGTCACCGGGCCACTCTAGAGGCGCCCCGGACGACCACGCCCGCCATACGCCACCGGTGTCCGTCCGGGGGCGAGCGGGTGCCCGCCGTGGGGTGGGGGCCGGGGCCAGGGCCTGCGGGCCGCTGCCCGACCGCTCGCGCACCCGCCGGGGCACTCCCCCGGTGCGGCGGCTGCCGGAGTCGTACCCGGCGGCCGTCCCGCGCTGCGCGCACGGGACGGCCGCCGGTGAGCGGGCTGATCAGCCGTCCACCGGGGTCAGTTTCTCGACGTGGACGACGACCGTGCCGTCCGCCGCGTCGATGACCGCCCGGTCGCCCGGCTGGAGTTCGCCGGAGAGCAGCAGGTCGGCGAGGCGGTCGTCCACCTCGCGCTGGATGGTGCGGCGCAACGGCCGGGCTCCGAACTCGGGCTGGTGGCCGAGTTCTCCGATGAGTTCGGCCGCCGCGTCGGTGACGTTCATGGAGACGTCCTGGGCGAGCAGGCGGCGCCGGGTGTCCTCCAGCATCAGGTCCACGATCTGCCGGAGCTGGGTGTGGTCCAGGCCCCGGAAGACGATGATCTCGTCGATGCGGTTCAGGAACTCCGGCCGGAAGTGCTGCTGGAGGACCGGCATGACCGTGTCGCGCATCCTGGCGTGGTCCTCGGTACCGGCGGCCAGGATGCGGTCGGCGCCGATGTTGGACGTCATGATGACGACGGTGTTCTTGAAGTCCACCGTGCGGCCCTGGGAGTCGGTGAGGCGGCCGTCGTCCAGGAGTTGGAGCAGCGTGTTGAAGACGTCCGGGTGGGCCTTCTCCACCTCGTCCAGCAGGAGTACGGCGTACGGCTGGCGGCGGACGGCCTCGGTGAGCTGGCCCGCCTCCTCGTGGCCGACGTAGCCGGGGGGTGCCCCGACGAGGCGGGAGACGGTGTGCCGTTCCTGGAACTCGCTCATGTCCAGGCGGATCATGCGGTCCTCGTCGCCGAAGAGGGCGGCGGCGAGCGCGCGGGCGAGTTCGGTCTTGCCGACGCCGGTGGGGCCGAGGAAGAGGAAGCTGCCGACGGGCCGGTCGGGGTCGCTCATACCGGCGCGGGCGCGGCGGACGGCGCGGGCGACGGCGGTGATGGCCCGGTCCTGGCCGACGACCCGTTCGTGCAGGTGGTCCTCCAGTTTCAGCAGCCGGTCGCGTTCCTCCTCGGTGAGCTGGGCGACGGGGATGCCGGTGGTGCGGGAGACGACCTGGGCGATGTCCTCGGCGGTGACCTCGGGGGCGTGCTCGTCGGTCTTCTCGGCGGTACCGGCCATCTCGGCGCGGGTCTCCCTGATCCGGTCGCGGAGTTCCCTGGCCCGCTCGTACTCCTCGTCGGCGACCGCCTGGTCCTTCTCCCGGTTCAGGGCGGCGAGCCGGTCCTCGATGTCGCGGGTGTCCGGAAGCGGGGCCCTGGCCCGCAGCCGGACCCGGGCGGCGGCCTGGTCCATCAGGTCGATGGCCTTGTCGGGCAGGAAGCGGGAGGTGATGTAGCGGTCGGAGAGTTCGGCGGCGGCGACGACGGCCTCGTCGGTGATGCGGACCTGGTGGTGGGCCTCGTACCGGTCGCGCAGGCCGCGCAGGATCTCGATGGTGTCGTCCACACTGGGCTCGCCCACGAGGATCGGTGCGAAGCGGCGTTCCAGGGCGGTGTCCTTCTCGATGTGCCTGCGGTACTCGTCGATGGTGGTCGCGCCGATGAGGTGGAGTTCGCCGCGCGCGAGGGCGGGCTTGAGCATGTTCCCGGCGTCCAGCGCGCCCTCGCCGCCGCCCCCGGCGCCGACGACCGTGTGCAACTCGTCCAGGAACAGGACGAGTTCGTCGGCGTGTTCGCGCACCTCCGCCAGCAGCTTCTTCAGCCGCTCCTCGAACTCGCCCCGGTACTTGGTCCCGGCGACCATCCCGGCTAGGTCCAGGGAGACCAGCCGTTTGCCCGCCAGGGTCTGCGGGACGTCACCGGCGACGATGCGCTGGGCGATGCCCTCGACCACGGCGGTCTTGCCGACGCCGGGGTCACCGATGAGCACGGGGTTGTTCTTGCTGCGCCGGGAGAGCACCTCGATGGTCTGCTCGACCTCGTCGTCCCGGCCGATCACCGGGTCGAGGCGGCCGTCGCGGGCGTCCTCGGTGAGGTCGCGGCCGTACTCGTCCACGGTCGGGGTGGTGCTGGGCCTCTTCCGTTCGCCGGTGCCGCTGTCGGCGGCCAGTCGGCCGGGCTCCCAGCCGCTGTCCTCCAGGGCCTGTCCGGCGGTGGACTCCGGGTTGGCGGAGAGGGCGCGCAGCAGATGGCCGGGGCCGATGTAGGAGCTGTCCTCGGCGCGGGAGAGCCGGTAGGCGTCGAGCAGGGCGCGCTTGGCGGAGGGGGTGAGCGTGCCGGGTTCGGTGCGTTCGCCGGTGGGGTGGCCGCCGAGGGCTGCTCGTATCCGGTCGGGGTCGGCGCCCGCGTCGGTGAGCATGCGGCGGGTGGACTCGTCGCGGGTGGCGGCGGCGAGCAGGTGGCGGGCGTCCACGTCGTCGGCGCCCTCTTCGGCGGCGATGTCGCGGGCGGCGGCCACGAGGTCGCGGGCGCGTTCGGAGAGCAGGCTGCCGATGTCCACGCGCTGGGCGCGACGGGCGGGGGCGGTCTGGCCTCCCGCGCCGAAGAACCGGGACATCAGCTCGTCGAACTCCTCGAACGGGCTGCGTCCGAAACCGAATCCGGGTGAGGTCATGGGAGCGTCGCCTTTCTGGAGCGTGCCGTTCTGGGGTCGGGCAGGCGTCCGGGCAGGCGGGCAGGCGTCCATGTCCGACTCGGCGCCCTGTCCGTCCAAACTGTCACAATCCACCCGCGTACGCAGCGGAGGGAGCGGTTCCGGACGTGCTCCGTCCGAGATGCGGATACGGGCGGCAGCGGTGAACCTGGGAGGGCACACCTCAACCGACTGAGGAGGGCTGCCATGTCCTTCATGGACAAGATCAAGGGCATGCTCAAGGGTCATGAGGACATGGCCGACAAGGGCATCGACAAGGGCGGGGACTACATCGACCAGCGCACCGGCGACAAGTACACGTCGCAGGTGGACACCGCGCAGGACAGGATGAGGGACCAGTTCGGCACCAGGCCGCAGGACCCCAACAACCCGCCGCACTCGTAGGACGGCGAGCGGCTCCCGACTCCGTGCGGACCGGCGTCCATACTTGCGGGGTATTTCCCCCGCTCACCGGCCCGCACGGAGTTCCGCCATGTCCCAGCCGCACGATCCGTACGTCCGCGTCCGCGGGGCCCGTGAGCACAATCTGCGGGACGTGGACGTGGACGTTCCGCGTGATGTGCTCGCGGTGTTCACGGGGGTGTCCGGCTCGGGCAAGTCGTCGCTGGCGTTCGGGACGGTGTACGCGGAGGCGCAGCGCCGTTACTTCGAGTCGGTGGCGCCGTACGCGCGGCGGCTGATCCATCAGGTCGGCGCGCCGGAGGTCGGGGAGATCACGGGGCTGCCCCCGGCCGTCTCGCTCCAGCAGCGGCGTTCCGCGCCGACCGCCCGCTCCTCGGTGGGGACGGTCACCAGCCTGTCGAACGCGCTGCGCATGCTGTTCTCCCGCGCGGGCGTCTACCCGCCGGGGGCCGGGCGGCTGGACTCCGACGCGTTCTCCCCGAACACCACGGCGGGTGCCTGCCCCGGGTGCCAGGGCCTGGGCCTGGTGCACCGCACCACCGAGGAGTCGCTGGTCCCGGACCCCTCGCTGTCGGTCCGCGAGGGCGCGATCGCCGCGTGGCCGGGCGCCTGGCAGGGCAAGAACCTCCGGGACATCCTGGACGTGCTCGGCTACGACGTGGACCGGCCCTGGCGCGAACTCCCGCCGGAGCAGCGGCAGTGGATTCTGTTCACCGACGAGCGGCCGGTGGTCACCGTGCATCCGGTACGGGACGCGGACCGCATCCAACGCCCCTACCAGGGGACGTACATGAGCGCCGACCGGTATGTGCGCAAGACGTTCTCCGACACCCGGTCGGCCACCCTGCGCGCGAAGGCGGAGCGCTTTCTGACCAGCGCGCCCTGCCCGTCGTGCCGGGGCGGGCGGCTGCGGCCCGAGTCGCTGGCCGTGACGTACGACGGGCGGACCGTCGCGGAGCTGGCCGCGCTGCCGCTCGCCGAGCTGGCCGCGCTCCCGGACGGCGGTTCGGAGACGGCACGGGTGCTGCTCGCGGACCTGCGGGCGCGGATCGCGCCGGTCGTCGAACTGGGCCTCGGCTATCTGAGCATGGACCGGCCCGCACCGACCCTGTCGGCGGGCGAACTCCAACGGCTGCGCCTGGCGGCCCAGTTGCGGTCCGGACTGTTCGGCGTGGTGTACGTGCTGGACGAGCCGTCGGCCGGGCTGCACCCGGCGGACACCGAGGCGCTGCTCGGGGTGCTGGAGCGGCTGAAGCGGGCCGGGAACTCCCTGTTCGTGGTGGAGCACGACATGGCCGTGGTGCGGGGCGCCGACTGGCTGGTGGACGTGGGCCCCGGCGCGGGCGGGCACGGCGGGCGGGTGCTGTACAGCGGCCCGCCGGACGGGCTGGCGTCAGTGGCGGAGTCGGCCACCGCGCGGTATCTCTTCGAGGCGGCGCGGAAGCCCGCCGACCGGCATGAACTCCGTACCCCTCGTGGGTGGTTGACGGTCGGGCCGGTGACCCGGCACAACCTGCGCGCGGTGACGGCCGAGATCCCGCTCGGCGCGTTCACGGCGGTCACCGGGGTGTCCGGGTCCGGAAAGTCCACCCTGGTCGGGGAGTTGACCGAGGGGACGGCGGGCGTGGAGCGGCTGGTGCGGGTGGACCAGCGGCCCATCGGGCGCACCCCGCGCTCCAACCTGGCGACCTACACGGGGCTGTTCGACGTGGTGCGCAAGGTGTTCGCGGCGACCGAGGGGGCGCGTGAACTCGGTTACGGAGTGGGCCGGTTCTCGTTCAACGTGGCGGGAGGGCGGTGCGAGACGTGCCAGGGCGAGGGGTTCGTCAGCGTGGAACTGCTGTTCCTGCCGACGACGTACAGCCCGTGCCCGGACTGCGCGGGTGCCCGCTACGACCCGGAGACGCTGCGGGTGGCGTACCGGGGGCGGAACGTCGCGGAGGTGCTGGACCTGACGGTGGAGGAGGCCGCCGGGTTCTTCGCGGACGTCCCGGCCGCCGCCCGCAGCCTGCGCGCGCTGCTCGACGTGGGTCTCGGCTACCTGCGGCTGGGCCAGCCCGCCACCGAGCTGTCCGGCGGCGAGGCACAGCGCATCAAACTCGCGAGCGAACTCCAGCGGGGCCGCCGCTCCCCCACGCTGTACCTCCTGGACGAACCCACCACGGGTCTGCACCCGGCGGACGTGGAGCTCCTGGTCACCCGGCTGCACGGCCTGGTGGACGCCGGGCACACGGTCGTCGTCGTGGAGCACGACATGGCGGTGGTGGCGGGCGCGGACTGGGTGATCGACCTGGGTCCGGGCGGCGGTGCGGCGGGCGGCCGGGTGGTGGCGGCGGGCCCGCCGGAGGACGTCGCCCGGTCCGCGGGGAGCGCTACGGCACCGTATCTGGCGCGGGCGCTGGACCGGGCCTGCCGGGCGGCAGCGGGCTGAGCAGGGCCGCGTGGGTCCAGCCGGGCCCGGGGGACGGGGGCCGGGCGGCGCGGGCGAGGGTGCGCCGGTCGGGGTGGGCGCCGGGCGGGATCAGCGGGCGGATCTCGGCCTCGGCGACCAGTCCGGGGGTGCGGGCGACCCGCCACACCGAGGCGAGCAGGGTGTCCTCGCCGACGTACGCGGGGGCCGTGCTCGGTCCGGCGCCGGTGCGCCGGTAGGCCAGCCGTACGGGCTGGACGGGGACGCCCGCGTCCAGCGCGGCCTGGAAGACGGCGCGATGGAAGCGGCCCTGCGCCCGGCCGCACCAGGAGCTGCCCTCGGGGAAGGCGGCCACGGCGGCGCCCGCGCGCAGCGCGTCCGCGACGCGGGCGACGGTGGCGGGCAGGGCGCGCAGCCGGTCGCGTTCGATGAAGAGGACCCCGCCGCGCGCGACGACCGGTCCGGCCAGCGGCCAGCCGCGGATCTCGCTCTTGGCGAGCATCCGGGCGGGCCGTACGGCGGCGAGCAGCGGAATGTCCAGCCAGGAGACGTGGTTGGCGACCAGCAGCACCCCGCCGTCCGGCGGGAGGTCACCGGTGATCCGGACCCGGACCCCGATGGCCCGGACGACGGCCCGGCACCAGCGGCGGACCCAGTCGGCGGGGAGCCGGGGGCCGAGCGGGATCAGCGCGATCCCGGCCAGCAGCAGGGCGGTGGCCGCCGCGACCCGCAGGACGGCGCGCGGCAGCGGCACCGCGCGGGGTGCCGGGGCCACGCAGGCGAGCGGGGTGCAGGGCGCGGTCGGCAGCCAGGCGCTCATCAGGCGGGCACGAGGGAGAGGAAGTGGCGCAGGTAGCGCTGGTTGACCCGGCGCATCGACAGCAGGACGTACAGGTCGGCGACGCCGAAGTCCGGGTCGTGGGCGGGTGCGCCGCACACCTGGGCGCCGAGCCGGAGGTAGCCGCGCAGCAGGGCGGGCAGTTCGTTGTTCCCGGCGGGCACGGCGGCCTCGGGTGTCCAGGGCCGCAGCGGGCTGACCCGGAACTCCTCGGGCGCGAGGTGCCGTTCGCGCACCCGGGCCCAGGTGGCTCCGGCGAGGGTGCCGCCGTCGGCGAGGGGCAGGGAGCAGCATCCGGCGAGCCACTCGTGGCCCCGGTCCACCATGTAGCGGGCGATCCCGGCCCAGACGAGGCCGATGACGGCGCCGTCGCGGTGGTCGGGGTGGACGCAGGAGCGGCCGACCTCGACCATGCCGGGGCGGAGGGCGTCGAGCCGGGAGAGGTCGAACTCGCTCTCCGCGTAGAGCCGTCCGGCGAGGGCGGCCCGCTCGGGCGGGAGCAGCCGGTAGGTGCCGACCACCGTGCCGTCGAAGGTGTCGCGGACCAGGAGGTGGTCGCAGTACGCGTCGAACGGGTCGATGTCGAGTCCCGGCTCGGGGCTGTCCAGCAGGGCGCCCAGCTCCCCGGCGAAGACGGCGTGGCGCAGCCGCTGGGCGGCTCGTACGTCCTCCTCGTCGCGGGCGAGGGAGACGGTGTAGCGGGCGGGGGCGGCGGACCGCGCGGGGCGGTCGAGCGTGGGTACGCCGGTCATGGCTGCACTCCTGGTCGCGGGCCGGTTCGGCGGAGCGGGCGCGGACCGCGTGCGTGCGGTCCGCCACCCCTGTTCTTCCGAGGCAGGCTGACCGCCGCGTGACCGGAGCGGGGTGCGCGGGTGCAGCCTTGCTGAACGGCTCACTCGGCGGGGGCGCGGCCGGGCCGGGGAAGCGAGACGGGGCCGGGGAGCACCTCCCGGCCCCGCCCGTCCGCCCCTGGCGAACGTCCTGCGGAGGACTACCGCTTGCCCGCCCTGCGGGTGGCGCGGAGCCATTCCTTGTTCATGCCGGTGATGGAGACCAGCGGGATGCCCTTGGGGCAGGCGGTGGCGCACTCACCGGCGAGGGTGCAGCCGCCGAAGCCCTCGGCGTCCATCTGGGCGACCATGTCCAGCACGCGGGTCTCCCGCTCGGGCGCGCCCTGCGGGAGCACGGCCAGGTGGTTGACCTTGGCGGAGGTGAACAGCATGGCCGCGCCGTTGGGGCAGGCGGCGACGCAGGCGCCGCAGCCGATGCACTCGGCGTGCTCGAAGGCGAAGTCGGCGTCGGCCTTGGGCACCGGGGTGGCGTGGGCCTCGGGCGCGGCGCCGGTGGGCACGCTGACGTAGCCGCCCGCCTGGATGATCCGGTCGAACGCGGACCGGTCCACGACGAGGTCCTTGACGACGGGGAAGGCGGCGGCCCGCCAGGGTTCGACGTCGATGGTGTCGCCGTCGCGGAAGGACCGCATGTGCAGCTGGCAGGTGGTGGTGCGTTCGGGGCCGTGCGCCTCGCCGTTGATGACGAGGGAGCAGGCGCCGCAGATGCCCTCGCGGCAGTCGTGGTCGAAGGCGACGGGGTCCTCGCCCTCCAGGATGAGCCGTTCGTTGAGGACGTCGAGCATCTCCAGGAAGGACATGTCGGGCGAGATGTCGTCCACCTCGTAGGTGGACAGGGCGCCGTCGGTGTCGGCGGCGCGCTGCCGCCAGACGCGCAGGGTGAGCCTCATGCGTAGCTCCGCTGGGTGGGGTGGACGTACTCGAAGACGAGGTCTTCCTTGTGCAGGACGGGCGGGGTGCCGGTGCCGGTGAACTCCCAGGCGGCGGCGTAGCCGAACTCCTCGTCGCGGCGGGCGGCCTCCCCGTCCGGGGTCTGGGACTCCTCACGGAAGTGGCCGCCGCAGGACTCGGCGCGGTGCAGGGCGTCCAGGCACATGAGTTCCGCGAGTTCGAGGTAGTCCACGACCCGGTTGGCCTTCTCCAGCGACTGGTTGAACTCCTCTCCGGTGCCGGGGACCTTGATACGGCGCCAGAACTCGTCGCGGATGCGTGGGATGCGTTCCAGTGCCTCGCGCAGTCCGCTTTCGGTGCGGGCCATGCCGCAGAACTCCCACATGAGGGCGCCGAGTTCGCGGTGGAAGGAGTCGGGGGTGCGGTCGCCGTCCACGGCCAGCAGCAGGTTCAGCCGGTCCTCGGTCTCGGCCAGCACCTCGGCGACGGCGGGGTGCCGGTCGGTGACGGCCTCCTGGTGCGGGTTGCGGGCGAGGTAGTCGTTGATGGTGGCGGGCAGTACGAAGTAGCCGTCCGCGAGGCCCTGCATCAGCGCGGAGGCGCCGAGCCGGTTGGCGCCGTGGTCGGAGAAGTTGGCCTCCCCGACGGCGAACAGGCCGGGCACGGTGGTCTGGAGGTCGTAATCGACCCAGAGTCCGCCCATCGTGTAGTGCACCGCCGGGTAGATCCGCATCGGGACCCGGTAGGGGTCCTCGTCGGTGATCCGCTGGTACATGTCGAAGAGGTTGCCGTACTTCGCCTCGACCGCACCGCGGCCCAACCGCCCGATGGCGTCCGCGAAGTCGAGGTAGACGCCCTGTCCGCCGGGGCCGACACCGCGTCCCTCGTCGCAGACGTTCTTCGCGGCGCGGGAGGCGATGTCACGGGGGACGAGGTTGCCGAACGAGGGGTAGATCCGCTCCAGGTAGTAGTCGCGCTCGTCCTCGGGGATCTCGTGCGCGGGCCGGGTGTCGCCCTTCGCCCTCGGCACCCAGATCCGGCCGTCGTTGCGCAGCGACTCGCTCATCAGGGTCAGCTTGGACTGGTGGTCGCCGGTGCGCGGGATGCACGTCGGATGGATCTGTGTGAAGCAGGGGTTGGCGAAGTGCGCGCCGCGCCGGTGCGCCCGCCACACGGCGGTCGCGTTGGAGTTCATCGCGTTGGTGGACAGGTAGAAGACGTTCCCGTAACCGCCGCTGGCGAGGACCACCGCGTCCGCGAAGTACGTGCTCACCCGGCCGGTGATCAGGTCGCGGGCGACGATGCCGCGTGCCCGGCCGTCGATGACGATCAGGTCCAGCATCTCGGTACGGGGATGCATCTCGACGTTGCCCGCGGCGATCTGCCGGGACAGCGCCTGATAGGCGCCGAGCAGGAGTTGCTGACCGGTCTGGCCGCGCGCGTAGAAGGTGCGGGAGACCTGGACGCCGCCGAAGGAGCGGGTGTCGAGCAGGCCGCCGTACTCGCGGGCGAACGGCACGCCCTGCGCGACGCACTGGTCGATGATCTCCACCGAGATCTGCGCCAGCCGGTGCACATTGGACTCGCGGGCTCGGAAGTCGCCGCCCTTGACGGTGTCGTAGAACAGCCGGTGTACGGAGTCGCCGTCGTTGCGGTAGTTCTTCGCCGCGTTGATGCCGCCCTGCGCGGCGATGGAGTGGGCGCGGCGCGGGGAGTCCTGGTAGCAGAACTGGACGACGTGGTAGCCCTGTTCGGCGAGGGTGGCCCCGGCCGAGCCGCCCGCGAGGCCGGTGCCGACCACGATGACGGTGTGCTTGCGCCGGTTGGCGGGGTTGACGAGCTTCGCCTCGAAGCGGCGGGTGTCCCAGCGCTCGGCGATCGGCCCGGCGGGCGCCCTGGTGTCGCGGGCGGGCGCGCCGGTGGTGTAGTTCGGGTACGGGTTCACGTTCAGCTCACCACTCCGGTCATGACGCCCACGGGTACGGCGATGAAACCGGCCGTGAGCAGCAGCGCGAGGATGTTCGCGGTCGCCTTCAGGGCGCGGTCACGGGTGCGGCTCCCGGCGCCGAGGGTCTGCGCGGCGCTCCAGAAGCCGTGCCGCACATGCAGGCCGAGGGCGAGCATGGCGACGATGTAGATCAGGTCGCCGTACCAGGTGGAGAAGGTGCCGACCACGTTCTGGTACGGGTGGCCCTCCTGGAAGCCGGGGTGCACGGTGCCGGTGGTCAGGTCCAGGAGGTGCCAGACGATGAACAGCCCGAGGATCACGCCGCCCCAGCGCATGGTGCGGGTGGCGTAGCTCGAACGGCCCCTGCGGTGGGCGTACTTCACCGGACGCGCCCTCAGGTCCCGGCGGCTGAGCTGGTACGCGGAGGTGGCGTGCGCGACGACGGCGACGACCAGGACGATCCGGACCAGCCAGAGTGTCCACTCGTAGTGCATGAAGGGTTCGCCCACGGTGCGCAGCCAGTGCGCGTAGTGGTTGAACTCGCCCGCGCCGAAGTAGATCTTCAGGTTCCCGATCATGTGCACCACGAGGTAGAGCAGCATGATCAGGCCGCTGACCGCCATGACGGTCTTCTTGCCGACGGAGCTGTCCCACAGGGTGCGCGCCCTCGACGGCCGTCGGTCCGTCCTCGTTGCCAGAGCCATGCCGTCACGCTAGGGCGGCCCGGCGCGATCGGTCCAAGACATGGTGCGGCTCGTTTCGATAGGCACTGCCTATGTACGGGCTTATCCTGGGCGTATGCAGTTCCAGCAGCTCCAGTACTTCGTGGCCGTCGCCGAGACCCGGCACTTCACCCGCGCCGCCGAGCAGGTGCACGTGGCGCAGCCGTCGCTGTCGCAGCAGATCAGGGCGCTGGAGCGGGAGCTGGGCGCGGACCTCTTCCAGCGGGCCCGGGGCAACATCACCCTCACCGACGCGGGTGAGGCGCTGCTGCCGCTGGCCCGGCGCATCCTCGCGGACACGGACACGGCGCGGCAGGAGGTGCAGGAACTGGTGCAGCTGCGGGCCGGGCGGGTACGCCTCGGCGCCACCCCCAGTCTGTGCACCGGGCTGCTGCCGGACGTGCTGCGCGCCTTCCACGACCGGTATCCGGGCATCCGGCTGCTGGTCGAGGAGGGCGGCTCCCGCGATCTCGTACGACTCCTCGCGCGCGGGGCGCTCGATCTCGCGCTGGTCGTACTGCCGCTGCCGACGCCCGCGCCCGCGCTGACCACCGTCGAGCTGCTGCGGGAGGATCTCGTCGTGGTGTCCTCGCCGGAGGCGCCCGCGCCGGGGCGGGACGGGGGGTCCGGGGGGCGGGTCGTGGAGATCGGGGATCTGGAGGGGGAGCGGCTCGTGATGTTCCGGCACGGGTACGACCTGCGGGAGCTGACCGTGGCGGCGTGCCGCTCCGCGGGGTTCGAGCCGGAGTTCGCGGTGGAGGGGGGTGAGATGGACGCGGTGCTGGGGTTTGTGCGGGCCGGGTTGGGGGTGGCTGTCGTTCCTCGGATGGTGGCCGGGCGGGCGGGGCGGGGGTTGCGGGTGACGTCCTTGGCTCGGCCGGGGTTGGGGCGGACCATCGCGTTGGCTCATCGCAGTGATGTTGCGCCGCCGCGGGCTGCTCGGGAGTTGCAGCGGATGCTGCTGGAGCGGTAGCGGTTGGGGGGCCTCTTCAACTCCGTTGCGGGGTGCGGGTTGTGGAGGCTGGTCGCGCCGTTCCCCGCGCCCCTTCAAGGAGTTCCGGGTGCCCCTTGCTGGATTGCTGGACTGGGGTGTTCCACTCGCGCAGTTCCCCGCGCCCCTTCAGGGAGTTCCGGGTGCCCCTTGTCGAGAAGCCGGACTTGGATGCCCTTCTCGCGCAGTTCCCCGCGCCCCTAAAAGACGCGCAGTTCCCCGCGCCCCCAAAGGCGCGCCTCTTCCCGCCGCCCCCGAAAGGCGCGTCCCCCTCCCGCGCCCCCAAAGACGCGCCCCGCTCCCGCGCCTCGAAAGTTCCGCCCCCGCTTCCGCGCACCCCCAAAAAAAGACGCGCCGTTCTCCCGCCATCCCGAAGACGCGACGTTCCCCGCGTCCCTGAAAGGCACGTCCCCGCCCACGCCCCCGAGGGGGACGCTCGGGCTTGTCAGCCTGTTGTGTCCACCAGGGCGAGTCTGTGGAGGTTTTCCGGGGGGCCGGGGCGGGCGTAGTACCAGCCTTGGGCTGTGTCGCAGCCGAGGATGCGGAGTTGTTCGGCCTGGGCGCCGGTTTCCACGCCTTCGACGGTGACGGCCAGGTCGAGGCTGTGGGCCAGCGACACGATGCCTTCGACGATCTTGAGGTCCACGGGGTCGGCGGGGAACTGTTGCATGCCCTGGGTGAAGGAGCGGTCGAGTTTGAGGACGTTGACCGGGAGGCGGCGGAGGTTGGCGAGATTGGAGTAACCGGTGCCGAAGTCGTCGAGGGCGATGTCCACGCCCATCTCGGCGAGGCGGCGCAGGGGTTTGAGGAGATCGTCGTCGGCGCCGATCAGCGCGGACTCGGTGACTTCGAGGCAGAGCGCGTCCGGGGCGACACCGGTGCGCTCCAGGATCTCCACGGTGTCCTGGACCAGTTGGGGATGGCCGAGCTGGCACGGGGAGAGGTTGACGTTGATGCGCAGCGGTGTGTCGTCGGCGCCGTACCGCTCGCCCCACACGCGGGCCTGGCGGATCGACTCCTCCAGCACCCAGCGGCCCAGCGGCACGATGAGGCCGGTGTCCTCGGCGAGCGGGATGAAGCGGTCCGGACCGAGCACCCCGTGCTGCGGGTGCAGCCAGCGAACCAGCGCCTCCGCGCCGCGCACGCTGCCGTCGCCGAGGTGCACCAGGGGCTGGTACTCGATGAAGAACTCGCCGCGTTCCAGGGCGGCGGGCAGCGCGGTGGTCAGGGCGTGCCGGGTGATCGCGCGGGCGTCGGACTCGGCGTCGGCGGTCTCGGCGCGGTTGCCGCCCGCCGACTTGGCGCGGTACATCGTGATGTCGGCGCTGCGCAGCACCTCGGCGGCGGTGCGTTCCCCGGCGGGACCCTCGACGATGCCGAGGCTGCCGCGCACCATCAGGTCGCGGCCGTCGATGCTGATGGGGCCGGTGAGCGCGTGCATGATGCGCTCGGCCAGCTCGTCCACCTCGCGCTGGGTGCCGGGGCCGGTGGTCAGGGCGACGAACTCGTCACCGCCGAGCCGGGCGACCATCTCGCCGGGCGCGGTCGCGCAGGACTGGAGCCGGTCCGCGACCTCCACCAGCAGCCGGTCCCCGGCCGCGTGCCCGAGGCTGTCGTTGATGGTCTTGAAGCCGTCCAGATCGAGGTAGCACAGCCCGAAGCGCTGGCCCTCCCCCGCCGCGAGCGCCTTCTCCAGGCGCTCGAAGAACAGCGTGCGGTTGGGCAGCCCGGTCAGCGCGTCGTGGGTGGCCTCGTAGCGCAGCCGGAGGTTGAGCAGGCGCCGCTCGGTGGTGTCCTCCACCATCGCCAGCTGGTACTGCGGCACCCCGTCGGGGTCCCGGAGCAGCGACACCGTGAGGTTGGTCCACAGGGCGGTGCCGTCGGGGCGGTTGAACGCCTTCTCCACGTGGTAGTGCTCGCGGTCGCCGGAGACGAGTTCCTCGTAGAGCCGCCAGGTCTGCGGGGCGTCCTCGGGGTGCGTCCAGTCCAGGACCCGGCGCCCGCGCAGCGCCTGCTCGGTGAGGCCGAACATGCGCGTCAGCGCCTCGTTGACCTGGAGGATGTTGCCGTCCAGGTCCGCGATGCCGATGCCTATGGCCGCGCCCTCGAACACCGCGCGGAAGCGGGCCTCGCTGGCGTGCAGGGCCTGGGCGACCACGCCCTGGGCGCGCAGCGCGGCCTGCGCGACGGACTCCTGCTCGGCGAGCGTGCGGGCCCGCAGCGCATGTGCGTAACCGGCGGCCATCGCGTGCTGCAACCGCGAGGAGCGCATGCGGAGTTCGTCCTGCGGGCCGTCTCCGCCGCAGTACAGCACGAGGTAGGCGTCCACGCAGTCCAGGGACCGGGACAGTGCCTCGGGGTCGGTGCAGTGCGCGGTGACGAGCGCGGCGCCGACGGCTCGGGCCCCCTCGGCGTCGAAGCTGCGGGCGCGCAGCAGCTCGCTGAGACGGTCGGCGAGCGGACGCAGCAGGTCCTCGAACTCGACGCGGGTCAGCGACGTGGAGGTGACCGGGTACACCGCCCGGCTCCAGATCGTGGTCAGCCGCCGCAGTCTGTCCTCCGGTCCGTCCGGCAGCGCGCTCACGCGGTACGCCCCACTCCGGCGAACCCGGAGAACGCGTACGGGTCCTCCTCCTCGGGTGCGGAGTCGGGCCGCCAGTGCGGCATGAGGACCAGGCCGGGGTCCACCAGCTCGAACCCCTCGAAGAACCGGGCGATCTCCTCGCGGGAGCGCATGACCAGCGGATTGCGGATGTCCCGGTACACCCCGACCGCACCGCCCGCCTGTTCCTCGGGCAGCGGGATGCCCTCGTAGGAGGCATGGGTGAGCACCAGCATGCTGCCGGGGGCGAGCGCGTCACGCAGCTCGGCCACGGCGGCGCGGGGGTCGTCGGTGTCTTCCACGAAGTGCAGTATGGCAACGAGGAGCAGTGCCACCGGACGCTTCAGGTCGATGAGCCGGGCGAGTTGCGGGCTGGACAGGATCTCGTGCGGCTTGCGCAGATCGGCGGCGAGCACGTCGGCGCCGTCGTTCCCGGCGAGGACGGCCTCGCTGTGCGCGACGGCGACCGGGTCGTGATCGACGTACAGCACACGGGCGCCGTCCACCGCGGCCCGCGCGATCTCGTGCACGTTGCCGTACGTGGGGATGCCGGAGCCGATGTCGAGGAACTGGGTGATGCCCTCGGCTGCGGCGAACCGCACCGCGCGGCGCAGGAAGGCGCGGTTGGCCTGCATGATCTTCGGCAGGCCCGGCAGGAACTCCATCGCCTTGCGGGCCGCTTCCCGGTCCACCTCGAAGTTGTGCGAACCGCCCAGGTAGTAGTCGTAGATACGGGAGACGCTCGGCACCGAGATGTCGATGTTCCTGGGGGCCCAGGCGGGACGCTCCATGTATCTCTCCAAGGGTGGACGGTGGCGTAGGCGATCCGGTGTTCGAGCAGAGGCTACTGATCGTCCGCCAACGGAGCGACCAGAACCGGAAATTGACCATCCGTTCCCGGTCACTGCCTGCGGCATGTGCTCGTGCGGACCCGTTCCGTGACGGCCCCTTCCGTGCCCGTGCGAGGTCGAACAGGGCGGTTCCGGGCACACGAAGACGTCCGCCCCCTCCGTGCGGTGCGGAGGGGGCGGACTCGCGGTGACGCGCCGAGGGCGGGTGGATCGACCCTGGGGAGGTGATCTCTTACTTGCCCGGCGCGCCGACCGGCTTGCCGTCGGGCGCGACGGCGTACCACGTGCCGCCCACGCCCTGACCGTTGGTGTCACCGGGCGCCTTGTCACCGGTGAAGGTGTAGACCGGCCAGCAGTTGACCGTCATCTGCTTCACCCCGTCGGAGCGGGTGAAGCCCATCAGGCCCTTCTTCTGCACGCCCTTGGTGTCGGCGGCGGCGACCGGCGCGACGGCCGGCCACTTGGCCAAGCACGCGCCGAGGCAGTTGGAGACGGACTTGGGCCACGCCTGGTCCTTCATGAACCGGTACACGGTCATGCCGTTGCGGTCCACGACGACGTCCCCGAGCTTGGGGTCCTTGCGGACCGACAGCCCGGGCGGCTTCTCGGCCGACGCCTTCTTGCCGTTGGGGGCGAGCGCGAACCACTTCCCGTTGACGCCCTGCCCGTTGACCTCGCCGGGGGCGGTGTCCTTGGCGTAGCGGTACGCGGGCCAGTCGCCGATGGTGAGCTGCTTGCTGCCGTCGGACCGGGTGACCTCGCCGAGCAGCGACTTGTCGATGCCCGCACCGGCCAGCGCGTCACCTGCGGGGACGGGCGGCCAGGCGGTGGCGCAGTCGCCGTCGCAGTTGGACTTGGGCGGGCTGGCCGTGTCGTTGTCGAACCGGTACAGCGTCATGCCGTTGCCGTCGGTGACGACCTGGCCCAGCTTGGCGTCCACGGACGCGGTGAGCTTGCCCGCGGGGGCGGACGCCGGGGGCGCGGACGCCTTGTCTCCGTCGGCGCCGTACCCGTTGCCGCTGCCCGGCACGCCGTAGTCGCCCGCCGCGGCGGTGGCGCCCACGTTCTGCGCCTGCGAGGACGGGGACGCCGCCTTGTCCTGACCGCACGCCGTCGTCAGTGTCAGCACCGCCGCGGCCGTGGCCACCAGCGAGGCGGTACGCCAGGAGGTCTTCATGGCCCAACTCCCCTCATTCGCCTGGATGTCGCAGCGCCTGCCGCGCCGTCGCACAGGCATCAGTACGGGGGCCGGGGGGCGGGATGTTCAACGCGCCGGGAAATTCTTTCCGGGAGTTTCCCCGGGGGCGCGCGGAGCCGGTGGAGGAGCGGGCGCCGGGGAGGGCACGGCGGGGCGCCGGGCGCCGGGGCGCACCACCTCGTACGCGCGTACGCGCCCGCCACCCGAGTGGTGACGGCACGTCAAACCAACGAGCGTTCTTTGTCCCTCCTTCGGACCAATCCCCGCGCACTCCGGCGCGCGTCCGCCCGGCGAGCCTCATGATCTTCGCGTGCATGGACCCGAACCCACCCGTCGCGCTCCCGCCACAAGGGTGTTGACCCTCCTGACACTGACCTGGACCCTGGTGGGCTGCCCGGTCGGTACGGCGTCCGCCGACGCCTGCGCCTACGCCTCGACGGGCCCGGACGGCACGGTCGCGGTGGCCGTCGCGGGAGGCGGCCACCACTGGCCGCCGTGCCCCCGGCCGACCCCGCCACCGTGTCCACCGACCCCCACCCCGACGCCCACGCCGACACCGACACCGACTCCCCCGCCGCCGAAGCCGACACCGACGCCTACGCCGACTCCCCGGCCCACCCCACCACCTCCGCCTCCTC
>NZ_JAHRXF010000042.1 GCF_019104725.1 Streptomyces corallincola | reverse complement strand
GCCCGGGCCGGGGGAGGGAAGGCGGTGCCTCGCCGGTAGCAGACCCGGGCGGGGGCGCGCCTCGGGGGAAGCGCGTCCCGGCGGAAGCGCACCTCAACGGAAGCGCACCTCAGCGGAAATACACCAGCACCCGCCCGCTGTTCCCGGAGTCCACCTCCCGCCGGACGTACAGCTTCCGGATGTGCTTCTGGTCCAGGAACGCGAGCACCCGCGCCCGCAGCTTCCCCGACCCCTTCCCCGGAATGATCTCCGCGACGGGCTCACCCGCGTTGCTCGCCCGGAACAGGAACTGGCGCAGCGCCAGCTCGATGTCCCGGTTGTTGCGAAACAGCGGATGCAGGTCCAGCGACATCATGCGGGGTGTCTCCTCGTGCTCAGGACGGCGTGCGGCGGAACGGGGCGGGCTCAGGACGGCGGGCGGGGCGGTCGGGCGTGTTCAGGACAGGGTGCGGCACAGCAGCGCGTCGGGCCCCGGCGCACTGCCGAACCGGGTCGTGTACGCGATCCCGGCCGCGTACTCATGATCCGCGCACTGCCCCTTGTAGGCGCCCTCGGCGAAGTCACCGCCCGCCGCGCCACCGGGACGATTGTCCGACCGGTCGAACCATACGGTGCGTCCCGCCCCGGCCAGGGGCGTCCGCCCCGGCGCGCACAGCGCCGCAGACAGCCGCGCACCCCGCACGCTGTACCCGATCAGGAAACTCCCCGCCGGACACTGGAGCTTGGTGTACCCCGAGGCCCAGTCACCGCCGCCCGGTACGTACCGCTCGTCAGTGACGACGGTCTGTCCGGCCCCGGTACCCCGCAGGTCGCCCGTGCCCGCGTCCGTGCACAGCCCGCGCCCCGCCGAGTGGCTGATCCCGGCCAGCCGCAACCCGTCCGGGCAGGCCGCCTTGCGCGCGCCCGCGTCCCAGTCCCCGGCCGCCCGCACCCGCACCGACCGTACGGCGTCGTCGTGGTCGGTGCTCAGCATCCGGTACGCGGGTACGGCCGCCACCGGACCGGAGACGCTCGGCGCGCCCATCAGCCCCTGCCAGGCGGCGGTCCGCCAGTCGCCGGGGTCCAGGACACCGGCGCGGTGCCCCGCGGTGTCGTAGCGCAGCAGCACCCAGTCGTCGTGGCCCTCGTGCCCTACGAGCGGCCAGTACGCGAAGTCGGCGTCGTGCGCGGCGAAGTAGTCCGTGACGTTGCCGAACCAGGCGCGGGCCGCCGGGCCCGTCTCCCCGCTGCCGATGCCGAACTCGCTGACCCAGACGGGTGCCGTGTAGTGCCTGCCGTTCTCCTCCACGAAGAACGCCTCGTCGTCCAGCGCGGCGCCCAACTCGGCACGGTTCAGGTCCTGGTAGCGGGCGTCATGGGTCTCGCCCACGCCGGTCGCGCCGCTGTGCCGGGGGCCGGTGTAGCCGTAGAAGTGGGCCGAGTAGACCAGTTTGCGGGCGTCCAGGAGGGTGTGGGACAGCGTGCGGGCGGGGGTGAGCTGCGGCCTGCCGTGCGGGAGCCCGTCCACGGGAATCCCGGTCCAGTTGATGCCCTCCACGACGATCAGCAGCTTCGGGTTGCCCTCGGTGAGGATGCGGTCGGCGGCGAGCTGGGCCGCCGCGTACCAGTCGTGGGCGTCGCCCAGACCCCAGTTGGGATCGTCCAGCACGTCCCGGCGCACCTCGTTGTAGAGGTCGGCGCCCACCACACCGGGGACGCTCGCGTAGCGCCGCGCCATGAACACCCAGTCGTCCGCCCACCGCTGCGTGGACTGCGAGCTGTTCCACCGCTCGTTCCCGTCGATCCCGCAGCACCAACGGGTCGTGTTCGTGTGGTCGTTGAGGATCACCGCGAACCCACTCCCGCTGAGCGCGTCCACCACCGCGTCGTACACCTGGAGCGGAGTCCGCCCGCGCAGGCCGGGATTGGCCGCGACGGCGTTGTCGGGGACGGGGGTCGTGGTGCCGATCATCTGGTTGGAGAACGGCAGCCGGACGGTGTTGATGTCCAAGGCATGGAAATCGCTCAGGAGTTGCCCGATCGGTACCCGGTCGAGTCCGAGCGGTACGCCGTACGAGTTCTGCCCCGCGTGATGGTTGGCGGGGTCGTCGGCGCTGCCGCTCCCCGTCCAGGAGCCCTGGGCGCCGTCCCAGTTGGCGGCCTTGAGGCGGAAGCGCTCGCCGTGGGCGTCCACGACGTAGCGGCCCCGGGTGGAGAGCGGCGCGGCCCAGTCGGCGGCTGCCGGAGCAGTGGCGGGTGAGGCCGCGGAGGCGGTGACCGGCAGCCCGGTCAGGAGCAGCAGCCCGGAGAACGCGGCGGCCAGCCGCCGGGCGAGGGGTGCGATCGGCATGGGACGGCCCTCGGAGATCGTGGGGGAACGAGCCGGACGGAGGCGTGCACGTGCCCGTGGTTTCTACCGCGCCCCGCGCCCCCTGGGAACAGCCCCGCCGGACGAAGTACCGGCACCCCTGGCACCCCGCCCCCGCGCGGAGCACGATGGAGGCAGAGCACCGCGGAAGGAGGCCCGCCATGACCACCGGAGCCTCGGGCTACGACGCGTATCTCTACGCCCGCACCCCCTCCCAGGCCGAGGGCGAACGCGACGACACCGACCCCCAGGAACAGCAACCCGACGTCCCCAGGACCGAACCGTCCCAGGCCGAGGGCGAACGATCGCGGGACACGAAGGGGGAATGAACACCCGAACACCAAGCGGGGCGCCCCCTCGGGACGCCCCCCGGACCCGTCCCGTCGGCCGATGCCGGGCTGATCTCGTCGGTCCTCAGCCCCCCGCCCCCTCGCGGGGCAGGAACGCCGTCAGGGCCGCGATGTCGTCGTTGAGGCGGTTGTGGCTCCAGGTGAGCAGGTCCTGGTGGAGTTGCTCGATGAGGTCGTGCGGGGGGAGCGGGCCCCAGGAGCGGAGGCGTTCGGGGAGGGGATAGAAGGCGCCGGTGGGGTCACGGGTCTCGGTGACACCGTCCGTGAAGAGGAGGAGCTGGTCGCCGGGGCGGAAGTCGTAGACGTCCACGTGGTACGACTCGCTGACCAGCATGCCGAGGTTGAGCGGCGGTGAGGAGTTGCCCCGGTCCAGCTCGCGCACCTCGTCCGGGCGGATGCGCAGCGGGGGCGGGTGGCCGCAGTTCACGATGCGCAGGCGCGGGCTGTCCAGGGGGATCTCCACGAACACCGCCGTGACGAAGCGCTCGCGCAGCTCCGTCCCGCCGAGCATGTCGGCCCGCCGGGAGATGCTCAGCTCCACGCGCCCCGCGAGCCCTGGCAGATCGGGCTCGTCGTGCGCGGCCTCGCGGAACGCCCCGAGCAGCGCGGCGGCCGTCTCCACGGCCCGCAGCCCCTTGCCGCGCACGTCCCCGATGAGCAGCCGTACGCCGTAGGGGGTGGGGACGGCCTCGTACAGGTCGCCGCCGATGCGCGCCTCCGCGTCCGCCGCGACGTACAGACTCTCCAGCAGCATGGTGCCGATCCGGCGCGGCACCGGCTTCAGCAGCACGCGCTGGGCGATGTCGGCCACGAACCGCACGTCCGCGAGCGTGCGTTCACGGCGGGTGCGGTGGGCGGCCAGAACGGTGCCGAGGGTGCCGACCAGGGCGGTGCAGACGTACGAGGCGACGTAGTACCGGTCCCAGAGGTGGCCGATCGGGCGGCCCGCGCAGCACGGCGTCCCGGCGAGAACCCCCTCCAGGACGATGGCGAACAGCGTGGCGCCCGCGACGACCAGTGGCCCGTACGCGAACGCGGCCAGCAGCGGTACGGCGATCAGTACGAAGCTCAGCGGCCAGTCCACCGGCGTGAGCGGTTCCAGCACCAGCACGGCCGCCACGTACAGCACCGGGAGCCAGCGCATCCACGCCGGAGTGGCGGGGAGCTGGCTGCGGGCCTCCGTGCCCGCCTCGTCGCCGGACGTGTGTCCCGCGCCCACCAGCTTCGACAGCCGTGCGCGCCGCTGCCCGCCCGAGCCGCTCACGCGCGCCGCTCCGGACGCGCGGCTCCGCCGCGGGTGAGGCCGCCGGGACACCGCCCCGGCGGCCGGTGTCCTGGACGGTTCGCCACTCGTGGCCTGCGCACACCCGACTCCTGTCACCCGATCCGGCCGACCTGGCCCACTCGGCACGGGGACAAGGGTGCTGGTCCGGGGGGCCGCCCGCCGGTGATTGCTCCACCTGGCGGCATGTTCCGCCGTCCCCGGCGGCCCGGCGGGACTTCCCTATTCATCATGTGATGAATTATTCTGGGGTACCGGAAGCGTGCGGAGCCCACGACAGGACCGCTCCGCACGCCACGAGACCGCGAGGGAGCCGGCCATGACGACGACGGAGCGGAGACCCGCCACGGCGCACCGCACCGAACGCACCACGTGCTGCGTGGTGGGCGGCGGACCGGCGGGGATGGTGCTCGCGCTGCTGCTGGCCCGCTGCGGTGTCGAGGTCACCGTCCTGGAGAAGCACGGCGACTTCCTGCGCGACTTCCGGGGCGACACCGTCCACCCCTCGACCCTCGCCCTGCTGGACGAACTCGGCCTCGGCGAACGCTTCGCCCGGCTGCCCCAGCGCCAGGTGCGCACCGTGTCGATGCCGGTCGGCGAGGGCGGCTCGATGGTCACCGTCGCCGACCTCGCCGTGCTGCCCGCGCCCTACGACCACGTGGCGATGGTGCCCCAGTGGGACCTGCTCGACCTCCTCGCGGACGCGGCCCGCACCGAGCCGTCCTTCGACCTGCGCATGAACACCGAGGCCACCTCCTACCTCGTCGAGTCCGGCCGCGTCACCGGCGTCCGGTACCGCACCTCGGACGGCCGCGAGGGCACCCTGCGCGCCACCCTCACCGTCGCCTGCGACGGCCGCGGCTCCCTCGCCCGCTTCCTCCCGGAGCTGCGCCCGCACGCCTTCGCCTGCCCGATGGACACCTGGTGGTTCCGGCTGCCCCGGCACGACGGCGACCCGCACGGCCTCGTCGGCGGCACCGGGCACCGCTTCTTCACGGCGCTGATCGACCGGGGCGACTACTGGCAGTGCGCCGGACTCGTCCCCAAGGGCACCGACCGGCAGCGCCGCGCCGCCGGACTCGACCGTTTCCGGGCCGACTTCGTGGGCGCCGTCCCGTGGATGGCCGACCGGGTGGACGAACTGCGCTCGTGGGACGAGGTGAAACTGCTCGATGTACGCCTCGACCGGCTCCGCCGCTGGCACCGGCCCGGCCTGCTCTGCATCGGGGACGCCGCGCACGCCATGTCCCCGGTGTTCGGCATCGGCATCAACCTCGCCGTGCAGGA
This sequence comes from Streptomyces corallincola, assembly GCF_019104725.1. GTDB lineage: Bacteria > Actinomycetota > Actinomycetes > Streptomycetales > Streptomycetaceae > Streptomyces > Streptomyces corallincola. Next base: position 49,725 of record NZ_JAHRXF010000042.1, on the reverse strand, counting down.
CGCGGTGGCCGCCGCCCGGCTGCTCGCCGGACCGCTGCGCCGGGGCACCGTCGGGCTCGCGGACGTACGCGCGGTGCAGCGCCGCCGCGAACCGGTCACCGTCGCCACCCAGACCCTCCAACGGGCCGCCCACGCACGGGTCATCGCCCCGGTGCTCGGCGGACGGCTCCCCTTCGGCGGCGCCGTCAGGGGTGCCCGCCTGATCTCCGGCTTCCCGCTGCTCCGCCGCCTGCCCGCCTACTTCTTCGGCTACGGCGCGCTGCGCGAGCGTCCGCCGGGGGAAGCGGTGCGAGTGGACTGAGGGGGCGTGTCCGCCGAGGCTCCGGCCGAGGTCCGGGCTCTGCGCGCGTGCCGAACGGGCCGCGTCAGAGCGCGAGTTCCGGCGGCCCCCATCCCGGCGCTGGTGTCGGTGCCGGTGTTGGCCAGTGCCGTACGTACCACTCCGTCGAGAACAGCTTCTCCCGCGGCTCCCGCGACATCCGCTCCACCTGGCCGGGCAGCGCACCCCGCGCCACCTCGGAGCGGTGGCACAGCAGGGCCGCGATCTTCCGGTCCAGCCAGGGGCCCACGTCCACGGCGGCGGTGACCTGCTCGTCCGGCACGCCGAACAGCCCTTTCCGGGCGCCGAGTTCGTCCGCGAGAGTGGCGAGGAACGAGCGCGGGTGCGTGGCCAGGTACAGCGCGCCGGGCTGCCACGGCTCACCGGCGTCCGGGAAGAGGCCGTCCAGACCGGCCGCGTGCACGGCGAGCACGGCCAGCCGGTGGGTGTGGACGTGGTCCGGGTGGCCGGTGGCATTGCCGTAGCCGTCGTGGGTGACGACGGTGTCCGGCCTGAACTCCCTGATGTGGGAGACGAGTCGGCCGACCGCCGCGTCCAACGGAGCGTCGCAAAAACGCACTTCGTCCGGCGCCGACTCCGGAACCCGCGCATCCGCGTACCCGAGCAGCCGCGGCTCACCCGCCCCCAAGGTGCGTACCGCGTCGGCCAGTTCGGCGGCACGCACAGTGCCCGGCGCCCAGGTGGCGGTCACCACTCCGGTACGTGCGCCCGCTGCCGCGTACCGGGCGAGGAGACCGCCGGCCATCAGCGACTCGTCGTCGGGATGCGCGAAGACCGCGAGCAGACCGGTCGCCTGCACGTGGCACCGCCTTTCGGTGGGGAGAGGGGCGTTGTCCGGACGGTTTCAGGGGGTCGGGATGCCGCCCGTGGTGCGGGGTGCGCGGGTGAATGTCACCGGTACGCCGGGGGAGTAGAGCACGCTCACCGGATCTCCGGTGGGAGCGGGGAGACCGGCGGCGCGGATCAGGTTCTCGTCGCAGTGCAGCAGTTCGGCGCGGTGCAGCGGCCAGCGTGGATGGGAGTTCGGCAGATAGCGGGCCCGCCCGAGGAAGGCGGTGTGCATGCCCCAGCGTGCGGTGAGGAAGTGCTCCAACTCCGTTGGCTCTTCCACGGGTTCACCCCTGCGGACGATCAGGTCGCTGCGCGCGTCGCGCGGGCCCGGCCAGCGGCGCCTGCTGGTGTACGACACGGTCGCGCCGTCCCGCCGGATCTCCATCCGCGACCACACGTACGGCAGCCGGAACGCCGCCCGGCCGACGACGACCGGGAGCAGCCGCGAGGCGTCCAGCGACCGGAACACCACACCCCGCCGCCCCCGCGCGTCCACCGAGTACAGCCGGACGTTGGTCTCCGGGAACGCCCCGAGGTACGGGATGCCGGGCAGCCGGAACCAGCCGACCCGGTGCATCCGGAACGCGACCAGACCGACGTACGTCACCCCGTCCAGCGTGTCCGGCCGGGTCCCCGGCGGCAGCAGCGGAGCCACGTCCGCCGGGTCCGCCGCCCAGTGCAGGAACGCCAGGTCCAGCCACGACTGCGTCAGCAGGGCCCGGCCACCTGTGTGCGGCGGCTCAGCGGTGACGGGCTCCGGGGGTGCCTCGGGCGGGCGCTGCGTCATGGCTCCAGTATCCGCCGGGGGAGAGGCGTACGGGAGGGGTCTGGCACGCGGCGCGGGGCGTGGAGGGGGCGTCATCGGTGGCGGTGCACGTGGCGCTCCTCCCGATTAAAGTGGACCAATCAGTCCATTACGAGAGGGTGTGTGCCGTGCGCCAGGAGCCGAAGGCCAGGCTGACTGCCAAGGGCAGGGCGACCCGCGGGCGGATCGTCGAGGGTGCCGCGCTGGTGCTCCGGGAGAAGGGGGTCGCGCTCGCCACTCTGGACGACGTGATGGCCCGTACCCGTACCAGCAAGAGCCAGCTCTTCCACTACTTCCCCGGCGGCAAGGACGAACTGCTGCTCTCTGTTGCCCAGTTCGAGGCCGACCGGGTGCTGGAGGACCAGCAGCCCTACCTCGGCTGTCTCGACTCCTGGGAGGCGTGGCAGAGCTGGCGTGACCTCGTCGTCCGGCGCTACGAGGAACAGGGCGAGCACTGCCCGCTCGGCGCCCTCTTCCTCCACCTGGGCCGCACCACCCCCGGCGCCCGCGCGGTCGTGGTGGAGCTGACCCGGCAGTGGCAGGCGAGCCTCGCCGCCGGAATGCGCGCACTCCAGGCGGGCGGACACCTCCCGGAGGGTCTCGACGTCCAGGCCCGCTCCGCCGCCCTGCTGGCGGGAATTCAGGGCGGCGTCACGATCCTCCAGTCCACCGGTGAGTCCTACCACCTGCGGGCGGCGCTGGACGAGGGCATCGCGGGGCTGCGCGCGACGGGCGCGGGGAACGGCACGGCCGGGACGGTCGGGGGAGCGGCGGCGGTCGCCGTCTGAGGCAACCCCGCACGGTCCCGAGCGGGCCCGCCGCCATCCCGCAGACTGGACTTGCAAGTCCATTTTTCACTCCGCACAGTGGCACTGCCGACCGGGCGCGGTGCCCGGATTCGTGGCGACGACGTGGCAGGAGTGATCGTGATGAGTGGACGGCTCGCGGGCAGGCGTGCCCTGGTGACCGGGGCGACGAGCAACATCGGGCGGGCGGTGGCCGAGGCGTTCGCCGCCGAGGGAGCCCATGTGGTGGTCTCGGGGCGCAGCGCCGAGCGGGGTGCCGAGGTGGTCGAGGGCATCCGCGCCCGTGGCGGGCGGGCCGACTTCGTCCGCGCCGACCTGGACGGCGGCGCGGACGCCTCCCGCGGGCTGGCGGCCGAGGCCGCGTCGGTGCTGGGCGGAACCATCGACGTGCTGGTGAACAGCGCCGGCGTCTACCCGGCCCCGACCACCCCGGACACCGACGAGAAGACCTTCGACGAGGTCTACGCCGTCAACGTCAAGGCGCCCTTCTTCCTCACGGCCGCCGTCGCACCCGCGATGGCCGAGGCCGGTGGCGGTGCGATCATCAACCTGGGCTCGTGGATCGCCCGGCTCGCCGTGCCGATGGGCGCGCTCTACAGCTCGACCAAGGGGGCGCTGGAGACGCTGACCCGCGCCTGGGCGGCGGAGTTCGGGCCGTACGGAGTGCGGGTCAACGCGATCTCGCCCGGCGTCGTCCAGGAATCGCGGCCCGGGGAGCCGCATCCCGCCGAGATCATGGTCAAGGGCACTCCGGCGGGGCGGATGGGACGGCCCGAGGAGATCGCGGGCGCCGCCGTGTTCCTCGCGTCCGGCGAGGCGTCGTACGTGCAGGGCGCGGTGCTCGACGTGGACGGCGGGCGTACGGGGGTGGCCGTCGTCTCCGCGTGACCGGGGGCGAGGGCGGGCCGGGGGCCACCGCCCGGACGGTCGCTCCGGACGGGTAATAAGCTGGAGGACCGTGACAACCGGCACGTCGAAGGCGGTGTGCCGGTGCGGGATCGAGCTTGAGGAGCGACCGATGACAGTGGGAACAGAGCGGGCCGTACTGGCGGGCGGTTGCTTCTGGGGCATGCAGGATCTCATCCGCAGGCAGCCCGGCGTCCTCGCCACCCGTGTCGGCTACAGCGGCGGCGACACGCCGAACGCGACCTACCGGAACCACGGCGACCACGCCGAGTCCATCGAGATCCTTTTCGACCCGGCCGTCACCTGCTACCGGGACATCCTGGAGTTCTTCTTCCAAATCCACGACCCGACCACGAAGGACCGCCAGGGCAACGACCTCGGCCGCAGCTACCGCTCCGCGATCTACTACACGGACGAGCAGCAGCATCGCGTCGCCGTGGACACCATCGCGGACGTCGAGGCGAGCGGGCTCTGGCCGGGCAAGGTCGTCACCGAGGTCGAGCCGGTGGGCGACTTCTGGGAGGCCGAGCCCGAGCACCAGGACTACCTGGAGCGCTATCCCGACGGCTACACCTGCCACTTCCCCCGGCCGGGCTGGAAGCTCCCGCGCCGGGCCTCGTCCCCGGCGAACTGAGCCACCGCCCACCGGGGCGCGACCGGTGAGTGCGCACGGGAAGCGTGCACACCACTCCATCGCCGCGTGAACGCCCGGCGGTCATCCGGCCAGCAGATTGCATGGTGAAGCAATACGGTCGTCCCCTCTGCGGCGCGGGGGGGACGACATGAGCGACTCATCCGCGATGCCTCCGGCACCCGGAGCGGCAGGCCGCCGATACCGCTGCCACCGGGGTCACGACCCGGTGCGTCAACTGCAACGGCTGCCGCTGAAGCTATGCCTGACGGGTCATCAGCTCACGGTGAGTCGTTGTCCGGGACTCCGGCTCACCGATGAACTCGCGGAGATCCGCCAGCAGTTGATGTCCGTGCGTGGCGAACAGGCCGTGACCGGCGTCCTCGTAGACCCTCAGGTCCGCGTCTGTAAGCAGGCGGGAGGCCCGTTCGCCGGTGACGGGCAGCGGTGCCGAGGTGTCGTGGGTTCCGTGGACGAGGAGGAACGGGACCGTCAGCGAGGACAGTTCGGCGGTCACGTCCAGGGTCAGGCTCAGCCTGCGCACCGCGTCGGAGGCGCGGAGCGTGGAGGTCAGACAGCGGGCGATCAGGTGGTCCACGTAGGCGGGGGAGACCCGGTTGCCGGGGAGGTGGGCGGCGAAGAAGTCGTCCGCCGACGCGGCGAAGTAGGCGGCGCGATCGGCGCGGAACGCCGCGTCGTCGGCCTGGACGAACTCCGGGCCGATGCCGTTCGGCAGGCTGGGGGAGCGGCCGATGCCCGGCACCAGTCCGGACACCAGCGCGGCCCGCGCCACCCGTCCGCCGCCGTGCCGGGTCAGACACCGCACCACCTCGGCCGCGCCCACCGAATGCCCGATCAATGTCGCCCGGCGGAGCCCCAGATGAGCCAGCAGCCCGTGCAGATCGTCCGCCAGGGTGTCCAGGTCGTAGCCGCTCCAGGCGTCGTCCGAGCGGCCGTGGCCCCGCCGGTCGTAGCCGACGCAGCGGAACCCCGCCTCGGCCAGCGGGAGCGCCTGGGACTCCCACATCTCGTGCCCCAGATAGGCGCTCGCCGCGAACACGGCGACCGGACCGGAAGCCGGGCCGTGATCGGCGTAATGCAGCCGGACACCATCGACGGGGCTCTCGAAGTAGGGCATGGCGACTCCTCGCTGTTCAAGGCGGGTGCGGGCGGGATGTGCCCCGATCCGCCGACATTTCCGATCTTCCCGGCATCCGCCCGCCCGGTCGATTACCCGCGACGTCAAGCGGGCCGTGTCGCTCCGCACGGCATGCCGGTCCGTGGGTGGCCGCGCGTGGTCATGGGTGCGCCCGGTGTCACCGCCGACGGCCGCGGGAGCGGGCGCGAAGCGGTCGGGGGCCGGGGTGCCGACGGCCCGCGCCGACCGGGTTGCGACCGGCGGCGCACAGGCGTTCCCTGGAAATACCGGCGGTGAAGCGAGCGCATGGGGCCACGGCACAGACCGAGGGCCGCGCCTTCCTGTGTGCCCCGGCAGCGGTGCTCCCTCGCCGCACCGGCCAGCGCGCGACGCGGAGGTGACAGAGGTGAAAGCCGTCGTATACGAGGAACCGTTCACCGTCACGGTGACGGACGTCGATGATCCCGGCATCCAGCATCCCAACGACGTGCTCGTCCGGGTCACGTCCACCGCGATCTGCGGTTCCGACCTGCACATGTACGAGGGGCGCACGGCGGCCCAGTCGGGCATCGTGTTCGGACACGAGAACCTCGGCATCGTCGAGGAGGTCGGACCCGGTGTGGTCTCCCTGAAGAAGGGCGACCGGGTCGTCATGCCGTTCAACGTGGCCTGCGGGTTCTGCAAGAACTGCCTCGCGGGGAAGACCGGGTTCTGTCTCACGGTCAACCCCGGATTCGCGGGCGGCGCCTACGGCTATGTGGCGATGGGCCCGTACAAGGGCGGCCAGGCCGAGCTGCTCCGGGTGCCGTTCGCGGACTTCAACTGCCTGAAGCTGCCCGCCGGTGAGGAGTTCGAGACCGACTTCGTCCTGCTCGCCGACATCTTCCCGACCGGCTACCACGGATGCGAACTCGCCCAGGTCTCACCGGGCGAGACGGTCGCCGTCTACGGTGCCGGTCCGGTCGGCCTGATGGCCGCGTACTCCGCGCTGCTGCGGGGTGCCGCCAAGGTGTTCTCCGTCGATCGCGTGCCCGAACGGCTCGCCAAGGCCGAGGAGATCGGTGCCATCCCGATCGACTTCACCCGGGGCGACCCCGCCGAGCAGATCAAGGCCCAGACCGGCGGCGAGGGCACCGACAAGGGCGTGGACGCCGTCGGCTACCAGGCCCAGGCGCACGACGCCAGCCACGAGGAACCCGCCATCGTCCTCAACGCGCTGGTGGACACCGTCCGCCCGACCGGCATGCTCGGCATACCCGGCCTCTACGTGCCCTCCGACCCCGGCGGCCCCGACGAGCACGCCAAGCACGGCCAACTCCTCGTCTCCATCGGGAGGATGTTCGAGAAGGGCCAGCAGATGGGCACCGGGCAGTGCAACGTCAAGCGGTACAACCGGCAGTTGCGCGACATGATCATCGCGGGCCGCGCCCGGCCCAGCTTCGTCGTCTCGCACGAGTTCCCGCTCGACCAGGCACCGGCCGCCTACGAGAAGTTCGACAAGCGGATCGAGGGCTACACCAAGGTCGTCCTGCACCCGGGTCACCTTGTGTCGGCCTGATCGCTCGATGGCTGATCGCCCGATCCCTTGATCGTTTGATCGCCTGAGAGGAGACGCCTACCGGCGGTCCGGGACATTCTCCGGACCGCCGGTAGGCAGGTGTCGGTGTCGGCGGCTGCTCACTTCGGCAGATCGGCCTCGCCGGTCGCCCACCGGGTGTCCGGCTCCGTGGCGAGGGTGAAGTCCAACGTCCCTCCGCCGAGCGTCAGTTCACCGTCCGCCAAGGAACGGGTCAGCGGCGCTCCATCCTGACGCACCCCACTCACGTACCGGTGTGCGTCGTCGGCGTCGGGCGCGGTGAGCACGATGTCCGGGCGCCCCGCACGGTGAACGACGGCCTTCGGGAAGACCGGGGCGCCGAGCAGCCAGGTCGCGCGGCCGGGTGTCTGCGGAAAGACGCCGAGCGCCGAGAAGACGTACCAGGCGGACATGGTGCCGAGATCGTCGTTACCGGGCAGCCCGGTCGGTCCGGTGCCGTAGACGGTGTCCAGGATCTGCCGCACCGTGGCCTGCGTCTTCCAGGGCTGTCCCAGCGCGTTGTACAGCCAAGGGGCGTGGATTCCGGGCTCGTTGGTCGGGTCGTAGCGCAACGGGTCGCCGCCGCGCACCGACCAGGAGCCGTCCGCCGTGTGGAAGAAGCCGTCGAGGCGGGCGGCGGCCCGTTCCCGGCCGCCCATCGCGGCGGCCAGCCCCGCCACGTCCTGCGGCACCATCCAGGTGTACGTGGCGCTGGTGCCCTGCGCGAAGCCGCGGTCGCTCGCCGGATCGAACGGCGTCACCCAACTCCCGTCCAGGTTACGGGCCTGGACGTATCCCGTGTCCGGGTTGAACACGTTCCGCCAGTACGCGGCCCGCTCCCTGAAGTCGTGCGCCTCGGCCGTACGGCCCAGCAGCGCCGCCCACTGGGCGAGCGCCGAGTCCGCCACCGCGTCCTCCAGCGTCTCGGCCGCGCCGCCCCAGCAGTGGCACACGTCCTGCGCCGCGTAGTGCGAGGCCACATACTGCGCGAGATTGGGCCGTTGGCCCACGCACTGGCCGGGGCACCCCGCGTCCGACAACTCGTCCGGCGTCGGCACGGTGGCCTGCCGGACCAGGGAGTCGAACGCACCCCGGTAGTCGAAGTTCCGTACACCCATCGCGTAGAACGTGGCGAGCGTCGCCGCCGAGGGATCGCCCGTCATCACATGCGTGGCGCCGCTGACGTGCACCCACCGGTCCCACGTACCGCCGTTCTGCCGCGCGAAGTTGAACAACGACTGTGCGAAGTCCCCCGCCACGGTGGGCTTCAGCAGTGCCAGCAACTGGATGTGCGCCCGATACTGGTCCCAGCCGGAGAAGTTGCTGTACTGCGCCCGCTGTCCGCGTTCCAGGCGGTGCACCGCCTGGTCCATTCCCCAGTAGCGGCCGTCCCCGTCGCTGATCAGGTTCGGCTGCATCAGGCAGTGGTACAGCGCGGTGTAGAACGCGGTACGGCGATTCGTGTCGCCGCCCTCGACCCGTACGGCGTCCAGCTCGCGGTCCCACGCGCGGGCGCCATCCCGTGCCACGTCCGCGACGCTCGCGCGGGGCGTTGTCTCCCGGCGCAGATTGGCCTCGGCGCCCGCGAGATCCACGTACGAGATGCCGATCCGCATGTGGACATCGTTGTCGGCGCCGGTGTCGAAGCCGACCCAGCCGCCGGAGCCGCGTCCGGCGCGGTTGGCGCCCGTGTCGTAGCCCTCGCCGCCGGAGGCCGTGGTCGAGCCGGGGGAGACGGTGGCGTCGTGCCAGGTGCCGGTGGAGGAGAAGGCGCGGTCGAAGGAGGCACTGAAGTACAGCCGGTAGTAGCTCTTGCGGTTGTTGGTCCCGCCGTTGGCGCGTCGGCCGCAGAACGCGCCGGTCAGCACCCAGCCGGTCACCTTGCGGTGGGCGGAGTCGATGTCGATGTGCGCGTCGGCGCTGCCGTTCAGCGAGTTGGAGACCCGGAACAGCAGGTTGGCGGGCCGGTCCGCCGGAAAGGTGAAGTCCGCGACCCCGGCCCGCTCGGTGACGGCCAGGTCCGCACGGGCGCCCGAGGCGAGGCGGAGCGTGTACCGGCCCGGCGTCGCCTTCTCGTCGGCGTGGGAGAAGTCGGCCGCGTACACCGCGTCCTTGGTGTCGGCCGACGGCGACGACGTGACGTCCCCGACGAACGGCATGATCGGCACGTCCCCGGCCGCACCGGGATTGCATCCGGCACCGTTGACGTGCGTCAGGCTCAGGCCCCGGATGCGCTGGGCGTTGTACTCGTAGCCGTTGGCCGCTCCGGTGCTGGTCTGGTCGCCGGTCGTGCTGGTGGGGGACCAGGCGATCATCCCGAACGGCAGGGTGGCGCCGGGGTAGGTGTTGCCGCCGCCCGCCGAGCCGATCAGCGGGTCCACCAGGGCGGACGGCTGTATGCCGGGGGAGTGCGGTGCGGCTGCCGCCGGTGCGGAGAAGGGGGCCGCCACCGTGAGTGACGCGGCGACGGCCACGGCCGCCACGGCCGTTCCGAGCTGTTTCGCCGCGCTGAGCAGGGGTGGGTGCATAAGTGAAGTCGCCTTTCTGCGAGGGGGGTTGGGCAGGGAGGCGTGGTGAGGCTAGGGGGTCGGACGGTGAGGCGGAAGAGGGCGGATGGTGGGGGCGGTGAAGCGGGGGTGAACGGTGGGGGACACGGGCCGTGTTGAGAGCGTCAACTCGGCCACTAGCGGGCGGGCCGTGTTGAGAGTGGTCACTCGGCCACCAGCGGTCGGGCCGTGTTCAGAGCCTCAACTCAGCCACCAGCGGCCGGTGATCGGAGATTTCCGCCCTCGGCGCCCGTACCTCCGCCGAGACGGTCACGCCGCGCCCGAGGATGTGGTCGAAACGCACCAGCGGCCGGTGCGAGGGGTAGGTGGCGGCGCGGGCCAGGGTGCGCCACCTCGGCCCGGGCGCCGGGCGTGTGTGCCAAGGCAGTCTGAGAGAAGCCGAGTTGAGCACGGTGGCCGGTACGGCTCCGATCAGGTTCAGGTCGCCCAGGAGGACGTGGGGGAGAGGCATGTCCGCCGTCCAGCGGTGGAGGGCCAGCAACTGGGCGCAGTTCCAGCCGGGTACGAACGACAGATGCGTGGCGATGACGGTGAACGGGCCTTGGGGGCCGATCAGTTCGGCCGCCAGTGCCGTTCGGGGCTGGTCCCGTACCGGGGTCAGACCTGGTCGGCCCGGCACCCGGAGCGGAAAACCTACCGGGGCCGGGGGCAGACGCCGGACGTGCCAGCGGCGTACGGGGAGGCGGGTGAGCAGGGCGATGCCGTGAGAGGGCACCTCCTGGCTCGTACCCGTGTCCCGGCTCTTGCTTGCGGCGCTGTCCGGGCCGAGGGTGTGCAGGCCCCGGTGGGTGGGGGAGGGTGTCCAGCCCGCGTCCGGGAGGTAACTGCCGTGCACGGCCGAGGCGTAGCGCCAGTCCGCCGCGCGTGCCGCCCCGGCGCACTCCGCCGCCTGGTCGGCGCCGCCGGACCTGACCTGGAGCCGGTCCAGTTCCTGGAGGGCCAGCACGTCCACGTCCAGCGACCGCACGGCCTCGCGCAGTCCCGCACCCGCGTCCGCACCCCCATCCGCGTCCGCACCCGTGCTCACGCTCGCGCCAGGGACAGAGCCGGGGACCGGGGTCGAGCCCAGGTCGGTGCCCGTTTTCGTGTCCGGTGCGCCCGCCGGACGCTCCGGCTCCGGGCGGCCGTCCGGGCCGATCCGCCGCCCGTGCAGGACGTTGAACGTGCCGAAACGGACGGCCGCTCCCGCCGCCTTCATGAGCGCCCCGCCATCGCCCCGTCACCGAAGGTGATGTCGGCGTGCCGTGGTGCGCGCCGGGCCGGTCGCGGAGTCAACTCCCGTTCCACGTAAGGATGATGATGTGCCACACTCAATGATCGTCCGTATTCTTCGGCCACGAACGCGCGACGGAGCCCACCATGACGACCGGCACACCCAGCCCCCAGCAGATCGACACGAGCACGGCGCACCCGGCGCGTGTCTACGACTGGCTGCTCGGCGGCAAGGACAACTACCCCGTGGACGAGGCGGTCGGGGAGAAGCTGCCGCCGGAGGCGCGGGACGCCGCCCGGCAGAACCGCGAGTTCATGCGCCGTGCTGTGGCGTGGCTGGCCGGGCAGGGCATCGACCAGTTCCTCGACATCGGCACCGGCATCCCCACCTCGCCCAACCTGCACCAGGTCGTCCAGGAGATCACCCCGGCCGCGCGCGTCGTCTACGCCGACAACGACCCGATCGTCCTGCGGCACGCCGAGGCGCTCCTCGTCGGCAGCCCCGAGGGTTCCACCGACTACGTCCAGGCCGACGTCCGCGACCCGGAGCAGATTGTCGAACGGGCCCGGCAGACCCTGGACTTCGACAAGCCCGTTGCGCTGTCCCTGATCGCGCTGCTGCACTTCATCACCGACGACCAGGACCCGTACGGCCTGGTGCGCGATCTGGTCGCCAAGCTGCCCTCGGGCAGCTACCTCGTGCTCTCGCACGCCGCCTCCGACATCTTCTCCGACCTGGCTGCCAAGGTCACCGAAGAGTACGCCAAGGGCGGCATCCGGCTCGGCCTGCGCACCCGCGAGGAGGTCGCGCGCTTCTTCGACGGTCTGGAACTCGTCGAGCCCGGTCTCGTCACCGCCACCGACTGGTACCGGGGCACCCCGGAGCACACCATCGAGCAGAGCGGCATCTACGCGGGCGTGGCCCGCGTCCTCTGAGCGCGGCGCGGGCAGCGGAACCGGGGCGCACAGGCGCGTAAGGAGCGTCCCGGTTGTGCGCTGGTGGCACTCTCGGTCGAGCATCAATTCGAGCGTGCGCCCCCGAGTGAAGCTCCGTTTTCCAAGATCACCGGACTGCTAGCGTCCGTTTCCGTGACCCCAACACACCTCTCCGCCTCCGGGCGGACCCCGTCATGCCCGGACGCCCACGACCCGCCGCAGGACGCCCACCGTCCCGTCCTGCTGGACGCCCGCGCGGACGGTACGGCGGCGGCTCTCGCAACACTGCGTGACTCCGGCGCCGTCCGCGAGATCCACGACCGCATCGAGGAACAGCTCGAAGAGCTGGTGCGCTGCCTGCACCCCGGTGAGCGCTTCGACGCCGGGCGGATGGCCCGCGCGACGGCCGACCTGCGCTGCTCCGCGTCGCCCCAGCGATACGGCACCTGGGTCTGGTACCCCTGGTCCGGACGGCTCGTCCACCTGCTCCCCGAGGACGATTTCCGGCTGGTCCGCACCGACCGCAACCGCGACAAGATCACCCGCGAGGAGCAGAAGGCGCTGCTCGGCCGCCGTATCGGTGTCATCGGGCTGTCCGTCGGCAACAGTGCCGCGCTGACCTGCGCCCAGGAAGGCGTTGGAGGATCGTTCCGCCTCGCGGACTTCGACCGGGTCAGCCTCTCCAACCTCAACCGGCTGCGCGCCGGGGTGCACGACCTCGGCATCGAGAAGACCGTGCTCGCCGCCCGCCAGATGTACGAGATCGACCCCTACCTCGACATCGAGATCCACCGTGAGGGCGTCACCGAGGACACCATCGGCGACTTCTTCGGCCCGGCCGACGCACCCGCCATCGACCTGCTCGTGGAGGAGTGCGACACCCCCTGGGTGAAGGTCGCAGCCCGCGAACACGCCCGCCTCCGGGGCGTCCCGGTGCTCATGGACGCCAACGACCGGGGTCTCCTCGACGTGGAACGCTTCGACCAGGAACACGGGCGCCCTCTGTTCCACGGCCGCGCGGGTGACCTCACCGCCGCCGACGTCCGCGACCTCGACCCCGCCGCCGCCGTGGAGTTCCTGCTCCGCGTGGTCGATGCGAGCCGGATCAGCCCGGCCATGACCGACGCCCTCGGCCGGATCGGCACCAGCCTGTCCAGCTGGCCCCAGCTCGCCAGCGGGGTCGCGCTCGGCGGCGCCCTCGTCACCGACGCCGCCCGCCGCGTCCTGCTCGGCCGCCCACTGCCCTCGGGCCGCTACTACGTCGATCTCGACACCCTCGTCGGCGGCGCGCCCGCCCCCGTCCCGGCGCCGGTGGGAGCCGCCTCATGACGACCGTCCCCGAACTGCACGGCGCGCACCTCTGGCTGCGCGAGATGCGCCCCACCGACCTGCCGCCCTTCACCCGCATCCACACCCACCGGCTGCTCACCCGCTACCTCGGCAGCGACCGCATGGACGACCACCAGGTGCAGCACGCGTTCGCCCAGACCCTCGCCCAGCCCTTCGCCCACCCGCGCCGCAAACACACCCTCGTGGTGTGCGCCCCCGGCGACGACACGATGCTCGGCACGATGGGACTGCTCGTCGAGGACTACGGCAGCAACGGCATGCTCACCGGCCTCGTCCTGCTGCCCGGCGCCTCCGTCAGCGGCCACGGCCACGAAGCGGGACGGCTGCTCATGGCGTACGGCTTCGGGCGGCTCGGCCTGCACCGCATCTGGGCCGGACACCGCGCCGACCACACCCGGATGCGCGAGGTGATGCTCGCCGCCGGACTCCGCCCCGAGGCGACCCTGCGGCAACTCTTCCGCACCGGGGGCGCCTGGCACGACGTCACCACCTACGCCGCCCTCGCACCCGAGTGGCGTGAGACCGCCTCGCACCTCGAACACGCCATCCTCGACGGCGACCGCACCCCCGTACCCGCCTGACCCCCGCCGCCGCCCGCGGCCCGCGTCGCACGGGCGCGCCCGCCCGGACACCCGCGCCTTCCCGACTCCACCCCCGGACACCCGACGCCACCGAGCCCATCCGCGCCCCGGCACCCGGCGCCACCGCGCCCGCAGCCGCCTCCCGCGCGCCGGAACAAGCCGCGCCCCCCGGGACAGACCGGGGAGGTCCGGCGCCCCCACAGCACCGAACCTCCCCTGCCCTGCCGACCGTCGGCCGGTCAGTTCTTGCGGCGGCGCACCGTCAGCCACACCAGCGCCACACCGGTCGCCGCCAGCAGCGCCTTGCGGTTGTCGCGCGCCAGCCGGACACCCTGCGCGGCCCGCTGCCGCAGCGGCTCCGGGGCCTTGTCCTCCCACAGCCGCTCGGCACGGTCCGCCGCGACGCGGGCCTGCCCGGCGGCCCGGGCGGCCTTGTCGCGGGCCTGGTCGGGCAGCCGGTCCTGGGCCTGGCGGCCCGCGTCGGCCGCCTTCGCCCGCAGCCGCTCCGCGCCGTCGGTGGCGCGCTGCCGCAGCTCGCCCGCCTTCACGGCCGCCTGGTCCTTCAGCTCACCGGCCTTCACCGCGGCCTGCTCCCGGACCTCGGCGGCCTTCTCCTGCGTACGCGCCTTCACATCGGCCTTGGCGGCCAGCGCCTCGACGGTCTCGCCGAGTTCGTGCCGGGTCTGCTCGACCTGCTCGCGCAGCTCCTCGGGGCTCGCGGCGGTCCGCTCGTCGTGCGGAGGCTGGGTCATCGGTGCGCACTCTCCTTGATCTCGGCCACGTCGGCCTTCACGTTCTCGATGGTCTGCTCCGGGGTCGGCGGGGTGGCCGCGACGACCTCTTTCCTGCCGGTCAGGGCCAGCACGGCGGCCAGCGCGCCGAGCACCGCGGTCACGATCAGCGCCGCCGCCCACACCGGCAGCGCCACCGCGAGCCCCGCGATGGCCGTGACGACCAGCGCCTCCAGCATCAGGAACCCGACGAGACCCGCCCCGCCGAACAGCCCGCCGCCCTTGCCGTACCGCTTGCCCTTCTCCTTCATCTCCGCCTGGGCCAGGCGGAGTTCACCCCGCACCAGCTCCGTAAGCTGCTGCGACGCCCGCTGTACCAGTTCGCCCACCGGCTCCGAGCCGTTCTGCGCGCCCGGCGCACGATGTGCCTCGGTACTCGACACGGCGATCACCTCCCGTCGTTTCGTTCTCTGTCCTCGGCCTGCCGCGTCCCCCCCGGCAGGTCTCACATGTCGTCCAGCCGCCGCACGTCCGCCTCGTCCCAGGCACGGGTGTCACGGGGACGTGTGTACGGTTCGGCCTCGGGCGGATGCCCGCCCTCCACGGCCCGTCGGCGCATCGCCTCGGCGTCGAACTCCAGGCCCATCAGAATCGCCAGGTTGCTGATCCACAGCCACACCAGGAACACGATGACGCCCGCCATCGTCCCGTACGTCTTGTTGTACGAGGCGAAGTTGGCGACGTAGAACGCGAAGCCGCCGGAGGCGATCAGCCACACCAGCAGGGCCAGGAAACTGCCCGGCGTGATCCACTTGAAGCTCGTGATGCGGGCGTTCGGCGTGGCCCGGTACAGAATGGCGATCATCACGGTCACCAGCAGCACCAGCACAGGCCACTTGGCGATCGACCAGACCGTCACCGCGGTGTCGCCCAGGCCCAGCGCCTGCCCCGCCTGGTTCGCCAGCGAACCGGTGAAGACGACGATGAGCGCACCGGCCACCGCCAGCACCATCAGCACCACCGTCACCCCGACCCGCACCGGCAGGATCTTCCAGACCGGCCGCCCCTCCGGGATGTCGAACACGGCGTTGGCCGCGCGCATGAACGCCGCCACGTAACCGGACGCCGACCACACCGCCAGGACCACACCCACCACGGCCATGACCGAGCCGACACCCGCGTGGCTCTGCAACTGCTCCACGGCGTCGGTGATCACGGTCCGAGCCGAACCCGGCGCGATCCGGCGGAGGTTGTCCAGGACCCGGTCCGTCGTGGAAGCGCCCGCCATGCCGAGCAGCGAGACCAGCACCAGCAGCGCGGGGAACAGCGCGAGCACCCCGTAGTAGGTGAGCGCCGCCGCCCGGTCGGTCAGCTCGTCCCGCTTGAACTCACGGAGCGAGTTCTTCAGCACCGCGCCCCATGCCCGCTTCGACAGATCGGTGGGTGTGTCGGGTGCGGCTTCCTCGACCTCGGGGGCGGGACCGACCTCCTCGGGCGACGGCACCTTCAGGTCGGGTTCCGTCGCGCCGACGTCCCCGTCCGCGTGATGATCTTTTCGCCCTGGAAGATGCAGCTTCGTCATGGCTTCCGGGTAACCCGGCTGCCGGGGATCACGCCCGGTCGGAGCCGTACGCACCGCATGCTCACAAAGCCGCCACCCGCCGGTCCCGGACCGCCCGATCACGTTCACGCGCTCTCCCGCCGTCGCCCACCGTCGTCCCGCCGAGTCGTCCCGCACGGTGAGAGGTGGCCCGCACCGAGGCGCGGGCCACCCCGTCCCTCGCGCGACGGGCCGTCCGGCTCACGCGGCCTCGGGGTGCTCCCCGGCGGACGGAAGCGCGCCGCCCCCGCCACCATCGGAGCTGTGCACCAGCCGCAGATGACGGCGGACCCGCTTGTGGCGCGGCGCCGTCGGCTCTCCGAGGACACGGTCTTCCAGACGGTCCATCGCGAAGAGCAGGACACCCAGCACCGGCAGTACCGAAACAGCGACGGCGATCACCTTGGTTTCCTTCCAGCGACGACAGGAACCGGGTGCCCCCTGCCGTCGCCGGGCACCGGAAAATCCCTGTGAAGGTCCGGTGACCTTCACGCGCCGCTCCGCCGACCGGACACCCACTCGCCCGGTCAGACGCGGGTGCCCCGGCGTATCGGCTCGCCCACCCGGTGCAGATGGGCCAACGCCTCGCGGTACGACGCGATCAGCCCCGTCTCGTGATACGGCACCCCCGCCTCCGCGCAGTACGCCCGCACGATCGGCCGCGCGCGGCGCAGATGCACCGTCGGCATGCTCGGGAACAGATGGTGCTCGATCTGATGGTTGAGCCCACCCAGCAGCACATCGGTGAGCGGACCGCCCCGTACGTTGCGCGAGGTCAGCACCTGTCGGCGCAGGAAGTCCAGCCGCTGTTCCCCGGTCAGGGTGGGCATCCCCTTGTGGTTCGGGGCGAAGGTGCAGCCCAGATAGACACCGAACAGACACTGGTTCACCAGCAGGAACAGCGCCGCCTTGCCCGGCGGCAGCACCACGCACAGCGCGGCAAGATACGCGGCGAAGTGGACCAGGAGCAGCCCGCCCTCCAGTACCCGGTGCCGTATCGACGCAGACCGGAGCGCCCGCACCCCGGCGACATGCAGGTTGAACCCCTCCAGGGTGAGCAGAGGAAAGAACAGCAGCGCCTGTCGGCCACCGATCAGCCGGGCCAGCCCCGTGCTGCGGCGGGCCTGACCGGTGGACCACACGAGAATGTCCGGGGCCACGTCCGGGTCCAGGTCCTCGTGGTTGGGGTTGGCGTGATGGCGGGTGTGCTTGCGCGTCCACCAGCCGTACCCCATGCCGATGCCCAGGTTGCCGAAGATCCGCCCGCCGATCTCCGAGGCGCGGCGGCTCCGGAAGACCTGACGGTGGGCCAGATCATGCGCGACCAGTGCCACCTGACCGAACACGAAGGCCAGGAACGCAGCGACGGCGAGCTGCCACCAGCTGTCCCCGAGAGAGGCGAACGCCGTCCAGCAGCCCGCGTACAGCACGACCACGAGGCTGAGGCGGACTGTGTAGTAGCCGGGGCGCCGCTCCAGCAGCCCCGCCGCCGCGATCCGCCGGGAGAGCCGTGCGAAGTCGCTGCCCGCCCGGTCCTCCACCGGGTCGGGCAGTAGTCGGCCCGGCGGGAGAGCCGGGAAGGTCGGGAGAGCGGTGTCCGAGGAGATCGTCATGACCACCATCCTCGGGACCGGGCGGCGCCGGAAACAGCCAGCTCACCACCGTCCTTACGAAGGGCCACCACCCCTGTCCGACCGGGGGTTAACCCCCCGCCCGCACCTCGTACCCGGCGCCCCACTCCCACTCCCGCGCCCCGCACCAGATGCGCCGCCCCCCGGCGCACCACATCCCGCGCCCGGCGCCCGGCGCCCAGTGCCCCAGACCCCGCGCCCCGCACCCGATGCGCCGTACCCGGCCCAGCATCCCGCGCCCGGCGCCCGCACCCAGTGCCCCCTCACACCCCGCACCCGGCACTAGGCGCTCCGCGCCCCATCCCCCCGGGTCCCAAACCCCAGCCCCGCCCCCCCAGTCCCGCACCCACCCCCAGCCCCGCCTGAACCCCACCCCCAAGCTCAGGAAGAGGCCGGAGATGCCTCCTGCCGCCCACTCCGCTCTCCCAGCCCCCCCAGGAACGCTCGTTCCCCCGAGGTCAGCGGCGGCCCCGACAGCGGCGGCAGGGGAGATCCGGCCAGTGCTGCGAGCACCGTCGCCGGACGCATCAGCCGCCCCGGACCCGACCGCATCCCGGTCACGTCCCACAGTGCGGAGGCGGCGGCGTACGAGCCGGTCGCCGCCGAGGTGAGCCGCTGCGAGTAGGCGGCCGCGAGCCGGTCGCCGAAGGTGGGCCGACCGCCTTTGACGTCCGGGTAGAGCACGTCCGTGCTCACGGCCAGCGTCCACGCGGACTCCACCGACTCCGACGCGGCCCGCTGCACCCTGCGCGACAGACCCGGCGCGGCCAGCGCGTCCCGGCCCAGCTCACGGCCGAGCGCCAGCGCGCCCAGCGCGGCGACCGACATGCCCTGCCCGTACAGCGGGTTGAAGGTGGCCGCCGCGTCGCCCAGCGCCACGAACCGCTCGGGCCAGACACGGCACTTCTCCAGATAGCGGCGGGAGTTGCTGGTGCTGTGGCTGGTGAACACCCCGGTCACCGGCTCCGCGTCCGCGATCAGGCGGCCCACCAGCGGGCTCGGCAGCGCCAGCGCGTAGGCGAGGAACGCGTCCTCGTCCTTGGGCGGTTCACCGCCGCGCGAGCCGCCGAGGCTGACCATCCACTGGCCGTTCTCGATGGGCACGATCATGCCGCTGCGCCCCGGCCGACCCGTGTAGGGATTCGGCTGCACCAGTGTGAGCGGCCACTCCTCGGCGCCCGCCGGAGTCCGGTACACGCGCGTCGCGTTGACCAGCCCGGAGTCGATGTTCCGCTCCCGGATGTCGTGAATGCCCAGCGCGTTCAGCCAGTTGACGACACGGGTGCCGCGACCGCTGGCGTCCACGACGAAGTCCGCCTCCAAGGCGCCCCCACCTCCGGCGCCTTCTAGCACGTCGTCCCCGCCACCCCCGGAAGCCCTGGAACCGCCACCCCCGGAAGCCCCAGAAGCCCCGGAACCGCCACCCCCGGAGGCCCCGAAACCGCCGCCCCCCGAGCCACCCGCACCGTCCGCCCCCACCAGCCGCAGCAGCTCCGCATCCAGCGGCTCCTGCCCGACCCCGGAGATCCGCACCCCCCGCACCCGCCGGTCCGTGCCCAGCAGTCCGGTGACGTGCGCCCGGCGCACCTCGATGCCCGGTGTGCGCAGCACTGCCGTCCGCACCGCCCAGTCCAGCAGGGCCCGGCTGCACGTCATCATCAGGTGCTCGTCGCGCCGCCACCGCCGGAACCAGCCAGCGGGCGTCAGCGCCAGCATCCCCGAACTCAGCGACAGCTCCCGCGCGCCCGAGGCCAGCAGATGCCCGCGCATGTCCACGTCCGGGAGCAGGTCCTCCATCGCCGCGAGCCCGCCCGGCATCAGCAGATGCGCGTGCCGACCCTGCGGCACGCCCCTGCGGTGCTCGGGCACGGCGGGAAGTTCGTCGCGGTCCAGCACGATCACGTGGTCCACGGCCGTGGACAAAGCCGCTGCGGCGAGCATGCCGGCTATTCCGGCACCGATGACGACAGCTCTACGCGACATCATGCTCCTCGTTGTTCCAGCCAAGAGAATGTTCGGCCGAAAGAGTTCAGCCAAAAGAGGTGCTAACGGTACCCTCGCGGGCCCGTCTGACCACCGAGGACCCCGTCAACGCCCGTGCCAGCCGCACCAGTTCGCCGGTCTCGGAGAACTCGGCGGTGCGCAGCCGGGAGGCACCGGCCGGATCGTCGGCGCAGGCGGACCGGTGCACCTGCCGGGCCGCCACCACCACCATCGCCGCCACGGCCACGTACCGCGACTCGTCGGCGGGTACCCCCTCCGCCCGCGCCTCGTCGTAGGCGCGCTCCCTGATCCGCCCGTCGTAGCGGGTCTGTAGGGCGAGCAGGGCGTCCAGGATGCGCAGTTCACGGTAGTAGAGGCGACCGCGTGGCAACTGCCAGCGGGACGCGGACGGTTTCGGCGCGGTCGGCACGCGTTCCAGCTCCGACCAGAGCGGGGCCAGCGCCCGGTAGTCCCAGGCACTGCGCCACTGGGCGCGGGCGGCGGGCAGCAGCCGGGGGATGAGGAACCCCATGCTGTACATCAGGCCGCCGAGCGACGCGGCGGGCGGCGCCACCACCGTGGACAGGAAGTCCAGGTCGTGCCCGCTCCACCGGGCCACCACCGCCGTCATCTTGGCCAGCACGAACCCGACGACGTCCAGCCCCACCCCGACGATGATCAGCCGCAGCCCCGTGCGCAGCAGCCCCGTCACCTCGCGCGACCAGCGCAGGCACACCGCCAGCATGATCAGCGTGCACACCGCGTGCCCCACGAGGTACAGCACGATCATCTCGCGCATGTACGGCGTGTTCGCGTAGAACGTGTCCAGGTCGGTGAGCCGCTCCTCGGGCGCGTCCGCGAGCGCGAACAGCGTGACCACGGCGACGACCAGCAGGCCGTACGCGCCGACGACCCCCCACAGCCAGCGGCGCACCCGGCGCCCGGACCCGCCCCGCCAGTTGATCAGCAGCACCAGCAGCGACGCGCTGTACGCGGAGATCGCGCCGTAGGTCATCGGCGCGCCGAAGTTGGGCACGCCGGTCAGCCGGTTCACGGCGGCCAGGGTGACCGGCGCGGAGCAGAAGAAGCACACCCCGCCGAGGAACGTGGACACGCAGGTGGACGCGATCAGCGGGTCGCCGAGCGCGGTGCGCGGTCTGCGGAACAGCAGCAGGGCCGCGAGTCCGAGGAAGCATGCCGTCGTGTACACGACCAGACTCATGGTCGGGGGACTCCGTTCAGTGCCCGGCGCGGTGCCTGTGGGGGGTGGGGGAGGAGCGGGGAGCACGGCACGCCGGTCACCGCGCCGGGACGCCCTGCGGCACGGGAGCGCCGGACCCGCTCCCGCGCACGGCGGAGAGTTCGTCGGCGATGCGCAGCAGCGCCGGGAGGCCCGGCCGGGCCGGGGCGGCGGCCTCCGCCGGGTCCGGTGCGTGGTGCTGGTCCCGCACGCGCGCCGACCGGGTCGCCGCGACCACCGCCGACGCCCAGGCCGCCGCCTCCGCCCGGTCCGGGTCACCGGTCGCGGCGAGCCGGTCCGCGTACACCCGCCGGTACAGGCCCTGGTCCAACTGCCGGTCCAGGTAGGACAGTCCGTTGTAGACGCTGTTCTGCCGCCAGGTCAGCCAGCCGTGCGCCGACGGCCACGACGGACGCGGCACCCGCAGGTACTCGCGGTCCAGGAGGTCCTCCAGCGCCCGCTCCAGCGGCCGCAGCCGCACGTACTCGCGCCAGGTCCGCACATGGGTGGCGAGGTGGTGCCAGGCCAGCGGGATCATGATGCCGGTCACGGTCAGCGCGGCGCCCAGACCCGCGCAGGCGGGCGCGAGGTCCGTGCCGAGGAACGACCAGTCCCGCCCCGACCACCCGGCGACCACGGCGACCGTCTTCGCCGAGCTGTACCCGGCGGTGACGACCGTGCCGGTGCCCATCGTCAGCAGCCCCGCCCGCAGCGGCCCGTGCACGTGCCGGGCCCAGCCCAGCGACCGGAACGCGCTCAGCGACACCGCCGTCAGGTGCGCCAGCAGGTACAGCACGATCATCTCCGCGACGAACGGCGTCGTCGCGTAGTACGTGTCGAAGTCCGTGCGCCGCTCCACCGGGGTCTCGCCCAGCGCGAACGTCACCGCGATCCCGACCAGCACGGCCGTGTAGCCCAGCACCCAGCGCAGTGCCGAGCGGACCATGCCGGGCCCGCCGCGCCAGCACACGATCAGCACCAGATGCGCCGCGCCGCACGCGGTGATCGCGCCGTACGTCAGCGGTGCCGCGAGGTTCGGCACCCCGCTGACCCGGTTGATGAACCCGACGGTCGGCGGGGCACCGAACAGGAAGCACAGGGAGGCGGAGGCCAGCACTCCGGTGATGGACAGCAGGAATGGGTCGCGCCGGTTCCGGATCAGGTCCGGGGCCTTCACGAGGAGTCCGAGCCAGAGGATGCCGAAGCTGACGTAGTTGATCAGGCCGCTCATCTGCCGGTCCCCCGGTAGTCGAGGGCGGCGCCGATCCGGCTGGCCAGGTCGTCGCCCACGTCACGGTGCGCGCCGTAGGCGGAGTCGGGGGACGCCTCCAGCCACGGGCGCAGCTTGTCGCCGATCAGCATCCCGAACAGGTCGGCCCGCTGCTCGGCCGCCTCCAAGAACCGGGTCCGCGCCGCCGTCGCGTGCGTGCCCTCGCCGTCCGGCAGGGCGGGGGCACCGGCCTCGTGGCCCGTGCTCTGGTCCGGGTCGTCGTCGGCCATGTGCCACACCTCGTGGCCCAGGATGACGAGCTTCATCCACGGCGGGGCGTCCGCCTCGATGATCACGTCGTCCCGTGTCTCGCGGTTCAGCCACAGCCCGGTGGTCGTGGTGTGCGGCGGGAAGTTGACCTCGTGCACCACGATGGGGCGCCCGCGCCACCGGGTCGCGGACTCGACCAGCGCCCGCAGCAGGTCGTCCGGATCGGCGGGGAGCGGGACGCTGATGGGATCGATCAGCTCCTTCACGAGCCGACGCATCTTCCTTGTGGTACGCACGTTCTCCCCACGTGTGGCCGGCGGTCGCTGGACCCGCCGGGGCGGCGCTGCTCAGCGTATTCAAGAAGTCACCCGGCCATGCAATATGCCAAGTTCCGGGGTGGTCGGCCAGAGCCCGGCGATTCCGGACCAGGCAAAGGACGCCGGAAAAAGGGACGTTGTACGGAAAACGGGCATGTCGGAGCGGCTGCGGTGGCCGGATTTTACGACCACTGTGCGGACTTCGGGCGCGTATGCCTGCCTGCGGGCGGGCGCGGACCCGGGGAGGCGCCGTCTCCAAACCCGCGCGTGCGGACCGATCCGGCCAACCCCCTGCCCCCGCCCGGCAGGTCCGACCGGCCACCCGTACGGGGCCCGCCGCGCCGCCCGGCGGTGCGCGCCGCTATCCGGGGAAACGCCCCGTGGACCGCAGCTCACAGCGCCGTTCCGCGTAGGCCAGGTCGTCACGCCACAGCCGCCCGGCCGCCGCGCGGACCAGCGGCCGGAGGACCGGGGCCGCCCGGCGGGCCAAGGCGAAGCCGGGGCGCCCGGAGGCGGCCACCACCGCTTCGACGACCGCCGTACGGGGGCGGCCCCGCGCGTCCGCGCCCAGCGGGGTGGCGTGCGTCTCCACCACCGAGCCCCGTCCCTCACCGTCGGTGATGCGCATCACGACCGTACGCGGCTCGGGCGCCGTGAACACCGCCCGTACCGGAACCACCAGGCGCCCCGCCACCTTGAACGACACGTCCACCGTGAACCCGTCCGCCCCGTCGCCCCCGGAATCCGCCGGAGTGTCCACCACGGTGAGATCCACGAACGAGTACGGGTGGAACCACGCGCCGTGCCACGGGTCCAGCCGGTTGGCGACCACGTCCTCCGGCTCGCACACCCCGATGCCGACGTACACCGCCGCGAGCGAACGGGCCGCGTCGGGCCTGCGGGGCACCACCGGGGTGTCCGACGGCGTCTCGCCGCCCACCTCGTCCAGCCGCACCCACAGCAACACCCCGTCGTCGTACGCCGGGAACGGACTCCACCCGGCGAACGGCGCCCCGTCGAGGGCGAGTCCGTGCCAGTGGCACACCAACGTGCCGCAGCGCACCGGGCTGTCCCCGAGCGGCGCCCCCAGATGCGGGCAGACACCGGAACCCGCCACCGGCCGCCCGTCCGCCCCACGCCACACGACGACCTCCCGCCCGGCGACGGTGCGGGACAGCGGACGGTCCGCGCGCAGGCCCCGACTGGCGCCGACCACGAACCAGTTGCCCGACGGACGCCCCTGCGCCCGCTTCAACGCAGCGGCGATCACGGAGGGTTTGGCCTCACGCCAGGTCGGCCGCTGCCGCTCCCACGGCACGGCATGACGCCGCAGGGACAGGGGGAACCGCCCGCGTCCGGACGGCCGTTCGGCACTCACGCGACCTCCTGGGGTACGGCATGCCGCGCCGCGGCACGCCGGGACAGCGGCCCGGCAGCGACGAACGTCCGCTCGCGGGGCTTCGGTTGCCGTGCCTCACGCGCCCGGAGGCGGGCCGCCGCGAGACGGGTGAGACCGTCGGCGGCCACCACCGCACGGCGCCCACGAGGGACCACCGCCCGCCGGTGCAGCACCGCGTACCCGTCCGCCGCGACCGCGTCCAGGATGCCGCCGTACAGCACGAACGCCGTCCGGATGCAGGGGCGGGACACCGGGTCGAGCATCGGCAGCCCCGGCGCCGCCTCGCGGTAGACACCCCGGGTGAGAGCCGCGAATTCCTTGAGCGCGGCGGTGATCCGGGGCTCCGGGCGTCCCGTGGCGCGGCTCCAGCGCAGCAGGGCGCGGTCCACACCGTGCGCCGCCAGCAGGTCGCCGGGGAGGTAGACACGGCCCCGGTCGAGGTCCTCGCCCACGTCCCGCAGGAAGTTGCTCAGCTGGAACGCCACCCCGAGCGCCGCCGCGTGCGGCTCGGCCTCCGCACGCGGCACCACCGTGCCCAGCACGGGCAGCATCTGGAGCCCGATCACCGCCGCCGACCCGTGCATGTAGCCCCGCAGATCGGCGTACGTCGGATACTCCGTGACCACCAGATCGGCGCTCATCGCCGCCATGAAGTCCCGGAAGTGCCGCCGGGGAATGCCGTAGCGGCGCGCGGTGTCCGCCAGCGCCAGCACCACCGGCTCCTCGCTCGGCCCGCCGCGCAGCCCGTCGGTCAGGCTCGTCTGGAGCGCGGCCAGTTCGGCCGCCCGCCGCTCCGGACGGACGCCCGGATCCATCGAGTCCACGATGTCGTCGGCCCAGCGCGCGAACCCGTACAACGCGTGCACGGCGGGCCGCCGCTCCACCGGCAGCAGCCGGGTCGCCAGGAAGTACGTCCTGCCGTGCCGGGCGTTGAGCGCGCGGCACCGCCGGTAGGCGGCACGCAGCACCGGATCGGTGATGCCTGCCGCGTCGAGTTCGCGCCGGGTCATACGGTCAGCTCCTTCCGGTGGGCCGATGAGGTACGGGCACGGCCGGAGCCGCGCCCCGGCGGTCCGGCGATCCGGGCGGCGGCCAGCTTCCCCGACAGCAGCACCGTCGGGACGCCCACCCCCGGAGTGGTCCCGCACCCGGCGAGGACGGCGTTCTCCGTGCCCCGCACCAGATTCCGCGGCCGGAACGGACCGGTCTGCGCGAAGGTGTGCGCCGCCGAGAACGGCGTCCCGGCCGCGTGCCCCCACGCCCGCCAGTCCGCCGGGGTCACCAACCGCTCGCACACCACGGACGACCCGATCCCGTCCAGGCCGCGCCGCTCCAACTCCCGCAGCAGCACGTCCCGGTAGCGCGGACCGAGCCCCTCCCACGCCCGCGCGCCCGGACCCACCTCGGTGTTGGGGCACGGCGCGAGGACGTAGAGCAGATGGCGGCCCGGCGGGGCGAGTCCCGGATCGGTCGCCGTGGGGCGGGTGATCAGCAGCGACGGATCGCTCATCAGCCGCCCGCCGCGCGTCAGTTCGTCGAACGTCTCCCGCCAGGCGTTGCCGAACGAGATCGTATGATGCGCGAGTTGGGGCCAGGTCCGGTCCGTGCCGAGATGCAGCACCACCGCCGACGGCGAGTGCCGCAGCCGCAGCGGACGCCGGGGCCGCCGCCCCAACAGCCCGTAGGCGACGGGCAGATCGGGGGTCAGTACGACCGCGTCGCACGGGATGCGCTCGCGGTCCGTGACGACCGCCGTGACCCGCGAGCCCGACCGCTCCAGCCGGTTCACGGATGAGCCGTAGCGCAGCTCGGCACCCGCCGCTGCCGCCGCGTCCGCCATCGCGCGGGGCAGGGCGTGCATCCCGCCGCGCGGGAAGTACACCCCGGCCACGGTGTCCATGTACGCGATCACCGCGTACGCCGCGAGCGCCCGGCTCGGCGGCACGCCCGCGTACAGCGCCTGGAACGTGAACACCCGCTTCAGCCGCTCGTCCTTGAGGAACCCGCCGATCCGCGCGTCCAGCCGACCGAACCCGCCCAGCGCCGCCAGCCGGGCCAGATCCGCGTTCAGCAGCCCCAGCGGCGAATCGAAGTTGGCATCGATGAACCGGCCGATCTGCGCCCGGTACACCTTCTCCAGCCAGGCCCGCAGCCGCAGATAGCCCTCCGCCTCACCGGGACCGGCGAACCGCTCCACCTCGGCCGCCATCGCCCCGGCCCCGGTCCGCACGTCCAGAGCGCTGCCGTCCGCGAACCGCGCCCGGTACGCCGGGTCCAGCGGCACCAGCTCCACCCGCGCCCGCAGGCTGTCCCCGACGGCCGCGAACGCCTCGTCCGCGATGTCCGGCATGGTCAGCACCGTCGGCCCGGTGTCCATCCGGAACCCGTCCAGCTCCAGCCGCCCGGCCCGCCCGCCCGGCAGCGCCTCCCGCTCCACCACGGTCACCCGCCGCCCCGCGCCCAGCAGATGCAACGCGGCCGACAGCCCGGCCAGTCCGGCACCCACGACCACGACATGATCGGTACGGCCGGGGAGAGTACGGATCATGAGCGGGACTCCTCGGGTGCGGGGGGCTCGGTGCGGGGGCTCGGGAGCAGCGGGTCGGCAGCGCGGGCGGGGACGACGCGACGTACTCGGACGCCCGGCTCCTCGGCGGGGCGAGGGGCGTGTTCGGTGCGGGTGGGCCGGACAGGCGCCCGCCTGCCGACCGGCTCGTCGGCGGGGTGCGTCCGCGATGCGGCGCGTCCGGGCGTGGTGCGCGGGGCGCCGACCCGTACCGCCCGACCGGCCCCCGCGCGCCCCGCCACCCGACCGCCCGACCCCGCGTCCCACGTCATGCGCGGCTTCCTTCCACCGACCCGGCCGACCCGGCTGACCCGACCGGCCCGGCCGACCCGCCGACAGTCCCAGCCGTCCCGACCGGCCCCGCCGCCCCGGCCGACGCCGACAGGGGCCCCGCCGATGTCTCCGTACGCACCCCCGTGCCCGCCGCCCGCGCCAGCAGCTCCCGCAGTCGGCCGCCGCCCACCGGATGCAGCGCGAGCGAGTCGTACAGGCGCAGTCCCTGCGTCACCAGCCGCCCGATCCGGGCCTCCACCGCGTGCCGGGCGCCGGTGCGCACCATGACCTCGCGCACCTCGTCGAGCCCGGCCGCCGTCAGCGCGTCGTCGCCCAGCGAGCGGTCCAGCACCGACAGCGCGGCCCGGTCGCCCGCCGCCTCCGCCCGCGCGCGGGCCACGGCCGCCAGATACGTCGCCTTGCCCTCCCGTACGTCCCCGCCCGCCGGGCGTCCGGACCGGCCCGCGTCGGCGAACACGTCGTCCAGGTCGTCGCGGAGCTGGAAGGCGATGCCCACCCGCCGCCCGGCCGAACACAGACCGCTCGCCGTGTCCTCGTCGGCGCCCGCCAGCGCCGCGCCCAGCGCCAGCGGGCGCTCCACCGAGTACAGGGCGCTCTTGAGACAGGCCGCCCGCAGCGCGCGCGGCACCCCACGCGCCCCCGTGAGCTGGCCGTGCACGTCCAGATACTGCCCGGCGACCATCTCGGTGCGCAGATCGCCCCACAGCCGCCGTACCCGGCGCGCGGTGTCCGGTGCCAGCGCGGTGTCCGCGACCACGTCGTCCGCCCAGGCCAGCGCGAGATCCCCGGCGAGCACCGCCGCCGCGTCCCCGAACCGGCGCACCTGTCCCGCGTCGCCCGCGTCCGCGTACTGCGCCCCGACGTCCCGGTGCAGCGCGGGACGGCCCCGGCGGCAGGGCGAGC
This sequence comes from Streptomyces corallincola, assembly GCF_019104725.1. Taxonomy (GTDB): domain Bacteria; phylum Actinomycetota; class Actinomycetes; order Streptomycetales; family Streptomycetaceae; genus Streptomyces; species Streptomyces corallincola. Next base: position 21,902 of record NZ_JAHRXF010000042.1, on the reverse strand, counting down.
CGTCCATGACGTCGTCCTGGACCAGCGCGCAGGTCTGGAGGATCTCCACCGCCGCCCCCATCCGCAGCGCGGCGGCGGCCGACGCCTCGTCCTCGGCCCCGCACGCCCGCATCGCCCACCACAGCAGCCGCGAGCGGGTGCGCTTGCCGCCGGACCGGGTGAAGTCCGCGACCCGCGCGGCCAGATCCTCCGCGAACAGCGGATGAACCGCGCGCGCCCCGGCCACCCGGTCGGCCAGCACCTGGTCGAGCACCCGCCCGACGGCCCCGCGCACATCACCGTCCACGGCGGCCACGGCAGCGGACTCCGGCCGCCCGGCCTCCTCGCCGCACCGGCCCTCGGCGCCGGTTGCCCCGGCTGGTACGTCGTCCGGGTGCGGCCGGACGGGTGAATCGGGCGGGGCGCCCGGACAGGCACCGTACGGCTGCGTGGCCGTCCGCTGATCCGTCGCCTCGGAGGGGCGCATCCCGTTTCCTCTCGTCGTGCTCGCACGCGCACTCGCACACATCGCCCGGCTGCCCCAGGTATTCGGCCGGGGCACCGCGTACGGATGCGGCGACCCGGCCGACACCCCGGCGGACAGGCCGGACGACCCATCCCTCCCACGCTCCGCGCGCCGGAGACCCGCATCCGTCGCATTCGAGTGACCCGCATCCGATCGGGCACACGGGCGGGAAAACCGGCGGAGTGCGCAAGCGGGCCGGACGAACGGGCAAGGAGGCGGGTGGGACGGAACCGCCGGGACCGCCCCGGACACACCGGCACACGAGCCGACCGGAACGCAGGCCGACCATCCGACAGGCATACGAGCCGCCGGAACGCAGGCCGACTATCCGACCGGCACGCGGGCCGACCCACCGAACCGTGCACCGGAACACCGGGCCGACCCGCCCACCACAACCACCCGAGAAGACGGAGGACCTCGTGCGGGACGCGGATGTGGCCATCGTCGGAGCGGGCGCCGCGGGACTCTCCCTCGCCCACCGCCTCGCACGGCAGACCCCCGGCACCAGCGGCGCGCCCTCGGTGGTCCTGCTCGACGCCCCGCCCGGCCCCCTGCGCCCGCCCGCCCGCACCTGGTGCTTCTGGGAGCCCGGCCGGGGCCGCTACGACGCCGCCGTCACCGCCGCCTGGCAGCGGCTCCGGGTCACCCCGCCCGCCGGAGCCCCCCGCACCGGCGACATCGCGCCCCTGCGCTACAAGATGATCAGGTCCGGCGACTTCGAGGCACTCGTCACCCGCGACCTCGACCGCAGCCGCAACGTCCGCCGCCTCACCACGACCGTGGACGCGGTCGAGGACGTACCCGGCGGCGCGCGGATCATCCACCGCGCCCCCGACGGCACTCCCGGCACCCTCACCGCCCGCTGGGTGTTCGACTCGCGGCCCCTCGGCAGCCTGCCCGCCGCCCGCACCACCCTGCTCCAGCACTTCCACGGCTGGTTCGTCCGCACCGCCCGGCCCGTCTTCGACCGGGACACCGCCGACCTCATGGACTTCCGCACCCCCCAGCCCGCCGGGGGCCTGTCCTTCGGCTACGTCCTGCCCACCGGACGCCACGAAGCGCTGGTCGAATACACCGAGTTCTCCGCCCGCCCGCTCACCGCCGAGGCCTACACGGCGGCCGTACGGCACTACACCGAGGACGTGCTCCACCTCGGCCCCACCGAGATCCTCGCCACCGAGACCGGTGTCATCCCGATGACCGACGGGCCCACCCACCGGCGGATCGGCCAGTCCGTGTTCCGCATCGGCGCCGCCGGTGGCGCCACCCGCCCCTCCACCGGCTACACCTTCGCCGGACTCCAGCGCCAGACCGCCGCCGTCGCCGCCGCACTGCGCCGGGGCCGCCGGCCCGTCCCGCCCGACCCGCACTCGGCCCGCTCCCGCGCGATGGACGCCGTCCTGCTGCGGGCCCTCGCCAGCGGCCGGATCGACGGACCCGCGCTCTTCTCCGGCCTGTTCGAACGGCTGCCCGCGAGCCGGGTCCTGCGCTTCCTCGACGGCCGTACCCACCTGCTGGAAGACCTCTCCGTCGGCCTGCGCACCCCCGCCCGCCCGATGCTCCGCTCGGCCGCCGAACTGCGCCTGCTGCCCCGCCGCCCGCACGAACCGCCCCGCTGACCCTGGAGTGAGCATGACCCTGCTGCGCGACGACGAACTCGCCGCCGCCTTCGACCGTGGCGCCCGCGCCTACGACACGCTGGTGGCCACCAACCCCGGCTACCACGGTCATCTCCGGCGCTCGGTACGCCGCCTCGGCCTCCCCGGTCACGGCGAGGGACTGCGCGTCCTGGACCTCGGCTGCGGCACCGGCGCCTCCACCGCCGCCCTGCGTTCCGCCCTGCCCGGCGCCGACATCACCGCCGTGGACGCCTCCGCCGGGATGCTGGAACGGGCGGCGGCCAAGCCTTGGGCGGACGGCGTACGGTTCGTGCACGCCCCCGCCGAGCGGCTGGCCGAAGCAGGCGTGCACGGCCCGTTCGACGCCGTCCTCGCCGCCTACCTCTTCCGCAACCTCACCGACCCGGATGCCGTTCTGCGCCGGGTGCACGACCTGCTCGCGCCCGGCGGACGGCTCGCCGTCCACGAGTACGCCCTCAGCGGGCGCCGCACCGACCGCGCCGTCTGGACCCTGGTCTGCCGGGGCGTCGTCCAGCCCGCCGCAGGGGCCCTCGGGGACGGCGCCCTGTACCGCCACCTGTGGCGCAGCGTCGTGGACTTCGACACCGCGCCACGGTTCGCGTCCCGGTTGCGCGCGGCGGGATTCGAGACCGTCCGCACGCTCCCGCTGCCGGGGTGGCAGACCGGCATCGCGCACACCTTCGTGGCCCGACGCGGCACCGGCCCCGCGAGGGCGGCGCGATGAGCACTGGACGACGACCGGACGCCGCTCGCCGCCGATGCCGTACGGGACCGGCCCCCGCCTGCGGCCACTCCCGCGGACCCGGCCCGGCCGCCGTCCCGAACCTCCTCCGCTTCAACACCCTTACCAGGAAGCCCCGATGACCGTCTCCCGCCGCCGTCCCGACGGCACGCGCCGGGGCCGGGACCGGCGCGCCCGCGTCCTGCCCGCGCCCCCTGGAACCCCCCGCGTCACCACCCCCCGCTCCACCGCCGTCGTCGGCGGCGGCATCGCCGGTCTCGCCGCCGCCACCGCGCTCGCGGAACGCGGGGTCACCGTCACCCTCTACGAACGCGAAGCCCACCTCGGCGGCCGGGTTGGCGGCTGGCCCACCACCCTCGCGGACGGCACCCCGGTCACCATGAGCCGGGGCTTCCACGCCTTCTTCCGGCAGTACTACAACCTGCGCGGCCTGCTGCGCCGAACCGATCCCCGCCTGGAACGGCTCACCGCTCTGCCCGACTATCCGCTGCGGCACAGCGACGGCCTGCGGGACAGCTTCCGGCACGTGCCCCGCACCCCGCCCTGGAGCGCGCTCGGCTTCGTCGCGCTCAGCCCGTCCTTCGGCCCGCGCGACCTGGCCGCGATGAACCCCGTCGCCGCGCTGCCCCTCCTGGACGTCCGGGTCCCCGAGGTGTACGAACGGCTCGACACCACCAGCGCCCACGACTTCCTGGAGGCGGTCCGCTTCCCCGACTCCGCACGGCACCTCGCGTTCGAGGTGTTCTCCCGGAGCTTCTTCGCCGACCCACGCCAACTGTCCGCCGCCGAGATGGTGTTGATGTTCCACATCTATTTCCTCGGCTCGGCGGAGGGCCTGCTCTTCGACGTGCCGGGCGCCCCCTCCCCCGAGGCGCTCTGGCAGCCGCTCGCCGCCTACCTGGAGGGCCACGGCACCGACCTCCGCACCTCCACACCGGTCGAGCACATCTCCCCTGCGGGGGACGGCGGTTACTCCGTCACGGCCGAAGGCGCCGAGCAGCGCCACGACGCCGTCGTCCTCGCCCTGGACACCCCCGGCCTGCGCGACCTGGTCGCCCGCTCCGACCGGCTCGGGGACGCCGCCTGGCGCGAGCGGGTCCAACGCCTGCGCACCGCACCGCCGTTCCTGGTCAGCCGCCTGTGGCTGGACCGCCCGGTCGCCGCCGACCGGCCCGGCTTCCTCGGCACCAGCGGCTACGGCGGCCTGGACAACGTCAGCGTCCTGGAACGCTGGGAGGACGAGGCCGCCCGCTGGTCCGCCCGCACCGGCGGCTCGGTGGTCGAACTGCACGCCTACGCCGTACGCCCTGACGCCGACCGGAACCTCGAACAGAAGCGACTGATCGCGGAGTTGCACCGGGTCTACCCCGAGACCGGCGGAGCCGCCGTGCTCGACGCACGGCACGAATGGCGCGCCGACTGCCCGCTGTTCCCGGTCGGCGGCCACACCGACCGGCCCACCGTCCGCACCCCCGACCCGAACCTCGTCCTGGCGGGCGACCTCGTCCGTACCGATCTCCCGGTCGCCCTCATGGAACGCGCGGCCACCACCGGATTCCTCGCCGCGAACGCACTCCTGGAGCAGTGGGGCGTACACGGCCAGACCCTGTGGACAGTGCCTGAGAAGGGTCGTACGGCAGCCCTGCGCGGCCTGGCCCGATGGGCGGCGCGCTGACCGACAGGCAGATTCAGAAGGGAAGTTGGGTCACTGCGGGCAGGTGCCACCCGCGCGGGGGTGTTCCCAGGTCCACCCCCGCTCCGGGCCTTGGGCCCAGGGACTTCCGCCCGCACCGGCGTCAGGATTTCCGGTGTGGACAGCGGCGCGGTGAGCCGTCGCGGCACACCGACGGAGGAGCACCCGATGAACGAGACCGCCGCCCGGCGCCTCACCGGCAGGGCCGGAGTCGCCGCCGCCCTGGGACTGATCCTCGAAGTGCCGCTCTACTTCGTCTACTCGGGCCCGCCGCCGGACACCAACGTCCTGGCCCGCCTGCTGATCGGCATCCTCGCGCTCGGCGCCCTCATGGTGTTCGTCACCGGCTTCCGCGAACTGGTCGGGTCGGCCGCCCCCGAGGCGGGGACGGCCGGAACGCTCGCCCTCGTCGCCGGACTCGCCTACACCGTGGTCACGTTGGTCTCCAGCGGACTGGAGGCGGGCGCGGTGATCGCCGCCGACCACCCGATCGACCCCACGATCACCGTCAGCGGCACGTACATCCTCTACGGCACCGTCTCCCGGATGCTGCTCGGCATGTTCCTGGCCTGCTTCGCGTACGCCGTCGCCCGCGCGGGCCTGCTGCCCCGCTGGGCCCACCGCACCGCCTACGCCCTCGCGGCCGTCAACTTCGCCTTCATGCCGTCCCTGTTCTTCGGCAACACCCCGGCCCACTTCTACGCGGCCAACGGCTGGGGCACGACCGCGCTCATGGGCGCGGTCCTGTCGTACTGGCTGCTCGCGGTGGGCGTCAGCGCGTGGCGCAGCGCTGGCGGGGTGCGGGGCGGTTCGGCGGCGCTCACCCACTGAGTGCGGGGTGTGTGCACGGGGAAGGGCCCGGCGGCCGTACACCTGGCAGCCGGGCCCTTCCCGCACCTCAAGTCCCTTGTCTTAAAGAGACGTTCAGCAGTACAGGTTGCCGCCCGGCGAGACTCCGAGGATCGACGCGAAGCGCTGGTAGGCGTCCACGCGACTCTGCACCTGGGCGGGGTTGCGGCCGTCGCACTCCAGGGAGCCGTTGATGCTCCGGATGGTCTGTCCGAACCCGGCGCCGTTGACCATCGCGTTGTGCGCGGTCATCGAGCCCGGCCCGTTCTGCGTGTTCCAGTACCAGAGCCCGGTCTTCCAGGCCACGGACGCGTCGTTCTGCACGAGGTAGGGGTTGTTGAGCAGGTCGATGCCCAACGCGTCGCCCGCAGCCTTGTAGTTGAAGTTCCAGCTCAGCTGGATCGGCCCGCGCCCGTAGTACGCGGCCTGTCCCGCCGGACAGCCGTAGGACTGGCCCCAGTCGCAGTACGTCGGGTAGTTGGCGGTGTTCTGCTCGACCACGTAGACCAGTCCGCCGGTCTCGTGGTTGACGTTGGCCAGGAAGGCGGCGGCCTCCTGCTTCTTCGTCTGGTCGCTGCCGGTGTTGGCGAAGCCCGGATACGCGCTGAGCGCGGCGGTCAGCCCGCTGTACGTGTAGAACGAGTTCCGGCTCGGGAACATCTGGTTGAACTGGGCCTCGCTGACGACGAAGTTGCCGTTGGGCGTGCTCGAACCGCCACCGTCGCAGTTGTACGGGTCCCAGTACCAGGTGCTGATGATCGGGTCGTAGCCGGGATTGTCGTGCTCCGCGATGTACGCGCGGCCGTCGGTGTACCGGACGACGGACCCGGCCGCGTACCACTGGCCCGCCTGCCAGGCGGGGTAGCTCGCGCAGGAGGCGGCCGACGCACTGGCCGCCGGGAGCAGGACGGGCGCGGCGGTGCCGATGAGTGCCGCGGTCAGGAGGGCGGCGAGACGACGCTGTGACACGGGATCAACTCCTCGATGCCGGGCCGCTCCCGGAGACCGGTGACGGCGGCGCGCGGCATGCCCAAGAGCGGCCCGGCGCACACACCGACGAACCGGCCGACGCTCCGGAGCAGCCGTGTGGGGGGTGTGCCTTCACTGAACCAACTTGGTATGTACCAGTCAAGGGTCTAGACCGGTCCGCCTTGATGGGTGGCCGAGACGCGACTGCTCCGCCTCTCCCCGGACAAGGCGGGAATCCCGCCCGTGGGCTTGAGGGACGCACATGGCGGAGCCCCGGTGGCAGGGGTGGGAATCCGGCCACCGAGGCTCCGAGGGGTCAGGACGTCGTGAGCCGGATCATCCGGTGGTCGGACGGTCCGCCGTCCACCACGCCGCCGTTGTAGGTCGGCCCTCGGGGTCCGAAGAGATGGTCGATCTTGTTCGTGCCGTCAGTGGCGGGCCGCCCCACGAGGCATCGGCACGTACCGCTCACGCGCTCACGGAAACCGGTGGGCGGCCGTTCACTCCCGCGGTCCGACCTCCCTGCCCGACTCGTCCTCCACCGTGATCGCCAGCATCGGGCAGATGTCGGACGCGTCGAGGGCGCGCTCGTCCGGGGGGATGTCGGGCCGGACGGGACGGGACCGTTCGCCGACCAGGGTGAAGAGGTCGGGTGCCGTGCCCGCGCACATGCCCGAGCCGATGCAGCGGTCGGAGGCGACTTTCACGTGCCAGGTCATGGGCGCCTCACCACGCCACCGGCAGCACACGCGGCCCGCGCACCAGCATCTCGGTCTTCCAGGTGACGTCACCGGCCACCCGCAGCCCGGGGAAGCGGGCCACCAGCGCGCCGATGGCCTCCTGGAGCTCCAGCCGGGCCAGCGGAGCGCCCAGGCAGTGGTGGACCCCGTGCCCGAAACCCATGTGCGCGTTGCTGGTACGGGAGAGGTCGAGGGTGCCCGCGTCCGAGAAGCGCAGCGCGTCCCGGTTGGCGGCGCCGATCGCCACCAGCACCGGCTCGCCCGCCCGCACCAGGGTGCCACCCACCTCCACGTCCTCCGTGGCGTACCGGGGCATCCCCGCGCCGCTGCCCAACGGCACGAACCGCAGCAGCTCCTCCACCGCGCCACCGATCAACTCCGGCTTCTCGCGCAGCCGTTGCAGCTCACCGGGATGATCCAGCAGGGTCAGCACGAAGTTCGGGATCTGCGTCGCCGTCGTCTCGTGACCGGCGACCAGGATGCCGACGCACAGATCGACAAGCTCCAGCTCCGACAGCCGGTCCCCGTGGTCCCGCGCCTCGATCAGCGCAGTCATCAGATCGTCCCGCGGCTGCTCCCGGTGCCCGTCGATCAGCTTCGCCATGTACGCGCGCAGCTCGTCGCGGTTGCGCAGGAACTCCTCCGCCGTCAGCGAGCTGGTGGACAGCGCCGCGTCGCTCCACTCCCGGAAGCGGGGCCGGTCCTCCTCCGGCACCCCCAGCAGGCGGCAGATCACCGCCACCGGGATCGGCAGCGCGTACAGGTCCACCAGGTCGGCCGGTGCGCCCGCCGCCTCCATCGCGTCCAGCAGCCCCGACGTCAGCTCCCTGACCTGCGGCCTGAGCTTCTCCACCTGCCGCACCGTGAACGCCTTCGCCACCAGCGACCGCAGCCGTGTGTGGTCCGGCGGGTCCATGCTGAGGATTCCGCTGTCCCGCCGCGCCTCCGACGCGCGCGGCTCGTCGTGCTCCAGGCCCATCGCCCGGCTGAACCGCTGGTCACCGAGGACGAGCCGGGCATCCGCGTACCGCGTGGCCAGCCACGCAGGTTCGCCGTACGCCATCTGGACGCGCAGCAGCCCCGGCGTGTCGCGGGCCCGGTCGTACGCCTCCGACAGGGCCAGGTCCTGGCTGGAGTTGAAGGGATAGGCGAGGGGTGCGTTCTCCGTCTGTGTCACGACTGCCTCTCTCGTGTAAGCACGTGCTTACCACGCTAGGAGTCCTCCCCACCCCGGTCAACGACGCTAATCGGCCGTTACGCTGGCCGCTCCCCGGAGGGGTGACAGAGGGCGGGGCGGGCGCGCACGGGACGGACGGCGCGGAGCGAGAGGAGCACGGGGTGGACAGCGTGGGCGGGACGGGCGGGAGTGCGCCGGAGGCGCCCGGCGCGCACGCCACGAAGCCCGGCCTCGCCCCGTCGGACACCGCACCGGACACCGCCCTGGCGCCCGAGACCACCGCCCGCCGCCCCCGCGACGCCCGCCTCACCCGCACCCGCATCCTCGCCGCCGCAGGCGCCCTCTTCGCCGAGCGCGGATACGACGCGGCCACCGTCCGGGACATCGCCGCCCGCGCGGAGGTCAATCAGGCGCTGATATTCCGCTACTTCGGTTCGAAGAAGGCGCTGCTCGCGGAGGTCATGGCCGAAGGCGGCAAGGAACAGCTGACCGGCACACCCCCGGAGGCGCTTTTCGAGACCGCGCTGCGCGGGGTGCTCGCGGGCGGCGGCCCCGGTGCCGACCGCCTGCTGGCCGTGTACCTGCGCTCCGTCGCCGGGTCCGACAGCACCCCGGACACCGTGCGGGAACTGGGCGCCGAGTACGTCTCCGCGCTTGCCGCGCTCGCGGGCACGGACGACAGCGCCCTCCGCGCCCAACTGGCGATGGCCTGGCTGCTCGGAATCGGTGTGCTGCGGGTGGTCGTGGGCCAGGAGCCACTGGCGAGCGCGGCACCCGACGAGGTGTGCGCTCTCGTCCTCGCCTCACTGGAACGGCTGTTGGGCGGCGCAACGGGGGAGCAGGAATAACAGGTCGGCTCCGGAATCGAGTTGCACTCGCCCACGCACATAATTGACCGATCGTTCCCGTCAGGTCTACCGTCAACGCATGGCACGCACAAAGGAGTTCGACCCCGACACCGCTCTTCGCGCAGCGGTCGAACTGTTCTGGCAGCAGGGGTACGAGGCCACCTCGATGGCCGACCTGGTGGCACACCTGGGAGTGGGCCGGGCGAGCCTCTACGCCACGTTCGGCAGCAAACACGACCTGTATCTGAAGGCGCTGGACCACTACACCGAGGCCAACGACACCCGTCTGCTGGAGGAGTTGTCGCGTCCGGGTCCCGCCCTGCCCGCCGTACGCGCCGTGGTCCGGCGGTTCGCTGAGGAGTCGGCCGGCGCGGAGACCGCGAGCCGGGGCTGCTTCGTCACCAACACGGCCGCCGAACTCTGCCCGCACGACCCGGAGGCAGCCCGCCGAGCCGAGGCGTCCTGGGCCCGCCTGGAAACCCTGCTGCACGCCGCGCTGAGCCGGGCGCGGGCGCAGGGCGAGATCCCCGCCGACCGTGACCCCCGCGCACTCGCCCGGATGCTGCTCGTCCTGATGCAGGGCCTGCGGGTGGCGGGCAAGTGCGGTGCGGACGCGGGACGTTCACGCGACGCGGCGGAACAGGCGCTGCGCGCGCTGGACTGACCGGTCGCACGGGCGCGCGGGACCTTGGACGCGTCTGGCTTCAGGTACACGGGCCTTCGGACGCACCGGCCCACGAGGATGCCCGCATTCGGGAACGAACGTTCCGGAAAAGAAACCGCCGCCGCGCCGTGTGCGCGGCACAATCCGCCGAGGAGGCACCCATGCCCGCACGCTTCACCGACCAGACCGCTCTCGTCACGGGCGCCGGTTCCGGTATCGGCCGGGCGCTGGCGCTCGCGTTCGCCGACGAGGGAGCACGGGTGGTGGTGGCGGGCCGCACGGCCGCGACCGTGGAGGAGACGGCCACGCTGATCCGGAAGGAGGGCGGCACCGCGCTCGCCGTCGCCGCCGACGTGACCCGTGGCGAGGAGGTACGGGGGCTGGTGCGACGGGCGGCCGAGGAGTTCGGCGGGCTGGACGTGGCGGTGAACAACGCCGGTGTCTTCCTCGGCGGAACCCCGCTCGCCGACCTGCCGGAGGGGGACTGGCACACCCTCCTGGACGTCAACGTCACCGGTGTCTTCCACAGCCTTCAGGCCGAGATCGCCCAGATGCGCCGTCAGTCCGGCGGAGGAACGATCGTCAACATCGCCTCCAACTACGGCGCCCATCTGCGTACGTCGGGCGTCGCGGCGTACGTGGCGAGCAAGGCGGCGGTCTCCGCGCTGACCCGCGCCGCCGCGCTCGACCACATCGGGGAGGGCATCCGCATCAACGCGGTCAGCCCCGGCCCGACAGCCACCACTATGTCCCTCCGGCCGGGCGAGACCGAGACGGACCGCGCGGCCCGCGTCAGCACCACCTCACCGCTGGGCCGCGTCTCCACGACGGACGAGATCGCCGCCGCCGTCCTCTACCTGGCCTCCGCCGACGCCGCCTCGGTGATCGGCGCGGATCTGGTGGTGGACGGAGGCGCGAGCGCGTGAGAGCGCGGCCGTACGCCCCGGGGTTCGGCCGCGCGGAGTCGGACGGAGCGGACCGTACGGAGCGGGTCTGACGGAGGGGGCGGAAGACGGGTCAGCCCAGCACCTCGCCGGACCGCTCCCTGTTCTCCCTGAACCGGCGCAGATAGGAGCGGGCCATCCGCCCCGGAGCCACGCCCCCGGCGAAGGCCCGCATGTTGCGTTCGCCGGTGTTGTAGCCGAGGGCGAGGAGTTCGTCGCGCGTGTAGGCGGGGGAGTGACGCTCGGGAAGGGCGCGGTCGAGGTCGCCCAGATGCAGGGCGGCGGCCCGGACGGCGAACGCGGGGTCGTCGCGCAGGTCCTGCCAACGCTGCGGCAGTCCGTGGCGGCGGCGCACCTCCTCGAACGTCGCCCGGTGCATGTTGGCCACCCCGAAGGACGCGGCCGGCTTCCACCACTGCCACAGCCGCTCCAGCAGCGGGTGGTGCGGCTTGTACGCCTCGTTGTACAGGACGGCCATGACGAGCCGGGGCGTGACTCCCGCCTCCGCGGCGCACTCCGCGACCACGTCCGCGTAGTCGGCCGGGTCGTACGCGGCGGGCCGCAACGGGGGAGTGGGCGCGTTCTCCACGGGTCCGGGACCGCTCGCCATGTTCTCTTCGGCCACCCTCGTCATCGCCTTCTCCGTCATGTCCGCCCCGTTGTGGCCCGGCACGTCCCGCCCGGCACTCTCGCGGGGTGCGGATTCCCCCGCGTACCGCGCTCAATCCGGCGCGGACCCGCTCCGGGAGTCGTAGGACCTGTCGGACAACTCCCAGCTCATGTGCGGCCCGGAGTTCTCGACCGGCGTTCGCCTCCGGCCGGTCACACGGCGCGCGCAAAGCGCCCGAGTCCCCTTCACTTTCTCGAAGAAACACTCGATTTTGTGTGCGTGCCGAGTGATCGCCAGGGCATTCGGTGGTCAGGAGGTTGATAACAATGGTTCCCCTTTTGCTGGTACTTCTTCTGGCTCTGATCCTGTTCGGCGTGGGCTTCGCGGTGAAGGCGCTGTGGTGGATCGCGGTCATCGTGCTCGTGGTGTGGCTGCTCGGCTTCGTGGTGCGGCCCGCGAGTGGCGGACGCAAGGGCCGCTGGTACCGCTGGTAGACGGCGGACCGACGACCACGAGGGGCTGCCCGGCAGACAACGGCCGGGCAGCCCCTCGTTCGCCGAGCGCTCGGTGACGGTGACCTCAGTGACCGTCGAGCCCGAACCAGGCGAGCTGGTCCCCGACCCACGGGTCGTACACGGCGGCCTTCGTCGCCGCCGACGGGTAGAAGCGCGCGATCTGCCCGGCCACCCACGGGTCGTCGCTCGCGGGCCGGACATCGCCCCGAGCTGCGGCCAGGTGGTGAGTGCCGTGCTGGTGGGCGCCGTGGTGGTGGGCCGGGACCGCGTTCGGAGCGGTCTGCGGAGGGGCCGCCAGAGCCGCTCCGCCGCCCGCGATCAGCATCGTGCCGGTCAGGGTGGCGAGGGCGGTGAGGGTGGCCGTGCGACGCGTCAGGTTCTTCACGTCTGTCTCCTTGCGACGTTCTCCGATGGAAACCGGCTCGTGGGCCGAATCGCCGTGTCCGTCGGACAGCAGGCGTCCCCGCCCAGGTCGGAAGTGCTCTCGCGCACTCAGTGGGCTCCCATACCCACCCGTATTCTTCGCACACCGGTTCTTTGCGTTCGAAATGTGTCCGCAACGCGAACCCGCCGCACCACCCGCCACCACCCCCGCGTACACCCCGCACCCCGGTTTGCCGTGACCGGTGCCGGGGACCCGCCCGGCATGGGTGACTACAGCGAGACCATCGACGTCCGCGTGCCGCCGGACCGGCTTTTCGCGTACCTGTCCGACGTGCGCCACCTCCCCGCGTACCTGCCGCGCCTGACCTCGGTCCGGCCCGAGGGGCACGACAGGGTGACCGTCACCGCCCACATCGACCCGCCGGACGCCCCGGGACAGGACGTCACCAGCGAGGCATGGCTGCATGTGGTCGAGGACGGCAAGCGCCTCGAATGGGGCGCCCCGGGCCCGCACGACTACCACGGCGAACTGCGCGTGGACGGCGGCGACAGCGCGGGCACCTCCCGCCTCACCGTCGCACTCCACACCGAGCACATCGAGGGCGGGCAGGTGGACCACGGCCTGGAAGAAGCGGTGACCGGCATCAAGCGCGCCGCCGAGTCGGCCGACCGCTGAGACCCGCCCGCCGGACTCGGTACGCGACCGTCCACGGTGCCACGGACCGGCCCCGGTCCCCGGCGGACCCGACCAGATCACCCGCCGACCGTAGGATGTGCCCTGTGGAGATGACCGCGTGAGCAACCGTTCCCGCACCCAGGCGGACGTACCGTGCTCGTGGTGGCGGGAGCTGCACCGGCTGTGGCTCGCCGCCGTCGAGGTCGAGGACGTCACCGCGCTGGCGACCCGCCTGTACGCCGCGCTCTCCCTGATGCCGGGCTCGGTCGCCGTCGTCGGCGCCCGCTGGGAACGGCGCGCCCCGCGCTACATGCGCCTGTGGACCCCGGCCGACACCGCACCCGTCACCTGGCTCCCCACCGCCACCGACTGGCCCGGCGGCCTCGCCGCCCCGTCCGCCCTGACCCTCCCGGACGACGGACGCCCGCACACGCGCTGGTGCGCACCGTTCACTGGTACGGCACCCGAGAGCGCGCCGCCCGGCTCGCCCGAGGACGTACCCACCGCCCCCTCCGCCCTCACCCCCTTCGCCGCGCCCCTGCTGCGGGAGGCCGGTGCCGAGGTCGTCCTCGAATGCCTCTTCCCGCTCGCCAGCCACGACACGGCCGCGCTGTGGGTGGGGTTCGCGGCGATGCCGGACACCGAGGACCGGCGCCGGATGGGCGAGCAGCTCACGCAGGTCGCGGACCTGCTGATGGTCAGCAACCGGCGCATCCTGGAGAACCGCGTCCACGAGCGCCGCCAGGCCCGTGACGCCTTCCTCGCCGAAGCCTCGCTCCAGATGGACGAGAGCCTGGAGGTCGAGGAGACCCTGCGCCGGGTCGCCCGGCTGGCCGTGCCCGCCGTGGCCGAGGGCTGCGTGGTGCACCTCTTCCGCGCCGACCGCGAACTCGAACCCGTGGCCGCCGCCCACGTCGCCGCCGGTGCGCAGACCTGGCTCGGCGAGGTCGCCCGGCACGACGCCTGGCTCGCCGCCCAACTCCGCCGCACCGCCCGGCACCCCGGCGGACGCGTGCTCCAGGGCCCCGAACTCTCCGGCGGCCCCTTCGGACCGGACGCCACCGGCGAGGGCAAGACGATCCGCGCCGTCAGCATCAGCCCGCTGCGCGCCCGCGGCCGTGTCCTCGGCACCCTCACCTTCCTCTACCGGCGCGACGACACCAGCCTCTCCGACCTGCCCACCCTCACCGACCTCGCCGGACGGGCCGCCCTCGCCATCGACACCGCCACCCTCTACGACCAGCGGCGGCAGAACGTCGAGATGCTCCAGCGCCACCTGCTGCCCCGGGCCCTCCCGCGCTTCGACGGCGTCGAACTCAGCGCCGCCTACGAGGTCGGGGACACCAGCCTCGACGTCGGCGGCGACTTCTACGACGCGGTGGCGGCGGGCGACCGGATCTCCCTGGTCATCGGAGACGTGTGCGGACGCGGAGCCGAGGCCGCCGCGTTCACCTCCCTCGCCCGGCACACCCTGCGCATCCTCCTGGAGGAGGGCACCCCGCCGGGCGCCGCCCTGGCCCGGCTCAACCGCGCGCTCACCACGGAGGGCGCCTCCCGGTTCGTCACCGCGCTGGTCGCCACCCTCACCCCGCTCCCGGACGGCGGCTCGGAGGCCGAGATCGCCGGGGCCGGACACCCCTGGCCGCTGCTGAGACACGCCGACGGCACCGTCACCGAGGTCGCCGCGCGCGGCCTGCTGCTCGGAGTGGTCCCCAACGCGCCCTACCGCTCCCGGCGCGTCCGACTCGCCGACGGCGACGCGCTGGTGCTGTTCACCGACGGCCTCACCGAGGCCCGGTCGGCGGACGGCGCCTACTTCGAGGCGCGGCTGGCCGACGCCGTGAGCGGGCTCGACCCGGCCGGTGAGGCACCCGCCGCGCGGCTGGTCGGTGCCGCCTCCGACTTCCGCCACATGGGCGACGACGACACCGCCGTGCTCATCGCACGCGTGAAAGGACGACCGTGAGACAGGACCACGCCCCCGGCAAGCGGCTCGACGACGGCCATGTGCTGGTCCTGGAGGACTCGCAGGAGGACGCCGAGGCCATCGAACGCGCCCTCTCCCGCACCCACCCGCACCTGCGCCTGGAGTTCCTCACCCACGGCGAGGGCCTGGTACGGCGGCTGATCGAGGCCGACGAGGTGCCCGGCATCGTCCTCCTCGACCTCAACATGCCCGGCGTCGGCGGGCACGCGGTCCTCAAGGAGATCCGGTCCCGCCCCGAACTGGCCGAGATGACCGTCGTCGTCTTCACCTCGTCCACCGCCCCCGCCGAGGTGGACGCCTGCTACGCCGCCGGAGCGGACAGCTACATCTACAAGCCCCTCAACTTCGACCTGTTCCGCACCGTCCTCAAGGGCGCGATGGACTACTGGCAGGAGGCCAAGGGCCAGAGTCAGGGGCAGGGGTAGGGGCAGAATCAGGGCCGCGGTCCGGGTCCGGGCCCGGGTCACGCACCGTCCCCGGACGGCGTCCCGCCGGGCGGCGCGTCCCCGGGCGGCGGCTCCTCGCCCAGCGTGAAGTAGAACGCCGTACCCGTGCCGGGGCCGCCGGTCAGCCACAGGCTGCCCCCGTGCCTCTCCACGATCCGCTTCACCACCGCCAGCCCCACACCCGTGCCGCCGCCCCGCTCACTCGGGCCGTGCAGCCGCCGGAACAGGTCGAACACCTCGCCCTGCCGCTCGTACGGGATGCCGATGCCGTTGTCCCGCACGACCACCGCCGGAACCGGTGTCTCCGCGCCCGGCGGCACCGCGTCCGTCACGGTCACCTCCACCGTGCGGTCGGGCCGGTCGGCCGCGTACTTCGCCGCGTTGACCAGCAGGTTCAGCAGGATCTCGTAGAGCCGGTCGGAGTCCGCGTGCACACGGGGGAGGGCAGCCGGGCGCAGCACGCGCACCCGCTCCTCGGCCAGCCGGGGACCGGCCACCTCCAGCGCCGCGTCGAGGACGTCGTCCAGCGCCACATCGGTGCGCCGCAGCCCCGTCCGGCCCATCCGGGCGTAGTGCAGCAGGGAGTTGAGCAGGTCGTCCATACGGGCCGCGAGCCGCTGCATCGTCTCCAGGCGGCGCACACTCGTCGCGTCGAGCCCGTCGCCCGCGTCCTCCAGGGTGAACGTCGCCGCGTTGGCGATGCCCCGCAGCGGCTCCTTCAGATCATGCGCGGCCACGTGCGCGAACGAGTCCAGATCCAGGTTCGTCATACGCAACTCGGCGTTCAGCACGCCGAGTTCGTCGGCATGCCGCAGTACGAGCCCTGTCAGCAGCCGACGCATCTCCAGCGCCGCCGCCTGCTCCCGCGCCGTCCACGGCAGACTCCGGCCCCGGATCATCGACCGGAACACCGCCCCCGAACCCCTGGGCGTCAACCGCTCGCCCCGCAGCCCCACCAGCACCGGCCGCGCCGGATCGGCCGCCCACTCCCGCGGCACGGCCCGCTCCGCACGGACCCAGGCGAGGTAGTCCCCGGCATCGCTCAGCGGCAGCAGGAGGACTCCGGCGGGGGAGGGCGCGGCACCTGCCCCCGGGTCTCGCGCGTCCGGCCCCCGCGTATCCGTCCCCTGCGCCTCGGTCCCCTGCGCCTCGGACCCTTGCGTATCAGCCCCTTGAACGTCCGCCCCCGGCCCGTCCGCCCCCTCCGGCACCCGGCCGCCCTCGCCGCCGTACCCGGCGAGCACCTCCGGCAACCGGTCCGTCGCCCACACAGAACCCGGCGCCGCGGCAGCCGCGTACCGGGACAGCAGACGCGCGGTGTCCGCCGGGACCGGCGTTCCCGCCGACGAGACCCGGTCGCCGCGCACCAGCAGCACGCCGTCCGCCCCGACCAGATCGCGGACCGCCTCGTGGTGACGCATCAGGGACGCGTCCACGTCCGCGTCCAGCAGCTCCGCCACCGCCGCCGCGTCCCGCCCGGACCGCTCCAGCGCGTCCGCCCGCTCCCGCTCCTCGATGGCCGCCAACTGCATGGAGAACGCGGCCCCGAACAACTCGCACGCGGACCGCACCTCCGGCGGCAGCCAGGTCGGACCGGCCCCGTGGCAGGCGATCAGCCCCCACAGCCGCCCCTCGCGCAGCAACGACACCGACATGGACGATCCCACCCCGATGTTGCGCAGATACTCCAGATGGAACCCCGAGACCGTGCGCAGCGCGGCGCCCGACAGGTCCAGCGGCTCACCGGTCGCCGGGCGCAGCGCCGGGAACAGCCCGGCCGTCGGGTCGTCCACGTCGCAGATGACCCGAATCCAGTTCTCCTCGTACAGCCGCCGGGCCTGCGGCGGGACGTCCGTCGCCGGGAACCACAGCCCGAGCCACGGCTCCCAGTCGCCGTCCACGTCCTCCGCGACCACCTCGCCCGGCCCGTCCAGCCCGTCGAAGCGGTACGCCACCACCCGGTCGAACCCGGTGAGCCGCCGCACCTCCCCGACCGCCGTACGACAGCACTCCAGCACCGTGCCCGCCGACCGCAGCCGACGCAGCGCCCGGCGCACCCCCTGGTAGAACCCGGCGAACCGGAACTCCTCACCCGCGTCCCGCGGCTCGAACTCCAGCACCACCAGCCCCTCACGCCGGTGCACCGACAGGTCGAAGCCCGCACGGTGGCCCGCCGCCCCGGCCGTCACCGGGAACGTCACCGCCACCGCGTCGCCCTCGGCGGCCGACTCCAGCGCCTCCGCCCAGTCCTCCTCCGCGAGCACCGCGCCCACCGGCCCGCCCACCAGATCCCCGGCGGCGGCACCCAGCAGCGCCCGCGTGTTCTCGGCCGCGGTGTCCACCACCCCGGTGCCCGGATCGACCGCCAGCAGCGTGCCGTACGACTGCACACCGCCCAGCCGGTGGATACGCTCCCGTACGCACAGCGACAGGTCGAAACCGCCCGGCACCGACGCCTCGGCCGCACGGGCCCGATCAGACAACCACTCGTCCCTCATCAGCCGATCATCCTCCACGCCGGCCACCAGTACCCCGTACCGCCGGACCGAAGCACCTGGCCGGGAGGGGGCTCAAGAGCGCTCGTGTGGGTAACCGGTAGCCCCCGGGGTTCGCACGCCACCGGGGTTCTCCGTACGAAAGAGGTGCACGTCCCATGACCGAGACCCGCGACGTGGTCGAGCTGATCCTCCAGGACCACCGGCGCATGGAGGAGTTGTTCCGGCGGATGCGCAGCGTCGAGGCCGACCGGGCCGCCGCGCGCGACGAGTTCGCGGACCTCCTCATCGCCCACGCCGTCGCGGAGGAGACCGAGGTCTACCCCGCCCTCAAACGCTTCAAGCGCATCGACGACGACGAGGTCGAGCACGGCGAACACGAGCACGAGGAGGGCAACCAGGCACTCCTGGACCTTCTCCAGGTGGAAGAGGTCGGCTCCGACGACTGGGACGAGAAGCTGGAGGACCTCGTCCAGGCCATCGCCCACCACACCGACGAGGAGGAACGGACCATCCTCAACGGCGCCCGCGAGAACGTCCCCATGTCCCGCCGCGAGGAACTCGGCGCCGCCTTCCTGGAGGAACGCGCCCGGCAGCTCAAGGCGGGCTGCGGCTCCCCGGACAACATCCGGCGCGTCCTGGCGTCGTAGCACGCCACCCGCGTACGCAGTGTCCCTCGCGTGACGGACAGCCCGTAGCTCGCCGTCAGTTCCTCGCCGCTCGCGGCTCGCCGTCCGTGAAGAGAACCTGAAGAAAGCCCCCGCCCCTCGCCCGTCCCCACCACCCCGTACTACGGTCGTCGCACGCCGTCCCGCGCCCCGGGCGCGGGACGGACCGTACGCCCTCGGGGGACCTCCCCCGCGCCGAAGGAGGAGCGACCCCGTGGCCGAACTGCGCCTGGGACCCGTGCTGAGGTACGCGGACGGCGAGTCCGCGACCGTGTGGCTGGAGACGAGCGGCCCCTGTGTCGTCGAGGTGCGCTGCTCCGACGGCGCGGGCGGCTCCGCGCCCACCTTCCGGATCGCCGGACACCACTACGCGCTGGTCACGGTCACCGGACTGCGCGCGGGCAGCGCCCCGAGCTACGAGGTGGTCCTCGACGGTGCCGGGGTCTGGCCGCCCGCCGACTCCCGCTTCCCGCCCTCGGTGATCCGCGTCCCCGGCGAGGGCGACGCCGTCCGGGTCACCTTCGGCTCCTGCCGCTGGGCCGCGCCGCCCGCCGACGGCAAGGACCCGGTCGGCACCGACGCCCTCGACACCCTCGCCCGCCGGATCGCCGCCGACCCCGACGGCGAACGCCCCGACGTGCTGCTCCTCCTCGGCGACCAGATCTACGCCGACGAGACCTCCGAGGCCACCCGCGGCTGGCTCGCCGCCCGCCGCGACCTCGACCGGCCGCCCGGCAGCCAGGTCGCGGACTACGAGGAGTACACCCACCTCTACTACGAGTCCTGGCTCGACCCCGGAGTGCGCTGGCTGCTCTCCACCGTGCCGAGTTTCATGATCTTCGACGACCACGACGTGGTGGACGACTGGAACACCTCCGCCGCCTGGCTCGCGGACATGCGCGCCACCGACTGGTGGCAGGAGCGTCTGCTCAGCGGCCTGATGTCGTACTGGGTCCACCAGCACCTCGGCAACCTGTCCCCGGCGGAACTCGCGGCCGACCCGACCTACACGGCCGTCACGTCCACGATCGACGGCACCGAGGCGCTGCGCGCGTTCGCCGCGAAGGCCGACGCCGACCCCGCCTCCGTCCGCTGGAGCTACCGCCGCGACTTCGGCCGGGTCCGCGTCGTCATGGCCGACTCCCGCGCCGCCCGGGTCTTGGACGAGAACCGGCGCGCCATGCTCGACCCGGAAGAGGAGGACTGGCTGCGCGAACAGGTGCTGGCCGACCCGGAGGCGTACGACCACCTGCTGCTCGGCACCTCCCTGCCCTGGCTGCTGCCCCACCTCGTGCACGACGCCGAGGCGTGGGACGCGGCCCTGTGCGCCGGAGTGCGCGGCGCCCGCTGGGCGCGCCTCGGGGAGCGCCTGCGCCGGGCGGCCGACCTGGAGCACTGGGCCGCCTTCCCCCGCTCCTTCGCGGACCTGGCCGACCTGCTCGCCGAGACCCGTTCCGCCGACTCCGCCCCGGCCACGATCTGCGTGCTCTCCGGGGACGTGCACCACGCCTACGTCGCGGAGGCGGCCTGGCCGTCCCCGTCCGACCGGGACGGCACCCCGGTCGTCCAGCTCACCTGCTCACCGGTGCACAACTCCGTGCCGCTGACGATGCGGCTCGGATTCAGGTTCGGCTGGAGCGCCCCGGCCCGTCTGCTCGGCCGCGCCCTCGCCCGGCACGGCCGCGTGGCGAAGCCGCCGGTGAGCTGGCGCAGGACGGGCGGCCCCTGGTTCGGCAACCAGTTGATGACCCTCACCCTGCGCGGGCGCGCGGCCCGGCTCCGACTCCAGCGGGCGGACGCCGACGGCACGCTGAGCACGGTGCACGAGGCGGACCTCCGCACGCGCTGAGCGTACGGACCACGCCCCGCACCGGACCGGGCCGCCCCCCCCACAGGCCCCCCGTCACTCCTGCCCGGACGCCTCCGCGGGCGGCCGGAAGCAGGCCACCACGTCCTTTCCGTTGGGACACCGGTGGGTCTCCCACTCGTCGGCCAGTGCGTCCACCAGCAGCAGACCCCGCCCGCCGAGCGCACCCCCGTCGGGCCGCCGCTGCTCGGGCAGCCGCCCGGAGGAGTCGTGCACGGTGACGTGCAGACACTCCCGGTCCCAGGCCAGGATCAACTGGGCCGCGCTCTGCGCGTGCACATGCGCGTTGGTCACCAGCTCCGACACGGTCAGCAGCACCGAGTCGATCGTGTCGGGTGCCGTCCGCTGCCATCCCAGACTCTCCAGATGCCCGCGCGTCCAGTCGCGGGCCGTCTTCACCCCGCTGCTCACCGGCAGCGAGCGGGCCCATCCCACAGCCCTCACGGAGGAATCACGGTCCGCCATCGTCTCTCCTTAGGTGTCCTCAGCCCGAAGTCGCTGCCGCACCCCAACCGTCTGCCCCCGAACCGCCCCGGCATGGATGGACCCCGTACGCAAACCGTCCGACACCGGACCCGACCCGCTCCGGGCACGGTGTTCCTCCGGGGCGAACCGTTATGTACTGGACGCATGCGCCATCCCCGTAGGAATCACCGATGACCGACCCCACCGACCCCACCGAAGCCGCTGATCCCGCCGAAGCCCCGCAGAGCCGCACGGCTCCCACCCTCACCCCCGACCCGGTCGAGGAGTGGACCCGCGCCCGGCTCCGGGTGGCCGACCTCGTCACCCGCACCGATCCGGCCGCCTGGGAGCTCCGCGTCCCCGCCTGCCCCGACTGGACCGCCCGCGACCTGCTCTCGCACATGGTCGGACTCGGCGCCGACGTGGCGGGCGGCGACGAACCCGACGACCACAACGACACCTGGACCGCCCGTCAGGTGGCACACCGACGCGGCCGGACACCTGCCGAACTGCTGGCCGAGTGGGAGACGGTCGCCCCCGCGCTGTGCGCCTGGATGACCGCGCACGGACCCCGCCCGCTGAACGACATGATCATCCATGAGCAGGATCTGCGCGGCGCCCTCCGCGTCCCCGGCGCCCAGGACACCCCCGCCCTGCGCACCCTCCGCGACACCTTCGCCGGGCGGCTGCGCGACCGCACCGCCGGTCTGCCCCCGCTCGCCCTCGTCGGCACGCACTGGCGATGGGCCACCTCCGGCCCGCCGGACGGCGCCGCCGTCGTCCTCACCGCCCCCGACTTCGACCTGACCCGCGCCCTCTTCGCCCGCCGCTCCGCGTCACAGCTGCGCCGATGGACCAGCCAGGGCGACATCGAGCCCTACCTCGAAGGCTTCACCGCGCTCGGCGGCCTCCCCGCCAGGGACCTCTCCGAGTCCTGACCCCCCCCCCCCCCCCCCCCCCCCCCCCCCCACCCCCCCCCCGCCGCCCCCCCCCCCCCCCCCCCCCCCCCCCCCGCGGC
>NZ_JAHRXF010000041.1 GCF_019104725.1 Streptomyces corallincola | reverse complement strand
TAGAGTCATATTCAGGAGCGAGTCTTCCGACGAGCAAGCACGGAAAGGATCGCCAGAAGCACTCCGCATGCTGCGCCGATCGCGCCCATGACTATCGGCGGCGCGTCACCAGTAGCCAGTCCAGCGACACACCCACCGAGGCCCCCTATGATCAAAATCGCAGAGAAGACTAGCGTTTTCCTTACCGCGTCATTCATCGATGCATCTCTTTTAGAGTTCATCAATGCACTACCCCTCCATATTCTTGCAAGAATTTGTTGGGCCGGGAGGGAGGTCCCGGCCCAACAGAGATCTCTGCCCTGACGGTTACCCGTAGGTGATGAGGTCTGTGTTGTAATAACCTGCGACAGCGCCGAGCGCGCAGCTACCGATGACAGCAGCACCAGCACCTACGGCACTGCCGACTCCGGCTCCGACTACACCGCCGACCGCAGCGGCGTATCCGATGGCTCCGGTTTCTGCTGCAGCTCCGATACCGGCGACACATCCGACAGCCGCCCCCCACCAATCATTGGCGTTGTCGAGAAAACCGGACACGCTGTCTAGGAATCCCAGACCAGAGGGGTCAACGTTGTTGATGGGGTCGCCACCGGCGTACAGGTAAGTGTTCTGTTCCTGGCCTGAGGGGTCAGGTTGGGTGAAGCGGCCGAGGCGTGGGTCGTAGAAGCGAGCGCCCATCTTGTACAGCCCGGAGGGGTCGAGGTAGGCGCTGGTGTAGCGGAAGGGCTGCTGGGTGCCGGTGGTGGTGCGCGGCTCGCCGTAGGGGCCGTAGGTGTAGGTGGCGGTGCGCGTGCCGGTGGTGTCGACCAAGCCGATGACGGAGTTTTGGGCGTCGGTGAGGTAGTACTGGCTGCTCCCGCCGCTCCTCATGCCCACCAGGGTGCCCGAGGGTTCGCGGACGAAACCGGTGGCGGTGCCGGACACGCTCTGGCCGGTGAGGCCGGTGGCGGCGTTGGTGAAAGTGGCGCTGTCGCGGGTGAGGCGTTGGGTGTTGTCGACGCCGGCGTAGGTCTGGTTGGTGGTCGTGCCGGACTGGGTGTAGGCCCCGAGCTGGGTGAACGGCGTCCAGGATTCGGCGGTGCGGGTGCCGGTGGGGCTGGCCGCGCTGGTTTCGTTTCCGGCGCCGTCGGAGGTGAAGGCGGTGGAGGAGTCGTAGCCGGTGAGTTCGCCGGCGTCGTCGTAGGTGTAGGTGTGCTGGGCGCTGCTGCAGGCCGAGAGGGAGGTGCCGGTGGAGCTGGCGGTGCGGTTGCCTGCCTTGTCGTAGCAGTAGGCCCAACCCGCGGTGGTGGAGCCGCTCTTGGT
The DNA here is from genome assembly GCF_019104725.1 of Streptomyces corallincola. Lineage (GTDB taxonomy): Bacteria > Actinomycetota > Actinomycetes > Streptomycetales > Streptomycetaceae > Streptomyces > Streptomyces corallincola. The sequence goes on along the minus strand of NZ_JAHRXF010000041.1, from coordinate 57,178 downwards.
CTCGACGGCCTTGGTGAGTCGGCCGCGGGTGTCGTAGCTGAAGGTGGTGGCGGCGCCGTCGGTGGTGCGCTTGTAGATCTTGTCGGTGTCCTTGCCGCCGTTGCTGTAGTCGTAGGAGATCGACGACAGCGTGGTGGAGCCGGACTTCACCTCGATCTTGCTGGGGCGGCTGTCGTTGTCGGGGGTGACGGTCTGGGTGGTGCCGCCGGGGAAGGTCGTCTTGGTGCGCTCGCCGTCGTTGTTGTAGTCGAACGAGGTTTTAGCGCCGCCGGGTTCGGTGACCGAGGTCAGCTCGTTGGCGTCGTCGTAGCCGTAGGTGACGGTGCCAGAGGAGTCGGTGGCGCTGTCCACGTTGCCGGTCGGGTCGTAGGTGATGGACGTTGTTCCCGTGCCGGGCAGGGTGCGGAGGCGTTCGCGGTTCTGCTCGTCGTAGGTGAACGTGGAGGTGCCGGCGGGGGTGGCGCGGGTCTTGAGGTTGCCGTCACCGTCGTAGGTGTTGGTGGCGGTGCTGCTGCCGGACGCTTGGGTCTTGATGCGGTCGCGGTTGTCGTAGGTGTAGGTGGTGGTAATGCCGCGGCCGTCGGTGACGGTCTTCTGCCGGCCCAGGGCGTCGAAGGTGTAGGTGATCGGCTTGAGCGGGCTGGGCGGGGTGACCTTGGTCTGGTTGCCGGCTGAGTCGTAGGTGTAGCTGGTCTTCTTGCCCCGCGGGTCGGTGGCGGTGCAGCGCTGGCCGGGCAGGCCGCCGCAGTCCATGGTCCCGGAGGTGGGGTTGTAGGTGTAGGTCCACACCGCCCCGGTGCCGCCGGTGGTGGTGTCGGTGGAGGTCAGTAGGTTACCGGAGGTGTCGTAGGCGTTGGTGGTCTTGTCTGCTGTAGCGGAGGTGAGGGTGGCGGGGAAGTAGCCGCTGCCCTTCTTCGCCCAGGTCGCCGTCGCCTGCGCGCCCGTGGGCAGGGTGGCGCCGGAGGGGTTGAAGGCACTGTCGTAGTCGTACTTGACTATGTTGCCGTCGTCGGGGGTGGCACCCATGGCGTCGGTGGCGGTGGCGACGTCGTTGTCCGGGCCCCAGGTCTTGGAGCGGGTGTGGCCGAGGGGGTCTTCGGTGCTCTTGGTGTGCCAGTAGCCGTCGACGGTCTTGAGGGTGTTCTTGCCGCGCGGGTCGGTGATCCGCACGGTGCCCTCGGTGTCGGTCTGGTCCTGGCCCAGCAGCCAGCGGAAGGCGGTGGTGTTCCCGCTGCCGGTGGCATTGTCGACTACGCGGGTCAGGGAGGCCGCCCGGGTGCTGTCCCAGGTGAAGGTGGTCTGCCGTCCCTCCGCCGTGGTGACCTTCGACAGACGTTGGGAGGCGTCGTAGTCGAAGACGGTGGTCTTGTTGTCGGTGTCCGTGATCGTCTTGATCAGGTTGCCGGTGTAGGTGTAGGTCACGGAGCGGCCGGTGTCGTCGGTGACCTTGGTGATGTGGCTGCCGTCGTTGGTGATGGTCAGGGTTCGGCCCGACGCGGCGGTGATCTTGGATGGGAAGGCGCCTGAGTAGGTGAGGGTGGTGGCGTTGCCGTTCTTGTCCGTCACCTTCGATACCCGCGCGTCCCCGGTGGTACCGGAGCGGGTGAAGGTGGTCTTCTCACCCGTGCGACGGCTGGTGAGGGTGAAGGACTTGCTGTCACTGGCCTCGGTCAGGTCCTGCTTGTAGCCCTTGGCCGGGGTGAAGCCGGATCCGTCGCGGGTGAACACGGCCATCGTCCCGCTCGGCCCCCGGACGACGACGGCGTCCGACGTGGGCTCGGTGACGCGGTAGTCGGCACCGGAGGTAGTGTTCCAGCCCGCCTGGCCCAAGCTGTTGAAGGTGTTGCCCCAGGACAAGCCGGGCCCGGCATCGGCGATGTCGAAGCCGGTCGCAGTGACCAGTAGGTTGCCGTTGTCGTAGTTGACCTGCGCGCTGATGGTGTCGGAGAGCTGGGCGGTGGAAAACTCCGACCACGGCACCTGGCCGACCCCCACCGGGACGACGCTGGTGGCCGCCGCGGCCAACTTGCGCAGCGGGCCGCGCTTGTCGGCCGCCTTCACCGGAGTGCTGGTCGGTGCCTTGGTGACGCCCAGGGGCGTGCGAGCGGCGTGCGCGGTGGGTGTAGAAGAGGCGATGCGGTGCGGCTGAGCGGCGGCCGGGAGGGCCGCAGTGATCGTGGCGGTCGCGGTGGCGGCGGCCACGATCGACAGCGGAAGCCATCGTGTACGCCGCGCCGATGCGGGCATGCGGGATGTCAAGACGGTCTCTCCAATGCTCGGGAAAGCAGCTGGAAGCAGGGCCCGTCGGGGGTGGCACCCATGCCGGGGTGCCACCCCGCCCTGCGTGAAGGAGTCGACTCGGCGCACCATGCTCGCCGAGCCGGTAGTGCTGACCTGGCTAGGCGCAGCGTTTGTCCGTGCGCACCTCGTAGTTCGGCTCGTTTGTGATGTAGATCTGGCCGTATCCGGAGGTGCACTCGGTGATCGTGTTGGCGGCATTGCCCCAGAACTCCTGGGAGTGGGTGCCGAAGACGGTACGCTTGCCGACCAATGAGTTGCGGTCGTAGGACCACACCCCGACGGTGAGGTCGAAGGTGATGTTCTTGTCCAGGAAGGACTGCCACACCCACACGTAGCCGTAGTTCTGCTTGCAACTGGGCGAGTAGAACTGCTTGACCGAGGCGATCTGATCCGTGCCCCGGTAGACGTAAGACGTGGTGCCGATCTGGTAGGCGTCCGAGCAGACGCCGGCTGTCTGCGCCGCGGTGCTGGAAGGGTTACCCGCTTCCGTACCCGCCTTGCCGGCGGACGTGGACGAAGTCCCTCTCGGAATGGGACCCGTGCCCGCCGCCGCCACGCCTGTCCCCAGCAGCGACAAGGCGGCCGCAGCCACCGTCGCCACGATCGCCATCCATGCACGCTTCACGTGCATCCCCCTCAGCGACAGAAGCGCAGCCCGAAGCAACCGCGTGAGCGATTCATGGAGGCTTGCGCCGATTAACGGCGCACCAGCTGGTGCGCCGTCACATCTTCATCACACTGCGCAAGGGAGTGGCGTATTCCATGAACGAAAACACGCACAGTGACTGGTGGTACGCAGCGTGGCGCGATGAAATTTTGGACTCCCGACCTTCACTAAAAAGATCAATATTGAACTTCGCCGACGATTGTAAGGTTGAAATTTGCTTCAACCTGCACTTTTACTTCTCGCCAGGAGCATGTGATGTCCCTGACAGGCATGTCCCCGTCAAAGGCGGGTACGGCGACCACTTTCGCTGTGTGTGAAGCGAGTTGCCTACACACACGGGACTTCTTGCCAACCGTCCGCGGTCGGTTCTCCACTCAATGGCGGCTGATGAGGCCGGGGTGTACATGAGCGAGCGCAGCGGCGGCCTTTTTGGCTTGGCAGCTCAGGTCGAGCACTGGTTCGGTCCGATGGTTGGGACCCCTGGTTTCCAAAGCGCCGTGGACAAGCACATTCGCCGGTCCACGGCGCTCGTCGCCCACTCGGGATCGGATGTCCTCGGCGGCCTGCTGTTTGGCAGCAAGGCCCCGATCTACCACGTCCACTGGCTCGTCGTCTCGGAGAAGGAACGCGGGAAGGGCGTCGGTCGTGCGTTGATGGCTGACGCGACACGTAGGTTTGGACGCGGTCCGGGCAGCATTGAGGTGATCACCTTCGGGGCCGACCACCCGGGCGCAGTCGCCAGTGGTGCACGTGTCTTCTACGAGTGCCTCGGTTTCAGCCCGGCCGGGGCCGCCGATCCGGGCCCGGAAGGCGGTTCACGGCAGGTCTATCGCCGGTCCATCATCTGATTCAGGCAACGTTCGCCTTGTTCACGACCTCGCGTAGGCGCTGGTCGTCGGCGTGGTGGTTTCGCCAGATGATCTAGCGGCGGATCATGCTGCCCTGTTCCTTGTGGCTGGCGTGGTCGGTGCCATCGAGGGTGAAGTAGCGCAAGGCGCTGAACTGGGCCTCGATGCGGTTGAGCCAGGAGCTATTGGTGGGCGTGTAGGCGATCTCGACGTTGTTCGCCGCGGCCCAGGTGCCGACCCGCTGGCACCTCTTCGTGGTCCGGTGCGGGGAGAAATTGTCACAGACGATCGCGATCCATACCGATGGCAGGTAGGGGGTGCGCAGGTAGCGGCAGAACTCCAGGAACTGGGTGCGCTTCTTGACCGGCTTGATGTGGCCGTAGAGCTTGTCCTTGCCCAGGTCCAGAGCGGCGAACAGGTGCCGCACTCCGTCGTAGCGGTTGTGGGTCGCCCGCCGTCTGCGGCGTGGTTCCCGCTCGGGGTCCTTGTGTGTGCCGCCGCGTTCGGCCCACTGCCGGCCAGGGTGGGGCATGAGGTTGAGCGGCCCGAACTCGTCCATGCAGAAGATGACTTTGGGCTCGCCTTCCTCGGATATGACCTCCCCGTCAGCGATCGCGTAGAGGTGTTCGACGCGGGCCTTCTTGGCCGCGTAGTCAGGATCACGGGAGATCTTCCAGGTCTTCAGGCGGTGAAAGGAAACGCCTTCCTCGCGGAGCAGGATGCGCAGGCCCTCGTGGCTGATGTCATCGAGCACCCCCTCGGCGACCAGAAAGTCCGCCAGCTTGGTCAGACTCCACGTCGAGAACGGCAGGTCGTGCTCAGTCGGCTTGGACTTCGCGATCTTCTTGATCTCGCGCCGCTCGGGCAGGGTGAAGGTCTTCGGCCGGCCGCCCTTGTACTTCGGATACAGGGAGTCGAAGCCATCGGTGTTGAAAGTTGTGGATCACGTCCCCCACCCGGTCCGGGTTGGTGAACGACACCTCGGCGATCTTCGCCACCGGCATGCCCTGCGCGGACAACAACACCATCTGGGCCCGCCGCCAGGTCACCACCGATGCGGTTCCCCGGCGGATGATCCGCAGAAGCCGTCTGCCTTCGTCATCGTCGATCTCGCACACGCGTACTCGTTCTGCCACCCGCATAGCTTGACGGCCCGACGCCGCCCGAGCGGCGGGTCACATCCCAGAGGGCAAACGTTGCCTGACGCGGCACTGGCTTGTTCGACATGGTTCTGTCTCCTCGGTGGCCGGAGCCGCGTAATCAGGCGCTGACCTGGGGTTATTGCTGACCACTTGCTGACCTGCCGATCATCGTTACGCGTCTGACCTGCACAAACCTCAAATCCCGGCTGTAACAGCCTGATCACGTGATGGCATCGGGATGCGCCGCCGGTCATCGGGGGCTCCGCCACCGTGCCATCATCGAGCTCCGATCGACCTAGTCCTAGTGGGGAGGGCGCGTGGCGATGGAGGCCGGCCCTCGTGACTCCGCACGCGATGCCGAGCGCGTCACCGCCGACGACGGCGCGCCGGAACCAGGCGCGGACCGGCTCGTGGACCTCGCCGACGACGGCCCTGACACGGTGTCCGACGGCGTGACCGCCGACGGCCCGACGCCCGAGGAGATGTACGCGGGCGGCCCCGAGGTCGAGGTCGAACTCCGCCCCCAGCGACGCCTGCGCATCTGGCAACTCGCCCCCATCGTCGCGCTGGCCGCGGGGGGCTCGCTGATGTTCGCCTTCCCGCTCGCCTTCGACTTCGGCGACAGCGGTGCCGTCATCGCCATGCTGGGTCTGCTCATCTGCTTCTGCGCGGCCGGGTGGGGCATGATGGCCGCCCGCCGCGTCGGCCACACCTGGCCCGGACTGCCCGCCCGTGGCACCGGTCGCCGCCCGGACTGGCGGGTCGTCCTCGCGTACGTCCTGCTGGTGGCCGTGGTGGTCGTCCTCGCGGTGTGGCGCGTGGCGCGGTTGCGCTGAGGGCTGGGCGCTGGGAGGTGAGCGCTGGGCGTTGCTGTTGCGCTCGGCTGTACGGCCGTGGGTGGCAGGGCGTGGGGCTGCTGGGCCGCTCGCCGGGCCGATGATCGGCTGTGGGGTGGTGGCGAGCGGGCGCGTATCGCCTGTCGCACACGGTCTGCTGTCCGCGCCGGTGCCCGACCGCCGACCGCTCCGACCCCTCCGACCACCCGCCACCCCGGACGCCTCCGGTCCGCCCCGCTCCCGGTCCACCCGAGCCCGCTCGTCGTCGCGTTCCGTGACCGCCTCCCCGTACGATCGAGGCATGAGCACGCGGATCGCCTTCCTCAAGGGCCACGGCACCGAGAACGACTTCGTGATCGTCCCGGACCCGGAGAACGCCCTCGACCTCGCCCCGGCCGCCGTCGCCGCCCTGTGCGACCGCCGGGCCGGACTCGGCGGGGACGGGGTGCTGCACGTCGTACGGTCCGCGGCGCACCCGGAGGCGCGCGCGATGGCCGCCGAGGCGGAGTGGTTCATGGACTACCGCAACGGGGACGGCTCGATCGCGGAGATGTGCGGCAACGGCGTCCGCGTCTTCGCGCGCTACCTCCAGCACGCCGGGCACGTCACCGAGGGTGACCTCGCCGTCGCTACCCGCGCGGGTGTCAGGGCCGTGCACATCGCCAAGGACGGGGACGTCACCGTCGGCATGGGCCGCGCCCGGTTCCCCGACGGTGAGGACGACGCTCGGATCACGGTGAGCGTGGGGGAGCGGAGCTGGCCCGCGCGCAACGTGAACATGGGCAACCCGCACGCCGTCGCCTTCGTGGCCGACCTCGCGCACGCCGGAGACCTTCTCGTGCCCCCGCCGGTCGCGCCCGCAGGGGCGTACCCGGACGGGGTCAACGTGGAGTTCGTGGTGGACCGGGGACCTCGGCACGTCGCCCTGCGTGTGCACGAGCGGGGGTCCGGCGAGACCCGGTCCTGCGGCACCGGCGCCTGTGCGGTCGCCGTGGCCGCCGCCCGCCGCGACGGCGCCGACCCGGCGGTCACCGGCACCCCGGCGACGTACACCGTGGACGTGCCCGGCGGACGGCTGGTGATCACCGAACGCCCGGACGGCGAGATCGAGATGACCGGCCCGGCCGTGATCGTCGCCGAGGGGACGATCGACGGCGACTGGCTGGAAAGCGCCACCCGCTGACCTCGTCGTACAGGGATGGGACGGACCGCACCGGGGTATCACGCAGCGGTTTTCCGGCCGGGGAACAGGGGTTCCCCGCGGGTGGCACGGTTCGAATCCCCGGCCGACTCCGCTCTGGGTGGCGCGAAATCTAAACCTCCTCCCCGTCCCTCGAATGGGTGATCCGTTTCACGCTCGGCGAGAGGCGGTCGGCCGGGCGTGATGGGCTCGGTAGCATCAAGCACCGGCACGGACGGGGGAACGTCGCCAGACCCTGAGCCGCGCGCCCAGGGCTCCGTCCACCGGTCGATGAGCCGGAGGTGCCCATGACCGCGGAGGCCACGAACCCCGCGACGCCTGTCCCGGTGGCGCCCGCGGCGCCCGCGGGGGCCCGCAGGAAGTCACGTGCCCGGATCGACCTGCGTCGGCTCGGCCGGGCCGCGCTGCTCGGACCGACGGCCCGCGACCGGCTCCCGGACGCCATCGGCCATGTGGTGGAGGCGCACCGCGCCCACCACCCCGACGCCGACCTCGAACCGCTGCGCCGGGCCTACGTCCTCGCGGAGTCCTCGCACCGGGGCCAGAAGCGCAAGAGCGGCGAGCCGTTCATCACCCACCCGCTCGCCGTCACCCTTATCCTCGCCGAGCTCGGCGCCGAGACCACGACGCTGACCGCCTCCCTGCTCCACGACACCGTCGAGGACACCGAGGTCACCCTCGCCCAGGTCCGCGCGGAGTTCGGGGAGGAGGTGCGGTATCTGGTGGACGGCGTCACCAAGCTGGAGAAGGTGGACTACGGCGCCGCCGCCGAACCGGAGACCTTCCGCAAGATGCTCGTCGCCACCGGCAGCGACGTACGCGTGATGTCGATCAAGCTCGCGGACCGCCTGCACAACATGCGCACCCTCGGCGTGATGCGCCGCGAGAAACAGGAGCGCATCGCCAAGGTCACCCGTGACGTGCTCATCCCGCTCGCGGAACGGCTCGGCGTACAGGCGCTGAAGACCGAGCTGGAGGACCTGGTCTTCGCCGTCATGCACCCCGAGGAGTGCGCGCGCACCAGGGAGATGGTCGCCGCCAACGCCGCCCGTGCCGACGACCCGCTCGCGGAGGTCGCCGACGAGGTGCGGGGCGTGCTGCGCGAGGCGGACATCCCGGCCGAGGTCCTGATCCGGCCACGGCACTTCGTCTCCGTGCACCGTGTCGCCCGCAAACGCGGCGACCTGCGCGGCGCCGACTTCGGCCGCCTGCTGGTCCTGGTGAACGAGGACGCCGACTGCTACGGCGTCCTCGGTGAACTCCACACCTGCATGACGCCGGTCGTCTCCGAGTTCAAGGACTTCATCGCCGTACCCAAGTTCAACCTCTACCAGTCGCTGCACACCGCCGTGGCCCGCGCGGACGGCCAGGTCGCCGAGGTGCTCATCCGCACCCACCGGATGCACAAGGTGGCCGAGGCGGGCGTGGTCGCCCTCGGCAACCCGTACGCGACCTCCGCCGACGAGCAGACCGGGGCCGAGGACGCGGGCGCGGCCGTGGCGTCCGGCGCCGACGGCGAGCGTGCCGACCCCACCCGTCCCGGCTGGCTCTCCCGCCTCCTGGACTGGCAGCGGGCCGCGCCCGACCCGGACACCTTCTGGTCCACGCTGCGCGAGGACCTCGCCCAGGACCGCGAGATCACCGTCTACCGCCCCGACGGCGGCACGCTCGGGCTGCCCGAGGGCGCCACATGCGTGGACGCGGCCTACGCGCAGTACGGCGAGGACGCGCACGCCTGCATCGGCGCGCGGGTCAACGGGCGCCTGGCCACGCTGAGCACCGTGCTGCGGGACGGCGACACGGTGCAGCCGCTGATGGGCCAGGACCCCGCCTCGGAGCCCTCGCGCGAGTGGCTGGAGCACGCCCACACCCCCGCCGCTCGCATCGCCATCCAGCGCTGGCTGGCGGCCCATCCGGCGCCGGAGGAGGGCACGGCGGAGGGTGGGGACGCCGAGGTGGCGGACGGCACGGCGGGGGCCGAGGGCGTGCGGGCGGCGCGCGTCGCCGCTGCCGAGGCCGCCGCCGTCCCCGGGGCCGCGTCCGGAACCGCCGGGGCCGAGCCCGCCGCCGGGGGGCGCCCGCGCGGGGCCGAGGTGCTGGTGGACCGGCCCGGCGCCGCCGCCCGGCTCGCCGGGTGCTGTACGCCCGTGCCCCCCGACGAGATCACCGGGTTCGCGGTGCGCGGCGGCGTGGTCACCGTGCACCGCGTGCAGTGCACGGCGGGGGCGCACATGAAGGGCCGGGGGCGCCCGGAGATCACGGTGCGCTGGGGGGACACCACCGAGTGCCGAGTGACGCTGGTCGCGGAATCGTTCGGCCGCCCGCATCTGCTGGCCGATCTCACGGAGGCCATCGCGCTCCAGGGCGTCGAGATCGTCTCCGCGACCGTCGAACCCCCCAGCCAGCAGCGCGTCCGGCACCGGTACACCCTCCAGCTCCCGGACGCGGGCGGCCTCCAGGCCCTGATGCGCGCCATGCGGGACGTACCCGGCGTGTACGACGTGGGCCGCGCCCAGCACCAGACGGCACCGGCGTTCTGAGCGGCGCACGCGCCCGGCGCGCACGCGTGCCCACAGTGCCCGTTTCGGCGCGCCCCGGGGTGTCCGCCCCTGCGGGCGTTCCCGCACCCCGCTCCGTGCCCGCTCTGCGCGCATCGACGTCCCAACCCCCGCCGGGGCAACCCGTTCGGGTGGGACCGGTGCGCGCCGCCGCCGTGTCGTACGCCCGCGCTGGTAGCGGTGGGGCATGCCGCACATCGTCCGCCCGCGCGCGCAGCGCCGGCCCCTCCGCCGCCGGGGCGCGGTCCTGCTCGCCTCCGCCGTCTCCGTCTGCCTCCTCGCCGCCGCCGCCCCTGCCGAGCCCCTGGGCATCGGCGACCGCCTCTACCCCGAACTCGGCAACCCCGGCTACGACGTGGCGTCGTACGACCTCTCCTTCACCTACTCCGGGCGCAACGACAAGCCGCTGGAGGCGGTGACCACCATCGAGGCCCGGACCAGCGAAGCGCTGGACCGCCTCAACCTGGACTTCGCGCACGGCACGGTCCGCTCCGTCGAGGTGGACGGGCGCCCGGCCGCCTTCGAGCAGGCCGGTGAGGATCTGGTCGTCACTCCCGACCACCGTCTGCCGGGGCGTGGCTGGACCCGGATCACCGTCCGGCACACCAGCGACCCCGTCACCGGCGAGGACCAGGACGGCGGCTGGGTGCGTACCGCCGACGGGCTCGTCATGGCCAACCAGGCCAACGCCGCCCACCTGGTCTTCCCGTGCAACGACCACCCGTCCGACAAGGCGATGTTCACCATCCACGTCACCGCGCCGAACGCGTACACAGTGGTGGCGAACGGGCTGCCGACCGGCCGCGACAAGGCCGGTGACGGCACCACCTGGACGTACCGCACCGAGCACCCGATGGCCACCGAACTCGCGCAGGTCTCCATCGGGCACTCCACCGTGGTGCGCCGCGAGGGCCCGCACGGGATGCCGGTCCGGGACGTGGTGCCCACCGCCGACCGCGCGGCACTCGAACCCTGGCTGGCCCGCACCCCCGACCAGGTCGCCTGGATGGAGGGCAAGGTCGGCCCGTTCCCGTTCGAGACGTACGGCGTGCTGATGGCCCGGGCGTCCACCGGGTTCGAGCTGGAGACGCAGACCCTCTCGCTGTTCGAGAAGGACCTGTTCACCGAGCCCGGCTACCCGAAGTGGTACATCGAGTCGATCATGGTGCACGAGCTGTCCCACCAGTGGTTCGGCGACAGCGTCAGCCCCCGCACCTGGTCGGACGTCTGGCTGAACGAGGGCCACGCCACCTGGTACGAGTCGCTGTACGCCGAGGAGAAGGGCGACCGGCCGATGGAGACGCGGATGAAGGCCGCGTACGGCGCCTCCGACGGCTGGCGCGCCGCCGGGGGACCGCCCGCCCTGCCGAAGGAGCCCGCCCCCGGCCAGAAGATCGGCATCTTCCGTCCCAACATCTACGACGGCGCCGCCCTGGCCCTCTACGCGCTCCGCGAGGAGATCGGCCCCCGCGCCTTCGAGCGCCTGGAACGCCTCTGGGTCAAGCGGTACCGCGACTCCACGGCGACGACCGGCAACTTCGTCCGCCTGGCCTCCGCCGTCTCCGGCCGCAACCTGGACGTCTTCTTCCGCGACTGGCTGTACGGCGAGAAGACCCCGCCGATGCCGGGTCACCCCGACTGGAAGAGCCGTCCGGCGGGGGACGCGGCCAAGGGGCGTACCGCCGGATAGCGGGCGGACCGGTGGCCCGGCGCGCGGGTGGTCCGGCGCGCGGGGGTCCGACGGGCCGCCCGGTGTGCCGGTGCCCCGGCGGATGCGCGGGGTTCCGGTGTCCGGGGTTTTGGTGTGCGGGGTTCCGGTGTGCGGGGCGGAATAACGCGATGACGGAGTGTCCCGTCCCGTGCGACGATCGTCCGGCGCGGGACGGGACACCTCCGGGTGACGGCCGTGTCCACAGGCGGGCGGGAATCCACAGGGGGTGTCCGCGCGTTCTCGAAGTGTCGGAGAATGGCACCGACACCGGAACCCACGCCGGATTCCGGCGCCTCCCATCGACGTAAGGATCAAATGACCTCCTCTTCTTCCCCTTCCCAGGAGACCAAGCGCCTCGCGCACGACTATCCCGAAGGTCTTCGGGCCGATGCCCTGATGGAAGAGGACGTCGCCTGGAGCCACGAGATCGACAGCGAGCGGGACGGCGCCCAGTACGACCGGTCCGAGCGCGCGGCGCTGCGCCGCGTGGCGGGTCTGTCCACCGAGCTGGAGGACGTCACCGAGGTCGAGTACCGGCAGCTCCGTCTGGAGCGCGTCGTACTCGTCGGAGTGTGGACCACGGGCACCGTGCAGGACGCCGACAACTCCCTTGCGGAGCTGGCGGCCCTCGCGGAGACCGCGGGCGCCCTCGTCCTCGACGGTGTCGTGCAGCGCCGTGACAAGCCCGACGCGGCCACCTACATCGGATCGGGCAAGGCCCTGGAGCTGCGCGACATCGTCGCCGACTCCGGCGCGGACACCGTGATCTGCGACGGTGAGCTGAGCCCCGGCCAGCTCATCCAGCTCGAAGACGTCGTCAAGGTCAAGGTCATCGACCGTACGGCCCTGATCCTGGACATCTTCGCCCAGCACGCCAAGTCCCGAGAGGGCAAGGCACAGGTCGCGCTCGCGCAGATGCAGTACATGCTGCCGAGGCTGCGCGGCTGGGGTCAGTCGCTGTCCCGGCAGATGGGCGGTGGCCGCGGCGGCCTCGCCACCCGTGGTCCCGGTGAGACCAAGATCGAGACGGACCGGCGCCGTATCCGCGAGAAGATGGCGAAGATGCGCCGGGAGATCGCGGAGATGAAGACCGGCCGCGAGATCAAGCGCCAGGAACGACGGCGCAACAAGGTGCCGTCCGTCGCCATCGCGGGCTACACCAACGCGGGCAAGTCCTCGCTGCTCAACCGGCTCACCGGCGCCGGTGTCCTGGTGGAGAACGCCCTGTTCGCCACCCTGGACCCGACCGTCCGGCGCGCAGAGACCCCGAGCGGCCGTCTCTACACCCTGGCCGACACCGTCGGCTTCGTCCGGCACCTGCCGCACCACCTGGTCGAGGCGTTCCGCTCCACGATGGAGGAGGTCGGCGACTCCGACCTGATCCTGCACGTGGTGGACGGTTCGCACCCCGTCCCCGAGGAGCAGCTCGCCGCCGTGCGCGAGGTGATCCGGGACGTCGGCGCCACCGGCGTGCCCGAGATCGTCGTCATCAACAAGGCGGACGCGGCGGACCCGCTGGTCCTCCAGCGGCTGATGCGGGTCGAGAAGCGCTCCATCGCGGTGTCGGCCCGCACCGGCCAGGGCATCGCGGAACTGCTCGCCCTGATCGACGACGAACTGCCCCGTCCCTCGGTCGAGATCGAGGCCCTGGTGCCGTACACCCACGGCAAGCTCGTCGCCCGCGCCCACACCGAGGGCGAGGTGCTGTCCGAGGAGCACACCGCGGACGGCACCCTGCTCAAGGTCCGGGTGCACGAGGAACTGGCCGCGGATCTGGCGCCGTACGCGCCCGCGCCGCTGAACTGACCCGACCGGTTGCCGGGCGGCTCGGTCATCGGGCCGCCCGGCGACTTGGCGGCACGGTCGTTCGCCTGCCGCTCGGCCGCGATCAGTGGGCCGTGCACCGGTTCCGCACGCAGATGGCGCGGGCCCGTCCCCTCACGGAAGGGGGCGGGCCTCCGCCGTGACGGCGCCCGGCCGAACCGGCGCGCCGTGCCGCGCGGGGGGCTCACCGCCCGCCGACTCGTGCGGGGTTCACCGCCCGCCGTACGTCCGGCTCACGTTCTGGTACAGCGCCTCCGCCTCCGCGCCCAGGCGCGGTCCGGCCAGCCAGGTGTTGTCGGCCGGGCCGATGGAGGTGTTCGACACCAGCACCGTCCGCCCGTCCCGCACCCGGAACCAGCCGCCGCCGGAGGAACCACCGGTCATCGTGCAGCCGATCCGGTACATCGTCGGCAGCGCCGGACCCAGCGACAACCGGCCCGGCCGGTCGAGGCACTTGAACATCCGCTGCCCGTCGAACGGCGCCGCCGCCGGATAGCCCCAGGCCCCCATGCTCGGCACCCCCGCCGTCCCCGGCTCGGAGAAGTCCACGTCCAGGGCCGCGCCGACCGTCTCCTCCAGCGACCTCCCGCCCGCCGACGGCTTCACGTGCAGCACCGCGAAGTCGTACGCCGCGCCCGCGCCGCCCTGCTCCGAACCGCCCTCGATCCACTGGTCCGACGTGGACGCCCAGTCGGCCCACCACGTGCCGTACGGCGCGATCTCGGCGGCGCCCGCCCCGCGCGTGTCCGCCCGCCCCAGGTCGTTGTAGGCGGGCACGAACGCGAGGTTCCGGTACCAGCCGCCGTCCCGCCCGGCGTGCACACAGTGGCCCGCCGTCCACACGAGGTTGGACCGGCCGGGATGGTTCACGTCCTTGATCACCGTGCCGGAGCACACCATCGCCCCGGCGGGTGAGTCGAAGAACACCTTGCCGACCGGCGCCGCGTGCTCGTGGTACGGCGCCCGTTCCGCCACTGCCCGCATCGGGCGCGGCACCGGATCACCGGCCGCCTGGCCGGCGGCGGCGTCCTTCGTGCTCACCGTCTTGTCGGCCTCCTCGGCCGCCCGCATCCGCTCCGGCTCCCACAGACCGTCGATGACCGGGTTGACGAAGTCCCGTGCCCGCGCGAGCCACTTGTCCCGGTCCCAGTCCTTCCAGCCGCCGCGCCGCCAGGCGTCCACGTCGATGCCCTGCCTCCGCAGCCGCTCGGCGAGGTCGGCGGGGACCGTGAAGCGGGCGGCCGGAGCCGTGGCCGTGGCGGCGGCGGGCGCACCGGTGACGGAGGCCGGGGCGGTGGCCGCGACGGCGGCGGTGCCCGCCTTGTCGTCCGACGCGCCGCCGCACGCCGTGACGATCAGGGCCAGCACGGTCGTGAGACCGGCCGCGGCCAGGGCGGTACGACGTCGGCGCGGCGCCGGACCCGGAACGGAACGCATGGTGCGGTGACCCCCGTGAGGACGTGGAAGCAGAACGGGCGGAGAACGGGTACCCGTCTGGGACACGTACGTCCGGGCACCGAGGGTTCGCCCCGGTGCCCGGACGTTTCCCGGAACTGCCGGTCTCTACCGCCCCGCGAACCTGGCGCTGACCGAGTCGTACACACCCTTCGCCACCGGACCCAGCCGCGGACCCGCCAGCCATCCCGAAGTCACCGGGCCGATCGAGGTGTTGGACACCAGCGCGGGTTCGCCGTCCGCACCGTTCTCCACCCAGCCGCCGCCGGAGGAACCGCCGGTCATGGTGCACCCGATGCGGTACATCGTCGGGTCGGACGCCTTCAGCGACAGCCGACCGGGCTTGTCCGCGCACTGGTACAGGGTCTGACCGTCGTACGGCCTCGCCGCCGGGTAGCCGCTCGCGGTGATGCCGGACACCTTCGGCACAGCCGGGGCATTGAAGTTCACCGGCAGCGCCCCGCCGACGGTCTCCTCCAGCGACCTGCCGTCACCACCCTGCTCGGGCGTCACGTGCAGCACGGCGAAGTCGTACGACGCGCCGTCGCCACCGGTCTCGCCACCCTGGTCGATCCACTGCTGCGAGGTCTTCGCCACGTCCGCCCACCACACGCCGAACGGCGCGATCTCCTCGCGCGAGGCGTCGCGCAGCTCGGCCGAGGACTTGCCCGCGTTGTTGTACGACGGCACGAACGCGATGTTCCGGTACCAGCCGCCCTTCTGCCCGGCGTGCACACAGTGCCCGGCCGTCCAGATCATGTTGGACCTGCCCGGATGCGCCGGGTCCCGCACCACGGTGGCCGAGCAGACCATCGTGCCCTCGGGGGAGTCGAAGAACACCTTGCCCGAGGTGGCCGCGGTGGAGTGGTACGGCGGGCGCACCGCACGCGCCTCGACCGGCGTCGGCGTCGGGTCGGTGACGCCCTGGTCACCCGAGAGGTCGTTGTCGTTCACGGTCTTGTCGGGGTCGTCCGCGCCCCGCATCCGGTCCCGGTCCCACAGGCCCTTGATGATCGGGTTGACGAAGTCGTTCGCCTCGCGCAGCCAGTCGTCCCGGTCCCACTTCTTCCAGGCGCCGTTCTTCCACCTGTCGATGTCGATCCCGTGCTTCTTGAGCTTGTCCCTCAAGTCCTGCGGGATGCGGATCTTCTCGTCGCCGTTCCCGCTCGCCGTCACCGGCGCGGACGGCTTGCTCGCCGTCACGGGCGCGGACGGCTTGCTCTCCGCGCCCGTCTCGGCGTCCCCGCCGCTGCCGCACGCGGTCGCGGTCAGCGCCAGCGCCGCGGCGAGCGCTACGGCCGCCGGGACGCGGGCGGTACCGCGCGCGGTACGCCCTCCTCGGCGGACGGTGGACGACGGCCGTATGGATCGCATGGTCTTGACTCCCCCTGCTGCTCGGGTGGGTGGCGCCACGAGCCCGACACCCTTCGGAACAAGGGGAGTTCACGGGGTGTCACGGCTGATGAACGGGATCTCACCCTAAGCGTTCGCTGTGGGCGGTCACCGACGGAAGGGCAACGGTTTCGCTACGAGCGGGTCCGGGAGCGGGGGAGTCGAGCGGGCGGGGACGCGTCTCCCGTCCGGCGCGGGGGACTTGGACCCGCCGGGCACCCGTGGCTGTGGATCTCGGTGCGACCCGTAACCGGTGGGCCGGATCTCGGTTGGTAGCGGTGGGGGGTCCGCTGCCTGTCGTCGGCACCCCCGCGGGACCGAACGGATTTGAGAACAGCGGAGGACAGCGAGCCGTGGCGATGACCGAGCCGGTGGCCGAAGACGTCCGGGTGGCGGAGACCACCGCGCACGAGGGCATCCTGCGCCGCCAGTCGGCGCGCGAGTCGGCCGCGCGCACCTACGCCCGATCCCTGCCCATCGTCCCCGTCCGCGCCCGTGGCCTCACCATCGAGGGCGCCGACGGCCGCCGCTACCTGGACTGCCTGTCCGGCGCCGGGACCCTCGCACTCGGCCACAACCACCCAGTGGTGCTGGAGGCGATCCGCCGCGTCCTCGACTCCGGTGCCCCGCTGTCCGTGCTGGACCTGGCCACCCCGGTCAAGGACGCGTTCACCACCGAGCTGTTCTCCACCCTGCCGCCCGGTCTGGCCGACCGGGCGCGGGTCCAGTTCTGCGGCCCGGCCGGTACGGACGCCGTCGAGGCCGCCCTCAAACTGGTCCGCCTGGCCACCGGACGCACCGGCATGCTCGCCTTCACCGGCGCCTACCACGGCATGACCGCCGGATCGCTGGCCGTCTCCGGCGGCGCGTCCGACCTGCGGGTCGCCCGGCTGCCCTACCCGCAGGACTACCGCTGCCCGTTCGGCGTCGGCGGCCCGCGCGGGGCCGAACTCGCCGCCCGCTGGACCGAGTCGCTGCTCGACGACCCCAAGTCGGGCGTCCCGCTGCCCGCCGGGATGATCCTCGAACCCGTCCAGGGCGAGGGCGGCGTGCACCCCGCCCCGGACGACTGGCTGCGCCGGATGCGCCGCATCACCGCCGAACGCTCCATCCCTCTCATCGCCGACGAGGTCCAGACCGGCGTCGGCCGCACCGGCGCCTTCTGGGGCGTCGGCCACAGCGGGGTGACCCCCGATGTGATGGTGCTGTCCAAGGCCATCGGCGGCAGCCTCCCGCTGGCCGTCGTCGTCTACCGCGACGACCTCGACGTCTGGCGGCCCGGCGCCCACGCGGGCACCTTCCGGGGCAACCAACTGGCGATGGCCGCCGGGACGGCCACCCTCGCCCACGTGCGCGAGAACGGCCTCGCGGCACGGGCCGCCGACCTCGGCGCCCGGATGATGAGCCAACTCCACTGCCTGGCAGCCGAGTTCCCCTGCATCGGAGACGTGCGGGGACGCGGCCTGATGATCGGGGTCGAACTGGTTGATCCCGAAGGGCGGGACACCGGCGCCCGGTTCGAGGCGGACGTGGACGCGGACACCGCTGCCGACGCCGGACTCCCGATCCCCGTCGGCGCGGACGGCGGGACGGGCGTGGCCGGGAGCACCGGCCGCGTACGGGACCCCCGCCCGGCCGACCCTGCGCTCGCCGCCGCCGTGCAGCGGGAGTGCCTGCACCGCGGACTCATCGTCGAACTCGGCGGTCGGCACGACAGCGTCGTACGACTGCTGCCCCCGCTCACCATCAGCGACGAGCAGGCGGCGGCCGTGGTGGACCGCCTGGCCGACGCGGTACGGGCGGCCTGGCGACAGCGGGAGACGGGGGAACTCGGGCGGGGCGGCGCGGGTGCGCGGCCCGGTGCGCGCTGACCGGATCAACTCCTCTTCACCGCAGCCGCTTCGGCGAGCACCGCCCCGCAGACGTCCACGCGACACGACAGCACAGCCGGAGGAGTCGTCTTGACCGCCACGCCCACCCCCGACGGCCGTTCCGGCAGCCCCGACGACCAGGGTGACTCCACCGTCGGGCAGCCCGCCCAGGCCCCGCGCGCGGAGGCGGTCCCGGCACAGAAGCGCCGCACACCGGACGGCACCCGGCAGTCGGCAACCGGTCCGGCCGTCACCGACAGCCCCGTCCCGCCCGAACAGCGCGACGGACACGACCCGTTGGACGCCCCCGAACCCCAGCACGCCCCGGACCCACGGGACACCCCGGACCCACTGGACCATCCCGATCCGTACGCCGCCGCCCAGGCCGCCGCCGTCGAGAACCTGCTCCGCTGCTGGGTCCGTGAACGCGACCTCCCCACGCCCACGACAGGCGTCCTCCGGATTCCCCTCCCGGCCTCCGGCACCGCACTCGTCGTACCGGTACGGCACTGGTCGGCGACCGGCTGGCACCGGTTCGGCGCACCCCGCCCGGCCGCGCTGCCGGACACCGCGCCACCACTGGACGCCGTCACGCTGGCCGCCCTGCTCGCCAGGGAGACGCCCGCTCCCGCCTCCACGGCGGACGGCGGGAGCGGCAGCACCTCCGCCGGTACCGGTGAACTCGTCGCCAGAGTCGCGGACTCCGCGCGCCGCACCGCCGACTTCGTCCGCGAACGCCGCGTCCGCCCCGAGGACGGCACCGACCGCTTCCTCGCCGCCGAACAGGCCCTCGTCCTCGGCCACCCGCTGCACCCGACGCCCAAGAGCCGCGAGGGCCTGACCGATTCCGAGGCCCGGCTGTACGCGCCCGAACTGCGGGGCGCCTTCCCGCTGCACTGGCTGGCCGTCGCCCCCGGCCTCCTCGCCGGGGACTCGGCCTGGACCGAACGCGGACGCCCGGTGCCCGCCACTTACCTCACCCGGCGGTTCGCGGAAACCGCGCCGGACCTGCCCGAGGGGTACGGGCTGCTGCCCCTGCACCCCTGGCAGGCGCGGGAGATCCGGCACCGAGCCCCGGTCGCCGCGCTGTTCGACTCCGGTGCCCTGCGCGACCTCGGGCCGCTCGGCCCGCCCTGGCACCCCACCTCCTCCGTACGCACCGTCCACCGCACCGGCGCGCCCGCGATGCTCAAGCTCTCCCTCGGGCTGCGCATCACCAACTCCCGCCGGGAGAACCTGCGCAAGGAACTCCACCGGGGTGTCGAAGTGCACCGGCTGCTGCGGGCGGGACTGTCCGGGCGGTGGCGGGCGGCGCACCCCGGCTTCGACATCGTCCGCGATCCCGCCTGGCTCGCGGTGGACGGCACCGACGGCGAACCGCTGCCCGGCCTGGACGTGATGATCAGGCACAACCCATTCAGGCCCGGCGACGACGTGGCCTGCGTCGCCGGACTGGTCTCGCCCCGGCCGATGGCGGCACAGCACGACACCGGCGGGGCGACCGGCGAGGACGAGGACGGCACGCGCTTCCGGTCCCGGCTTGCCGTGCTCGTCGCCCGGCTCGCCGCCCGCACCGGCCGCCCGTCGGGCGCGGTCGCCGCCGAGTGGTTCCTGCGCTACCTGGAACAGGTCGTACGACCGCTGCTCTGGCTGGACGCCGAGGCGGGCATCGCGCTGGAGGCCCACCAGCAGAACACCCTGCTGCTGCTCGACCGGGACGGCTGGCCGGCCGGCGCACGCTACCGGGACAACCAGGGCTACTACTTCCGTGAATCCCGCCGGGCCGGACTCGACGCGTTGCTGCCCGGCATCGGAGAGCACAGCGACACCTTCGTCCCGGACGAGGTCACCGACGAACGCTTCGCCTACTACCTCGGCCTCAACAACGTCCTCGGACTGATCGGCGCGTTCGGCTCCCAGGGGCTGGCGGACGAGCGGCTGCTGCTCGCCGCGTTCCGCCGGTTCCTGGCCGACGCGGACACGGAAGCGGGCGCGGACACGCGCGAGAGCGCGGCGACCGGCACCGGCGGCGCTCCGGACATGGGTCCCGCACATAAAAGGAACCTCCGCCGCAGCCCACTGCCCCGCCTCCTCCTCGACTCACCCGTACTGCGCTGCAAGGCCAACCTGCTGACCCGGCTGAACGGCATGGACGAACTCGTCGGCCCCGTCGAGACCCAGTCCGTGTACGTCACCATCGCCAACCCCCTCCATGTCTGAACCCACACCCTGGATCTGCCCCCGGACCCCGGGCCCGCACCCCTGAGCCACCCCTGACCCGTCCCTGAACATCCCGCCCCGCATCCCCTAAGGAGCGCACCGTGCCTCCCGCCGACGCGCACTCCGGCCCCGGTCCCGGCGCCGCATCCGTCCGTCCCGGCCCCACCGGCTCCGGGGAGACGCGTTTCCCCGCCTTCCCCGGCTTCGGCGCCGAGGACGACGACGCGGACAGCGAGGACACCCTCGACCTGCATCTGCCCGCCGAGTTCCTCGCCCTCTTCCGCCCCAAGACCCCCGAACTCCTCGACGGGCTCCCGGAATGGGGCCCGGTCACCACACCCGCCGGGTCCTTCCGGCTGGAACCGGTGAGCCCGGAACGGGACCTGGCCCTGATCCACGGCTGGATGAACGATCCGGCGGTCGCGGAGTTCTGGGACCTCGCGGGCCCGCCCGAACTGACCGAACGGCACCTCCGGACCCAGCTCGACGGCGACGGCCGCAGCGTGCCCTGCCTGGGCCTGCTCGACGGCACCCCGATGAGCTACTGGGAGATCTACCGCGCCGACCTCGACCCGCTCGCCCGGCACTGCCCCGTCCGTCCGCACGACACCGGAATCCACCTGCTGATCGGCGCCCCCGAACAGCGCGGCCGGGGACTGGGCAGCACCCTGCTCGCCGCCGTGGCCGTCCTCGTCCTCGCCCGGCGCCCGGCGTGCGCCCGGGTGCTCGCGGAACCCGACGTGCGCAACGCGCCCTCGCTCGCCGCGTTCAGGAAGGCCGGGTTCCGCCGGACCGCCGAGGTGGACCTGCCCGGCAAGCGCGCCGCCCTGATGATCCGCGAGCGGGCGGCACGGGCAGCGGCGTAGGGGAGCTGTCACCGGAGTCGTACCGCCGCCGGATTTCACCTGATCGAGTTGCCGTCCGGCGCGGGCCCGACCCCCGGGCCCGGAAACACCGGGGTCACGAGGGTGCGGGGCAGTCGCGTGCCCGGCCGGGGCCGCCGTCCCGGTCCCGCGCGGGCGGCGCGTTGTCAGTGGTGGGCCGTAGGGTGGTCGGGCTATGACGAAGCCCTCACTCCCCGAACTCCTGCACGCCGCCGTCGCCGCCGTCGGCGGTACGGAGCGCCCCGGCCAGGTCCAGATGGCCGAATCCGTCGCCGAGGTGATCGACGACGGCACGCATCTGCTGGTCCAGGCCGGTACCGGCACCGGCAAGTCGCTGGGGTACCTGGTGCCCGCGCTCGCCCACGGTGAGCGGGTGGTCGTCGCCACGGCCACCCTGGCGCTGCAGCGCCAGCTCGTCGAGCGCGACCTGCCCCGCACGGTGGACGCCCTGCACCCGCTGCTGCGCCGCAGGCCCGAGTTCGCCATGCTCAAGGGCCGCTCCAACTATCTGTGCCTGCACCGGCTGCACGAGGGCATGCCGCAGGACGAGGAGGACGGTCTCTTCGACCAGTTCG
Organism: Streptomyces corallincola; assembly: GCF_019104725.1. Lineage (GTDB taxonomy): Bacteria > Actinomycetota > Actinomycetes > Streptomycetales > Streptomycetaceae > Streptomyces > Streptomyces corallincola. The sequence goes on along the minus strand of NZ_JAHRXF010000041.1, from coordinate 35,693 downwards.
AGGCGGCGGCACCCACCAGCAAGCTCGGCCAGGACCTGCTCCGGCTGCGGGACTGGGCCGACGACACCGAGACCGGCGACCGCGACAACCTCACTCCCGGCGTCTCCGACCGGGCCTGGGCGCAGGTGTCGGTGTCCTCGCGGGAGTGCGTCGGCGCCACCAAGTGCGCCTACGGCGCCGAGTGCTTCGCGGAGCAGGCACGCGAGCGGGCCAAGCTCGCGGAGGTCGTCGTCACCAACCACGCGCTGCTCGCCATCGACGCCATCGAGGGCGCCCCGGTGCTCCCGCAGCACGAGGTGCTGATCGTGGACGAGGCGCACGAACTGGTCTCCCGCGTGACCGGCGTCGCCACCGGCGAACTCACCCCCGGCCAGGTCAACCGGGCCGCCCGCCGCGCCGGGAAACTCGTCAACGAGAAGGCCGCCGACCAGCTCCAGACCGCCGCCGAGGGCTTCGAGCGGGTGATGGAACTCGCGCTCCCCGGCCGCTTGGAGGAGATCCCGGAGGATCTGAGCTACGCGCTGATGGCGCTGCGGGACGCCGCCCGCACGGTGATCACCGCGATCGGCAACACCCGTGACAAGTCCGTGCAGGACGAGGACGCCGTCCGCAAGCAGGCCCTCGCCTCGGTCGAGTCGGTGCACGACGTGGCCGAGCGGGTGGTCGCCGGTTCCGAGTGGGACGTCGTCTGGTACGAACGGCACGACCGGTTCGGCGCCTCCCTGTGCGTCGCCCCCATGTCGGTCTCCGGGCTGCTGCGCGAGAAGCTGTTCACCGACCGCAGCGTCGTCCTCGCCTCCGCCACCCTGAAGCTCGGCGGCGACTTCAACGGCGTCGGCGCCTCCCTCGGCCTCGCCCCCGAGGGCGTGGAGGGCGACGACATGCCGCAGTGGAAGGGCCTCGACGTCGGTTCCCCGTTCGACTACCCCAAGCAGGGCATCCTCTACGTCGCCAAACACCTGGCCCGCCCGGCGCGCGACGGGGACCGCGCCGACATGCTGGACGAACTGACCGAACTCGTCCAGGCCGCCGGAGGCCGGACGCTCGGCCTGTTCTCCTCGATGCGGGCCGCCCAGCTCGCCGCCGAGGAACTGCGCACCCGCCTCCCCGAGTTCCCCATCCTGCTCCAGGGCGAGGAGACGCTCGGCGAGCTGATCAAGAACTTCGCCGCCGACCCGATGACCTGCCTGTTCGGCACGCTGTCGCTCTGGCAGGGCGTGGACGTGCCCGGCCCGAGCTGCCAGCTCGTCGTCATGGACAAGATCCCGTTCCCGCGCCCCGACGACCCGCTCATGAGCGCCCGGCAGAAGGCGGTCGAGGAGAACGGCGGCAACGGCTTCATGGCGGTCGCCGCGACCCACGCGGCCCTGCTGATGGCCCAGGGCGCGGGCCGTCTCGTCCGCGCCTCCGGGGACCGGGGTGTGGTCGCCGTCCTGGACCAGCGCCTCGCCACCGCCCGCTACGGCAGCTACCTCAAGGCGTCCCTGCCGGACTTCTGGTACACCACGGACCGCAACCAGGTCCGCAGGTCGCTGGCCGCCATCGACGAGGCGGCGCGGAAGACCGAGTCGTAGGGCGTCGCGGGGAGGCGGCGGGGTCCCGGAACGCGCGGGACCCCGGAACCGGCGCAGAGGTTCCGGGGCCCGGTCGGGGAGCGGGCCGGTGCGGCCCGCCGGGCGGCGTCAGACGCGCCGCAGCACGGCGACGACCTTGCCGAGGATGGTCGCGTCGTCACCGGGGATCGGCTCGTAGGCCGCGTTGTGGGGGAGGAGCCAGACATGGCCGTCCTCGCGCTTGAAGCGCTTCACGGTGGCCTCGCCGTCGAGCATGGCCGCGACGATGTCACCGTTCTCCGCGACCGGCTGACGGCGCACGGTGACCCAGTCGCCGTCACAGATCGCGGCCTCGATCATCGAGTCGCCGACGACCTTCAGCACGAACAGCTCACCGTCGCCGACGAGCTGACGCGGCAGCGGGAACACGTCCTCGACCGACTCCTCGGCGAGGATCGGGCCACCGGCCGCGATCCGGCCGACCAGCGGGACGTAAGACGCGGCCGGTTTGCCCGCGGTGTCGGTGGGCTGGACGCTGACCGCCTGGTCCGAGCCGCGCACCTCGTAGGCGCGCGGGCGGTGCGGATCGCGGCGCAGGAAGCCCTTGCGCTCCAGCGCCATGAGCTGGTGCGCGACGGAGGAAGTGCTGGAGAGACCGACGGCCTGGCCGATCTCGCGCATCGACGGCGGGTACCCCCGGCGCTGCACGGAGTCGCGGATGACCTCGATCACCCGGCGCTGCCGGTCGGTGAGCCCCGAGCTGTCCGCCCGGATGCCGGGAGGTCGGCCCGGCAGGGAGCGTTTGTGCCCCTCGGGATTCGTGGCGTCGTTCATCGCATGCGCCGCCTCGGCACGGCCCTGTGAGCGGTCCTGGGCAGTGATGGCGGCGCTGTCTGCGGTGGTGGTCACGTCGGCCCCTCTCGATGGTCTCCCTGCTGCACAACGGTAGATGCTTTCGAAAGGTTGCACCAAACACACGTTCGAGTGAAAAAGCGTGTTTCACCTGCCGCGATGCCGCTCTGCGGTGTATAGCTGCGAATTTCCCGGCCGGACAAATGCAGCCATTGCTGTACGCTTCACCGCCGGAGCCGACCGCCTCGCGGGCCGGTCCCCAGTCTGCCACCGGCCGTCCGTTCGAACGGGCCGCCGGAGGCCTCCCCGCAGGAGCCGCACGCGGCCTCCGTGCCGTGACCACGCTATCCCCGCGCCCGCGGGAGCCCGCGTCCGGCCCGCCGGGGCCGCGTGTCCGCCGGTTTCGCGGACGGGCTCGGCGGTACTCCGGCAGCGACACGCGTGTCTGCCTCGGTGAATAAGCCGATCCCCACATGTAGTGGTTGGATGGCTACAGCAGCCCACAAGTTGTGTTTATAGGGGTCCCCCTGGGTCTTCAGGACCTCCGTCATCCCCTATGCTGGGGGCTGCTTCGAGGGGCCCATGTGGTCCGGCGAGGCCATCGAGTCTGCTGTGAGGAGGGTTGGAGATCATGCACTGCCCCTTCTGCAGGCACCCCGACAGCCGCGTGGTGGACAGCCGTACGACTGACGACGGCACGTCGATCCGCAGGCGCCGTCAGTGTCCCGACTGCTCCCGTCGTTTCACGACCGTGGAGACGTGCTCGCTCATGGTGGTCAAGCGGTCCGGGGTCACCGAACCGTTCAGCCGCACCAAGGTCATCAACGGCGTGCGCAAGGCGTGCCAGGGACGACCGGTCACCGAGGACGCGCTCGCCCTGCTCGGGCAGCGTGTCGAGGAGGCGGTGCGGGCCACCGGGAGCGCCGAGCTGACCACCCACGACGTGGGACTGGCCATACTCGGCCCCTTGCAGGAACTCGACCTCGTCGCCTACCTGCGGTTCGCCTCCGTCTACCGGGCGTTCGACTCGCTCGACGACTTCGAGGCGGCCATCGCGGAGCTCAGGGAGACGACCGGCGACCCCGTCGCGGACGCGACGGCGAGCCGGCAGGACGAGCACGGGCCAGGAGGGACCGCCGAGGTCCCCGAGCCCGCGCGCGCCGCCGACTGACCGGCGAGCCGGAATCCGGCCGGAAGGCCGGATTCCGACCAGTTGGCCAGTGAGCGGCCACCAATGACCTGTCACGGGCAACAGCCGAGGGCGCCCGTGACGCATGACAGATCACATGTCACGGAACATCGTGGCATTTCAGGGCGTTTTAGCCCGTACATGGAGGCGGCGGCATGACAGAGACGGCGAGCGGTCCGGCACGGGGTTCCCGCTCCAAGGGCGCCAAGGCCGGCAAGGGACTGCGCGTCGAGCGCGTCCACACGACTCCCGGCGTCCACCCGTACGACGAGGTCGCGTGGGAGCACCGCGACGTCGTGATGACCAACTGGCGCGACGGCTCGGTCAACTTCGAGCAGCGCGGCGTGGAGTTCCCCGACTTCTGGTCGGTGAACGCGGTCAACATCGTCACCAGCAAGTACTTCCGCGGCGCCGTCGGCACCCCGCAGCGCGAGGTCAGCCTCCGCCAGCTGATCGACCGGATCGTCACCACGTACCGGAAGGCCGGTGAGGACCACAAGTACTTCGCCTCGCCCGCCGACGCCGAGATCTTCGAGCACGAGCTGGCCTACGCCCTCCTGCACCAGATCTTCAGCTTCAACAGCCCGGTCTGGTTCAACGTCGGCACCCCCCAGCCGCAGCAGGTCTCCGCCTGCTTCATCCTGGCCGTCGATGACTCGATGGAGTCGATCCTCGACTGGTACAAGGAAGAGGGGATGATCTTCAAGGGCGGCTCCGGTGCCGGTCTGAACCTCTCCCGCATCCGCTCCTCCAAGGAACTGCTCTCCTCCGGCGGCAACGCCTCCGGGCCGGTCTCCTTCATGCGCGGCGCCGACGCCTCCGCCGGGACCATCAAGTCCGGCGGTGCCACCCGCCGCGCCGCGAAGATGGTCGTGCTCGACGTCGATCACCCCGACATCGAGGACTTCATCCAGACCAAGGTCAGCGAGGAGGAGAAGATCCGCGTCCTGCGCGACGCGGGCTTCGACATGGACCTGGGCGGCGACGACATCGCGTCCGTCCAGTACCAGAACGCCAACAACTCCGTCCGTGTGAACGACGAGTTCATGACGGCCGTCCAGCAGGGCGGCAAGTTCGGCCTCCGCGCCCGGATGACCGGTGAGGTCATCGAGGAGGTGGACGCCAAGGCGCTGTTCCGCCGCATCGCCGAGGCCGCCTGGGCCTGCGCCGACCCCGGCATCCAGTACGACGGTGTGATCAACAACTGGCACACCTGCCCCGAGTCCGGCCGGATCACCGCGTCGAACCCGTGCAGCGAGTACATGCACCTGGACAACACGTCCTGCAACCTGGCCTCGCTGAACCTGATGAAGTTCCTGAAGGACGACGACAAGGGCACCCAGTCCTTCGAGACCGAGCGCTTCCAGAAGGTCGTCGAGCTGGTCATCACCGCGATGGACATCTCGATCTGCTTCGCGGACTTCCCCACCCAGAAGATCGGCGAGAACACCCGCGCCTTCCGCCAGCTCGGCATCGGCTACGCCAACCTCGGCGCCCTGCTGATGGCCACCGGCCACGCGTACGACTCCGACGGCGGTCGCGCGCTCGCCGGGTCCATCACCTCCCTGATGACCGGCACCGCCTACCGCCGCTCCGCCGAGCTGGCCGCCGTCGTCGGCCCGTACGACGGCTACGCCCGCAACGCCGACGCCCACCAGCGCGTCATGAAGCAGCACGCCGACGCCAACGGCACCGCCGTGCGCATGGACGACCTGGACAACCCGGTGTGGGCCGCCGCCACCGAGGCGTGGCAGGACGTGGTCCGCCTCGGCGAGCAGAACGGCTTCCGCAACTCGCAGGCGTCCGTACTCGCCCCGACCGGCACCATCGGCCTGGCGATGTCCTGCGACACCACCGGTGTCGAGCCCGACCTCGCCCTGGTCAAGTTCAAGAAGCTGGTCGGCGGCGGCTCGATGCAGATCGTCAACGGCACCGTCCCGCAGGCCCTGCGCCGCCTGGGCTACCAGGAGGAGCAGATCGAGGCGGTCGTCGCCCACATCGCCGAGAACGGCAACGTGATCGACGCCCCGGGCCTCAAGCCCGAGCACTACGAGGTGTTCGACTGCGCGATGGGCGAGCGCGCCATCTCCCCGATGGGCCACGTCCGCATGATGGCCGCGATCCAGCCGTGGATCTCGGGCGCCATCTCCAAGACGGTCAACATGCCGGAGACGGCGACCGTCGAAGAGGTCGAGGAGATCTACTTCGAGGCGTGGAAGCTGGGCGTCAAGGCGCTCGCCATCTACCGCGACAACTGCAAGGTCGGCCAGCCGCTCTCCGCCAAGAAGAAGGAGACGGAGAAGACCCAGGTCACCGAGAAGGCCGAGACGACGATCCGCGAGGCCGTCGAGAAGGTCGTCGAGTACCGCCCGGTCCGCAAGCGGCTGCCCAAGGGCCGTCCCGGCATCACCACGTCCTTCACCGTCGGCGGCGCCGAGGGCTACATGACCGCCAACTCCTACCCGGACGACGGTCTCGGCGAGGTCTTCCTGAAGATGTCCAAGCAGGGCTCCACGCTCGCGGGCATGATGGACGCCTTCTCCATCGCCGTCTCGGTCGGCCTGCAGTACGGCGTGCCCCTGGAGACGTACGTCTCGAAGTTCACCAACATGCGCTTCGAGCCGGCCGGTATGACGGACGACCCGGACGTGCGGATCGCGCAGTCCATCGTGGACTACATCTTCCGCCGCCTGGCGCTGGACTTCCTGCCCTTCGAGACCCGCTCCGCGCTCGGCATCCACTCCGCCGAGGAGCGCCAGCGGCACCTGGAGACCGGTTCCTACGAGCCGTCCGAGGACGAGCTGGACGTCGAGGGCCTCGCCCAGTCGGCGCCGCGCACCCAGGAACTGAAGGCCGTCATCACGCCGAAGGTCCAGGCCGAGGCCGTCGCACCCGCCCCGAAGCAGGCGCACACCAGCGCCGAACTCGTGGAGATGCAGCTCGGCATCCAGGCGGACGCCCCGCTCTGCTTCTCCTGCGGGACCAAGATGCAGCGGGCCGGTTCCTGCTACATCTGCGAGGGCTGCGGCTCCACCAGCGGCTGCAGCTGATCGCACGCTGAAGTGAGGTAAGGGGCGTCGGCAATGGCCGACGCCCCTTACCTGTCCCTATGCACCCGTCCCTCTGCTCCGGAGGCGCGCTGTTCCGGTGGCACGCGCCCGGGTGCGGCGGGCCCCGCGCGTCAGTCCCGGCCGAGCCCGCCCATCACCCGCGTGAACGTGGCCGGATCGTCCTGGAAACCCAGCACTCCGGGCCGGAACGTCCAGGCACCGGTGGAGTCGCGGTCGAAGCGGGCGAGTACGGCTGCCGTGGCACCGGCGACCTGGGCGAACTCGTCCTCGGCCAGCACCGTGTAGCCCTCGCGGACCCGCATGGCCGGATTCAGCACTCCGGAGAACGTACGCGGCGCCGACTGCTGCTGGATCACCGCACCGACCACCACACGTGCGTACCGCTCCGCGAGCCGCTCCAGCTCCAGCGTCATCACCTCGTCCCAGCCGAAGCCCTTGCCGTCGGTGCTGTCCCGGTTGAGGAAGATCGTGCCGTCCGGGGAACGGCTGTCGAAGTGCACCAGATAGTCCGGGGCGCCGTACGGATCGGACGCCAGGTACGTGCCCGCCACCAGATCGAGGTCGGTGGGCGGACCGCCCACCGGACTCGGGTCCCACTTCAGGGACGCCTCGACCTTGCGTATTCCCTTGCTGACACCGGCCACCGGGCTTTCCCCTTACCCCTAGTGAACGCCCAACTCCGTGTGAGCTGGCCCTCCTTGGCCATCGTGTCACGTACAGGTGTGCGCATGCGCGGGCCGTCGGCGCCGAGCGTGACCCCGCCGCGTCGCGGGGCCTTACGATGGCGCGGTGCTGGTCAAGTGGATTCGCTGCACCGTGGTGGACCGCCGCGGTTTCGAGCGGGGGCAGCGGAAATGGGCGGGGCTTCCGGGGGAGCCCGGATTCCGGGGGCAGGGCGGCGGCTGGAGCCGACAGCGCCCCGGTGTCGCGCACGTCTTCGCCTTCTGGGAGAGCCGCGCCTTCTACGACTCCTTCATGGCCCGCTCGCACGACCGGCTCGCCGCCACCCAGGCCGGTACGTTCAAGGACGCGCAGGTCAAGCTGTTCGAGTACCGCTTCGACGTGAAGACCGGATTCGAACCGAGGTTCACCGACTCCGACCTCGTCCGCGTCGCCCTGTGCCGGGTGCACGAGGAGCGCGTCGAGCACTTCACCCTCATGCAGGAGAAGGTCTGGAACCCCGCGATGGCCGGGTCGCCCGGCATGATCCGGGGCATGTTCGCCGAGGCGCCCGCGCACGAGTTCATGGTGCTGTCCATGTGGCGCTCGGCCGCCGAACACGGCAAATACCGCACCGAGCGGATAGAACGGCTCGCGCTGCGCGCCCAGACCGAGGCGGACGTCGCCGCCCTCTCCGGGGACATCGTGGAGCTGGAGCCCTCCTGGACCGTCTGAGAAGGCACCCCGGTCGGCGCGGCGACCGCGACCGGCCCGGCAGTCCCGCCGGGGCCTTCCGGTGGCGGATTTGTGTGACCTACGCCGTATGGGGCCCGTACGAGTGCTCGATCCGGCCCCGCTCGATCTAGGGTTTCGGCATGGCACGACCTCGGCGCATCGTCCTCGTCCGGCACGGCGAATCCACGGGAAACATCGACGACACCGTGTACGAACGGGAGCCCGACCACGCTCTCGCCCTCACCGACCTCGGGCGGAGGCAGGCCGAGGAGACCGGGAAGACACTCCGCGAGGTCTTCGGCCGGGAACGGGTCAGCGTCTACGTCTCCCCGTACCGGCGCACCCACGAGACCCTGGACGCCTTCGGGCTCGACGCCGACCGGATACGGGTCCGTGAGGAACCCCGGCTGCGCGAGCAGGACTGGGGCAACTGGCAGGACCGCGACGACGTACGGCTCCAGAAGGCGTACCGGGACGCGTACGGGCACTTCTTCTTCCGCTTCCCGCAGGGCGAGTCGGGCGCCGATGTGTACGACCGCGTCGGGGGCTTCCTGGAGAGCCTGTTCCGCAGCTTCGAGGACCCCGACCACCCGCCGAACGTCCTGATCGTCACCCACGGCCTCGCCATGCGCCTGTTCTGCATGCGCTGGTTCCACTGGACGGTCGCGGAGTTCGAGTCGCTGTCCAACCCGGACAACGCCGAGATGCGGATGCTCGTCCTCGGCGACGACGACCGATACACCCTGGACCGGCCCTTCGCCAGCTGGCGGGACCCGGTTCCGCACTGGACGGGTGGATAGGCTGCCCGCGATGACCACCGATCCCGCTTCCTCCGGCCCCTCCTCCGGGGCCCTCACCGGCCGCCTGGAGCGCGCCCTCGCCGCCCTTCGCGGCCTCTCCGTCGGGGACGCCCTCGGCTCCCAGTTCTTCGTCCCCGCCAACCTCCCGCTGCTCAGGCGCCGCGAACTGCCCGAGGGCACCTGGCAGTGGACCGACGACACCGAGATGGCCTGCTCGGTCGTGGCCGTCCTCGCCACGCACCACCGGATCGACCAGGACGCGCTGGCCCGCTCCTTCGCCGTGCGCCACGACTTCGACCGGGGCTACGGCCCGGCGGTCAACCGGCTGCTCCGCCTGGTCCGCGAGGGCGGCGACTGGCGCGAACTCTCCGCAGCCCTGTTCCACGGCCAGGGCTCCTGGGGCAACGGCGCCGCCATGCGCATCGCCCCGCTCGGCGCCTGGTACGCCGACGACCCCGAACAGGCCACCCACCAGGCCGAGATCTCCGCCTACCCCACCCACCAGCACCGCGAGGCCGTGGTCGGCGCGATGGCCGTCGCCGCCGCTGCCGCGCTCGCCGCCGCACCCGGCGGACCGCCCACCCCGCGGGCGCTGCTCGACGGCGTCGTCGCCCTCGTCCCCAGGAGCGCCGTCGGCGCGGGCCTGCGCCGCGCCCGCGACATGCTCGACTACGACGACACCAGCACTGTCGCCGCCGTCCTCGGCAACGGCCGCCGCACCAGCGCCCACGACACCGTCCCCTTCGCCCTGTGGTCCGCCGCGCGCTCCCTCGGCGACTACGAGACGGCGTTCTGGACGACCGCGCGGGCGGGCGGCGACGTGGACACCACCTGCGCCATCGTCGGCGGCATCCTCGCGGGGAGCCCGGCCGGAGCACCCCCGCAGTCCTGGACCGCGCGCACCGAGGCGCTGCCGGACTGGACGCTCCCGGACACCCCGCGCTGACCTCCGCCGAGGCGCCTCCGACCGTGCCGGAAGCGCCCTCCGCGAGCCGACACGCGCCTTCTGCGGCCGTGCCGCGGCAAACATCCCGGACCGGGGTGTCGCGCGGCCGTCCGAGCGGCGTAACCTAGACCCGCCATGCCGTACGAACCACCCACCCACACCGTGGAGCGCTCCCTGCGCGCCACGACCGGGGCGAAGATAATTGCCGGTGTTGACGAGGTGGGGCGGGGAGCCTGGGCCGGACCCGTCACCGTCTGCGCGGCCGTCACCGGACTGCGTCGGCCCCCCGAGGGCCTCACCGACTCGAAACTCATCACCGTCAAGCGGCGTACCCAACTCGCGGGAACACTGCGCTCATGGGTGACGGCCTACGCCCTGGGGCACGCCTCGCACGAGGAGATCGACGCCCTGGGCATGACCGCCGCCCTGCGGCTCGCCGCCGTACGCGCCCTGGAGGCGCTGCCTGAGCGGCCCGACGCGGTGATCCTCGACGGCAAGCACGACTACCTCGGCGCCCCCTGGCAGGTCCGCACGGTCATCAAGGGCGACCAGTCGTGCGTGGCCGTGGCCGCCGCCTCGGTGATCGCCAAGGTCCACCGCGACGGGATGATGGCCGAACTGGGCGCCGACCACACCGACTTCGGATTCGCCGACAACGCCGGGTATCCGTCGCCCGTGCACAAGGCCGCGCTCCTGGAGCGGGGCCCCACCCCCTACCACCGCCTGTCATGGGCGTATCTTGATGCGCTGCCCCGGTGGCGGCATCTCAAGAAGGTCCGTGATCCGGCGGAGGGAAACGTTCCGGTGATCGAGGGCCAACTCGGCTTCGATTTCTGACCGTCCCGTTCGGACTGATGTGCCACCCGGTCATCCGTACCGCACCAATGTTTGATAAAAATCAGCTCATGCCTCTCATTCCCGAGGAGCCTCAGATTCACGAGAGTGCCCAGGGTCCCCGCACCGCGCCGTCCAACGGCCGCACCGCACCGACCCCTCGCCCCGTACCCGGTCCCCGTCCCGCGGCTCCGCCGCGCCCCGGACGCCCCGGCCCCGCCCGGCCGACGCCTCCGGCGCAGCGTGCGCAGCGCGACACGGTCCCGGCCCAGCCGGGCCCCTCGGGTCCGGCCGTCGCCGCCCCGGCGGCCCCGCAGATCCAGCTCGTCCCCGCGTCGGCCGAGGGTGCCCTCGACGCCGCCGAGGAGGCGCTCGACCTGCTGCTCGACACCGGTCGCGCCCCCGGAGAGGTGCTGGTGATCACCACCGGCGCCCTGCACCCGTGGGCCGAGCACGAGCTGTCCTTCGGTGACGCGTCCTACTGGGCGCAGCACGACGGCGGTGACGACGTCTTCTACGCGGACGCCGCCGTCGCCTCCCGTGCCGCGACCCGCCCGGTGGTCGTCGTCGCCGTCAACGGCGGCCCGGCCGAGGCCGCCGTGACCGCCCTCTCGGCGGCCCACACGCGGGCCGGTGCCCTGCTGATCGTCTGCGGCGACCCGCAGATCATCAACTCGGTGCTGGGCGCCGGGGTCTGAACGGTCCCCGGCCCGGCACACCGGCCGGTTGACCGGCCGGTCCACGGTCGGTCCCCGGCGGGTACGTCGGTCGGTGTCCGTCTGGTTCGTTGATCGGTGGCCGGTCGGTCCTCCGGCCGGTGTTCGGTTGGTTCGACTGATGGTCGGCGGGGTTGGCCGACAGGTCGGCCGACCGGGTTGCTCTATCGGGCTGGTCAATCGTTCGTCCGGAGGGTGAACGAACCATGCGGCGGCGGAGTTCCCGTCGCCGGAGGCCGTTCGCGCGGTGTGCCCCGGGGGCGTACCGCGCGTGCCGCCCCGTACCGACCGGCCCGGACCGGGCTGCGCGGGGCCGTCGAACGCGCCCGGCCGCCACGGCGGTTCACCGTGCGGCGGCCCGCCGCAGCACTTCCGAGACCGGTCCGCCGGTGCGGGGTGCCAGTGGCGGGGCCTCCGACAAAGCGAACGGCTCCGGCCGGGAGTGCGCGTTCGGGCGGCGCCCGCCACGCCCCTCGCCCAGCACCTGCCAGCCGTCCTCCGTGAGGGTGATGTACGCCCCACAGCGCAGCCCATGCAGCGTGCAGGCGTCCCGCAGCCCCCACATCCAGGCACCGTCCTCCGCCGTCCAACCCGACTGGCCGTCACGGCAGTAGAGCAGGACGGCGGTACGGACCGGGGTACGGCGCCGCAGGTCGTGCGGGATGATCCGGCGCAACTGGTCGAGCAGGGCGTTGCGGAACATCCAGCCGTCGGCGGTCGCCGCGCGCCGGGTGAACGAGGCGCTGGCGCAGAGCCGTTCCTCATGGTCGAGCACCGCCACGACCGCCGTGGACGGACGTGGCACATGCCGGGCGTGCAGCCCGCTGACGACCTCACGGGGGTTGCTCAGCAGGGGAATTCCGGCAGCCGCCCATTCCGCGGGTTCGAGCAGACGGCCGGCGGAGGCGTCGGAGGCGGAGGCCGGCACCGGGGCCGCCGAGGACGAGGCGAATCCGAAGGTCACGTTCCTCCCTTCGGCTACGCGCCCACACTGCGGGCAGGGTCGGATTCGGGGGGCGCACCACAGCAGGGCCCAACCGGATCACGGATCGACCGTGCGGGGAGCGGACTCCAATTCTTCCTGTCGAACTCGGATGCGGCAACGAGCAATTGGGACCACCGGTGCTTATCAGGTGGTGCGAGGCTTATATCCCTACCCCGAGCTCGCCGTTCGACGCCTGAGCGACCCCGGGACAGCCCTGGAACAGCCCTGACAGGGGCGCGTACCGCGTACCCGGCGAGCGCCCCCGTACCATCCCGACCTGCGGCGGTCACGCTGCGTGAGATGGCCGATTGTCAGTGCCATCGGGTTGCATGGGGACATGGACGATCCGGAACTGCGTACCGAGGCCGATGCCATCCTCGCCGAGCTGGTCGGTGATCCGGGTGGCACGGCCCGGCTGCGCGAGGACCAGTGGCAGGCGGTGGCCGCACTGGTGCGCGACCACCGGCGGGCGCTCGTGGTGCAGCGCACCGGCTGGGGCAAGTCGGCGGTCTACTTCGTTGCGACCGCGCTGCTGCGCCGCCGGGGCTCCGGGCCCACAGTGATCGTCTCGCCGCTGCTCGCCCTCATGCGCAACCAGGTCGAGGCCGCCGAGCGGGCCGGTATCCGCGCGCGCACCATCAACTCGGCCAATCCGGAGGAGTGGCAGACCATCCACGAGGAGGTCGGCCGGGGCGAGACCGATGTCCTTTTGGTCAGCCCCGAGCGCCTCAACTCGGTCGATTTCCGGGAGAACCTGCTGCCCCGGCTCGCCGCCACCACCGGACTGCTCGTGGTGGACGAGGCGCACTGCATCTCCGACTGGGGCCACGACTTCCGCCCCGACTACCGCCGTCTCCGTTCCATGCTGGCCGAACTCCCCGCTGGAGTCCCCGTGCTGGCGACCACCGCCACCGCCAACGCCCGCGTCACCGCCGATGTGGCCGAACAACTCGGCACCGGCACCGGCGAGGCCCTGGTGCTGCGCGGCCCGCTGGACCGGGAGAGCCTCAGGCTCGGCGTGGTCCGGCTCCCCGACGCCGCGCACCGGCTGGCCTGGCTCGCCGAACACCTCGACGAACTGCCGGGTTCCGGCATCGTCTACGCCCTCACCGTCGCCGCCGCCGAGGAGGCCACCGCCTTCCTGCGCGGGCGCGGCTTCCGGGTCGCCTCCTACACCGGCCGCACCGAGAACGCCGACCGGCTGCAGGCCGAGTCCGACCTGCTCGGCAACCGGGTCAAGGCGCTCGTCGCCACCTCGGCGCTCGGCATGGGCTTCGACAAGCCCGACCTCGGATTCGTCGTCCACCTCGGCTCGCCGTCCTCCCCGATCGCCTACTACCAGCAGGTGGGACGCGCCGGACGCGGGGTCGCCCACGCCGACGTGCTGCTCCTGCCGGGCCAGGAGGACGAGGCGATCTGGCGCTACTTCGCGGACACCGCCTTCCCGCCCGAGGCGCAGGTCCGCCAGACCCTCGCCGCCCTCGCGGACGCCGGACGGCCACTGTCCGTACCCGCGCTGGAGGCGCTGGTCGATCTGCGGCGCACCCGGCTGGAGAGCATGCTCAAGGTCCTCGACGTGGACGGCGCGGTCCGCCGCGTCAAGGGCGGCTGGACCGCCACCGGCGAACCCTGGACGTACGACGCCGAGCGGTACGCCTGGGTCGCCCGCCAGCGCGCGGCCGAGCAGCAGGCCATGCGGGACTACGTGAACACCGGCGACTGCCGTATGGAGTTCCTGCGCCGCCGCCTGGACGACGAGGGCGCGGTCCGGTGCGGCCGGTGCGACAACTGCGCCGGTGCCTGGGCCGACTCCTCGGTCTCGGAGGACGTCCTGACCGGCGCCGCGAAGGAACTGGACCGGCCGGGTGTCGAGGTCGAGCCCCGCCGGATGTGGCCGACCGGGCTGCCCGCGCTCGGTCTCGACCTCAAGGGCCGCATCCCCGCCGGTGAGCTGTGCGCGACCGGGCGGGCGCTCGGCCGCCTCTCGGACATCGGCTGGGGCAACCGGCTGCGTCCGCTGCTCGCCGACAACGCCCCGGACGGACCGGTGCCGGACGACGTGCTGCGCGCGGCCGTGGCCGTCCTCGCGGACTGGGCCCGCTCGCCGGGCGGCTGGGCGCCGAGCGTGCCGGACGCGGGACCCCGCCCGGTGGGTGTGGTCGCGGTGCCGTCCCTGACCCGGCCCGCCCTGGTGGACTCGCTGGCCCGCGGCGTCGCCTCCGTCGGCCGCCTTCCCTATCTCGGCGCGCTGGAGTACACCGCGCCGGACGGCGCCCTCGCGGCCCGGCGCAGCAACTCGGCCCAGCGGCTGCGGGCGCTGGCCGACACGTTCACCGTGCCCGCAGGGCTGACGGGGGAACTGGCCAGGACGCCGGGGCCGGTGCTGCTGGTGGACGACCGGACCGACTCGGGCTGGACGCTGGCGGTCGCGGCACGGTTGCTGCGGCGGGCGGGGAGCGGGGAGGTGCTTCCGCTGGTGCTGGCGGCGGCGGGGTAGGGCGCCCAGGCAGGGGAAGGGACGCGTTCGGCCGGGTGGAGTGAAGCGCCTGGTCAGGTGGGGCGAAGTGCCTGGGCCGGGGTCGTGGCGAGTCGGCCTCGGAGGTCGCTTGTCGTGTGCCTGACCTGAGTTATCCACAGGGTCGAGCAGGATTTCTTGATCTGCGAGATCGTCTGGGCATGACGAATCACAGCGAAACGACCGAACCGTTCGACAACTCCGAGAACCCGCACAACTCGCCCTTCCCAGACGACTTCTACGGCCTCCACCAGCCACCGGGGAACGACCGCCCGGAGGGGCCGGACGGACCGGAGGGCGGAGGAGGGAACGCGGGCGCGGGCGTGACCACGGGAGTGGACGCCGGTCCGCTCCCGGACCCGCTGGACGAGACGGCCGCGCACGACACCCAGGTCACCCTGCGCACCCCGGCCGAACTGGCCGACGCGCTGCCCTACCTCCTCGGATACCGCCCGGAGGACAGCGTCGTACTGGTCGCCCTGAGCGACCGGGACGGACGCGGCCGGTTCGGCGGACGGGCACGCCTCGGCATTCCGGCGGGCCCGGACGACTGGCCGGAGGCCGCGCGGCAACTGGCCCGCGGGCTGATCCGGGGCAGCGAACGCCGGGGCCGCCGCCCGCAGCGCATGGTGGCCTACGTCTGCCGGGAGCCCGGCCCCGCCGAGACCGGCCGGGACATCAAGCTCCGGCTGGAGCCGCTGATCGGCCTGCTGCGCACCGAGTGCGGCGAGCTCGGCGTCCCGGTGATCGAGGCGCTCTGCGTCTCCGACGGCCGCTTCTGGTCGTACTGCTGCGTCAACGAGAGCTGCTGCCCCGGCGAGGGCACCCCGATGGGCCTGCCCGGCACCTCGGTGCTCGCGGCGGCGGCCACCTACGCCGGTATCCAGGTGCGCGGCACTCTGAGCGAACTGCGCGCCCGGCTCCAGCCCTGGGAGACGAGCGCCGCCCTCGCCCAGGAGGTGGCGCTCGACGCGGCCGGGATGTCCCTGGTGCCGCGCATCCTGGACGACGCCGCCCGCGAGGAGGTGGCCGAGCAGACCCTCGGCCTCGCCGAACGCGTCATCCGCAGGTTCGCCGCCGCTACACCGGTGCCCGGCACCCTCGCGGCCGACCGGCGCGACGACGAGATCCTCGCCCACGACGAGGCCGCCACGCTCATCCTCGGCCTCCAGGACCGCACCACCCGCGACCGCGCGGCAGGCTGGATGGAGGGCGACGAGGCCGCCCCCGCGCTCAGGCTCTGGCGTGCTCTGGCCCGCCGCTGCGTCGGCCCGTACCGCGAACACGCCGCCGCGCCGCTCACCCTCGCGGGCTGGGTCGCCTGGTCCAGCGGCGACGAACTGGAGGCCCGCGAAGCCCTGGCGATGGCCCTGGGCGCCGACCCGGACTACCTCTTCGCCCGCCTGCTCCACCAAGCCTGCAACGAGGGTCTCGACCCGGAGTCCGTCCGCCGCTGCCTGCGCGCCGAACGCGCCGACCCGAAGGGCGGGCGACGTCCCTCGGGGCCGCGCGGAGACGGCCTGGCACACGCCGCCCGGACAGCCGTGCCGGAACACGTTTCCATTCCCCGCCAGCCCACGGCACTCCAGGCGTCCACGGCGCCCGAGACGCCCCCGATGCCGACCAACGCCACCACCGAATCCCGGCCCCCGTCCACCAGCACCCGGCGCCGCCGTCGCCCCCGGACCCTGGAGTCCGGCGACAGCGCCCCGCGCACCGAGACCGCCCGCCGCCGACCCCCGCACCCGCGCCCCCAGAGCGAAGGGAGCGCCCGTTCCCGCCCGACTATGGCCAAGGCGGACCCGGAGGCCGGGGCGAAGGCGGACGGCACGGAGGAGGCGTGCACGGAGAGCTGAGAGCGGGGGCGGCGGAGTCACCGAAACACGCGGAGGTGCGACCGCCTTGACGCGCCGAGTTCCGCCGCCCTGTAGGCGCCCCGAGGCCCGCCCGGACCCGCCTGCCGGTCTGTCACCCTGCTGTCGGCCCTGCCCGCGCCGTCGCAGCCCCCCTGCCTTCTCGGACCCGCCGCCCTGCCCGCGCCCCCGCGGCCCCCTGCCCTCTCGGACCCGCCGCCCTGCCCGCGCCCCGGCGCCCGCCCCCTCGCCCCCGCCCCGAAGTCCGCAGGGCGGCGCCCAGGTGAGAGCCCGACGAACGGAGTGTTTATCGTCAGGAAGACGACTATGATCGCCGCATGTCCTACGACCCGTCAGCCTTCCCGCCCTTCGCCGTCACCGTGGATCTGGTCGTACTGACCGTGCGCCGTCACGCGCTGTGCGCGCTGGCGGTACGCAGGGGGGAGGCTCCCTTCCAGGGGCGCTGGGCGCTGCCCGGCGGTTTCGTGCGGGACGACGAGGATCTGGCCCAGGCGGCGGCCCGCGAGCTGGCCGAGGAGACCGGGCTGTGCGCCCACGATCCGGAGGCCGAGGCCCAGGACAACGGCGCGCACCTGGAACAGCTCGCCACCTACGGCGACCCGGACCGTGACCCCCGGATGCGGGTCGTCAGCGTCGCCCACCTCGCCCTCGCGCCCGACCTGCCCGCACCCCGGGCGGGCGGAGACGCGAGCAACGCCCGGTGGGCGCCGGTCGAGGAACTGCTCGACCGGGCCGGTTACGGCCGGGACGGCGAACCGGCGGCCCCGCTCGCCTTCGACCACGCCCGCATCCTCGCGGACGGCGTGGAGCGGGCCCGCTCCAAGATTGAATACTCGTCGCTGGCCACGGCGTTCTGCCCGCCCGAGTTCACGGTCGGCGAGCTGCGCCGCGTCTACGAAGCGGTCTGGGGCGTGGCCCTCGACCCGCGCAACTTCCACCGCAAGGTGACCGGCACCCCTGGCTTCCTCGTCCCGACGGGCGGTACGACCACCCGCCAGGGCGGCCGTCCTGCGCAGCTGTTCCGGGCGGGCGGGGCCACCCTGCTCAACCCGCCGATGCTCCGTCCCGAGGTCTGAGGGGCCCGAAACCCGAACGGCGGGTGTGGGCCCACGCCCGTTCACCCGTCCGGCGCAGGTGACGGCCCCCCGACTTGCGCGCCACCGAAACAACAGATCGGGCGATACCCGGAAAACAGGACAAAGGGCACTATCTTCCTGAAGGTGATCGAGGCCTTCGGACTGACCAGCATCCCCCGCAAGGCGCACCTGTCCGCCCTGGACGACCTCTCCTTCGAGGCGCGCGCGGGCCAGGTGACCGTACTGCTCGGGGCGTCCGGCGCGGGCAAGACGACCGCGCTCCGGCTGATGCTCGAACTCCAGCAGGGCCGGGGTGTCACGCACTTCAGGGGCCGCCCCCTGCACCACATGCCCCACCCCGCCCACGAGGTCGGCGTACTCCTCGGTGACGTGCCCGGACACCCCGCCCGCTCGGTCCGGGGCCATCTGCGGATGCTGTGCGCGGCGGCCGGAGTGTCCGCCCGGCGCGCGGACGAGATGCTCGAAGCGGTCGGGCTGGTCAGCTTCCGCGAGGAGCGGCTCGGCACCCTCGCGCGCGGCCTGGACCGCCGCCTCGGACTGGCCTGCGCCCTGCTCACCGACCCGCACACACTCGTCCTGGACGCCCCCACCGAGGGGCTGTCCCCCCGAGAGGCCCGCTGGCTGCACGGCATGTTGCGCGCCCATGCCGCCCAGGGCGGCACCGTGCTCTGCACGACCGCCGACTCCAAGGAGGCCGCGCGCAACGCCGACCGGGTCGTCAGCCTCGACGCCGGTCGGCTGGTCGCCGACCAGGAGGCGGGGGACTTCGCGCGCACCCGGCTGCGCCCCCGCGTCGCCGTCCGCAGCCCGCACGCCGCCCGGCTCGCCGCACTGCTCACCAAGGAGGCGCGCGTCGGCCGCCGTTCCGTCGAGGTGATCAGCGAGGGCGGCAACCGCCTCTCGGTGTACGGCAGTACGACCGCCGACGTGGGCGACACCGCGTACCGGCACGGCATCCTCGTACACCAGCTCGCGGACGAGGTGGGCGACGCGGGCTCCCGCGACCGGCGGGACCCCCGGACCGGCAGCGGTGAACACCCCCGCGACGACCAGGCGCGAACGACCACCGGAGCCGGAGCACTCGCGCCGGAAGCGAAACGATCTTCCGCGGACGCCGAGCGCCACACCGCCGGAATCGAAGCCGAGGCCGAGGCCGGGGTCGTCGGCGCGACCGACACCGCGGACACCGGCGCGGGCAGGATCACCCGCCCCGAGACCGACCGGGCCGCCTCCGCACCTACCACCGCACCCGAACCCGGCACCGGGACCGCTCCCCGGAGCACCACCGCCGTGGACACCCTGCCCGCCCCTGCGACGGTCCCCGGTGCCCGCAACCGCGCCACCGGAGGCACCACCGCACCCCCCGCGCCCGCCGACCAGAACGCGCGGGGCGACGGCGACGGCGCCCCGGACGGGGAAGCGCCGCGGCCCCCCGCGCCCGCCGTGGCCGCCTTCGCCCTCGACCCCGCCTCCCCGCTCCCGCCCCCGATCGACGTCCGCCCCGCGCGCAGCCCGCTGCGCCCCCTGCGCTACGAGCTGCGGCGCGTCTCCGGCATCGGCACCGGCTTCCTGGTCTGCGGCGCCGCGCTGATCGCCTCCGTGCTCACCGCCGTTCTGCTCGCCCGGCTCGGACACACCCCGCAGGCGCGGCTGTTCGCGGCCTGGCCCGCCGGGTTCCCGCTGCCGCCCGCCGCGTTCGCCGCCGGACTGCTCGGCGCGCTGGCCTTCGGCGACGAGTTCCGGCACCCGGCGCTCGCCGCCGACCGGGGCACCGTGCCCCGGCGCCTCGGACTGCTCGCCGCGAAACTCCTGGTCTCCGGCGCCACCGCCGTCCTGCTCGCGTTCCTCACCCTCGGCTGCGACGCCGAGGTGCTCTACCTCCTGCACGGCGGCGAGATGACCCGTATCCCCGCCGACTGGCTCTCCGCGACCACGAGTTGGTTCGCGCTGGTGACCGGCTGCGCCTGGGCCGGTGTCCTCGCCGCCGGGGTCTTCCGCTCCACCACCGCCGGACTCGCCGCCGTGCTCGCCGTACCCGTGGTCGTCGTTCCCGCCGTGCACTGGACGCTGCGCGAACCGGCGGTGCGGATGGCCGCCGGACTGCCGGAACGCATGCGCGAACTCATGCTGCTCCAGTGGCCCTTCGGCGGCGAGCGCTACCTGCTCGCGCTGCTCCGCGTCGTCGCCCAACCCGTCGGCTGGGCCATGTCGTTGTCGCTCGCCGGACTGCTCGGCGCGTACCTGTTCGGCACGCTGCGCACCAGGGTCGGGTGACCGCCCGTCGGTCGCTTCCCGCCCGGGTCTGCGCACAACTCCCCGGAGAACGCACGCTTCTTTCCGATAAGGCGTCAATTACGACGGGGTGAGCGATCACCCTTTCGTGTGCTTTTCACCAAAGACCTCAAGGGAGTTGGAACCGGAGCCGACAAAGGTTCCGTGAGTACCCTTGCGCACACCATGATGACCGCCGCCCGCTCCGCAGACTCGGGTCTGACCGGACCGGGCGAACTCGACCGCTACCCCTACGCCGACGCCGCGATGGCCGACCGCGTCGCCGCACCCGTGTGGGACGGGGGCGACACCGAACTGGGCCGTGTCGGCCGCCGTACCGCCGGGAGCCGTGGCCGCGGCCTGCACGGCCAGCTCGTCCAGCAGCTCGGTCAGATGATCGTCTCGGGCGACCTCGGGGCCGACCGCCCGCTGGTCCCCGAGGAGATCGGCCAGCGTTTCGAGGTGTCCCGGACCGTCGTCCGCGAGTCCCTCCGCGTGCTGGAGGCGAAGGGGCTGGTCAGCGCTCGCCCCAACGTCGGCACCCGGGTGCGCCCGGTCAGCGACTGGAATCTGCTCGACCCGGACATCATCGAATGGCGGGCGTTCGGGCCGCAGCGCGACGACCAGCGCCGTGAGCTGAGTGAGCTGCGCCTGACGATCGAGCCGCTCGCCGCGCGTCTCGCCGCGGGCCACGGCCGCGAGGAGGTGCAGCAGCGCCTGTCCGACATGGTGGAGATCATGGGCCACGCGATGGCGCAGGGCGACGCCCTCACCTTCTCCCGTGCCGACAACGAGTTCCACGGGCTGCTCATCCAGGTCGCGGGCAACCGCATGCTGGAGCACCTGTCGGGCATCGTCTCCGCCGCGCTGCAGGTCTCCGGCGGCCCGGTCACCGCGTGCGACCGCCCCAACGAGTCCTGCCTCGCGGTGCACGCGCGGATCGTGGACGCGCTCGGCACCGGCGACGGTACCGCCGCCGAGACCGCGATGCGCCAGCTGCTGATCGTCCACCCCGAGGTGGAGCGCGTCGTCCCCGCCCCGCGCGAGCACTGACACCCGCGGCGGGCGGAGCGGTCGCCGGTACCCCGCGGCCCCGGTCCTCCGGTGGCGGCGGGAGAGGGAACCGGCCGCCGCCGGGCGGCGTCGGGCAGCGGGGGAGTCCGACGGGTCCGGCGGCGCGGCGATCGGCCCGGCGGTGGCCGCCCCGGTGGCGACCGGCCCCGCGGTGATTGGCCCCGCGCCGATCGGCCCCCGCGGTGATCGGTCCCGTGTGGGGTGATCGGTCCGGCGGTGGCTGGGGCCGTATGCCGGACGATCATGATCGACAGTGCGGCGATGGCTCTTTGTCCGTGTCTGCTCTTTTTTGATCGCCTACGCGGTGTGACTCGGGCCACGCAGATTGGGCGTAACGCTCCCGGAAGCAGTGCGATGACCTAAGAGGTGACAGTCGCGGAGGGAATACGGACGCCGTCACAGGCGCTGTGCATCCTCCCGGCTCCCGCCCGCTCCGTCGGCCCATCCCCAGGCCGGTGGTCGGCTCCGGTCCACTGTGGACGGGGCCGGAAGCCGCTTTCCAACGTTCCGAGAGGTTGTTCGTGTCGGCCAGCACATCCCGTACGCTCCCGCCTGAGATCGCCGAGTCCGTCTCTGTCATGGCGCTCATTGAGCGGGGAAAGGCTGAGGGGCAGATCGCCGGCGACGACGTGCGTCGGGCCTTCGAAGCTGACCAGATTCCGGCCACTCAGTGGAAGAACGTACTGCGCAGCCTCAACCAGATCCTCGAGGAAGAGGGTGTGACGCTGATGGTCAGTGCAGCAGAGCCCAAGCGCACCCGCAAGAGCGTCGCAGCGAAGAGTCCCGCCAAGCGCACCGCCACCAAGACGGTCGCGGCCAAGACGGTGACGACCCGGAAGGCCACCGCCACCACGGCGGCCCCGTCCGTCTCCGCCGACCTGGCCGACGACGACGCCACCGACGAGGCCACCCCCGCCAAGAAGGCGGCAGCGGCCAAGAAGACCGCCGCGAAGAAGACGGTCGCGAAGAAGACCGTCGCCAAGAAGACGGCGGCCAAGAAGACCACCGGCAAGAAGGACGACGCCGAGGTCCTTGAGGAAGAGGTCCTCGAGGACACCAAGGCCTCCGACGAGCCGGAGGGCACCACCGAGAACGCGGGCTTCGTCCTGTCCGACGAGGACGAGGACGACGCGCCCGCGCAGCAGGTCGCCGCGGCCGGTGCCACCGCCGACCCGGTCAAGGACTACCTGAAGCAGATCGGCAAGGTCCCCCTCCTCAACGCCGAGCAGGAGGTCGAACTCGCCAAGCGCATCGAGGCCGGTCTCTTCGCCGAGGACAAGCTGTCCACCGAGGACAAGCTTGCCCCCAAGCTCAAGCGCGAGCTGGAGATCATCGCCGAGGACGGCCGCCGTGCCAAGAACCACCTGCTGGAGGCCAACCTCCGCCTCGTGGTCTCGCTGGCCAAGCGCTACACCGGCCGCGGCATGCTGTTCCTGGACCTCATCCAGGAGGGCAACCTCGGTCTGATCCGCGCCGTCGAGAAGTTCGACTACACCAAGGGCTACAAGTTCTCCACGTACGCCACCTGGTGGATCCGGCAGGCGATCACCCGCGCGATGGCCGACCAGGCCCGCACCATCCGTATCCCGGTGCACATGGTCGAGGTCATCAACAAGCTCGCCCGCGTGCAGCGCCAGATGCTCCAGGACCTGGGCCGCGAGCCCACCCCGGAGGAGCTGGCCAAGGAACTCGACATGACCCCGGAGAAGGTCATCGAGGTCCAGAAGTACGGCCGCGAGCCCATCTCGCTGCACACCCCGCTGGGCGAGGACGGTGACAGCGAGTTCGGTGACCTCATCGAGGACTCCGAGGCCGTCGTGCCCGCCGACGCGGTCAGCTTCACGCTGCTGCAGGAGCAGCTCCACTCCGTCCTGGACACCCTGTCCGAGCGTGAGGCGGGCGTGGTCTCCATGCGCTTCGGCCTGACCGACGGCCAGCCGAAGACCCTGGACGAGATCGGCAAGGTCTACGGCGTCACGCGTGAGCGGATTCGCCAGATCGAGTCCAAGACGATGTCGAAGCTGCGCCACCCGTCGCGTTCGCAGGTCCTGCGCGACTACCTCGACTAGTCCGTTCGAGTGACACGAAGGCCCGGAACCCCGCGCGGGGCCGGGCCTTCGCGCTGCGCGCCTCGCGGCCCTGGATCACTGTGGGTGTTCCGATACGACCCGGAGTGAGGAGTACGCATGCGCCGCATCCCTGTCCGCGCAGTGGCCGCACCGCTTGTCCTGACGGCCGCGCTGTCCGCCATACCCCTGGTGGGAGCGGCGCCCGCGACCGCCGACAGCGTGGTGGTCGGAGGCTTCCCGATCGACATCTCCGAGGCCCCCTGGACCGTCGCGCTCACCAGCCGTGACCGGTTCGGGGGTACCCGGGCCGGGCAATTCTGCGGTGGCGTGGCGGTCTCCCGGACCACCGTGCTCACCGCCGCCCACTGCATGGGCGACGACGTGCTCGGCAAGCCGCCGAACCAGGCCCGCGACCTCAAGGCCGTCACGGGCCGCACGGACCTGCTGGGCAGCGGCGGCCACGAGATCGCCGTCAGGAGCATCAAGGTCAACCCGGCCTACGACCCCGGCACCAACGCCGGTGACTGGGCCGTGCTCACCCTCGCGGGGGAGCTGCCGAAGGACACGGTGGTCCCGGTGGCCGCGGCGGGCGACCCCGCCTACGCGCCGGGCACCAAGGCCCGCGTCTCCGGCTGGGGCGACCTCACGGGCGGCGGCGACTACGCGCGCCGCCTGCACGCGGCCGATGTGCACGTCCTGCCGGACGACGAGTGCGCCCGCGCCTACCCGGGCGGCCCCGAGGGCACCTACCGCGCCTCCTCCATGCTGTGCGCCGGGGAGGAGCAGGGCGGCCCCGACGCCTGTCAGGGCGACAGCGGGGGCCCGCTGGTGGCCGCCGGGAAGCTCATCGGGCTGGTGTCCTGGGGCAGCGGCTGCGGCCGGGCGGGCAGCCCCGGCGTCTACACCCGCGTCTCCGACGCGCTGCACGCACTGGACGTGCCGCAGGGCTGACCCGAGGGGGCCCGGAGCGGGCCCCGGACATGAGCACGGGCGGTCGCTCCCGAGAAGGGAGCGACCGCCCGTTCACCGGCCTGTGCCGGGGCTGGCTCGTCGTGTGTGCGAGGTTCAGCGCTCATCTTCGGACGTCGTGTCCGGAACGGCGGTGAGCCGCTCGGTCTCGTCCTGTATCTCAGCGGCGATCTTCTTGAGTTCCGGCTCGAACTTGCGACCGTGGTGGGCGCAGAAGAGCAGTTCTCCGCCGCTGAGCAGCACGACACGCAGGTATGCCTGGGCGCCGCAGCGGTCGCAGCGGTCGGCGGCCGTCAGCGGGCTCGCGGGGGTCAGAACAGTAGTCACGTCGCCTCTTCTCTAGCTCGACGAGCTGTCGTACCAGGGTCAACATCCAACCAGTCCGAAAACGTTCCCGCTCGTGGCTTTTCCTCGAAGGAATTTTTCCGGGGCGGCTGTCTGCTGCCGGTTGGCGGCGAAGGTGCCGTAGTGCGTCTTGGTGCGTACGGGTTCGCGCTGTCTCGGTTCACGTCCTGCCGGCCGGGTTGCCGGTTTGTTGTTGAGGACGTGCCCGGAGCCTAAATGGTTCATGCCTCCAATGGAACGTGATGTGTGCTTCACTCCATCGAGTGATCGAACGCGTATACGAGTCTGGACTAGGCTGTTTTCCCGACGAGGGTGGCGTTACAACGGCTCTACCAGGCCTCGGTACCCTCTGAGCGGCGACCGAAGCCGCCCCCTTACCCACAAGGGGGTCATCTGAAATTCAGCGAGGAGCGAACCGCGTGACCGCCGATACGTCCGTGCCGTCCACAGCGCTGCTGGCAGGAGCAGACCGGGACGGCTCCAACTACACCGCGCGGCACCTGCTCGTCCTTGAGGGCCTCGAAGCCGTGCGCAAGCGTCCCGGCATGTACATCGGCTCCACCGACAGCCGCGGCCTGATGCACTGCCTGTGGGAGATCATCGACAACGCCGTGGACGAGGCCCTCGGCGGCTACTGCGACCACATCGACGTCGTCCTGCACGACGACGGCTCCGTCGAGGTCCGCGACAACGGACGCGGCATCCCCGTGGACGTCGAGCCCAAGACCGGACTCTCCGGCGTCGAGGTCGTCATGACCAAGCTGCACGCGGGCGGCAAGTTCGGCGGCGGCTCCTACGCGGCCTCCGGCGGTCTGCACGGCGTCGGCGCCTCCGTGGTGAACGCCCTCTCCGCCCGCCTCGACGTCGAGGTGGACCGGGGCGGCAGCGTCCACGCCATCAGTTTCCGGCGCGGTGTGCCCGGCGCCTTCCGGGGCAACGGGCCGGACGCCGGGTTCGAGCCGGGCAGCAGACTCACCAGGGCCAAGAAGATCCCCAAGAACCGCACCGGCACCCGCGTGCGCTACTGGGCCGACCGGCAGATCTTCCTCAAGGACGCCAAGCTCGCCCTGGAGACCCTGCACCAGCGCGCCCGGCAGACCGCCTTCCTCGTCCCCGGCCTGACCATCGTCGTCCGCGACGAACTCGGTCTCGGCGAGGGCGGCAGCAAGGGCGAGGAGTCGTTCCGCTTCGACGGCGGCATCAGCGAGTTCTGCGAGTACCTGGCGAGCGACAGGCCCGTCTGCGACACCCTCCGCTTCTCCGGCCAGGGCACCTTCAAGGAGACCGTCCCGGTCCTCGACGAGCACGGCCAGATGACCCCGACCGAGGTCACCCGCGAACTCGGCGTGGACATCGCGCTGCGCTGGGGCACCGGGTACGACACCACGCTGCGCTCCTTCGTCAACATCATCGCCACCCCCAAGGGCGGCACCCATGTCACCGGCTACGAGCAGGCCGTCGTACAGACCCTGAACGACGTCCTGCGGGCCAAGAAGATGCTCCGCGTCGCCGAGGACAACATCGTCAAGGACGACGCCCTGGAGGGTCTGACGGCCGTCGTCACCGTGCGGCTGGCGGAACCGCAGTTCGAGGGCCAGACCAAGGAGGTCCTCGGCACCTCGGCGGCCCGGCGCATCGTGAACAACGTGGTCGCCAAGGAACTCAAGGCGTTCCTCACCAGCGCCAAGCGCGACGCCGCCGCCCAGGCGCGGGTCGTCATGGAGAAGGTCGTCGCGGCGGCCCGCACCCGCGTCGCCGCCCGCCAGCACAAGGACGCCCAGCGCCGCAAGACGGCCCTGGAGTCCTCGTCGTTGCCCGCCAAGCTGGCCGACTGCCGCAGCGACGACGTGGACCGCAGCGAACTCTTCATCGTCGAGGGCGACTCCGCGCTCGGTACGGCGAAGCTGGCCCGGAACTCCGAGTTCCAGGCGCTGCTGCCCATCCGCGGCAAGATCCTCAACGTGCAGCGGTCCTCGGTGACCGACATGCTCAAGAACGCCGAGTGCGGCGCGATCATCCAGGTCATAGGAGCCGGATCGGGTCGTACGTTCGACATCGACGCGGCCCGCTACGGCAAGATCATCATGATGACGGACGCCGACGTGGACGGCTCCCACATCCGCTGCCTCCTCCTCACCCTCTTCCAGCGCTACATGCGCCCGATGGTCGAGGCCGGCCGGGTCTTCGCCGCCGTCCCGCCGCTGCACCGCATCGAGCTGACCCAGCCGAAGAAGGGTCAGGACAAGTACGTCTACACGTACTCGGACCGCGAACTCCGGGACACGCTCATGGAGTTCCAGAGCAAGGGCGTCCGCTACAAGGAGTCCATCCAGCGCTACAAGGGCCTCGGCGAGATGGACGCCGACCAGCTGGCCGAGACCACGATGGACCCGCGCCACCGCACCCTGCGCCGGATCAACCTCGCCGACCTGGAGGCCGCCGAGCAGGTCTTCGACCTCCTGATGGGCAACGACGTGGCGCCGCGCAAGGAGTTCATCTCCAGCTCGGCCGCCACGCTGGACCGGTCGCGCATCGACGCCTGACCAACGCCGGCCGCGCCGCGTGGCCCGACCGTCCTCGCTTCACCCTCGGGTGGGCGGGTTCGGCCGGGCCACGCGGCTTTCTCCACCCGTGGGTGGAGAAGCCCCGGCTCCGGAATCCACCCCTGATCCACCCCTGCTCCGATCTTTCCGCCCGCCGGTCTCCGTACCTTCGAAAGGGTCGGCGGGCGCCCGCCCCCGGCTTCGCTCCACACACGGAGGCTCTGATGTCCGGGCTGGTCAACGCGCTGGTGATCGTCGCCGTCGTCGTCCTGGTGGTCGTGCGGCAGTTCCGCGCCCGGCCGGTCACCAACGACCGGCGCTGGTGGCTGCTGCCCCTGATCCTCGGGTTCGTCGCCCTGCGCGGAGGCGGCCTGGTGGACCCGCACCACCACACCGCGTCCGTCGCGCTGATCGCCGCCGAACTGGTCGTGGCCCTCGCCACCGGCGCCGGTTGGGCCTGGACCAGCCGCATGTGGACGGAGGCCGACGGCGTCGTATGGACGAGGAGCGGCCGGACCAGCGCGTTCGTCTGGATCGGCGGCATAGTCCTGCGCGTCGGGCTCTACGCCCTCGGCGCGCTGGCCGGGGTGCACCAGGACAGCGGCGCCCTCATCCTCGGCCTCGCCTGCACCCTGCTCGTCCGCGCCGGAGTGCTGGCCCTGAGGGCACAATCCACAGGCTCCGCGGCCAACCGCGTCCCGGCGTACGGTGACGGCATGCGAGCGGTACGGAAGGGGGAGAGCGTATGACCGAGAACGCGTGGACACGCTGGCCCTCGCGGGAGGCACTCGGTCGCACGGGAACCTCACGGCCCCGGCGCGTTCTCGCCTGGACCGTCCGGGGCGCGGCAGTCGTCCTGCTCCTGTGGGCCGGTCTGAACCGCAACCACCTCGGGGTGCCGGGCGCGCTCACCGCCGTCGCGGTCGTCCTGGTCACCGGCGTGGTCGCCTGGGGCTTCTACCGCACCACCTACGCCCACCGGCTGATCCCCTCCCTCGCGCTGATGGCGCTGCTGCTCGGTATCGCCGTCCTCGCCCGGACCACCGGGTTCGACGGACCCGCCTTGGTCCTCTGGTGCGGCTGCGGGATCTCGGCGCTGGAGCGGCTACCCCTCGGTGCGGCCGTCCCGGCCACCTCCGTGGCGCTGGCCTCGTTCGCGGCGTTCAACAACGACGTCTGGCTGACCACTGCGGCCACCGCGGCCGGAATGGCTCTCGCCGGATACGTGATGCGGCTGGACGCCGAGGCGCGCGGCAGCGCGCAGCGGCTGCTCGCCCAGGAGCGGGCCGCCCACGCCGCCGAGGCGGAGTCGGCGGCACTGGCCGAGCGGACGAGGATCGCGCGGGAGATCCACGACGTCCTCGCGCACAGCCTCTCCGCGCAGCTCGTCCACCTGGAGGCGGCCCGGCTGCTGATCGAACGCGGTGCCGAGCGCGAGCAGATCCTGGAGCGGGTGGTCGCCGCCCGGGGCATGGCCCGCGACGGTCTCGCGGAGACCCGGCAGGCGCTCTCCGCGCTGCGCGGCGAGATGACCCCATTGGAGGACTTCCTGGCCGGGCTGGTCGGCGAGGCCCACAGCGCCGAGATCGCGGTGACGGGCGACCGCAGACCGCTGTCGGCCGAGGCCTCCCAGGCGGTCCGCCGGGTCGCCCAGGAGGCGCTCACCAACGTGCGCAAGCACGCGCCCGGCGCCGCGGTGAGCGTCCGGCTCGACTACGGGCCGCACGAAGTCACCCTGGACGTGAGGGACTCGGGTGGCGCGCCGGGCGAACTGACGGGCAGCGGCGGTGGATACGGTCTGCTGGGAATGCGGGAGCGTGCCGAGCTGCTGGGCGGTTCGCTCGACGCCGGACCGGACGAGAAGGGGTTCGCGGTGACACTGAAGGTGCCGGTATGAACGGTACGGAGGGGATGAGCAGAATCGCGCGCGTGGTCGTCGCCGACGACCAGACCGTGGTGCGGGAGGGCATCGTGATGCTGCTCGGACTGCTGCCCGGTGTGGAGGTCGTGGGCGCGGCGGGCGACGGCGAGGAGGCCGTCCGGCTCGCCGGTGAACTCGCCCCGGACGTGGTCCTGATGGACCTGCGGATGCCCCGCTGCGACGGAGTGGAGGCCACCCGGCGCATCCGTGAGCGGTACCCGGCGACCCAGGTCGTGGTGCTCACCACCTACGCGGACGACGACTCGCTGTTCCCGGCGCTGCACGCGGGCGCTCGCGGCTACCTCACCAAGGACGCGGGCGGCGAGGAGATCGTCCGGGCCGTGCACAGCGTGCTCTCGGGAGAGGCGGGATTCTCGCCCAGTATCCAGCGCAGACTGCTGGAGCGGCTGTCGGAGCCCGCACCGGCCGCCTCACCACCCCCGCCGGGCACCGGACCGGCCGAGCCGCCCGACGGGCTGACCCTGCGCGAGACGGAGGTGCTGGTCCTGATCGCCGAGGGGATGAGCAACCAGGAGATCGCCCGGCGGCTGCACGTCTCCACCGCGACCGTGAAGACCCACATCAACAACCTCTTCGCCAAGACCGGGCTCAAGGACCGCGCGCAGGCGGTGCGTTACGCCTACGCGAAAGGTCTCGTCACGCTGCGTACGGAATAGGTCACTTAATGGAGTGAAGGACCCCCGGAATGGGGCCCGGAGCCCCTGACATCTGTCCATCCTGGAGCATGCAGTCAAGCAACGGTCGTTCCCAAGGCGCCGGGAACGCAACCGGGAGTTCTTCCGTGGACCGGTCGGAAGCCGGCACGGTCTCCCGCGACATGAAGTACGAGGATCCCTGGTACGACGCACTGGCCACGGGCTGGGGAGAGGCGGACGGACCCGGCGGGCCCGCGCGGACCACGGTCCCGGCCGCACGCACCGGTCCCACCGGTGCCGAGATCCGCGCGCGGAACGTCTACGTCGAGGTCCAGCGCAGCGCCGCGTTCCAGGAAGTGCGCAGCAGGTACCGGAGGTTCGTGGTCCCCGGTGTCATCGGATTCCTCGCCTGGTACGTGGCGTACGTGGTCACCGCGACCACCGCGCCGGGGTTCATGGCGCGGCCGGTGAGCGGCGCGGTGAACGTGGGCATGGTGGCCGGGCTCGGACAGTTCCTCACCACCTTCCTGCTCACCTGGGCCTACGCCCGGCACGCGCGGCTGCGCCGTGACCGTGCCGCGCTGCAACTCCGCTGGGACACACAGGAACTGACGCGCGGTGCGCAGGGAGGTGCCTCATGAGCGGCGACCACCAGATGCTGGCGGTGCTGCTGTTCAGCGCCTTCCTCGCCGTCACGCTCGGCATCACCACCTGGGTGAGCCGCAAGCGGCAGGGTTCCGCCGAGGAGTTCTACGCGGGCGGCCGTCTGTTCTCCCCGATGGAGAACGGCTTCGCCATCGCCGGTGACTACATGTCGGCGGCGTCCTTCCTGGGTATCGCCGGACTGATCTCCCTGTTCGGCTACGACGGCCTGCTCTACACCGTGGGCTTCCTCGTAGCCTGGCTGCTGGTGCTGCTGCTGGTCGCGGAACTCGTCCGCAACTGCGGGCGGTTCACACTGGCCGACGTGGTGGCCGCGCGGATGAGCGAGCGGCCGGTGCGGATCGCCGCCGGTACCTCCTCCGTCACCGTGTCGGTGCTGTACCTGGTGGCGCAGATGGTGGGCGCGGGCAGCCTGGTCGCGCTGCTGCTCGGCGGGACCAGCGGGGCGGCGCAGGCGTGGACGGTCATCGGCGTCGGCGCCCTGATGGTGATCTACGTGTCGCTGGGCGGCATGCGGGCCACCACCTGGATCCAGATCGTCAAGGCGGTCCTGCTGCTGGCGGGAACGATCGCGCTGACCGTGATGGTGCTGGTGCGCTTCCACGGCGACTTCGACCAACTGCTGGTCACCGCCGCCGAGCGCAGCGTGCACGGGAACGCCTTCCTCGCACCGGGGCTGAAGTACGGCGGCGACTGGACGGCCCGGCTGGACTTCATCAGCCTGGGCATCGCGCTCGTCCTCGGTACGGCGGGCCTGCCGCACATCCTGTCCCGCTTCTACACCGTGCCCACCGCGCGGGCGGCCCGCCGCTCCACGGTCTGGTCCATCGGCCTGATCGGCGGCTTCTACCTGATGACCATCGTCCTCGGCTTCGGCGCCGCCGCCGTGGTCGGGCCCGACGAGGTACGCCGCTCCAACGCGGCCGGGAACACCGCCGTACCGCTGCTCGCCCTCGACCTGGGCGGCGGAGCCGGTTCCGCGGGCGGGACCGTGCTCTTCGCCGTGGTGGCGGCGATCGCGTTCGCCACCATCCTCGCCGTCGTCGCCGGGATCACCCTGGCCTCGTCGGCGTCCGTGGCGCACGACCTGTACGCCTCGCTGCGGCGGCCGGGCGGCAAGACGCGCAGCGAGGTCGCCGTGGCGCGGGTCGCCGCCGTCGGGATCGGTGTCGTCGCCATCGGACTCGGGCTGCTCGCCCGTGACATGAACGTCGCCTTCCTGGTCGGGCTCGCGTTCGCGGTGGCCGCGTCGGCGAACCTGCCCGCGCTGGTCTACTCGCTGTTCTGGAGCTCGTTCACGACACGGGGCGCGGTGTGGGCCGTGTACGGCGGACTGGTTCCGGCGATCGGCCTGGTGCTGCTCTCCCCGGTGGTGTCCGGCAGCCCCGGCTCGCTCTTCCCGGGGATCGACTTCCAGTACTTCCCGCTGGAGAACCCCGGCATCGTCTCCATCCCGCTCGGCTTCCTCGCCGGGTGGCTCGGTACGGTCACCTCGGCGGAACCCGCCGACGAGGCCCGGCACGCGGAGACCGAGGTGCGGTCGCTGACCGGCGCCGGGGCGGTCTGAGGGTCAATGCCCGATCGTGGCGCGGCTGTTCCGGCCGCGCCACGATCCGTGCCCGGCCACGAGCGGTACCGCGGCACCGGTGCGCCGCGCTCCGTTCAGCCCGCCAGCGCCGGGGTCCGGTCCTCACGTACCGCCACCACGTCCATCCGGGCCGGGGCGCCGAGCACCGAGGCGCCGCAGCTCTCCGGGCGGGGCGGCAGGGAGGCGCCCTGCGCCACCGTCACGCGCCAGCGGCGTCCGTCGGTGTGCGCCACCGTGACCTCCCAGCGCGGCCCCCGGCTCTCGGTGGCGATGACCCGCAGCGAGTCCGCGCGGTACTCGCGCACCGCGTCGCGGATGGCCAGCTCCGCCGCCTGACCCGGCCGGTCCCAGGCCGAGCGGCCCCGGCACCCCCCGACCGCGACCCGCCCCTCTCGCGCTCCGCGCAGGGCTTCCCGCACCGTGCGGGCGTCCGCGCGGCCGTAGGCGTAGCCGTACGGCAGGACGAGCACGGTGGGGGAGAAGCGATGACCACCCAGATGGGTGACCTCCCAGATGCCCTGTTCCCCCGACGCGACCAGTTCGGTGGCGAGGGGGCGGCCCAGCAGAGCGCAGCAGCGATCGCGTTTGCCGTTGGTGCACACCAGAGCGAGCGGGTCGCCGGTGTGCGGTCGGCCGCCGAGCGCCGAGGCGAAGGAACGGGGGTCGCCCGCACCGAGCGCGGCGAAGTCCAGGTCGAGCAGGCGGCGGGGGTCGTCCACGGCGGTGCTGTGCAGCCACGCGTTTCCGGGAACGGTGTGGGCCACGTACACCTGGCGCTCGGCGGGCGTACGGGAGTCCGCGTGCGGGCCGGGGCGGCGGATCAGCGCGACACGCACCCCGGTGTTCCCGGCCGCCGCCTCCAGGGCCCGGCCCAGTGCCCGGTCCAGGTGGCTGGATGTGAGCGCCTTGACGCCCCAGGGGCCGGGCTGTTCCAACAGCAGCCATGTCCGCGCCTTGGCCGCCGTTCCGGAAACGGGCTCGTCAAGGCTGCTGGAGACGGTCGCGCACGCACTCACAGAGGTGAGCCTAACCTGACTCCGGCCGCGACGACTTCCGGCCGTCCCGTGTCCTATGCCGGGAGCGGCTGCGGGGGACGCGGGCCGACGTAATGGCCGGAGGGGCGCATGCGGAGGGGGCGTTCGCCGTACTCCTCCAGGACGTGGGCGATCCAGCCCGCCGTACGGGCCACCGCGAACACGGTCTCACCGGCCGTCGTCGGCATTCCGCAGGACACGGTGAGCACAGCGAGGGCCAGGTCCACGTTGGCGTGCAGCGGGGTGTGCCGGGCCGTCGTGGCGACGATGTCGCGCGCGGCGAGCAGGGCGGGTTCGGCGCGGGGGACCCCTTCCAGCAGCGCGAACAGCGCGGTGGCGCGCGGGTCCTCGCCGGTGTAGATCCGGTGGCCGAGGCCGGGGACCCGGCGCCCGGCGCGCAGTTCGTCGGCGATCACAGGGGCGGCGGTGCCCTCTTCCAGCACGTCGGCCAGCATCCTGTGCGCCAGGCCGCTGGCGGCACCGTGCAGCGGGCCCTCCAGGACGCCCAGACCGGCCGAGACGGCGGCGTAGGCGTGCGCGCGGGCCGAGGCGGCGACGCGGACCGCGAGGGTGGAGGCGGCCAGGTCGTGATCCACCAGCAGGGCGAGCGCCGCGTCCAGCACGCGCAGCGCCTTCTCGTCCTCCGGCGCGGCGGTCAGCCTGCCCCACAGCCGGTGGGCCAGCGGGCCGTCGTCCTCCGGTGCGTGCAGCACCGGGGGGAGGGCCGCGACCAGCGTGGGGATGAGTGCCCGCCCGGTGTTCAGGACCGCCTCCTCGGAGAGGTCGAAGCGCAGCGGGTCACCGGCGGCTGCCGCGATCGCCGCGACCCGCAGCCGGTCGGTGGGCGCGGTGTGCTCGGGCAGGGCGTGCACGGCGTACCGCGCGGCCTCGACGGTGGCCTCCGGGGCGGTGAAGGTCGTGCCCGGTGTCATCCGGCCGGTCCACAGCCACTCCGCGACCTCCTCGTAGGAGTGGCGTGCGGCGAGTTCCGTGGCATCGACGCCGCGGAAGTAGCAGCGGTCGTCCTCGATGAGGGTGATGCGGGTGCGGACGGAGAGTTCGCCGCCGGAGCCGGAAGCCCCCGCCGCCTCGCGGCGGTTGCGGCGGGCGAGGGCCTCGACCTCACCGGCGTCGAAGCTGCTGCTGCGGGCGCCGGGCTCGCGTCTGCTGCCGAGCAGGCCCCGGCTGACGTAGGCGTACACCGTCTCCGGTTTCACACCGAGCAGTTCGGCGGTCTCCCTGGTGGTCAGGCGTTGGCCGGGGCGTCCGGGACGTTCGGGAGAGGACTCGTGATCACGCATGGGGGTCACCGTAGTGGCATCTGTACACGTTGAACGTGTTAGTTGATCCAATCAATATTGACGCGGGAATAGTCAATCATGGACAGTCGAGTCACGTTCGAGGAGGCACACCATGACTGTCAACAGGACCGCACCACGTATCGACGTACCGCGAGGACTCGCCGGGGTCGTCGTCACCGACACCGAGATCGGTGATGTCCGCGGGACCGAGGGCTTCTACCACTACCGGCAGTACTCCGCCGTGGACCTGGCCCGCACCCGCGGCTTCGAGGACGTGTGGCACCTGCTCGTGCACGGCGCGCTCCCGGACGCCCGCGGCCTGGCCGCGTTCACCGCCGTGACCGCCGCGCGGCGCGCCCTGCCCGACGAGGTCCGAGCGGCGCTGCCCGCGATCGCCGCGGCGAGCCGGGTCTCCGGGCCGCTGTCCGGTCTGCGCACCGCGCTGTCGCTGCTCGGTGCGGCCGAGGGGCTCCAGCCTGTGTACGACATCGACGCCGGGCGGCGCCGGGCCGACACCGTCGCCGTCTGCGCTGCGGTGCCGACGTTGTTGACCGCGTTGTACCGGCTGGGGCAGGGACTTGACCCGGTCGAGCCGAGGGTTGATCTGTCGTACGCGGCCAACTATCTGTACATGTTGACGGGGGAGGTGCCGGACCCCCGCAAGGCCCGTGCGGTCGAGCAATACTTGATTGCGACCATTGACCACGGATTCAACGCGTCAACCTTCACCGCCCGCGTCATCGCCTCCACCGGAGCCGATGTCGCCGCCTGCCTCTCCGGCGCCGTCGGTGCCCTGTCGGGGCCGCTGCACGGCGGAGCCCCGAGCCGCGCTCTCGACACGCTGGACGCCATCGGCACCCCCGACCGCATCGACCCGTGGATCCGGGAACGCGTGCTGGCCGGTGAACGCATCATGGGCTTCGGGCACGCCGTCTACCGCACCGAGGACCCCCGCTCCCGGATGCTGCGCGGGATCGCCGAGGGGTTCGGCGGCCCGAGGGTCGCCTTCGCCGTCGAGGTCGAACGTCAGGTCACCGCGATCCTGGCCGAGTTGAAGCCCGGCCGGGAACTGCACACCAACGTCGAGTTCTACGCGGGCGTCGTCATGGAGCTGTGCGGGCTGCCGAGGGAGATGTTCACGCCCACGTTCGCCGCGGCCAGGGTGGTCGGCTGGAGTGCCAACGTGCTGGAACAGGCGGCCGACCCGAAGATCATCCGACCGGTCGCGCGCTACGTCGGCCCCCGACCGCCCGCAGAGATCCCGCCGACAGAGATCCCGCCCGCCCAGATCCAGCACGCCGAATCCGTGTCCGACTGACCAGCGCCCGCCCGCCCCCGCCCCCGCCGCCCCCGCCCCCCCGTCCGCTCCTCGCGGCCCGGTGCGCACGGGTGGACGTTCTGGACGACCAGGATACGAGGAACACACCTGCTC
>NZ_JAHRXF010000040.1 GCF_019104725.1 Streptomyces corallincola | reverse complement strand
GGCCCGCCGGTGACCGTACCGGCGGGCCCACCCGCTTCCGCATGCCCACGCCCTCACCCTGCGGGCCCACCCGACAGCCCCACCCGCTTCCGTGTACCCGCACTCCGCCAGGCGGGCCAGCACCCGCCCCCCGCCACCGCCCGGCCGACACTCCCACCCCCACTCGACCGACCGGCGCCCCATCTGACCTGCATATACCGTCCCCTTACCCACGCATAACCCACCGAACAAACCCACACGAGCGCACCATCACCGATTCGGAATTCATCCCTCCGCATATCGGTACCGCAGACCTGCACGCGCGGAAATGGATGCTCATTACACGGTATTGCGGAATCCGGACACTCTCTTCATCGCCGTAACACTGCGTAACGCGCAGGCAATGCGTACTGCCACCCGCGCCGGGCGTGCGGAGGCGTCCAGGAGCGCTCCGCGGGGGTGGCGGGGCCCCGACTGCCAGGCTCCGTACGGGTTTTGGCCCTGACCGACCGGAAGTGCGGATTCTCAGAATGTGGACCGACGGGGAATTCGACCGAAACGGCGGCAAGCCCCACAGGTCGAACTCCACCGGCGATCTCGTCATAACAAGAAAGTCACAAGCGAGCGCACGGCGATACCCAGGTCAATGAACCGGGCTTAGAGTCACGGCCAGTCACCGCTCCATCAGGAGTTCGGTACCGGCACGGCGCCAGGCCCTTGAAGGGGGCGGCAACGCCTGCGGAAAGGATCGATTGTGCGACAGCGTTCTGTGGTGATTCTTACCTCCGTCCTGACCACCGGGGCTCTGACTCTCACCGCCTGCGGCTCCCGCAACGACGACAGCAAGGGCGGCGACGGCAATGTGACGGTGACCATCGGCGTGGACGCGCCGCTGACCGGCCAGAACTCGGCCACCGGCCTCGGCATCCAGTACGGCGCGCAGATCGCCGTGGACGACGCCAACAAGAACAAGTCCGTCCCCGGCGTCACCTTCAAGGTGAAGGCGCTGGACGACAAGGCGATCCCGGCCACCGGCCAGCAGAACGCCTCGCAGTTCGTGGCCGAGAAGGACGTCCTCGGCGTCGTCGGCCCGCTGAACTCCGGTGTGGCCACGCAGATGCAGCAGGTGCTGTCGGCGGCGAACCTGGTGGAGATCTCCCCCTCCAACACCGCCCCGGAGCTGACCCAGGGCAAGGACTGGCAGACCAGCAAGTCCCGCCCGTTCAAGAACTACTTCCGCACCGCGACCACCGACGCCCTGCAGGGCGCGTTCGCGGCGGACTACGCGGTGAACGGCCTCAAGAAGAAGAAGGCCTTCGTCGTGGACGACAAGCAGACCTACGGCGCGGGCCTCTCCAAGATCTTCAAGGAGCAGTTCGTCAAGCAGGGCGGCCAGGTCATCGGCACCGACCACGTCAACACCGGTGACCGCGACTTCTCCACCCTCGCCACCAAGATCAAGAAGTCGGGGGCCGACCTGCTGTACTACGGCGGCCAGTACGACGAGTCGCAGGTGCTCACCAAGCAGCTCAAGGAAGCGGGGGCCAACATCCCGCTGTTCGGCGGCGACGGCATGTTCACCCCGACCTACATCAAGACCGCGGGCAAGGCCGCCGAGGGCGACCTCGTGACCTCCATCGGTGTCCCCGTGGACACCCTGCCCGCCGCGAAGACCTTCGTGGACACCTACAAGGCGAAGAAGTACCCCGGCGACTACGGCACGTACGGCTCGTACGCGTACGACGCGACGACCGCGATCATCAAGGCCGTCGGCCAGGTCGTGAAGGACGGCAAGATCCCGAGCGACGCCCGCAACCAGGTCGTGGACGCCGTGCAGAAGAGCTCCTTCGACGGCATCTCCGGGAAGATCTCGTTCGACGAGTTCGGTGACACCACCAACAAGCAGCTGACCGTGTACCAGGTCACCAACGGTGAGTGGAAGTCCGTCAAGAGCGGCGTGGCCACCCCGAAGTAGCCGAGCCGGACACACCGCACCACCAGGGCCGCGCGGCACCGACCACCGTCACCGCGCGGCCCGCTCTCTACCCCCCGACTCTCCCCACCACATGGAGGCCACGCGGTGAACACCCTGCCGCAGCAGCTGGCCAACGGGCTGTTCCTCGGCTCGATGTACGGGCTGATCGCCATCGGTTACACGATGGTGTACGGCATCGTCCAGCTCATCAACTTCGCCCACGGCGAGATCTTCATGACGGGCGGCTTCGGCGCCCTCACCGTCTACCTCGCCCTGCCGGACGGCATATCCATGTGGATAGCCCTGCCGGCGATGCTCCTCGGCGGTGCGCTGGTCGCCGTGCTCATCGCCGTCGGCGCCGAGCGCTTCGCGTACCGTCCGCTGCGCGGGGCGCCACGCCTCGCGCCCCTGATCACCGCCATCGGCCTCTCCCTCGCCATCAAGGAGGCCGTCTTCAACTGGTACCCGGACGCGAAGACCTCGCGCGTCTTCCCGCAACTGCCGTTCGGGCCGCTGCACCTCGGCTCGGTCACCGTGCAGAGCGGCGACGTGTTCCTGATCCTCGCCGCCCCGCTGTGCATGGCGGTCCTCGGGTTCTTCGTCCGCTTCTCCCGCACCGGCCGCGCCATGCAGGCCACCGCGCAGGACCCGGACACCGCCCAGCTGATGGGCATCGACACCAACCGCATCATCGTGGTCGCGTTCGCCATCGGCGGCTTCTTCGCGGCGGTCGCCGGTCTGTCGTACGGCCTCAAGTACGGCTCGGTCGCCTACGACATGGGCTTCCTCGCCGGTCTGAAGGCGTTCACCGCGGCTGTCCTCGGCGGCATCGGCAACATCTACGGCGCGATGCTCGGCGGTCTGGTCCTCGGGATCGCGGAGGCGATGGCCACCGCCTACATCTCCGACATCCCCGGCATGCAGCAGCTCGGCGGCGGCAGCTGGGCGCCCGTGTGGGCGTTCGTGCTCCTCATTCTGGTGCTGCTCTTCCGACCACAGGGTCTGCTGGGCGAACGCGTCGCGGACAGGGCCTGACCATGACCAACACCGAGAAGAGCCCCGTCCTCCCGCTGCCCGCACCGCTCGCGCGTCCGCTGGCCGCCGCGGGCGCCGTGGTCACCATCGCCTCCGCCTTCATGTCCTGGACGTGGACGTCGGACTTCCCCGGCGACCTGACCGTCTACGGCTACCCGGCGGGCCTCCAGGTGATCACCCTGGTCGTCGCCGCCGTCGCGCTGGTCTTCCTCCTCGCCGGGTACGGCGTGCGCGGCCTGGCCCGGATCAACCCCAGCGGCAGCGACAACACCGCCGCGCTGTTCGCGCTCGGCACGTTCGTCGTCGTCTGGTTCACCGTCATCGCCATCGCCGTGGACCTCGGCGGGCTGGTCAACGTGGACCCCGGCGGCTTCGTCGCCGCCGTCGGCGCGCTGCTCCTCGCGGTCGGCGCGCTCGCCCTGCCGCTGGACCGGCGGCCCGCCGAACCCGCGCTCCGGGGGACCGCCGCGCTGGGCCGCGCGCTGCGCTTCCTGCGGCTCGCCAAGCCGGCCGCCCGGCCCGCCGCGCCGTCCGGGGCGGTGGCCGACCGGCTCGCCATCACCGTCGGCACCGCGCTCGGCCTGGTGGTCTTCACCTACGGCATCGGCATCGACAACGACGACAGCGAGACGTTCATCGGCTACGCGATCGCCGTCGGCTTCGCCGCCTGGGCGCTGGTGCACGCCGGTCTGCTGGACCGGTACGCGCGGATCTCCGCCCGTCACCGCGGCTTCGCCGCGACGCTGGCCTTCGCCGCCGCCGCGGTCTTCCCGTTCACCCAGAGCGACGACCACAACGCCAACGTCGGCGTGAACATCCTGATCTTCGCCACCGTCGCCCTCGGCCTGAACATCGTCGTCGGCCTCACCGGCCTGCTCGACCTCGGCTACGTCGCCTTCCTCGGTGTCGGCGCCTACGCGGCGGCACTGGTGTCCGGGTCGGAGTACTCCCCGATCTCCGGCGCGCAGTTCCCGTTCTGGGCCGCCGCGCTCACCGGCATGGCGGCCTCGCTGGCCTTCGGTGTGCTGATCGGTGCCCCGACGCTGCGGCTGCGCGGCGACTACCTGGCGATCGTCACCCTCGGTTTCGGTGAGATCTTCCGGATCGCCGTCAACAGCCTCGACGGCGACTCCGGCCCGAACATCACCCGCGGCCCCAACGGCATCACCCAGATCCCGGACCTGAACATCTTCGGGTTCAACCTGGGCGAGCCGCACCAGATCGCCGGGTTCACCCTCGGCCGGTTCGCCAACTACATGTTCCTGATGCTGATCGTCACCGCGATCGTGGTCCTGGTGTACACCCGCGCCGCCGACTCCCGGATCGGCCGCTCCTGGATCGCGATCCGGGAGGACGAGACCGCCGCCACCGCGATGGGCATCAACGGCTTCCGGGTCAAGCTGATCGCGTTCGCGCTCGGCGCTTCCCTCGCGGGCCTGGCCGGTGCGGTGATGGCGCACGTCAACTACAGCGTCAACCCGCAGCCGTACCAGTTCGCGGGCGCGGCCCCGCCCAACTCGGCGTTCCTGCTGGCCGCGGTCGTCCTCGGCGGCATGGGCACCGTCAGCGGCCCGCTGCTCGGCGCCAGCATCCTCTATCTGGTCCCGGAGAAGCTCCAGTTCCTGCAGAACTACGAGCTGCTGGCCTTCGGCATCGCGCTGGTCCTGCTGATGCGGTTCCGCCCGGAGGGCATCATCGCCGACCGGCGGCGCAAGCTGGAGTTCCACGAGACCGACCAGCTGGACGTACCGGCGCAGAAGACGCTGACCGACGAACCGGCCGCGACCAGGGCTGGGGCGTGAGGAACGATGACGACACCTGTACTCGAAGCCCGTGACGTCACCATGCGGTTCGGCGGCCTCACCGCCGTCCGGTCGGTGGACATCACGGTCAACAGCGGCGAGATCGTCGGGCTGATCGGCCCGAACGGTGCCGGGAAGACCACCTTCTTCAACTGCCTCACCGGGCTGTACGTACCCACCGAGGGCACGGTCTCCTTCCGGGGCAAGGTGCTGCCGCCCAAGCCGCATCTGGTGACCCAGGCGGGCATCGCCCGTACGTTCCAGAACATCCGGCTGTTCGCCAACATGACCGTCCTGGAGAACGTCCTCGTCGGCCGGCACACCCGCACGAAGGAGGGCCTGTGGTCCGCGCTGCTGCGGGGGCCCGGCTTCAAGAAGGCGGAGGCGGAGTCCGAGGCGAAGGCGATGGAGCTGCTGGAGTTCGTCGGCCTCGCCGGGAAGCGGGAGCACCTGGCACGCAACCTCCCCTACGGCGAGCAGCGGAAGCTGGAGATCGCCCGCGCGCTGGCCAGCGAGCCCGGCCTGTTGCTGCTGGACGAGCCGACGGCCGGTATGAACCCGCAGGAGACGCGGGCCACGGAGGAACTCGTCTTCTCCATCCGGGACAAGGGCGTCGCCGTGCTCGTCATCGAGCACGACATGCGCTTCATCTTCAACCTCTGCGACCGGGTCGCCGTGCTCGTGCAGGGCGAGAAGCTGGTCGAGGGCACCTCCGAGGTCGTCCAGGCCGACGAGCGTGTCGTCGCCGCCTATCTGGGCGAGCCCTTCGAGGGCGACCCCGGTGAGGCGGAGGCCGCAGAGGTGGCGGCGGCCGAGGCCGCCGCCGGGAGCGGAGGCGCGGAGAGCGCCGGTACCAAGGGAGAGGCCCAGTGACCGCACTGCTGGAGGTCGAGGACCTCAGGGTCGCCTACGGCAAGATCGAGGCCGTCAAGGGCATCTCGTTCAGCGTCGAGGCCGGGCAGGTCGTCACCCTGATCGGCACCAACGGCGCGGGCAAGACGACCACGCTGCGTACGCTCTCGGGGCTGCTGAAGCCGTCGTCGGGGAAGGTCGTGTTCGACGGCCGCCCGCTCGGCAGCGTCCCCGCCCACAAGATCGTCTCTCTCGGGCTCGCCCACTCCCCCGAGGGGCGGCACATCTTCCCGCGCCTGACGATCACGGAGAACCTCCAGCTCGGGGCGTTCCTGCGGAAGGACAAGGCGGGCATCGAACGCGACATCCAGCGCGCCTACGACCTCTTCCCCATCCTCGGTGAGCGCCGTAAGCAGGCGGCGGGCACTCTGTCCGGGGGGGAGCAGCAGATGCTGGCGATGGGCAGGGCGCTGATGTCGCAGCCGAAGCTGCTGATGCTGGACGAGCCGTCGATGGGGCTGTCGCCGATCATGATGCAGAAGATCATGGCGACCATCGTGGAGCTGAAGGCGCAGGGGACGACGATCCTGCTGGTCGAGCAGAACGCGCAGGCCGCGCTGTCGCTGGCCGACCGGGGACATGTGATGGAGACGGGTTCCATCGTGCTGTCGGGCAGCGGGCGGGACCTGCTGCACGACGAGTCGGTGCGCAAGGCGTATCTCGGCGAGGACTGAGAACGCCCCGGACACGGAGAGGCCCGCGCCCCCCAGCACAGGGAGCGCGGGCCTCTTCGTACGCCTGCCGGAGTGCGCCTGCGGACGCACGCCTGCCGGGGTGGGACTGCTGCGGCACGCCTGCCGACGGGTGTCCGCCCGGGGGCGGCGGCTCAGCCCTTCTTCGACTTCTTCTCGTCGCTGTCCGCGATGACCGCCTCCGCGACCTGCTGCATGGACAGGCGGCGGTCCATCGAGGTCTTCTGAATCCAGCGGAACGCGGCCGGTTCGGTCAGGCCGTACTCGGTCTGGAGGATGGACTTGGCGCGGTCCACCAGCTTGCGGGTCTCCAGGCGCAGGGTGAGGTCGGCGACCTCGTTCTCCAGCTGCTTCAGCTCGGTGAAGCGCGAGACGGCCATCTCGATGGCCGGGACGACGTCGCTCTTGCTGAACGGCTTCACCAGATACGCCATCGCGCCCGCGTCGCGGGCCCGCTCGACCAGGTCGCGCTGGGAGAAGGCGGTGAGCATGAGGACCGGGGCGATGGACTCGGCGGCGATCTTCTCGGCGGCCGAGATGCCGTCCAGCTTGGGCATCTTCACATCGAGGATGACCAGATCGGGGCGGTGCTCGCGGGCCAGTTCCACGGCCTGCTCCCCGTCCCCAGCCTCACCGACGACGGTGTAGCCCTCCTCCTCCAGCATCTCCTTGAGGTCGAGCCGGATCAGGGCCTCGTCCTCGGCGATGACGACCCGGGTCGTCAGCGGAGGCACGTGCGACTTGTTGTCGTCGGGCGCGTCTTCGGGCTGGGGCGACTCGGTGGTCACGGGGGCTCCTTGGTGCGGGCCGGAACAGGTACTGCTACGTGAAGCAGCCTACCTAGCGGCGGCCCGGCATGGTGACCCGGTATGCTTCCGAGCAGCCGGTCCGGCCGGGTTGGTGGAATGGCATACACGGATGTCTCAAACACATCTGCCCGAAAGGGCTTGCGGGTTCGAGTCCCGCACCCGGCACCGATGCGAGCACCGCGGAGCACCCGAACAGGCACCGCGCGCACCGGTACGAACACCCCGTGAGGCGGGGCACCACCCCTGAGTGGTGCCCCGCCTCACGCGTTCCCGGCCACCTTCGCGTAAGGCCGCCCTCGCGTACGCCCGCCTTCGCGCCCGGCCGCCCTCGCGCACGCCCTCAGCGCGGGCTGTCGTCCTCACCGATGTGATGCACCCGGACCATGTTCGTGGACCCCGCGACGCCGGGCGGGGAGCCCGCCGTGATCACCGCGACCTCGCCGCGCGCGCAGCGGGCGTGCCGCAGCAGCAGCTCGTCCACCTGGTCGATCATCGCGTCCGTGGACTCCACCCGCGGGCCGAGGAAGGTCTCCACGCCCCAGGTCAGGCTGAGCTGGGCGC
Organism: Streptomyces corallincola; assembly: GCF_019104725.1. Classification (GTDB taxonomy): domain Bacteria; phylum Actinomycetota; class Actinomycetes; order Streptomycetales; family Streptomycetaceae; genus Streptomyces; species Streptomyces corallincola. Next base: position 51,704 of record NZ_JAHRXF010000040.1, on the reverse strand, counting down.
GGGTGGCCGGGTCGGGGGTGAAGGCCAGCAACGGGATGGGCGAGCGGTAGCGGGAGAGCCGCCGGGCGGTGTCGCCCGACTGGGTGAAGGCGACCAGGAAGCGGGCGCCGAGGAAGTCGCCCAGCTCGGCGGCGGCACGGGCGACGGCACCGCCCTGGGTACGAGGCTTGGTCCGCTCACTCAGCGGGCGCAGCCCGTCCGCGAGGACGGTCTCCTCGGCGGCCTCGACGATCTTCGCCATCGTACGGACGGTCTCGACGGGGTGGCGGCCCACGCTGGTCTCGCCGGAGAGCATCACCGCGTCGGTGCCGTCGATGACGGCGTTGGCCACGTCGGACGCCTCGGCGCGGGTGGGGCGGGCGTTGTCGATCATCGAGTCGAGCATCTGGGTGGCGACGATGACGGGCTTGGCGTTGCGCCGGGCCAGCTTGATCGCCCGCTTCTGCACGATCGGCACCCGCTCCAGCGGCATCTCCACGCCGAGGTCGCCGCGCGCCACCATGATCCCGTCGAAGGCGGCGACGATGTCCTCGATGTGCTCGACCGCCTGCGGCTTCTCGACCTTGGCGATGACCGGGACCCGGTGCCCCTCCTCGTCCATGATCCGGTGCACGTCCTTGGCGTCCGCGCCGGTACGGACGAAGGAGAGGGCGACGATGTCGCAGCCGGTGCGCAGCGCCCAGCGCAGGTCCTCCTCGTCCTTCTCGGAGAGCGCGGGCACGGACACCGCGACGCCGGGGAGGTTGAGGCCCTTGTGGTCGGAGATCACGCCGCCCTCGATCACCCGGGTGCGCACCCGGGGCCCGTCCACGGCGGTGACCTCCAGGCACACCCTGCCGTCGTCCACCAGGACCCGTTCGCCGGGTGCCACGTCGGCGGCGAGACCGGCGTAGGTGGTGCCGCAGGTGTTCCGGTCGCCCTCGACGCCGTCCTCGACGGTGATGGTGAACGTGTCGCCGCGTTCGAGGAGTACGGGCCCCTCGGCGAAACGGCCCAACCGGATCTTCGGTCCTTGAAGGTCGGCGAGGATGCCGACGCTGCGCCCGGCCTCGTCGGCTGCCTCGCGGACCCGCCGGAACCGCTGCTCGTGCTCGGCCCGGCTGCCGTGGCTGAGGTTGAGGCGGGCCACGTCCATTCCGGCCTCGACCAGTGCCTTGATCCGGTCGTACGAGTCGGTGGCGGGGCCCAGGGTGCAGACGATCTTCGCTCGGCGCATGGTTCGAGCGTATGCCTTACCAGCGGGTAGGGACTCAGGGGCACATGACCTCTCAACGACCTTTGCGTGACCGGCCGTTGACAAGTGTTGAAGTGTGCGAAGACCCGCTCCTTTGAGCGAATCGGGCCGCTCGGGTGACCGCACCGGCCGCTCCGGCACGCGGACGGCGCCTTCGCGCGGTCACCGGATCGCAACCTCCCGGACCTGTTGCCGGACGTTGTGGACACGTCAGAATCTACGCGCGTCGTTGACCGTTCTCCGAGGAGTTGCAGAGATGCCCTTGAACCGCCGGAAGTTCCTGAAGAAGACCGCCGCGACCGGGGCGGGCGCGGCCGTGGCCGGCGCGGTGGCGGCTCCCTCGGCACAGGCCGCCGTCGCGCACGGCGGGCACGGCCACGGCGGCCACGGCCCGCGCGAGAAGCGGTACTCCCTCACCGTCCTGGGCACCACCGACCTGCACGGTCACGTCTTCAACTGGGACTACTTCAAGAACGCCGACTACTCCGACGCGGGCGGCAACGCGCAGGGCCTGGCCCGGATCTCCACGCTGGTCGAGCAGATCCGCACGGAGCGGGGCCGCCACAACACGATGCTGATCGACGCGGGCGACACCATCCAGGGCACCCCGCTGACGTACTACTACGCCAAGGTGGACCCGATCACCGCCAAGGGCGGCCCGGTGCACCCGATGGCGAAGGCCATGAACGCGATCGGGTACGACGCCGCCGCGCTCGGCAACCACGAGTTCAACTACGGCATCGAGACCCTGCGCCGCTTCGAGCAGCAGCTCGGCTTCCCGCTGCTCGGCGCCAACGCCGTGGACGCCAAGACCCTCAAGCCCGCCTTCCCCGCGTACGTCATGAAGACGTTCCGGGTGCACGGCGCCCCGCCCGTCAAGGTGGCCGTGCTCGGGCTGACCAACCCCGGCATCGCCATCTGGGACAAGGCGTACGTGCAGGGCAGGCTGGCCTTCCCCGGTCTGGAGGAGCAGGCCGCGAAGTGGGTGCCGAAGCTGCGCTCGATGGGCGCGGACGTGGTGATCGTCTCCGCGCACTCGGGCACCTCCGGCAACTCCTCGTACGGTGACCAGCTCCCCTACGTCGAGGACGCGGCGGCGAACGTGGCGCGGCAGGTGCCGGGCATCGACGCGATCCTGGTCGGGCACGCGCACCAGGAGATCCCGGAGCTGAAGGTCGTCAACGAGAAGACCGGCCGCACGGTCGTGCTGTCGGAGCCGCTGTGCTTCGCGGAGCGGCTCAGCGTGTTCGACGTGGAGCTGGTGCTGCGCCGGGGCCGCTGGTGCGTGGAGTCGGTCGCGGCCTCGCTGCGGAACTCGGCGTCGGTGGCGGACGATCCCCGCATCACCTCGCTGCTGAAGCGGGAGCACGCCAAGGTCGTCGCGTACGTCAACCAGGTGGTGGGCACCGCGACCGCGACCCTGACCACGGTCGAGGCGCGCTACAAGGACGCCCCGATCATCGACCTGATCACCAAGGTCCAGGAGGACGTGGTGAAGGCGGCGCTGGCGGGCACCGCGTACGCGGAACTGCCGGTGCTCGCGCAGGCGTCGCCGTTCTCCCGCACCTCGCAGATCCCGGCGGGCGACGTGACGATCCGGGACCTGTCCGGGCTGTACGTCTACGACAACACGCTGGTCGCCAAGGTGATGACGGGCGCCCAGGTGCGCGCGTACCTCGAATACTCGGCCGGGTACTACAACCAGACCGCCGCCGGGGCGCCCGTGGACGTGGAGAAGCTGACGAACGCGGGCGGCCGTCCGGACTACAACTACGACTACGTGTCCGGCCTGACGTACGACATCGACATCGCGCAGCCCGCCGGGTCGCGGGTCAGGAACCTGTCCCACGGCGGCGCCCCGCTGGACGACGCGGCCCGGTTCGTGTTCGCGGTGAACAACTACCGCGCCAACGGCGGCGGCGCGTTCCCGCACGTGGCGGCGGCGCAGGAACTGTGGTCGGAGTCCACCGAGATCCGCACCCGGATCGCGGAGTGGGTGACGGCGAAGGGGGTGCTGGACCCGAAGGACTTCGCCTCGGTGGACTGGAAGCTGACCCGCGACGGCACGCCGGTGTTCTGACTCCCCTCGGGCGTGGCCCTCTTGGCGAAGAGGGCCACGTCCACGGCGGCGGCCGTCGCCCTCGTACCGGTGTCGTTCACGTGCCGCCCGTCGGCGCGGTCGTGGGCGGCCGGAGAAAAAATGGGGAGTGCGGGGCGCCGCTCAGCGGCCCTCGGTGAGCGGGATCAGCGGGACGAGTTGTCTGGCCTGCCGGGCGTGCGGGACGCGGTGGCGCTGTTCGCCCAGCCCGAAGGTGGTGAACGCGGTGCGGGCGGGCAGCGGATACGGTTCGGCGCCGGTGACGGAGTTGAGGATGGACGCGCCGCGCCAGGCGGTGAGGCCGAGGTCGGGCGCGCCGACGCCGTGGGTGTGCTGCTCCGCGTTCTGCACGAACACCGAGCCGGTCACCGAGGGGTCCAGCACCAGCCGGAACTCCTCGTCCACGCGCGGGCGTTCGCGGTTGTCCCGGCGCATGTACGGGTCGAGTCCGGCGAGCAGCCGCCCGAGCGGACGTTCGCGGTAGCCGGTGGCGAGCACGACGGCGCCGGTGGTGAGGCGGGAGCGGGTGCCCTGCTGGAGGTGCTCCAGGTGGAGTTCGACCTTGGTGGTGGCGAGCCGCCCGGCGGTGCGGACCCGGACACCGGGGGTGAGGACGGCGTCGGGCCAGCCGCCGTCCATGCTGCGCCGGTACAGCTCCCCGTGGATGGCGGCGAGGGTGGCGGCGTCGATCCCCTTGTGCAACTGCCACTGCGCGGAGACCAGTTGGTCCCGGACCGGTTCGGCCAGGGCGTGGAAGTAGCGGGTGTAGTCGGGGGTGAAGTGCTCCAGGCCGAGCTTCGAGTACTCCATCGGCGCGAACGCCTGCGTCCGGCCGATCCAGTGCAGTTTCTCGCGGCCCGCCGGGCGGTGGCGGAGCAGGTCGAGGAAGATCTCGGCGCCGGACTGGCCGGAGCCGACCACCGTGATGTGCTCGGCGGCGAGCAGGGCGGCCCGGTGGTCGAGGTAGTCGGCGGCGTGCACGACGGGCACGCGGGGGTCGTCGGCCAGCGGGCGCAGCGGGTCGGGGACGTGCGGGGCGGTGCCGATGCCGAGGACGACGTTGCGGGCGTGGGTCCGGCCGAGCGCCTCGGCCTCGCCGTGCGCGTCGAGCTGGGTGAAGTCGATCTCGAACAGGGCGCGTTCGGGGTTCCAGCGGACGGCGTCCACCTGATGGCGGTAGCGCAGCGCGGGCAGGCCGCGGGAGACCCAGCGGCAGTAGGCGTCGTACTCGGCGCGCTGGATGTGGAAGTGCTCGGAGAAGTAGAAGGGGAAGAGGCGTTCGCGGGTGCGGAGGTAGTTGAGGAAACTCCAGTGGCTGGTGGGGTCGATGAGGGTCACCAGGTCGGCCAGGAAGGGGACTTGGAGGGTGGCTCCGTCGATGAGGAGACCGGGGTGCCAGTCGAAGGAGGGGCGCTGCTCGTAGAAGACCGCGTCGAGTCCGTCGAGGGGGTGGGCGAGGGCCGCGAGCGAGAGGTTGCAGGGGCCGATGCCGATGCCGACGAGGTCGCGGGGGGCGTCGGGGTCCTGGCGGGGACCGGGTTCCGGCAGCCGGTCCGGACCGGGCTCGGGTTCCTGGCGCGGGGGGTTGTTCATGCGGGGGTCGTTCCTTCTGCGAGGGCGAGCAGCCGGGCGAGGTCGTCCGGCCGGGTGCGGGGGTTGAGGAAGGTGGCCTTGAACCAGAGGCGGCCGTCGGCGCGGGCCCGGCCCAGGACGGCGCGGCCGGTGTGCAGCAGGGTCCGGCGGGTCTCCGCGACGGTGGTGTCGGCCGCGCCCGCGGGGCGGAACAGGACGGTGCTGATGACGGGGGTGTCGTACAGCTCGAAGCCGGGGTGCGCGTCCACGAGGCGGGCGAAGTCCTTTGCGTGCGCGCAGACTTGGTCCACCAGGGCGCCGAGTCCGCTCCGGCCGAGGGTGCGCAGGGTGACGGCGGTCTTCAGGATGTCCGGGCGGCGGGTGGTGCGCGGGGAGCGGCCGAGCAGGTCGGGCAGACCCGCCTCGGTGTCGTCGTCGGCGTTGAGGTAGTCGGCGCGCTGGTGCAGGGCGGCGAGGTCGGCGGGGTCCCTGACCGCGAGGAGTCCGGCGGCGGCCGGTTGCCAGCCGAGTTTGTGCAGGTCGAGGGTGACGGTGTGGGCCGCGTCGAGTCCGTCGAGCAGATGCCGGTGGCGGTCGCTGAACGCCAGTCCGCCGCCGTACGCCGCGTCGATGTGCAGCCGCGCGCCGTGCGCCGCGCAGAGCCGGGCGATCTCGGGGAGCGGGTCGATCAGTCCGGCGTCGGTGGTGCCCGCGGTGGCCGCGACCAGCAGCGGGCCGGGCAGCGTGGCCAGCGCGGTCTCCAGCGCGACCGGGTCAAGGGTGCCGCCGGGGGCGGGTACGACGACGGGGTCCGGCAGGCCGAGCAGCCAGGCCGCGCGGGGCAGGGAGTGGTGGGCGTTGGCGCCGTGCAGGAGGCGGAGCGCGCCGGGGGCGCCGGTCGTCTCGCGGGCCAGGAGGAGGGCGAGTTGGTTGGACTCCGTGCCGCCGGTGGTGACGAGCGCGTCCGCGAGGCCGACGGCTCCCGCGAGGGCGCGGGTGACGGCCGCTTCCAACTCCGAGGCGGCCGGGGCCTGGTCCCAGGAGTCCATCGAGGGGTTCAGCACGCTCGCGGCGAGGTCGGCCGCCGCCGCGAGCGCCAGCGGCGGGCAGTGCAGGTGCGCCGCGCACAGGGGGTCCGCCGGGTCCGCCGCGCCCGCCGCGACGGCCTGGACGAGGGTGCGGAGGGCGTCGGGGTCGCCCTGCTCGGGCAGGGGGTCCCGCAGGGCGGCGGCCATCCCCGCGGCCACCGCTCGTGGCCCGCCTGTCGGCAGGGGGCCGCCTCGTTCCTTCGCGCCCTGTACGAGGGCTTCCAGCACGGTGTCGAGGAGGGGCCGCAGTGCCGCGGTGCCCCCGGGGCCCGAGGCGAGGGGTGGCGGCGTGGGCATGCGGCTCCTGACGGCGGTCCTTCACTGGTCGCCTGTCAGTCTGTGCGGGTCGCCTCCGGCGTGTCCCCCAAGTCTCCCTAACCAACCCGAAAGGGGGTACGCGGCGCTGGCCTCGGCCGTGTCCTGTGCGGGTCCGCTGCCGCTGGGCGCGCAGTTCCCCGCGCCCCTCAAGACACGGCCGTCTCTCGCGTGCACCTCCACCGTGGCTGCTCGCGCAGTTCCCCGCGCCCCTCAAGACACGGCCGTCTCTCGCGTGCACCTCCACCGTGGCTGCTCGCGCAGTTCCCCGCGCCCCTCAAGACACGGCCGTCTCTCGCTTGCACGTCCGCCGTGGTTGCTCGCGCCCCTGGGAGGCGGCTGCCCCCTAGCCGCGGGCGCGCAATGCGCGTGCCAGGTCGTCGAGTTCGTCCACCAGGCGGCGGCGCAGGGAGATCACCGGTTCCGCGTCGTGGAGGCAGGTTTCGCCCAGGGTCAGGGTTTCCCGGGTCACCGCGTGGTGGGGGAAGGCCCAGCGGCCGACGGCGCTGGCGATGGCGGGACCCCGGCGGGCTGCCAGGGGGACGGCGTCCTTGAAGTAGAGGGGGACGAAGTCGGCGAGGAGGTCGGCCTGTTCGGGCTGCCAGAAGCCGCGGGCGGTGGCGGTGAAGAGGTAGTTGGAGAGGGTGTCGGAGTGGAACATCCGCTCCCAGGCGGCCTGTTTGGCGGCGGGGTCGGGAAGGGCGGCCCGGCACAGCGCGGCGCCCTCCTCACCGGTGGCCGACGGGTCGCGCTCCAGCTCGGCGGCGATGGCGGCCTCGTCGGTGGCGCCGAGTACGGCGAGTCGGCCGAGGACGCGCCAGCGCAGCTCGGGGTCGATCTCGGGTCCGCCGGGCACCGTACCGTCGGCGAGCCAGGCGGCGATGGTGTCGGGGTGGGCGGCGACGTCGATGAAGTGGCGTACGGCGACGAGCCGGAGGCCGGGGTTGTCGCCGTCCTCGGTGCGGCGGAGCAGGTCGCGGCAGAGGGAGGAGAGGAGGGAGAGCGCGGCCGGGCGGTCCTCGGGTGCCAGGTAGCGGTCGGCCACGTGGGCGGAGGCGAAGGCGAGGACGCCCTGGACGAGGGCGAGATCGGTCTCCTTGGGGAGGTGGGCGCGGGCGGTCTCCAGGTAGGTGAGCGGCGGGAGTTCGCCGTCGCGGACCGCGTCGCGCAGCGCGTTCCAGACCACCGCGCGGGTCAGCGGGTCGGGCAGTCCGGCGAGCCCGGTGCGGAGCGCCTCGAAGGACTCGGGGTCGAAGCGGACCTTGGCGTAGGTGAGGTCGCCGTCGTTGAGGAGGAGCAGCGCGGGCCGCTTGCCCAGCGGGAGCGGTTCGCGCTGCGGGACGTCCAGGGCGAGGCGTTCGCGCAGGATCAGTCCGCCGTCGTCGGTGAGGTCGCGGTCGTAGAGCCCGGCGGTGACGAGGTGCGGGCGGCTGCCGTCGTGCGTCACGGTGAGCGCGCAGGTCCCGGCGGTGTTCTCCAGGACGGGGGTGAGCTTGTCCACGCCGGTGGTGCGCAGCCAGGCGTCGGCCCAGGCGTGCACGTCGCGTTCGGTGGCGGCGGCGAGGGAGTCGATGAAGTCGGCGAGGGTGGCGTTGCCGAACCGGTGCCGTTCGAAGTGGATGTTGATGCCCGCGAGGAAGTCCTTCTCGCCCAGCCAGGCGACGAGTTGGCGCAGTGCGGAGGCGCCCTTGGCGTAGGAGATGCCGTCGAAGTTCAGCAGGGCTGCGGCGGTGTCGTCCACGGCCTCGGGGGCGACGGGGTGGGTGGAGGGGCGCTGGTCGGCGTCGTAGCCCCACGCCTTGCGGGTCACGCCGAACTCGACCCAGGGCTGGGTGAAGCGGGTGGCCTCCAGGGTGGTCTGGTAGCCCATGTACTCCGCGAAGGACTCGTTCAGCCAGATGTCGTCCCACCACCTGAGGGTGACGAGGTCCCCGAACCACATGTGGGCCATCTCGTGCGCGATGACCATCGCGCGGGACTGCCGCTCGGTGTCGGTGACGGCGGAGCGGTAGACGAACTCGTCGCGGAAGGTGACCAGTCCGGGGTTCTCCATCGCGCCCGCGTTGAACTCGGGGACGAACGCCTGGTCGTAGGAGTCGAAGGGGTACGGCTCCGTGAACTTCTCGTGGTAGCGGTCGAAGCAGGCGCGGGTGATGTCGAGGATCTCGTCCACGTCGGTGTCGAGGTACGGCGCGAGGGAGCGGCGGCAGTGCAGGCCGAAGGGGAGGCCGCGGTGCTCGGTGCGCACGGAGTGCCAGGGTCCGGCGGCCACGGCGACGAGGTAGGTGGAGATCAGCGGGGTCGCGGCGGCCCGCCAGCGGCCGTCCCCGAGGTGCTCGGTGACACCGTTGGCGAGGACGCTCCAGCCCTCCGGCGCGGTCACCGTCACCTCGAAGACGGCCTTCAGGTCGGGCTGGTCGAAGGCGGCGAACACGCGCTGCACGTCGTCCAGGAAGAGCTGGGTGTAGACGTAGGTCTCGCCGTCGGTGGGGTCGGTGAAGCGGTGCATGCCCTCGCCGGTGCGGGAGTAGCGCATCACGGCGTCGATGCGCAGCTCGTGCTCACCGGCGGCCAGACCGGTCAGCGGGAGCCGGCCGTCGTGGAGGGCGGCGGGGTCCAGGGGCTGTCCGTCGAGGGTGACGGAACGCAGTTCGGCGGGCTTCAGTTCCACGAAGGTGTCCCCGGCGGACCGCGCGGTGAACCCGATCACGGTGCGGGACGCGAAGGTCTCGTCGCCCGTGGTGAGGTCGAGGTCGATCGCGTACCGGTGGACGTCGAGGAACTGTGCTCGGAGCTGCGCTTCGTCGCGCGTGATGACGGACATGGCTGCCATGCTGCCTGATCGGCCCGGCGCCGCACAGCGCCGGGCCGGTACAGGCCTTATGTCCGGTTCAGCGGCGGTCCCCCGCGCCGGTGACGGTCTGCGGGCCCGCTTCCGCGCCCGCCTCTCCCGCGACCGCCTCTCCCGCGCCCGCCTCCGCCGTGTCCTCCGCGATGGACTCGTGGTGCCGGATGACCTCCGCGATGATGAAGTTCAGGAACTTCTCCGCGAAGGCCGGGTCGAGGCGGGCGTCCTCGGCGAGGCCGCGCAGCCGGGCGATCTGCCGGGCCTCGCGGGCCGGGTCGGCGGGCGGCAGCTGGTGGCGGGCCTTGAGGCGGCCGACCTGCTGGGTGGCCTTGAAGCGTTCGGCGAGCATGTGGACGACGGCCGCGTCGATGTTGTCGATGCTGGCGCGCAGCCGCGTCAGTTCCCGCCGGACCTCGGGGTCCGCCTCGGGGTTTCCGGTGTCGCTGGTGGTCATGGGGCTTCACCCTAGGGCCTGTCCGGGGCGGGGTCGGCGGGTGCTCGGTATGTGGGCGGCGCACATGGTGTCCCCGCACATGTCCACGGCAGCGCACCCCCCGGCGCCCCTACAGTGGAGGGGACTTTCCGGGCGACGGCGTGGGAGGGGGCGGGTGTGGCGGACGGTGGGCCGGTCGAGCACGGTTTCCCGCATCTGGAGACGGTACGGGCGGCCGTCACCGCGCTGTACCGGCGCCTGTCGTACGACGGGGTGCGGAGCTTCGCCACGAGTGTGGCCCCGGCGGACGTGGCGTTCACGGACGGCGAGGACCTGCATCTGGGGGCGCAGCGGGTGGCCCGCGCGCTGGTCGCGCACTTCCGGCTGCCGGACGCCCGGCTGGTGGTGGCGTTCCGGGACATGACGCACGCGGCGGAGGTGGAGCTGACGGCGGGCCCGGAGTTCTTCGTGGAGCTGAACGACCGCTTCCGCACCCATCGCGCGGACATCGGCGCGGCCCTCGCCCACGAGGTCGCCCATGTCTATCTGCACCGTCTGGGCCTCGCGTTCCCCACCACGGCGGAGAACGAGATCCTCACCGACACGGTGACCACGTATCTCGGCGCGGGCTGGCTGCTGCTGGACGCCTACCGTGAGGACCGGCTGACCTCGCAGAAGCTGGGCTATCTCACCCCGGAGGAGTTCGGGTACGTCCTCGCCCGGCGGGCCGCGCTGTTCGGGGAGGACCCGTCGGTCTGGTTCAGCAGCGCGCAGGGCTACCCGGCGTATCTGCGCGGCCGGGAGCGGGCCGGGCGCGACGCCCGCCGGGCCCCGCTGGCCGACGCGGGCTGGACCGCCCGCCGCCGCTACGCCCTGGACCGCCGCCTCGCCGCCAACGGCCACCCGCACCCGGCCCGCCCGGACTCCCCCTACGAGTTCACCCGGAGCGCGGACGGCGGAGAACTCCGGGTCGCCTTCCCCTGCCCCCTCTGCGGACAGCGCATCGGAGTCCCGTCCCGCGGCCGACTCCGGGCACGCTGCGGGCTGTGCGGGACCGTGCTGGAGTGCGAGACGTAGTGGGACGGCGCACGGCGGCACGGCACATGCGACACGCGGGACATATGTGTGCGGGGCACATGGAGGCCCGGCACACGAGCGAGGTCCGGGACGCACCCCCTCCGAAACGCGCGGCGGCGCCTGCCCTCGGTCCGGTCGGGGACGTGAGGGGCAGACGCCGTCAGCTGGGTTCCGAGGGGTCGAGGACCTCTCGGGCGGCCCACCCGTACGCCGTTGTACGGGACGTTTCTGGTGCCGTCCGGGTCAGACCGCCAGGGAGCGGTCCGTCGGACGGATCGGTGCCGGCAGGTCGCTGGCACCGGTGAGGAAGCGATCGACGCCCTTGGCCGCCGAGCGGCCCTCCGCGATCGCCCACACGATGAGGGACTGGCCGCGACCGGCGTCACCGGCGACGTACACGCCCGGCACACTGGTCCGGAACTCGGCGTCGCGGGCGATGTTACCCCGCTCGTCCAGGTCCAGGCCGAACTGCTCCACCAGGCCGTTCTCCCGGTCGGTGCCGGTGAAGCCCATCGCCAGGGTGACGAGCTGGGCGGGTATGCGCCGCCCGCTGCCCTCCTTCTGGGTCAACTTGCCGTCCACGAAGGCGACTTCGGTGAGGTGCAGCCACTGCACGTTGCCGTCCTCGTCGCCCTCGAAGTGGGTGGTGGAGACGGAGTAGACCCGCTCGCCGCCCTCCTCGTGCGCGGAGGTCACCTTGTAGAGCAGGGGGAAGGTGGGCCAGGGCTGGTCCACCGGGTGCCGCTCGTCGTTGGGGCGGGGCATGATCTCCAGCTGGGTGACCGAGGCCGCGCCCTGCCGGTGCGCGGTGCCCACGCAGTCGGCGCCGGTGTCGCCGCCGCCGATGACGACGACGTGCTTGCCCTCGGCGGTGATGGGCGGGCTGACGAAGTCGCCCTCCTGCACCTTGTTGGAGAGCGGGAGGTACTCCATCGCCTGGTGGATGCCGTTCAGCTCGCGGCCCGGCACCGGCAGGTCGCGGGCGGTGGTGGCGCCCACGGCGAGGACCACCGCGTCGTACCGCTTCTTCAGGTCGCCCGCGGTGATGTCCCGGCCGACCTCGACACCGGTGCGGAAGCGGGTGCCCTCGGCGCGCATCTGCTCGATGCGCCGGTTGATGTGCCGCTTCTCCATCTTGAACTCGGGGATGCCGTAGCGGAGCAGTCCGCCGACGCGGTCGGCGCGCTCGTAGACGGCGACGGTGTGCCCGGCGCGGGTGAGCTGCTGGGCGGCGGCCAGGCCGGAGGGGCCGGAGCCGATCACGGCGACCGTCTTGCCGGACAGCCGCTCGGGGGCCTGCGGGGCGACGTCCCCGTCCTCCCACGCCTTGTCGATGATGGAGACCTCGACGTTCTTGATGGTGACCGGCGCCTGGTTGATGCCGAGCACGCACGCCGACTCGCAGGGCGCGGGGCACAGCCGCCCGGTGAACTCGGGGAAGTTGTTGGTGGCGTGCAGCCGCTCGGAGGCGGCGGCCCAGTCGCCTCGGTAGGCGTAGTCGTTCCACTCGGGGATGAGGTTCCCGAGCGGACAGCCGTTGTGGCAGAACGGGATGCCGCAGTCCATGCAGCGACCGGCCTGCTTGCCAATGATGGGGAGCAGGGAGCCGGGGACGTAGACCTCCTGGAAGTCCCCGACCCGCTCGGCGACCGGGCGGCTGCGCGCGACCTCGCGGCCGTGGTTGAGGAAACCCTTGGGGTCAGCCATTGATCGCCGCCTCCATCATCTTCTCGGTGATCTCGGTCTCGGGGAGACCGGCTCGCTCGGCGGCGTCCTTGGCGGCGAGCACTGCCTGGTAGGTGCTGGGGATGATCTTGCTGAAGCGGGTCACGGCGGTGTCCCAGTCCGCGAGCAGCTTGGCGGCGACGGTGGACCCGGTCTCCTCGGCGTGCCGCCGCACCACGTCGTGCAGCCACTGCCGGTCGGTGTCGTCCGGTTCCCCCACGGCGCCGAGGTTGCCCGCGTTGACGTGGTCCCGGTCGAGATCGACGACGTAGGCGATGCCGCCGGACATCCCGGCCGCGAAGTTGCGGCCGGTCGGGCCCAGGACGACGGCGTGGCCGCCGGTCATGTACTCGCAGCCGTGGTCGCCGACGCCCTCGGAGACGACGGTGGCGCCGGAGTTGCGCACGCAGAACCGCTCGCCGGTCCGGCCGCGCAGGAACAGCTCGCCGCCGGTGGCGCCGTAGCCGATGGTGTTGCCCGCGATGGTCGAGTACTCCGCGAGGTGGTCGGCGGCGCGGTCGGGGCGGACCACGATCCGGCCGCCGGACAGGCCCTTGCCGACGTAGTCGTTGGCGTCGCCCTCCAGGCGGAGGGTGACCCCGCGCGGCAGGAACGCGCCGAAGGACTGGCCCGCGGAGCCGGTGAAGGTGATGTCGATGGTGTCGTCGGGCAGTCCGGCGCCGCCGAACCTCCGGGTCACCTCGTGGCCGAGCATGGTGCCGACGGTGCGGTTGATGTTGCGGATGGCGACCTGGGCGCGGACCGGCTGGGCCTCGGTGGAGTCGGAGGCGGCGAGCGCGTCGGCGGCCAGCCTGATCAGCTCGTTGTCGAGCGCCTTCTCCAGGCCGTGGTCCTGCGGGACCTGCTGGTGGCGTACGGCGCCTCCGGGCAGGTCGGGCACGTGGAACAGCGGCTCCAGGTTGAGGCCCTGGGCCTTCCAGTGGGTGACGGCGCGGGCCACGTCGAGCACCTCGGCGTGGCCGACGGCCTCCTCGATGGTGCGGAAGCCGAGTTCGGCGAGGATTTCGCGGACCTCCTCGGCGATGAACCGGAAGAAGTTCACGATGTGCTCGGCCTTGCCCGCGTACCGCTCGCGCAGCACCGGGTTCTGGGTGGCGATGCCGACGGGGCAGGTGTCCAGGTGGCAGACGCGCATCATGACGCAGCCGGAGACGACGAGCGGCGCGGTGGCGAAGCCGAACTCCTCGGCGCCGAGCAGCGCGGCGACGACGACGTCCCGGCCGGTCTTGAGCTGGCCGTCGGTCTGGACGACGATCCGGTCGCGCAGCCCGTTGAGCAGCAGGGTCTGCTGGGTCTCGGCGAGTCCCAGCTCCCAGGGACCGCCCGCGTGCTTGAGCGAGGTCAGCGGGGAGGCTCCGGTGCCGCCGTCGTGGCCGGAGATCAGCACCACGTCCGCGTGTGCCTTGGAGACACCCGCCGCGACCGTGCCGACGCCGACCTCGGAGACCAGCTTCACGTGGATGCGGGCCGAGGGGTTGGCGTTCTTCAGGTCGTGGATGAGCTGGGCGAGGTCCTCGATGGAGTAGATGTCGTGGTGCGGGGGCGGGGAGATCAGGCCGACGCCGGGCGTGGAGTGCCGGGTCTTCGCCACCCACGGGTACACCTTGTGGCCGGGCAGCTGGCCGCCCTCGCCGGGCTTGGCGCCCTGGGCCATCTTGATCTGGATGTCGTCGGCGTTGACCAGGTACTCGCTGGTGACACCGAAGCGGCCGGACGCCACCTGCTTGATCGCGGAGCGGCGGGCGGGGTCGTAGAGCCGCTCGGGGTCCTCGCCGCCCTCGCCGGTGTTGGACTTGCCGCCGAGCTGGTTCATGGCGACGGCCAGCGTCTCGTGCGCCTCCTGGGAGATGGAGCCGTACGACATGGCGCCGGTGGAGAACCGCTTGACGATCTCGGAGACCGGCTCGACCTCGTCCACCGGGATCGGGGCGCGGTCGGAGGTGAACCCGAACAGGCCGCGCAGCGTCATCAGGCGCTCGGACTGCTCGTTCACCCGGTCGGTGTACTTCTTGAAGATGTCGTAGCGGCCGGAGCGCGCGGAGTGCTGGAGGCGGAAAACGGTCTCGGGGTCGAACAGGTGCGGCTCGCCCTCGCGGCGCCACTGGTACTCGCCGCCGATGTCCAGCGCGCGGTGCGCGGGGGCGATGCCGGAGGCGGGGTACGCCTTGGCGTGCCGGGCGGCGACCTCCTTGGCGACGACGTCGATGCCGACGCCGCCGATCTTGGTGGTGGTGCCGTTGAAGTACTCCTCGACGAACCGGTCGTCCAGGCCGACGGCCTCGAAGACCTGGGCGCCGCGGTAGGAGGCGACGGTGGAGATGCCCATCTTGGACATCACCTTCAGGACGCCCTTGCCGAGGGCGTGGATGAGGTTGCGGATGGCCTGCTCGGGCTCCAGGCCGCTGAGGAACGTACCGGCGCGCAGCAGGTCCTCGACGGACTCCATCGCCAGGTAGGGGTTGACGGCGGCGGCGCCGTAGCCGATGAGCAGCGCGACGTGGTGGACCTCGCGGACGTCGCCCGCCTCGACCAGCAGGCCCACGTGGGTGCGCTGCTTGGTGCGGATGAGGTGGTGGTGCACGGCGGCGGTGAGCAGCAGCGAGGGGATCGGGGCGTGCTCGGCGTCGGAGTGCCGGTCGGAGAGGACGATCAGCCGGGCGCCGTTGTCGATGGCGGCGTCGGCCTCGGCGCAGATCTCCTCGATGCGGGCGGCGAGGGAGTCGCCGCCGCCGGAGACCCGGTAGAGCCCGGAGAGGGTCGCGGCCTTGAAGCCGGGCATGTCGCCGTCGGCGTTGATGTGGATGAGCTTGGCCAGCTCGTCGTTGTCGATGACCGGGAAGGGCAGCACGACGGAACGGCAGGACGCGGCGGTCGGGTCGAGCAGGTTGCCCTGCGGGCCGAGCGCGCTGCGCAGGGAGGTGACGAGCTCCTCGCGGATGGCGTCCAGCGGCGGGTTGGTGACCTGCGCGAACAGCTGGGTGAAGTAGTCGAACAGCAGGCGCGGGCGGGAGGAGAGCGCGGCGATGGGCGAGTCGGTGCCCATCGAGCCGATCGGCTCACCGGCGGTCTTGGCCATCGGCGCGAGCAGGACGCGGAGCTCCTCCTCGGTGTAGCCGAAGGTCTGCTGGCGGCGGGTGACCGAGGCGTGGGTGTGCACGATGTGCTCGCGCTCGGGCAGGTCCTCCAGCTCGATCTCACCTGCCTCCAGCCACTCGGCGTACGGCTGCCCGGCGGCGAGGGACGCCTTGACCTCGTCGTCCTCGATGATGCGGTGCTCGGCGGTGTCCACCAGGAACATCCGGCCGGGCTGGAGGCGGCCCTTGCGGACGACGCGGGCGGGGTCGATGTCGAGGACGCCGACCTCGGAGCCGAGGACGACCAGGCCCTCGTCGGTGACCCAGTAGCGGCCGGGGCGCAGGCCGTTGCGGTCGAGTACGGCGCCGACCTGGACGCCGTCGGTGAAGGTGACGCAGGCCGGGCCGTCCCAGGGCTCCATCATCGTGGAGTGGTACTGGTAGAACGCGCGGCGGGCGGGGTCCATCGAGTCGTGGTTCTCCCACGCCTCCGGGATCATCATCAGCACCGCGTGCGGCAGCGAGCGCCCGCCGAGGTGCAGCAGCTCCAGGACCTCGTCGAAGGAGGCGGAGTCGGAGGCGCCGGGGGTGCAGACCGGGAAGGTGCGGGTGACGGCGTCCGGCGCGGTGCCCAGCAGGTCGGAGGCGAGCTGGGACTCGCGGGCGCGCATCCAGTTGCGGTTGCCCTGCACGGTGTTGATCTCGCCGTTGTGCGCGACGAACCGGTACGGGTGGGCGAGCGGCCAGGACGGGAAGGTGTTCGTGGAGAACCGGGAGTGCACGAGCGCGATCGCGGAGGCGAAGCGGCGGTCGGACAGGTCCGGGAAGAAGGGTTCGAGCTGGCCGGTGGTCAGCATGCCCTTGTAGACGATGGTCCGCGCGGACAGCGAGGGGAAGTACACCCCGGCCTCGCGCTCGGCGCGCTTGCGCAGCACGAAGGCGCGGCGGTCGAGGTCGATGCCCTCCAGGTCGCCGTCGGCGACGAAGATCTGCCGGAAGGCGGGCATCGTGGAGCGGGCGGTCGCGCCGAGCAGTTCGGGGGCGACGGGCACCTCGCGCCAGCCGAGGACGGTCAGGCCCTCGTCGGCCGCGATCGTCTCGATGCGTGAGACGGCGTCGTCGGTGGCGTCCTCCGGCAGGAAGGCGATGCCCACCGCGTACCGGCCCGCCTCGGGAAGGTCGAATCCGGCCACGTCGCGGAAGAAGGCGTCGGGCACCTGGGAGAGCAGTCCGGCGCCGTCGCCGGAGTCGGGCTCGGAACCGGTGGCGCCGCGGTGTTCGAGGTTGCGCAGAACGGTCAGCGCCTGCTCGACCAGCGCGTGGCTCGCCTCGCCGGTGAGGGTGGCCACGAAGCCGACGCCACAGGCGTCGTGCTCGTTGCGGGGGTCGTACATACCCTGCGCGGCAGGGCGAGCATCCATGTACGACCAGTTCTGGCCGTTCGTGGAGTGCTGGGACGGCTGGCGCGTCGTACGCATCGGCTCTCCCGTCGTCGTCATCTGGCTGGAGGTCCCCCCACCAGGCCGATTTTCGGTCCCGGCTCGGGAGGAGCGGGTGCCGAGGGACGACGTTGGCCCTCTGCGAGCGGTGCGCGGACGCACCTGGAGTGCAAAATTTCGTGCAGGTTACATGATGGGGCGGTTCTCGGGAAGTGGATTCCGCGTTCCAGCATGCGGACACAACGGGTCGCGGCGGGGGGCCGCGGGTGGCGGCGGGGACCGTGCGCGGACGGCGGGGGTACGGGGACCACAGGGGACTACGGATGGCTCGCGGGAGGCGGGGACCGGTCGGGTCCATGTCCTGGAACCGGGGGCGGGAGGGGCTTCGTCGCCCGCCCCGCGCAGGGGTGCCGGGGGCGTCGTTGCCCGCGGTGTCTACGGCTCATGCCCCGTGGTCACATATTCGAAACCCACGAGTAACAGCCGTCGGCGC
Source organism: Streptomyces corallincola (assembly GCF_019104725.1). GTDB lineage: Bacteria > Actinomycetota > Actinomycetes > Streptomycetales > Streptomycetaceae > Streptomyces > Streptomyces corallincola. Next base: position 34,287 of record NZ_JAHRXF010000040.1, on the reverse strand, counting down.
GGCTCACCGCACGACGGCGGGAGAGGGCGCGACGGTCATCGTACGACCGTACCGAACAGGGTGCCCAGGGCATAGGTCACACCGGCCGCCGCACCGCCCAGCGCGAGCTGGCGCAGGCCGCTGTACCACCAGCTCCGCGCGGTGACGCGGGCGACGACCGCGCCGCAGCCGAAGAGTCCGGCGAGCGCCAGCAGCAGGGCGGGCCACAGAGCGGTGGCGCCGAGCAGGAACGGCAGCAGGGGCAGCAGCGCGCCCAGCGCGAACGAGGCGAACGACGAGACGGCCGCGACCAGCGGGGACGGCAGGTCGCCGGGGTCGATGCCCAGTTCCTCGCGCGCGTGTATCTCCAGCGCCTGCTCGGGGTCGCGGGAGAGCTGCCGGGCGACCTCGCGGGCCAGCTCCGGCTCGACCCCGCGCGCCGCGTACAGCTCGGCCAGCTCGCGCTCCTCGTCCAGCGGGTGCTTGCGCAGCTCGCGCCGCTCCACGGCGAGTTCGGCCTCGACGAGTTCACGCTGCGAGGCGACCGAGGTGTACTCCCCCGCCGCCATCGAGAAGGCACCGGCGGCGAGCCCCGCGAGACCGGTGATGACGATCGTCTGGTGGCCCACGGAACCGCCCGCGACACCGGTCATCAGGGCGAGGTTGGAGACCAGGCCGTCCATCGCGCCGAACACGGCGGGGCGCAGCCAGCCGCCGTTGACGTCCCGGTGGGTGTGGTTGTCCCGGTGCGCCTCGTGCAGTGTCGCCTCGGTCTCGATGATGGCCACGGCAGTCTCCCAGCAAGCTAAGCCAAAGCTAAGTTTGGATTCGTTCTACTTTTTTACAACCCCGAATGTACGCCGCTCATTCCCCCGCCGCCAGCAAGGAAAGGCTGGGCTTACCTGCGGCTATCACCCTCCGTGCTCAGATGTGAGGAGTACGGGCTCGGATGCCGGATGAGTGACAGAGGGGCCCGCCAGGCAACGTGGGCGCCCGCCAGGGGGGAGGAATGCGCAGCGACATCCCGTGCCGTCCCCGCGAAGGAGGCCGCTCATGGCACCGCCCGCCCCCGTCCCGACGGCCCATGTCCACCCCGAGGGCAGGGCCGAACCCGGCGCGGTGTCCGGCCCGGGTCCGCGCGAACGGGCGCGCGGCGCGCTGCTCGGGCTCGCCGTCGGGGACGCGCTGGGCGCCCCCGCCGAGAATCTCCGGCCCTCCGAGATCCGCGCCCGCTGGGGCCGGATCACTGGGTACGTCAGCGAGCGGCCGTGCGGCACCGACGACACCGAGTACGCGATCTTCTCCGGGCTGCTGCTCGCCCGGCACGGCGCGGACCTCACCCCGGCGCTGGTCGGAGAAGCCTGGCAGGAGCACATCGCGGGCCGGGGCGAGGGCCGCTTCCGGGGTGCCGGGTTCAGCGAGCGCGGCACCCTGGAGAACCTGCGGCGGGGTCTCGCCGCCCCCGTCTCCGCCCAGCACCGGCACGCCTGGAGCGACGGGCTGGCGATGCGCGCGGCACCCTTCGGGATCTTCGCGGCGGGCCGCCCCGCCGAGGCGGCGCGGCTGGCGGAGATCGACGGCTCGGTCAGCCACGAGGGCGAGGGCATCCACGGCGGCCGGGCGGTCGCGGCGGGCGTCGCGGCGGCGATGGCGGGCGCCTCCCCCGGCGCGGTCGTCGCCGCCGCCCTCTCCGTGATCCCCGAGGACTCCTGGACCGCCCGTTCCCTGCGCCGTGCCGTCGCCGTCGCCCACCTCGGCGAACGCGCCATCCGCTCCACCGTCGTCGTCCCCGGCTACCCCTGGACCGACCTCGCCCCCGAAGCCGTCGCCCTCGCCTTCGCCGCCTACGCCTCAGCCGACGGGGAGTTCCGCCCGGCCGTCCTCACGGCGGTCAACATGGGGCGCGACGCGGACACGACGGCGGCGGTGGCGGGAGCGCTGGCGGGGGCCACCGGGGGTGTCGGCGCGATCCCGGCGGAGTGGGGCGCGGCCATCGGCCCGGCCCGGGGGAGCTGCCTGCGGTGCGTCGGGGGGCGGCATGTGGTCGAGGTGGCGGATCTGCTGGTGGGGCGGGGCGCCCGGCCGACAGCTCCGGGCGGGGAGTGCGAGGAAGGCGCCGCTCAGGCAGGGGCGGCGCGGACCGTCCGGCCGACGGTGCCGGACAACGGGTGGGCAGGGGCCGTGCGGCCGGACGGCGAGCGGACGCGATGAGGCGGCGCAGGACCGAGGGGATGCTGCTGGGGCTGGCGGCCGGGGACGCCGCGGGGTGGCCCGCCGCCCGGCACCGCGCGGCCAGGCTGCCGGACTGGACACGGCGACTCACCAGGGAGCTGGACACCTTCGCGGAGGAGAACGCGACGACGACACTCCCCGTGCCGGTGGCCCTGAACCAGTGCCCCGCACCGCTCCGCCTGGGCCCCTCCGACGACGCGGAGTGGGCGGCGTTCACCGCGGAGGCCGTCCTGCTGGCCGGGACCCCCTTCGCGGGCGAGAATCACGACCGCCGCCTGCGCGCGGCCATCGACCTGACGTGGACCACCCTCGCCGCCGAGATCGCCGCCGCCGCGGCCCGCGCCCCGGAGATCGAGTCCGCCGTACTGCCGCTGCGCGCCCGGATCTCGGTCCGCAGCGGCCTCGGCAACCTCGCCGCGGGACTGCGCCCGCCCGCCACCGGCCACGACAACCCGCACCACTTCGACGACGCCGCCTGCGTCCGCGCCTGCGTCCTCGCGGCGGCCCACCCCGGCGACCCCGAACAGGCCGCCGGACTCGCGGAGTTCGACGCCCGCTACACCCAGGACGGCGACGGCGTCCTCGGTGCCCGCGCGATGGCGGCGGCACTCAGCCTCGCCCTGGCCGGGATGGAGACGGACACCTGCGTCACGGCGGCCCTCGCGGAACTCCCGGCGCACACCGAGATCGGCCGCAACACCCGCCACGCGCTGGCCCTCGCGGAGTCGGCGGAGTCGGCGTTCGCCCTGGTCCCCGCGCTGGAGCACGGCATCGTGGACCACGTCTACAGCTACGGCGTGGCCGCCGCCGAGACGGTACCCGTGGCCCTCGCCCTGGCCACCGCCGCACGCGGCCGGATCGCGGAGGCGGTCCCGGCGGCCGTGTGCCTGTCCCGGATCGCGGACTCCGCACCCGCGCTCACCGGCGCGCTGACCGGCGCCCTCGGCGGCGCCGACGCCGTACCCGGGCCGTGGCGGGACGCCTGCCGGGTGCTGCCGGGCTGCGCGCTCCCCCGCCTGACCGGCACCGATCTGGTCGAACTCGCCGCACTGCTGGAAGCCGCCCGACCGCCCCGCACTGGAGGATGATCCGGACATGACGCCCGAAACAACACGCGGCTGGGCCTCCCCTGAGCCGGGTCTCGACGCCCGCTTCGCCGCCGCCCTGGCCGGTGCCGCCGTCGGAGACGCCCTCGGCGGCCCGGTCGAGGGCTGGTCCCCCGAGCAGATCGCCGCACGCCACGGCGGCCGGGTGCACGGCATCGTCGGCCCCTGGCACGGCGACGACTGGCGCACCGCCCGCCCGATCGCGCCGTACCACAAGGGTGACGGACACGTCACCGACGACACCCTGATGACCCACGCCCTGGTCCGCGTCTACGCCCGGGTCCGCGACCACCTGGACGCGTACGCCGTGGCGGACCACCTCGTGCCCGACCTGATGACCGAGCCGCGCTGGATTCCCGAGCTGGAGGCGGAGGCGCTGCCGCTCCAGCGGATCTTCCTCGCCGAGAAGTGGCTGGTGGCCCGCCTGGCGTACGGCCACGTGGACCCGAGGGAGGCGGGCAGCGGCAACATCGTGAACTGCGGCGCCGCGATGTACATGGCTCCGGTCGGCCTGGTCAACGCGGGCAACCCGGCGGGCGCGTACGCCGAGGCCCTGGACGTCTCCGGCGCGCACCAGTCGTCGTACGGCCGCGAGGCCGCCGGGGTCTTCGCCGCCGCCGTGGCCGCCGCCGCCACCCCCGGCGCCACCCCGGAGTCCGTGGTCGCCGCCTGTCTGGCCCTCGCCAAGGACGGCACCCGCACGGCCGTGGAGCGGGTCTGCGAGACGGCCGTACGGTACGACGACGTGGAGTCGGCGCTGGTCCCGCTGCGGGAGGCGGTCGCGCCGTACGACACGGTCGGCCCCGACTACCGGGCGCCCTCGCTCGGTGCCCGGCGCCCCTCGCGGCTGCACTCCATCGAGGAACTCCCCGTGGCGCTCGGCATGTTGCTGGTCGCGGGCGGCGACTACCGGCAGGCGGTGCTCGGCTCGGTCAACTACGGCCGCGACTGCGACTCCATCGCCACGATGGCCGGAGCGCTCGCGGGCGCCCTCGGCTCCCCGCCGCCCGAGGAGTGGACGACGGCCGTGGCGGAGGCCAGCCGCCTGGACCTGGAGGCACCGGCCCGTACACTCGCCGCCGTCGCGCGGGAGGTGTTCGCGCGGGACACCGCCCGCCGCCGTACCCACGAGGACGCCTTCGCCCGCCTGGACCCGCGCGCGGACGCCACCGCCCCCGCCGCCACGGGAGGCGTGCCGTGCTGCGGCTGACCTGGGTGCAGCCCGAGGACCTCGTCGGGCACGAGATCCGGCAGGCCCGGCTCGACGGGCGCGAACCGTCCCGTATCGAGGCGCGCTGGCGCGCGGCCGGGGGCCTGGACGCGCCCCCGCGCGCCGGTGCCTCCCCCGAACGCGCCTCGCGCTATCTGCGGCTGCTGGCCGAGGACCTGCTCGACGAACTGGCCGACCTGCCCAGCGTGCTGGCCGACGAGGAACCCACCGACCTCGGCGCGATCCGCGCCCGCTGCCCCGACTGGCCCCGCCCGCCCGCCCCGGCGTCGCCCCTCCCCGCCGACGACGCCGTCCGCGCCCTGGAGGCCGCCTGGCTGGGCCGCGCCATCGGCTGCCTGCTCGGCAAACCGGTCGAGAAACTCCCGCTGGACGGCGTCCGCTCCCTGGCCCGCGCCACCGGCAACTGGCCGCCCACCGCCTACTTCACCGCGCGCGGTGTCCCCGCCGGGCTCCTCGCCCGGTACCCCTGGAACCGCCGCTCGGCCGGGACCTCGCTCGCCGAGAACATCGACGGCATGCCCCACGACGACGACCTCGACTACCCCCTGCTGAACCTGCTGCTGCTCCGGCGCCACGGCCACGAGTTCAGCACCCTCGACGTCGCCCGGCTCTGGCTGGACGAACTCTCCCCCGGCCGCGCCTTCACCGCCGAGCGCGTCGCCCTGCGCAACCTGCTCTCCGGGGTGGAGCCCCCGCACACCGCCCGGCACCGCAACCCGTTCCGCGAGTGGATCGGCGCCCTGATCCGGGCCGACGTGCACGGCTGGACCCACCCCGGCGACCCGGCCGCGGCCGCCGCGCAGGCCCACCGGGACGCGGTGCTCACGCACACCGCGAACGGCGTCTACGCGGCCATGTTCACCGCCGCCGTGCTCGCGGCGGCGGCCGGTGGCGAACGGGACGTGCACGCCTGTCTGCGCACCGGCCGCGCGGTCGTCCCGCCCCGCTCCCGGCTGGGCCTCGCCGTCGATCACGCCGTCCGGCTGGCCGGTGCGCACGCCGACTTCGACACCGTCGTGGACGAACTGCACGCCGTGTACGGGCCCGGCCACCACTGGGTGCACGCCATTCCCAACACCGCGCTGATCGCCGCCGCCCTGACCCACGCGGACGGCGACTTCACCGGTTCCGTCGGCCGGGCCGTGGCGGGCGGCTTCGACACCGACTCGGCCGGGGCCACCGCCGGAAGCGTCGCCGGACTGCTCGCGGGCGACCCCGAGGCGCTGCCCGACCATCTGCGGGCCCCGCTGAAGAACCGGCTCACCACCACGGTCGCCGACTTCGACGGCACCGGCTTCGACGCCCTCGCCCACCTCACGCACCTGGAGGCGACCCGCCCATGACCCACCTCGCCGTCCTCGGCAGCACCAGCACGGACCCCGTCGCGTACGTCCGGAAGGCACCGCGGCGCGGCGGGACGGTCGCTGCGGCGATGCCGTTCCGCGCCGGTATCCAGGCCCGGTGCACCGCGTGAGCGCCCCCGCGGCGACCGGCGGCGACACGGCCGGGACCGACGGCACGACCGGTGCGGACGGCGCGGTCGGCACGGACGGCGCGGGCGGGGCCCCGGCGGGGTTCGGCTCGCTCGACGGGCTGCGCGTGCTGGACCTGGCGACCCTGTTCGCCGGGCCGATGGCGGCCACCCTGCTCGGGGACTTCGGTGCCGACGTGATCAAGGTGGAGCACCCGCTGCGGCCCGACCCGTCGCGCGGGCACGGCCCGGCCAAGCACGGGGTCGGGCTGTGGTGGAAGGTGCTCGGCCGCAACAAGCGGGCCGTCACCCTGGACCTGTCCAAGCCGGGCGGCCGGGCGGCGCTGCTGCGGCTCGCCGCGACGGCCGACGTGGTGGTGGAGAACTTCCGGCCCGGCACGCTGGAGAAGTGGGGCCTGGGCTGGGCCGAGCTGTCCGCCGTCAACCCCCGGCTGGTGCTCGCGCGGGTCACCGCCTTCGGGCAGCACGGCCCGTACGCGCACCGGCCCGGCTTCGGCACGCTGGCCGAGGCGATGAGCGGCTTCGCCGCCCTCACCGGCGAGCCGGAGTCCCCGCCCACGCTCCCCCCGTTCGGTCTCGCCGACTCCATCACCGGTCTGGCCACCGCGTACGCCGTGCTGACCGCGCTGGCCGCCCGCGACCGCACCGGTGCCGGGCAGGTCGTGGACATGGCCATCATCGAGCCGATGCTCGCGGTGCTCGGCCCGCACGCCACCTGGTACGACCAGCTGCACCACGTCCAGGAGCGCACCGGCAACCGCTCGGCCAACAACGCGCCCCGCAACACGTACCGCACCGCCGACGGCCACTGGGTCGCGGTCTCCACCTCGGCCCAGTCGGTGGCGGAACGGGTGATGCGGCTGGTGGGCCGCCCGGAGCTGATCGAGGAGCCCTGGTTCGCCACCGGCGCCGACCGCGCGGCCCACGCCGACGTGCTGGACGCGGCCGTCGGCTCGTGGATCGCGGAGCGCGACCGCGCGGAGGTGCTGACCGCCTTCGAGAAGGCGGAGGCCGCCGTCGCCCCGGTCCAGGACGTACGGGACGTGCTGGCCGACCCGCAGTACCAGGCGCTGGACACGGTCACCACCGTCTCCGACCCGGAACTGGGCCCGCTCCGCATGCAGAACGTGCTGTTCCGGCTCTCCGCCACCCCCGGCGCGATCCGCTGGACCGGTCGGCGGCACGGCGCGGACACCGAGGCGGTGCTGACCGAGCTGGGCCTGACCCCGGACGAGCTGCGCGCCCTGCGCGAGGAGGGCGCCGCGTGACCGGCACCCCGCTGCCCCCGCCCCATCCGAGGAGCACCCCGCTGACCTGGCTCTATGTGCCCGGTGACCGCCCGCAGGTGGTGACCGGGGCGCTCGCGGCCGGAGCCGACGTGGTGGTGGTCGATCTGGAGGACGCGGTCGCCCCGGACCGCAAGGAGTACGCCCGTGCGGCCACGGTGGAGCGCCTCGCGGACCCGCAGCCGGTCACCGTGCACGTCCGGGTCAACGCGCTGGACACCGGCTGGGCCGCCGCCGATCTCGCCGCGCTGGCCGGGCTGCCGGGGCTGTCGGGGCTGCGGCTGCCGAAGGTGAGCGTCCCGGAGCAGGTGACGCGGGCCGCCGGGGCGGCCGGGGAGTCGCTGCCGCTGTGGGCGCTGATCGAGTCCGCGCTCGGCGTCGAGCACGCCTACCGCATCGCCACCGCCCACCCCGCGCTGCGCGGTGTCTCGCTGGGCGAGGCGGACCTGCGGGCCGACCTCGGAGTCCGGGACGACGCCGGTCTGGACTGGCCGCGCTCCCGGCTGGTGGTCGCCGCCCGCGCCGCCGGGCTGGCCCCGCCGCCGCAGTCGGTGCATCCCGACATCCGCGACCTGGACGGGCTCGCCGCGTCGTGCGCCCGGGGCCGCGCGCTGGGCTTCCTGGGGCGGGCCGCGATCCATCCCCGGCAGCTTCCGGTGATCGAGCGGGCGTATCTGCCGACCCCGGCGGAGATCGAGGAGGCGGAGACGGTGGTGAAGGCGGCGGCGCTCACCGAGGGCGCGCAGGCGCTGCCGGACGGCCGGTTCATCGACGCGGCCGTGGTGGCGGCGGCCCGCAGGACCCTGTCGGCCGCGCACCGGCCCTGAACCGGGCGGGGCGCGGGGCGGACACGGCGAAGGGCGCCCGGATCGGATCCGGGCGCCCTTCGTGCCGTACGGCGGGTGCTGCGTGCCGTGGGCGATGTGCCGTGGAGTGACGGGTCAGCCGCTCTTGCCGGCCGATCCGGCGCCGTTCTGCACGGAGGGGTCGGGGGTGGTGCTGTCGGTGCTCTTGGGGGGCTGGGCCGCCGCAGCGGCCGGGTCCGGCTTCGTCCCGCCGTCCGCCGCATCCGGCTTCCCGGCCTCGGTCCCGGCCTGGGGCTCGTCGCCCGCCGCACCGGCCTTGTCCGCCGCGCCCGCCGTGTCCGCCGTGTCCGCCGGGGACCCGTCCGGCGTGCCGGGCGCCTCCGCCGCCGCCCGCTCCTCCGCCGCACCCGGCTCGACCACGGCCTCACGGCCGGGCCGCTTCTTCGCGGAGAGCACGAAGAAGAACACCGCGAGCAGGAAGACGATCAGCGCGGTCCAGTCGTTGAGGCGCAGGCCCAGGATGTGGTGGGCGTCGTCCACCCGCATGTACTCGATCCAGCCCCGGCCCACGCAGTACGACGCGACGTAGAGCGCGAAGGCACGGCCGTGGCCCAGGGTGAAGCGGCGGTCGGCCCACATCACCAGGAAGGCCACCCCGATGCACCACAGCGACTCGTAGAGGAACGTCGGGTGGTAGTAGCCGGGGACCCGGCCGCCCTCGGAGGAGGTGATGTGCAGCGCCCACGGGAGGTGCGTCTCGCGGCCGTACAGCTCCTGGTTGAACCAGTTGCCCCAGCGACCGGCCGCCTGGGCGAGCGCGATGCCGGGGGCGATGGCGTCCGCGTAGGCGGGCAGCGGGACGCCCCGGCGGCGGGCGCCGATCCAGGCGCCGACGGCACCGAGCGCGACGGCGCCCCAGATGCCGAGGCCGCCCTGCCACACCTTGAAGGCGTCCACCCAGTCGCGGCCCGGCGTGAAGTACAGCTCGTAGTCCGTGATCACGTGGTACAGCCGACCGCCGACCAGGCCGAACGGTACGGCCCAGACCGCGATGTCGGCGACGGTGCCGGAGCGGCCGCCCCGCGCGATCCAGCGCTTGTTGCCGAGCCAGACGGCGATGAAGACGCCGATGATGATGCAGAACGCGTAACCGCGCAGCGGAATGGGGCCGAGGTGGATGACCCCGCGCGACGGGCTGGGAATGTAGGCAAGTTCCATGGCAGGTCCGACGCTACCGTGCCGGGCCGCCCGGACGACGGGCGGCCCGGCAACGGGTACGTAACGGGACGGCGAGGATTCCTTGCCCTCTTACCCCTGGTCGGCCTGCTCGACCATCTGCTTCAGCTTCTGCGGGGTCAGCGTCTGGTCCTGGTAGATGTTCTTGCCGTTGAAGATCACCGAGGGCGTGCCGGTGAACCCGCTCCCGGCGAAGGCCTGCTGCGACTTGTTCACCCAGCTGTCGTGGGTGCCGTCGTTGACGCACGCGCGGAACTTCGGGGTGTCCAGGCCGGGCACCTTCCCGGCGAGCTGGATCAGCCGGGCGTTGTCCGCGTAGGCGTCGTCGGTCTCCTCGGGCTGGTTCTCGTACAGCGTGTCGTGGTAGTCGCGGAACTTCCCCGCGTCCTGGGCGCAGGCGGCGGCGTTGGCGGCGCGCAGCGAGCCGGTGCCGCCGAGGTTGCCGTCGATGAGCCGGACGAGGTGGTACTCGACGCGGAGCTTGCCCGCGTCCTCCAGTTTGTGCAGCGTCGGGCGGTACTGCTGCTCGAAGCCCTTGCAGGCCGGGCAGCGGAAGTCCTCCCAGACGGTGAGCGTGGCCTTCGCGCCGTCCTTGCCGACGGGGATGGCCAGGGCGTCCTTGCCCTGGGCGCCGGAGGGTGCCACGACCGGACCGGCCTTGCTGCTCGTCCCCTTGTCCTTTCCGGCGTTGGCGGCGACCACGCCGATCACCGCCGCGAGACCGAGGACGCAGACGACGCTCCCGCCGACGACCAGCGTCCTGCGCCGCTTGTCCGCGGACTTCTGCTTCTCGCGCTCGACCGCCATACGCTCTCGTGCGGTGCGCTTTCCGTCACGGTTCTTCTCGCTCACACCCCCAGAACGAACCGGGGAGGCGCAGTGCGCCTCCCCGGTCCGATATCCACCCGTTCGAGTGAGCGGGCCCGCCGCGCCGCCGGGCGGGCGGGAGTCGCCTAACGGGCCCCGGCCGTCAGGTGCGGGCGCGGACCCCCCGGGCCAGTTCCCCGGCCAGTTCCCGGACCGCCGCCAGGCCGGTGGCGTGGTCGGGCGCGTCCAGCATCCGCTTGACGAACGCCGAGCCGACGATCACGCCGTCCGCGAATCCGGCCACCTCGGCGGCCTGCGTCGCGTCGGACACGCCGAGGCCGACACAGACCGGCAGCGGGGTGCCGGTGTTCCGGGTGCGCCCCACGAGTTCCTTCGCCTGCGCGCCGACGGACGCGCGGGTGCCGGTGACACCCATCAGGGAGGCCGCGTAGACGAAGCCGCTGCCCGCGGCCGTGATCTCCGCGAGCCGGGCGTCCCGGCTGCTGGGCGCGACGACGAACACGGTGGCCAGGCCGTGCTTCTCGGCGTGCTCGCGCCACAGCCCGGACTCCTGCACGGGCAGGTCGGGCAGGATGCAGCCCGCGCCGCCCGCCTCGGCCAGCTCGGCGGTGAACCGCTCGACGCCGTACCGGTCGATCGGGTTCCAGTACGTCATGACGAGCACCGGCTTGCCGGTCGCCGCGTGGCCCTCGCGGACCGTGCGCATCACGTCGGCGATACGGACGCCGCCGCGCAGCGCGATGTCGTCGGCGGTCTGGATGACCGGGCCGTCGAGGACCGGGTCGCTGTGCGGCAGCCCGACCTCGACCACGTCGGCGCCGCCGTCGAAGACGGCCTTCACGGCGTCGATGCCGCCGTCCACGGTGGGGAAGCCCGCCGGGAGGTAGGCGATCAGCGCGGACCGGCCCTCGGCCTTCGCGGCGGCGAGGGTGTCGGACAGAAGCTGGATGTTGCCGCTCACTTGGCGTCCTCCTCGATCTCGGCGGTGTCGGTCTCGTCGGCGGCCACCTCGGCGTCGGTGTCGTACAGGCCGAAGTAGCGGGCGGCGGTGTCCATGTCCTTGTCGCCGCGCCCGGAGAGGTTGACGACGATCAGCCCGTCCGGGCCGAGTTCCCGGCCGACCTCCAGCGCCCCGGCCAGCGCGTGCGCGCTCTCGATGGCCGGGATGATGCCCTCGGTGCGGGACAGCAGGCGCAGCGCCCGCATCGCCTGGTCGTCGGTGACGGCCCGGTACTCGCCGCGCCCGCTGTCGCGCAGATACGCGTGCTCGGGGCCGACGCCCGGGTAGTCCAGGCCCGCCGAGATGGAGTACGGCTCGGTGATCTGGCCCTCGTCGTCCTGGAGGACGTACGACCGCGAGCCGTGCAGGATGCCGGGCTCGCCCGCCGTCAGGGTGGCCGCGTGCTCGCCGGTGTGCACACCGTGCCCGGCGGGCTCGCAGCCGATCAGGCGGACACCGTCGTCGGGGATGAACGCGTGGAACAGGCCGATGGCGTTGGAACCGCCGCCCACGCAGGCCACGGCCGCGTCCGGCAGCCGTCCGGCGCGCTCCAGGATCTGGCGGCGGGCCTCGACGCCGATCACCCGGTGGAAGTCGCGGACCATCGCCGGGAACGGGTGCGGACCCGCGACCGTGCCGAACAGGTAGTGCGTACGGTCCACGTTGGCGACCCAGTCGCGGAACGCCTCGTTGATGGCGTCCTTCAGGGTGCGGCTGCCGGACTTCACGGCGACGACCTCGGCGCCGAGCATCCGCATCCGGGCCACGTTGAGCGCCTGGCGCTCGGTGTCGATCTCGCCCATGTAGATCGTGCAGTCCAGGCCGAACAGGGCGCACGCGGTGGCGGTGGCGACGCCGTGCTGTCCGGCGCCGGTCTCCGCGATGACGCGGGTCTTGCCCATGCGCCTGGTCAGCAGCGCCTGGCCCAGTACGTTGTTGATCTTGTGCGAACCGGTGTGGTTCAGGTCCTCGCGCTTGAGGAAGACGCGGGCGCCTCCGGCGTGTTCCGCGAAGCGGGGGACCTCGGTGAGGGAGCTGGGGCGGCCGGTGTAGTTGACCAGGAGGTCTTCCAGCTCTCGGGCGAACTCCGGGTCGTGCTTGGCCTTGTCGTACTCGACGGCGACCTCGTCCACGGCGGCGACCAGGGCCTCCGGGATGAACTTGCCGCCGAACGCGCCGAAGTAGCCCTGGGGGGTGGGGACTTGGCCCGCCGGGTCGGGGATGAAGAAATCGCTGGGCATGCGGGTACCTCACGGGGTCTGGGTGGGTTCAGGGTGCCGTGGGGGCGGGAGGCTCTGTTGGTCATCGGGTGCGGGCCGGACGCGGCCGGTCGTCCGCGGCCCCCTTGGGGGAACCGGGGACGGCGGAGTCTCCCGCGCGGGTTCGCCGGCGCCGGTCGCGCGGTTCGCCGCGCCCCCGGGGGAGATCCCGGTGGGCGGAGCGGTGCCGCGCGGGTCCGGCACTCGATGTCAGAGCTTGGTGCGCCCCTGTTCGGGGCGGTGCCATCGCATGCCGTTCACCTGGCCGGGTTCGTCGCCGATGACGTAGCGGACGCGGCGGCCGTGGATGCGGCGGGCCGGGGCGCGGCAGCCTCGGGGGCGGCAGCCGCGCGCGAGGCGGGCGTACCGGTCCACTGTCGTCGAGAGGGTCATGGCGGTCGGCTTCCGGCGGGCGGTCAGCCCCGGCCGTGGCGCAGCGCGGGGTGCTCCCCGGCGGCGACCAGATCGGAGACGGCGGCCTTCGGGTCGCGGCCGGTGACGAGGGACTCGCCCACCAGGACGGCGTCTGCACCGGCGTTGGCGTAGGCGATCAGGTCGTGCGGGCCGCGTACGCCGGACTCCGCGATCTTGACCAGGTCGTCGGGGATCTCGGGGGCGACCCGTTCGAAGGTGCCCCGGTCCACCTCCAGCGTCTTCAGGTTGCGCGCGTTGACGCCGATGACGCGGGCGCCCGCGTCCACCGCGCGCTCGACCTCGTCCTCGTCGTGCACCTCGACCAGCGGGGTCAGCCCGATGGACACGGCCCGCTCGATCAGCGACTCCAGCGCGGGCTGCTCCAGCGCGGCGACGATCAGCAGCGCGAGGTCGGCGCCGTACGCGCGGGCCTCCCACAGCTGGTACGACGTGACGATGAAGTCCTTGCGCAGCACCGGGATGTCCACCCGGGCGCGGACGGCCTCCAGGTCGGCCAGCGAGCCGCCGAAGCGGCGCTGCTCGGTGAGGACGGAGATGACGGCGGCGCCGCCCGCCTCGTAGTCGGCGGCGAGTCCGGCCGGGTCCGCGATCGCGGCCAGCGCGCCCTTGGACGGGCTGGAGCGCTTGACCTCGCAGATCACCTTGACGCCGTCGCCCTTGAGGGCGGCGACCCCGTCCTTGGCGGCGGGGGCCTTGGCGGCGCGCTCCTTCAGCTCGTCGAGGCTGACGCGTGCCTGCCGCTCCGCGAGGTCGGCACGGACTCCGTCGATGATCTCGTCGAGCACACTCACGCGAGCGGCCCCCTTCCGGGCGGTCGTTCCTTAGGGCCCCGAAAACGCGCGCTTCGAAAACCCTTGGTCACTGCGATGGTATCCGCAGCCGCCGCCCGGCTCCGCATCCGCCGGGCGCCGGTCCCACAACCTGGACAAAGCACGCACGGCCGGGGCGTGCTCCCGGCACGGTCCGGACACGGTCGGGGCGCGGTCAGGGGTGCAGCCAGCCTCCGTCCGGCAGGTTCCGTACGACCGTGAAGACCAGCAGCAGCCCGCCGAGCACGTACATCTGCCGGGGTCCGAGCACCAGCCGGAACGGCAGTCCGCGCGCCGCCCGGACCATCCATACGGTCCACAGCACGGCGAAGGCCAGGTAGGCGACGACCCCGGCGGCGTTGTCCCGCAGGGCGGCGAGGAAGTCGCCGTGGATGAACGCGTGGGCGCTGCGCAGGCCGCCGCAGCCGGGGCAGTACAGCCCGGTGAACCGGTACAGCGGGCAGACCGGGTAGTGGCCGGGCTGTCCGGGGTCCACGGCGCCGACGTACGCGAAGGCCCCCGCGACGGCGGCCAGCAGCCCGGCCGGGACGGCGAGGCGGCTCCACAGTCCGCCCGGCGCCCGCACCGGCGCCGGGTGGAAACCACCGTGGGCCGGGTCGAAGGCACCGGCACCGGGGGCCGGGTGGCTGCTGGGCGCGGGCGGGCCGCTGTCGGCGTTCACGCCAGGCATTCTGCCCGCCCCACCCGCGCGGCGCGCTGCCGGGGACACATAGGGGTGGGCGCATGCGGGCCGGGGTGTGGCGCACAGGGGCCGGGCTGGGGGCCCAGGGGCCGAGCGCCCGCGCGGCCCCCGCACACACAGAAGCGGCCCTGCTCCCTCCGGGGAGTGGGCCGCCCGTGGGGGTGCCGGGAGGGATCAGCCCTCGGCGGGCACCGGCTCGCGCTGGGCGACCGGGACCGGCTGCGGCACGGCGTGCGCCGTCTTCGGCATGCCGAGACCCATCGCGCGCATGATCATGCCGACCACACCGCCGAGGACCACGACGACCATGCCCGCCCAGAAGCCGATGGGTTCGGCCATCACCATGAAGGCGCCCGCGATGCAGAAACCGATGAAGGCGATGGTGACGCCGGTCCAGGCGGCCGGGGTGTGACCGTGGCTGCTGCCCGCCATGACTTGCTCCTCGTTGCTTGTACGTCGTTGTGTACGTGTCCTGGCACGGGTCGTACGGCTCGTACGCCGCCGGGCCCGGTCGCCGTCCGAACCGGACGCTCGTCCCCCATTGTCCCGTACGCCCACCGGCACCGGACGAGGGGGTCGCGTCTGGTTCACCACATCGGGGCGGGGTCCGGGCGGGTCAGGCGCCGGTGGGGTCCTCGCCCCGGTCCAGGGCCTTCCAGATCTCCTCGGGGCGCTCCGGGTCCACCGGGCGGGCCGTGCGGCGCGGGCGGGGGGTGCCGTCGCGCTCGTAGCGGCCGGACATGGCGGGCCAGCGGGGGCCGTAGCGCAGGGCGAGGAGTCCGGCGAGCAGGATGAGGAGGCCGCCCGCGGCGGCGACGTACGGCCAGCCGGTGTGGGTGAGGGCGGCGACGGCGGCCGAGGTGTCGCCGGTGGCCTGCGCGGCCTTCTCGTCCAGCGCGGAGCCGTCCCGCGCCCCGCCGAGCGCGGCAGCGACGATGCCCGCGCCGGAGAGCGCGAGCAGGGCGGCGACCGCGAAGCGGCCGACGCGGCGGACGGCGAACACCGCGACCAGCGCGGCGAGGCCCACGACGGCCAGCGCCGCCGGGACGCCGGTGACGTCGCTGCCCCGCGCGGTCAGCGGGAAGCTGCCACCGGCCACCGACGCGGTGCCCGCGGACCAGCGCTGCCGGGTGGCGAGCAGGGTCACGGCCGCGCCGAGCGCGCCGCCGAGCAGCGCGAGCGCGAGACTCCGGCGGCCGGACCGGACGGGAACGGCTTCGGAACGGGGGTGAGGTACGGCAGTCACGTACTCCACTATCGCCCCGACCCCGCCGGGTCCGTCACGCGGGGTTCCGTACCGGCGGTCGTGAGGCGGTTGGCGGTGTGCACGGCGCGCAGCACCGCCGCCGCCTTGTTGCGGCACTCCTGGTCCTCGGCGTCCGGGTCGGAGTCGGCGACGATCCCGGCCCCGGCCTGCACGTACGCGGTGCCGTCGCGGAGCAGCGCGGTGCGGATGGCGATGGCGGTGTCGGAGTCCCCGGCGAAGTCGAGATAGCCGACGCAGCCGCCGTACAGGCCGCGCCGGGACGGCTCCAGTTCGTCGATGATCCGCATCGCGCGGGGCTTGGGCGCGCCGGACAGGGTGCCCGCCGGGAAGCAGGCGGTGAGCACGTCGAAGGCGGTACGGCCGGGCGCGACGGTGCCGGTGACGGTGGAGACGATGTGCATCACGTGGGAGTACCGCTCGACGGACATGAAGTCCACGACCTCCACCGAGCCCGGCTCGCAGACCCGGCCGAGGTCGTTGCGCCCCAGATCGACGAGCATCAGGTGCTCGGCGCGTTCCTTGGGGTCGGCGAGGAGTTCCTCGGCGAGCGCCTGGTCCTCGCGCGGGGTGGCGCCCCGGTGCCGGGTCCCGGCGATGGGGTGGACCATCGCGCGGCCCTCCTCGACCTTCACCAGCGCCTCGGGCGAGGAACCGACCACGTCGAAGCCGTCGAACCGGAAGAGGTACATGTACGGCGAGGGGTTGGTGGTGCGCAGCACCCGGTAGACGTCGAGGGCGCTCGCGGTGCACGGGGTCTCGAACCGCTGCGAGGGCACCACCTGGAACGCCTCTCCGGCCCGGATGCGTTCCTTGACGTCCTCGACGGCCGCCTTGAAGTCGGGGCCGCCCCACAGCGCGGTGTACGCGGGCAGTTCGGAGGGCGGGAGGACGGCCGGGGGCTGGGCGACGGGGCGGGAGAGGTCGGCCTCCATCGCGTCGAGCCGGGCGATCGCGTCGGCGTACGCCTCGTCCATGCCGGTGTCGAGGTCGTTGTGGTTGATCGCGTTGGCGATCAGCAGGACCGAGCCCTCCCAGTGGTCCATGACGGCGAGGTCGCTGGTGAGCAGCATGGTCAGCTCGGGCAGCTTCAGGTCGTCGCGTTCGCCGGGGCCGATCTTCTCCAGGCGGCGCACGATGTCGTAGCCGAGGTAGCCGACCATGCCGCCGGTGAAGGGGGGCAGGTCCTCGGCGTGCGGGGTGTGCAGGGTCTGGAGGGTGGCGCGCAGCGCGGCGAGCGGGTCGCCGTCCACGGGGACACCGACCGGCGGGGTGCCGAGCCAGTGGGCCTCTCCGTCGCGGGCGGTGAGGGTGGCGGCCGAGCGGACGCCCACGAAGGAGTAGCGGGACCAGGAGCGGCCGTTCTCGGCGGACTCCAGCAGGAAGGTGCCGGTGCGCTCGGCGGCGAGCTTGCGGTAGAGCGCGACCGGGGTGTCCCCGTCGGCGAGGAGCTTGCGCGTGACCGGGACGACGCGCCGGTCGGCGGCGAGCTTGCGGAAGGTGTCGAGGTCCATGTCGGCCGACCCTACTGATCCGCGGCCGGGGCGCCGGAACCGGCGTCCGTCAGCAGCACGTCGGCGTCGAAACAGGTGCGGTCCCCGGTGTGGCAGGCGGCGCCGGTCTGGTCCACCCGGACCAGCACGGTGTCGCCGTCGCAGTCCAGCGCGACGGACTTCACGTGCTGGACGTGGCCGGAGGTGTCGCCCTTCACCCAGTACTCCCGGCGGCTGCGCGACCAGTAGGTGCAGCGTCCGGTGGTGAGGGTGCGGTGCAGCGCCTCGTCGTCCATCCAGCCCAGCATCAGCACCTCACCGGTGTCGTACTGCTGGGCGACGGCGGGTACGAGGCCGTCGGCACCGCGCTTGAGGCGGGCGGCGATCCCGGGATCGAGGCTGCTGGGCGGGGGCGTGCTGGTCATGGGAGCCATTGTGCCGCGCACCGGCGACGGCGTCGGCACGTTGTCCACAGGCCGGACCCGACAATCGGACCGGACGGGCACACCGGCCCAGGGGATCACGGGCGTACGGGCACGGCGGCGTGCGGGCACACGGGCAGCGGGCACACGGGCACACGAGCGGCACGGCGGCGGCACACGGCGGGCCGGGGCCGGGGGTCAGGCCCTAGGCTGGCGGTATGTCAACCTTCGCCCAGCGTGAACGGCTCCTGCTCGCCGACCTCCTGGAGACCGCGGGCCCCGAGGCCCCGACCCTCTGCGCGGGGTGGAACACCCGCGATCTCGCGGCGCACGTGGTGGTCCGCGAACGCCGCCCGGACGCCGCCGGGGGCGCCATGATCAAGCCGCTCGCCGCGCGTCTGGAACGCGTGACGGCGGAGTACGCCGACAAGCCGTACACCGAGCTGCTCCAGCTGATCAGGACCGGCCCGCCCCGCTTCTCACCCTTCCAGCTCAAGCAGGTGGACGAGGCCGCGAACACCGTGGAGTTCTACGTCCACGCCGAGGACGTGCGCCGGGCCCAGCCGGACTGGACACGGCGTGAGCTGGACCCGGTGTTCCAGGAGGCCCTGTGGTCCCGCCTGGAGCGTTCGGCCCGGCTGCTGGGCCGGGGCGTACCGACGGGGCTGGTGCTGCGCCGCCCGGACGGGCAGACGGTGGTCGCGCACAAGGGCGCGCCGGTGGTGACGGTGACCGGTGAGCCCTCGGAGCTGCTGATGTTCGCCTTCGGCCGACAGGACGCGGCCACGGTGGACGTGGACGGCGACGAGCCCGCGATCACCTCCCTGCGCGACACCAAGAAGCTCGGCTTCTGAGCGCGGGGCCGCGATGATCAAGGTGGCGATGACCAGTGTGTTCGTGGACGACATAGAGCGCGCCCACACCTTCTACACCGAAGTCCTGGGGTTCGAGACCAGGGTCCGGATGGACGTGGGCGGCCCCCACCCGTTCGTCACGGTCGGCGCCCCCGAGGGCGCCCAGGCGGATCTCCAGCTCCTCCTGGAACCCGGCGACGGCCCCATCGCCGAGCCCTACCGCACCTCCCTCTACGACGCCGGTCTCCCCTGCATCGTCTTCTCCGTGGACGACCTGCACGCCGAACACACCCGCCTCACCACCCTCGGCGTCCACTTCACCCACCCACCCCAGCCCCAGGGCCCCGTCCTCGCCGCCGTCCTGGACGACACGGTGGGCAACCTGATCCAGCTGATCCAGCCGAAGCGGTGACCGGGCGCGCCGGTGCCCTTCCCGGCCCGCCCGGCCGTTCGGACCACCGGGGCCCGCACGGCTCGTAGCATTCGACGTGCCGTGCTCAGCCGGGCAGTTCGGCCCGGCGCAGCCCCGGCGCCACCAGAACCACCACCCCGCCGAGGGCGCAGACAGCGGCACTGACGGCGAAGACCGGCCCGAGACCCCAGGCGTCGGCGGCGCCCGCCGTGAACGGCATGCTCAGCGGCGCGAGTCCGAGGCTGACGAGACTGGAGACGGCGGTGACCCGTCCCAGATAGGCGGGGGCGGTCTGGGTCTGAAGGAGCGCCCCGCAGAGGGCGCCGCTGAGTCCGGCGAGCAGCCCGACGGCCAAGGCCACCGCGACGGCCGCGGCGAGACCGGGTACGAGCGCCAGTGCGGCGATGGCGACCGATCCGCCGATGACCGTGGCACCGGTCACCAGTCCGGCGCGCGGCACCCGTCCCCGTACGGCGAGCAGCAGCGAGGCGAGCCCGGCTCCGGCGCCGAACCCGGCGAGGACCCAGCCCATGCCCTCGGCGCCCCAGCCCCGCCGGTCGGCGAGCAGGGCGAGGCCGACGTTGAGCGGGCCGACGAAGCCCAGGTCGCCGAGTGCGACGGCGAGCATCAGCGGGCCCAGCACCCGGTGCCGCCGGATGTGCCGCAGCCCGGCGCGCAGGTCCTGCCAGGGCGTGGCAGCCCTCTCGGCGGCGGTGTCCTCGCCGGACAGCGCGCGCATCCGAAGTGAGACGAGCAGGGGGGCGGACACGGCGATGAGCAGCCCGGCGACGGTGAACGCGGCGGAGGCACCACCGGCCGCCACGGCGAAGCCGCCGAGCGGTGCGCCGACCACACCGGCGCAGCGGTTGGCCACCCCGCGCATCCCGTGCACCCGGCCGAGCTGGGTCCGGCCGGTGATCCGGGCCGGGAGCGCCCCCACAGCGGGCAGGAACACCGCGTCCACGGTGCCGAAGACCAGGGCGAGCAGCGCGAGCGTCCACAGCCGGGGGCCGGTCAGGAACAGCACCGCGGCGACGGCGAGCACGACAGCGCAGCGCACGGCGTCGCTGCCGATGACGACCCGGCGCGGCCCCAAGCGGTCCGCGACCACTCCCCCGCCCAGCATCAGCACCGCGCGGGGCAGCGCGCCGACGGTCATGACGATTCCGGCCTGGGCGGGCGTCCCGGCCCGTACGGCGGCCCAGGACAGGGCGATGTAGTAGACGTTGTCACCGAGTACGGACGAGGTGTAGGCACCGAGCCAGCGCAGGACGTTCGGGTCCCGGTGGGCGGGGCGTTCGGGTGCGGCGTCGAGCAGAGCGACCCGGCCGTCCCGGCTGTTCTGACCGTTCTGGCCGCCTCCGCTGTCCCGGCTGTCCGTCGGGGCGGTCACGCGGACCCCTCGCCGACCCGGAAGGGAAAGCTGTAGGTGAACACGGCGACGTGCTCCCGCCCGGCGGAGTCGTCCGCGGCCTCGGCGGCGCGGCCCCGTTCGGCGTACGACCGGATCAGAGTCTCCATGTCCCGCTGGAGCGCGCGGAGTTCGTCGGAGGTGAGCCGTATCCAGGACTCGGTGTCGCCGGCCGCGGCGGTCCACTCGGGACCCCATGCGGGGCGTTCGTCGAGGAAGCGCCGGTAGCGGTCGGCGCGCTGGTCGTGGAACAGGCGGCTCGCGGCGAGGTGGGCGGCGGCCCCGGTGGGGTCACCCCTGAAGTCGGAGTCGTGGATGTGCAGGCCCTCCGAAGCGGTCCGCCACCAGCGCTCCCGCCCGTCCCCGGTCTGCGGCTCGGCCTCCGTGATCAGCCCGTGCTCGGCGAGTTTGCGCAGGTGGTAGCTGACCAGGGAGACGGCTTCGTCCACGTGGTCGGCGAGCTGGGAGGCGGTTGCCGTCCGCTCGACGTGCAGCAGCCGGTACAGGTCGGCCCGCAGGGGGTGGGCGAGGGCCTTGAGGGTGCGGACGTCGGTGATCCGGCGGTCCTTCTCGTCGGTCATGCGTCCACGCTAGAAAGGAAAGGAAAGTTGCACAAGATTCCTTGCGCAACTTTCCTTTCCCAACTGCCTTTCCGGCATGGTGCGTTCACCGCACCGGATGCCCCGCCTCCCGGAGGGTGTTCTTCACGTCGGTGATGCGGAGGTCGCCGAAGTGGAAGACGGAGGCGGCGAGGACGGCGTCGGCGCCGGCGGCGACGGCCGGGGGGAAGTGGGCGGGAGTGCCGGCACCGCCGGAGGCGATGACGGGGACGGAGACGTGCTTGCGGACGGCGGAGATCATCTCCAGGTCGTAGCCGTCCTTGGTGCCGTCGGCGTCCATCGAGTTGAGCAGGATCTCACCGGCGCCCAGTTCGGCGGCGCGGTGGGCCCACTCGACGGCGTCGATGCCGGTGCCCCGGCGTCCGCCGTGCGTGGTGACCTCGAAGGAGCCGGACGGGGTGCGCCGGGCGTCCACGGAGAGGACCAGCACCTGGCGGCCGAAGCGTTCCGCGATCTCGCGGACGAGGTCGGGGCGGGCGATGGCGGCGGTGTTGACGCCCACCTTGTCGGCGCCCGCCCGCAGCAGCCTGTCCACGTCCTCGGCGGTGCGGACGCCGCCGCCCACGGTGAGCGGGATGAAGACCTGTTCGGCGGTGCGCCGCACCACGTCGTAGGTGGTCTCCCGGTCGCCGGAGGAGGCGGTGATGTCCAGGAAGGTCAGCTCGTCGGCGCCCTCCGCGTCGTACACCTTGGCCATCTCGACGGGGTCGCCCGCGTCGCGCAGGTTCTGGAAGTTGACGCCCTTGACGACCCGCCCGGCGTCCACGTCCAGGCAGGGGATGACCCGTACCGCGAGTGTCATGCGGACGACCTCCGGTACGCCTCCACCTCGACCTCGACGACCAGGCTCGGGTCCACGAACCCGGAGACGATGATCAGCGAGGAGGCGGGACGGATCGTGTCGAAGAGATCCTTGTGTGCCCGGCCCACATCCTCCACGTCCCGCGCATGGGTGAGGTACATACGGGTGCGGACCACATCGTCCAGCGCGAGTCCCAGTTCCTCCAGGGCGGACAGCGCCACCTTGAAGGCGTTGACCGTCTGCTCGTAGGGGCCGCCCGCGACGATCGCGCCGTCCGAGACGGACGTGGTGCCGGAGACCAGCACCAGACCGTTGGGCAGCTCGACCGCGCGGGAGTAGCCGAACCGCTCCTCCCAGGGCGCGCCGGACGTCACTCGTCGCAGTTCGGTCACCGGGACACCGCCTCCAGAGCCTCTTCAAGGGTGAATGCCTTCGCATAGAGGGCCTTGCCCACGATCGAGCCCTCGACACCCAGCGGGACCAGTTCCGCGACGGCGCGCAGGTCGTCCAGCGAGGAGACACCGCCGGAGGCCACCACAGGCCGGTCGGTCGCCGCGCAGACCGTGCGCAGCAGCTCCAGGTTGGGGCCCTGGAGGGTGCCGTCCTTGGCGATGTCGGTGACGACGTACCGCGCGCAGCCCTCCTTGTTCAGCCGCTCCAGCGTCTCGTAGAGGTCTCCGCCGTCCCGTGTCCAGCCGCGCCCGCGCAGCGTGGTGCCGCGCACGTCCAGCCCGACGGCGATCCTGTCGCCGTGCTCGGCCACCACCCGCGCGACCCACTCCGGGGACTCCAGCGCGGCCGTGCCGAGGTTGACGCGGGTGCAGCCGGTGGCGAGGGCGGCGGCGAGGGTGGCATCGTCCCGGATGCCGCCGGACAGCTCGACCTTGATGTCCATCGCCCCGGCGACCCGCGCGATCAGCTCACGGTTGTCCCCGGTGCCGAACGCGGCGTCCAGATCGACCAGGTGCAGCCACTCGGCACCGGCGCGCTGCCAGGCGAGGGCGGCCTCCAGCGGGGAGCCGTAGGACGTCTCGGTCCCGGACTCGCCGTGCACGAGGCGGACGGCCTGGCCGTCCCGGACATCGACGGCGGGGAGGAGTTCGAGCTTCGACATGGTCTACAGGGTTCCGATCCAGTTGGTGAGCAGCTGGGCTCCGGCGTCGCCGGACTTCTCGGGGTGGAACTGGGTGGCCCACAGCGCGCCGTTCTCCACGGCGGCCACGAACCGCTCGCCGTGCGTGGACCAGGTGACCCGCGGCGCCCGCATCACGGGGTTGTGCGTCTCCAGCGTCCAGTCGTGGACGGCGTAGGAGTGCACGAAGTAGTACCGGGCGTCGGCGTCGAGCCCGGCGAACAGCTCCGAGTCCGCCGGAGCCTCCACGGTGTTCCAGCCCATGTGCGGCACCACCTCGGCGCGCAGCGGGCCGACGGTGCCGGGCCACTCGTCCAGGCCCTCGGCCTCCACCCCGTGCTCGATGCCCCGGCTGAACAGGACCTGCATACCGACGCAGATGCCCATCACCGGACGTCCGCCGGACAGCCTGCGGTCGATCACCCAGTCACCGCGCGCCGCGCGCAGCCCGTCCATGCAGGCGGCGAACGCGCCGACACCCGGCACCAGCAGCCCGTCGGCGTTCATCGCGCGGTCGAAGTCGGACGTGATCTCCACGTCCGCGCCCACCCGCGCGAGGGCGCGCTCGGCGGAGCGGACGTTCCCGAAGCCGTAGTCGAGGACGACGACCTTCCTGGCGGTCAATTCCACACCTGCAGCCGCATCACACCGGCCACCAGGCACAGCCCCGCCCCGAGGGAGAGCAGCACGATCAGGCTGGCCGGCATCTTCTGCTTCACGAAGGAGACGATGCCGCCGACCAGGAAGAGGCCGACGACGATCAAAAGGGTCGAGAGACCGGTCATGCTTACAGCGCGCCCTTCGTCGAGGGGAGGATGCCGGCCGCGCGCGGATCGCGCTCGGAGGCGTAGCGCAGCGCGCGGGCGAGCGCCTTGAACTGGCATTCCACGATGTGGTGGGCGTTGCGCCCGTACGGCACGTGGACGTGCAGCGCGATCTGTGCCTGGGCGACGAAGGACTCCAGGATGTGCCGGGTCATCGTGGTGTCGTACTCGCCGATCATCGGCGCCATGTTCTCCGGCTCGGTGTGCACCAGGTAGGGGCGGCCGGAGAGGTCCACGGTGACCTGGGCGAGGGACTCGTCCAGCGGGACGGTGCAGTTGCCGAACCGGTAGATGCCCACCTTGTCGCCGAGCGCCTGCTTGAAGGCGGCGCCGAGCGCGAGGGCGGTGTCCTCGATGGTGTGGTGGGTGTCGATGTGCAGGTCGCCGTCGGTCTTGACGGTCAGGTCGAACAGACCGTGGCGGCCGAGCTGGTCGAGCATGTGGTCGTAGAACCCGACGCCGGTGGCGATGTCGGTGCGGCCGGTGCCGTCGAGGTCGATCTCGACGAGGACCGAGGTCTCCTTGGTGGTGCGCTCCACGCGCCCTGCGCGGCTCATGCTGACAGCTCCTTCTTCACTTCACGGACCGCGTCGAGGAACGCGTCGTTCTCTTCGGGGGTCCCGGCGGTGACCCTGAGCCACCCCGGTACGCCGTTGTCGCGGACCAGGACGCCCCGGTCCAGGATGCGGCGCCAGGCGTCGTGGGCGTCCTCGAAGCGCCCGAACTGCACGAAGTTCGCGTCGGAGGCGGTGACCTCGTACCCGGTGGCGCGCAGTTCCGCGACCAGCCGGTCGCGTTCGGCCTTGAGCTGCTCGACGTAGCCGAGCAGGGTGCCGGTGTGCTCCAGGGCGGCCAGCGCGGTCGCCTGGGTGACGGCGGACAGGTGGTACGGCAGTCGTACGAGCTGTACGGCGTCCACCACGGCGGGGTGCGCGGCGAGGTAGCCGAGGCGGAGCCCGGCGGCGCCGAACGCCTTGGACATGGTCCGGGAGACCACCAGATGGGGGCGGCCGTCGAGCAGCGGCAGCAGGGAGTCGCCGTGGCTGAACTCGACGTACGCCTCGTCCAGGACGACCATCGACGGCTTCGCCGCCTGCGCCGCGTCGTACAGCGCGCGGACGGTGCTCGCGGGGAGGGCGTTGCCGGTGGGGTTGTTGGGGGTGGTGAGGAAGACGACGTCGGGCCGGTGCTCGGCGATGGCGCGCCGGGCGGCGGCGAGGTCGATGGTGAAGTCCGGCTCGCGCGGCCCGGAGATCCAGTCCGTGCCGGTGCCGCGCGCGATGAGCGCGTGCATGGAGTACGACGGCTCGAAGCCGATGGCGCTGCGGCCGGGGCCGCCGAAGGTCTGGAGGAGCTGCTGGATGACCTCGTTGGAGCCGTTGGCCGCCCAGACGTTCTCCGGCGCGACCGGGTGGCCGCCGGTGCGGGTGAGGTACTTCGCCAGCTCGGTGCGGAGGGCGACGGCGTCCCGGTCGGGGTAGCGGTTGAGGCCGCGCGCGGCCTCCCGGACGCGCTCCGCGATCCGCTCGACCAGCGCCTCGGGCAGCGGGTAGGGGTTCTCGTTGGTGTTCAGCCGGACCGGCACGTCCAACTGGGGCGCGCCGTACGGGGACTTGCCGCGCAGCTCGGCGCGGACGGGGAGGGTGTCCCGGACGGCAGGGGTGTCCTTGGCACGTGCCGGGCCGGACGCCTCGGGAAGGTCCGGGGTGCCGGTCGTGGACTCGGGGGTGTCGCCGCTCACTTGCTCTCGGGTACCTTCCAGCCGAACCTCGCCCTGACCGCCGCGCCGTGCGCGGGCAGGTCCTCCGCCTCCGCAAGCGTGACCACGTGGTGCGCCACCCCGGCCAGCGCGTCGCGGTCGTAGTCCACGATGTGGATGCCGCGCAGGAAGGACTGCACCGACAGGCCCGAGGAGTGGCAGGCGCAGCCGCCGGTGGGCAGTACGTGGTTGGAACCGGCCGCGTAGTCGCCGAGCGAGACGGGCGCCCAGGGGCCGACGAAGACGGCGCCCGCGTTCTTCACCCGGTCCGCGATCTCGGCGGCCCGCTCGGTCTGGATCTCCAGGTGTTCGGCGCCGTAGGCGTCCACCACCCGCAGGCCCTCCTCGACGCCGTCCACCAGGACGATCGCGGACTGGCGTCCGGCGAGGGCGGGCCGGACGCGGTCCTCGATGTGCTTGGTGGCGGCGACCTGGGGCGCGAGTTCCTTCTCGACGGCGTCCGCGAGGTCCACGGAGTCGGTGACCAGGACGGCGGCGGCGAGCGGGTCGTGCTCGGCCTGGCTGATCAGGTCGGCGGCGACGTGCGCCGGGTCGGCGGTGTCGTCGGCGAGGATGGCGATCTCGGTGGGACCGGCCTCGGTGTCGATGCCGATCCGCCCGGTGAAGTACCGCTTGGCGGCGGCGACCCAGATGTTGCCGGGGCCGGTGACCATGTTGGCCGGGGGGCAGGACTCGGTGCCGTAGGCGAACATCGCCACGGCGGTGGCGCCACCGGCGGCGTACACCTCGTCCACGCCCAGCAGGGCGCAGGCGGCGAGGATCGTCGGGTGCGGCAGGCCACCGAAGTCGGCCTGCGGGGGCGAGGCGAGCGCGATCGAGGCGACCCCGGCCTCCTGCGCCGGGACCACGTTCATGATCACGGAGGACGGGTAGACCGACCGGCCGCCCGGTGCGTACAGCCCGACCCGCTCGACCGGCACCCACTTCTCGGTGACGGTGCCGCCGGGGACGACCTGTGTGGTGTGACCGGCGCGGCGCTGGGCGCGGTGGACCAGGCGGGCGCGGCGGATCGACTCCTCCAGCGCGGCGCGCACGGCGGGGTCGAGCGCGTCGAGCGCCTCGGTGAGCGCCCGCGCGGGCACACGGACGTTTTCCAGCCGTACTCCGTCGAACCTCTCGGCGAAGTCGATCAGTGCCGCGTCGCCCCGATGATGCACGGCTTCACAGATCGGGCGCACCTTCTCCAGGGCGGCCGCGACGTCGAAGTCGGCTCGGGGCAGCAGGTCGCGCAGGGCGGGGCCTTCGGGGAGGGCGTCGCCGCGCAGATCGATTCGGGAGATCACGGTTCCAATTCTCTCAGACGGCCGTCGCGGACGGTCCGCACGTATCAGTGTCTGATACGGGACGCGGGTCAACGCGTGGGACAAGGGGTGGTACACAACCTGGCCGGAACTCGGAAGATCCGCTTCACCTTGTGTGTACGGAGCGTCACTTGCCGGGCATGAACGGCAGGACGGGCGTCAGGGGCGCACACGCTGCCGGATGGGCGCCCGTATCGCTGAAGAAGCCTAGTTCAGCACGGGTCGAACGGGGAGCGCGCGGGCCCGGCGGAACAGCGGGCGCGGCAGCGGGGACCGAACGGGGAAGAACGGGGACGGAGGACGAAGTGGTGACCGAGGGTGACAGTGTCCGGGACGGAGATCTGCCGGACGACCTGAGCGCGGCCGAGGCGGGCATGTGGCAGGCGTTCCGCAACGGCAGCGTGTACGACCTCGGCAGCGGGGACGCGGCGGCGGACGACCCGCACGGGGGTGAGCCCTGGGGCGAGGAGCGCAGCGTCCGGGCGCGGATCGTGTGCTGGCTGCTGCTGGACGGCCCGCCCGCTCTGGCGGGCCGGGTCGCGGCGCTGAAGCTGAGCGGGGTGCGGATCACCGGCCGGATGGACCTGGCGGGCGGCACGGTCGCGCCGTACGTGGAGCTGGACCGCTGCCGGTTCGACGAGCAGGTGCTGCTGCCGGAGGCGCGGTTCGGCACCCTGCGCCTGGTGGACTGCTCGATACCCCGGCTGGAGGCGGCACGGGTGCACACCGAGGGCGATCTACATCTGCCGCGCTGCCGGTTCCGCGCCGGGGTCCGGCTGACCGACGCGCACATAGGCACCGATCTGCTGCTGAGCCAGGCGGTGGCGCACCGGGACCGCAGCGGGCGTTCGGTCGCGGGGGACGGGATGACCGTCGGGCAGGACCTCCAGGCCGAGTTGCTGGAGTCGCACGGCGAACTCAGCCTGCGCGGCGCCCAGGTGGGCGGCTCGCTCTCGCTGCGCGGGGCCCGCCTGGTCAATCCGTACGGCCGACTCGCCCTGAACGCACCACAGTTGACCGTCAACCGCACGCTGTACCTGACCCCGGCCGGGGTCGGCGGCGCACCCCCGACCGGGGTGACCCCGGCGCGCGGGACCCGCATCCGGGGCTTCGAGTGCGTGGGCGGAGTCCGCCTGGACGACGGGCGGTTCGGGGACTCGGTGGACCTGGATCGGGCCCGCTTCGACCTCTCCGACGACCAGGAACTGTCCCTGCGCCGCATCCAGACACCCGAACTCCGTTTCCTGGGCGAGCGGCTGGAGCGGGGCCGGGTGGTGCTCTCCGGTGGGCGGGTCGCCAACCTCGTGGACCGCGCGGGCAGTTGGCCGGGCCCGGGTCGGCTCCAGATGGGCGGCTTCGGCTACGACAGTCTGGTGCCGCGCGGCCCGTTCCCGCTGGTGCGGCGCCTGGACTGGGTCGCGGCGGCCACCGCCGAGTACCACCCGGAGCCGTACGAGCGCCTCGCGGCGGTGCTGCGGACCGCGGGTGAGGACGAGGACGCCCGCGAGGTACTGCTCGCCAAGCAGCGCCGCCGCCGCGAGACCCTGCCTCCGGCCGGGAAGCTGTGGGGGTACGTGCAGGACTGGACGGTGGCCTACGGCTACCGGCCGGGCCGGGCCGCGGTGTGGATGGCGGTCCTCTGGGCGGCGGGCACCCTGGCCTTCACCCACGCCGACCACCCCCCGATCGGCCCCGACCGCCACGGCACCTGGAACCCGGCCCTCTTCACCCTGGACCTGCTCCTCCCGGTCGTGGACCTCGGACAGGTCGGCCAGTGGCAGTTACGGGGCGGCTGGCAGTGGCTGGCGGCGGCGATGATCGTACTGGGGTGGACGCTGGCGACGACGGTGGCGACGGGGGCGACGCGGCTGCTGCGGCGGGAGTAGCGGGAACGGGGGGCCGGAGGGACGGGTGAGCGGGCAGGGACAACCGGGCGGCGGCGCGACAGCCGGACGGGCGGACAACTGAGCAGGCGACCCACTGGGCGGCCGGGCAGCGGCGCCACAGCGGGCGACCCGGCAAGCCGTCGGAGACGACCCTCACCGTTCCGGCACCCCGCGCCCCCACGCGCTTCATCCTTTACCCGCCCTTGGAAGATGTTCGTACAACTTTCCACAACTTCGTGAGGCCCTCTGGCGCGGGAGCGACCTGCGGACTTTCAATGGGCGGCGATATGGCTCTGCTGCCGGCGTTCATCCGCGCCCCCCGTGCTCCGCGCCCCGCCTCCCGTCCCGCCGCCGACCCCGCGGCCGGGTTCGAGGCGGTCCTCGACGCGCCGGACGACCGTCTCTCCCCCGCGCTGGTCGCGGCGGGCGGCGGCGGGTTCGGCCCGGCGGCGGCACTGCTGGAGGCGACCCGCCGGACGGACTCGTGGGACGACCGCGACCGGTACGTACGGCGGCTGGCGGCGTTCGCCCGGTCGCGCCCGGAGTGGTTCGAGGCGTGGCGGGCCGCCGAACCGGCCGGTCCCGGCGCCCGTGTGGTCGAGGCGCAGCTCGCGGTGGACCGCGCCTGGGCCTCCCCGGCCCGCGCCGAACTGCTGCGCGAGGTGAGCCCGCAGATCACGGCCGCCGCCCGCGCCGACGGCCTCGATCCGGTGCCGTGGCGGATCGCGCTGGACCACGCGCGTGGCTCGCGCGCCGGGCACCGGTACTTCGAGGAGCTGTGGGAGGCGGCCGTCCGCCGCGCCCCGCACCACTACGGCTGCCACGAGGCCGCGCTGCGCTATCTGGCCGCGCTCTGGCACGGCTCGCACGCCGAGTGCTTCGACTTCGCCGACCGGGCCGCGCAGGACGCCCCGCCCGACTCCCTCGTCCAGGCGCTGCCCGCGCGGGCCGCCCTCGGCTATCTCACCGACGGCTGCGGCCCCGACGTACCCGCCGGCCGGCTGCATCTGGCGGCGGACCGGGCGCTGGCGCTGTCGGCGCTCGTCCCGGCGGAGGCGGCGGGCCCGGCGGAGATCCGCAACGCGCTGGTGTTCCTGCTGATCCGCCTGGGCCGCCGGGAGGAGGCGGTGAACCAGCTGGCCCTGATCGGCCCGTACGCCACCTCCGCGCCCTGGGACCGCTGCTCCGACGATCCCCTCGGGCACTTCCTGCGGGTGCGCGACGCGCTGCTCGCCGGGGCCTCCCCGGCGGCCCTCGCGGCCCTCACCGCGACGCCCCCGCGACCGCGAAGCGGGCACCGCGACCGGGTCGGCGCCGCAGACCGTTAGGCTGGGGCGCCGTGACCACCGTCCGCCTGCCCCTCTTCCCGCTGAACTCGGCGCTGTTCCCCGGCCTCGTGCTGCCGCTGAACATCTTCGAGGAGCGTTATCGCGCCATGATGCGCGACCTGCTGAAGACCCCCGAGGACGAACCGCGCCGGTTCGCCGTCGTGGCGATCCGCGACGGCCACGAGGTGGCACCGAGCGCGCCCGGCATGCCCGACCCCACGGCCGCCCCCGACACGGGCCCGGCGGCGGGCTTCGGCCCCGATCCCGCCGCGTCCTTCCACGGCGTGGCCTGCGTCGCGGACGCGGCGACGATCCGTGAACGCGAGGACGGCACGTTCGAGGTGCTGGCCACGGGTACGACACGGGTCAGGCTGCTCTCCGTGGACGCCTCGGGGCCCTTCCTCACCGCCGAGCTGGAGGAACTCCCGGAGGACCCCGGCGAGGAGGCGGGCGCGCTGGCCGAGGGCGTGCTGCGGGCGTTCCAGCAGTACCAGAAGCGGCTGGCGGGCGCCCGCGAGCGCACCCTGTCCACGGGGGCGGAACTCCCCGACGACCCCTCGGTGGTGTCGTACCTGGTCGCCGCCGCGATGGTGCTGGACACCCCGACCAAGCAGCGCCTGCTCCAGGCCCCGGACACCGCGTCCCGCCTCCGCGACGAGCTGAGGCTCCTCCGCTCCGAGACGGCCATCATCCGCAACCTCCCCTCGCTCCCCGCCTTCGAGCTGACCCGCACCCCGACCAGCCGGAACTGACGCCGTATGCCGAAGAAGCCGAAGAAACAGCAGCAGTCCGGCGGCACCCCCGCCACGGTCGCCCTGACGGCCGCGGGCGTGGACTTCACCGTCCACTCCTACGACCACGACCCCGCCCACCCCTCCTACGGCGAGGAGGCCGCCGAGGCGATGGGCGTCTCCCCCGACCGCGTCTTCAAGACCCTCGTCGCCGACGTGGACGGCACTCTCACCGTCGCCGTCGTCCCCGTCTCCGGCTCCCTCGACCTCAAGTCCCTCGCGGCGGCGGTCGGCGGCAAACGCGCCACGATGGCCGACCCGGCGCTGGCGGAACGCACCACGGGTTACGTCCTCGGCGGCATCTCGCCGCTGGGACAGCGGAAGCGGCTGCGCACGGTGCTGGACGAGTCCGCCCTCGCGTTCCCCACCATCTGCGTCTCCGCCGGGCGGCGGGGTCTGGAGGTGGAGCTGGCTCCGGGGGAGTTGGCGGGGCTCACGGGGGCGGTGGTGGCGGGCGTGGGCAAGGCGTAGGCCCCCACCGGGCGCGGTTCCCGCCCGTGGTCGCGGCGGGCGGGCGGGTGGAGGAACGGGGTTCCGGGGGAGGGAGCCCCCGGAGTCGCGGTCAGCCGACCAGTTCCTCGGGATCGCGCGTCCCGAACAGCGCGGTGAGCCCGAGATGGACCAGCAGCGCGGCGAAGGGCCACGCCAGCAACGCCCCCTTGGCGCCCAGCTTCAGCGGCGCCGGGAAGGTGACCCCCCTGCCGACGGCCTTGGCATGGGCGATGACGTCCCCGGTGGGCCCGAGCCACACCCCGAGCCGCCACGCCAGTACGGCCCCGAGCACGCCCCCCACCCCGAGCGCGACGACGAGCGGAACCCCGCCCCCCTTCCGCGCGAGGAAGACCAGCACCGCGCTCAGCGCCCCGAACCCGAGCGAGAGCAGCGTGAACGTTCCGTCCACCCCGACCGCCTGCTCGCCCTCGCTGTCCTTGAGGTAGACCGCCCAGGTCCCTTCCGACAGCTCGCCCACCAGCGGGACGTGCGGAGCGAGCCACCACCACAGCAGCCCCAGCAGCACCCCGGCCACCGTCACGGCCACCGTGACGACAGCGGCCTCACGGATCTCGGTCCTCATTCCGGGGCCGTCCTTGTCGTACGCGCCGTACGCCCCCGCGTCCGGCGCCCCGGCGGGCGGCGCCTGCCAGGCGTGATGCGTGGAGTTCTCGTGCGGCGGCGGAGTCAGCGGTGCGGTCACCCTGCCATCGTGCCAGGTCGGTCCGTGCGCCGCGTCACCGGACGGCGGCCCGGCGGTACGCACGGGTCGCCACGGCCAGCGAGAGCACTCCGACCCCGGCACACACCCCGAGGTCACCGAGGACGGCGGCCCAGTCCGGATGGGCGGCGAACGTACGGGCGTACGCCTCGACGCCGTAGGTGGAGGGCAGCAGGTCACGGGCCAGCCGGATCACCCCCGGCATCCGGTCCGGCGGCAGCACCCCCAGCAGCAGCGCGGCGGACATCCCGAGCTGCCCGAGCAGCGTGGCCAGCTCGGGACGCGGCGCGAGCAGCCCGCACGCGGCCCCGACCCCGGCGAGCGCGGCCCCGGCCAGCGGTACGACGGCCAGCAGCACCCAGAGATTGGTCAGCGGCAGCCCGAACAGCACCGACCCGAAGACGGCGGTGACGAGGGTGCCCGGCACGGTGAAGGAGGCGTACGCGGCGGCGGCCCCGAGCACCACGGCGGCGGGCGGCACCGGCAGGGTGGCGTAGTGGTCGAGCCCACCGCTGGCCCGGAGCTGCCCGAAGTACTGGGAGAGCAGGTTGAGCGCGACGTAGGCGACGACCAGCACGGACGATCCGGCGACGACGCACTGCGCCTTGCTGCCGCTGTCCACGACCCCGCGCATCATCACGGCGATGCCGACGGACTGGAAGGTCGCCACGAACAGCAGCGGGATGCGGGAGACACGGGCGCGGGACAGCTGCGCGCGGTACACGGCGGCCAGCGACGGCCACAGCCGCGCGGCCGGTGCCAGCTCGGCCGCCCCCCGGACCGCGTCCGGCACGGTCCGCGTACTGCCGGTCAGAACCTCGGCGGGTACGACACTCACGTCGAGCTGCTCCTCCTCACGACCGTCCCGTACGGCTCACCGGCGACGGGCACTCCCCGGAACGACGGAACCGGAACTCCGGGGACTCCGGGGACTCCGGGGACTCCGGGGACTCCGGAACGTCCAAGGGACGATACGCGCCCCGAGCGCGCCCCGCTCACGCCTTCACCAGCCCCTGCCGGGCGGCACCGCCGAGCGCGAGGTAGACGTCCTCCAGGCTCGGCGTGGCGAGGGTGAAGTCGTCCAGCGCGGCGAACGCGGCCCCGCCGGTGACGGTGGCGACGGCGGCCCGCGCCTCCTCGGGGGCGAGCCGCAGCGTCCACCGCCGCCCGGCCTCGACGGCGCGTTCACGCAGGACAGCGACCTCGGGGACGTGCAGCGGGGCGTGCTCGCGCCACACCAGCTCGACCCGGACCTCACCGGAGACCCGTTCCTTGAGTCCGGCGGGCGTGTCGCAGGCGATGACCCGGCCCCGGTCGAGGACGGCGACCCGGTCGAGGACGGTCTCGGCCTCGATGACGTTGTGGGTGACGAGCAGCACCGTGGTCCCGCGCTCGGCGCGCCGCCGGTCCACGGCCGCCCACACCGCGCGCCGGGCGACCGGGTCCATCCCGGTGGTCGGCTCGTCCAGCACCAGCAGCGGACGCTCACCGACCAGCGCGGCGGCGAGACACGCCAGCCGCCGCTGTCCCCCGGACAGCTTCTTCAGCGCACGCCCGGCGAGCGGGGTGAGCCCGAGTTCGTCCAGCACGGCGTCCCGCTCCGCGCGGGCCCGCCGTACGTCCAGACCGCGCAGCCGCCCGGTGGTCTCGGCGGCCAGCGACACGGTCAGCTCGTCCAGCGCGGAGGATTCCTGCCCGAGGTACGCCAGCAGCCGCGCGGCCCGCTCCGGGTGCCGCACGATGTCGTGGCCCAGGATCTCCACACTGCCGGTGTCCGGCCGCAGCAGCCCCGTGAGCTGCCGTACGAGGGTGGACTTCCCGGCGCCGTTGGGCCCGAGCAGCCCGAAGATCTCCCCGCGCCGCACGTCCAGCTCGACCCCGTCGGTGGCCCGTACCGCGTCCGCACCGGGCGCTCCCCGCCGACCCCGCACCGCCGCATACGTCTTCCCGAGCCCACGCACACGCACGACCTCGTCGTCCCTGAGGAGCCCTCCGGCGCGCATACTCACAAAGCACGAGACTAAGGGGTCCACCCCCTTTACTCGCCTTTGGGTCCTCCCCCGGAGCGCCGCTCGGGGTCCTCACGGGAGCCGACGCCCCCGACCGGCCCCGCCGCATCCCCCTCGGACACCGTACGAACCCGCAGCCACCCGTCGTCCCCGAACATCTCGACCAGCTGAGCCAAGTGAGCCCGAGCGGCGCTGCGCCGCCCTTCCCCGCTCACCGCCCGCCCCCGACCTCGGCCCGGATGACCTTCCCCCACCGCCGCACCCCGCTCCCCCACCCCACGGAGAGCCCCGCCCCAAGCAACAGCCCCCGCCCGCCGCCCGCCCCCCCCCCCGGCCCGCACCG
>NZ_JAHRXF010000004.1 GCF_019104725.1 Streptomyces corallincola | reverse complement strand
GCGTGCCGGAACCACCGGGTCCGTCCCCGCTCCGTCCCGCCGCTCACGCCGCCGCTCGTAGCGCCGATAAATATCGTCGCTAACAAGCACTTGTAATCGGCGATCCGATGCTGTTATCGTCGATTACATGAACGCAAGAGCGACGGTAATCTCAGTCGCCGCACGGCTTCTCGACGAATCCGCGACCGGCGACGTGTCCACTCGCGCCGTGTGCGAAGCGGCCGGGATACAGCAGCCGGTGCTGTACCGACTGTTCGGTGACAAGGAGGGCCTGCTCTCCTCGACCGTGGACCACATCTGGGACCAGTACCTGGAGAGCAAGCGGCAGGCGGAGAAGTCGGCCGACCCGGTGGTGGACCTCCGGTCCGGCTGGGACAGCCACACGGCGTTCGCGCTGACCCATCCCAACGCGTACAAACTGATGTTCGCGCCGGGTCTGCGCACCGTGCCCCAGGCGGTGGAGGAGGCGATCCGCATCCTGCGGGACGTGCTGAACCGCCTCGCGGCCGAGGGGAGGCTGCGGGTTCCGCCGCAGCCCGCGACCCAGATGGTGATGGCCGCGAACACCGGAATCGCCCTCGCTCTGGTCACCCGCCCCACGCTCTATCCGGACCAGGGCGTGTCCACCCTGGTGCGGGATGCGATCCACCGGGCGATCCTGGTGGAGGCCCCCGGCGCGGAATCCGGCGGTTCGGCGGTACGGGATGCCCGCACCTCGGCCGTGACGACCCTGCGGGCGAGCCTCGGGGAGCTGACCCCGGAGCCGTTCACCCCGGTCGAGGCGGCCCTGCTGGACCAGTGGCTCACGCAGATCCCGCACTCGGGAGAACCGGAGCCCGGCGAGTAGCCGGACCCCGAACCCGGACCCGAACCCGGACTCCGAACCCGGACTCCGAACCCGGGCCCCAGAACTCAAGACATCGCGCCCCTCGCACGACACCCCCGCACGACATCCCTCGCACAACACCTCTGCACAACACCCCTAGGAGACCAGCATGACCAGCACCAACACCCCCCGTGTCGCCCTCGTCACCGGCGGTTCCGGCGGTATCGGCCGCGCCGTCGTCGAGCGGTTGGCCAAGGACGGCGTGGCCGTGGGCGTCCACTACGCGGGCAACAAGGCGCGTGCCGAGGAGACCGTCGAGGCCGTGCGCGCGGCGGGCGGCCGGGCGATAGCCGTCGGCGGCGACGTGGCCGACGAGCACGCGATGGCGGAGGCGTTCGACGCGGTGGAGCGCGAGTTCGGCGGCCTGGACATCGTGGTGAACACGGCGGGCGTCATGCCGCTGTCCCCGATCGCCACCCTCGACCTGGACGAACTGGACCGCGTCTTCCGCACCAACGTGCGCGGCACCTTCGTGGTCTCCCAGCAGGCGGCCCGCCGGGTGCGCGGCGGCGGCGCGATCATCAACTTCTCCACCTCGGTGACCAAGCTGCTCTTCCCGACCTACGGCGCCTACGTGGCGAGCAAGGGTGCCGTCGAGGCGCTGACCCCGGTGCTCGCCCGCGAGCTGCGCGGCAAGGACATCACCGTCAACGCCGTCGCCCCCGGCCCGACCGCCACGCCGCTGTTCCTCAACGGCAAGGACGACGCCACCATCGAGAAGCTCTCCAAGGCCGCCCCGCTGGAGCGTCTCGGCCTCCCGGACGACATCGCCGAGGTCGTCGCCTTCCTCGCCGGTCCGGGCCGCTGGGTCAACGGCCAGGTCGTCTTCCCCAACGGTGGCCTCGCCTGATCACAGGCCCCGCCCCGCGCGCCCGCACTCGGGCTCGCGCCCGCACTCGGGCTCGCACCCGCACCCCACTCCCTCCACCTCCACCCCTCTGAAACGCTCACAGACCGGGACTCAGCCATGAGCAAGATCGTCGTCATCACCGGAGCCTCCAGCGGATTCGGCGCCCTCACCGCCCGCGCCCTCGCGGACGCCGGGAACACCGTCTACGCCGGTATGCGTCACACCGACACCCGCAACGCCCCGCAGGTCGAGGCGGCCGAGGCGTACGCCCAGGAGCACGGCGTCGAGCTGCGGGCCGTGGAGCTGGACGTCAACTCGCAGCAGTCCGTGGACGCGGCGGTGGACCGGGTGCTGGCCGAGCAGGGCCGGATCGACGTGCTGATCCACAACGCGGGCCACATGGTGACCGGTCCGGCCGAGGCGTTCACCCCCGAACAGCTCGCCGCGCTGTACGACGTGAACGTCCTCTCCACCCAGCGGGTGAACCGCGCGGCCCTCCCGCACCTGCGCGCCGCCGGAAAGGGCCTGGTCATCTGGGTCTCCAGCACCAGCGTCAAGGGCGGCACCCCGCCCTACCTCGCCCCGTACTTCGCCGCCAAGGCCGCGATGGACTCCCTCGCGGTGAGCTACGCGGCGGAGCTGGCCCGCTGGGGCGTGGAGACGTCGATCGTGGTGCCGGGTTCCTTCACCAGTGGCACCAACCACTTCGCGCACTCCGGGCACCCGGAGGACGAGAAGACCGTCGCCGAGTACGAGACCCGGTACGCGGGCCTCATCGAGCAGGTCTCCGAGAAGCTGGCGGCCCTCGCGCCGGAGGGTGCCGACGCCTCCCTGGTCTCCGACGAGATCGCCCGGATCGTCGGTCTCCCCGACGGCGAGCGCCCCTACCGGGTGCACATCGACCCGGCGAACGACGGCTCGGAGGAGGTCTCGGACGTGGCGGACCGCATCCGCCGCGAGTTCCTGACCCGTGTCGAGCTGGCGGATCTGCTGACGGTCGGCAAGTAGGCGGTACGGGAGGTACGTACGGCGTGCGCCCACCGGAGCACCGGCTCCGGTGGGCGCACGCCGTGCCGGGTGGGGACGGCGGTCGGATAATCGGCCGGGTGAACGGTGACGGGACGGGCGGGACGGGTGACACCGGTGCGGGGCCGTCCCCGCGGCGTGCCGCGCGGTCCGCGCGGGACGCGGCGTTGTCCGCGCAGAGCACGGCGCGCTGGCGGAGCTTCCTCCAGACCGAGACCGGCAGCGCCGCCCTGCTGCTCGTCGCGGTGGCGGCGGCCCTGCTGTGGGCGAACCTGGACGCGCGTTCCTACGAGACGGTGTGGGCGACCCGGTTCACGGTCGGACTCGGCTCGTACGAGCTCTCCCTCGAACTCCACGAGTGGATCAACGCGGGCCTGATGAGCCTGTTCTTCTTCGTGGTCGGGCTGGAGGCGCGCCGCGAGTTCGACATGGGGGAGCTGCGGGACCGGCGCTGGGTGCTGCTCAGTGTGATCGCCGGACTGGGCAGCATGGTCGTCCCGGCGCTGATCTATCTGGCGTTCACGGCGGGCGCGGGGGGTGCGGCGGCGCACGGGTGGGGTGTGGCGATGTCCACCGACACCGCGTTCGCGCTGGGCATCCTGGCGGTGCTGGGGCGGCGGCTGCCCGCCTCGCTGCGGGCGTTCATGCTGTCGATCTCCGTCGTGGACGACCTCGTCTCCCTCGTGGTGATCGCCGTGTTCTACAGCGGCACGATCCACGTCCCCGCGCTGCTGGTCGCGGTGGGCGCGCTGCTCGCCATCGTGCTGATGCGGCTGGCGGGCGTCCGGCGCGGAGTGCTGTGCGCGGTGCCCGCCGTGGTGGCGTGGGTCGCCCTGCACGAGGCCGGGGTGGACCCGGTGGTGACCGGGCTCGCGGTGGGCGCGCTGATGATCGCCTACCCCGCCCCGCGCGAGGACCTGGAGCGGGCGAGCCGACTGTTCCGCCTCTTCCGCGAGCAGCCGACCCCCGAGCTCCAGCGCACCGCGATCCAGGGGCTGGCGCAGACGATCTCCCCGAACGAACGCCTGGAGCAGAAGTTCCTGCCCTGGGTCAGCTACGTCTTCGTCCCCGTCTTCGCCCTCGCCAACGCGGGCATCGAACTGAGCGGCGCGACCCTCGCGGACGCCTTCACCTCACCCCTCACCCTCGGCATCCTCGCGGGGTGTCTGCTGGGCAAGGTGATCGGCATCGTGGTCTCGATGGCGGCGGCACGCGGACTGTCCGGCGGGCGCCTGCGGCCGAACGTCGGCTGGGGCGCGGTCACGGCGGGCGGCGCGATCGCGGGCGCCGCCTTCACGGTCTCCCTGCTGATCGCGTCCATCGCGTTCCGGGGCGCCGACCTCGACCGCGCCCGCATCGGCATTCTGGCGACCATTCCGGGCGCCTTCCTCCTCAGCTGGACCAGCACCGTCCTGCTCCGCCTCCTGCCCCCGGCCCGCCGCGCCCGCGCGCTCCTCGGCGGTGCCGAACCCCTCACCGACCTGGCCGTCCCGGTGGACCCCCGCCACGACCGGGTGCGCGGCCCGGCGGACGCCCTGGTCACGGTCGTGGAGTACGGCGACTTCGAGTGCCCCTACTGCGGCCTCGCCGAACCGGCAGTCCGCGAGCTCCTGGGCGACGAGACGGACGTCCGTTACGTCTGGCGCCACCCCCCCCTGACCGACGTCCACCCCAACGCCCAGCTCGCCGCCGAAGCCTCCGAAGCGGCGGCCCGGCAGGGCAGGTTCTGGGAGATGCACGACGTGCTCCTCGCCAACCAGCACGCCCTGACCGTGAGGGACCTGATCGCCTACGCGGACCAACTGGGCCTGAATGCCGAGGAGTTCAAGCAGAGCCTCACCCGCCGCGAAGGCGCCCGCCGCATCTCGGAAGACATCGACTCCGCCGACCTCAGTACCGTCTCCGGCACCCCCACCTTCTTCATCAACGGCCGCCGCCACCACGGCGCCTACGACATCGCCTCCCTGACGGAGGCGGTCTCCCACGCCCGGCTGCGCGCACTGCTCCCCTCGTCGGCCTGAGCCGTCGGCCGTAGGCCGGGGGAGCGGGACGACGAGCCGCCCCGCCCCCGGCTGCCGCCCCGCCCCCGGCTGTCGCCCCGCCCCCCCCCGGCGGCGCGGCTCAGTCTCCGGGCGGCGCGGCTCAGTCTCCGGGGGACTCGCGCGCCCACTCCAGGCGGTCCGCGAGACCGGCCGCGGTGAAGGCGCGTTCGAGGTCGTCGCGCCCTTCGGTGAAGTGGGCCCAGCCGTCGTAGTGGACGGGGACCACCCGCCGGGCGTCGAGCACCCGTGCCGCCTCGGCGGCCTCGGCGCTGTCCAGCACGAGCGGCCGGTTGCCGAAGAGCACGGGGAACCGGGGAGCACCGGCGAAGATCAGCGCGGTGTCGATGGGCGCGAACCGCCCGGCGATGTCGCGTACCGCGTCGAGGGACGCGTTGTCGCCGCTGACGTAGACCGTGGGCAGGCCGTCGCCGGTGAGGACGAATCCGACGACCTGCCCGGTGAGCGGCTCGACCTCGGCCCGCTCGCCGGGACCGTGCACGGCGGATACGCCGGTCACGGTGACCGCGCCCCCGTCCGGCCGGTCGAGCCGGACGGACTCCCCGTCCGCCAGCCCGCGCACCGCGTCGCCGAGCCGTCCGCCCAGCCGCCCGGCGGCGTCGGGGGTGGTGAGGGTGAGCGGGACCTCGCCGAGCAGCGCACGGCCGGAGGTGTCGAGGTTGTCGGCGTGCTCGTCGTGCGAGAGCAGGACGACGTCGATGGCGCCGAGCGTGGCGGGATCGACGGTGGAGGGGGTGGTCTTGGTCAGGACGGGACGGCCCGGCCCGCCGTGGTCGCCGGGGCCGTCGAAGGTCGGGTCGGTCAGGAACCGCAGGCCGCCGTACGTGAACAGCGCGGTGGGTCCGCCGAAGGCGCGGACCGCGATCCGGCCGGATTCCGGGGGGAGGGAGGACACGGGGATCGCCTCTCGGCTCAAGGGGAACGGGGGCGCGCGGGAGCGCCGGGTCAGCCGGTCTTCGCGGCGCGTGCGCGGGCGCGGTGGGCCGCGACATTGCTCTTGTTGCCGCAGTCGGTGTACGAGTGCCAGCGCTGGGTCCGGCTGCGCGTCGTGTCGTAGAAGGCGGCGGCGCACTCCTCGTTGGCGCACAGCCGCACGCGGGGCCAGGTGTTGTCGCTGACGGTCCGGAACAGGTGGATCACCAGTCGGGCCAGCGGGCGGTCGGTACCGGGTGCGGCCGTCAGCGTGGCCTCCTCGGAGGTGAAGTCCGCGTTCAGGGCGACCCGTCGGGCCAGCGTGTTCAGCGTCGTCCGGACCTCGGTGTCCTCGCCACCGGCCAGGAGCCGGTTGAGCACGCTCCGGAACTCCCGGATCTCGTCGAGGTCGGCTTCCGTCGGTGTGCCGCCCTCCGGCAGGAGCGCGAGGGTCCGCAGCAGGGCGACCGCCTCGGCGGGGGTGGCCAGCAGATCGGGACGGACCGACAGTGCGCGGCTGTTCGCGATCTCCACGAGCACGTGCGCGCTCGGGGGGACCGGCGGCGCGGCTGACGACGTTGCTTCCATGCAGTCCACCGTACGTGAAAGAGTCTAAATTCTGAAGACCTATACATTCACCCCGGGCCGCCTGTACCGTGTAAGCGTCTTTAGATCGAAGAATCTTACGAAAGGCGGTTCGGCGTCATGACGACCATCGACACCTTCGGCACCCGGATGACCATCGGGGGCGAGGCCCACGAAGGAGCGGGCGGCTTCCCCGTGACCAACCCCGCGACCGGCGAGACCCTTGCCCTCGCGCCCGAGGCGTCCGAGGCGCAGATCGACCTCGCGTTCCGCGCGGCGGCCGACGCGTTCCCCGCGTGGGCCGCCGACGAGGCCGCGCGCCGGACGGCGCTGCGCGAGGCCGCCGCCGCCCTCTCCGCCGCCGCGGAGCGGATCGCCCCCGTGCTCACCTCCGAACAGGGCAAGCCGCTGCGCCTCGCGCACGGCGAGGTCCTCGGCGCCGGGATGTGGCTCGACTACTACGCGGGCCTCGACCTGCCCCGCACCACCCTCCAGGACGACGACCGGGCGTACGCCGAGGCCGTACTGCGCCCGCTCGGCGTGGTCACCGCGATCACCCCGTGGAACTTCCCCGTCTACATCGGTGTCGCCAAGCTGGCGATGGCCCTCCGGGCGGGCAACACGGTCGTCCTCAAGCCGTCCCCCTACACCCCGCTGTCCACGCTGCTCGCGGGCGAGATCCTCGCCGGAGTGCTCCCGGCCGGTGTGCTGAACGTCGTGACGGGCCGGGACCACCTCGGACCGCTGGTGACCGGCCACCCCCTGGTCCGCAAGATCACCTTCACCGGTTCCACGGCGACGGGCCGGGCCATCGCGCAGGCCGCCGCGCCCCGCTTCACCCCGCTGACGCTGGAGATGGGCGGCAACGACGCGGCCGTCGTGCTGGCGGACGCGGACATCGAGTGGACCGCCGAACGCCTCTTCGCCGCCGCGTTCGACAACAACGGGCAGGCGTGCGTGGCGCCCAAGCGCGTCTACGCCGACCGGCGGGTGCACGGCGCGCTCGTGGACGCCCTCGCGGAGCGGGCCCGCGCGGCCAAGGTCGGGGACGGTTTCGACCCCGCCTCCGAGCTCGGCCCGCTCAACAACGCCGCCCAGCGCGACCGGGTCGCCGACCTGGTCGCCGAGGCCCTCGCGTCCGGCGGTACGGCGGTCACCGGCGGCCGTGCCGTGCCCGGCGGCGGCTTCTTCTACGAGCCCACCATCGTCACCGGCGTGTCCGACGGCGTCCGGCTCGTGGACGAGGAGCAGTTCGGACCGGCGCTGCCCGTCATGAGCTTCGACGGCGTGGACGAGGCCGTGGCGCGCGCCAACAATTCCGCCTACGGGCTCGGCGCCTCCGTCTGGGGCACCGACACCGACCGTGCCGCCGAGGTCGCGCGGCGCCTGGAAGCGGGCAACACTTGGGTCAACACCCATGTCGCCCTCGCCCCGCACCAGCCCTTCGCCGGCTGGAAGTCCAGTGGCGTCGGCATCGAGGGCGGCCACTGGGGCCTGGAGAGCTTCAGCGCCGTCCAGCTCGCCTACCGCGCGAAGCTCTGAGCACGCCCCCGAAAGCGCGCGAAGCTCTGAGCACGCCCCCGAAAGGACCTACGCCCGGACCCCCACCCGTTGCAGCAGCCCCCAGGTGAACTCCGCGGCCACCTCCCGGCGGACGCCGTCCACGCCGGGTGCCGTGAAGGCCAGGCCCCAGCGGGTGGGGGCGGTGCCCTCCAGCGGGCGGGCGGGCGGGAAGGCCGCCGCCTCCTCCACCGTGCAGGACCACGGCGTCAGGTCCTCCAGCGTGCGCAGCACCGGGACATCCGCTCCCGGTGCCCGCACCAGCCATTCGTTCCAGACGGCACCCTCGGGCGACACCAGGATCTCGAAGCGCAGGCCGGGCCAGAGGGGCAGGGCCCACCGGCGCGCCTCGCACTCGACGTCCCCCAGCCGCCGCCGCAGCACCGACTCCGGCTCACCCAGCACCGAGCGGTACCGTGCGGCGGCCGACCGGGACCGGGGAGAGCGCACCATCGCCTGCCAGCGCCGGTTCGTCTCCCGCATCTCCGCGACGGAGGCGCCCAGGGTGCGGCGGGCGGCGTCCACCAGTTCGGGGTTGTGATCCGCCATGCGCCGCAGCAGCACCAACTGGAGGTCCAGACTCACCGCGTGCCGCCCGGCACCGCCCCCACTCCACCCAACGCCCGCCCCAGCAGCACCAGTTGGACATCCCCGGGACCCGACTCCGACGTGAACTCCGACAGCACGGCCAGCGCGAGTGTGTTCTCGCCACGGGTCCGGAGCACCCCGTTCGGGAGGACGAAGGTGTGCTGGGGGCCCACGTTGTTGATGTACTGGCCCATGTTCCAGCCGTTCAGGAAGATCTGGACGCGGTAGGCGCGGTACGGGTCGTCCGTCAGACGGAGCCCCACCGAGGCGTCGATGTCGGAGGGGATGGAGAGGCGGAAGCCGGTCCGGTACCAGGTGACGCCCTGGCGTCGGTCCGAGCGCGGGAAGGACACCCGCTCCCAGTCGCCGTCCCGGAAGTCGGGCAGGTGCCAGCCGGAGCGCTCACCGAAGAGGCCCCCCGTGTTCATGGGCCCCCGCTCCGGGTCCGCCCCGGCGGCGCCCTGGATACGCCAGGCCACCGAGGGCCCGCCCCCGGCCGCACCCGCGAACCGCACATCCGTCAGCCCGCGCGCGACCTTGTGCGTGTCCAGCGCCTTCCCGTCCTGGTCGTGCTGCATCCGCCGGACCAGCACGGACAGCACATGCCGCCCCGGCGTCCGCAGCCGCTCCGGCACGCCGAACGCCGGGGAAGCATCCCAGCTCCCCTTGCGGATGGTCACGTCCTTGTCGGGCACCGGCATCCGGTGCGTGCCCAGCGGCTCCCCGTCCAGCCAGGCCATCAGCAGCCCCTGCGTACCCGTCGAGTAGGGCAGCGTGACCTCGGTCAGCCCGGACGCGTCCGCGAAGGAACCCCGGTACCAGACATCGCCGTAGTGGAACCCGTAGTCGTCCGCGAAGAGCACCGGACGGCCTTCGGGGACGGCGGTCGTGCTGTACGTCGTCGTCCGGTCGGCCCGCCGCCAGCCGGAGTCGTCGAAGCCGGGCCCCGCCTCCGGGTTCTCGGTCCGCGTCCGCCACCCGCCCAGCGCGGGCAGCGCAACCTCCGGCGCGCCCGGGACCTGCCCGGTGGTCATGACACTGCCCGAGGTGGTGATCCGGGTCTGCTGCCGCTGCCCGTTCCACACCAGCGCGGTCACCCCGCGCGGCGCCCACACCTCGATCTCGGACGCGTCCGTGAGGTCACCGGTCAGCCGCACCTCCGACCCCCGCACCTCGGCGTGCCGCA
The DNA here is from genome assembly GCF_019104725.1 of Streptomyces corallincola. Classification (GTDB taxonomy): domain Bacteria; phylum Actinomycetota; class Actinomycetes; order Streptomycetales; family Streptomycetaceae; genus Streptomyces; species Streptomyces corallincola. Next base: position 254,666 of record NZ_JAHRXF010000004.1, on the reverse strand, counting down.
CCAGTTTCGGCCCGTACACCAGCACCGACCCGGTCGGGGTGTCGAACGGGAAGAGGCGCAGGGAGGTCGCGTCGTCCGCGAGCAGGAGCAGCAGGGGCATGTCCGTCTCGCCGCCCTGGACCAGCACCCGCGAGAGCCCGCCCTGCCCGAGCGGCGCGCTGATCCGCGCCTCGTTGCGGTCGTACGCCCACGCCGCCTCCGGGTCGAGCCGCCACACGTTCGGCTCGACCGGGCAGTTCAGCACCAGTTCCGCCATGTCCCCGGACCGTCCGGCGAACGCCGCGATCTCCAGCCGCCCGGTGGCCAGCCGCAGCATCGGCGCGGCGGTGGCCGACTTCAGGGTGCGGCGGCCCACGGCGAGGTGGCTGGTCAGCAGCCGGGCGTCCCGCGCGGGCACGGTCACCCGCAGCTTGCCGCCCTCCGTCGGCACCTCGGCCGTCACCGGCTCCGACCCGTCGTTGCGGGCCACGTACACATGCGCGCCGGTGTCCGGGTTGACCAGGTGGTAGACCTTCAGCCCCTTCACCTGCACGTCCGCCGCCCGGTCCAGCCGCGCGAAGTCCGGCACGCGCTGGAGCAGATGACCGATCTGGTGCATGGCGGCCATCTTCGCCGGATCGACGTTGCGGCCCTCGTCGATGGCCGCCCCGTAGTCGTACGACGTGTACACCACCGGCGCGGGCAGCCAGCCCCACGAGGTGCCGCCGAACGTCATGTAGACGTTGTGCAGGGTGATGCCGTTGGCGAGGTTGGTCAGGTAGAACCGCCGCTCGTACGCCGCGTCACGGGTGCGCCGCGACCCCGCGTACCCCTCGCCGTCGAACCACGACCCGCCCCACGGGTCGAACCAGCCGCCCCCGAACTCCGGTACGAAACCAGGGGTGTCGGGCGAGGCCGTCGTCCCCCCGGTCGCCCCGCCCTTGCCGAACGTCCCCCAGTCCGGCGGTACTTGGGACGGCGAGGGATACCCGTCGAACCCGTACAGCCAGCCGCCCTCCTCGCCGCCCATGTCGAACGACCCGGGCGTCCAGTACCCGTTGCGCCCCTTGTCGTTGTGGAACAGCGGTACGTCGATGCCGTCCGCGCGCACCTTCTTGTACAGGTGGGACATGTAGTCCCGCCCCCGCGCCTCCCGCACGAACGAGTCGTACTCGTTCTCGATCTGGTAGAGCAGTACGGTGCCCAGCCCCTGGGTGAAGAGGTGGCGCCGGACGATCCGGTTGACCTGCGTCAGCCACTCGTCCACGTGGGACAGATAGGTCGGGTCCGAGCTGCGCGCGGTGCCCTTCGTCGCGGTCAGCCAGCCGGGGAAGCCGCCGCCGTCCACCTCCGCGTTGATGTACGGCCCCGGCCGCAGGATCACGTAGATCCCGGTCTCGGTCGCCATCCGCAGGAACAGGTCCAGGTCCCGGATGCCGGAGAAGTCGTACTGGCCGGGCGCGGGGGAGTGGTAGTTCCACGCCACGTAGATGCTGACCGTGTTGTAGCCGTGCGCCCGCATCTTCTGGAGGACGTCCCGCCACAGCGACGGCGACGGCAGCCGGAACGGGTGCATCTCGCCCGACCAGACGACCATCCGCCGCCCGTCCACGATCAGCGAGTTCCGGTCGTACCCGATGGTGTGCCGCTTCCCGTCCCGGCGCGGCGGCGCGGGCGCCGGACCGGTCGGTACGACATGTGCCGCGAACGCGGAGAACGCTCCCGGCCCGGCACTCCCGCCCAGGGCGAGGCCGAGCGCGGCCGAACCGGCGAGCGCGCTGAAGGTACGTCGGGTGAGCGCCAAGGGGAGAACCTCCGGGTCCGGTCCGATGCGGGGGCGCGGGTGCGGACATTGTCCCGGAGGGCGCGGCGCGTCCCGGAGGGCGCGCCGCGCCAGGCTCCAGCGCCAGCGAACGCCCGGGTGAGCGGCCTGGTTCGAGGCCCAGTTCGACCTCGGACCAGACGCGACAGGAAACCATCTCATGAGCTACGAGGATCTTCCCGCTCTGACGATCGATGTCTCGCACGGAGTCATGACGATGACAAACGATCCCCGCCGCTCAATCTGATGGACGCGGTCCTCCTGCCGTCACCCCGGGCATTGGCCGCGCGGATGCGCCCCCTCGTCTCGGATGTGCTCCGTGCTGTGGAGCGACAGGGATTTCAGCCGTCACGCTGATCGGGGGCGAGCCGTCAGCGGAGCATCCCTTCGAGGAGGAGATCGGTGGCGAGGCGGCGACGTTGCGGCGTGTCTGTGGCGTCCACGAGTCGCACGAGCGCCGCGACGTCCGCGACGCTCAGGCCATCACGCAGTCGGTTGATCTCAAGCGCGCGCTCCGTGACCGGCCTGACTGTCTCCTCGATGAGGTGCTGGGCGTGGGCGCCGAGCCGGGGGCTGCTTGCGGCGATGTCGGCGAAGGCGCGCACGTGCGACTCGGGCATGACGCAGCTCTGTGCGAAGACGAATCGGAACGCTTCGGCTGCGTCGTCCATGTCGTCGGCGCGTGCCGCGTTCTCCCGCACCGCGGAGATCAGTTCCGACAGGACCGCCTCCATCAGGTCGTCGCGGGAGGGGAAGTGCCGGTAGACCGTCGAAGCCCCCAGCCCCGCGCGTTCGGCGATCGACTCCATGCTTGGTTCCGGAGCGTCCAGGGCCGCGGCGATGGCGGCGCTGATGATCCGTCGGCGGTGCGGGCGTGGATGGCCGACTGGCCGACGTACGCGTACCCGGGACGGCGCGTCGGCCCGCCCAGGGACACCACACCCGATGTGCCCGCCTGGACAGAAGGGTTGACGGTGCCTCAGTGCCCCTTTAAATTCACGGCTTGTAAAAAGCTGTGAAACCCATGTGTCATCCCCCTGACCGTCCACCGCAGCCGCATCAGCCCCCCGCCTTCGGAACCCCCTGCTCGATCCACCGCCCGCACCGCACGCCCGGCGTCGGACGGGCGAGTACCACCGGCTCACGCCGAGCGGCAGACGGCATCCCACACCCGATCAGGAGTTTCCGTGCCTCTGAGACACCCCCACTGGCGGCGACCGCGCTCCCGGACCGCCGCTCCCGTGGTGCGCAGCCGTCGGGCCACGCTCGCGCTGACCGCGACGGCGGTCGGCGCGCTGCTCGCGCCCGTTGCCCTGGCCACAGTGAACGCACCGTCGGCGCAGGCGGTCGGCGCTCCCGTTCAGGTGTACTTCAGTTCGGAGTCGACCGCCTCGGGGTTCGGCCCGTCCAACGCGAACTGGTTCACCAACCCGGCGGCGGGACTCGCCTCGACCCGGTACCAGTTGTCGCGGCAGTCCGACCTCACCGCGGTCACGGCCTCGGGCACGGCCACCATCACCGCTGACACCTCCACCCGTTTCCAGTCGGTCCTGGGCGTCGGTTCCTCGCTGGAGGAGTCCACGGTCTACAACCTGTCCCGGATGAGCGCCTCCGCGCGTACCGCGGCACTGCGCAAGCTCGTCGACCCGGTCAACGGCGCCGGGTTCAACATCGCCCGTATCCCGCTGGGTTCGAGTGACTTCACCTCGCGGCAGTTCTACACCTACGACGACGGTGCCGCCGACCCGAGCCTGTCGCGCTTCTCCATCCAGAAGGACATCGACTACAACATCATCTCGGTCCTCAAGGAAGCGAAGGCGATCAACCCGAACCTGCTGTTGTTCGGCAGCGTCTGGAGCCCCCCGGCCTGGATGAAGAACAACAACAGCCTGATCGGCGGCTCGCTCCCCGACTCGAACATCCCCGTGCTCGCCACGTACCTGCGCAAGGCCGTCACCGCCTACGCCGGCCAGGGACTGCCGTTGTACGCCGTCACGATGCAGAACGAACCGCTGTTCTCGCCGCCGGACTACCCGGGCATGACGCTCACCGCCGACCAGGAGCGCAGGATCGCCACCGCGCTGCGCACCGAGCTGAACGGCAACGGCGCCTCGGCGACCAAGATCTGGGCCTTCGACCACAACTTCGGCGACGGCCCGTCCTACACCGCGGGTGTCCTCGGCAACCCCGGCTCGCCCAGCAGCGCGTTCAACTCGGTCGACGGCATCGCCTTCCACGACTACGGCGGCGATCCGTCCTCCATGGGACAGGTCAAGTCGAGCTACCCGTCCAAGGACGTGGCCATGACCGAGCGCGCCGTGTGGGGCACCGCGGGCGCGGACCGGATCGTGCAGTACTTCCGCAACCAGTCGATCATGTACCAGGACTGGGTCACCATGCTCGACCAGAACCGCAGCCCCGAGCAGTGGTCCGGCGCCCCCGACCCGACCATGTTCATCCAGTCGCCGAGCAACCCGGACACGTACTGGGCGCTGCCCGAGTACTACATCGTCGGCCAGTTCTCGAAGTTCATCGCACGCGGTGCCACCCGGGTCCAGACGAACAACGGCAACAGCGGCAATGTCACCAACGTCGCCTTCCTCAACCCCGACGGCAGCCTGGTGACCGTCGTGGTCAACCAGACGGGCTCCGACCAGCCCTTCACGCTGCGGGCCGCCGGCCAGCAGGTCAGCAGCACGCTGCCCGCCAAGACGGTGGGCACGTACATCTGGCCGGACGCCGGCACGGGCGGAGGCGGAGGCGGCGGTAGCACCGGGCCTGTCGACCCGGCGAAGTGGTACACGGTCACCAATGCCAACAGCGGCAAGTGCGTCGACGACGCGGCTGGTTCGACCGCCAACGGCGCCGCTGTGCAGCAGTGGTCCTGCGTGCCGGGCAGCACCAACCAGCAGTGGCAGTTCCAGCCCACCGACAGCGGCTACTACAAGGTCGTCAGCCGCAACGCGGCCAACGCCGCCTGGGACATCACCGGCGGCGCAGGCGCGGGCAACGGAGCGAAGATCCAGCTCTGGTCCTACGGCGGCGGCACCAACCAGCAGTGGAAGCCGGTTCCCGGCGCGGGCGGCACGTACACCCTGACACCCCGCAGCAACCCCGCCCAGTGCCTGGACGTCACCGACGTCTCCACCGCCGACGGCGCCCGCCTCCAGCAATGGACATGCTCCGGCGGCACCGCCCAGTCCTTCACCCTCACCCCTCAGTAGACCGCATCTCAGTAGACCGCATCGGCGCCGCCCGGCGTCCGGCCCCCGTGGGTGCCGGACGGCGGGCGGCTTCGTCGTGTCAGATGTCGCGGAACTCATGGACAAAGCTTCTGACCTGCGCAAACAATCCTTGACGACCTGATGGGCCGTGGAGTAGCGGTAATTCTTCGACTGCTCGGCCACCGTGTGGTCCCGGGTGGGGACCAGCGTGCCGTCGACGGTGAGCACGGCGTCCTTGCGGAACCGTTTGCGCGGCTGCAGGGCGAGCATCGGCCCGAGATGGTCGATGATCCGGTCGGCGGCCGACTTGGAGACCCCGAAGAGCGGTGCAAGCTGGCGCATTGTCAAGTTCGTGCGCCAGTACGCCGCGACCAGCAACAGACGGTCCTCCAGCGGGAGGCCCCACGGTCGTCCGCGATGCGCATCGGCCGCATGCTCGCGCCGGACCGCGGTCACCAACTTGCCGAAGCACCGAGGGCTCAGCCCAGTGAACGGACCTATCCAGGACGGCTCGGACGTCGTGATCACACCAGCCACATCAAGATCATCTCACTCGTGACCAGCAGTTACGGGACAACCCTTAGTCCGGCGTGCGACTCCTGCTTGGTGGCCATGATTTGGACTTCCACATGGCGCAGTTCGCTGAGTTCCAGGATGTGGTCGATCAGCTCGCGCGTCACCTCGGGTCCGCCGGTCTGCCGACGGAGAAGGTGTTCCTCCAGGATGAACCCGAAGGCCGTGTTGGGCTGGTCCCGGAGCAGTTGCTGACGGTCGGCCCGCGCCTCCCACTGTGCCTCGATCTGGCCGTCGTCCAGGGGCGGCAGTTGCTCTGTGAACAGCGTTCGCGCGTACGCCTCTGTCTGGAGGAGCCCCGGAATCATCCGGCACTCGTACGTGTAGAGCGTGATCGCCCCGCGCTCCAGCTCTGCCCAGATGCGAAACCACGAAGCCAGCCCCGGAAGCCGCCGCAGGTGAATCGTCGCCTGCTTGAGTACGCCCATGTTGCCCAGGACTCGATCTGCGGCCAGGACGAAGTCCTTGTCGGGCATCCTGCGGCCCAGTTCGATCGAGACGATCGTGTGGACGGAGAAGCCGACGAGACCGGCGAACTCGTCCCGCGAGTATCCGAAATGCTGGCGCAGCGCTTGCAGTACAGCGCCGAACGTCCGCATGCTGTCCGAAGATTCCGGCTCGCCGGTTCCACTGCCCATGCGGGACATGGTCACGCCGGGTGACGCGTACTGTCCAGTGTGTGACTGTGTACGCCGCCGCGGTGTACACGGGGCGAGTATGGCGCGCTCCTCCGTGCGCCCCTCAGAGTGGCCCGCATGACAGCACCTTCACCGGTGACCGTGCGTACGATCACCCAGCGGCTCAGTTCCACCCCGCGCGGTGCGCGGCTCGCACGGCGCCTTGCCGTGGCCCAGATGGAGAGTTGGGGCATTCCGTATACGAGTGGGCCCGCCGAGGCGGTCGCGCTGATCGTCGCGGAACTGGCCGCCAACGCGGTGACCCACGGGCGGGTCCCGGCCGGGACTTCGCCTTACGGCTGACGTACCTGCCCGGTGCCGTACGCGTGGAAGTGAGTGACACGTGTGCCGAACGGCCGCCCGGACCGGACGAGTTGAAGGAGCCGGGGGTGCTCGCGGACAAGGGGCGCGGGCTGCTGCTGGTGGACGCGATGGCGGACCGGTGGGAGGTCGTGGACCGGGAGTCGCCGGGGAAGACGGTACGCGCCGAGGTGGACGTGCCGTCGTGGGTGACCCGGGCGCACCGGAAGCCCGAACTGGCCTAGAAGCAGCCGCTGTTACGCCGTACCGGCCGCGTTGGGCCAGCTCTGCGCGTTGGGCCAGCCGGTGGCGGGGGCGGGGGTCAGACCGGACGGCTGGCCGGGGGTGGCGGCGGGGGCGGCCGGGGGCGCGGGGGCGGTCATCCCGCGTACCTGGGCCGCCGTGAGGCCGCCGCGCGCGGGGACGCCGGGCGGGGTGAGCCCGCTCGGCACGGCGGCGGCCGGGACCTGCTGGGGAACCAACGGGGGTGCCTGGACGGGGACTTGGGCCGGAACCTGGGGTGGCGTCGCGGCGGGCATGGGGGCCGGGGGAACGGGCGCCGGTTCGTGCGTGGCGGCCGGGGCGAGGGGTTGCGGGGTGGGAGCGGTCGCCGGCATCGGCATGCCGCCGCCTTGTGGGGGTGCGGCGGCGGGGAGTGGCATGCCGATACCGGCGGCCGGGGCCGTGGGGAGCCCCGGTACGGAGCCGGCAGCGGCGGCGGCCTGCCGCATGCCCGCTCCGTTGGTCGTGGTGTTCATCAGCCGGTCGATGGCGGCCGTACCCGCGCTGTAGGCGGTTCCTGCGCTCAACTCGGGTATGGCGGCAGGCTGTTGGCCGGTGCCGTAGAGGACCTGTTCCATGCCGGACACCAGGCGGTCCACGTCCGCCCTGGGGCGGACCACGAGTCTCAGGAAACGGCTGGAGGAGCCGATCTTGTTGCCGCACTCGCGGACCAGGACACGGTGTTCGGTGAGCATGCGGTCACGGACGACGGTGCCCTCGGCGCCTACGGGCAGCCGTACGAAGAGGAAGTTGCCCTGGGAGGGGTAGACCGTGAGGCCGGGCAGCATGGCGAGGCGGCCCGCCATCTCCAGCCGGTCGCGGCGCACGTGGAGCAGGCTCTGCACATACTCCGTACCGTGGTCGCGGAGCATGAACACCACATGCTCGGCAAAGGAGTTGAGGTTCCACTTCGGCAGCATCGAGCGGACGCGGCCCGCCAGTGCGGGGTTGGCGACGAGGTAGCCGAAGCGGATGCCGTGCAGACCGAAGTTCTTGCCGAGGCTGCGCAGCACGATCACGTTGGGCCGCAGGATCGCCTCCTGGGCCACGCTCGGATCGGCCTCCGCGTCCGCGAACTCCAGGAACGACTCGTCCACCACGATCAGGTCCAGGTCGGTCATCTCGTCCAGGAACGCGAGGACGGCCTGCTTGGGGAGGTAGCCCCCATCGGGGTTGTTCGGGTTGCACAGCACGGCGGCGCGGGTGCCGCGCGCCCGGATGAACTCGGCGTATCTGCCCAGGTCCAGGGCGAAGTCGTTCGCCTCCTGGAGCGGGAACATGTCCACCCGCTTGCCGGTCTCCATCGGCTGGTCGGTCCAGCGGCCGAAGGTGGGGACGGGGACAGCGAGGGACTCGCGGACCAGCAAGTGGTCGATCCAGGTGATGAGTTCGGTCGAGCCGTTGCCCATCGCCACGCACTGCGGCGGGAGTTGGAGCAGCGAGCACAGCTCGGCGGTGACCGTGTCGGCGCTGCTCGGGTAGTACGTCAGGATCTCGGGCAGCCGCGCCGCCATGTCCGCGAACATGGCCGGGGTCGGGAAGTACGGGTTGCAGGGGATGCAGAAGTCCAGCGGGCCCGACCCGTCGCTCTCCCGCGCCAGCGCCGCCATCGAGGGGCTGTGCGTCGCGGTGCCGCGGAACAACGAGGTGACGTTGTCAGGCAAAGGGGACCTCCGGTAAGGGGGCCCGTGCGGGGGGAGCACGGGCCGCCCTTGTGTACGCGGGCGCACGCGGTGGTGTTCAACTCGTGTGCTGTGTGAGGTGGTTCACGTGTGCGTGGGGGAGGGGTGGGGCATGTATGGGTCCGGTGCCGTGCTGGTGGGGGTACCAATGGGGTGAAGCGGTGACAGTTCCGCCACCGCGTTCCGGTACTCACTCACTCCCGCACCGAATCTTCACATGTGCGCCTAGGAAGCGGGCGCGCCGGGAATCTACTCTTCCGGCGTCATGGACTTCTGCCACCCGTGCCAACGGCACCTCAACGGCGCCCTGGCCTGTCCCGGCTGCGGCGCCCCGGCCCATCCGCCCACCGCGCCCGAAGAGGCCGCGGAGGTGGCGGCTGCCGTTCCCGACGATCCTCAGGACGAGATGTCCGAGGACGCCGGTGACGGGCGGCGCGACCGCAAGGCCGCCGCGCACCGGCGTCGTCGTCGGCGGGTCCTCCTCGTGGCCGGTGCGTTCGTCCTTGCCGGGGGTGGGCTGAGTCTCGCCGAACTCGGCACGGACGCGCCGCTGTTCTCCGACCAGAAACCGGCCACCGCCTCGCAGGCGCCGGTGGACTCCGGCGGGGTGACGGACCCGGCGACGGTGACTCCGGCCGACGCGCCCGCCTCCGGCGGTCCCTCCGTCACGCCCTCCAAGTCCGCGTCCCCCTCGGTCTCGACCTCCCCCTCCGCCTCCGACTCCCCCTCGGACACGGCCACTCCGTCCACCCCCGTGACCGGCTCCACCCCCACCCGGGACCAGGCCCCGCCCCCGCCCGCGGGCGGCCCCTCCACCACACCCCCTCCACCGCCCCCCAGCTCCGCCCCACCGTCCCCACCTCCCACCAGGCCAACTCCCACGAAGAGCTGCACCCAGGTGCTGTGGTGGTGCACGTGAGCGGTCGAGACCGGGTCCGACCGTTTTGACCAGGAAAGCTCCCGGGGTCGTGATCAAGCCATAGTGGAACCGGCGCTGCGTCACCCGCAGAGGCATGCGCAGAGCACGCACACAGCAAGTGCACAGAAAAAACTTGCCGGTTGGGCTTCGTCCGTCTGACGAGCCGTTTCGCCGATCGTCGCGTTCCCGCCAACGTGCTCGCCGCGCGCGGCAAATGGATCTACGGAAGCATGTTCGGTTCACGTACGATCGCCCGGCGCTCCTCGGGACCATGACCAGTCCCGCCGTGCGAGCGCGCATCTTTCAGCGGCCGGGGGAGCGTGGCCGTTCACGGGGGAGGGGTTCTGCCGCCGCGCCGCGAGAGCGGCCGGCCGCATTGCTGTATCCGTGAGCGGGGGCCTGCCTCGGCCGGTCGTCATGTGACCGAGGGGGACCCTTGCGTTCCAGATCATCCATGTTCTCAAGATCAGGGCCTGGCAGACGCAGACGGTTCGGCGTCTTCGTTCCGCTCGCCGCTGTTCTGGCAGCGGTAGCCACGTTGGCCGTTCCGCCCGAACTCGCCACGCGCCTGGCCGGGGCTCACGCGAGCGAGCGGCCGGACGACTGGTACGAGGACACCGCGGACGAGCAACTCCGCTTCGACCAGTGCCTGATGGCCGACGCGCTCAGGCTGGGCGGCCCGGGCATGTACACCTTCGCACAGAACGCCCTCAACCAGCCTTCCGGGAAGCTGCACGAACTGGGAAACCCCGGCCGAACAGTATGAGCTCGCTTACAGGGCTTGGCGCTCAGGCGACTGGGCGGCCACTCAATGGGAAATGGGGCAGATTGGATTTCAGACCCAGTTGGAGAATTTCGAGTGGCGCAACATTACGTTCTACAGCAAAGAGGGCAAGGTAGTGCACATCCCTGAGCCCGATTGGGGTGCTCTGAACAGTGGGAGCTGAAGTGATTCCGGGCTCGGCCGGTTCCGAGGTGTTCCGTTCGGACAGGTACTTCAAGGTGTGGCAGTACACCGTGGGGCACCGCCGGCTTCTGCTCCGCAGTAGCAGGGACATGCCGCCAGAGACGCGTATCGACATCCACTTCGGCAACGTCGGCCTCATGGTCCTGCGCCCCTATTACGAGGGTTTGGTAATTCGTCGGGCTGACGACGAGGAATGCATGAAAGTCGCCCTCGATTACGGCCTTGAGGTCCTTCCGGGCCGCCTCCATGTCCTGGGTGACGGACTGAGAAGCTTCGTCGTCTCCGGGCCCCCGCAGTGGCACGAGGACGAGGGGCGGATGGACGATCCCTCGTGGTTCGGCCGGATGAAGGGAACACACTGAAACACGCCGGGAGGCCCTTCCGGTGGAAGGGCCTCCCGGCACCGCCCGCTGGGGCAAAGTCCACCTGCGCCGCCAGCCCCGACGGACTCCAAAGCTAGAGGCGGACCAGCATCTTGCCCGTGTTCGCGCCCTGGAGGACGCCCAGGAAGGCGGGGACCGTGTTTTCGATGCCGTCCTCGAAGGTTTCCCGGTACTTGAGGGCACCCGAGGCGACCCAGGGGGCCACTTCGGCGACGAACTGGGGCTGAAGGTCGTAGTGGTCGCCGACGAGGAAGCCCTCGATGCGGCCGCGCGTCTGGATGAGCCGGGCGAGGTTGCGCGGACCGGGAGCGGGCTCGGTGTTGTTGTAGACGGAGATCATGCCGCAGACGGCGATCCGGCCGTGGAGGTTCAGGGACCCGATCGCGGCTTCGAGGTGATCACCGCCGACATTGTCGAAGTAGACGTCGATCCCGTCCGGCGCGGCGGCACGCAGCTGCTGGCTCACCGGCCCGTCCTTGTAATTGAAGGCCGCGTCGAACCCGTACTCCTCCACCAGCAGCCGCACCTTCTCGGCCGACCCGGCGGAGCCGATCACGCGGGAGGCACCCTTGAGCCGGGCGAGCTGCCCGACCTGACTGCCGACCGCCCCGGCCGCGCCGGAGACGAAGACGACGTCCCCCTCCTTGAGGGACGCGGTCCGCAGCAGCCCGGCGTAGGCGGTGAGGCCGGTCATACCGAGGACACCGAGGTAGGTCGAGAGGGGAGCCGCGTCCGCGTCCACCTTCACGGCCTGCTCCGCGTCGAGGACGCCGTACTCCCGCCAGCCGAGGAAGTGCAGGACGTGGTCCCCGACGGAGATCCCCTCCGCCTCGGAGGCGACGACCTCGCCCACCGCACCCCCCTGCATGACCTTCCCCAGCTCGAACGGCGCCGCGTACGACTTCGCCGCGCTCATCCGGCCGCGCATGTACGGGTCCACGGAGAGGTACTTGTTGCGGACCAGCACCTGCCCCGGCCCCGGCGCCGGAACCTCCGTCTCCACCAGGGCGAAGTCCTCCGGCTTCGGCCAGCCGACCGGACGGCTCAGCAGGTGCCACTCGCGGTTGATCATGACGCGCCTCTCGTGTGCTTCGGTCACTTCAGTTACTTCACTTCCTTAAACAACCGTGCACCTGAATATTTCATGCTGTCAAGTAATCGGGGTACGCTGTCGGCATGGCCACGCCCCAGAACCCCCGTCCGGACGAGCTGACCCTCGATGTCGTCCAGCTGATCGCCGAGGTGGTGGCCCGGTACCACGCGGACTACGAGGAGGCCGCCGCCGCGCACACCCTCACCGGTGCCCAGGCCCGCCTGCTCGGCCTGCTGTCCCTCGAACCGCTCCCGATGCGGAAGCTGGCACAGCGGCTGCGCTGCGAACCGTCGAACGTGACCGGCATCGTGGACCGGCTGGAGACGCGCGGCCTGGTCGAGCGCCGCCCGGACCCCGACGACCGGCGGGTCAAGCTCGCCGCCGTCACGGAGGAGGGCGGCCGGGTCGCCGGAGACCTCCGCGACGGCCTCCGCTTCGCCCGCGAACCCCTCGCGGGACTCTCGGCGGACGAGCGGCGCACCCTGCGGGACCTGCTGCGGCGGATGCTGGACGCGTGAGCCCGGCGCGCGCCGGACGCGCGGGCGTGCGTGTGCCGGACGCGTGAGGGTGCCGTACGGGTCGGTGCGCGCACGGGCCGGACCGTCGTGAACCGCCGGTAAAGTCTTGGCCATGCGTGATCTCGGGGCGGGTTTCGGTCATCTCCTCAACGGCCAGCGCTGGGTGGCCCGGCACGGCAAGCAGTACGGCTTCGGCCTGCTGCCCGGCCTGATCACCCTCGTCCTCTACGCGGCGGCGCTGACCGCGCTGGCGATATGGGGCACGGACGCGATCTCCTGGGCCACCCCGTTCGCCGACGACTGGTCCTCCCCCTGGCAGGGCCTCTTCCGGGGCCTGCTCACCGCCCTGCTCTTCGCGCTCGGCCTGCTGCTGGCCGTCCTCACCTTCACCGCCGTCACCCTCCTCGTCGGCCAGCCCTTCTACGAGGCGCTCTCCGAGAAGGTGGACGCCGACGTCTCGCCCGAGGGCACCGCCCCCGAATCCGGTCTGCCGTTCTGGCGCGACCTCTGGATCTCCGCCCGCGACAGCCTGCGCATCCTGGTCCGCGCCGCCCTCTGGGGCATCCTCCTCTTCGCCGCCGGGTTCCTCCCCGTCGTCGGTCAGACCGTCGTACCCGTCCTCGGCTTCTTCGTCACCGGCTTCTTCCTCACCGAGGAACTCGCCGCCGTCGCCCTCCAGCGCCGGGGTATCCAACTCCGCGACCGGCTGCGCCTGTTGCGCTCCCGCAAGCTGCTGGTCTGGGGCTACGGCGTCCCCCTCGGCCTCGCCTTCCTCGTCCCCTTCGTCGCGGTGTTCCTGATGCCGGGCGCGGTCGCGGGCGCGACCCTCCTCGCCCGTGAACTGCTGGGCGAGGAGAGCGAGTCGGGCCGGGCCCGGGAGGAGGCCCCGACGCTCAGCGCCGCTCCCGCCGATCCGTCGGCCCCTTCAGCGCCTCTCCCGCCGCGACCGTGACGACCGCCCGGACCTGGGCCACGATGTCCAGCCGGTTGCGCACGAAGTCCGGGTCGGTGACCGTACCCGTCGCCGGGTTCGCGTTGTCCGCGCCGAACTGCAGCACCGGCGTGTGCACATGCCCACCGGGCAGGGTGTCGTGCAGGCCGAGACGGTCGCGCAGCAGGGTCGCCCGGTACGCGATCTCGTTGGAGAGATAGTCACCCCCGCCGCCCGCGCGCGCCCGCGAACCGGCCGTCGGGCCGTCCGGCCGCACCACCGGCGCGGTCCCGCCCGCCGGGATCTCCGTCACCTCCGTGTGGTCGAACACCGGGAAGCGGCCGGTGCCCGCCGCCACGATCTCCTTGTACGGCAACGTGCTCGATGTCCACTGCGGCTGCGACGCCGGGTCCGTCACCGGTACCGTCCCCGTGGACGACGCGTTGTCGTTGTCCCCGAAGCCGCCACGCCACGCGCCGTTCGTCCGCTCGATGTCGAACCTGCCGATCCTGCCCTGGCTGACGGTCGTGAACAGGTCCAGCTTCGGCAGGTGCGGCCGCAGGGCCCGCTCCACGACCCCCTCCGCGAAGTCCGCCCAGCGGACCGGGAAGACGGCCGTCTCTATCCGGGCCGGACCGTGCGGGGTCTGGACCACCGTGCCGTCCAGGGCCAGCGCGCTCGCCCCCGACGGGTTCGAGATGCGGATGTCCCTGTCCAGGGTGAAGGGGTCGAAGCCGGTCAGGAGAATGCGGCCCTCGTGGTGGGCGGTCGGCCAGGTGAGGTCTGCCTGGCCGCGTGAGGTCCGATCCAACTGGGCCAGCAGCTCGCTCCGTTGATCCTCACTGAGCGCGAACTCGGCCTCCCAGGTGCGCACTTCCCTCGTCATCCCCAGCCGCGCCCAGTACAACGGCCGGTCGTCGTCCCGGCTCAGGTCGCCGCCCGCCGGGCCGCGTCCCTGCACCCTGTCCACCGCACGGCGCCAGAGTGCGGTTCCCTCCCGGCTCACCACGCGCTGTGCCTGGGCGTACGAGCGCGTCCCGCCGAGCGCTGCCGCGAAGTCCCCCGCGACCCCGTCGAACCCCGAGCGCCTCAGGATCTCCTGCGGCGCCGCCTGCTCCAGCCGCTGCTCCTCCACCGTGCCCACGGCAGCCGCCGGCCCCGGCTCCGCACTCGCCGTCCCGCCCTGACCCACCACTCCGCCCATCAGCACCGTCCCCGCCACCGCTACCGCCGTCCTCATCCGCGCCGTCGCCATCCTGAGTCCTCCATCGCCGTGGGGTACCGGGGGGTCGAGCCGCGGGAAGTATCCCCTCACCGCGAGAGGAACGCCACGGGGCGTACTGCTGCCCGCCAGGCGTGACGGACGGCGGCTCCCGGGGGCGCGGGGGAGATCCGAGGGACAGCCCCGCCCAGGTCGGTGGGCGGGCGGGTGTTGTGAAAGGTTCGTAGGGGGGAGTGGGGAATGGGGGTGGGGAGGTTAGCGTCGGGGTGGATGCCCCGGTCGGGACCTGACGGCTGGGCCGGGGCTCAGTTTCTCCACCCCGGGGCGTACGTCGTCCAGGACGCGTACCGCTCGCCCGGGCGCAGCTCCGTCGTCGGGAACGCCGGGTGGTTCGGGGAGTCCGGGAAGTGCTGGGTCTCCAGGGCCACGCCGGAACGCGGGGCGTGCGGCGGGGCCAGGTGGTCGCCGGTGTAGAGCTGGAGCCCCGGTTCGGACGTGGTGACGGTCAGGGTCCTGCCCGAGGCGGGGTCGTACAGCTCGGCGGCCGGAGCCGCACCCCCGTCCAGTACGTAGTTGTGGTCGTAGGGCGTCGTACCCAGCTCGCGGGCCGCGCGGAAGTCGAACCCCGTGCCCGTCACGTCCTCCAGGCCGCCGAGCGGGATCAGGTTCGCGTCCACCGGGGTGTAGCGGGAGGCGGACAGGCGCAGACGGTGGGCGGCGGTCGTCCCCGTGCCCGCGAGGTTCCAGTACGAGTGGTTGGTGAGGTTCACGACCGTCGGCGCGTCGGTCGTCGCCGCGTAGGCGACGCGCAGGGCGCCGGACTCCAGCAGCGTGTAGGTCGCGGTGACGTCCAGACGGCCGGGGAAGCCCTCCTCGCCGTGCGGGCTGACACGGTGGAGGCGGACGCCGTGCTCGACGGGTTCGGCGTCCCACACCCGCTTGTCGAAGCCGCGTTCGCCGCCGTGCAGGGAGTTGGGGCCCGCGTTGCGCGCGAGCGCGTACACCCGGTCGACCAGCGGGAAACGGCCGCCCGCGACGCGGTTCGCGTACCGGCCGACCAGAGCGCCGAGATACGGCTCGGGATGGCGCACGTAGCCGTCCAGCTCCGGAAAGCCCAGCACCACGTCCGCGACCCGGCCGTCCCGGTCGGGTGCTTCGAGCGACTGCACGATCCCGCCGTACGTGAGCACACGGACCCGGACACCCGCGCGCTCCAGCGTCCAGCGGTGCACTTTCGAGCCGTCGGAAAGTGTGCCGAAAAGTTCGCTCATGTGCGAACCCTAGGTCACGGGCTGTCCGCCGTGACAGTGCGGTACGCGATCTCGGCGAGGCGGGACTGGCCGTCAACGCTGGGGTGGAACCAGTCCCACTGGCTGAGCTGGCCGGTGCCGAAGCGGTAGTCGAACACCGCGTTCCCGTCGAACCGGCAGCGCCGGTCGCGGGCGCACACCTCGCGCAGCACCGTGTTGTACGCCTCCACCCGCTTCTCCACCCGGCCGCGGCGCGCCTCGGCCGACGCGGTCAGGTCGTCCGCGTCCCGCAGCATCGACGGGCAGATGCCGAGCTTCCACACCTCCTTGCCCAGCGGGTCCGCCCGCCCCTGCGACCAGAGCCGCAGCAGGTCCGGCACGCTCGACACGTACACCTGCGTCCTCGGCAGGGCCGTACGCAGGACGGTCATCGCCTTCTGGAAGCGCTTGCGGAACGCGGAGACCGACGTCATCGAGGACGCCGTCGCACGGCACGCGTCGTTCGCGCCGATCATCACCGTGACCAGCTCCGGGGAGTGGACCGCCGCCCGGCCGATCTGCGCCGGGAGGTCCGCCACGCGGGCGCCCGTCACCGCGTGGTTCCAGCCGCGCTCGGCCGCCGCGCGCGGGCCCAGCAGGCGTACGGCCAGACTCCGTACGCGGGGGTCGCTGCCCGTCGCCCACGACGCCTCGGGGCAGTCGGACAGGACCGCGCAGGCGTCGAAGCCCCGGGTCACCGAATCGCCCACCGCCGCGATGGATTCCGGGTGCGGGTTCCACAGGGGCGCGGAACGGGTGGGGGAGGGGCTCGCGGCGGTGTGTTTCGCGCCGGGGGCGCCGCCGGACGTGTCGCAGCCCGTGGCGGCCGTGAGCGTCAGCAGCGCCGTCGCGGCCGTGGCCCACAGCAGGCGGGCTCGTGGCCGGGTGCCCCGCTCTCGCATGTCCGCGCCTCTCGTCATGTCGTCGGGCGTTTCGTCCGCACCGCTTCCACCACGGGAACGGTGCACCCCCGTACAGGCGTCCCCCTGGGTGAATGGCCGGGGTTTCCGTACCGTCCGACCGACGGTACGTCACACTCCGCGCGCCGCCGCACGGTAGCCTCGGCGTCGTAGCGGCCGTCCTGCCACTGCCGCCCCGCCCGTCCGCAAGATGTCCTGTTCTGCCCGGAGGTTCCGGTGACGACACGTGGAGTTCTGTACGTGCACTCCGCGCCGCGCGCGCTGTGCCCGCACGTCGAGTGGGCTGTCGCCGGGGTGCTCGGTACGCGGGTCAGCCTCGACTGGATCCGGCAGCCCGCCGCGCCCGGCACCTGGCGGTCGGAGTTCTCCTGGCAGGGGGAGGCCGGGACCGGGTCCAAGCTCGCCTCCGCGCTGCGGGGCTGGCATCTGCTGCGGTTCGAAGTCACCGCCGAGCCGTGTGCCACCGCCGAGGGGGAGCGGTACAGCTGTACCCCTGACCTCGGCATCTTCCATGCCGTCACCGGTATGCACGGGGACATCCTCATTCCCGAGGACCGGCTTCGGGCCGCCATGCAGCGGAGTCGGGCGGGCGAGAGCGATCTTGAGGCCGACCTCGCCAAGCTGCTGGGCAAGCCCTGGGACGACGAGCTCGAGCCCTTCCGCTACGCGGGCGAGGGTGCACCGGTCCGCTGGCTCCACCAGGTGGTCTGAGGGCTCCTCTTCGGCGGGGGTTCGCTGCGACTCCCTTGAGGGGCGCGGGGATTACGCGCCCGGTGCGCGCCGACGGTTACTCGTGACGAGGCTGGTGTGCACTCCCTCAGGGGCGCGGGGAACTGCGCGACCAGCCACGTACGACGTGCACGCGAACGGCGTTGCAGCGGGCCGGGCGGAGCAATGGGCGCCGCTCGCTGGGAGGCGCCGCCGCGCCCACCCGTGCCGCCCCTAGCGGCACGCCTGCCCGCGGCTGGGTGGGATTGGCAACGGCCCGGTCCCCCAGGGGGACCGGGCCGTTTTCGCTTGCTGGGGCGACGGGGTCAGACCGTGCGGAAGGCCAGGACCACGTTGTGACCGCCGAAGCCGAAGGAGTCGTTGAGGGCGGTGAGGGGGCCCTCGGGGAGGGGACGGGGGGCACCGGTGACGATGTCGGCGTTGACCTCGGGGTCGAGCGAGGTCAGGTTGATCGTCGGCGGGGCCACACGGTTGACCAGGGCAAGGATCGACGCCACGGACTCGATGCCACCGGCACCGCCGAGGAGATGGCCGGTCATGGACTTCGTGGCGGAGATGGCCATGTGGTCCACGTCGTCGCCGAAGACCTTGCGGAGTGCCTTGATCTCGGCCACGTCACCCTGCGGAGTGGACGTCGCGTGCGCGTTGACGTGCGCGATCTCCGCCGGGTTGAGGTCGGTGCCGTCGAGCAGGTTCTGCAGGGCGTGCGCGATGCCGTTGCCGGAGGGCTCCGGCTGGGTGATGTGGTGGGCGTCGGCCGAGATGCCCTGGCCCACCGCCTCCACGTAGATCCGCGCCCCGCGCGCCTTCGCGTGCTCCTCGGACTCCAGCACGATGACGCCCGCGCCCTCACCGAGGACGAATCCGTCACGGCCCGCGTCGTAGGGACGCGACGCGCCCTCGGGGTCGTCGTTGTTCTTGGACATCGCCATCATGTTGCCGAACGCGGCGATGGGCAGCGGGTGGACCGCCGCCTCCGTACCGCCCGCGACGACCACGTCCGCACGCCCGGTGCGGATCATCTCGATGGCGTACCCGATGGCCTCCGCGCCCGAGGCGCAGGCCGACACCGGGGTGTGCACACCGGCGCGCGCGCCCAGCTCGATACCGACGTTCGCCGCCGGGGAGTTGGGCATCAGCATCGGCACGGTGTGCGGGGAGACACGGCGTACGCCCTTCTCCTTGAGCACGTCGTACTGGTCGAGCAGGGTGGTGACGCCGCCGATGCCGGAGGCGATGACCGCGCCGAGGCGGTCGGGGTTCACGGACGAGTCCTCACCGGCCCGCGCGGTGAACCCGGCGTCCTTCCAGGCCTCCTGAGCCGCGATCAGCGCGAACTGCGCCGACCGGTCCAGCTTCCGGGCCTGCGGCCGGGGGATGATCTCGCCCGGCTCCACGGCGATCTGCGCGGCGATGCGCACCGGCAGCTGCTCCGCCCACTCCTGGGTCAGCGGGCCGACGCCGGACTTACCGGCGAGAAGGGCCTCCCAGAAGGAGGCCACATCGCCACCCAGCGGTGTGGTTGCGCCGATACCGGTGACGACCACGGTGCGATTGGTCGGGCTCACGGGAATTCTTTCTCCAACGGATGCGGATGCGGGATTCATACGGCGCCACCGCCGGGTGGCGGGGCCGACGGGCACACGGCCCGAAGGTGACTCAGGCCTGGTGCTTGAGGATGTAGTCGGCGGCGTCGCCGACCGTCTTGAGGTTCTTGACGTCCTCGTCGGGGATCTTCACGTCGAAGCGCTCCTCGGCGGCGACGACCACCTCGACCATCGACAGCGAATCGACGTCCAGGTCGTCGGTGAAGGACTTGTCCAGCTGGACGTCCTCGGTGGGGATACCGGCGATCTCGTTCACGATCTCCGCGAGACCGGCGAGGATCTCTTCCTGGGTGGCGGCCATGTCGGGCGCTCCTTCTTCTTGGGGCAGACGTACTGCGGACGTACTGCGGACTGGGGTGGTGCGGCAGTTGGTGTCCCGTGCCGGATCACATGATCCGGCACGGAGTGCCTAGGGGAGAGTAACGACCGTGGCGGCGTAGACGAGACCCGCCCCGAATCCGATGACCAGCGCGGTGTCACCGCTCTTCGCCTCCCCGGTCGCCAGGAGCCGCTCCATCGCGAGCGGGATCGAGGCGGCCGAGGTGTTGCCGGTGGTGCGGATGTCACGGGCGACCGTGACGTGCTCCGGCAGCTTCAGCGTCTTCACCATCGAGTCGATGATCCGCACATTGGCCTGGTGCGGGATGAAGACGTCCAGCTCGTCCGGGGTGATCCCGGCCGCGTCCAGCGCCTGCTGGGCGACCTTCGCCATCTCGAACACGGCCCAGCGGAACACCGCCTGGCCCTCCTGCGTGATCGCAGGGAACTTGATGTTCCCCTCGCTGTCGAGGGGAAGCCCGGAGAGGTCACCGCTCCGGAAACGGTCCCACGGGACCGTCTGCTTGATGGTGTTCGACTTGTCGCCCTCGGAACCCCACACCGTCGGACCGATCGCCGGTTCCTCGGAGGGGCCGACCACGACCGCGCCCGCGCCGTCGCCGAACAGGAACGCCGTCGCGCGGTCCTCCAGGTCGGTCAGGTCGCTCAGCCGCTCCACGCCGATCACCAGGACGTGTCCGGCGGACCCCTCCACGACCAGGCTCTTGGCGAGCGTCAGGCCGTAGCCGAAGCCCGCGCAGCCTGCCGAGATGTCGAACGCGGCGGCCTTGGCGGTGCCCAGCCGGTCCGCGATCTCGGTGGCCACGGCCGGGGTCTGGCTGAAGTGGGACACGGTGGAGACGACCACGGCGCCGATCTGCTCCGCGTCGATGCCCGCGTCCGCGATGGCCTTCCCGGCCGCCTCGACCGACATCGCGGCCACCGTCTCCTCGGGGCCCGCCCAGTGCCGGGTCTCGATGCCGGAGCGCGACCGAATCCACTCGTCGGAGGATTCGATGTGCTCCAGGATCACCTCGTTGGGCACCACGCGGGTCGGGCGGTAGCCGCCGACCCCGAGGATGCGCGCGTACGGGGCACCCTTGCTGGGCTTGATCTTCGCCATGATCGGTACGGCTCCTCAGTCGTTGGCGTACTCGGAGACCAGCTCGCGGGCCGCTTCGAGGTCGTCGGGGGTCTTCAGGGCGAGGGTGCGGACACCGGGCAGCGCGCGCTTGGCGAGGCCGGTGAGGGTGCCGCCCGGGCACACCTCGATCAGCGCGGTGGCACCCAGTGCCTTGAAGGTCTCCATGCACAGGTCCCAGCGGACCGGGTTGGCCACCTGGCCGACCAGCCGCTCCAGCACCTCGGCGCCACCGGTGACGGCCGCGCCGTCCTTGTTGGAGACGTACGTGACCTTCGGGTCGCGCGGCTCCAGACCGGCCGCCGCCTTCGCCAGCACCTCGACCGCCGGGGCCATGTGCCGGGTGTGGAACGCGCCCGCGACCTTCAGCGGGATCACCTTGCGGACACCCTCGGGCTTCTCCTCGGCCAGCGCGGCGAGCTGTTCCAGCGTGCCCGCGGCGACGATCTGACCGGCGCCGTTGATGTTCGCCGGGGTGAGGCCCAGCTTCTCCAGGTGCGCCACCGAGGTCTCCGGGTCGCCACCGAGCAGCGCCGACATACCGGTCTCCGTGACGGCGGCGGCCTCGGCCATCGCCAGCCCGCGCCTGCGGACGAGGCGCAGCGCGGCGCTGTCGTCCAGGACGCCCGCGAACGCGGCGGCGGTGATCTCGCCGACGCTGTGACCGGCCACCGCGCCCGGCGCGACGGCGGCGACCCCGCCGAGCGCCTCGGCGGACAGCAGCCCGGCCGCGACCAGCAGCGGCTGCGCCACCGAGGTGTCGCGGATCCCGTCCGCGTCGGCCTGGGTGCCGTAGTGGAGGAGGTCCAGTCCGATGGCGTCCGACCACGCGGCGACACGGTCGGCGGCGCCGGGGAGTTCGAGCCAGGGGGTCAGGAAGCCGGGCGTCTGGGCGCCCTGGCCGGGAGCGACGAGTACGAGCACTCTCACACTCTCTCTTGGGGACGGCCACGGCCGCCCGTGGGGACAGGGACGAAGAACACGGGGGGCTTTTGTGGGCAGCCCACAAAAACCTAGATTTGGGCGTCTCCATCGGCCAGACGCCCGAGGATCAGCGCGATCCGCAGCGTGAACGCGGATCGTACATCCGATGGCGACCAGCCGGTGACGTCCGTCACACGTCGGAGCCGGTAGCGCACGGTGTTCGGGTGAACGAACAGCATGCGGGCGGCGCCCTCCAGGCTGCTCGCCTGCTCCAGATACACACTCAGCGTCTCCAGCAGCGCGGAGCCCGCCTCCTCCAGCGGTCTGTAGATCTCCTCCACCAACTGCTCGCGGGCCCCCGGATCACCCGCCATCGCCCGCTCCGGCAGCAGATCGTCCGCCAGCACCGGGCGCGGGGCGTCCTGCCAGGCCGAACACGCCTTCAGGCCCGCCGCCGCGGCCTGCGCGGACCGGGTGGCGGCCAGCAGGTCGGGCACGACCGGACCCGCGACGACCGGACCGGCGGCGAACGGGCCGATCAGCGACCGTGCCACGGCCAGCGGGTTGGAACTGCCGCCCGCGATCACCACCAGGCGGTCCCCGAGGACCCCGGTGAGCACCTGGAGCTTGGCGTGCCGGGAGGCCCGGCGGATCGCCTCCACCGTCAGCTCGCTGTCCCCGTCCGGGGCGGTGCCCAGCACCACGCACACGTGCTCGGGGGAGTTCCAGCCGAGTGCCGCCGCGCGGTTCACCGCGCCCTCGTCCGCCTCGCCGCTGAGCACCGCGTTCACCACCAGGGACTCCAGGCGGGCGTCCCAGGCGCCGCGCGCCTCCGCCGCCTGCGCGTACACCTGTGCGGTGGCGAACGCGATCTCGCGGGCGTAGACGAGGAGTGCCTCGCGGAGCACCGACTCGTCGCCGGGGGCGGCGACCTCGTCGATGGCGCTCTCCATCACCTCGATGGTGGTGCGGACCATCTCCACGGTCTGCCGCAGGGTGATGGCACGGGTGAGTTCGCGGGGGGCCGTGCCGAACACGTCCGTGGAGATCGCCTGGGGGGTGTCCGGGTGCCGGAACCACTCCGTGAACGCCGCGATGCCCGCCTGGGCCACCAGGCCGATCCAGGAGCGGTTCTCCGGGGGCATGGCCCGGTACCACGGCAGGGTCTCGTCCATCCGTGCGATCGCCTGGGCGGAGAGGTGGCCTGAGGAGTGCTCCAGGCGGTGGAGTGTCGCTGCGTGGGGGTGGTTCCTGTGCGGGGTCCGGTGGGGATCGGCGGGGTGGGATTCGGGTTCGGGCACGGGGACAAGGGTGCCTTATCGGGTGGGCGGCGTGTGCCGGAGGGTGCCGCGGGGCCCCGGGGGGTGGCAGCACTAGGTTGGGGGTGTGATGGAGGTGTGGCCCGGCGGGGCGCGGTACCGGGACGGTGCGGAGGGCATCACGTCCCTGCACGCGCTGTCCTTCGGTGCGCACTACGACCCCGACAACCTCCGCTTCGGCGCGCTGATCGCCGTCAACGAGGAGGTGCTGGCACCCCGTACGGGGTTCGACGAGCACCCGCACAGCCATACCGAGATCGTGACGTGGGTGGTGCGGGGGGAGCTGACGCACCGGGACTCGGAGGGGAACGTGAGCCGGGTGCGGCCCGGTGACGTGCAGCATCTGCGCTCCGCCGGAGGCGTCCGGCACGAGGAGTGCAACGACACCGGCGAGGAGCTGGTGTTCGTGCAGATGTGGCTCGCGCCCGGTGAGCCCGGCGGCACCCCCGCGTACACCGTCGTACGGGGTCTCGCGGACGCCACCCCGTACGCCGTGCCCGCCGCCGGTGCCCTGCTGCACGTCCGCCGTCTCGCCCCCGGCGACCGGACCGCGCTGCCCGACGCGCCGTACCTCTACGTGCACGCCGTGCGCGGGGAGACGGAGATCGACGGGGAGCGCCTCACCCCCGGCGACGCCGCCCGCGTCACCGACGCGCGAGCCCTCGTGGCACGCGCCCTCACCCCCGCCGAACTCCTCGTCTGGGAGCTGACCCGCTAACCCCGCAGCTCCGCCAGTACCGCGTTGGTGAACTCCGGCCATGCCTCGACCGCCCAGGGGCCGAAGGGGCGGTCGGTCAGGGTGACGCAGGCCGCGCCCGCCTCGGGGTCGGTCCACAGGAACGTACCGGACTGGCCGAAGTGGCCGAAGGTGCGCGGGGAGGACGAACTCCCCGTCCAGTGGGGGGACTTGGAGTCGCGGATCTCGAAGCCGAGACCCCAGTCGTTGGGGTTCTGGTGGCCGTAGCCGGGGAGGACGCCCTTCAGGCCGGGGTACTGCACGCTCATCGCCGCCGCGACCGTGCGCGGGTCCAGCAGCCGGGGCGCCTGGAGTTCCGCGGCGAAGCGCAGCAGGTCGTCCACCGTGGACACGCCGTCCTTCGCGGGCGAGCCCTCCAGCGAGGTGGCCGTCATGCCCAGCGGCTCCAGCACCGCCTGCCGCAGGTACTCCGCGAAGGGGATGTCCGCCGCCGCCGCGACGTGCTCGCCCAACTGCTCGAAGCCCGCGTTGGAGTACAGCCGCCGCTCACCGGGCGGCGCGGTCGTCCGGTGCTCGTCGAACGCCAGGCCCGAGGTGTGCGCGAGCAGGTGCCGGACCGTGGAGCCGGGCGGGCCCGCCGGTTCGTCCAGCTCGACCGCCCCCTCCTCGTAGGCGACCAGCACCGCGTACGCCGCCAGCGGCTTGGTCACCGACGCCAGCGGGAAACGGTGCCCGCCCGGCCCGTGGGTCCCGAGCACGGTCCCGTCCGCCCGTACGACACCCGCGGCGGCGGTGGGGACGGGCCACTTCTCGATCAGCGCCAGACTCTGCAACGACATGCCCGCGAGCCTAGGGCCTGCCCGAGCACTCCCGCCCCGCAGCCTCCCCCCGGACGCACCTCCCCGCGCCCCTCAGAACCTCAGCCGCATCGCCGGGTCGGGTTTCCGGACGAAGCCCAGGGACGCGTACAGCGGTTCCGCCTCCGCCGAGGCGTTCAGGTCCACGTGGGACGCGCCGGACGCCCGGAGCCAGGCCAGCAGCTCCGTGACGCAGGCGCGGGCGTAGCCGCGACGGCGGGCGTCCGGGTCGGTGGCCACGCTGAAGACGTGGCCCACCCGGCCCCCGGGGTTGTCGGCCCGGCCGATGCGGTACTCCACGCTGCCCACCGCGAGCGCCGCCAGCGCACCCGGACCGCCCGGACCGCCGGAACGCTCCGGGTGGTCCACCACGAAGGCCGCGAAGTCGCCGGAGTCGGCCAGGCGGGCGCGCAGCAGGGGGAGCGACGCGGTGTGCCAGGCGGTCGTACCGGGCGGGTCGTCCGGCCGTACCGAGTCGAGCATCACCTGCCGCAGCCGCAGCACTTCGGCGGCGTCCTCGGGCCCTGCCCGTCGTACGAGACTCATGCCGTCACGGTATGAGGACCGGGCCGCCGCCCGCCGCCGGTTTTCTTACCGGGTCCCGCTTGCCTGGAGTGCACTCCAAGGCCATAGCGTGGAGGCCATGACGGTGATGCACACCACGCCTGCCGGCACCGAGCGGACCACCCCCCTCGACCACTGCGCCCCACCGCCCCGGCAGCACCCCCGCCCGGACGGCAAGGACCACTACACGATCAGCGAGGTCGTCGCCTTCACCGGGCTGACCGCCCACACCCTGCGCTGGTACGAGCGCATCGGCCTGATGCCGCACGTGGACCGCTCGCACACCGGCCAGCGCCGCTACACCAACCGGGACCTGGACTGGCTGGACTTCGTGACCAAGCTGCGGCTGACCGGGATGCCGGTGGCGGACATGGTCCGCTACGCCGAGCTGGTCCGCGAGGGCGAGAGCACCTACGGCGAACGCCAGGCCCTGCTGGAGTCCACCCGCCGGGACGTCCTCGGCCGGATCGCGGAACTGCGCGGCACCCTCGCCGTCCTCGACAAGAAGATCGGCTTCTACGAGCAGGGCGCCGCCGCCCACTGAGGGCCCGGCCCGACCGGACACCGAGCGCCCCGGGCGGGCTCCCTACAGCTCCGCGAGCAGCTCCGCCTTCTTCGAGGAGAACTCCTCGTCCGTCACCAGTCCCGACCGGTGCAGCTCCCCGAGGTGGCGGATGCGCTCCGCGATGTCCGCCGGGTCGCGGCGGGCCTGCCGGGGGACGGCTGCCTTCGGCGCCCGCCTGCGGACCGCCTCCAGGACGGCCGCCGCGAACGGCAGCGACTCGTGCACCTGCCCGTAGCCGAGCCCGAAGACGATCGCCGCCGGGTTCCGGTCCGGTGGCGCGTGCGGCGCGTCGGGGTCCTCGCCGCGCGACAGCAGCCGCAGATGCCCCTCCCGGGCCTGCGACGCGCGCCATTCCACCCCGCCGAGGTCCGCGACCGCGAAACTCCGGTCGCCCGCCTTCCACTTCTCCGACGACGCGCCCGTCCACGACCAGCGGAACCGCACGGTCGTCCCGTCGAACGACGCCTTCCCGTCGTACGCCTTGAAGGCGAGCGGCGGTTCCGGCGCGGCGACCAGGAAGCCGTCGGCGGGCCCCGGCGGGCCGAGCAGCCCGCTCAGCCTCCCGGCGGACTCCTCGGCCGGTACGGCACGCTCGGCCGGGAGCACCAGACGGTACGGGTCGGTGCCCTCACCGAGCTGTCCGGCCGCCGCCTCCGCCAACGGGTCGGCACCGGCACGCGGCACCATGCGCAGCGCCACGGCACCCCGCCGGGCCGGGCCCAGGGAGACCCGCTCGATCGCGGCGAACGGCACCCGCCGCTCACCCAGCGCCTGGAACAGCTTCGGTGTCCGGATTCCCCGTTCGTAGCGGATGAGCACGGAGTCGGACCCGAACTCCCAGACGGCATGAAAACCCGCCAGTACGTCACCCATGCGGCTCATCGTATGCGGCACGTCCTTCTCCGTCGCCACCCTCGCGGACCGCAATTCCTGCTGTTTCCCGATCCGTTTGCCCGGCCGCCTCTACGCGCGTCCCGCCCGTGCGCCGTCCACTGTGCTGTGGGCCGTGCCCCTCGCCGTGTCCTTCGCCGTGTCCTTCGCGGCGGTGTCCGGCAGGCCGTCCCGGCAGGCGTGGCCGTCCCCGGCGCACGTCACCTTCGCGTAGTCACCGACGCCGACGTCCGCGAAGTTGCGCAGGCTGTCGGTGCCCGGCTGGAAATAGCCCGCGTGCCCGCGCGCCCCGGCGGCCGACAGCACCCGCGCGCCGAACGCGGGGGAGACCGGGTCGGCGCCGTGGCCGAGCCCGCCCAGTTCCAGATAGGGCACGTCCCGAATCCAGTCCGTGGGGTCGCGCATCGCCCACACATGGGCCGGGGTGCGCAGATGGGACGCCTCCGCGACCCGCATCCCGGGACTCGCGGCCACCGCCACATCGGTCACCCGGTGCGGCAGCGCGTGCGCGGCCACCCCGCACAGCACCGAGCCGTAGCTGTGGCAGAACAGCGCCACCGGCGCCCGGCCGGGCAGCGCCCGCAGCAGCCCGTTCAGCCGTACGGCGCCCTCGTCGGCGCGCATCGCGGTCGCCGCGTCCACCCCGAGCCCGTCCGGCGCGGTGTAGTCGGCCCACGCGATGACGGCCGTACGGGTGCGGGGGCTCGCCTTCCGCTCGGCCGCGTACAGCGCCTGTGCCATGCCGACCGGCGCGGTGTACCGCTTGGCGCCGGTGCGCTCGAAGGTCAGCAGGTTGGTGTCCACACCGGGCACGACCAGGGAGATCCGCTCGGCGCGGTTCAGGCTGCCGAACACCTCCGCGACCCGGCCCGCCCCGGTGGGGTCGAAGGAGAGAATCCGCCGTCCCGGCGCGAGCAGCGCGTCGTACCGGGCCACGGTCGCCGCGGCGTCCTGCTGCCCGGCCTCGCTGAGCCGGTTGTCGTGGACGCGTTCGCGCTCGGTGACGCGGGCCTGCCGGAGCGCGACACGGTTGGCGCGGTAGCGCAGGGTCACCGGGGCGCCGTTCATGTTGCCGACCGCGAAGGGATAGCGGTCGGCCAGCGTGTCGCGTTCGCCGGTGGTCAGCCTGGCGAAGAACCGGGCCAGCTTCGCGGGGGCGGCCTGCGGGTCGGGCAGCGGGTGCCCGTGCACCCGGCCGTGCCGCCAGTCGGCCAGCGACGCCTGCACGCCACTGGTCTCCCGGTGGCTGTGCAGCGCGGTCCAGCCGGTGGTCGCCAGCATCACGAAGACCACGGCCATCGCGAGCAGCATGCGGCCGACGTTGAGTTGCGGGGAGGTGTCGAAGGAAGTCACTGGGAGGACACACTAGGAGAACGGGACGGTCTCGCGTTAACCGAGTGACCGGTGTCACGTTTCGCCGGTGCAGGCCCTCGCGTGCGACTCGCCCCAGTGCCCGGTGAGCGCGGAACCGACCTGATCGAGGTAGGCGGCGGTCAGCGTCTTCATCGCCTCCGGACTGCCGTCCTCGCCGGTGCTCCACTGGCGTTCGGTGACTCTTATCACCCCGCCGAACACCGCGACCGCCAGCCGGGGGCGCGGATCGGTGTCCGCGTCCACGCCCTCACGCTCCGCGAGCACCCGCACGATGGTGTCCTCGGTCGCCGCCGACCGCCACAGATGGGCGGCGAGCAGCGCGGGCGTGGCCTCGATCACCCGGAACATCCGCAGGTACAACTCGACCGGGACGGCCTCCTCGACCTGCTCCCGGATCGACTCCCAGCCCTCCAGCACGGCCTGGCGCAGCGCCTCCATCGGGGTCTCCCGCGCCGGGCGGGCCCGCAGCGCGGCGAGGAAGTGCCGCTCGGTGAGGTCCTGCGCCGCGAAGGCCACGTCCTCCTTGCCCGCGAAGTAGCGGAAGAAGGTGCGCTGCGACACCTCGACCGCGGCGGCGATCTCGTCCACGGTGGTGCGGTCGTACCCCTGGGTGGTGAACAGTTCCAGCGCCGCGCGCAGCAGCGATTCACGGGTGCGCCGCTTCTTGCGCTCCCGCAGTGTCTCCGTCAAAGCCTCTCCCGGGTGTACGAACCTCCAGCTCAATCCATTGTGCCGGTGTCGTGTCAGTTACCGGCTTGTGAATTGGTTTGTCAACTGTCAGTCGCTGACACTAGCCTCGTCGGTATGACTAGTCAGACCACCATCGACGGCCCGGCGGACCGGACGCCCGACGCCCCGGCGGAGCCGGTCCCCGCCCCGGGACTGCGCGGCCATCCGTGGCTCACCCTCATCACCGTCGCCGTCGGCGTCATGATGGTGGCCCTGGACGGCACCATCGTGGCGATCGCCAACCCGGCCATCGCCAAGGACCTGCACGCGAGCATCTCGGACGTGCAGTGGATCGCCAACGCCTACTTCCTCGCCCTCGCGGTCTCCCTGATCACCGCGGGCAAGCTCGGTGACCGCTTCGGCCACCGCCAGACGTTCCTCATCGGCGTGACCGGCTTCGCCGCCGCGTCCGGCGCCATCGGGCTGTCCCACAGCCTTGCCGCGGTCGTCACCTTCCGGGTCTTCCAGGGTCTGTTCGGCGCGCTGCTGATGCCGGCCGCGCTCGGACTGCTGCGGGCGACCTTCCCGGCCGAGCGGCTCAACATGGCCATCGGCATCTGGGGCATGGTCATCGGCGCCTCCACCGCCGCCGGTCCCGTCCTCGGCGGTGTACTCGTCGAGCACGTCAACTGGCAGTCGGTGTTCTTCATCAACGTGCCGGTCGGCGCCCTCGCGCTCGTCCTCGGTCTGCTGATCCTGCTGGACCACCGCGCCGAGAAGGCCCCGCGCTCCTTCGACCTGCTCGGCATCGCCCTGCTGTCCGGCGCGATGTTCTGCCTGGTCTGGGCGCTCATCAAGGCCCCCGCCTGGGGCTGGGGCGACGGCCGCACCTGGGGCTTCCTGGTCGCCTCCGTGCTCCTCTTCGCGCTGTTCGCCTACTGGGAGACCCGGACCGCCGAACCGCTGATCCCGCTCGGCCTGTTCCGCTCCGTCCCGCTGTCGGCGGGCGTGGTGCTGATGGTCCTCATGGCCATCGCGTTCATGGGCGGCCTGTTCTTCGTCACCTTCTACCTCCAGAACGTGCACGGCATGAGCCCGATCGACGCCGGTCTGCACCTGCTGCCGCTCACCGGCATGATGATCGTCGCCTCGCCGCTGGCCGGTGCCGCGATCACCAAGGTCGGCCCGCGCATCCCGCTGGCCGGAGGCATGATCGCCACCGCCGTCGCCATGTACGGCATGTCCACCCTCAAGGTGGACACCGGCAGCGGCGTGATGTCCATCTGGTTCGGGCTGCTCGGCCTCGGTCTCGCCCCGGTCATGGTCGGCGCCACCGAGGTCATCGTCGGCAACGCCCCGATGGAGCTGTCCGGTGTCGCCGGTGGTCTCCAGCAGGCCGCCATGCAGATCGGCGGCAGCCTCGGCACCGCCGTGCTCGGCGCCGTCATGGCCTCCAAGGTGGACGCCGACCTCGCCGGGAACTGGGCCCGCGCGGGCCTGCCCCCGCTGACCCCGGCCCAGCTCGGCCAGGCGTCCCAGGCCGTCCAGATCGGTGTCGCGCCGGTCTCCAAGGAGATGCCGGCCGCGATCATTCCGAAGGTCACCGCCGTCGCGCACGACACCTTCATCTCCGGGATGAGCCTCGCCTCGCTGGTCGCGGCGGGCGTGGCCGTGGTCGCCGTGCTGGTCGCGCTGTTCACCAAGCGGGGCGTCAACGCCGGGGCGGGCGCGGGCGTCGGACACATCTGACCTCGGCACCCGCGCTCGTACGGGCCCCCCGGTGTTCCGGGAAAACCGGGGTACCCGTCTCCTCGGTGGAGCCGAACGGTCCACGACGAACGAGGAGTTGATGATGACGGGCTTCGGGAACGGAACGCGCGGACACCCCCGCTCACGCGGCCGGACGTGGCAGCGGACCGGGCCGGACCGCGCGACCCTGGGCATCATCGGCACCGTCTGTGCCGTGGCCGGCTTCTTCGCCCTGGGGATCGTGCTCGGTCCGGTGGCGATGTTCTGCGGATGGCAGTCGATGGGCCGCAAGTGGTCGCCGAACCACTCCGTCCCGGCCGTGATCGCCCTGGTGCTGGGCGCCATCGACACCCTGCTGGCCGTCATCGCCCTGGCCGGGGCGGCGACCTGGGGCAACGGGCTGCTGTAGCGGCCCGCCGACCTCACCCGGCGCACGGACGTTCCCACCGTCCGCCCCGCCGAGGGAAGCCGGGAGACAAAGGGGGCGGCCGGGCTGTACAGCCCGGCCGCCCCCTTCCTCATGCCCGCCGGCCCGCGCCGGAGCGCCTCACGCCCCGGCGCGGGGCCGTCACGCGTCCCCGCCCGCCGCACCCGGGTCGGCCGAGGCCACGTCGAGCAGTTGGTAGCGGTCCACGGCCTGCTTCAGCACCGAGCGGTCCACCTTCCCCTCCCGCGCCAGCTCCGTCAGCACCGCGACCACGATCGACTGCGCGTCGATGTGGAAGAACCGCCGCGCCGCGCCCCGCGTGTCCGCGAAGCCGAACCCGTCCGCGCCCAGCGACTGGTAGGTGCCCGGCACCCAGCGTGCGATCTGGTCCGGCACCGACCGCATCCAGTCCGACACCGCCACGAACGGCCCCTGGGCGCCGGAGAGTTTGCGGGTCACGTACGGCACCCGCTGCTCCTCCTCCGGGTGCAGCAGGTTGTGCCGCTCCACCTCCACCGCCTCCCGGCGCAGTTCGTTCCAGGAGGTCGCCGACCACACGTCGGCCCGCACGTCCCAGTCCTCCGCCAGCAGCCGCTGCGCCTCCAGCGCCCACGGCACGGCCACCCCGGACGCCATGATCTGCGCCGGGACCGAGCCCGCCGTACCCGCCGCGATCCGGTGGACGCCCCTGAGGATGCCCTCCACGTCCACGTCCTCCGGCTCCGCCGGGTGCCGGATCGGCTCGTTGTAGACCGTCAGGTAGTAGAAGACGTCCTCGCCGTGCGGGTGTTCGGCGTCCGAGCCGTACATCCGGCGCAGGCCGTCCCGCACGATGTGCGCGATCTCGTACCCGTACGCCGGGTCGTACGCCACACAGCCGGGGTTGGTGGAGGCCAGCAGCTGGGAGTGGCCGTCGGCGTGCTGGAGTCCCTCACCGGTCAGGGTCGTGCGCCCGGCGGTCGCGCCCAGGACGAAACCGCGCGCCAACTGGTCGGCCATCTGCCAGAACTGGTCGCCGGTCCGCTGGAAACCGAACATCGAGTAGAAGACGTACACCGGGATCAGCGGCTCGCCGTGGGTGGCGTAGGCCGAGCCGGCCGCGATCAGGGACGCCGTGCAGCCCGCCTCGGAGATGCCGTCGTGCAGCATCTGCCCGGTCGGGGACTCCTTGTAGGCGAGCAGGAGTTCGCGGTCCACCGACTCGTACTGCTGGCCCAGCGGGTTGTAGATCTTCGCACTCGGGAAGAACGAGTCCATGCCGAACGTGCGGTACTCGTCCGGTGCGATCAGCACGAACCGGCGGCCGATCTCCTTGTCCCGCATGAGGTCCTTCAGCAGCCGGACGAACGCCATCGTGGTGGCGATCGACTGCTGACCGGTGCCCTTCTTCACGGTCGCGTACGTCTTGTCGTCCGGCAGCGCCAGCGGCTTCGCGCGCAGCACCCGCGTGGGCACGTACCCGCCGAGGCTCCGGCGCCGGTCGTGCATGTACTGGATCTCCTCCGAGTCCCGGCCGGGGTGGTAGTACGGCGGGGCGCCGGACTCCAGCTCGCGGTCGGTGATCGGCAGGTGCAGCCGGTCCCGGAAGCGCTTCAGGTCGTCCACCGTCAGCTTCTTCATCTGGTGGGTGGCGTTGCGGCCCTCGAAGTTGGGGCCCAGCGTCCAGCCCTTGACCGTCTTGGCCAGGATGACCGTCGGCTGCCCCCGGTGCTCGGTGGCCGCCTTGAACGCCGCGTAGATCTTGCGGTGGTCGTGCCCGCCGCGCCCCAGGTGCAGGATCTGGTCGTCGCTCATGCCCTCGACCATCGCGCGCAGCCGGTGGTCGTCGCCGAAGAAGTGCCGCCGGATGTAGTCGCCGGACTCGGTGGCGTACGTCTGGAACTGGCCGTCCGGGGTGGTGTTCATCCGGTTGACCAGCACCCCGTCCCGGTCCTGCGCGAGCAGCGGGTCCCAGGTGCGGTCCCAGACCAGCTTGATCACGTTCCACCCGGCGCCCCGGAAGACCGACTCCAGCTCCTGGATGATCTTCCCGTTGCCGCGCACCGGGCCGTCCAGGCGCTGGAGGTTGCAGTTGACCACGAAGGTCAGGTTGTCCAGCCCCTCGCGGGCGGCGATGGAGAGCTGGCCCAGCGACTCCGGCTCGTCCATCTCGCCGTCGCCGAGGAACGCCCACACGTGCGAACGGGAGGTGTCCGCGATGCCGCGCGCCTCCATGTACCGGTTCATCCGCGCCTGGAAGATCGCGCCGAGCGGGCCGAGCCCCATCGACACCGTGGGGAACTCCCAGAAGTCCGGCATTGAGCGCGGGTGCGGGTAACTGGACAGCCCGTCGGGGTACTTGGACTTCTCCTGCCGGAACCCGTCGAGCTGGCGCTCGGTGAGCCGGTCCAGCAGATAGGCGCGGGCGTAGATGCCGGGGGAGCCGTGCCCCTGGAAGAAGACCTGGTCGCCGCCGTCGCCGTCGTCCTTGCCCCGGAAGAAGTGGTTGAAGCCCACGTCGTACAGCGAGGCGGAGGAGGCGAAGGTGGCGATGTGGCCGCCGACCCCGATGCCGGGGCGCTGGGCGCGGGAGACCATCACGGCCGCGTTCCAGCGGGTGGCGTTGAGGATGCGGCGCTCGATCTCCTCGTTGCCCGGGAAGAACGGCTCGGCACGGGTCGGGATGGTGTTGACGTAGTCCGTGCTGCGCATCTCGGGCACGGCCACCCGCCGCTCGCGGGCCCGTTCGATCAGCCGGAGCATCAGGTACCGGGCTCGTTCCCGACCGCGCTCGTCCACGGCGGCGTCGAGCGAGTCGAGCCACTCCTGGGTTTCCTCGGGGTCGAAGTCAGGGACCTGACTCGGAAGACCGCCAATGATGATCGGACTGCGATCGGAACCGGAAGCCACGGTGTTCCTTACCTTTCGGAGGGCCGTTTTCTCTTCTCGTCTTCTTCTCCGCCCGCGTCGGGGCGTTCCTCATCGTGTACCGCGGGAAGGCTCACGTCATCCCCGCCGCGACGGGGCCGCACCACGGTCCGAGCCACCGGACGAGGCACGGGCCGGGTCAAAACGCAACGATACGCTCGCGCCGCGACAGGCTTGGCAAACTTGTTCGAGGCGCGTCCGCCGGATGATTCCCCACCGCGCAAAGCGGGCACACCGGGGAAATGTAGGCCTCGGGAAAACGGGGTACCGTGCCAGAAGTTCGGGCGACACGGCCCGGATCGTCACCGTTTCGGCGGTCCGGACCGCCGGGTACTTGCGCGATCCGTCCCGCCCGTGTGGACTACGGCCACGGCCCGCGCACGCGCGAGGCCGGGGACATTCACCAAGACATGATCAGGAGGCAACCCGTGAGCGCGACCGCGGACCACGCGGAGGAGCGGACTAACCCGGCCGGCAGGCTGGGATTCCAGCCCGGACAGGTGGTCCAGGAGATCGGCTACGACGACGACGTCGATCAGGAACTCCGCGAGGCCATCGAGGAAGCCGTTGAGGGCGACCTCATGGACGAGGACTACGACGACGTGGCCGACGCAGTCGTGCTGTGGTTCCGTGACGACGACGGCGACCTGACCGACTCGCTCGTCGATGCCACCACGTACATCGAGGAGGGCGGCACCATCCTGCTGCTCACGCCGAAGACCGGCCGCTCGGGGTACGTGGAGCCGAGTGACATCTCGGAGGCCGCGACGACCGCAGGACTGACGGCGGCCAAGAGCGTCAGTGTGGGCAAGGACTGGAGCGGCTCGCGTCTGGCGACGCCGAAGGCCGCCAAGTCGGGCGGCAAGCGGTAGCCCGCACCCGCCGAAGACCCGGCACCCGGACGGACCGGTCACCCGGTCCGTCCGGCACCCCCGGCCCCCCCCGTGCTCCCCGGCCGTCCGTGATCCGTGATCCCGCGGTGGCCGCGCGGTGACGGCTGCGTAGGGTGGGTGCGAGCGTCTGCCGCGCTCACCCCCCGACAGCCCACCGAAGGGAAGCACGACGATGGCGATCCAGGTCGGAGACAAGGCGCCCGACTTCGAGCTCAAGGACAACCACGGCCGCACCGTGAAGCTCTCCGACTTCCGCGGCGAGAAGAACGTGGTCCTGCTCTTCTACCCCTTCGCCTTCACCGGCGTGTGCACCGGCGAGCTGTGCGAGCTGCGCGACAACCTGCCGCAGTTCGCGGACCGGGACACCCAGCTCCTCGCGGTCTCCAACGACTCCATCCACACCCTGCGCGTCTTCGGCGAGCAGGAGGGCCTGGAGTACCCGCTGCTCTCCGACTTCTGGCCGCACGGCGACGTCTCGCGCGCCTACGGCGTCTTCGACGAGGACAAGGGCTGCGCGCTGCGGGGCACCTTCGTCATCGACAAGGAGGGCGTGGTGCGCTGGACGGTGCTCAACGGCCTGCCCGACGCGCGCGACCTCGGTGAGTACGTGAAGGCGCTCGACACGCTGTGAGCGCCCGCCGGACCGGCGCCCGCGGATGTCGCGGGCGCGGAGTCCGCGGCGGGCGGGAACCCGTCACTACGATCGGCACGTTGATCCCGTATCCGAAGCACGACGGGGCACCCTGCCCCTGAACACCATCTGGAGGACCCGTGGGAGTCAGCCTCAGCAAGGGCGGCAACGTATCGCTGTCGAAGGAGGCTCCGGGCCTGACCGCCGTCATCGTCGGCCTGGGATGGGACGTGCGCACCACGACCGGCACGGACTTCGACCTGGACGCCAGCGCCCTCCTGCTGAACAACGCGGGCAAGGTCACCAGCGACCAGAACTTCGTCTTCTTCAACAACCTCAAGAGCCCCGACGGCTCGGTCGAGCACACCGGTGACAACACCACCGGTGAGGGCGAGGGCGACGACGAGGCGATCAAGGTCAACCTCGCGGGTGTCCCGGCCGAGGTGGACAAGATCGTCTTCCCGGTGTCGATCTACGACGCCGAGAACCGCCAGCAGTCCTTCGGCCAGGTGCGCAACGCGTTCATCCGCGTCGTCAACCAGGCCAACCAGCAGGAGATCGCGCGGTACGACCTCAGCGAGGACGCCTCCACCGAGACCGCGATGGTCTTCGGGGAGCTGTACCGCAACGGCGCGGAGTGGAAGTTCCGCGCCATCGGGCAGGGGTACGCCTCGGGCCTGCGCGGCATCGCGCAGGACTTCGGGGTCAACGTCTGACCCGTCCGCACCACCCGATGTCCGGCGCCGCACCGTTTACGGGCGGCGCCGGACGCGCAGGACAACAGGGAAGCACCTCAAGGGGAGGACCACATGGGCGTCACGCTCGCCAAGGGAGGCAACGTCTCCCTTTCCAAGGCCGCACCGAACCTCACCAACGTCATGATCGGCCTGGGCTGGGACGCGCGGTCCACCACCGGCGCCCCCTTCGACCTGGACGCCAGCGCCCTGCTGTGCGGCGCCGGGAACCGGGTGCTCGGCGACGAGTGGTTCGTGTTCTACAACCAGCTCACCAGCCCCGACGGCTCGGTCGAGCACACCGGCGACAACCTCACCGGTGAGGGCGAGGGCGACGACGAGTCGATCCTCGTGGACCTCTCACGGGTCCCGGACCGGGTGGAGAAGGTCGTCTTCCCCGTCTCCATCCACATGGCCGACGAACGCGGCCAGACCTTCGGGCAGGTCTCCAACGCCTTCATCCGCGTGGTCAACCAGGCCGACGGCCAGGAACTCGCGCGGTACGACCTCAGCGAGGACGCCTCCACCGAGACGGCGATGATCTTCGGCGAGCTGTACCGGTACCAGAGCGAGTGGAAGTTCCGCGCGGTCGGCCAGGGGTACGCGTCGGGCCTGCGGGGCATCGCCCTGGACTTCGGCGTCAACGTTTCCTGAAGCCCCCTCGGGCGGCCGCGGACGGCCCCTCTAGACTCGGGGTCAAAGTTAGGCAAAGCCGCGTACGGCGCGGGGGAGTCCCGTACACATCAGATGGGGTAGCCAGTGCTTCTGAAAACGTTCGGCTGGTCGTTCGCGGTCACCGCGATCGGCCTGGTCGCGGCCGTCTTCTACGGGGGGTGGCAGGCGTTCGGCATCGTGGCGATCCTCTCCATCCTGGAGATCTCGCTGTCGTTCGACAACGCCGTGGTCAACGCCGGAATCCTGAAGAAGATGAACGCCTTCTGGCAGAAGATCTTCCTCACCGTCGGCGTGCTCATCGCGGTCTTCGGCATGCGGCTGGTCTTCCCCGTCGTCATCGTCGCGGTCACCGCCAAGCTCAATCCGATCGACGCGGTCAACCTCGCGCTGAACAACAAGGACCGCTACCAGGAGCTGGTCACCGACGCCCACCCGGCGATCGCCGCCTTCGGTGGCATGTTCCTGCTGATGATCTTCCTGGACTTCATCTTCGAGGACCGGGACATCCAGTGGCTGCGCTGGATCGAGCGCCCGCTCGCCAAGCTCGGCAAGGTGGACATGCTGTCCGTCTGCATCGCGCTGATCGTCCTGCTGGTGGCGTCCTTCACCGTCGCCACCCACGCCCACCAGCACGGCGGCGGCCACGCCGACAAGGCGCAGACCGTCCTCATCGCGGGCATCGCCGGTCTGATCACGTACATGATCGTCGGCGGGCTCTCCGGCTACTTCGAGGACAAGCTGGAGGAAGAGGAGGAACGCGAGAGCGAGGCCGAGGAGGAGGCCGCCCGCAGCGGCAAACCCCGCTCGGCGGTGCTGCTGGCCGGACAGGCCGCGTTCTTCATGTTCCTCTACCTGGAGGTCCTCGACGCCTCCTTCTCCTTCGACGGTGTGATCGGTGCCTTCGCCATCACCAACGACATCGTCCTGATGGCGCTCGGCCTCGGCATCGGCGCGATGTACGTCCGTTCGCTGACCGTGTACCTGGTCCGCCAGGGCACCCTCGACGACTACGTCTACCTGGAGCACGGCGCCCACTACGCGATCGGCGCGCTGGCCGTGATCCTCATGGTCACCATCCGGTACGAGATCAACGAGGTGATCACCGGCCTGGTCGGCGTGGTCCTGATCGCCTGGTCGTTCTGGTCCTCGGTGCGCCGCAACCGGGCGCTCGCCGCCGAGGAGAACGGCTCCGACACCAAGGCGGAGGTCTCCTCGGGGGTGTGACACCCCGTGCGGTGAGGAACGCTTCGGACAACGGGGCGGCCGGGCTCCCGGGCCCTGCCGCCCCGACCGCTGTGCCACACGACGAACCTGGGGGCGGGAGATGGGCTTCTTCGACGGGCTGCGCGGCGGGCGTGCCGAGTTCGACTCCGGCAGCGCCGCGAGCAACGCGATCGAACTGAACCGGCGGCACCAGGAGGTGTCCCTCACCAAACAGGGCGCCGCCACCGGCAACCTGCGCGTCAACCTGACCTGGCGGATGCGCACCTCCGACTTCGGCGGCACCGCCCGCGAGAGCCTGCTCCGCCACCCCTTCAAGGCGCTCAAACCCCCCGAGATCCTCGGCCACGGGCAGAGCATGGTGGACGTGGACCTCGACCTGGGCTGCCTCTACGAACTCACCGACGGCTCCAAGGGCGTCGTCCAGCCCCTCGGCGGCCTCCTCGGCGACGTCAACTCCCCGCCGTACATCAAGCTCAGCGGCGACGACCGGTTCGGCTCCGGCTCCGGCGAGACCATGTACGTCAACCTCGACCACCGCGAGGCCATCAAGCGGCTGCTGGTCTTCGTCTACATCTACGACCAGACGCCCGCCTTCGACCGTACCCACGCCAGCGTCATCCTGTACCCGAGCAACGGCCCGCGCATCGAGGTCCACCTCGACGAACGGCACCCGCAGGCCCGGTCCTGCGCCGTCGTGATGATCGAGAACGTCAAGGACGAACTGATCGTCCGCCGCGAGGTCAAGTTCGTCTACGGCTTCCAGGGCGAACTGGACCACCTCTACGGCTGGGGCCTGACCTGGGGCCGCGGCTACAAGACCAAGGCGTGAGCCGCCCGCGCCCTCAGCGCCGGACGAACTGCGGCCCCTGCGGAGGCAGCCGGAACTCCGGGTCCAGGGGCGGCGGCACCGGCTGCGGATAACCGTAGGAGGGCTGCGGATAGCCGTACGCGGGCCGGGGCGCCGGGGCCGGGGGAGCCTGCGGCGCCGAGTCCGGCTGCGGGTAGCCGTACGCCGCGGTGGAGGCCGGCTGCGGATAGCCGTAGGACGGCTGGGCGGGCAGCGACGCGGGCCGCTCCGGGGGAAGCGGATGCGCCGCCGTCTGCTCCGGGGCCCGGCGCGGCTCCTCCACCGCCTCCGACTCGTCCACCGAGATACCGAAGTCCGTGGCGAGCCCCTTCAGCCCGTTGGAGTACCCCTCGCCCAGCGCGCGGAACTTCCACGCGTCCCCGCGCCGGTACAGCTCCCCGCAGATCAGCGCCGTCTCCGCGCCCGTCTCCGGGGTGATCCCGAAGCTCGCCAGCGCCTCCCCGTCGCCCGAGGCGTCGTACAGCAGGACGCAGAGGTCACGGACCCGGTCGAAGGGCACTCCGTCCGCCGACGCGACCAGCAGCACCCGGCCCACGGCCGGTTCCACCCCGGTCAGCTCCGCCTGCACGGCATCGGTCAGCGCGTCACCGGCCCGCTTCTTGCCCAGCCGCCACACCGTCCCCGAGGGATGCCGGGGCTGGTTGTAGAAGACGAAGTCCTCGTCGGAGCGCACCCGGCCGTCCGAGCCCAGCAGCAGCGCCGACGCGTCCACGTCCGGCACCCCCTGCCCCGGCGTCCAGCGCAGCACGGCACGCACCGTGCCCGCCTCCACCGGGACGTTGGACCCCTTCAGCATCGCGTGCGTCATGCCGTCATCCTGCCCTCTCGGTCCTGGCCACGACAATGCGGGGGGTACACGCCCCGACACGGCCGGGTCACCGGGAATTCACGTCCGCTGGGAACTGCGAACACGGGTACCTACGTACTATTACCGGCCACACCTTGCCGAATCCTTACCAGCGGCGGTCCACCGAGGAGTCCCATGCGTCATTTCGGGTACATCGCCCCCGAGGTGCGGCAGCGCCTGTTCCACCGGGAACCCGCCGCCTTCACCGCCGACTCCCCGGCCCGGCTGCTCTCCGCCGCGCTCGGCGCCACCCTCTACAGCCCCGCCACCCGGCCCCGGCTCGCCGACGACGTGGTCAGACTCGCCGCCACCGGCGTGGTCTCGATGGTGCTGTGCCTGGAGGACTCCATCGACGACGCCGACGTCCCGGCCGGTGAGGCCAACCTCGTCCGCCAGCTCACCGACCTCGCGGACCGCACCGGCACCGAACCGCCCCTGCTGTTCGTCCGGGTCCGCACCCCCGAGCAGATCCCCGACCTCGTCGCCCGGCTCGGCCCCGCCGTCCGCCTGCTCTCCGGGTTCGTGCTGCCCAAGTTCACCGAGGAACGCGGCATCCCCTTCCTGGAGGCCCTCACCGCCGCCGAGAACCGCGCCGGACGGCGCCTCTTCGCCATGCCCGTCCTCGAATCCCCCGAACTCCTCTACCGCGAGAGCCGCGTGGACACCCTGGAGGGCATCGCCCGCGCCGTGGACAAGTACCGCGACCGCGTCCTCGCCCTCCGCCTCGGCGTCACCGACTTCTGCTCCTCCTACGGCCTGCGCCGCGCCCCCGACATGACCGCCTACGACGTCCAGATCGTCGCCTCCGTCATCGCCGACGTCGTCAACATGCTCGGCCGCGCCGACGGCACCGGATTCACCGTCACCGGCCCCGTCTGGGAGTACTTCCGCACCGCCGAGCGCATGTTCAAACCCCAGCTGCGGCAGAGCCCCTTCCTGGAGGGCCGCGCCCCCGGACTGCGCACCCGGCTCATCGAACACGCCCTGGACGGACTGCTCCGCGAGATCTCCCTCGACCAGGCCAACGGGCTGCTCGGCAAGACCTGCATCCACCCCTCCCACGTCCTGCCCGTGCACGCCCTCTCCGTCGTCAGCCACGAGGAGTTCAGCGACGCCCAGGACATCCTGCGGCCCGAACGCGGCGGCGGAGGCGTACTGCGCTCCGCGTACACGAACAAGATGAACGAGGTGAAGCCGCACCGCGCCTGGGCCGAACGCACCCTGCTGCGCGCGGAGGTCTTCGGCGTCGCCGCCGAGGACACCGGCTTCGTGGACCTGCTCGCCGCCGGTATAACCGGCTGACCCGGCACACCCCCGCCACCCGAGGAACGCATGAACAACGCGGTCGATGAACGCCCCTGGACCGGCACCTGGGTCACCGAACGACTCGGTGTCGCCCTGGAGGGAGACCCGGAACTGCCCGGCCTGCTCGGCCTGGCACTGCGCCGCAACCCCCGCCGCGCCCACCTGCTCGTCTCCCACGTCCTCGGCAAGCACGTCCCGCAGACCCCGTCCGTCGTGCACGGCCACGGCGTCCGCCTCGGCCGCCGGGTCCGTGACCTCCTCGGCCCCGAGGAGGCCGCGCGCGCCGTCGTCCTCGGCTACGCGGAGACCGCCACCGCCCTCGGCCACTCCGTCGCCGACGGCCTCGGCGCCGCCGCCTGCCTGCACTCCACCCGCCGCCCGGTCCCCGGCGTCGAAGCGGCGGGCGGCTTCGAGGAGTCCCACTCGCACGCCACCTCCCACCTGCTG
The DNA here is from genome assembly GCF_019104725.1 of Streptomyces corallincola. Lineage (GTDB taxonomy): Bacteria > Actinomycetota > Actinomycetes > Streptomycetales > Streptomycetaceae > Streptomyces > Streptomyces corallincola. The sequence continues at coordinate 213,523 of NZ_JAHRXF010000004.1, read as the reverse complement.
CTCCCCGAGGACCCCGCACTGCTCGCCGGACCCGGCCCGCTGGTCCTGGTGGACGACGAGTTCTCCACCGGCAGCACCGTCCTCAACACCCTGCGCGACCTGCACGCCCGCCACCCCCGCGCGCGGTACGTGGTGGTCGCCCTGGTGGACCTGCGCGCCCCCGGCGACACCGCCCGCCTGGACCGCTTCGCCGCCGACACCGGCACCCGCGTGGACGTCGTCGCCGCCGCCTCCGGGACGGTACGGCTCCCCGCCGACGTGCTGGAGCGGGGACGGGAACTGGTCGCCCGGTACGAGGGGAGCGCACCGGCCGGGCCCGAGCAGCCGCACGGCAGCGTCACGCGCGTCGAACCGGGCTGGCCCGCCGGACTTCCCGACGGCGGACGGCACGGGTTCACCCCGGCCCACCGCGCCCGCCTGGACGCCGCGCTGCCCGCGATGGGCGCCCGGATCACCGCCGCGCTGCCCGAGGGCGCCCGGCGGGTGCTGGTGCTCGGCTGCGAGGAGCTGATGTACGCCCCGCTGCGCATCGCCGGGGAACTGGAGCGCGTCCTCGGCCATGCCGACGTCCGCTTCTCCACCACCACCCGCTCACCCGTCCTCGCGGTGGACGACCCCGGCTACGCGATACGCACCCGGCTGGTCTTCCCCGCCCACGACGACCCGGCCGACGGACCCGGCGAGCGGTACGCGCACAACGTCGCGGGCGGCGGCTTCGACGCCGTCGTCGCCGTGGTGGACTCCACCGCCGACACCCCCGCCCTGCACGCCCCGGACGGCCTGCTCGCCGTACTCGCCGCGCACACCCCGCACGTCCTGCTCGCGGTCGTGCCCTCCTACGCCCCCGCGCCCGACCGTGCGCCCGCCCCCGTATCCGCCCCCGTACCCGCCCGTGTTCCGAACGGAAGGCCGGTCATGCTGCCCGAGCCGCTGAGAGGCCCCGCCTTCTCCTCCTACGCGCCCGAGGAGGTCGGCTGGCTCCTCCAGGACCTCTCCGACGTGGCCCTGGAGGCGCCGACCGAGGAACGCGAGGAGGCCGTGCAGAACGGCGGCGCCCACTACGCCGAGTCGCTGCCCGTCGAGTACCAACCCAGCGCCGCCTACCAGGAGTTGTTCCACTCCGCCCTGGACGCCTCCGCCGCCCGCCTCGCGCACGCGGTCGGCGTGGTCACCGAGACCGTCCTCGCCGAGCGCTCCCCGCGCCCGGTGCTGGTCTCGCTGGCCCGCGCGGGCACCCCGGTCGGCGTGCTGATGCGCCGCTGGGCCGAGCACCGGCACGGGCTCCGACTCCCGCACTACGCCGTGTCGATCGTGCGCGGCCGGGGCATCGACGCCACCGCGCTGCGCTGGCTCGCCGCCCACCACGACCCGCACGACGTGGTGTTCGTGGACGGCTGGACCGGCAAGGGTGCCATCACCCGCGAACTCGCCGAAGCGGTGAGGGAGTTCGAGGAGCGCGAGGGCGTCACCGGCTTCGACCCGGAGATCGCCGTCCTCGCCGACCCCGGTTCCTGCGTGCGCACCTACGGCACCCGGGAGGACTTCCTCATCCCCTCCGCCTGCCTCAACTCCACGGTCTCCGGGCTGATCTCACGTACGGTACTGCGCGCCGACCTGGTCGGTCCCGACGACTTCCACGGCGCCAAGTTCTACCGGGAGCTGGCCGGTTCGGACGTCTCCGGCGCCTTCCTGGACGCCGTCTCCGCCCGCTTCCCCGAGGTGGACGACGCGGTGGACAGCTCCGTCAAGGAACTCCGCGACACCGACCGCACCCCCACCTGGGAGGGCTGGCGGGCCGTCGAGCGGATCAGCGAGGAGTACGGCATCCACGACGTCAACCTCGTCAAGCCCGGCGTCGGGGAGACCACCCGCGTGCTGCTGCGCCGGGTGCCGTGGAAGATCCTCGCCCGCACCGGCGCGGGCGCCGACCTCGGCCACGTCCGGCTGCTCGCGGAACAGCGGGGGGTGCCCGTCGAGGAGGTGGACGCACTGCCGTACACCTGCGTCGGCATCATCCACCCCCGCTACACACGGGGCGCGACCGGCGCCGACGGACGGGCGGTGCGGGGATGAGCGGGGCTGTGGGTCAGGGGGGCACGGGTGCCCCGGTGGGTCGGGAAGGCGCGAGTGCCCCGGTGGGGAGGAACGGTGCGACGGGCGCCGATTCCGGTGCGGTGAGCGGCGTTCCCGTGCCGGGCGGGCCCGTCCTGGTCGCCAGCGATCTCGACCGCACGCTCATCTACTCCGCCGCCGCGCTCGCGCTGACCATGCCGGACGCGCGGGCACCCCGGCTGCTCTGCGTCGAGGTGCACGAGAGCCGCCCGCTGTCGTACCTCACGGAGACCGCCGCCCGGCTGCTCACCGACCTCGCGGACGCTGCCGTGTTCGTCCCCGCCACCACCCGCACCCGCAAGCAGTACCAGCGCATCAGCCTGCCCGGACCCCAGCCCGCGTACGCGATCTGCGCCAATGGCGGGCACCTGCTGGTGGACGGCGTCACCGACCGGGACTGGCACGCGTCCGTCCAGGCCCGGCTGGCCGAGGAGTGCGCCCCGCTCGACGAGGTCCGCGAGCATCTGCTCACCACCGCCGATCCCGTGTGGGTACGCAAACACCGCACCGCCGAGGACCTGTTCGCCTACCTCGTCGTGGAGCGCGAACTGCTCCCCGAGGAGTGGGTGAAGGAACTCGCCGCCTGGGCCGGGCCGCGCGGCTGGACCGTCTCGCTCCAGGGCCGCAAGATCTACGCCGTGCCGAAACCGCTCACCAAGAGCGCGGCCCTGCGCGAGGTGGCCCGCCGCACCGGCGCCCGGCTCACCCTGGCCGCCGGTGACTCGCTGCTCGACGCCGACCTGCTGCGCGCGGCCGACCGGGGCTGGCGGCCCGGCCACGGCGAACTCGCGGACGACGGCTGGCGGGCGCCGAACGTGACGGCGCTCCCCGAGCGTGGCGTACTCGCCGGGGAGCGCATCGTGCGGGAGTTCCTGGGCGCGGCCCGTAGGGGTTCCGCCCCAGGGCTGGTCCCGTAGGGGTTCCGGTCCCGTAGGGCTGGTCCCGTAGGGGTTCCCGGTCCTACGGGGTTGCTCCCGTAAGGGGTCCGGTCCTACGGGGTTGTCCCCCGGGGGCGTCAGGCGCAGCAGCCGCCGCCGCAACACCCGCCCCCGCCGCCCGCACCGGGCGCGGGGGCGGCGGACCCGGCACCGGCCAGACCGCCCACGGCGACCGTGGACAGCAGCTTGACGGTGTCTCCGTGGCCCTGCGGACAGTCGGCCGGAGAACCCGACTCGGCCATCGGACGGTTCAGTTCGAAGGTGTCACCGCAGGTGCGGCAGCGGTACTCGTAGCGAGGCATGTACCGAGACTAGCCGGAGTGTTGCTGCTCACAGCGCCTCAAAGTTTCATGAGTGTTCGCTTCTGCACGATACTCGTGGGGAGATTCAGAAAAGATCGCTGATAACTTGACCGAGCCGCGAGGAGCCGTAAGACCGGGGGAGGAGGGGGACGCGCACCGCTGTGACCAAGCGGCCGTGTCCACCCGCTGAGTCCCACCACGCGCGCCAGGAAAGCAAGTGCGAGGGGAGACGCAGCCTTGACCGACGCGTGGAAGCGGTCGGACGGCCGCGAGGGCGACGACACCGAACGGCCCGAGAAGCACAGGCCGTCGGCTCCCGACGAGACCCTGCACCTGAACGTCGAGGCGCTGCGCGCGGACGCGGCGGGCAAGGACGTGGGTGCCGAGACCCCTACGGGTTCGCCCCAGGGTTCGGGTTCGCCCCAGGGTCTGGGTTCGTCCAGCGGCACGGGTCGGGACGCCGGCTCGGTTGCCGACGCACGTTCCGGTGCCGACGCGGGTGCCGCTTCCGGCTTCGGCTCCGACTCCGGCTCCGGCCGCCGTACGCGCCGGACTTCGCCGGGCGACGCCTTCGACGCCTTCCAGCGGTCCACCCCGGCCCCACGCCCGTCGGCCCCGGCCCCACGCCCGTCCGCGTCGGACAACTCACCCTCCGGGGACGTGAGTTCGTCCGGTGACGAGGGTCGGCCGTCCACCCCCGACCGGCGCCCCGCCGACTCCACCATGCAGCTCAAGGTGGACGCCCTGCGCGCCGACATCGCCCGTCAGAAGCGCGCCCGGAGCACCGAGTCGGCCGCGTCCGGCACCCCCGGCTCCGCCGACCCCACCCGGCGGGCGGAGCCCCGCGGCGAGTCCACGCCCCGTCCGAAGCCCCCGGCGCGCCCGGACTCCCCGGAGACCGCTGCCCCGGAGTCCCCGGCCCCGCGGCCCACCGCGCCCGAGCCGCCGCGGCCCGACCGCCGTCCGGCCGACGCCACCATGCGGCTCAACGTGGAGACGCTGCGCGCCCGGATGTCCGGCACCGGACGCGACACCGCCCCCGCGCCCACAGCCGCACCCGCGACCGGCGCACCGGCCGACCCCGCCGGAATACCGCGGGCCTCGGAAGCCACCCCGGAGATACCCCCGGCGTCCGCGACACCCCCCGCCGACGCCACCATGCAGCTCCGTGTTCCCCCGCCGCCCCCGAAGCCCTCGCCCGGCGGCAGCCGCGCCGAACGGCGGCGCAACGCCCGCCCCACCCCGCGCGAACGCCTCACCACCGGCGCCACCGGCCTCTGGAGCACCCTCAGCGCCACCCTCGGCCCGCGACTCGCCCCGCTCGCTCCCTACGCCCGCCGCCTCAAGCCCGCGTACCCGCGCCCCGGCCGCGCCGACTGGCGCCGCTGGATACCCTCCTGGCGCCAGTGGACCGGCGCCACCCTCTCCGGGTTCGGCCTGCTCGCGGTGTTCCTCGGCACCGCCTACGCGATGACCGGCATCCCCACCAACCTCAACTCCTTCGCCACCCAGCAGGACAACGTCTACTTCTGGTCCGACGGCACCCCGATGGCCCGTACGGGATGGGTGCAGCGGCAGAACATGCCGCTCAAGGACATCCCCGAGCAGGTCCGCTGGGCCGTACTCGCCGCCGAGAACGCGAGCTTCTACTCCGACCCCGGCATCTCGGTGAAGGGCATCAGCCGCGCCGTGTGGCGCACCATCGGCGAGGGCGACACCGAGGGCGGCTCCACCATCACGCAGCAGTACGTCAAGAACGTCTACCTCACCCAGAACCAGACGGTCAGCCGCAAGTTCACCGAGGCGATGATCTCCCTCAAATTGGACAACCGGATGAGCAAGGACCAGATCCTGGAGGGATACCTCAACACCAGCTGGTTCGGCCGCGGCACCTACGGCATCCAGCGCGCCTCCCAGGCGTACTACGGCGAGGACGTCAGCAAGCTCAACGCCAGCCAGGCCGCCGTCCTCGCCTCCATGCTCAAGGGCGCCGGACTCTACGACCCCACCCTCAGCGCCGCCAACCACCGGCGTGCCGTGGCCCGCTGGTCGTGGATCCTGGACCGGATGGTGGACATCGGCAAACTCACCCCGGCCCAGCGCGCGCGGTACACGACGTTCCCCGAACCGCTGAAGACCGGCCGCCTCTACGACACCGGCAAGCAGAGCGACTACCTGGTCGAACTCGCCCAGAGCTACGCCAAGAAGACCGCGCACATCTCCGACCGCGACTTCGACCTCGGCGGCTACCAGATCTACACCACCTTCGACCGCACGCGGGAGGCCGCGCTCACCGGCGCCGTCACCAAGGCCCGCACCGAGGCCGCCAAGACACACCCCGACGCCGCGAAGGACGCCCACTACGGGGCCGCGTCGGTCACCGCCGACGGCAGGATCGTCGCCGTCTACGGCGGCCCCGACCACCGCAAGCAGGGCTACAACGAGTCCAACGCGACGACCGTGCAGGCCGGTTCGGCGTTCCTGCCGTTCGTCTACGCCGCCGGACTCGAACACGGCGTCCACAAGACGCGCGGCGGACCCGCCACCCCCGTCACCCCGGACACCGCCTACAACGGCGACGACGGCGTGCCCGTCAGCACCCCCGAGGGCCCCTACTGGGACCGCAGCGGCAAGAAGGTCGCCGCCCACAACGACGGCAAACGCTCCTACGGGCAGATCCCGCTCGGCCAGGCGCTGGCCAAGTCCGTCAACACCCCCTTCATGCAACTCGGCCTGGACACCGGCCTGGACAACGTCCGGGCCACCGCCGTCGCCTCCGGGCTGCTCTCCTCCAGCATGGGCCCGCAGACCCCCGCCATGTCGCTGGGCAACGCCACCCCGAGCGCCATCCGGATGGCCGGGGGCTACGCCACCTTCGCCGCCGGTGGCACCCACACCGAGCCGTACTCGGTGAGCCGGATCACCCGCAACGGCTCCCGCGTCCCGCTGCCCGTGCCCGGCGCCCGCCGGGCCGTCCCCGAGACCGTCGCCCAGCAGGTCCAGCAGGCCCTGACCGACGCCGTGCGCACCACCCACCCCGCCGTCGCGCCCCCCGGCTCCGAGGTCTCCGGCAAGGACGGCACCACCGAGAACGACACCGCCTCCTGGTACACCGGCACCGCCGACTCCGTCACCACCTCCGTCGTCCTCTACCGCATCGACCTGGGCAAGTCCCTGGAGCCCCTGCCGCTGGAGGGCCTCGACGGACCGCCTGCGGACAGCGTCCCGTTCACCATCTGGTCGGCCGCCGCCCGGCCCAAGTGACCCGCCCGACAACCGGATTGAGCCGCGACATGTCCCGCAAACCCGCACCGACCGGCCGCCGCCGCAGGTCACCCGCCCGCCGCCGCGTCACCCGCCCGCAGGTCATGACCCTGGCCGCGCTCCTCGTCGTGGCCTCCCTGGTCGCCGGATACCTGGTGCTGTCCCGGCCCGACCGCACCGCGCCCACCGCGTCCGGCACCAAGGGCGCCAAACCCACGGCCACCTGGGACGGCAAGGTCCACGTCCTCGGCGACGGCTCCACCTCCTACACCGGCCCGCAGCAGGGCGAGTTGAAGCCCGTACCGCTCAAACCCGGTGAGAAACCACCCCAGTTCGTCGTCTTCTCCTGGGACGGCGCCCTGGAGGGCAGCGACCATCTCTTCTCGCACTACCGGGAGATGGCCAAGGAGTACAACGCCCACATGACCTTCTTCCTCACCGGCATCTATCTGCTGCCCAAGAGCGAGAAGGCCCAGTACCACGGCCCCATGCACTCGCCCGGCGACGCCGCCATCGACTACGCCACCGACGACCACATACGCTCCACCCTGGAACAGCTCCGCCAGGCCTACGACGACGGCAACGAGATCGGCACCCACTTCAACGGACACTTCTGCGGCCCCAAGGGCGGCGGCGACTGGAGCGTCCAGCAGTGGAAGAGCGAGATCGACCAGTTCTACGACTTCGTGGAGCACTGGAAGACCAACACCGGCTTCAAGGACATCAAGCCGCTCCCCTTCGACTTCAAGAAGGAGGTCACCGGCGGCCGTGCCCCCTGCCTGGAGGGCCAGCCCAACCTGCTGAAGGCCATCAAGAGCTACGGCTGGCGCTACGACGCCAGTTCCCCCGGCGACTTCCAGATCTGGCCCGCCAGGAAGGACGGCATCTGGGACTTCCCGCTCCAGATGCTCCCCTACGAGAACGGCAAGTACCAGGGCCTCTCGATGGACTTCAACTTCCTCTACAACCAGTCCGACGGCGAGACCCACGGCGACCCCGCCAAGTACCCCGAGTGGCAGAAGACCACCGTCGATTCCTACGTCGCCGGGTTCAACCGCGTCTACTACGGCAGCCGCGCCCCGCTGTTCATCGGCAACCACTTCGAGGACTGGAACGGCGGCATCTACATGAAGGCCATCGACCAGGTCGTCAAGGACGTCTGCACCAAACCCGGCGTCAAGTGCGTGTCCTTCCGCGAACTCGCCGACTGGCTCGACGTCCAGAAGCCCGCCACCCTCGAACGCCTCCGCAGCCTCGATCCCGCCCAGGCCCCGGACTGGTCCACGGTCGTCAAGTGACGTACGTATCCGGTTGGTTCCACTTGTGCGTCCCCTCTTCACAAGCGCCACGCCGGGCATGCGAGGATGCCGTCTCCGGTAGGTGTACCGGTATAGAGGGGAACATCATTGAAATCGAGAAGACTGAGCCGTAAGCGCAGCCGCACCGCGATAATCTCCGCGGCTGCCGCGTCGGTCGTCGCCGGTGTCGCGCTGGTGCCCAACTGGAGCGCCGGTGCCGCCGTCAAGGACGACCCCACGGTCGATGCCGCCACCAAGGCCACCTTCCAGAAGCTGGCCGACGCGGTCTTCACCGACCGCACCGAGGCCCTGGTGGACAACGCCCAGAGCCGCCACGGCGCCCGCCACCAGCGCACCGCCGCCTTCTCCGGCAAGGTGCGCCTGTCCGGCACCCAGACCCAGCAGCAGGACTCGGCCCTCAGCCAGCTCCGCGGCCGCAAGTCCAAGCTCGCCCAGCTCGGCGAGAAGTACAGCAAGGGCAACACGACGGTCTCCCTGGACGCCACCCAGGTCAAGGGCCGCCACGCCACGGTCGATGTCACCGAGAACACGACACTGACCTACGAGAAGGTTCAGCCCAACCAGCCGAAGACCACCGGGTTCCAGGCGCACCACGAGCTGACCTTCACCGCCGACAGCGCCGGCACCTGGCGGCTCACCCGCGTCCGCGACACCGACGACGGCTACCTCGCCGTCAACCAGGTCGCCGCCCCGCAGGTCGCCAAGCCCGCCACCGCCGCCGACGACGGCCCCCAGGACGCGCCCCGCGCGGCCACCACCCGACCGGCGCCCGCCAACCCGAAGAAGCTCACGGGTGGCACGTACGACTACAAGGCGATGGTCGCGTACGCGACGAAGTACTGGAGCAACTACAACCCCGACTACCCGAACTTCAACGGGCAGGGCGCGGGCGGAGACTGCACCAACTTCGTCAGCCAGTCCCTGAAGGCGGGCGGCTGGAAGCACGTCCCCGGCTACACGGACGACTTCCACAAGTGGTTCGGCACCGCCGACATCCAGTCCGACTCCTTCATCGGGGTCAACGAGTTCTCCTGGTTCGCGCTGTCCTCCAAGCGCGTCACGCCGCTCGCCAACGTCTTCCAGGCGGACCTCGGCGACGTGATCCAGATGGACTTCAACAAGGACGGGTCCAAGGACCACTCCATGATCGTCACGTCGCGCAACGCGCAGGGCATCCCCTTCGTGACGTACCACTCGACCAACACGTACAACCGGTCGGTGGCCAGCCTCGTGGCGTCCTACCCGAACGCGGCGTTCTACGCCTACCGCACCTGACGGTGACCGCTCTCGGGGCCGCCCAGCTCGGGCCGGTCCCACTCGTGCAGTTCACGGCGCTCGACGGACACCCGCTCCTGCGGTGACGGCTCCGGGTGCCGGGCGCGGTAGTACGGGTTCTCGTACGGCAGGGTGGAACTCACCCTGCCGTACATCCCGAACGTCATCAGCACCACGCCCACCACGAACGTGAACAGCACGTTCTGGATGCGGAACGCCAGGAAGTTGTTCGGGGTGTCCAGCAGGGCCAGGTTCACGAAACCGCTCAGGATGAACAGCAGCCCCATCACCATGTTCAGCGTCGAGGCGAAGTTCCCGCCGATCACCATCCCGACCAGCAGCAGCAGCCCGGCGGCGATCGACAGCCAGCTCAGCGTGCCGTTGGTGTTCAGACCCGCCACCGTGTTGTCGCCGGTGGTGAAGAACCCGATGTGGTCCACCACGCCCAGGATGCCGAAGACCAGCAGGAACACGCCGATCAGACCGGCGCCGATCCGGTAGATCCGGTTCAGCCGGTGGTCCAGCGGCAGATGGTCCTCGAAGCTGATGCCTTTCGACTTCGTGGACTTCGACTGCACGGAGTGTGTGGCCATGTCCGCCTCCCGCGGGGGCTACCGGAACACATACGTCCGTCTCATGGTCCGCCGGGGGCGGACGAGCGGCAACCGAGAGCCGCGGGCGCCCGGGCCCGACGCCACGTCCCGGCACGCGGCCCGGAACGCTCAGTGCGCCGGACCGCCGCCGCGCTCCTCGCGGATCTCGGCGACCACCCGCGCGACGGTCCGCCGCACCGCGTCCGTCTCGGTCAGGAAGTGCCAGTAATCCGGGTTACGGCCCTCCAGCGTGCCCACGGCACGGTCCAGGCGGCCCACCGCGTCGTCCAAGGGGCGGGCGTGGCGCGGATCGGGTGTCGCACGCCCGGTCATCGCCAGCCGCTGCGCGTCCCGGACCGCGAACCGGGTCCGCTCGATCTCCCCCTGCGGGTCCTTCTGCACCGCGTTCAGCCGCGCCAGCCGCTCCCCGGCCGCCGACACCGCCTCGTCCGTGGTGTTCAGCAGCGCCCGCACCGTGGACAGCAGCGCGGTCGCGTCCGCCCACCGCTGCGCGTTCCGCGCCGCCTTCGCCTCGTCGAGCTTCCGCTCGGCCTGCGCCACGTTCTCCGCCGACCGCGCCGGGACCTGCTGGAGATCCTGCCAGCACGCCGCGACGAACCTGCGCCGCAGCTCGCTCAGCACCGGGTCCACCTGCCCGGCCCGGGTGGTCAGCGCCTGCGCCCGGGTGCGCAGGCTCACCAGCCGGTGATCGATCTCCGCCGCCTGCTCCGGCAGCCGCTCGGCCTCGGCGCGGATCGCGGCGGCCTCCCGCTGCACCCGCTCGGCCCGCTCCACCGTCGCCGCGACCCCGTGCCGCCCCGCGCCCTCGTTCAGCCGGGTCAGCTCCGGCGACAACGCGGCCAGCCGCGCCGCGAGATCGTCCGCCGCGAGCCCCTTCTCCCGTACGGCGTCCAGCGCGCCACTCGCCCCCAGCAGCGCCTGCCGGGCACGCTCCACGGCGGGCGCCAGCCGGGCGAGCTGGGTCTCGGCCTTGCCGAGGAGCGGCCCGAGCGACTCCCCGAACCGGTCCAAGTCCCGCTTCACGGCGACCAGTTCGTCCTTGGCGGCGGTCAACTCGGTACGCGCCCGCGCGGCCACGGACGCCTCCAGCTGGTCCCGGTCCAGATCATGCGCGTCCACGGCCGTGATGTACCGCCCGCTGACCTCGTCGATCCGCGCGCCGAGCGCCGCGAAATCGGCGACGACCCGGCGCCCGGCGGGGCTGTCGTCCACAGCGGTGATCGTCTCGATGGAGATCCGCAGATCCCGCTGCGCGGTGTCCAGCTCGTAGAACGCCGCGGCCGCCGCGTCCTTCGCCGCCTGCGCCTCCGCCCGCTGCCCCTCCGCCCGCCCCCCGAACCACCGCCGCGTCCCGCCCCCGGCGAACGCGCCCACGACGGCGGGCGCCACCAGCACGGGCAACAGCACCAGCGCCGTCACATCCCGAAGCCCCCGCCCGCCCGCCCCCCACGGGCACGACCGACCCCCTGCCGTCCCCGCTGTCCCCGTCACATCCCTCTCCCGTACGTCCTGACCCCTACGTCCGGCCATTCTCCCACCGTGGGGGGTGGAAGACACGGGGTGGTCGGTGCCGGTCTCCGGGCCTGCCGCACCGAAACGGGATTGCCGTATCCGGCGCCCGGCCATGTAGTCTGTCGAGCGCTTCACGGGTGCGTAGCTCAGTGGTAGAGCGCCTGCCTTACAAGCAGGATGTCGGCGGTTCGAAACCGTCCGCGCCCACCTGGTGCAGAGGCCCTCCGCCGTGATCGGCGGGGGGTCTTTGTCGTTCCGGGGGTGATGGTGGGGGCTGGTCATGCCTCTTCCGGTGTCGGGCCGCCGTTCTCCTCCTCGCTCGTGTGTACGTGCTTCAGCCGCATCCGGGCGTCCACCCGGCCCGCCTGTGCCATCTCGGTCCAGAAGCGGTGGCCGGTGATGAAGACCGCGAGTTCGTGTTCGCGGCGGCGGAGCTTCTCGACCTCGGCCTGTTCGTCCTCCGTCCAGCCGGGGGAGGCCGGGCGCTCGACCTTCCGCCAGCCGGTGTCCTCGGTGAACCCCGTCATCGGCTCGACCGACCAGGGCAGCCGTCTGAACAGCGCCGCCAGCTCGGACCTGATCTGATGCAGCTCCTCCTGACCGGCCAGGAGATCACTGGGGAATTCGGGGGTCTGTGCCACACGGCAATGGTACGCCTGTTCGATTTCGAGGGGCGAGTTCGAGGACGAGGTTCACCCGAACGGGGGGTGCGGCCGGGGTCCGTGTTGCCGACGGCTCCTCGTGCGGCGCCGGTGGCCGGTGGCAACGTCCCTGGCCACCGGCCGTCCCACCCGAAATCCGCCGGCCGCCCCCCGCTCCGCCCCGTACCGTCCCCGCATGGCCGACGAATGCTTCACGCACCCGACGCTCGCCGCGCTCTACGACCCGCTCGAAGCGGACCGCCCCGATCTCGACGCGTACGTGCGGATGGCGGCGGAGTTCGGCGCCCGCCGGGTGCTCGACATCGGCTGCGGCACCGGGGTCCTCGCCCTGCTGCTCGCCGCGCGGGGTATCGACGTCGTCGGTGTCGATCCCGCCGCCGCGTCCGTCGAGGTCGCCCGCGGCAAACCCGGCGCGGAACGCGTCCGCTGGCTCCACGGCGACGCGACCGCGCTTCCGCCGCTCCGGGTGGACCTGGCCACGATGACGGCGAACGTCGCCCAGGCGATCGTCGGCGCGGAGGCGTGGCACGGCACGCTGCGGGGTGCGTACGACGCGCTGCGTCCCGGTGGGCGCCTGGTGTTCGAGACGCGGGACCCGGCGCGGCGGGCCTGGGAGGAGTGGAACCGTGAACGCTCCCACGCCGTGACGGAGGTGCCGGGGTTCGGGCCGGTGGAGAGCTGGGTCGATCTGGTCGAGGTGTGCCCGCCACTGGTCACCTTCCGGTGGACGTACGTCCTGCCCGCCGACGGGGAGGTGCTGACCTCCGAATCGACCCTGCGCTTCCGCGGGCGTACGGAGGTCGAGCGGGACCTCGTCGCGGCGGGCTACGCCCTGGACGGCGTCCGCGACGCCCCGGACCGGCCCGGCAAGGAGTTCGTGTTCGTGGCCCGCAGGCCGTGACGGTCCGCGGGGCGCCGGGCCTCGCGGCTGTCGGTGGTTCGCGTCAGACTGGGAGCATGTGCCGCAGTATCAAGACGTTGCGTCCGCCCGTGCTGCCCGACGAGGCGACCGAGGACGACATCCGGGCCGCCGCGCTCCAGTATGTGCGGAAGATCTCCGGGTTCCGGGCGCCCGCCGCGCACAACCGGGAGGTGTTCGACGCCGCCGTGGACGCCGTGGCCGCCGCCACCGCCGAGTTGCTGGCGGGGCTGGAGGTGCGGGGCGCGAAGGCCGGGGCCGGGCGGCGTACGGAGTCGTAGGGCGGGCACGCGGGGGTGCGGGGCGGTCGCGGGGGCGGGATTTCGGGCCGCTCGGGACGTGAGTTGTCGTGTTTCTGATTCCATGACCGACAACTCCCCCCAGTGAAAATCCCCTTGGCCGGGCCACGGCCTTCCCCGCCCGCTCGGGGCAGGCATGATGAGGCCGATCGTCCGCTTCCCACGAGCGGGCGGTCCGCTCGTGCCCCCCACGCCCAGGGAGTCTCACCCTTGTCCGCACCGACCCCGGAAACCAACACGGCCTCCGTCGCCCTGGTCGGGGCCGGTCCCCGTGGGACCAGCGTGCTGGAGCGGCTGTGCGCCTCCGCACCCGAACTCCTCGCGCCCGGCGCCCGGTTGACGGTCCACGTGATCGACCCGGCCGCCCCCGGAGCGGGCCGCGTCTGGCGTACCGGGCAGTCGCCCGAGCTGCTGATGAACACCGTGGCGAGCCAGGTCACCCTGTTCACCGACGACAGCGTGGACTGCTCCGGCCCGGTCCGCCCCGGCCCCAGCCTGCACACGTGGGCGGACGGCGCGCTCGGCCCCGACGACTACCCGAGCCGCGCCCTCTACGGCCGCTACCTGGAGTGGGTGTTCGCCCGCACCGTCCGGCACGCCCCGCCCGCGGTGCGGGTCGAGGTCCACCGTGCCCGCGCCGTCCACCTCGCCGAGAGCCCCGACGGCACGCAGCTCCTCACCCTCGACGACGGACGCCGACTGAGCGGCCTGGCAGCCGTCGTGCTCGCCCAGGGGCACCTTCCGGCGGCCGGGGGCGAGGAGTTGGCGTGTACGAGTGCCCACGCGGCCCGGCACGGCCTGCGCCACATCACCCCCGCCAACCCGGCCGACGTGGACCTGTCGGCCGTACTCCCCGGCGAGCCCGTCCTGCTGCGCGGTCTCGGGCTGAACTTCTTCGACCACATGGCCCTCCTCACCACCGGCCGGGGCGGACGCTTCACACGGGAGCCCGGTCCGGGCGGTGCTCTGCGCTACCACCCCAGCGGCAACGAGCCCCGTCTGTACGCCGGTTCGCGGCGCGGCGTGCCGTACCAGGCGCGCGGCGACAACGCCAAGGGCGCCTACGGGCGGCATCTCCCGCAGGTGCTCACCGCCGAGGTGGCCGCCGGTTTCCGGAAGCGGGCCGACTCCGGTGACGCGCCCCGATTCCGCACGGAGATATGGCCGTTGGTGGCCAAGGAGGTCGAGACGGTCTACTACGCCACCCTCACCGGCCGCCCCGACTTCGCCGACCGCTTCCTCGCCGTACCGCACGGAGATCCACAAGAGGCTTCGATACTGGACGAGTTCGGGATACCGGCGGCGGACCGCTGGAGCTGGGAGCGGATCGCCCGGCCGTACGGGGAGCGGGAGTTCGCGGACGCGGAGCAGTGGCGGGCGTGGCTGCTGGAGCATCTGCGGGCGGACGCGGCGCAGGCGGCGCTCGGGAACGTGGGCGGGCCGCTGAAGGCCGCCCTGGACGTACTGCGCGATCTGCGCAACGAGATACGGCTCGTGGTGGACCACGCGGGGCTGACCGGCGCCTCTCGGCGGACCGATCTGGACCGCTGGTACACCCCGCTCAACGCGTTCCTGTCCATCGGTCCGCCCCGGCGCCGCATCGAGGAGCTGACCGCGCTGGTGGCGGCCGGGGTGGTGGAGGTGTTCGGTCCGCGCGTGGAGGTACGGCCCGTGCCCGGTGCCTGGGAGGTGTCCTCGCCGCTCGTCCCGGCGGCCCCGGTGCGGGTGACGACGCTGGTCGAGGCGCGGCTACCGGAACCGGATCTGCGACGTACCGGCGATCCGCTGCTCGCCTCGCTGCTGCGCGCCGGGGGCTGCCGTCCGCACCGCGTGGACGGGTACGAGACGGGCGGGCTGGACGTGACCCGGCGCCCATATCGCCTGATTGATGGTCAAGGGATGGTGAAGGAGAGGCAGTTCGCCTTTGGTGTGCCCACCGAGGGGGTGCACTGGGTGACCGCCGCCGGTGCGCGTCCGGGAGTGGATTCGGTCACGCTTTCGGACGCGGACGCGGTCGCGCGGGCCGTTCTACGTGCGGCCGGAGCCGATCCGGAACCGAGAACGGAACCGGCAGCATGGCCAAATGTTGAACTTGTAAGTAGTAATTAGGGTCACCTAACCTGGGGGTCCGATCGGTACCGCGTCCCCACGACCGGTCCGGCGCCTCCGTGCGGCCACGGCCGGGCCCGCGAGGCGAACCGGCCGTACCCGAAGAGGAGTTCCCCCTACATGTCCGCTCGCCTCAACTCCCTCCAGCCGTACGCCATCGCGTTCTACCGGGTCGTCGCCGGACTGCTGTTCGCCGCGCACGGAGCGGCCTCCCTGTTCGGCGTGCTCGGCGGTAACCAGGGCAGCGGTGCCACCATCCCCGCGGGCACCTGGCCCGGCTGGTACGCGGCCGTGATCCAGCTCGTCGCCGGTGTCCTGGTGCTGCTCGGACTCGGCACGCGCGGCGCCGCGCTCATCGCGTCCGGCTCGATGGCGTACGCGTACTTCGTGGTCCACCAGCAGAACGCGCTGATGCCGATACAGAACGGCGGTGAACTGCCGGTGCTGTTCTGCTGGGCCTTCCTGCTGCTGGTCTTCACCGGCTCGGGCGCGTACGGCCTGGACCGCGTGGTGGCCGCCCGGCGCGGCCAGCAGCTGGACCCGGCGACCGCCGAGCAGCAGAACACCCCCGTCGCCGCCTGAGCCCTCGTCCGCGCCAGAACCCGCTCCGCTTCCACACGCCCCGTACGGGTCACCCCTCACAGGGAACCCCTCACAGGGTCGTCCCCGGCAGGGGCATCCCGGCAGGGACATCCCGGCAGGGGTATCCCGGTCGGGGAAGACCCGTACGGGCCGCCCGACCGGGATGCCCCGTACGGGCGGCCCCCGCCGGGATGCCCCGTACGGGGCGTGATCGCTTCGTGACCGTCACTCCCGCCTCTCCCGAGCCCCGTGCCCCTTTCGCCGCGTACGCTGTATGGCTGTCCTCGGGGGAGCCGTGGGGCGGGAGACGAGCGGGGGAGTCGCGTCGTGTGGGAGAGCATGGGGGCGTTGACGGCCGGGCCGTGGATCTACGTCATGGTCGCGCTGTCGGTGCTGCTCGACGTGTTCCTGCCGGTGCTGCCCAGCGGCGTCCTGGTGATCACGGCGGCCACCGCCGCGGCGGCCGGTACGGGGGCGGCGGCCTCCGGGCACGTCCCGCACGGGGTGCCCGACATCCTCGCCCTGGTGGTGCTGGCCACGACCGCGTCCGTCCTCGGTGACCTCGTCGCCTACCGCCTCGCCTGGCGCGGCGGCGCCCGCCTGGACCGTGCCATTGCCCGCTCCCGGCGGCTGACCGCGGCGCGGGAACGGCTCGGCGACGCCCTGGCCCGGGGCGGCGGCGCCCTGGTCGTGCTCGCCCGGTTCGCTCCGGCCGGTCGCTCGGTCGTCTCCTTCTGCGCCGGTGCCGCCCATCGCCGCGCCCGCGACTTCGTTCCCTGGTCCGCGCTCGCCGGGCTCGCCTGGGCCGCCTACAGCGCCGCCCTCGGCTACTACGGCACCCGCTGGCTGGGTCTCACCTGGCTCTCCCCGGCCCTCTCCCTCGCCGCCCTCTTCGCGGCCGGTGCGGCAGCGGGCTTCCTGGTGCGCCGTCGCCCGGCGCCGACGCGCCAACCAGTCTGAGAACGCGGCGGGTTGAAGGCCACGGGCCGTGCCGCCGGTCGCCTGCCGTGTCCGGGTACGACTCCGGTCCCGGCCGTGTGGGGTCGGCCGGGACCGGAGTCGGGTCAGGCGGGGGCGGCCCGGTTCAGCAGCCCGAGAGGCGGCTGGTCAGGGCCGACTTCTCGGCGGAGTCCACCGAGAGGTTGTAGTAATACTTGACCTGGACCCAGGCGCGGACGTAGGTGCAGACGTACGCGGCGCGCGGCGGGACCCAGGTGGCCGGGTCCTGGTCGCCCTTGGACTGGTTGACGTTGTCCGTGACGGCGATGAGCTGCGGGCGGGTGACGTCGTTGGCGAACGCCTCGCGCTGCGCGGTCGTCCACTTGCTGGCGCCCGAGTCCCACGCCTCGGCCAGCGGCACGATGTGGTCGATGTCCAGGTCGGAGGCGGCGGTCCAGGTGGCGCCGTCGTACTGCGAGTACCAACTGCCGCTGGTGGATGCGCAGGCGGAGTCGGTGACGACGTTCGAGCCGTCGCGCTTGAGGACGTACTCACGGGTGTTGCAGGT
This sequence comes from Streptomyces corallincola, assembly GCF_019104725.1. Taxonomy (GTDB): domain Bacteria; phylum Actinomycetota; class Actinomycetes; order Streptomycetales; family Streptomycetaceae; genus Streptomyces; species Streptomyces corallincola. The sequence goes on along the minus strand of NZ_JAHRXF010000004.1, from coordinate 196,109 downwards.
GCCCGTGATCGTGTCCCAGGTGGGGAAGAGGTCGCGCTGGTAACCGGTGCGGTTTTCCGTGGCGACCGTGAGCTTCGAGAGGTAGGTGCGCGCGGTGGCGGCGCTGACCGGGGTGGGCAGGGCGGCCGACGCGGTCGCGGAGTTGAAGAGGGCGACGGAGGCTACCAGTCCGGTGAGCGCCGCGACTATGCTCGCTCGACGCGCGTAGAACTTGGACATGCGAACTCCCTATGTGGGGGTGGTGTGTTGGGGCACAGCGCGGGAATGCTCGCGTGGCCGCGTTGCCGTGAGATGAGCGCTCGGTCACAAATTAGTGACGCGTGCATGACAGAACAAGGGGTGGGACGCACCTCTGCGGAACTTTCACGTCCTGTACGGTGGGAGGCGCAGAAGGGGAGTAGCTCTTCGCCGGACCGTCGACATACTGCTCAGCGAGCCTGAGCCGGCGCCCGGAGGCGGCATCCCGCACGACCCGTACGGCCCCCAGGGGCCAGAGCCCCTCAGGGGTCCGGGGTCGGGGACCGCCAGCGAGACCTTCGGCAGAGCAGTGCACACCCGTACCGCCAGGTCCGGGCCATCCGTGCGCTGCCCGTGCCGAGGTGTCTCAAGTGAGGTTCAGCACTCTCGGCGGGGCAGCCCGACCGATCGAGGAATCTTGTTCAGCATCACCGTGACGGCCCTTGTCTTCGGCGTGATCTTTCTCGCCGAACTCCCCGACAAGACCGCCCTGGCCGGCCTCGTTCTGGGCGCGCGCTACCGCGCCTCGTACGTCTTCGTCGGCGTCGCCGCCGCCTTCCTGCTCCATGTCGTGCTCGCCGTCGCGGCGGGCAGCGTCCTGACCCTGCTCCCGCAGCAGCTCGTGCACGCCATCACCGGCGTCCTCTTCCTCGGCGGCGCGGCCGTGCTGCTCATGAAGAAGAGCGACGGCGAGGAGGAGATCCGCAAGCCCGCCGACCAGTCCTTCTGGCGGGTCTCCGGCACCGGCTTCATGCTCATCCTGGTCGCGGAGTTCGGTGACCTCACCCAGATCATGACCGCCAACCTCGCCGCCCGCTACAACGACCCGATCTCCGTCGGCGTCGGCGCGACGCTCGGGCTGTGGGCGGTCGCCGGGCTCGGCATAGTCGGCGGCAAGGCCCTGATGAAGCGGGTTCCGCTGCGGCTGATCACGCAGATCGCGGCGCTGCTGATGGTGGGGCTGGGGGTGTGGAGCCTCTACGAGGCTGTGGCGGCCTGAGGCTCGCCGGGGGCGGGGCCGACTCCCGGTCCCGGGTCGGCTCCGCTCCGGGTGGTGGCGGGATCTGTGTCGGTTTTTGTACCGTAGAGAAACAAAGTGGTTCTCGTCCGCACTCCCTGACCGGCGGGCGGGGCCACCTTGTCCCGTACGGGGCATCCCGCCCGGGGCATCCCGTACGGGCCACTCCGTGCGGGGCATCCCGTACGGGTCACTCCGTGCGGGGCATGCCGTACGGGCCGTCCCGCCCCCCCGTCGCACGTTCTGGAGCTGCCGATGTCGGCCACCGTCCTCACCGCCCGTGCCCTTCTGCTCGACATGGACGGCACCCTCGTCAATTCGGACGCCGTGGTCGAACGGATCTGGCGCGACTGGGCCGCGCGGCACGGGCTGGACGCCGAGGAGACGATGAAGGTCGTCCACGGGCGGCAGGGGCACGCGTCGATGGCGCTGCTGCTGCCGGAGCGGCCGGTCGAGGAGAACCTCGCGGACAACGCGGAGATGCTCGCGCGGGAGACCGCAGACATGGACGGCGTGGTCGAGGTGCCCGGTGCCGCCGGGTTCCTGGCCTCGCTCCGGGAGGTGCCGCACGCGCTGGTGACCTCCGCCGACGTGCCCCTCTCCACCGCGCGGATGGCCGCCGCCGGGCTGCCGCTGCCCGCCGTGCGGGTCTCCGCCGAGTCCGTGGGGGCCAGCAAGCCCGACCCGGAGGGGTTCCTCAAGGGCGCCGCCGAACTTGGGATCGCCGCCGGGGACTGTGTCGTGTTCGAGGACTCCGGCGCCGGAATCGCGGCCGGGCGGGCGGCGGGGATGCGGGTCGTCGGGGTCGGGGAGCGGGCCGCCGCGTTCGGCCCCGACGTGGTCGTGCGCGACCTCCGGGAGGTCCGGGTGGAGCGCGACGCCGACGGGACGGTGCGGGTGCGCTGCGGGGAGTAGCTCCCACCCGTGCGGTGCCGCCGCCGGTGCGCCGAACCGGAGGGCCGGGGCCCGCCGGGTGGTGCGGGACCGGGGGGCGGGGGTCGGCCGGGTGGTGCGGGACTGGAGGCCGGGGGTCGGCCGGGCGGTGCGGGGCCGGGGGGGCGGGGGTCCGCCGGGCGGTGCGGCATCGTCCTCAACGGCGCGTCCGGAAAGGCGTGTTGAGGCGGTGATCGTGATTGTAGGGTCGCGGAATGTCTCAGAGGATGCCTGACGATTCCAAGAACACCGCGCCCTTCCCGCCGGTGCTGACCCGGCACGCCGAGGCCGAGATCTGCGCCGACCCCAGCTCCGTGATGCGGCTGCTGGCCGACTCGGACGGTACGGCCGACGGCTTCACCTGCTACCGGTCCACCTTCGCCGAGGGCGCCGTCGGAGCGCCCGCGCACTTCCACACCAAGGCCAGCGAGCTGTTCTTCGTGATCAGCGGCTCGCTCCGGGTGCTCGTGAACGAGGAGATCACGGTGCTCGGTGCCGGTGACTTCCTGGCCGTACCGCCGTACACCCCGCACGCGTTCGCCGCCGCGCCGGGCTCCGAGGCGGACGCCTTGTTCGTGTTCACCCCCGGTATGGGCCGGTTCGACTATCTCCGGCTGCTCGGCCGGGTCATGCGCGGCGAGGCCGACCCGAAGGAGATCGCGGAGTCGGCGGAGCGCTACGACAACCACTACGTCGAAAGTCCCGTATGGCGCGCGGCACTTGAGGAGTCGGCGTGATCGGCCCCGGCACCCATGTCCGGGTGGCCCGGCCCTCCCGCGACCTCGCCGCCGCCGAACGCTTCTACGTGGACGGCCTCGGCCTGGACGTGCTGTGGCGCACCACCGAGCGGGTGCCCGGTGAGCACGACCTGCTGATGGTCGGCCCGAAGGGCGGCGGCTGGCACTTCGAGCTGACCCACGACCCCGAGCGGCCCCTCGACCCCACGCCCACCGTGGACGACCTGTTCGTCGTCTACCTGGGCGAGCCCGTCGAGGACGCCCTCGTCGCCCGCCTCGTCGCGGCCGGTGGCACCCGCGTCCCGGCCCACAACCCCTACTGGGACACCTACGGGGTGACGGTCGCCGATCCCGACGGCTACCGCCTGGTGCTGTGCTCACGGGACTGGGGCTGACGCCGGGTCCCGCTCACCAGCGGAGTGTGGTCTCCGCCTCCAGGGCCTGCCGGGTCGTCGGCCCGTACACCCCGTAGGGGTCGGTGGTCAGGCCGCGTGCCCACTGGTAGGTGCGGACGGCGCGCTCCAGGGAGCGGGAGTAGTAGCCGTCGATGCGGCCGGTGTACACGTACAACTGGCGCAGGCGGACCTGTAGTTGGCTGACCTGGTCGCCCTGGCTGCCGCGCGAGAGGACCGTGGCCGTGTCCGGGGCGAGGTTCGGGGGCGAGGCCGGGGCGGTGACCGTGTCGGTCGTCGCCGTGGCCGTCCCGGCCGGGGGGCGCGGTGTCCGCTCGGGGGCCGACGTGGACACCGTGGGGGACGGCGAGGTGGTCGCGCTCGCCGTCGCGGTGGGGGAGGCCGTCGGGGCCGACTCCGTCGCGCGGGGGCGTTCCGCGACCGTGCGGGTGCCGGTGCCGGTACCTCCCGCCGAACCGGGCACCGACGCCGTGGCCCCCGACGCCGTGTCCGGGGTCGCCGCGTCCGGGACGCTCTCCCGGAGCTCCTGGGCCGCTCGGTCGCGGGTCGGCGTGTGGTAGGAGAACAGGCCGCTCGCCACGCCCGCCGCCGCCATGACCGCCGCTCCCGCGCCCGCCGCGCTCAGCAGGGCGCGGCGGCGCGGCCTGCGGCGGCGGCCCCGGCCACCCGGCGGCGGGCCGTCGGTCCGGGGGTGCGGGGGTGCGCCGTCCGCCGGGAGCCGGTCGAAGAGGCGTACGTCCGCACCGGCGGGGGCGCGGACCGGGCGCAGGCGGGTCGTCACCTCGGCCGGGTGCTCGGGCGCGGGTACGCCCGCCGTGGGTGTGGGTGTGGGTGTCGGTGTCGGTGCGGGACCCTGCCCCTGGGGGCCGCCCGTAAGGGTTCCCGGCGTCCGCTCGCGTCCCAGGATCACCTGTGCGCCGGTCCCGCCGTCCCCGTGGGTCCCGCCGGTCCCGCCGGTCCCGCCGTAGGGGGTGCCGCCCGCAGCGCCGGAGCCCGCGCCCCGCTCCGGTGTTCCCACGTACGGGCGTATCCGTAGGGGATCGAAGTCCTCCGCCGCTGCCGCCTCCGCGGTGCGGGCGGCGCGGAGCGCGTCGGACGCCCTCGCGCCGCAGTCGCAGGACGGACTGTGGTCCGCCGCACGCGCCGCTCCGCACACCGGGCACAGTCGGCCGCTCGTCTCCGTCACGCTCGTCCCCACCCCTCGAACCCTCGATCCGGGTACACCCCGACCCCCTCGGGATGTCCGGAGTTTATGCAGATCTTCTCCACAAGTGGCCCCCGGGGACAGAGCGCGGTTCCGGGGCGTGCGGGACTCAACAGGCCATAACCGCCAAGACCGCCCACGATGGAGGGTGTGCCCAACGGCCTCGGGAGGCTTTGATGACCCTGGACACGGACGACACGGCGGCGCGGGACCTCACACCCGCCGAGGGCGTCTCCGGCAACGTGCTCGTGTCGATCGGCGCGCTGCTGCTCGGACTGCTGCTCGCCGCGCTCGACCAGACCATCGTGTCCACCGCACTGCCCACCATCGTCAGCGATCTGGGCGGCCTTGAGCACCTGTCCTGGGTGGTGACCGCCTATCTGCTCGCCTCCACCGCCGCGACCCCGCTGTGGGGCAAACTCGGCGACCAGTACGGCCGCAAGAAGCTGTACCAGGCGGCCATCGTCATCTTCCTGATCGGCTCCGCACTCTGCGGAATGGCCCGCAGCATGCCGGAGTTGATCGGCTTCCGGGCTCTCCAGGGCCTGGGCGGCGGCGGGTTGATCGTGCTGTCGATGGCCATCGTCGGCGACATCGTCACCCCCCGCGAACGCGGGCGCTACCAGGGCCTGTTCGGCGCCGTCTTCGGCGCGACGAGCGTCCTCGGCCCGCTGCTCGGCGGACTCTTCACCGAACACCTCAGCTGGCGCTGGGTGTTCTACGTCAACCTTCCGCTCGGCATCGTCGCGCTCGTCGTCATCGCCACCGCGCTGCGCATTCCGCGCCGCAGCGCCCGCCATGTCATCGACTACCTCGGCACGGCGCTCATCGCCGCCGTCGCCACATGCCTGGTCCTGGTCGCCTCCCTCGGCGGTACGACGTGGGGGTGGGGCTCGCCGCAGATCATCGGGCTCGCCGTGGTCGGTGTACTCCTCGCCGTCGCGTTCGTCGCCGTCGAGCGGCGCGCGGCCGAACCGGTGCTGCCGCTCAAGCTGTTCCGCGTCCGGACGTTCACCCTCGCCGCCGTCATCAGCTTCATCGTCGGCTTCGCCATGTTCGGCGCGATGACCTACCTGCCGACGTTCCTCCAGATCGTGCACGGCGTCTCGCCCACCATGTCCGGTGTGCACATGCTGCCGATGGTCGTCGGCCTGCTGCTGTCCTCCACGATCTCCGGGCAGATCGTCAGCCGCACCGGCCGCTGGAAGGTCTTCCCCGTCGCGGGCACCGCCGTCACCGCGATCGGCCTGCTCCTGCTGCACCGGCTCACCGAGTTCAGCACCACCGCCGAGATGAGCGTCTACTTCTTCGTCTTCGGCCTCGGACTCGGCCTGGTCCTCCAGGTCCTCGTCCTCATCGTGCAGAACGCCGTCTCCTACGAGGACCTCGGCGTCGCCACCTCCGGCGCCACCTTCTTCCGCTCCATCGGCGCCTCCTTCGGCGTCGCCATCTTCGGCACCCTCTTCTCCAGCAGCCTCGCCGACCGGCTCGCCCAGGCGTTCCGGGGCGTGCCGCTGCCCGCCGGTGTCACCCCCGGACGGCTGGAGGCCGACCCCCGGAGCATCGCCCTGCTCCCGCCCGGTCTGCGCCCGCCCGCGCTGCACGCCTTCGCCGTGTCCATCACCGACGTGTTCCTCTACGCGGCCCCCGTCGCCGCCGTCGGTTTCCTGCTCGCCTGGTTCCTCAAGGAGGACCGGCTGCGCGGCTCGGTGACCGCGCCGGACGCCTCCGAGACCATCCCGCCCAACCCCGTCCAGCGCTCCTCCTACGACGAGGTGTGCCGCGCGCTGTCGGTGCTGGGCACCCGGGACGGGCGGCGCGAGATCTACCAGAGGATCACCGAACGCGCCGGATACGACCTGCTGCCCGCCGCGTCCTGGCTGCTGCTGCGCATCCGCAAGTACGGGTCCGTGGAGCCGTCGGTGCTGGCCGAGCGGACGGACGTCCCGATGCAGGCCATACTCGACGCCGAACGGCAGGTCGAGGAACGGCACCTGGTGCGGCGCGCCGGGCTCGACCTCACCCTCACCCCGGCCGGGCGCGAGACCGCCGAACGGCTCGCCGCCGCCCGCGAGGACTCCCTCGCCGAACTCCTCGGCGACTGGTGGGATCCCACCCGCTCCACCGACCTCACCCGGCTCGTCAAGGACCTCACGGGCGAACTCTGCGGCTCGGAACGCGAGCGGCCGGGGGCGGAGGGGCGTACGGCTTCCCCGGGGTGAGGCCCGGCCCCCCGGGGCCGTTCCGGCTCGCCGGGACGAGGTCCGGCCCCCTCAGCACCGCGCGCGCAGATCCTTGCGGAACCAGTGGCCCGCGTACGGGTCCGTGTTGTGGGGAGCCGTCTCCTCGTAGCCGAGGCGGGCGTAGAGGGCGCGGGCCTCGGTGAGGTCGGTGCGGGTGTCGAGGACGACGCGGTCGGCGCCCAGAGCGCGGGCGGACTCCTCGGCCGCCGCCACCAGAAGGGCGGCGCCGCCCCGGCCGCGCAGCTCCTCGCGGATGTAGACGCGGGTCAGCTCGGCGGTGCCGGGGGCGAGGAGGCGTACGCCCGCCGTGCCCGCCGGGGTGCCGTCGTATCGGCCGACGATCAACTCGCCCGTGGGCGGCGCCAGTTCGGCACCCGACCGGGCGGCCACCTCGCGCTCCAGCTCGGCCGGGTCGGTACGGCGGCCCTCGTGCAGGAGGTACCAGCGGTCGCTGACCTCGGTGTAGTACGCCCGCCAGAGGGCGGTCGCGGCGGGCGAGTCGTACGGTTCCGGGGCGGTCGTCCAGGTCATGCGGGCCATTCTCGGGCGCGGGCGCGCACCCTCCGCAACCGGTTATGCGCTGCCCCCGCGCCCGTACCACCGTGACACACACCGTTTGCCGACCGGGCTACGGGTCACCCGGATGGAGTACCGGCCAGCGGGGCCGGTCAGATCCGGAAGGCAACCATGTCCACAGGCATGATCATCGTTCTGATCGTGATCGTGGCGGTCGTGGTCCTCGTCGCGGCCGGCCTCGCGCTGCGTGCCCGCGGCGGGCACGGCGGCCCCAACCTCAAGCGGCGCTTCGGACCCGAGTACGAGCGGACGGTGGCCCGGCACGACGGCGACACCAAGGCCGCCGAGCGGGAACTGACCGAGCGCGTCGAACGCCACGGCAAGCTCCGCGAACGTCCGCTGGAGCCCGCCGAGCGCGACCGGTACACGGTGCGCTGGGCGGCGGTGCAGGAGCACTTCGTGCAGGCGCCGCGCGAGGCGGTCGCCGAGGCGGACGGCCTGCTCGCCGAGGTCGCCGGAGCCCGTGGCTACCCGGACGCCGGCCACCGCGACGAACAGCTCGACGCGCTCTCCGTGCATCACGCCCACCACCTCGACGGCTACCGCCGGGTCCACCGGATGGCCACCGTGGGCGCGGGCGAGAACCGGGGCACCGAGGAACTGCGCACGGCACTCGTGGAGGCCCGCGCGCTGTTCGACGACCTGATCGACGACAACGGCGGCCGGAACGGCCGTCACGGGGCGGACGCGGACGCGTCCGCCGACGGCAGGACCGCGGTCGGCGCCGGTACGGGACACGGCGCCGGTACGTCACAGACCCGCTCCCACATGCCGTGGTCTTCCCACAAGGGCCACCCGAAGGAGAGTTGAGACATGGCGCAGGACAGGGACACCGGGCTGGGCGCCGAACGGCGCCAGAACCCGACCGGAAGCGACACCGACGAACTCCGGCGCGGCCGGACCGGCGAGACGGCCACCGGCGACGACCCCCGCGTCCGGGACATGGGCGAGGACCGCTGGAACCGCTCCGACCCGACCGCCGGACAGCGGCCCGCCGGTTCCACCGCCCACGGCGACTGGACCGCGCCCCCGGCCCCGGAGCAGCGCGGCACGGCCATCGACCCGGACACCCCTAGGGGCGGCATGACGGACACCGGCGCGAGCGGCCGGACCGGCGCCCACCAGGACGCCGAGCCGTACACCGAAGCCACCGCCGGGACCCCGGCCTCGCAGCGGGGCGCGGGCTGGGACACCTCCGGCACTGCTGACGCGCGCGGCGAGCAGACGCTCGGCACGACGGCCCCCGGCGGCACGGGCAGGACCGAGGGCATGCCCGGCCGCGGGACCGACGGCATGGCCGAGGGCATGGGTCGGACCGAGGGCGCGAGCGGTGTGCGCGGCACGCGTGACCCGCGCGGTATGGACGACGACGCCCGTGGCACGGACGACCCGCGCGGCTTCGGCGACGCGCGCGGCACGGATGACGCCCGTGGCATGGGTGACCCGCGTGGCACGAGTGACATGCGTGGCGTGGGCAACGCCGACCGCCGGATGCCGTCCGAGGGCGACCGCACGGGCCGCCACGACTCGGCGCGCACGGCGGACACCGCCGCCGACGGCGGTGAGCCGACCCTGCTGCCCCACGAGGAGGCCGAGCAGTGGGAGCAGCGGCTGCGGCAGACCACCGCCGGGTTCGTGGACGGACCGCGAGCCGCCGTGGAGGAGGCCGACCGTGAGCTGGAGGAGATCGCCTCCCGGCTGAGCGAGGCCGTCAGCCGCCGCCGCAGCACCCTGCGCCGGTCCTGGCAGACCGGCGAGGAGAAGACGCCGGGCCACGAGACGGACACCGAACAGCTCCGTCTCGCGCTGCGCGACTACCGCGAACTGGCCGGTCGCCTGCTCCACCTCTGACCCGTCCCCACGGGCACATCGAGCCGGGGTCCCTCCGTACGCGGGAGGACCCCGGCTCTCCGCCGTACGCCGCTCCCGTCGCCCCGCCGGTCAGGGCGCCCCGGCCGCCGACGCGCACGTGGCTCCGGGCCCGGTTCAGGGTCCGGCTTCGGCCCGTGGCTCCGTCACCGCTGCGGTCGTCTCCGCCCTGCGGCGGCGCCATTCGCGGGCGACCTCCTCCACGTCGTACGGCTTCTTGCCGAGGGGCGGGCCGGGCGGGGGTTTGAACATCATCTCGCTGATCTTGACGTTGACCTCGGTGATGATCTTGCGGGCCAGGCGTTCGGAGGGGGCCGCGTATGCCGCTTCGAGGGCGTCCTCCGCCTCCTTGCGGAGGGCCAGTGCGGGCGGCAGCACGGCGAGGCCCTCGCGGGCCATCTTCCGCTTGACCCACCACAACTCGTCGTAGGAGGAGTAGAGATCGGCGGGCAGTGGCTCGCCCGCACCCGGCAGGGAGTCGAACTCCCCGCGTCCCTGCGCGTCGCGGATCTGCTTGTCCACCCAGGACTCGAACGGCACACCCGGTGGCTTTCGCTCGGTCATGAACCCATTGTGCCGGACGTGATCGTGCCGGGCGTTTTATCATTCGGCGGCGGCCCGAGCAGCGGACCGTCGCCCGCGGGACGTCCCGGACGTCGCAGCTTCCTCAGGGGGAACGCACGTGCTCGAACTGACGATGGCCACCGTCACCGGCGCCGAGGCGGGAGCCACCGCGGGTATGTCGATGGCCGAGGCGCCCAGTGAGCCGGGCAGCGTGCTCCGGGTCGGCCGGGACGGGTCCGTGTGCCGACTTGTCTGCCCCGAGGACTGGCTGTTCGTCTCCCGGGTGCACCTGGAGTTCCTGTGCGGGCCGGAGGGCGGCTGGCACCTCTCCTGGCTGCGCGGCTCGCAGGCCGAGCCGTCGTCCGAGGTGCGGCTGATCGTCGGGGAGTACGCGCAGACCGTCGGCTACGGGCAGACCGTGCAGCTGCCGCGCGGCGGCTCCGGCGAGGTCGTCGTACAGGACCGCACGGCACCCCGCAGCGTCAACGTCGGCTTCTACCACGAGGGTTGAGCGCAGCCCACCGAGCGACCCGGCACCGGAGCGAGCGAGCGAGCGAGCGGGCGGGGCTCCCGGCCCGGCTGCCCCGCCGGATCTCAGGCCAGGACGCGGGCCAGCGCGAACCCGTCGTACCCCTTGCTGCCGACCGTCTGCACCGCGGTGCCGGACAGGCGCGGGTGGGTGGCGATCAGGTCGATCGCCGCACGGGTGCCGACGACGCTCGGGTCGGTGTCCGCAGGGTCCGCGACCCGGCCCTCGCGCACGACGTTGTCCACGATGATCAGGCTGCCCGCGCGGGACAGGCGCAGCGCCCACTCCACGTAGCGCGGGTTGTTCACCTTGTCCGCGTCGATGAACGTCAGGTCGAACGGGGGCGGGTTCTCGTCCGCCAGTTTCGGCAGGGAGTCCAGCGCGGCTCCGACCCGCACCTCCGTGATCCGGTCCAGTCCGGCGCGGGCGAGGTTGCGTACGGCGACGTCGGCGTGGACCGGGTCGTACTCCAGGCTGATCAGTCTGCCGTCCTCCGGGAGCGCGCGGGCCAGCCAGATCGTGCTGTAGCCGCCGAGGGTGCCGATCTCCAGGATGTTCCGGGCGCCCTGGATCTCCGCGAGGAGTCGCAGCAGCTTGCCCTGGGTGGGGGAGACCGCGATGGGCGGCAGCCCCGCCGCCTTGCTCTCCCGCAGCGCGGCCCCCAGCGCTTCGTCCTCCCGTGCCAGCGCCGCGCCGAAGTACGCGTCCACCGTGTCCCAGTGCTCCGAGCCGTTCATGTCCGGGCCGCCTCTCCATAAGGGCCGCCACCGCTCCGTCACGGCCCGGCCCGCCCCGGTGTCCACCTTGCCAGACGAGGGGCGCGCGGCGCGGTGGGGCGAGCGGGCCGATCCAGGCGGGGGGTAGCCCTACGGAGGTGGTGGGGCAGCGGGGGACCCGGCGGCCGTCCGCCGACCGTTTGCGCGGGCCCCGGCGGTCCTCGCCCCTCTGAGCGGGCATCCTGGGCGGATCACCCCGGCCATCAGGCCATCCGGCCGTCAGGCCATCCGGCCGTCAGGTCGTCCGGCCACGAGGTCGTCCGGCCGTCAGGCCGCTGCCCGGAAGGAAGCCCGCGTTGCGCACGTTCGTGCTGTACGACCTCGAATTCACCTCCTGGGAAGGGGCGTTGGCGCAGGACTGGGGAGGGGAGGGGCAGTTCCGGGAGATCGTGCAGATCGGGGCGCTGCGGGTGCGGGAGGACTTGTCGGTGGTGGCGGAGTACGAGGTGCTGGTCCGGCCGGTGATGAACCCCCGGCTCTCCCCGTTCTTCGAGGAGTTGACCGGTATCGAGCAGCGCGTTCTGGACGCGGAGGGGGTCCCGCCCGCGCGGGCGCTGAGCGACTTCCTGGGTTTCTGCGAGGGGCGCTCGGCGTTCTCGTACGGCAACGACATGGTCGTCCTCGGGGAGAACATCGGGTGGGCCCGCGCGCGGGGCGAGACCGTCACCCCTTCTTGTTTCGGTGCCCATTTCTCTACGCTCCGGCCCTGGCTGCACGCCGTCGCCCCGGCCACGGTCACCGCCAACTCCGGCCGTCTCTGGCAGGCCCTCGGCCTTCCCCGCCCGGCCGCCGAGGGGGCCGAACACTCGGCCCTCTTCGACTGCTACTCGCTCGCGGCGGCTCTGCGGCACCTGCGGGAGCGGGGGACCGCTCTGCCGGAAGCCTTGCTGGGGCCCGGAGTTGACCGGGGGATCGGCTGAGGCCGCGCCTCCCCAGGGCCGCACTCTCCCGGGGCCGCGCTCTCCCCAGGGCCGCGCCCTCGGGGAAGGCGCGCGGCCCCCGCGCCCGTACTCCCGCTACCGCGGGTCCACCGCCGGGGCCGAGCCCGGCAGCGGCCTGCCCGCGGACTCCCGCATGCGCCAGACCGCGAAGCCGCCGATCACGGCCGCCGCCATCATGTAGTACGCGGGCATCATCAGGTTCCCCGTCGCGCCGATCAGGGCCGTCACCACCAGGGGCGTGGTGCCGCCGAAGAGGGAGACGGAGACGTTGAAGCCGATGGAGAGCGAGCCGTAGCGGACGCGGGTGGGGAAGAGGGCGGGGAGGGCGGCGGGCATGGCGGCGGTGAAGCAGACCAGCAGCAGGCCGAGGGCGCCCATGCCGAGGGCCACCGCGAGAAGACTGCCCTGGCGGATCAGCAGCAGGGCCGGGACCGACAGCAGCAGGAAGCCCGCGCAGCCCGCCGCGATCACCGGGCGGCGGCCCACCCGGTCGGTCAGGGCGCCCGCGAAGGGCTGTACGACCATCATCACGGCCATGACGCCCAGGACGACCAGCAGCCCGTGCGTCTCGCCGTACCTGAGTTCGCTGGTGAGGTAGCTCGGCATGTACGACAGCAGCATGTAGTCGGTGACGTTGAAGACCAGCACCAGACCCATGCAGAGGATCAGCGAGCGCCACTGACCGGTGACCATCTCGCGCAGCGGCACCTTGGGCCGCCGCGTCTCCGCCTTCTCCATCTCCGCCGCGAACGCCGGGGTTTCCTCCAGCCGCATCCGCAGATAGAGACCGATCAGACCCATCGGGCCCGCGATCATGAACGGTACGCGCCAGCCCCAGGAGAGCAGGTCGGCGGAGGAGAGCAGCGCGGTCAGCAGGGTGACCAGACCGGCACCGCCGATGTACCCCGCCAGCGTGCCGAACTCCAGCCAGCTGCCGAGGAATCCGCGCCGCTTGTCGGGTGCGTACTCCGCGATGAACGTCGTGGCACCCGCGTACTCACCGCCCGTGGAGAAGCCCTGTACCAGCCGGGCCGCCAGCAGGAGCAGGGGAGCGCCGACGCCGATCGAGGCGTAGGAGGGGATCAGGCCGATGGCGAAGGTGCCCGCCGCCATCATGATCATCGTCAGGGCGAGCACCTTGCGGCGCCCCACCCGGTCGCCCAGGGGGCCGAACACCAGCCCGCCCAGCGGGCGTACCAGGAACGCGGCGGCGAACGCCCCGAACGTCGAGAGCAACTGCGCGGTCGGGTTGCCGGAGGGGAAGAAGACCTTCCCCAGGGTGACCGCGATGTAGCTGTAGACGCCGAAGTCGAACCACTCCATCGCGTTCCCGACCGCGGCGGCCTGTACGGCGCGCCGCACCAGGGCGGGATCGGTGACGGTGGCGCCCGCGGGGACCTGTGCGGTCCGCGCGGCGCTCGAAGGCCGGGTGACGGCGGTAGCGGACGCCAAAACGGGGCTCGCCTGCCTTTCGTCGGGGATGGGGACACGCCCCCCGGTACGGCGCCGACGACAGCGGTGGCGTCGGTGTCGGCGCCAGCAGTAGTAACAGCGGCGTCGGCGGACGGGCGGGGCGAAAAGCGACCATAGGCGCAGCCCTGCCCGTTACGTCCCGTGGCCGTACAGGTGCGATGCGCGGCCAAACGTGCTGTACGCAGGGACGTCGTCCCTGGCCGGAGCGCGCACGCGAGCCGTCCGGTGTGACCCTTGTCGCGCCCGGATGCGGCAACCGGGGCCGCCCCCGGCTAAGGTCAGCCGGACAAATCCGGGAGGGCGTCAGGTGCAGCGGGCATGACCCACGTCCTTCACAGGGGGTCGTGTCCTTCGCCGGGGGGCGCGTTCCTCACAGGGGTCGCGTCCCGCACAGGGTGGTCTGCGAGTCTCTGGGAATTGGCGGAGACGGTCGGCGCACAGCGCGGCGCGGCACGGACGGGGCGGGAGGCCGAAGAGGCGTGGCGAACGTGGAACACGGCGGGGGACCGGCGGGCGCATTCGGTACGGCGACGGCGGGCGAGGCGCGGCTGCGCGCGGCCCGCCTCGCGCTGTGGGCGGTGGCGGCGGTGCTCGCCGTCCGGGAGATGGCGAGCGTCCTGACCAGCCCGAGCGGCGACCGCCTCACCGACCTGGAGACCTGGGTCGGACCGCACGGCGTCCTGCACGTCACGGGGTCGCTGTACGACTCCACGCGGTTCACCGGCACCCCCTTCGCGGGCCTCGTGCTCAAACCCCTCACCCGCGCCGCCCAGCAGACCCTCGGCTGGGGCTGGACCTTCGGCACACTGCTGCTCGTCGCCGCGCTGGGCCTGGTCGTCGCCCGCGCGCTGCCCCGGCCGGTGAGTCGCCGCACCACGCTGCTGGCCGCCCCGGTCGCCATCAGCCTGCTGATGCTCTCCCTGCCGGTCCGCAACACGCTGTGGCTCGGGCAGACGAGCGTGATTCCGGTGCTTCTCGTCCTTCTCGGGTGCGTCGCCGCGTGGGGTGCGGGCGCGGGTTCGGCCGCCGGGGACGGGGCGCGGGGCGCGCAGGCAGCGGGCGCGGGCGTGAGCGCCGGTGCGGCCGTGGGTGGCGCGGGCGCGCGGGACGCGTGGGCGCGGGACGAGCGGGTGGGCGGCCTCTGTGTCGGCCTCGCCGCCGCACTCCAGCCCGCCGTCCTCCTCTTCGTCCCCCTCCTGTGGCTCACCGGCCGCCGCGGGCCCGCCCGTACGGCCGTGGGTGCCTTCGCCGCGTCCACCGCGCTCGCCTGGGCCGCGATGCCGCACGACTCCACGACGTACTGGGTGCACCACCTGGCCGGGGCCGGGCTCGGCGGGCCCGCCGACGGCCTCGCCAACCAGTCCCTGCACGGCGCGCTCCTCCGCCTCGGCCTCACCGGCCCCGCCGAGGTCGCCCTCTACGCTCTCCTCGCGGCAGCTGTCGTCTTCCTCGCGCTGCGCCGCGCCGTCCGCTACGCGCGCGACGGGCAACTGCTGCTCGCCGTCGCGGTCACCGGCTGCGCGGCCGTCGCCGTCTCCCCGACGACCTGGCAGCACCAACTGCTGTGGCTGCTGCTCGCCGTCGTGGGCCGTACCGGGAAGCGGGTATCGGACCGGTACGTCTGGCCGGTCGCCGTCGTCCTGGTCACCACGCTGCCCGCGCGGATGATGCTGCCGAACGTGCCCGCGCTGTACTCCCTGCGCGACAACCTCGTCCTGCTGGTCGCGCTGGCCGCGGCCGTCGCCGTGCCCTTCCTCGCCACCACCTCCCCGTACTACCGGGCGCCCGTCCCCACCGAGTACGCGGCGCCGGTGCCCGCCCGCTTCCGGTGGGTACCCCTGCTGCCGTTCCTGCGCCGGGTCCTCAGCCGTCCCAACCTGCTGCTGGAACTCCTGCTGATCCGGGTCGTCTACGCCGCCTACCAGCAGGTACGTATCGCGGCGACCGGTGACGGGGGCGCGGCCGGGCGGGCGCTCGCCGAGCACCACGGGCGGATCATCCTGCGCGCCGAGCAGCTGCTGCACATCGACGTCGAGCACTGGGTCAATCACACGGTGGCCGCGTACGGCTGGCCCCGCGCGTTCTTCGACTTCTACTACGAGTCGTTCCACTTCGTGGTCCCGTTCGCCGTGCTCGCCGTCCTCTACCGGCGCCGCCCGGTGGACTACCGCTGGGCCCGTGCCTCCCTCGGCTTCACCACGTTCCTCGCGCTGATCGGCTTCTGGCTGTTCCCGCTCGCCCCGCCGCGCCTGATGCCGACGCTCGGCATCATCGACACGGTCCACGGCGTCCAGGACTTCTCCAAGCCGGACTACGGCGCGCTCACCGCCGTCACCAACCAGTACGCGGCGATGCCCTCCCTGCACTTCGGCTGGTCCCTCTGGGCCGGTCTCGTCATCGCCGTCATCGCCCGCCGCCGCCGGGTCAAGGCCCTCGGCCTCCTCCACCCCTTCCTCACCCTCTGCGCCATCGTCGCCACCGGCAACCACTGGCTCCTCGACGCGGTGGGCGGCGCCCTGGTCGTGGCAGCGGGCTTCGGCCTGTCGTACGCCCTCCAGGGGCCCCGGGCGGCGGTGGGGGCGGCGGTTTCGGTACGACAGCGGGAGGGCGCCGCGGCTGTCTCCGCCTGAGCGGGTGCTGGTGCCGGTGCCGGTGCGGGAGCGGGCCGGTTCGCTTCCGCTCGGCTCGGACGCGCGAACGCACCCGCGTCCTTCGAGGACCGGGTGCGTGCGGGGGTGCCGGTGGTGCTGGGGGGTGCTGCTCAGTACCAGTGGTGGGTCTGCCAGAAGGACCAGGCGGCGGCGGGGCTGCCGTAGCGGGAGTTCATGTAGTTGAGGCCCCACTTGATCTGGGTGGCCGGGTTGGTCTTCCAGTCGGAACCGGCGGAGGCCATCTTGTTGCCGGGGAGGGCCTGGACGAGGCCGTAGGCGCCGGAGGAACCGTTGGTGGCCGCGGGGTTCCAGCCGCTCTCGTGGGACACGATGTTGCTGAACGCTCGGTACTGAGCGGCGTCCGGGATCATCTTGTGCGCGATCGTCTGCGCGGAGGAGGCCGTCATGGGCGCAGCCTGGGCGGGCGCCGCGGACAGGGCCAGACCCGCGGTGGCGGCTGCCACGGCGGCGGCGGTGATGGCCTTCTTCGGGGTGGCGATGCGGCGGATGAAGGAGACGGACACAGAAAACCTCTTGCTTCGGGGACGGTGGATCGCCGGTACGGGCGGTCCGCTGCGCGGAGCAGGACGGGGGCCGTATGTGTCGGCGCCCGAACCGTTCGGGTCCGTGGCGCCTGGCGACGTGCTCCAGAGAAACAGGCTCGCGGTCCGTCCGCAATGACCCCTTTTACTAGTTGTGGCCGGATGCGGGGGGAACGTCCCACGTGTGACCTGGGGCTCAAACGGCAGGTCAGGTGGGGTGCAGCTCCGGACATATCGGACATTCATGTCTACGATGCGGAGTCGTAGGTGAGCTGCGTCATGTGGGGTGCTTCACCGGTGGCCTGACCCTCCGGCGTCACTCCCTCACTCAGCGGGCGCTTCGCGGGTGACGGCGGTCTCAGCGGCGGGCGTGTCCTCGGCCCCGGGTGTGCTCTCGGCGGAGCCCGTGCTCTCGGCGGTGGCCGTGGGCTCGAAGGCGACCGTGGTCTCGAACGCGGCCCGCCGGGTGGCCCGGCGCAGCGCCCGCAGCAGCGCCGGACCGAGCGCCAGGGTCAGTACGACCGTGCAGACCGCCCGCCCCAGGTCCCAGCCCAGCGAGGTCGCCGCGCAGTACGCGGCGAACCGGGCCAGGTTGGCTGCCGTGGACGCGTGCGCGTCGAAGGCGATGTTCGAGGTCAGCGCACCCATGAACGGCCAGCCCGCCAGATTCATGACCGTGCCGTAGCCGAACGCGGCGACGAAGCCGTAGACCGCGAGCAGCAGCACCTCACCGCGTCCGCGCAGCCGCGTGGCGCCCGGCAGCAGCCCCGCGCCCAGCGTGAACCAGCCCATCGCCAGCATCTGGAACGGCATCCACGGCCCCACCCCGCCGGTCAGCAGCGCCGACGCGAACATGGTCAGAGAACCCAGCACGAACCCGAAGCCCGGCCCCAGCACCCGTCCGCTCAGCACCAGCAGGAAGAACATCGGCTCGATGCCCGCCGTCCCCGCGCCCACCGGACGCAGCGCGGCCCCCGTCGCGGCCAGCACCCCGAGCATGGCGACCGCCTTCGGGCCGAGACCCGACTCCGAGATCGCCGCCGCCAGCACGGCCACCAGCAGGAGCAGCAGCCCCGCGAACAGCCACGGGGCGTCCTCCGCGTGCGCGGACACGCTCGACCCCGGCGGGGCGAGGAACGGCCAGAAGAACCCGGCCACCCCGACCGCGCTCACCAGGAGAAGGGTGGCGGTGGAACGGGGGCCGAGGCGGACGGCGCGGACGCGGGTGGGGGCACCGGTGTTCGCCCGGTTCCGGCGGGGGGTGCCTGTATGTGGGGTCCCTATATGTGGGGTGCCCCTATAGGGGGTGGCGCTGTGTTCGGCGCCTTCCTTGTGGGGGCCGGGCCCATGTGGGTGCGGTTCCGGGTGGGGGTGGGGGCGTGTGCGCCGGTGCGGGGTCTCGGGGAGGCGGGGTGTACGGCCGGTCACGACAGGGCCTCCCGTACTTCGGCCACTGTCAGCCAGGGCTGCGGGGCGAGGATCTTGGTGACCTGCGGGGCGAAGGACGGCGACGACACCACGATCTCCGCCGTCGGCCCGTCCGCTATCACCTCGCCGTCCGCCAGCAGCACCACCCGGTGCGCGATCTCCGCCGCGAGTTCCACGTCGTGCGTCGCCAGGACGATCGCGTGGCCCTCGGCGGCCAGTGCGCGCAGCACGGTGACCAGGCGGGCCTTGGCCGCGTAGTCGAGGCCGCGTGTGGGCTCGTCCAGCAGGAGCAGCGGCGGGCGGGCGGTGAGGACGACCGCGAGGGCCAGCGCCAGCCGCTGTCCCTCGGAGAGGTCGCGCGGGTGGGTGCCGTCCGGGATGCCGGGCAGCAGCCCGGAGACCAGCGCCCGGCAGGTCCCCGCGTCGGCGCCCGCGTCCCGGTCCGCCGCGACGCACTCCGCCGCCACCGTGTCCGCGTACAGCAGATCGCGCGGCTCCTGCGGCACCAGCCCGACCCGGCGTACCAGTTCCGGCGGCGCCGTACGGTGCGGTACGGCACCCCCGACCTCCACCGTGCCCGCCCCCGGCTCCACCAGCCCGACCAGCGAACCCAGCAGCGTGGACTTACCGGCGCCGTTGCGGCCCATCAGCGCGACCGTCTCACCGGGGGCCACCGTCAGGTCCACATGGCGCAGGGCGGTGACGCGGTCCCGGCGCACCGAGAGGGCGCGGACGGCGGCGACGGGTGGGGGCGGGGTGGGGGAGGAGGTGCGGGGGGTGGGAGTCGGGGCGGCCGTGGGGGCACGGCGGAAGAGACGGCGGAGGGAGGAGAGGGGGGAGAGAGGGGAGGACAGGGGGGCGCGGGGGTCCGGGGCAGGCGTGTGTGCGCTCACCACATGTGCGTCGGCCACAAGTGCGTCGCCCACATCTGGGCTGGCCACATGGGTGTTCGCCACATGTGCGTCGCCCACATATGCGCTCGCCACACGTCCGTCCGCCACATGGGGGCTCCCCATATATGAGCCCCCGCCACTCCCCGTCCCGCCACTCCCCGTACCACCAGCTCCCGCACGCCCCACCCACCCCGCTTGCCCCACCCGACCTTCCAGCCGTTCCCGCAGCCCCTGCGCCCGGCGGCGCGCGTCGCGGATCGTCAGGGGGAGCGGGGTCCAGTCGGCCAGTCGCCCGAGGTCCACCACGGGCGGGTAGACGGGGGAGACGGCCATCACCTCGGCCGGGGTGCCGTAGAGCGGGGCGGCGCCGGGCGCGGGCAGCAGCAGGACGCGGTCGGCGTACTGCACGACCCGTTCCAGCCGGTGCTCGGCCAGCAGAACCGTCGTACCGAGGTCGTGCACCAGGCGCTGGAGGACCGCGAGGACCTCCTCGGCCGCCGCCGGGTCGAGCGCGGAGGTCGGCTCGTCCAGGACCAGCACCCGGGGGTGCGGGGTGAGGACGGAGCCGATGGCCACGCGCTGGCGCTGCCCGCCGGACAGCGTGGCGATGGGCCGGTCCCGCAGATCGGCGAGGCCCAGCAGATCGAGGGTCTCCTCCACCCGGCGTCGCATGACGGCCGGGGCGAGGCCCAACGACTCCATGCCGTAGGCGAGTTCGTCCTCGACGGTGTCGGTCACGAAGTGCGCCAGCGGGTCTTGGCCCACCGTGCCGACCACGTCCGCGAGTTCACGCGGTTGGTGCGTACGGGTGTCCCGGCCCGCGACCGTGACCCGGCCCCGCAGTGTGCCGCCGGTGAAGTGCGGTACGAGTCCGCCGACCGCGCCCAGCAGGGTGGACTTGCCGACCCCGGACGGGCCGACCAGCAGGGCGAGTTCACCCTCGGCCACCTCGAAGTCCAGCCCCTGGAGGACGGGTTGGACCATGCCCTCGTACGTGACGCTCACATTCTCGAAGCGGATCACGACGGGGGCTCCTCGGAGGTGGGACGCGGCCGGGCGGAAGGTTGAGGGGCGGAGAGGCGGCGGGCGCGGTCGTGCGCGGGGCGGCCCTGAACCCGCGCCCGTCTCACGGCCCCTCCTTGCGCACCGCGAACGCGGGCAGCAGGCCGACCAGCACGGCCGCAGCGGGCCACAGAGGCAGCGTCGGGGCGGTCAGGGGGATGACCGGGGGGTTCAGCGCGCCGGGATCGGCCGTCGCGGTGAGTGCGAGCAGGGCCGCCGCACCGGCACCGGAGAGGGTGATCAACCAGGCGCGGGCGTCCCAGCGTTCGGGGCGGTAGCGGGTGCGGGGGGTCCGGCGACCGCCCAACTTCAGCCCCGCCAGAGCCGCGAGGACTCCCGCCGCCAGCAACGGCAGCCCGTACCCGGCACCTTCGGCCGTGAGAAGCCCGTACGTGCCCGCGCACACGCCCAGCAGTCCGCCGAGGGGCAGCGCGGCCGTCGTACGGCGGACCCGTGCCGGAACCTCGGCGGTACGGCCGTATCCGCGCGCGTCCATCGCGGCGGCCAGCGCGACCGAACGTTCCAACGCGCCCTCCAGCACGGGCAGTCCGACCTGGAGCAGCCCCCGTACGCCCCGGTCGGGACGGCCCCGCAACCGGCGGGCGGCGCGCAACCGGCGCGCGTCCGCGATCAGATGCGGGGCGAAGGTCAGCGCGACCACCACCGCGACACCCGCCTCGTACAGGGCGCCCGGCAGCGACTTCAGCAGACGGGCCGGACTGGCGAGGGAGTTGGCGGCGCCGACGCACACCAGCAGCGCGGCCAGCTTCAGCCCGTTGCACGCGGCGAACAACAGCGCCTCTGCGGAGACCGGGCCGCCCAGCCGGATGCCCTGCGCCCAGTGCGGGAGCGGTACTTCGGGCAGCGTCACCAGGATGTGCGTCCCCGGCACCGGGGAGCCGAGGACCACCGTGAACGCCACGCGGATCAGCAGCACGGCCACTGCGAGCCGGACGAACGCGCCGTACGTCCGCGCCCAGGGGGCGGCGGTGCGGTGGGTGGCGACGACGTAACCGGCCACCACCATCAGGAGGGTCAGCAGCAGCGGGTTGGTGGTGCGGGTCGCCGCCGTCCCGAGCCCCAGCGACCACAGCCACCAGGCACCGGGGTGCAGGGCGGAGTGCCGGGAGCGGGGCGGGGGGAAGGGGGCGGAGGGCGCGGTCGTGGACGTACGGGGCGCGGGAAGCCGTCCCCCTTGGGGAATCCCTTCCCCAGGGGAAAGCCCTGCACCTGGGGGGAGCCGTACCCCTGGGGGATGCGGACGGGTGCCCCCGACACACGCCCCGGCCTCCGCCCCGGTGGTCCCCCCTGTTGTCGTTGCCGTCGCACCCCTGGGGGCCCCACGCTCACGCATCCCTGCGCCGCCGGGTCTGCCACACCGCCGCGCCGCCGAGCAGCACGACGGCGGCGATGCCGAGGGGCAGGCCGAGAGAGGGCCCGCTGCCGTTGCCGTCGCCCGGCCGGGCCGACGCGGTGTCCTGGGCACCCCCGTCGCCCTTCACCCCCGTACCGCCCCCGGCCACCTTGCCGTTCCCGGCGCTGCTCCCGGAGACCTGCTCGCCGCAGCCCGTACGGGGATACCCGGAGATGGCGCAGAGCAGCGCGTTGGTGTCGTAGCGCAGGGGCTTGGCGGTGGCGGCCAGGGCCTCGGCGGCCGTCGCGTCGGGGGCGACGCGCGCGCACGCCGTACGACGGCCCGGAGGGGTTTCCCCGGAGGGGGCGTCGGCGCGGGTGCCGAAGTCGAGGACGAGCGCGACCCGTTTGGTGCCCGGTTTCGCGGGCGTACCTGCGCAGACGGCGCCGAAGTCCGCCGCCCCGCGCGGCCGGGCCGCGTCCGCCGAGTCGGCGCTCACCGCGAACCGGAACCCCTCCACCGCACCGTCCTCGGGGCGGGCGGTCGAGGGACCCTGGGTCGCGTACGACCAGTGGCTTCCGGTCCGCTCCCAGAAGGACCAGTAGCGGTACCCGGTGGCGTGCGCCGGTGCGGCGCCCGCCAGGACGGCGAGCGCGGTGAGCACGACGGCCGCCGCACGGCGGACCGGGGTGGCGACAACTCCCGTGCGGTGCGACGGGCGTTGAGCGGTTCCCGCCCCCGCACGGCCCGCCGGGCGCACGGCGGCTGCCGTGCGGCGGCCCCGGCTCACGGCTGCTGCCGCTTCCGGCGTCCGCTCAGCAGGAAGCCGATGCCGATACCGGCCACCGCGCCTACGCCGACGATCCACCACACGGCGGGCCCGGACTTCTTCGTCTCCTGGTGCTCGGCGGCGGCCGGGGCCTGCGCGGCGGGCTTGGGGCCGAGCGCGTCGAGGGACCGTACGAGGTCCGTACCGCCGAAGGCACGCGGGTCGGCGCCCACCGCGTGCGCGGCGAGGACGAGCTGCGCGTACGCGGCCGGGCCGCTCTGCTTCGCCCACGCGGTGGCGTTCTTCTCCAGCCAGGCGTACGGCTTCTTCGCCTCGGCCGGGTGTCCGGCGGCGACGAGGGCGACGACCGTGTCGGCGGTGTTGCCGAAGTCGGGCTGCTTCTCGGCACCGGGCATGGCGGACATCAGGTGGCCGGAGGGGGCGACGGCGGTGGCGAGGTAGGCGGCGGCGCCGTCGGCGGTCTGCGCGGGCGTGCGGTGCGCCGGGTCGCCGGTGCAGGCGGGCGCCTTGCCGGAGCCGTCGCCCTTGGCGGGCGCGACGACGAAGCCCTTGCCGAGCGCGCCGAGCACACCGGCCGCGCTGGCGTCGGCGTTGGCGACGAGCCCGCCCTTCTTGTCCGGCTGGTAGGCGAGGGCGCCCGCGTCGGCGGCGGGCTTGGTGCCGCAGGGCAGGGCCATCGCGGCGAGCAGGTCCTGCGGAAGCTTGCCGGACGGGCTGCGGTACGTGTCCGGGGTCTGCTTCGCCGCGACGAGCGCGCCGACGACCACGGAGGTGGAGTTGGTGTCACTGGGGCTGCCGGGCGTGAAGCCCCAGCCGCCGTCCTTGTTCTGCGCCTTCACCAGCCAGGCGGTGCCCCCGCGCACCGCGTCGGCGTGCCCGCCGAGCGTGGCGAGGGCCTGTACGGCGGCTGCCGTGCTGTTGGTGTCGGGCTGGGCGCCGCTCTTGCCGCCGCAGGGGCGGGCCGTGTCGGCGCGGTACGCCGCGAAGCCGCCGTCCGCGCACTGCTGGCCGGTCAGCCAGGTGACCGCGCTCGCCGCCGGGCGCTGGCCGAGGGTGTGCTCGGCGAGCAGGGAGAGGGACTGGCGCCACACCCCGTCATAGGTGGGGTCCGCCGTGCCGAACAGCGCGGCCGGGGTGCGGGGTGCGGGCGACCCGGTGGCGGCGGTGGCGGGAGCTGCCGCGCCCAGCAGGCCGATGGCGGCGAGAGCCGTGGCCTTGCGGCGTATGTTCATGGTGGGCGACTGCCTCTCCTCGCGGGGAACCGGCCTGCGCGCGCACCGGTATCTCCGGGGCGGCTCGGCTCCGTAGACCTCGACGGTGCCGCGCGCGGCGGGGTGCCGCACGCGTGAGCCGTGCAACATCCGAACGAGGCGTTCCGGCTCACCGTCCTCCCGGACGGCTCACGGTTGCGGGTCAGCGCCGGAATTGCACCGGCTTTCCCCCGTACGGCTGTGATGACGACCCGCACACTTTACCGGCCGCCCGACCGGCCCCGGAGCGTGGCCGTGCCGACAGCCTCCCGGTGACGAATGTCATGCCCGTCCGGCCGGTGCCCTCCCGTGCCGGACGAGGTGGTCGCGTGGGCCCCCGCCCCTACGGCGTGGACGTGCGGGGATGCCCTCCGGTGGCAGCCGGACGGGCATCCCCGCCGTTGTTCACGCGCAGGAACTGGTGCCGCGCACCGGCTTGGTCCGGTCGATGCCCACGGCCTTGTAGACCTCGTAGGCGGTGGGGCCGAGGGTCCAGACGGCATCGTCGAGGGGGCAGAAGGTGGCGGGGTGGTCACCCGCCGCGTCGTAGGCCTGCGCCGAGTTGACGAGGTCTCCGACGAGGGCGAGCGGCGCGGCGGTCAGTGAGGTGAAACTCTCGCAGGCGGCACCGTTCGCGCCGTCCAGCTCGGCGTGGACGCGGTCCCAGTCCACGGGCTGGCCCTCCAGCGCCAGGTACTGGGCCTCCGAGACGGCGTCCTGGAGCGAGGCCAGCTGGTCGGCGCAGATCCGGCCGGCCGCCACCTGCTCCGGCGGGACGCTCCCGGCGGCCTGGGCGGTGGGGGCGCCGAGTGCCAGAGCCAGCGCCGTCGCGGCACCGAGGGCGCTCGCGGTTCGTCGAAGGTGCATGGAGGTCCTCCAGTGGGGGTGAGCTGTCCTGGGCGGCCGGGGGCGACCACTCAGGCGGTTCCACCGAATACACGGGCGGAGGACGATTCCAGTTCGATGCGGTGAGCGTCAGAGTGTGTCAAGTGCCCGTGTGGACAAGGTGAGTTGATGGCTTCAGGTCGTGCCGGACAGCGCCTGCCCCGCCCGTGAGGTCCGGGCCGCCCGTGGGGTTCGTGCCGCCCGTGGGGGTCCGTCCCGCCCGCCCCGCTCACGCCGACCGCGCGGTCCGTCCCGCCCGCGCCAACCGTCCCGTTCCGCCGCTCCCGCCCCTCACGTCCGCGTCCCGTCCATCAGCGCGCACACCGTCCCGATGTCCCCCCGTACCTGTTCGACGCTCGAACGCCCCGCCAGCCACGTCACCAGCACCGAGTGCCAGGTGTGCGCGACGACGCGGACGGCGGAGGACTCGGCCGGGGTGGGGGAGGTCAGCCGGGCCGCGTCCAGGATGATGGCGCGGGTACGGGCGGAGACCCGGTCCACCTCGGGGGAGACGGAGGCGTCCGCGAAGGTGAGGGCGCGGACCATCGCCTCGGCCAGCAGCGGATCGCGCCGCAGGGCGCGGAAGGCGCGCATCAGGGTCTCCGCGACCCGCTCACCGGGCGTCGCGCCCGCCGGGGGCCGCTTGCGGAGCGAGCCGTGCATCCGCTCCAACTGGTCGGCCATCACCGCGACCAGCAGATGCACCTTCGACGGGAAGTACCGGTACAGCGTGCCCAGCGCCACCTGCGAGGACTCCGCCACCTCCCGCATCTGCACCCCGTCGAACCCGCCCCGCCCGGCCAGCAGCGCGGTCGTCCGCAGAATGCGCCGCCGCCGCGCCTCCTGCCGCTCCGTCAACGGAGACAGCGGCGAGGACGAGGACGGCGACGGCGAGGGCGCGGATGGCGACGGCGAGGGCGCCGACGGCGAGGGCGACGAGGGCGACGAGGGCGGCACCCCCCGCCCGGTACCAACTCCCGTACCAACTCCCGTACCAACTCCCGCACCCGCTCCCGACATCGCTCCCGATATCGCTCCCGGCTTCGATTCCGTCGATTCCGCAGGCATGGGTCCCGTTCCGTGACAGTCGGTGAGGGCGGCCACAGGGCCAGTGATCATCCTCTACGGCGGGGCTCCGCGCCGTGGCGTTAATCACCTGATCCACTGCTCCCGCGGACCTTACCTGCCGGTAGATTCGGAGCCTCTTGAACGATCAAGTCTGAAACTTGTTCTAGATCAACGACCGTCGTAGTCTCGCGGGACAGTGCAGGAGAGAGGGGCCCGGAGTGACCGCTGAGGCCAGTCAGGCGGGCCCCGGGCCCGGCGACCGCGCGGCGGACGGCGGAGCACCGCTCCGCATCGCGCTCCTCACCTACAAGGGCAACCCCTTCTGCGGCGGCCAGGGCGTCTACGTACGCCACCTCTCCCGCGAACTCGCCCGCCTCGGGCACCGCGTCGAGGTCATCGGCTCCCAGCCCTACCCCGTCCTGGACGAGGGTCTGCCCGGTCTGACCCTCACCGAGTTGCCCAGCCTGGACCTGTACCGCCAGCCCGACCCGTTCCGCACCCCGGCCCGCGACGAGTACCGCGACTGGATCGACGCCCTCGAAGTCGGCACCATGTGGACCGGCGGCTTCCCCGAACCGCTGACCTTCTCGCTCCGCGCCGGGCGCCATCTGCGGGCCCGCAGCGGTGAGTTCGACGTCGTGCACGACAACCAGACGCTCGGCTACGGCCTGTTGGGCGACCTCGGTGCCCCGCTGGTCACCACCGTCCACCACCCCATCACCGTGGACCGCCGCCTCGAACTCGACGCCGCCGACACCTGGCAGCGCCGCTGGTCGGTGCGCCGCTGGTACGCCTTCACCCGCATGCAGAAGCGCGTTGCCCGCCGCCTGCCCTCCGTCCTCACCGTCTCCGGCAGTTCCCGCCGCGAGATCGTGGACGACCTCGGAGTGCGGGCCGACCGCATCCACGTCGTGCACATCGGCGCCGACACCGGCCTGTTCCGCCCCGACCCGGCCGTCCCCGAGGTCCCCGGCCGCATCGTCACCACCTCCAGCGCCGACGTCCCCCTCAAGGGCCTCGTCTTCCTGGTCGAGGCGCTCGCCGAGGTCCGCGCCGAACACCCCGCCGCGCACCTCGTCGTCGTGGGGAAGCGGCCCGCCGAGGGACCGGTCGCGCGGGCCGTCGCACGCCACGGCCTCGAGGACGCCGTCCAGTTCGTCAAGGGCATCTCCGACGCCGAACTCGTGGATCTCATCCGCTCCGCCCAAGTGGCCTGCGTTCCCTCGCTGTACGAGGGGTTCTCGCTGCCCGCCGCCGAGGCGATGGCCACCGCGACCCCGCTGCTCGCCACCACCGGCGGCGCCATCCCCGAGGTCGCCGGAGCCGACGGCGAGACCTGCCTCGCCGTACCGCCCGGCGACGCGGACGCGCTCGCGGCCGGTCTGAACCGGCTGCTCGGTGACCCGGTGCTGCGCGCCCGCCTCGGCCACGCCGGACGCGAACGCGTCCTCGCCCGCTTCACCTGGGCCCGCGCCGCCGAGGGCACCGTCGCCCGCTACCGCGAGGCCATCGACCGGTACGGCACCGGACCCGCCGCCCCCGCCCGGTCCGTCGCCACCGCCCGCCCGGTGACGGCCGCGACCGCCCCCGCACCCTCCGCCGACCTCGCCGAGAACTCACCCGAAAGCAGGGCCACGTGCTGACCGTCGATTTCTCCCGGTTCCCGCTCGCCCCCGGCGACCGCGTCCTGGACCTCGGCTGCGGCGCCGGGCGACACGCCTTCGAGTGCTACCGGCGCGGCGCGCGGGTCGTGGCGCTCGACCGGAACGCCGAGGAGATCCGCGAGGTCGCCACCTGGTTTGCGGCGATGAAGGAGGCCGGCGAGGCGCCCGAGGGTGCCACGGCCACCGCGATGGAGGGCGACGCACTCCAACTGCCCTTCCCTGACGACTCGTTCGACGTGGTCATCATCTCCGAGGTGATGGAGCACATCCCCGACGACAAGGGCGTACTCGCGGAGATGGTCCGTGTGCTGCGGCCCGGCGGACGCCTCGCCGTCACCGTGCCCCGCTACGGCCCCGAGAAGGTCTGCTGGGCGCTCTCCGACGCCTACCACGAGGTCGAGGGCGGCCACATCCGCATCTACAAGGCCGACGAACTCGTCCGCAAGGTCCGCGAGGCAGGTCTCAAGCCGTACGGCAGCCATCACGCGCACGCGCTGCACTCGCCGTACTGGTGGCTGAAGTGCGCCTTCGGCGTGGACAATGACAAGGCGCTGCCGGTGCGGGCGTACCACAAGCTCCTGGTCTGGGACATCATGAAGAAGCCGCTCGCCACCCGGCTCGCCGAACAGGCGCTCAACCCGGTGCTCGGCAAGAGCTTCGTCGTCTACGCCACCAAGCCGCACCTGCCGGCCGTGGACGCCCGGTGACCACGCCCCGCACCGAACACCTCGTGCTGGCCGGGGTCCTCACCGCCGACCAGGCCGCCGCCACCGTGCGCGCCCTCCTCGCCGAACAGCGCGCGGACGGCGCCATCCCCTGGTTCCGGGGCCACCACCTCGACCCGTGGGACCACACCGAGGCCGCGATGGCGCTCGACGCGGCCGGTGAGCACGAGGCCGCCGAACGCGCCTACACCTGGCTCGCCCGGCACCAGAACGCGGACGGCTCCTGGTACGCGGCCTACGCCGACGGCGCCCACGACGACGTCACCGACGCCGCCCGCGAGTCCAACTTCGTCGCCTACGTCGCCGTCGGCGTCTGGCACCACTACCTCTCCACCGGCGACGACACGTTCCTGGACCGGATGTGGCCCACCGTGTACGCGGCCGTCGAATGGGTCCTTGCCCTCCAGCGGCCCGGCGGCGAGATCGGCTGGCGCCGCGACGCCGACGGCACGCCCGTCAACGAGGCCCTGCTGACCGGGAGTTCGTCCGTCCACCACGCGCTGCGCTGCGCCCTTGCCATCGCCGAGCAGCGCGAAGAGCCGCAGCCCGACTGGGAGTTGGCGCTCGGCGCGCTCCGGCACGCCATCCAGCGGCACCCCGAGCGGTTCCTCGACAAGGCCCGCTACTCGATGGACTGGTACTACCCGGTCCTCGGCGGCGCGTTGACCGGCGTGGACGCCAAGTCCCGTATCGAGGACGGCTGGGACCGCTTCGTGGTCCCCGGCCTCGGAGTGCGCTGCGTGATCCCCAACCCGTGGGTCACCGGCGGCGAGTCCAGCGAACTCGCCCTGGCTCTCTGGGCGTCGGGGGAGTCGGACCGGGCGCTGGAGATCCTCCAGTCCATCCGGCACCTGCGCGATCCGGAGAGCGGCCTGTACTGGACGGGGTACGTCTTCGACGACGGCACCGTCTGGCCGCGCGAACTCACCACCTGGACCGCCGGATCGCTGCTGCTCGCCGTCGCGGCGCTCGGCGGACACGAGGCCACCTGCGCGGTCTTCGGCGGCGAACACCTCCCGGACGGCCTCGACCCCGACTGCTGTCGCTGAGCGGCTGCGACAGCAGTCGGGGCCGAGAACTCCTCCGCCGTGACCTCGGGGGGACGGCCCCCGGGGGTCAGTGGCGGTGCATACGGCCCGCGATGGCGTGGCCCACGAACAGATAGACCACGGCCGCCAGACCGTAACCGGCGACGACGCGCGCCCACTGCTCGTCGAAGGTGAACAGGTCGTGCGACCACCCGGCCAGCCAACTGGCCGCGTCATGGACGAACTGCACCAGGCTGTTGGCCCGGTTCGCGTCCAACAGATACATCACGATCCACAGGCCGAGGATGAGGGCCATGATGTCGGCCACGACCGCGATGACCCTGCCCGCCTGGTTCGAACCCGCGTGATATCGAGACATGCTTTCCGGATTGCCGCAACTCGGGGAGTGAAACCAGGGCCAAGGCTCGGGGTGCGGGCCCGCAGGCCAAGGGGCGTCCGGCCTCCGGGGGTCCGGGCGGGCCGGGTCCCGGTGCGCCCGCCGGTCCCGAGTGGCGGGGTACGGCCGTCCGAGTGACGCTGCCGTAGGAAGCTCCCACTCGGAACGACACATGTCCGGAGGACCCCGTGCCCGTACCGATACGGCGTCTCTGTGTGGCGCTCACCCTGTGCTGTGCCCTGCTGGCCGGAGTGACGGCCTGCGGCGGCGCGTCGAACACCTCCAGCAGCGGGACCAACGACAACGCCGCCGCCGTCGCGGCCCGGCAACCGGCCGCCGCGAGTCCCAGCGCCTCGGCGGAGCAGCAGAAGTTCGCCAAGACCAGATTCGTCGCCAACGCGGGCCTCGCGGCCGGGGCGACGTACCAGTGGATCGTCAAACCGTGGAAGGCGGGCAAGTTCAAGCAGGGCGCCAAGGGGCGCAAGCTCGCGCTCGTCAAGGCGGGTCTCGCCGGTGCCTTCGCCTACAACCGGCTGAAGGCCGCCCAGGTCAACGCCAAGGGCGACCCGCTGCTGGCCAGGGCCATCGCCCCGCTCGGCGCCGGTATCGACGGTCTCAAGGGCCTCACCTCGAAGCTGCGCGGCGGCGACGAGAGCGCGGCCGGTGCCTTCGAGGGCCTCATCAACCAGGTCAAGAACGCGGGCGGCAGCGCTGGAGCACCGGTGAAGAACCAGGTGCCGTCCCTCTCCCAGCTCGGCAGCGGCTGAGCGACTCCCCTGTCCCGCGCGGGAGTACGACGTCTCCGGCGAGGGAGTACGGCGACGGCCCGCACCCGGTACGGCTGTACGGGATGCGGGCCGTCGAACGTGCCGCGATCGGGCGGGAGTTCAGCCGCGCTGGATGCCGGAGGTGTCCTGGAGGACACCACGACGGCCGTCCTGGGTCTGCGCGACCAGCGCGCCACCGCGCTGCTCCACCGCCAAGTACCAGGTGCCCGGCGCGAGTTCGGCGATCTGGCCGTTGGAGCCGTCCTCCGCGAACAGCGGACGCGTCACCGGCACCGCGAACCAGAACGGCGAGAAGTCCCCGGTCTGCTGCGGCGCGGGCGCACCGGCCTGCGCGGGCTGCGGCTGCCCGTAGCCGGACATGCCCTGCTGCTGCGGCTGCGCGCCGTACGGCTGCTGGGGCTGGGCGCCCGGATAGCCGTAACCACCGGGCGGCTGCGCGCCGTAGGGCTGCGGAGCGGCGGGCTTCGGGGCCGGGACGAGAGCGCCCTGGAGGGCGGGGACCAGCGGGGTGGCGATGGCGGCGGCGGCCATCACCACGGTGGCGATCAGCGCGAGGATCAGGCCGAGGCCCGCGCTCGGGGCCTGTGAGGCGGCACCGTCGCTGATGTTGTTCAGACCGCCCACCGGGTCGATGACGTTGCCCAGCGCGCTCCACGCGGCGAACACCGCGAACGCGACGCCGAACGCGGCCGGTTCGAGCCCGGCGACCTTGCGCGGCGTCTGCGGCAGCGCGCGGGAGACCACGATCAGCGCGGCGGCGATCAGCCCGGCCAGTACGACGCCGAGCAGGACCGGGCCGCTCGCCCACAGGTTCGGCAGATCGACGCTGGAGGGCAGGCCGTCGTACGAGAAGTTGTCGAGGAACGAGGCGATGAACAGCAACACCGCTGCTCCGATCACCACGCCGTCGCCTCTAGTGAGGGAGCGGATATTCACTTCAGGTCCTTCGCAGGTCGTCTCGGGTCGTCTCGTCGTCGGAGCACGACACTATCGTCCGGGTGATCGCGCCGTCCGCCCGGTGCGGCCCGCCGGTCAGGACCCGCGCAGGAAGTCCGCGATTCCCTCGGACATCCCCTGCGCCGCCTTCTGCCGCCAGGCCCCGCTGGTCAGCAGAGCCGCGTCCTTCTTGTCACGCATGTTCCCGCACTCGATGAAGACCTTGGGGACCGTTGACAGATTGAGACCGCCCAGATCCGTCCGCGTGACCAGACCGGTGCCGTGGCCCAGGTAGTTGGAGACCGGTTCGCCGGTGACCCGGCGGTACGCGCCCGCCAGCCGTACGCCGAGATCGTGCGACGGGGCGACGATGCGCCGGGTGTCCGCGATGCCCGCGTGCACCGAGCCCGGCATGATCACATGGAAACCGCGGTCCCCGGCCGGGGCGCCGTCGGCGTGGAGGGAGATCGCCGCGTCCGCGTGCGCCGTGTTGCCGATCCTGGCCCGCTGATCGACGCAGGGCCCCCAGGCCGGTTTGTCGCCGTCGTGCGTCAACTTCACCGTGGCGCCCTGGGCTTGCAGCAGCGTCCGCAGCCGGTGTGCCACGTCGAGGGTGTAACGGGCCTCGGAGTAACCGGCGTTGGTGGCGGTGCCGGTGGTGTCGCACTCCTTGCGGTGCGTGCCGATGTCCACCGTACGGTTGATCTCGGCGGTGTGCCGGTAGTTGCCGGGGTTGTGACCGGGGTCGATGACGATCACCTTCCCGGCCAGCGGACCGCCCGCCTTCCCGCCCGCCGCCTTCCCGTCCGCCGTCGGCCGGGCCGACGCCCCGTGCGCGGACGGCGCCGACGAGGCGCCCGGTGCGGACGCGGCCGTCCCCGCCCCTCCGCCGTTCCCGGTGGCGGCGTACGCCCCCCAGCCGAGGAGGCCTCCGGCCGCCAGCGCCCCCACCACGACGACCACCGGCCGCCGCACCCACCGCGACCGGCCGGCCGGCGCTTCTTCGAACTCGGGCCCTTGGTACGTCACATCGGCCACCTTAAGGGGTGCGGGCGGGCGGCGGCGGGGAGACCGCCCGGCCGGTCACCCGTGGTGCGCGGGGGACACCGGGCCCGCTCAGATCCCCGTCCCCGTGCGCCGCAGCACCCGCAGCGAGCCCGTCACCGACACCTCCGTGAAGGCGCCGGAGGCGAGGGCCCGCAGGTACACCCGGTAGGGGGCCTGGCCGGTGAACTCGTCCTGCGGGTCGGGGAAGACGTCGTGCACGAGGAGGAGGCCGCCGGGGGCGACCCGCGGGGCCCAGCCCTCGTAGTCGGCGGTCGCGTGCTCGTCGGTGTGACCGCCGTCGATGAAGACCAGGGCGAGCGAGGTGCTCCACAGCGCGGCGACCACGGGGGAGCGGCCGACCAGCGCGACCACGTGGTCCTCCAGACCCGCGCGGTGCAGGGTGCGGCGGAACGTGGGCAGGGTGTCCATCAGGCCGAGTTCGGGGTCCACGGTCCCCGGGTCGTGGTAGTCCCAGCCCGGCTGCTGCTCCTCGCTGCCCCGGTGGTGGTCCACGGTGAGCGCGGTGACGCCCGCCTCCCGGGCCGCGTCCGCGAGCAGCAGCGTGGAGCGCCCGCAGTAGGTGCCCACCTCCAGCAGCGGCAGCCCCAGCCGGGCCGCCTCCGCCGCCGCCGCGTACAGCGCCAGCCCCTCGTCCACGGGCATGAACCCCTTCGCCGCCTCGAACGCGGCCAGGATCTCGGGCTTCGGCGCCGCCGTCATGCGGGGTCCTCTCGTACGCACTCGGTTACCGGCCCCCATGCTGTCGCACCCCCGGCCGCACCCGTGTCCGGGGGTGCGATCGGGGGTGCGGGGCGGGCGCCGTACGGCCGCACGCCGTACGGGCTCCGTGTCGTACGGCGGTCAGGCGGTGACCGTCTCGCCGGGCAGGGCGAGGTCCAGCTCGACCGCGCGCTCGTCGCCCCCGTGGCTGGCGGCCGAGGCGAGCGGGCCGTGACCGGCGGCGCGGGCGGCGAGGACGTACGGGCCCTCGCCCGGCACGGCGAGGGCGTACGAGCCGTCGGCGCCGGAGAGGGTCGCGCCCGCCTGGCGGCCACGCCGGTCGATCAGGGTGACCTTGGCACGGGCCACCGGACCGCCGGCGGCGTCCAGCACCCGCCCCCGGAAGCCGCGGAGCATCTCCTCGGCCTCCTCGACGACCGCCCCGGCGGCCGATCCGACCAGCGACTCGGCCGCCGCCACCACGGAGAGGTCGCTCTCGCTGCTCGCCAGCAGGTGCGTCTGCCGCTCCGGCCGGGGCGTGCGGGGCAGGAACACCGCGAGCAGCAGACCGACCGCGACGGCGGCGGTGGCGATGAGGAAGGAGACCCGGAACCCGTGCATGGTCGGCAGCGCCATGCCGCCCACGTCGTGCGCGGTGTTGGCCAGCACCATGCCGATGACGGCGCTGGACGCGGAGGTGCCGATGGACCGCATCAGCGTGTTCAGGCCGTTGGCCGCACCGGTCTCGGAGGCCGGGACGGCACCGATGATGAGAGCGGGCAGCGAGGAGTACGCCAGGCCGATGCCCGCGCCGAGGATCACCGAGGTCAGCACGGTCTGCCAGGCCGCGTGCATCAGGCCGAGCCCGCCGCCATACCCCACGGCGATGATCATCATGCCGAGGATCAGGGTGACCTTGGGGCCGTAGCGCGCGGAGAGGCGGGCGTACACCGGGGCGGTGAACATCATGGTCAGGCCCAGCGGGGCGACGCACAGACCGGCGACCACCATCGACTGGCCCAGGCCGTAGCCGGTCGCCTTCGGGAGCTGGAGGAGCTGGGGAAGGACCAGCGACACGACGTAGAAGCTGACGCCGACCATGATCGAGGCGAGGTTGGTGAGCAGCACCTCGCGGCGGGCGGTGGTGCGCAGGTCCACCAGCGGCGCCTTGGAGCGCAGCTCGAACAGGCCCCACAGCAGCAGCACGGCGACGGCCGCGCCGAACAGGCCGAGGGTGCGGCCGGACGCCCAGCCCCAGTCGCTGCCCTTGGTCACCGGCAGCAGGAGCAGCACCAGGCCGACGGACAGGCCGATCGCGCCCGTCACGTCGAAGGTGCCCCTGGCGCGCATCGGGGACTCGGGCACGACCAGCAGCGCGAGCACGATGGCGAGCACACCGAGGCCCGCCGCGCCGTAGAACAGGACGTGCCAGTTGGTGTGCTGCGCGACCAGCGCGGCGGCGGGCAGCGCGAGACCGCCGCCGACGCCTATGGAGGAACTCATCAGGGCCATCGCGGAGCCGAGCCGCTCGCGCGGCAGCATGTCCCGCATCAGGCCGATGCCCAGCGGGATCGCGCCCATCGCGAAGCCCTGGAGCGTACGGCCGACGATCATCGGCAGCAGCTGGCTGGTCAGCGCGCTGACCAGGGCGCCCACCACCATCACGGCCAGGCTGACGATCAGCATGCGCCGCTTGCCGTACAGGTCGCCCAGCCGCCCCATGATCGGCGTCGAGACCGCGCCGGACAGCAGGGTCGAGGTGAGGACCCAGGTGGCGTTGGAGGGTGAGGTGCCGAGCAGCTCCGGCAGGTCCTTGATGACCGGCACCAGCAGCGTCTGCATCACCGCGACCACGATGCCCGCGAAGGCGAGCACGGGTACCACGGCCGGGCCTGCCCCTCGGTCGGGCCGGTCGGTCGTCGTGTGGGTCATTGAGTGAGGCCTCCCGGCTCCCGCGCGTGACAAGTGCCTGGGCAACCTCGTATGCGCAGGCAACTATTCCGTTGCTTCAGGCAGCCAACGAATCCTTGACCCAATCATGGGTTTCTGAACTGCCGTCAGGTGTGGAGGAGTTGACCCCGGCCGTACGTTCCGGCCGCGGGTGGCGTCGATCGGCTCACATCGGGCGCTCCGGACGCCCCGAACGGTCTGCCCAACGGCGCGGGGCTGCGAACATGGCACACATGCTCGAATCCGCCGACAGCGCGTCCCCGCACGCCCACAGAACCGAGGAACAGGTGCCCGACCGGACCGAGGTGGCCGACCGGACCGAGGTGCCTGACCGTACCGAGGTGGCCGCCCGGACCGAGGCGTCCGACCGGGTGTCCGGCGCGCGGCGTTTCACCCCGCCCACCTGGCTCGTCGTGGCGCTGGCCTGCGCCGGTCAGTTCCTGGTCGTCCTCGACGTCTCCGTGGTCAACGTCGCGCTGCCCTCCGTACGCGCCGACCTCGGCCTGACCCCCGCCGGTCTCCAGTGGGTCGTCAACGCGTACGCCATCGCCTTCGCCGGGTTCCTGCTGCTGGGCGGCCGGGCGGGCGACCTGTGGGGCCGCAAGCGGATGTTCCTGGCCGGGCTCGCGCTGTTCACGCTCGCCTCGCTCGGCGGCGGTCTCGCGCAGGCCGACTGGCAACTCCTCGCCGCCCGCGCCGTGCAGGGCCTCGGCGCGGCCGTCCTCGCCCCCTCCACGCTCACCCTGCTCACCGCCGCCGTGCCCGAGGGACCGGCCCGTGCCCGTGCCGTCGCCACCTGGACGGCGGTCGGCGCGGGTGGCGGCGCGGCGGGCGGCCTGGTCGGCGGCCTCCTCGTGGACGTCCTGAACTGGCGCTGGGTACTGCTCATCAACGTCCCCGTCGGCGCCGTCGTGCTCATCGGCGCGACGCTCTGGCTCACCGAGAGCCGCGCGGGCGACCGCCGCCGCCCCGACCTGCCCGGTGCCCTCCTCGTCACGGCCGGACTCGCGCTCCTCGCGTACGGCATCGTGCAGACCGAGGCACGCGGCTGGACGGCACCGGCCACCCTGGTCCCGCTGTGCGCGGGCGCCCTGCTGATCGGCGTGTTCCTGCTGGTGGAGAGTCGTACGGCGGACCCGCTGATGCCGCTCGGACTGCTCCGGCGGCGCGCGGTGGCCGCCGCGAACGCGGCGATGTTCCTGTCCGGCTCGGCCCTGTTCTGCATGTGGTACTTCATGACGCTGTACGCGCAGAACGTGCTCGGCTACTCCCCGCTGGAGGCCGGTTTCGCCCTCGTCCCCGGCTCCTTCGCGGTCATCGCGGGTTCCAAGGCGGCCCCCCGGCTGATGCGACGGCTGGGCGCCCGTACGGTCGCCGGTTGCGGCGCGCTCATGTCGGCGGCGGGCTTCGCCTGGCAGTCCACGATGAGCGTGCACGGCGCCTACGTCACCGCGATCATGATCCCCGGCGTGCTGATGCTGCTGGGCGCCGGGTTCTCCGGCACCCCGCTCGCCTCCCTGGCGACCTCCGGTGCGGCTCCCGGCGAGGCGGGGCTCCTCTCCGGCCTCATCAACACCTCCCGCACGATGGGCGGCTCCCTCGGCCTCGCCGTCATGTCCACCATCGCCGCGTCCGCGTCCGGCCCGCTGACCACGCCCGCCGCTCTGACCAGCGGTTATGTGGCGGTGTTCCGCACGGGCACGGGGGTGCTGCTGTGTGGGGCACTGCTGATGTTCCTGTGGCTGCCGGGGCGGGGGGAGCGGGCGGTGCGGGCGGGGCGCTGAGCGCCGAAAGTCGTCGGCCCCGAAAGTCGTCGGCCCCGGAAGTTGTCGGCACCGGAAGGCAACGGTCCCGGCGGCTCGTGGACTCCTTCTGGCGTAGAGGAGGTGCCCTATGGGGGATCGCAAAGCTCGGGACGAGGAGTTCCAGAGCTTCATGGTGGGCCGCTGGTCGCGCATGATGCGCACCGCGTTCCTGCTCACGGGAGAGCAGCACGCGGCCGAGGACCTGGTGCAGAGCACACTCGAACAGGTCTACGTGGCCTGGCGCAGAGTCGGTTCGGCCGACGACCCGGAAGCGTATGTACGGCGCGTGATGATCAACGCGCACGCCCGCAGGCACCGGCGCCGCCTGAAGGAGTTCCTGGCACCGAAGGACGACTCGGGTCTCCTGCGCGAACTCCCCGACACCGCCGACGGCATCGCCCGCGCCGACGATCGCGGCGCCCTGCTCATCGCCCTCGCCCGGCTGCCCGCACGGCAGCGCGAGGCGGTGGTTCAGCGGCCGGTGAGCTGAGGCGGGTCGGTGCGGTGAGCGGGTGCGGTGAGCTGGCGCGGGCGGGTGCGGGTGTGGTGGAGCGGCGGTGCCGGTGGGGCGGGGGTGCCGGTGGGGTGGGGCCGGTGCCGCCGGTTGGTTCAGAGCCAGCCCCGGCTGCGGGCCTCGCGTACCGCTTCCGTGCGGTTGCGGGTGCCGGTCTTGCCGATGGCCGAGGAGAGGTAGTTGCGGACCGTGGACTCCGAGAGGTGGAGACGGGTGGCTATGTCGGCGACCGTGGCGCCGTCCACGGCCCCGTTCAGCACGTCGCGCTCGCGCGGGGTCAGCGGGTTGGGGCCCGCGCTGAGCGCGGCGGCGGCCAGCACCGGGTCCACCACCGTCTCCCCGGCCAGCACCCGCCGTACCGCCTGGGCGAGTTCCTCCACCGGACCGTCCTTCACCAGGAAACCGGCGGCGCCCGCCTCCATCGCCCGCCGCAGATAGCCGGGCCGGCCGAACGTGGTCAGGATCAGCACCCGGCAGCCCGGCACCTGGTCGCGCAGCTCCGCCGCCGCGTCCAGACCGCTGATCCCGGGCAGCTCGATGTCCAGCAGGGCCACGTCCGGCTGGTGGGTCAGCGCCGTCGGCACGATCCGGTCGCCCGTCGGCACCTGAGCGATCACCTCGATGTCCGGCTCCATCCCCAGCAGCAGCGCCAGCGCGCCCCGCATCATCCCCTGGTCCTCGGCCAGCAGCACGCGGATCTTCGTCACGGGGCAAGGGTAGTCAGGGGGAGGGCGCGGGGGGCCGCTGTCGCGGCGGAACGGGCGCTTGTCGCGGCACGGCGCCGCTCGTCGCGGCGGAACGGGGTCACGCCCCCGCCTCCGCCGCCACCCGGTCCGGCTCCGCGACCTCCTCCGGCGGTTCCGTCGGCAGTTCCGCCGTCACCGTGAAGCCACCCCGCGGACCGGGTACGGCGGTCAGGGAACCGGAGGCGGCGGCGAGGCGCTCGGTGAGCCCCTTCAGACCCGTACCGCCGATCCCGTCGCCGGGCGGCCGGGAGACGGTGACACCGGAGCCGTTGTCCGTGACCGTCAGCCGCGCCCGTTCCGCCGAGCAGTCCACGGAGATCTCGCAGCGGGTCGCGGAACTGTGCCGTACGGCATTGGTCACCGCCTCCCGCACCACCCAGCCCAGCAGCGCCTCCGTACGCGGGGTCAGCGGCACCCCCGACTGCCGTACTACCGGCTCGATGCTCGCCGCCGACAGCGCCGAACGCGCCCGCGTCAGCTCGGTGGCGAGACTGCCCTCGCGGTAGCCGGTCACCGCCTCCCGGATCTCCGTCAGCGCCTGCCGTCCCACCGACTCGATGTCCGCGATCTGTGCCAGCGCCGCGTCCAGGTCCCGGTCCGCGAGACGCCGCGCCGCCTCCGACTTCACCACGATCACCGACAGCGTGTGCCCCAGCAGATCGTGCAGGTCCCGCGAGAACCGCAGCCGCTCCTTCTCCACCGCCCGCCGCGCCAACTCCTCACGCGCCGCCCGCAGTTCACGCACCGCCTCGGACAGCCCCAGGATCGCCGCCGTCACCATGCTGGACAGGAACGTCGCGTACCCGATGTTGATCGAGTCGCCCCAGCCCTCCCGCCACCCGGTCACCAGCACCGCGTACGCGGAGAGCGCCAGCCCGATGCGGCCCAGCCACGGCCCGCGCAGCGTCGCCCCGGTCGCCAGCCCCAGCAGCGGGAAGAACATCAGCCAGTTTCCGCCGTACCCCACGGCGAGGCCGGTCGTCAGCAGTCCCATCGCCAGCAGCGCCACCCGCGTGGACCGCGCCTCCCGCCGCTCGCGGTCGAACGCGCGGAACGCCACGTACACGTACAGCGAGTTGAAGACGAGCAGCCCGATGCCGCCCACCCACGGGTTCGGCGTACGACCCTGGAGCACGTTCGAGAACGACCCCAGCCCCATCAGCAGCCACGGCAGCAGCGTGAACCCGGTGGGCGGCGGACCCGGCTGGTCCGCGCGGGTCGGCCTGAGACCGGCCCGCCGCGCCTCCCGCCGCGCCGCCCGGTACCGGTCCCGCTCCACCTGCCACCGCGCCCGCGCCTCCCGCGCCGCCACGACCTGGCACTTCACCCGCGCCCACCACGTCATCGCCCCGTCCCCCCGTACGCGATCCGTCTCCGCCATACCGCCCTGCCGCTCCATCCGTGCCACGCCTACGACGGTAGGGCGCGGGGGTAAGGAGCGGGAGGGGCGGATGTACGGAGTGGGGCGGGACAAATGTCACTGCGTGGCCGGTGCGGGGCCGGTGCCCGTAGGGGGCGGGCGTCATCTGCCCGTAGGGGGTCGGGGGCATCCTGCTGCCCTTACGGGGTGGGGGCGTCGTGCTGTCTGTCCCTTACGGGATGGGGGCGCCGTGCTGCCCGTACGGGGGTGGGGGTCGCCATGCTGTCCCTTACGGGTTGGACCCGGAGTCCTTCACGGGGGCGGGCCCGGAGTTGTTCTCCACGGGGGCGGTCGGCAGCGCCCGCAGCCCCTACGGTTCCGTCCCGTGGCCCTTACGGGTCCCGCCCGCAGATCCGACCCCCGTACGACAGGAGTCCCGTGCCCATCGACCCCGCCCAGGCCCTGGCCGCCGCACCCCGCACCGGGGAGATCACCTGGACCGCCAAGGACGTCCAGCTCTACCACCTCGGCATCGGGGCGGGCGCCCGCCCCGGCCTCGCCGCCCCCGCCACCGACCCCGCCGAACTCCGCTACACCCTGGAGTCCCGCCTGCGCGTCCTGCCCAGCTTCGCCACCGTCGCGGGCGGCGGCGAACCGGGCGTGATCAGCGGGCTGTCCATGCCGGGCATCGACGTCGATCTCGCCCGCGTCCTGCACGGCGGCCAGTCGCTGGAGATCCACCGCCCGCTGCCGACCGGTGGCACGGCGACCCGCACGGACCGGATCATCGCCGTGCACGACAAGGGGAGCGCGGCCGTCCTGGTCCTGCGGACCGAGGCCGCCGACACCGACGGCCCGCTGTGGACGGCCGAGGCCCGCATCTTCGTCCGGGGCGAGGGCGGCTGGGGCGGCGACCGGGGCCCCACCACCCGCCCCGCACCCCCTACGGGTCCCCCCGCTCACACCGTGGACCGTCCGGTACGCCCCGACCAGGCCCTCCTCTACCGCCTCACCGGCGACCTCAACCCCCTGCACGCCGACCCCGAGGCCGCCCGCCGCGCCGGGTTCGACCGCCCCGTCCTGCACGGCCTGTGCACCTACGGGATCACCCTGAAGGCCGTCGTGGACACGCTGCTCGCGGGGGAGCCGGAGAGGGTGCGCGCCTTTGACGCGCGGTTCGCGGGGGTGGTGTATCCGGGGGAGACCCTACGGGTCCGGATGTGGCGAGCGGCGGAGACGGCGGGAGACGCCGGGGCGGGCTCGGTGGTGCGGGTCGAGGTGGGGGTGCCGGAGCGAGGGGACGCGCCGGTACTGGCGGACGGGGTGGTCGTACACGGGTGAGGGGGTGGCGGGTCCGGGCGGCGGTACGGGAGCGTGGGGTACGGGAGCGCCGGGTCACGGGAGTGGGGGTAAGGGGGCGCCGGGTTACGGGAGGGGGGGGGTACGGGGGCGCCGGGTACGAGAAAGGGTGCCCGCCGTGCGACGGGCACCCTTCTTCCACTTCCGCTTCTCCGCCGTCAGGCGGCCTCGGCCTCGCCGCCCTGCTCGGTCGGCTTGCGGTGGCGTCCGCGCGGAGCGGACTCCCCCTCCTGGGATGCGAGGGCGCCCCGGTGCCGTCCGTGCTGGTCCACGTCCTGCGCGTCTGTGGACAGCGGCTGAGTCGTGCTGGTCTCGCTCATCGGAAGAATTCACCCCGTCAACATCATCTTTTACAGCCGGGCGAGTGTAACCAGGCCGGTACGGGCCGAATCCAGGCGGTCACACCGACCGGTGCCACTTCGTTACAAGTCCTCCAAGAGGCGCGCCGAAAGGGGCGGCCGAGGGGGCGGCGAGGGGCGCCTGTTGCAGCGGGACGGGGCGTGGGACGAAGGGTTCGGAGGCTTCCGGGGGCTCGGGTGCGCCGGGGGTGGTGGGCGTCGGGGAAGGCTCCGGGGCGACCTCGGCAGCGGCCTGGGCTTCCTCCGCACGGGCACCGGCGTCCGTACCGGTACCCATACCCATACCCGTACCCGTACCCGTACCCGAATCCGTACCCGAATCCGAACTCGCATTCGTACCCGTATCCGCCGGGTCCGTACCCGCCCCTGCCCCCGCGTCCGCCGTGGCCGGGTCCTGCTCCCGGCCCGCTGTCATCTGCGCCACGCCGCACGGGACCTGGTCCGTCGCGTACGGCACCCTCAGTGCGCCGTCCGCCGTCCACAGGCCGGTGCCGACCGGCCAGCCGTCGGGCGCGCGGAGGTGCTGGATCTGCCGGTCGGCCGGACGCCAGACGCCGACCCACGTGCCGTAGGGGCCGTCGATGCGCAGCGCCACCCCGCAGTTCTCCGGCATCAGCACCTGCCCCGGCTGAATGGCGAACG
The DNA here is from genome assembly GCF_019104725.1 of Streptomyces corallincola. GTDB lineage: Bacteria > Actinomycetota > Actinomycetes > Streptomycetales > Streptomycetaceae > Streptomyces > Streptomyces corallincola. Next base: position 154,633 of record NZ_JAHRXF010000004.1, on the reverse strand, counting down.
GTGTCACCACGCAGTCCGGCACCCGCAGGCACTCCGGGAAGCGGACCGGCAGCGTGCTGCCCAGCACACCCCAGCCCAGCCGTTCCCGCCCCGGCGAGGGCGCGTCCGAGGAGATCAGCAGCAGGCCGCTGTCGGGGTCGGCCAGCAGCAGCCGGTCGTCACTGCCCTCCGCGATCTGGAGCAGCGGGGAGACCTCACCGGCCCGCTCCAGATCGACCACGACCGCCTTGGTACGCCCGTCCATCTCCCGGTCCAGCGCGAGCATCCGCCCGGTCCGGTCCAGCCAGACCCCGCCGGAACACCGCCCCGGCACCTCCGCGATCCGCTCGGGCGCGAACGCGCCGCCCGCCACCAGCCACACCACCGTGGACCGGGTGCCGACCGCGAGCGCGTACGCCCGCGCGCCGCCCGGCGCAGGAGGCAGCAGGGTGAGCCGGCTGTCCGGCTCGACGCACTCCACCGCGCCGAGCAGCAGCTCACCGGTGCCGGGTCCGGTCGGGTACAGCAGCGAGAACGTGTGCCGGTGCTCCACCAGCCGGTGGATCAGCACCCTCCCGTCCGCCATCGGTTGCACCTGCGTACCCGGTTCCTCCGGCTGGTTCCCCGGCAACGGCACCGCGTACGGCTCCGGCCCGTCCAACGTCCACCGCTCCGGGAACCAGGCGTCACCACTCCGGGCGAGGCGGGCCGCGTAGGCGCCGTCGATGGTGATGGAGAAGGGGGGTGTGGTGGGGGCGGCGGCTACGGGTGCGGGAGCGGCGAGGGCGGGAGCTACGGGGGTGGACGCCGTGGGGGTGGATGCTGTGTGGTCCGGTGCCGTGAGGGCGGGTGCTGTGTGATCCGGCGCCGGGGGCGTGGCTGCGGGTGGTGTGGTGTCGGCCGGGGTGTGGTCGGGCTCCATGTGGGGGGAACCCATGTGGTCGGAACCTATGTACTCGGGACCCATGTGGTCGGACGCTGTGTGCTCAGACCCCATATGCGTGGGCCCCATGTGTTCAGGCGCCACCTGCTCGGACCCCACCTGCTGGGACCCCACCTGCTCGGGCTCACCGCCTTCGGAGCCCAGACCCCCCACCGTCACCGTCCGAGCCCCCGCCGTCCGCGCGGCCCATGCCTCCAGCGCACTCCCCGTGGGCGTACCGGCGTACCCCGCCCCGGCGGCGTCTCCGTCAGCCACTCCCGGCTGCTCCGCCCGCTCGTCGCCCCCGCCGTACCCCCTGCCCCGGTCCGGTACCTGCTCCTCCTCGGCCGAAGGGGGTTCGATCGCACAAGCCGTCATCGTCCGGTCACCTCCGGCCATGAAGCTAGTTTTCGTACGTGCGGGCGTGGGACGGCCCGCACCCGCTTCACACATACGGGTGGCGCAGAACCGATTCCGCTGAGGGCGGGGCGGTCGGTGTGGTGGGCGGGGTCCGGAGCCCCGTACGAGGTACGGCGTGCCGGAACAGGCAGGTAGCCTTTCCCCGTGCCCCGTCTGTCTGAAGTCATCGCCGCGCTGGAGACCCTGTGGCCCCCCGAGCGGGCCGAGTCCTGGGACGCGGTCGGCACGGTCGCGGGCGAGCCCGGGCAGGAAGTCGGCCGTGTGCTGTTCGCCGTGGACCCGGTCCAGGAGATCGTGGACGAGGCGGTGGCGCTCGGCGCCGACCTGCTGGTCACCCACCATCCGCTGTATCTGCGCGGGACGACGACCGTCGCGGCCGACACCTTCAAGGGCCGGGTCGTGCACACGCTGATCAAGCACGACATCGCGCTGCACGTGGCCCACACCAACGCCGACACCGCCGATCCGGGCGTCTCCGACGCGCTCGCGGGCGCGCTCGACCTGCGGGTCGTACGCCCGCTCGTCCCCGACCCCACCGACCCGGCGGGCCGCCGGGGCCTGGGCCGGGTCTGCGAACTCGACCACCCCGTCCCGCTGCGCGACCTCGCCGCCCGTGCCGCCGCGCGGCTGCCCGCGACCGCGCAGGGCATCCGGGTGGCCGGTGACCCGGACGCCCTCGTACGGACGGTCGCGGTGAGCGGCGGTTCCGGCGACAGCCTCTTCGACCAGGTACGGGCGGCGGGCGTGGACGCCTTCCTCACCGCTGACCTGCGCCACCACCCCGCCTCCGAGGCGGTGGCACACAGCCCCCTCGCGCTGCTCGACGCGGCGCACTGGGCCACCGAGTGGCCCTGGTGCGAGCTGGCCGCCGCCCAGCTCGACGAGATCTCCGACCGGCACGGCTGGGACCTGCGGGTCCACGTCTCCACGACGGTCACCGACCCCTGGACCGCCCACGCGGCGTCCACCGAATCCGCTAGCCATCAGGGAGCCCCCAACTGAACGCCGCGCCCGCCGACCAGATCCGACTTCTCGACGTCCAGGCCCTGGACGTCCGCCTCCAGCAGCTCGCGCACCGGCGGAAGTCGCTGCCCGAGCACGCCGAGATCGACTCGCTCACCAAGGACCTCACCCAGATCCGCGATCTGCTCGTGGCCGCGCAGACCCAGGAGAGCGACACCGCCCGCGAGCAGACCAAGGCCGAGCAGGACGTGGACCAGGTGCGTCAGCGCGCCGCCCGCGACCAGCAGCGCCTGGACTCCGGCGCGGTCACCTCGCCGAAGGACCTCGCCGGTCTCCAGCACGAGATCACCTCGCTCGCCAAGCGCCAGGGCGACCTGGAGGACGTCGTCCTCGAAGTGATGGAGCGCCGCGAGGCCGCGCAGGAGCGCACCGCCGAGCTGACCGAGCGGACCGCGTCCGTGCAGGGCCGGATCGACGAGGCCGCCGCCCGCCGCGACGCCGCGTGCGGGGAGATCGACGGCGAGGCCGCCTCGGTCACCAAGGAGCGCGCGGTCGTCGCCGCGTCCGTCCCCGCCGACCTCCTCAAGCTGTACGACAAGCTCCGCGAGCAGCAGGGCGGCATCGGCGCGGCCCGCCTGTACGCCCGTACCTGCCAGGGCTGCCGCCAGGAACTCGCCATCACCGAACTCAACGAGGTCCGCTCCGCCGCCCCCGACACGGTCGTCCGCTGCGAGAACTGCCGCCGCATCCTCGTGCGTACGACCGAGTCGGGACTGTAGGACTCACCAGGGCGCGGGAGGCGGGTAGGCGGGGGCGGGCGTGAGGGAGGCGGACATGTCGGAGGACCACATGGTGCGCGACCACATGGCGCCCGACCACATGGCGCGTCACCACATGGTCCGTGACCACAGTGCCGCAGGCAGTCGTGCCGACGACACGGGTGGGCCGGGGATACCCCCGCCGGGGGAGGCAGCTCCCGGCGGGCAGCCCGCGAACGCGGCCTCCGCCCCCGCCCCCTCCCGAGGCTGGAGCACCGCCCCCGACCTCGGCGCCCCCACCACCCTCGTCCTCCTCCGCCACGGCGAAACCCCCCTGACCCCCCAGAAGCGCTTCTCGGGCAGCGGCGGCACCGACCCCGCCCTCTCCGCCACCGGCGAGGACCAGGCGGCCCGGGCCGCGCATGCCCTGGCAGCGGGGGCACAGGGCACGATCGACACCGTCCTCGCCTCGCCCCTCACCCGCACCCGCCAGACCGCCGAGGCCGTCGCCACCCGCCTCGGCCTCCCCGTCACCCTCGACGAGGACCTGCGCGAGACGGACTTCGGCGCCTGGGAGGGCCTCACCTTCGGCGAGGTCCAGGGCCGCCACCCCGAGGACCTCACCGCCTGGCTGGCCGACCCGGAGGCCCACCCCACCGGCGGCGGCGAGAGCTTCGCGGAGACGGCGGTACGGATCGAGGCCGCGAGCCGCCGCTTGGCGAAGGAACACGCGGGCCGTACGGTCCTCCTCGTCACGCACGTCACCCCGATCAAGACGCTGGTCCAACTCGCCCTGGGCGCACCGCTGTCGAGCCTGTTCCGGATGGAACTCTCGGCCGCGTCCATCTCGACGGTCGCGTACTACGCCGACGGCAACGCCAGTGTCCGTCTCTTCAACGACACGTCACACTTGCGGAGTTGACCCGGCGGGGGCCCGAAGTCCCGCAGCCGCACGGGCCAGCCGCTCGATCCGCGCCCAGTCCTTCGCGGCGACGGCGTCGATCGGCACCATCCAACTCCCGCCCACACAGCCGACGTTGGGCAGTGCCAGATAGTCGGCGGCGGTGTCGGCACCGATCCCGCCCGTGGGGCAGAACCGCGCCTCGGGCAACGGCCCTGCCAGCGACCGGAGATACGCCGTACCCCCGGCGGCCTCGGCCGGGAAGAACTTCATCTCCCGCACCCCGCGCTCCAGCAGCGCGACCACCTCCGAGGCGGTGGACACCCCCGGCAGGAACGGCACCCCGGACCCGCGCAGCGCGTCCAGCAGCGTGTCCGTCCACCCCGGACTGACCAGGAACCGCGCCCCCGCCGCCGTACACTCCGCGACCTGCCCGGCGCCGACGACAGTACCCGCCCCGACCACCGCGTCCGGGACCTCGGCGGCCACGGCCCGTATCGCGTCGAGCGCGGCGGGCGTACGCAGGGTGATCTCGACGCCGGGCAGCCCCCCGGCGACCAGCGCCCGCGCGAGCGGTACGGCGTCGGCGGCGTCGGAGAGGACGACGACGGGGAGGACGGGCGCGAGATCCAGCGGTGAGGCGGTCGATGCGGCGGCCGGTGGAACGGCCGGAGAGGCGGGCGCGGAGGAGGCGGTCGGAGGGTGGGGCGGGGAGGAGGCGGTCGGAGGGTGGGGCGGGGAGGAGGGCGTCATGTCCACATCGTGCCGACGTAACGCACCCTCCGCAAAGCCCGTTGCGCAGGACGCAATAGCTGCTGCCGCTGCCCGTGCGGGTTCAGTGCACCTCGTCCACGAGCACGTCCAGCGCCCAGGGCTTTCCGCCCGCGCCGGGCGCCGCGACCTCCACCACGTACCCCAGGTCCCGCAGTGCCTCGACCAGTGCGGCGGGGTCGCGGGGCGCGGCACCCTCGGTGAGCAGGGACCGTATGATCCGGCCCTTGGTCGCCTTGTTGAAGTGGCTGACCACCTTGCGGGTGGGCGCGTGCAGCACGCGTACGGTCGCGGTCCGAGCGGCGACCTCGCCCTTCGGCTTCCAGGCGGCGGCGTACGCGGCGGAGCGCAGGTCGAGGACCAGCCCGTCACCGGCGGCCTCGGGCAGCACGTCCGCCATCGGCGCCCGCCAGTGCCCGGCGAGCGCGCCGAGCCCGGGCAGCTTCACACCCATCGAGCAGCGGTACGAGGGGATGCGGTCGGTGACGCGGACGGCGCCCCAGAGCCCGGAGAACACCAGCAGGGAGCGGGTGGCGCGGCGCTTGGCGGCGGTGTCGAGGGTGGCGAGGCCGAGGGCGTCGTAGAGCACGCCGGTGTAGATCTCCCCGGCGGGGCGGGCTCCGGCGGTGCGGAGCCCGGCGTTCTTGGCGACCTCGCCGCGCAGCCCCTCGCTCAGCCCGAGCACTTCGCGCGCCTTCTCCTCGTCGCCCGCGCACAGCTCGACGAGTTCCCCGAGTACGGCCTCACGGGCGGGGGTCAGCCCCGGCAGCGACAGGGACTCCGGCCTGAGCGGGGCGCCACGGCCGGACGAAGCCTTGCCCTCCGAGGGCGGCAGCAGCACAAGCACGGGCGGTGACTCCTTCTGTGGGACGCCCTCCACGGGGCTCCGCGCCAGGGTAAGGGCAGGTGGGGCCCGTCTCCGAACCGGTCCGGGGGGACATGCGCGTACCGGTAACATGGTCGGCACGGCAGACGAGCCGGGCGGACGGCCGCGTGGAGCCCCCAGGGGTTCCCCGAGGAACGTCCGGGCTCCACAGGGCAGGGTGATGGCTAACGGCCACCTGGGGTGACCCACGGGACAGTGCCACAGAAAACAGACCGCCGGGGATCTCGGTCCCCGGTAAGGGTGAAACGGTGGTGTAAGAGACCACCAGTGCCCAGGGTGACCTGGGCAGCTAGGTAAACCCCACCCGGAGCAAGGTCAAAAGGAGCGCCGTAGAACGCGCTCTGCGCGGACGTTCGAGGGCTGCCCGCCCGAGTCCGCGGGTAGACCGCACGAGGCCGGTGGCAACACCGGCCCTAGATGGATGGCCGTCACCGGGACGTCCGCGAGGACCCCCGGCACAGAACCCGGCGTACAGCCCGACTCGTCTGCCGCTACCTGCGGCTTTTCCTTGGGAAGGGCCTCCGACCCGCGTCGGAGGCCCTTTTCGGTCTTTCGGGGGCTTGCTGGGTCGGGTGGCCCGGGCTCCGGCAATCGGCTCGGCGGCGGTGAAGCGCTGCGGCAGTCGGCCGACGGTGGTGAAGGCGGCTGTCAGGCTGCGTGCAATTCCATGCAGTGCAAGGAACTGAACCTTCCACTGATCTGCCCGGCGGCGAAGTATGTAGTGCGCGCCACGCGGCGGAGTCGTCCTGAACACCACGGACCGCTCGGGCGCGGTTCGAGAGTGCCCGCGCCGTCCGTCCCCGATGGTCGCGGGACCGACGTTGCCGACAATCGGAGGAAGCAACCCGCATGAGCATCCGTCAGGCAGTAGTGACCCCGTCAGGTGCCCGGCTGCGCTGGGTCGAGCTGCCCGGCACCGACCCGGTCCGCGTCTACGTGCACGGTCTCGGCGCGATGGCCTCGGCGTACTACGCCCGGGTGGCGGCCGACCCGTCGCTGGCGGGCCACCGGTCCCTGCTCATCGACATGCTCGGCTTCGGTCTCAGCGACCGGCCGGCGGACTTCGACTACAGCCTAAAGTCCCACGCCGACGCCCTGGCCGAGGCACTGCGCGTGGCCGGGGTGGCTCGGGCCGACGTCGTCGCGCACAGCATGGGCGGTGCGGTAGCCATCGTGCTGGCCGAACGGCATCCGGAGCTGGTGGGCCGACTCGTGGTGGCGGAACCGAACCTGGACCCGACCGTCGCGGTCCGCAAGCCCGGCAGCAGCGGCATCGCCACCTACTCCGAGGCCGACTTCCTCGACGGCGGCTTCGCGGAGACCCTCGACCGGGTGGACCCCGACTGGGCGGTCACCATGCGGCTCGCGGATCCACTGGCCCTGCACCGCAGCGCGGTCCGGCTCGCCGCGGCGACCGTACGGGAGACGCTGAACGGGCTCGCCGCACCGCGCACCCTGCTCTACGGGGAACGGGGCGAGGCCCCGGGGCGTGAAGAGGAGCTGACCGAGGCCGGGGTACGGGTGCGGGAGATCCCGGGCGCCGGACACAACGTCATGCTCGACCAGCCCGAGGCGTTCGTACGGGCCGTCGCCGAGGCCCTGACCCAACCGCCCGGCACCGGTGAGTCGTGTTCCTAGGCGGCACCGCTCTTGGCCAGCGTGTAGCCGAGCTGGAACCGGGTGTCCACGCCCAACTCCTCCTTCATGCGGGCCAGATGGGAGGCGTAGGAGCGCTGGCTCAGGCCGATCCGTTTGGCGATGGCCGCGTCGCTCTCGCCGCCGATCAGACCGCGCACGATCTGTTGCTGCAACTGCCCGGTGATCTCCACCGACCGCTCCGGCGTCCGTCGGCCGGTGAACTCCGTGGCTCGCTGCCAGTTGCGGTCGAAGACGTCAGCCAGGAACCCGACGACTGCCGGGTCCTGGACCATCACCGCCGTGCTGCGGTCGGGGGAGGCAGGAAGGAACGCGGTCCTGCGATCGACGATGATCAGGCGCTCGAAGAACTCGTCCAGCGTCCGCACCCGGGCGCCGAGCCGCGTCATCTCCTCGACGAAGTCCCGGGTGGGGCCGGCGTGCCAGGCCGTGTGCTGGTACAGCGTCCGCACCGAGACGCCACGGAAAAGTGCCGCTCGCACGCTCGCGCTCACCGCGCTCAGGGTGGTGGCCGGACGGCCTCCGCCGGGCTGGGCGGTGATCAGCTCCCGGGTGCAACGGCTGACCGCGTCGTCCACACAGGCGCTGATCAACGCCTTGCCTCGGAGGTGCACCAGGGGGTCACTGTCCTTGATGGGGGCGGTGCTCTCCTGGAACTCCGAGATGAGGGGGGCCAGTGCCTCGGACAGATCACCGGCCTGTTCGAGGAGTTGCAGCGCCGCCGTCCGCCAGGTGACCCCGAGCCGGGCCTCGGCCAGTCTGGGGTTCACCGGGACCAGCCGACCCGGTTCGTCCTCGCTCTCCACGAGCATTCCGAGGGCCACCAGGCGGTCCAGGGAATCCGGGGAAGCGTCCTCCGGGGGACGTCCCTCGCGCAAACAGGCCGCGTACAGCTCGAAGGCGGACGCGGTCAGGGCGTGAAATCCGGCGCCTTCAGCTATCGGAGGCACCGGTGTACTCGGCGACATGCTGTGTCCTCTGATCCTGCGAATGAAGCAGGCCAATCATTGCCGACCCCGCCCGCACCGCTGGCGTTGCCGTAGGCGTGATCTGCGTGCCGCCCGACGCGTCCGCCCCTTCTCCGGGCCTGCCTCGTTCCGGCTCCCTCCGGGGTCAGCCCCGGTCCAGCAGTTTGTCGATCTCCGCCATCTGCCCCGCGCTCAGCGGGCCGTGCTGGAGGGCTGCCGCGTTCTCCTCGACCTGGGGGATGGTGCGGAAGCCGGGGATGGGGAGGGTGTGGGGGCTGCGGGACCAGATCCAGGCGAGGGCGCCCTGGACGAGGGTGCGGCCGTCGGAGGTGAGGATCTCGCGGACGGCGTCGCGGCGGCGGAGCCATTCGGCGGCGGGGCGGCCGTCGTGGAAGTAGCGCATCCACTCCGGGGCGTCGCCGCGCACGTCGGTGTCGCCGATGCGGGTGTCCGCCGTGTACTTGGGGCTCAGCAGCCCCATCGCCAGCGGGCCCCGGTTGATACTGGTCCAGCCGCGCTCCTCGACCAGGGCGAGCATGCCGGGGGCGTCGTTGAGAACGTTCAACTCGTGCTGTACGGCGGCGAAATGGGGGCCCGCCATCGCGGCCGGGCGTTCCGCGTCGTCCGTACTCCAGCCGTACGCGCGGATCTTGCCCTCCGACACCAACTCCTCCAGGGCGCCGGACAGTTCGGCCGCCTCCTCGGGGCTCGCGTCGCCCAGGTGGAGCTGGTGGAGGTCGATGCGGTCCGTGCCCAGGCGGCTCAGTGAGGCCTCGACCGCGCGGCGCAGGTGCGCGGGGGTGGCGTCGTGGCCCGTGATCTGCTTCGTCCCCTCGTCGAAGACGTTGCCCCACTTGGTGGCGATGAAGATCTCGTCCCGGTGCCTGCCCAGTGCCCCGGCGAGCACGCGCTCGCTGCGGCCCGCGCCGTACACGTCCGCCGTGTCGTACACCGTGATCCCCAGCTCGAACGCCCGCCGGAGCGCCGCCGTCGATTCCGCGTCGTCCACCTCACCCCACCCCAGCGGCTGTTCCCCCGCCCAGAACGGCCCCCCTACGGCCCAGCACCCCATCCCCAGCGGCGGAACATCGACACCGCACACGGTCCGGCTCCCGATCACGGAACTCTCCTCACCCACCTGACGAAGTCCCGCCCAAACTAACCCGGTTGACGATCTCTGCCCACCCCGCACCACCTGGGTCCACGACACACAGAGCCAACCGCAGCACCGTCAACCCCCCGGCTTCCGCCCCCCTGCCCAGGCCCGCCACCCCCACCGGGCCACCAGCCCCGCCACCACCGCCACGACGATCGCCCCGCCATCGATCACATGCGGAAGTCCGGGAAAGAACCCGAAGTACGCGAGGGTCACCAGAACGCCGATGCCGAACGCGGCGATCTCGCCTCCCCGCCGCCGACCCGCTCCCTCGGGGCGATCACGGTCCGTACCGCTCTGCTGCTGTCGCTCGACCATGAGGGCTCACTTCGTGATGTGGTGGCACTGGCTGACCCGGCGGACCCCGTTGACGTACAGATGCGCACACGCCTTGCCGTAACGGGGCAGAGTCTGGGGCGAGTTGCCACGCATCGGGTCGATCCTGCACTCGTTGTGCGTCCGCCCCCGGGCGGTGCGGTACGTCCGGTTGTCCGTGTCCGCGTAGACGAAATCGATACGCCAGTTGCAGAACCCGCTGCTCAGCGCCGCCACGAACCCGCAGTCCACGCCCGCGTTCTGGTAGCTGATCCGCCGCCCGCCACCCCGGATGATGTGCGTGAACATGCAACCCGTCGGCACCTTCATGACCATGCCGCCGACGCTGTACTCGAAGGTGTGCACGGGGGAGGAGCCGACGGCGTTGGCCTGGGCGCTCGCGGGCGAGGTGAACACGAGCGCTGAAGCCACTGTCAGGACGGTCCCCAGGCGGGTGATGCGTTGTGTGAGCAAGGTGGCCTGCTCGTTGTCGCGGTGAATATCCCGGACAACGGGAAGACAGCCCCGCGGTTGCTCGGAACGGCTCGACGCAACGCTCACGAGTGATCACCCCGCACCTCTGCTGACCTGCAGAAACGATGCCCGCGCCTGCCCGGAGTCGTCGCGTACGCGTGTACGCACCCCCACCGGACCCCACCCGCACGAAAACAGGCCCCCTGCGAGCTCGCGGTGTCTACTACAGCGAGTGGCGGGGGCCCTGGGGGGAGTGTGGGGGGTTGGGGGTGGGGGAGTCCAGTCGGGGGGCTCCATTGGGGTGGTTGGGCTGGGGCGGGTCGGTCTGGTGTGCTCAACGGGGGGTCTGGGGGCGGTCGCGGACTCGGGTGAGGTGGGTGGTGAAGGTGGCTTCCGGGGTCGGGGTGAGGGTGCGGAGGGCGACCAGGGCGGTGATGGCCACGTCGCAGAGTTCGGATTCCACGTCGGACCAGGTGTGGGTCACGCCCTTGCGGGGGTTCTGGCCGGTCGCGCCGATCAGCGCCTCCGCCACCTCGCCCACCTCCTCGGAGAGTTTGAGGACGCGCAGCAGGACGCCCTCCCGGCCACCGGGGCCGCCTGCCTCCTCCAGCCGTGACCAGAGCGCTTCGATCGTCGGCCAGAGCGGGGTGGCGGGGGTGGGGGAGGGCGCGTCTGCGGGGGTGGGGGCGGGGTGCGGGTCCGTCATGGTGCCGGAGCCTGCCACGCGCCGCCCACCGGTGGGGGCTACTCGTCGAACAGCGCCTCCTGCTCGACCGACGCCTGCCGCCGGAGGTGCCGGTTCCGCATCCCCACGACCACCGAGGTGGCCGCCGCCGTGACGCCGAGCGCCACCGGCACCATCCAGCCCCGGTTGAGGACGTGCCCCAGCGCGTGGTCCAGGGAGAGCCGGCCCGGCCCGGTGATGGCGAGCCCCGCCGCCGTCAGGCCCAGGCTCGCCGCGTGCTCGTAGCCGCCGTTCCGCGCGAAGAAGCCGTTGGGCGTGTGCACGGCCGCCGCGCCCGTCATCGCCCCGGCCGCCGCCGCGCCCGCGCCCGGCGTCCCCAGCCCCATCGCCAGCAGCAGCCCGCCGCCCAGCTCCGACGCCCCCGCCAGCAGCGCGTTCGTCCGGCCCGGCACAAAACCCACGGATTCCATGAACTGGCTGGTACTCGCCAACCCCGCCCCGCCGAAGGTGCCGAACATCTTCTGCGCGCCGTGCGCGGCGAGTACCCCGCCCGTGCCCAGCCGCAGCAGCAACAGGCCAACGTCACGTCGGTCGAGACAGGTCACGGCGACTCCCCGGGCCAGACGAAAAGGGTGATATCCACCATTACATCTCTCACTCCATCGGGCCTGTTCTGCGTCCCTCCCGGCGGCTTGCGGCGGCCTGCCCGCCACCCCCTTAGTCGTCTCATTAGTTGAGACGGATACGGCCCGAGCGTGCTCCTCCCGCTACCGCCTGTGTCGGTCAGGCGGGTGGAATTCCACGAGAACGCAAATTCCCGTACCGCGGCACCTCTCCCGGTCAGGGGGGTCCGGCGAGGTCGGTGTACGGTCCCCCAGTGCGTGAATCCTCCCGGCTCAGCAGGCGTGCCGTCCTCGGGCTGACCGCCGCGGCCCTGCCCCTGTCCACCGCCCCCGCCTTCGCGGCCCCGCGCTCTCCGGGGACCGCCGTCGGCGGTGAGCGGCTCGCCCGCTCCGGAGTGCAGGTGAGCGGCGCCACCGGACTGCCCAGGCTCACCGCCCGCTCCTGGCTGCTGGCCGATGCCGCCACCGGCGAGGTGCTGGCCTCGTACGACGCGCACCGGCGGCTGCCGCCCGCGTCCACGCTGAAGATGCTGTTCGCGGACACCGTGCTCGGCCGTTTCCAGGCCGGACAGCGCTACCGGGTCACCGACGCCGACCTCGCGGACATCCCCTTCGGCTCCAGCCTCGTCGGCATCAAGCCCGGCATCACGTACACCGTCGAGCAGCTCTGGCAGGGCGTCTTCCTGCGCTCCGGCAACGACGCCGTGCACGTCCTCGCGCACATGAACGGCGGGGTCGCCAAGACCGTCGCGGAGATGCAGGCCAGGGCCGCCGACCTCCAGGCCCTGGACACCCATGTGGTCAGCCCCGACGGCTTCGACCACCCCGGCCAGCTCTCCTCGGCGTACGACCTCACCCTCTTCGCCCGGCACGGGCTGCGGGACGCGGACTTCCGGCGCTACTGCTCCACCCGCACCGCCGACTTCCCGGCGGGTGGCAAGAAGACGTTCCAGATCCAGAACACCGACCGCCTCCTCACCGGGGCATGGGGGCTGCACACATACGACGGCCTGATCGGTGTGAAGAACGGCTACACGAGCCACGCCGGCAACACCTTCACCGGTGCGGCCTCACGTGGTGGGCGCACACTCCTGGTCACCGTGATGCATCCGGCCACCGGCGCCAACGCGGTGTACGAGCAGACCGCCGCGCTCCTCGACTGGGGCTTCGGTCGGGGCCGTACCGCGCGGCCGGTCGGCGCGCTTGTCCAGCCGCTCAGTGAGACCAGGGCCAGCGGCGGCGGTACCACCACCCCGGCCCACCGGCCCGGCCACGGCGGCACCGGTGCCTCGGCGCAGCCCGCCGGTCATCCCTCGGCCGCGCGGCTCGCGGAGGGCGCCGCCGGTACGGCCGTACTCCTCGGCGCGGGGGCGTGGCTGCTGCGCCGCCGGGTGAAGCGGGGGCGGATCACGGCGGCCGGGAGCGGGGCCGGTTCCGCCGGTGGCACCACCGGTGCCGCCGGGGCGGCCCGTGTCGTTCCGCAGGGCGGTGAGCCCCGGCCAGAGCGGCGGGCGGCGGGGGATGCGTCGGTTCCGGCGGGCGTGACCGAAGCGACGCGTGCGACGGGTGCGGCCAACGGCGACGGCGACGGTCACGGAGGCGTGGGAGTCACGGACGGCGGCGGCGAAGACGGCCGCTCCGGCCGCCGGGCCGAGCGGGACGGCACCCGCGCGGAAAACGGATACGGCGGGAGCGGGCACGCGGAAAACGGCCGCGCGGAAAACGGACGTGCGGAAAACGGCCGCGGGGACGGCGGGCGTCACCGGCGCTGACGCCGGGACCCCTCTCCGTCCCCCCGCACCGCTACGGCCTCGTACCCCCCCCGGATACCCGAGGCCGTCCTGCCCCCCCCTGCTTCACGCGCCCCGTACCCCCCGTACCGGGCGCGCGTCCCCCGAAGCTCCTCTGGCGGCAGCCGCTCCACCGGCCGGTGTGCACCCCGCGCGTCCCGCGCGAGGTCCACCCCCTTGCCTCCGGTGCGGTGGAACGACCGCCGTGCCCCCCTCGGTGTGGCTTCGGGAACCCTGTGCTCCACGCGTCGCACGCGCTTCGCGTGCTCCAAGTGTGAAGCTCTTGTGGAGATAAGTTGAGCATAAGCGGCCCACCGGCCGCAATACTGCGGATGTCTCAATTCCACTTGTGTGAATGCGCGCGTTGGGGCACCCCGGGCCCCGGCAGCTCCCCCAACTCGGCCTGATGCGGGGCATTCCGGTCACCCGTCGGGAAGTGAACGCGCCGCAGACCGGAGTACGCGTTGGCGGGGTCAGGCACCCTCGCCCGGGTACCGCACTCCCACCGACTCGCGGACGGAATCCATCGTCCGCATCACCGCCAGCGTCCCCGCGAGCGGCACCAGCGGCGACTCCTTCTCGCCCGCGCGCAGCGCCCGCATCACCTCGCGGGCCTCGTGCCGCAGGCTGGTGCGGGGTCCGTCGGCGGGGTCGGCGGTGAACTCCTCGGGGTCGCGGCCGTCCCGGTGCAGGACGAACCGGTCCGGGTTGAAGAAGCCCGACGGCAGGTCGATCCGGCCGCGCGACCCGGTCACCGAGGCCGTCACGCCCGTACCGCCGACGATCGAGCAGTGCAGCGTGGCCAGTGCCCCGGAGTCCCAGCTCAGCAGGGCGGCCGTCTGGAGATCGACGCCCTCCTCGGACAGCACCGAGCGCGCGGTGACGCCGTCCGGCTCGCCCAGCAGCAGATGCGCGAACGACACCGGGTACACCCCGAGGTCCAGCAGGGCGCCGCCGCCCTGGGCCGGGTCGCGCAGCCGGTGCGCGGGTGGGAAGGGGCCCTCCAGCCCGAAGTCGGCCTGGATCGTGCGGACTTCACCGATCGCACCGTCCGACACCAGGGCCGTCAGGCGCCGGATCAGCGGGCTGCAGTACATCCACATCGCCTCCATCAGGAAGCGGTCGTGCTCCTTCGCCAGCGCCACCAGCTCCAGCGCCTCGGCGGAGTTGAGGGTGAACGCCTTCTCGCACAGCACGTTCCGGCCCGCCGTCAGGCACAGCCCGGCCGCCGCGCGGTGCGCCGCGTGCGGGGTGGCGACGTAGACGACGTCCACGTCCGCGTCGGCCGCCAGCGACTCCCAGTCGCCATAGGCCCGGCGCACACCGAACCGTTCGGCGAACGCCTCGGCCGAGTCCTGGCGGCGGGAGGCCACCGCCACGATCTCCGCGTCCGGCAGATCCACCAGATCGGCGGCGAACGCGGACGCGATACCGCCGGTCGCCAGGATTCCCCACCGCACGCTCCGCTCAGCCATCCCGGCCGCCCGCCCCTCATCCGTGTGTCACCCGGCAGTGTGTACGAGCTGAGAGCATAGGTGCCGGGCCCGTCCCCGTGGAGGATCACCTGTGGGCTGAGCACATGGGGGCTGAGCACATGCGGAGCCCGTGGGGGCTGAGCACACAGGGGCGGACCACATGGGGGAGCGCCGTATGGGAGAGGGGCACATGAGGGAGGGGCAGCACATGACCGAGCACACGGACGCGCCGATACCCGCACCCGGAAGACCTGCCGCCGAGAGACCGGAACCCGCGACCCCGGCCCCCGACGCCCTGGCAGCCGCCGGTGCGCCCGGCGCGGCCGTCACCCCCACGGACACCGCCACACCCGCCCCCACCGTCCCCGCCCGGCGAACCCGACCGGCCACCCCGGGCGCCCCGGCCGCCAGGCTCGCCTCCGCCCGCCGTACCGGCCCCCTCGTCACCCTCCTCCTCGGCGGCCTCACCGCCACACCCCCGCTGGCGATGGACATGTACCTCCCCTCGCTGCCGGAGGTCACCCGCACCCTGCACGCCTCCACCTCGACCGCGCAGCTCACGCTCACCGCCTGCCTGGGCGGCATGGCGTTCGGGCAACTCGTCGTCGGCCCGATGAGCGACCGCTGGGGCCGCCGCCGCCCGCTGCTCACCGGCCTCGCCGTCTACATCCTCGCCACCGCGCTCTGCGTGCTCGCGCCCAACGTCGAGACGCTGGTGGCGTTCCGGCTGGTCCAGGGCCTCGCGGGCGCGGCCGGGATCGTCATCGCCCGAGCCGTCGTACGCGACCTGTACGACGGGGAGTCGATGGCCCGGTTCTTCTCCACGCTCATGCTCATCTCGGGCGTCGCACCGATCGTGGCACCGCTGATCGGCGGTCAGATCCTGCGGGTCACCGACTGGCGGGGCGTGTTCGTCGTCCTGACCGTGGTCGGCACGCTGCTCGCCGCCGTCGTCTGGCTGCGGCTGCCCGAGACGCTGCCGCCCGCCGAACGGCACGGCGGAGGCACCGGCGCCGCGCTGCGCGCCATGCGCACCCTGCTCGCGGACGCCCCCTTCACCGGCTACACGCTCGCGGGCGGCTTCGCCTTCGCCTCGCTGTTCGCGTACGTCGCCGCCTCCCCGTTCGTGATCCAGGAGATCTACGGCGCCTCCCCGCAGACGTTCAGCCTGCTGTTCGGGCTGAACTCGGTCGGACTGGTGATCGCCGGGCAGGTCAACGGCAAGGTCCTGGTCGGCCGGGTCCGGCTGGAGACGGTGTTCGCGGCCGGGATCACGGTGACCGTGCTCGCCGCGACCGCGCTGCTGCTCATGTCCACCGGGGTGTTCGGCGCCGTCGGCCTGGTCCCGGTGGCCGCCGCGCTGTTCGTGCTGATGGCCTCGATGGGGTTCAGCCTGCCCAACGCCCAGACCCTCGCGCTGCTCCGCGTCCGGCACGCCGCCGGGTCCGCGTCCGCGCTGCTCGGTACGTCGTCCTTCCTCATCGGCGCGGTCGCCGCGTCGCTCGTCGGAATCGCCGGGGAGCGCACGGCGGTGCCGATGGCGGTCGTCCAACTGGTGGGTGCGCTGGTCGCGGCGGGCTGTTTCGTGGGAATGTGCCGTCCCTGGAACACTCGTGCGAAACCCGAGGGAGACGACCGCTGAGCACGCCGAGACTGCGCCCCGGCACCCCCGAGCGGGCCGGCCTCGACCCCGTCGTACTGGCCCGCCTCGGTGGTCTCGTGCGCGAACTCACCGCAGGAGACCGCCCCTGGGCCGCCGGTGCGGTCGTGGTGGCCGGACGCGGACCCGTCATCGCCGTCGAGCGGGCGGCGGGCTGGGCCGTGCGGTACGCCTCCTACGACCCCGAGACCGACAGCGGGGTCGAACTCCCGCCCGCGCGCCGGGTGCCGATGACCCTGGGCACGCCGTTCGACCTGGCCTCCCTCACCAAACTGTTCACCTCGGTCGCCGCCGTCCAGCAGATCGAGCGCGGCACCCTCGGCATGGACGCGGAGATCGCCGCCTACGTCCCCGAGCTGACCGGTGCCGCCGCCCGCCGCGTCACCGTACGGCAGTTGCTCACCCACACCTCCGGGCTGCGGCCCGAACTCCCGCTGTACGACTGCCCGGACACGCGGGCGCGGTTCGACCTGCTGCGCGCCGAGGTGCCAAACGCGGCGCCGGGTGCGTACCGCTACTCCGACCTCAACATGCTGCTGCTCCAGTGCGTGCTGGAGCGGATCACCGGCCGCACCCTGGACGTACTGGTCGCGGAGGGCATCACCCGGCCGCTCGGCATGACCGCCACCGGCTTCGGGCCGAGCCCCGACGCCGCCGCCACCGAGGACCAGCGGCGGCCGTGGGCCAAGCTGGACCGGGGCATGGTGCGCGGGGCCGTGCACGACGAGAACGCGTGGGCGCTCGGCGGGGTCGCGGGCCACGCCGGACTCTTCTCCACCGCCCGCGACCTCGCCGTGTTCTGCCGCGCCCTGCTCGCGGGCGGTGCCTACGGACCCGCCCGCGTCCTCGGCCCCGACTTCGTCGAACTCCTGCTCACCGCACCGGGGTTGGGCTTCACCGTGGACCAGGCGTGGTTCATGGGCGAACTCGCGGGCGGCGGCGCCGCCGGACACACCGGGTTCACCGGCACGTCCCTCGTGCTCGACCCGGCCACGGACACCTTCCTCGTCCTCCTCGCCAACACCGTCCACCCGCGCCGCCGTTCACCGGACAACACCCCGCGCGCTGCGGCGGCGACAACGTTGGCGCGGGCGGTGCGGGGCCTCACGGGCCGGGAGCCGGGGCCGACCGGCTGAAGGCCGTGTTCCGCCGCCCGGGCTGCGCTACCGCACGGGCCCGGGCGCGCCCCGTACGGGTGAACGCCCCTCGCTGCACACCGGGCCGTCCCCGTGGCACACCCGTGCCACCCCCCGCGCCGCACCTGAGAGAATCCCCCCGTGAACGACGCTCCCGCCGCCCCCGCCGACACCCTCCGCTCCGCCCTCGCCGGGCTGCTGGACGGACTTCCGGCGCGGCAGGCCACCGGGGCCGTCGAGCGGCTGATCGCCAACTACCGGGGGGAGACCCCGACCGACGCCCCGATTCTGCGGGACCGGGCCGATGTCGCCGCCTACGCCGCGTACCGCATGCCCGCCACCTTCGAGGCGGTACGGGCCGCGCTCGGCGCCCTCGCGGACGCGCTGCCCGGCTGGAGCCCGGCGAGCCAGCTGGACCTCGGCGGCGGCACCGGTGCCGCGACCTGGGCGGTGAGCGCCGTGTGGCCCGGTGTCCGGCCGGTCACCGTGCTCGACTGGGCCGAGCCCGCGCTCGCCCTCGGCCGGGAGCTCGCCGCCGCCCACCCCGACCTGCGCGGCGCCCGCTGGCAGCGCGCCCGCATCGGCGCCGGGCTCGCACTGGACGACACCGATCTGCTCACCGTGTCGTACGTCCTCAACGAACTCGACCCCGCCGGACGTGCCGCCCTGGTGGACGCGGCGGCCGGGGCAGCGCGGACCGTGGTCGTGGTCGAGGCGGGCACCCCGGCCGGGTACGCGCGGATCATCGAGGCGCGGGACCGGCTGGTCGCGGCCGGGTTCCGGATCGCCGCGCCCTGCCCGCACAGCGCCGCCTGCCCCATCGTGCCCGGCACCGACTGGTGCCACTTCTCGGCCCGCGTCAGCCGTTCCTCCCTGCACCGCCAGGTCAAGGGCGGCTCCCTCGCCTACGAGGACGAGAAGTTCAGCTATGTCGCCGCCACCCGGCTCCCGGCCGCCCCGGCGCCCGCGCGGGTCGTCCGCCGCCCGCAGATCCGCAAGGGCCAGGTGCTGCTCGACCTCTGCGAGCCCGGCACGGAGGCGGCCGGGGGCGGGCGCATCGCCCGCACCACGGTCACCAGACGCCACGGCCCGCTCTACCGGGCCGCCCGGGACGCCGAGTGGGGCGACGCCTGGCCCCCGGAGCACGAGGACGGGACGCGCGAGGAGTCGTAGGACGGGACGCGCGAGGAGGTCGTAGAGCGGGCGCGCGGGGAGTCGGTGACCCGGCGCGGGGAGGGCGTACGGCGGCCCCGCGGCCGCACCCCCGCTCACGCACCGTGCCGCCCACGCCCCCTCCCCGCCCGCTCCGATCCCCGGTCCGCACCCCCCGAGCGTGTGAAGGTGGGACCATGAGGCATGCTGTCCGCACACCAGCGAGGCGAGGGGATAGATGAGCGCGACGTTCGGCGGCCGGGCCGCCCGGCAGGGCAGACTCTCCCAGTGGCTGCGGAAGCGCCCTCGGGAGACCGGCGACGCGGGCGGCCGTGAGGCGCTGCTGCTCGCCGCCGCCCAGGCGGGTCTGCCGCTCGCGCCCGCCGCGCACCCGGCCGACGGCTACGGGTGTTCCTGCGACCGGGTCGGCTGCCCCACCCCGGCCCGGCACCCCGTGTCGTTCGCCTGGCAGACGCAGTCCACCACCGACGCGGCCCAGATCGAGCGGTGGGCCCGCAGCCAGCCCGAGGCGAACTTCATCACCGCCACCGGCATGGTCCACGACGTCCTGGACGTGCCGCTCGCGGCCGGGCGGGAGGCGCTGGAGCGGCTCACCGCCGCCGGTATCGACGTCGGCCCGGTCGCCGAGAGCGACGACGGGCGGCTGCTGTTCTTCACCCTCACCCGTGGCACCCCCGAGGACGAGGACGAGTGGTGGCCCTGCGAGCTGGACTGCCACCCCGAGACGATGGACGAGCATCCGGGGCTGCGCTGGCACTGCCGGGGCTCCTACGTCCTCGTACCGCCCGCCGCGCTGCCCGGTGACGGCAACGGCGACGCCAACGGGGTGCGCTGGGTGCGCGGTCCGGAACACCCGCTTCCGGACCCGCTGAGCCTGCTGGAGATCCTCACCGACGAGTGCGCGCGGTACGTGGCGGCCGGGGACCCGGCCCGCGACAGTTGGCCCCCGGTCCGCTGACGGCGCGCCCCGGTGGCCGGTCCCGCCCTGTGGCGTCCGGCGGCGCGGGTTACTCGCCGACGGCTCCCGTCAGGCCCTGCACCCGGCCGATGACCTTCACCGGGCCGCTGCCCGGCGGGTCGAGAGCGGCCTCGTTGGAGACGAACTCCATCGTCAGGGACTGCTTGACCTCGCCCTTGGTGAGCGCCCGCACGTCCTGGTTGGTGACCGGGACGGACGTGCCGGCGGCGGCGGTCTGCTTCTCGAAGTGGTGGGTGGCGAAGAAGACCAGCGCGCCGCCGTCGGCCGTGCGCAGCGCCAGCGGCGCGTAGTCGCCCCTGGTCAGCGGTTCGTCCTGGTACTGCCTGACCAGGCCGGGACGCTTCGACAGCCGTTCGCGGTCGGTGCGCCAGCCGCTGGTGTGCGGGCCGTCCGCGAACCTGTCGCCGCCGTCCTGGAGATAGTCGGCGTAGTCGGCGCCGAGGTCGGCGGGGGAGACCGCGACCCCGCCCGCGCGGCCCTCCACCGGTTCCGCCCAGCCCTGCGCGTCCTGGGCGAACTCGGGTACGGCACTGGGCGCGAGCAGCGTCAGATAGGCGACCCGCCAGTTCGCGCCGGACCCGTCGCGGGTGAAGACGAGCAGCCAGCGCACGTCCCCGCCCTTGTTGCCCCGTGCGTCCGCGAGGAAGAAACGGGGCCGGCCCGCCTTCTTCGGGATGGTGAACTTCGCGTCCGTGAGGATCAGCGGGGTGTGGTTCGGGTTGCCCGAGGGGTGGTTGGCGTGTCCGGCGGTGAGCCGGGCACCGTCGATCGCGGCGAGCGCGCCGGTGACCCGGCCCGCGTCCTTCGACCGGTCGAAGCCCTTGTCGGCGGCGTTGTAGGCGGCGGTGAAATCGGCCAGCGCCCGCGCGGCCTCGCTCCGGGTGGCGGTGGGCAGCACCTCGCGCTCCCCGTGCACCACCACACAGCCGCTCGCCGTCAGCGACAGCGCGACCAGCGCCGTCGTCAGCAGTGCGCGGCGGTCACGCCTGCGGAGCCTCAGAGGGCCGCGTTCCCTGGTCATGCGGTGTCGTCACCTTCCCCTTCCCGGAGGCAGACCCTACCGGGGCGAAGAAGACGACGAGCGTCGGGATCAGGTACAGCAGCCACACCGTGACCTGGACGACGGTCGGGTCCGGCTGGAAGTTGAACACGCCCTTCAGCAGCGTGCCGTACCAGCTGTCCGGCTCGATGGTGTCGCTGATGTCGAACGCCAGGTGCGAGATGCCCGGTATCCAGTTGGCCTCCTGGAGGTCGTGGAAGCCGTAGGCGAGGACGCCCGCCGCGACCACGACCAGCATGGCGCCGGTCCAGGTGAAGAACTTGGCCAGGTTGATGCGGAGCGCGCCCCGGTAGAACAGCCAGCCCAGCAGCACCGCCGTGGCGAGGCCCAGGGCCACGCCGATCAGCGGGCGCGGGGTGCCGTCCCCGGCCGCGTGCACCGACGCCCACACGAACAGCGAGGTCTCCAGGCCCTCCCGGCCGACCGCGAGGAACGCGGTGGCGACCAGCGCGCCGGTGCCCATCGCGAGCGCCGCGTCCAGCTTGCCGTGCAGCTCCGACTTCAGGTGCCGGGCGGTGCGCCGCATCCAGAACACCATCCAGGTGACCAGCCCGACGGCGATGATCGACAGCGAGCCGCCGAGCGCCTCCTGCGCCTCGAACGTCATCTCCTGCGAGCCGAACTCCAGCGCGCAGCCGAAGCCGAGCGCCAGCGCGATGGCCAGCGCGATGCCGGTCCAGATCGGCCTCAGGGCGTCCCGGCGGCCGGTCTTGACCAGATAGGCGATCAGGATGCACACGACGAGGCTGGCCTCCAGCCCCTCGCGCAGACCGATCAGATAGTTGGAGAACACAGGGTCACGCCTCCTCGGAGAACAGCGTCCGGCCCCACCAGTCGCCCTTGTCGCGGACGCCGGGGGGAACCGCGAAGACCGCCGAACCCACGTGCTGGATGTACTCGTTGAGCGCGTCGGTCGCGGACAACCGGCGCTGGAGCGGGATGAACCCCTTGCGGGGGTCGCGCTGGTAGGCCAGGAAGAACAGGCCCGCCTCCAGACGGCCCAGGCCGTCGGTGCCGTCCGTGAAGGAGTAGCCCCGGCGCAGGATGGTGACGCCGTCGTTGGAGTCGGGGTGCGCCAGACGCACATGAGCGTCCGGCTTCATCGCCTTCAGGAACGGGGCGTCGTGCTCCTTGGCCCTGCCCGCCGGGGCGCCCTCGCCCTTGGAGCGGCCGAACACGTCCTCCTGCTCCTGCAGGGAAGTGCGGTCCCAGGTCTCGATGTTCATGCGGATACGCCGGGCGACGAGATACGAACCCGCCGTCATCCAGGCCGACTTGGGCCCGTGGTCGCTGTCGGCGGCCCACACGAATCTGTCCAGCCTGCCGGTCTCGGTGCCCGCGATGTTGCGGGTGCCGTCCTTGAAGCCCATCAGATTGCGGGGTGTCTGGGCGTCCGGGGTGGTGGAGGAGGTCTTGCCGAAGCCGAGCTGGGACCAGCGGATGGCGACCTTGCCGAACCCGATACGGGCCAGGTTGCGGATCGCGTGCACCGCCACCTGCGGATCGTCCGCGCACGCCTGTACGCACAGGTCGCCGCCGGTACGCCCCCGGTCGAGGTTGTCGCCGGGGAACCGGGGCAGGTCCACCAGGGCCTCCGGGCGGCGGTCCGCCAGCCCGAAGTGCTCGAAGAACGACGGCCCGAACCCGATGGTCAGGGTCAGCCGGGACGGCTTGAGCCCCAGCGCCTCGCCGGTGTCGTCCGGCGGCGCCTCCGCGACCCCGCCGTACGCCCCGTCCCCAACGGTGTCCCCGGCGGTCATCCGGCGGGCCGCGTCCGTCCAGTCCTTCAGCATCCGGACGAACTCGGCGCGGTCGTCGGTCTTCACGTCGAACGCGGCGAAGTGCAGCCGGTCCTGGACGGGCGTGGCGACCCCCGCCTGGTGGGTGCCGTGGAACGGCACGGCGCCGCCCGACTCGGCGGCCGGGACGGGGTCGTCGCCGCCGGAGCGCGCGGCGGCCATCGCGCCCCCGGCGGCGACGGCGCCGAACGCGAGCCCGGCACCGCCCCATCCGATCAGCGCGCGGCGCGAGGGGGCGGAATCGCCCTGCGGCGCGGTGCTCTGGTTCTCCGTCATACCGATCCCTTCCCTCGCCCTTCCGGCTGCCGTGACGGCCGTGCGTCCGCTGTTACTTGACGACCGCGGCTACTTGACGACCGCGGCGGCCAGCTTGGACAGCGGCTCCGCCAGCGCGTTCACCGCGTCCGACAGCTCCTTGCGCTGGTCCTTGGTGACCTTGTCGTACGACACGAAGTCGTACGAGTTCTTGTCCGTGCGGTACTTGTCGAGCAGCGTGTCCAGCGCGGCGAACTGCTTGTCCAGCTCACCGGTGAGCGCCGGGTCGTTCTTCGCGGCGACGGGCTTCAGCAGCTCGTACGCCTTCTGCGCGCCCTCGACGTTGCCCTTGAAGTCGGAGAGGTCGGTGTGCGAGTAGCGGTCCTCCTCGCCGGTGACCTTGCCGGTGGCGACCTCGTCCAGGAGTTCCTTGGCGCCGTTGGCCATCGAGGTCGGGGTGATCTCGGCCTTGCCGACGCGCAGCTGCCAGTCCTTGAGGTCCGTGACCAGCTCGTCCGCGAGCTGCTTGTCGGTGGCGGTGATCTTCTTGTCCGCCCACAGCGACTTCTCCAGACGGTGCCAGCCCGTCCACTTCTGGCCCTGCTCCAGGCCGTCGGCGCGGGTGTCCGTCTTCGGGTCGATGTCGCCGAAGGACTCCGCGATCGGCTCGGTGCGCTCCCAGCCGAGCCGCGAGGGCGCGTACGCCTTCTTCGCCGCGTCCAGGTCGCCCGCCTTGATCGCGTCGGCGAACTTCTCCACCAGCGGGATCGTGTCGTCCGCCTGGTCCTGCGCGTACTGGCGGTACTCCGCGACGGCCCGGTCGAGCTGAGGATCGCGCTTGGCGGCCTTGCCGCCGGTCACGGTCAGCTTCTGCCGGACGCCGTGGCCCTTCATGCCGGGGCGGCAGGCGATCTCGTACGCACCGGCCTTGACCTCGGCGGTCAGCGTGTACTTGGTGCCGGAGCCGATGTTCTCCTTCTCGGAGACGATCCGGCCGTCGGGGAAGACGATCTCCACCTCGGTGGCCCGCGAGCCCTTGTTCTCGATCTTCAGCGTGACCTGACCGGCCGGGACCGTCTTCGCGGAGGTGTCGCAGGAGGTGTCGGCGGCCGTCACCCGGATCGCGTCGTCGCCGCCCTTGGCGTCGCTTTTCGCCGTGCAGGCCGTGACGGCGGTCAGGGCGGCCACCGCTGCGGCAGCGGTGACAATGAGGCGGACGGCTCGCATGGGCTCTCCCGGGGCGGAGTTCTAGTGTGGTGAGGCTGGCCTAACTTACCTGAGGCATACCTCACCTCCACCGGGCGGGGAAGTGATTCGGCTCTCACGGAAACATCACGGACACGGCTTGATCTCGGCACCTCAAACCCCATGCCAAGCACAGGCAAAGGCAAGGTCAAGCCGGGTTCGGTGCTTCAATTTCCGGGTGACTGACTACGACGTGCTCCGCGTGTTCTGCGCGCCGGGCGGCGGCCACGGCAACCGGCTCGGTGTCGTACGGGACGGTGCCACGATCCCCGCCCGGCGGGACCGGCAGGCCCTCGCCCGCGAACTCGGCTTCAGCGAGACGGTGTTCGTGGACGACCCCGAGCGCGGCGTCCTCGACATCTACACCCCCGGCGCCCGGCTGCCCTTCGCCGGACACCCCTGCGTCGGCGCCGCCTGGCTGCTGGACGTGCCCGAACTGGTCACGCCCGCCGGGGAGATGGGGGCCCGGCAGGACGGCGAGTTCTGCTGGATCGAGGCCCGTGCGGAGTGGGCCCCGCCGCGCGCCCTCGTCCAGTACGGCACCGCCGCCGAGGTGGACGCCCTGGAGGTGCCCCCGCCCGGCGAGTGGATCTACGCCTGGGCCTGGGAGGACGAGGCGGCCGGTCGGGTCCGCGCCCGTGCCTTCCCCGGCCGGGGTGACGGCATCGACGAGGACGAGGCGACCGGCGCGGCTGCCCTGCTGCTCACCGAACGGCTCGGCCGCGCCCTGAACATCCGCCAGGGCGCCGGTTCCCAACTCCTCACCGCACCACAGCCGTACGGCTGGGTGGAGATCGGGGGACGGGTGTCCCTGGAGCGACAGGGGCTGCCGGTACGGGAGTTGGGCACTCCGACGCCGATCACGCGCTGAAGCCCGGTCGCGCGCTGAAGCCCGGTCCCGTACCGGGCCCGGTCACGGCCGGGCGCCGGTCACGCGCTGAGCGGGAACTCCTCGCCCAGCTCCCGGAACACGCCGGTGTTCAGCGCGAACGCCCGCTTGCACTCCGCCACGATCCGCTGCCGCTCCAGCTCGTCGGCGGCTATCCCGTCCAGCAGTTCGCGGTAGGTCCGCTTGAACGCGGCCGGGTTGGCGATGTCCTCGAAGACGTAGAAGCGGACGCCGTCGCCCTTGCGGGCGAAGCCCCAGGTGCGTTCGGCGCGGTCCCGGATGATCTGGCCGCCGGAGAGGTCGCCCAGGTAGCGGGTGTAGTGGTGGGCGACGTATCCGCCGGGCCAGTCGGCGGCGCACGCGCGCACCCGGTCCGCGTACGCCTCGGTCGCGGGCAGCGCGGTGAGTCCCGACCGCCAGTCCGGGCCGCGGAGATGGGCGAGGTCCCGCTCCAGCGCGGGCAGGCGCAGCAGCTCGGCCCGGAGGAAGGGTCCGGCCACCGGGTCCGCCGCCAGCGCCTCCGCCGTGCTCTCCAGTGCCTCGTACACGAACCAGAGCTGCTCGGTGTAGCGCGCGTAGGCGGACATGCCGAGTCGGCCGCCGAGGAGGTCGCTCATGAACGTCGAGGTCTCCGCCTCGGTGTGCTGCTCGTGGGAGGCGGTGCGGATGACCGTCGAGAAAGGGGCTGAGGGGGCGGAGGGGGAGACGGACGAGCGGGAGGAGTCCATGTGCGCATCCTCGTGAGTAAGGCTTACCTAAGTCAATGGTCGGGCGGCTGGGAACACGGTGAGTTGCCGACAGGTTGTCGGTAAAAGCGTACAAGGAAAAACCCGCCCCCGGCGGGGGAGCGGGTCAACCTGTGGACAACTCTCGTGAAGCGGTCCGAAGGGCCTGGTCAGGGCAGGGTGAGAACGTCCGCGCCCGTCTCGGTGACCACCAGCGTGTGCTCGAACTGGGCGGTCCGCCTGCGGTCCTTGGTGACGACCGTCCAGCCGTCGTCCCACATGTCGTACTCGTGCGTGCCCAGCGTCAGCATCGGCTCGATGGTGAACGTCATCCCCGGCTGCATCACGGTCGTCGCGTGCGGGCTGTCGTAGTGCGGGACGATCAGGCCGGAGTGGAACGCGGTGCTGATGCCGTGGCCGGTGAAGTCCCGGACCACGCCGTAGCCGAAGCGCTTGGCGTACGACTCGATGACCCGGCCGATGACGTTGATCTGGCGGCCCGGCCGGACCGCCTTGATCGCCCGGTTCAGCGACTCCCGCGTCCGCTCCACCAGCAGCCGCGACTCCTCGTCCACGTCGCCCACGAGATAGGTGGCGTTGTTGTCGCCGTGCACCCCGCCGATGTACGCCGTCACGTCCAGGTTGACGATGTCGCCGTCCCGCAGCACCGTCGAGTCCGGGATGCCGTGGCAGATGACCTCGTTGACGGACGTGCACAGCGACTTGGGGAAGCCGCGGTAGCCGAGGGTGGACGGGTACGCGCCGTGGTCGCACATGTACGCGTGCGCCACCCGGTCCAGCTCGTCGGTGGTCACGCCCGGCGCGATGAGCTTCGCCGCCTCCTCCATCGCCCGCGCGGCGATCCGGCCCGCCCGCCGCATCGCCTCCACCGTCTCCGGGGTCTGCACCTCCGGCCCGGTGTACGGCGTCGGCGCCGGTTTGCCGACGTACTCCGGGCGGCGGATGTTTCCGGGAACCGGGCGGGTGGGGGACAGTTCCCCCGGCACGAGCAGCGACTGGCCAGACATGTCCGCGAGTCTAACCAGCGGTGCCGGGGGAACATGACCTTGGCGAGAGGAGACGTTCGATGACCCTGTTCAAGAAGCGCACCACCGGTAAGCCGGGCGAATGGTTCTACTGCCTGGAGCACAAGAAGGTCGAGGAGGGCCCCGAGTGCCCCGCCAAGGACCGGTTCGGGCCGTACGGCAGCAGGGAGGACGCCCAGCACGCGATGGAGACCGCGCGGGAGCGGAACCTCGACTGGGAGACGGACCCCCGCTGGCACGACGCGTCGGCACGGGGCGGGGAGAGCGACCAGTGAGCACGCCCACCGGGTGACCCAGCCCGCCGGGCGGCCCGGCCGGGTCCCGGCGGTGAGGGGCAGGTGGTGAGCGTCAGGTGGTGACCGCTTCCGTCCCGGCGTCGCGTCCCCCGACCGGCCCGGCCGTACGGTCCGGTGCCCCGGCCGCCCCCGCCCGCCGTTCCCGCATCCGAACGGCGTGCGGGTTCGTCCGCTCGTCGTACGTCATGAGCGCGGGCAGGCACACGGCGAGCACGGCCATCGCGCCCGCGCAGACCAGGCCGCCGGACCAGACGGACGCGCGGACACCCGCCCAGGCGGCGACACCGCCCGCGCGGACCTGGCCGAGCTGGGGGCCGACCGAATAGGACAGCAGCTCGATCCCGGCGAGCCGGCCGCGCAACTCGTCGGGGATGGTCTGGTTCCACATGGCCGACCGGAAGACGCCGCTCACCATGTCGAAGCCGCCGCCCACGGTCAGGAACACCAGCACCAGCCACACGTCGCCGCACACCCCGGCCGCCGCGACCGACAGGCCCCAGCCCGCGGCGGACAGCAGCACCAGCAGCCCGTGCCGCCGGACGCGAGAGGTCCAGCCGCTGGTCAGGCTCACCAGCAGGGCGCCCGCCGGTACGGCCGCGTACATCAGCCCCAGGGCCCACCGCGCGTGCAGTTCGTCCGCGAGGAACGGGAGCACGGCCATCGGCATGGCCAGGAACATCGCGGCCAGATCGACCGCGTAGGTGCCCAGGAGTTCCTTGCGGTTCCAGGCGTACCGGGCGCCCTCCGCGATCGCCCGCAGCGAGGGGCGGGACGCCTCGTGGGACGCGGGGGCGGGTGCGACGCGGACGACGTACGCCAGCGAGACCACGAAGGTGAGCAGGTCGGCCGCGTACGCCCAGCCCAGACCCGCGTACGCCACCACCACACCCGCCACGGCCGGGCCCGCGACCCCGCCGACCGTCCAGCGCAGGGAGTTCAGCGAGGCCGCCGCCGGAAGGTGTTCATGGGCGACGATCCGGGGCCACAGCGAGTCCAGCGCGGGCCGCTGCACCGACACCAGCGCGGAGGACAGCGCGGCGACCACGTACAACGGCCACACCGCGGAGTGCGGAAGCAGCGCGTTCACCAGCAGCACCACGCTGAGCAGGCCCTGCCCCGCCTCCGTCCACACGATCAGGTCCCGCTTGTCGAGCGCGTCGGCCAAGGCACCGCCGTACAGCCCGAACACGATCAGCGGGACCAGCTCCACCGCCCCGACCGCGCCCACGGCGGCGGCCGAACCCGTCAGCTCCTTGAGCTGGACCGGGACCGCCACGAGTGTCAGGAAACTGCCGAAACCGCTGATCAGGCCGGAGAACCAGAGTCGGCGGAAATCACGGGACGACCGCCAGGGGGCCAGGTCGGGGAGGAGAGCACGGGACACGCGGGGAATCGTGCGGGGAGGTGCGGGGGCGGGGCAACCTGTTATCCGGGGGCTAGGGCGGAGGTGGGGTCGCGCGGGACGTCGTGGGTGCGGCCGCGCTCCACCCTCACCAAGGCGACGCCGGAGGGGCCAGGAGGGTTTCGGTCAGGTGGCTCAGGCGGTCGCGGAATGTTCGGCGGGCTCCGGGAGGGGGGCCGTTCTCGCCCGCTGCCGCGCTGACCAGGTGCTGGACGGTGTCCAGGTCGAGTTCCGCGCACTCGGGGACGGCCAGGGACTCGTGGGAGAGGGCGGCCAGTTCGCCGTCGGGCGCGCCGAGGGAGAGGACGGTGACGCCGGAGCGGCGGGCGGTGTGGAGGCGTTCCAGGAGGGCGGGGGGTTCGTCGGGGGCGACGACGAGGAGAGTCTCGCCGCGCCGGGCGGTGGTGATGCGGGCGGGGCCGACGGAGAGGTGGGCCGGGTCCTGGGGGCGGGCGGCGTGCCGGATCAGGGTGGGGGCCAGCTCGGGGGTGCCGGACCAGGCTGCCTCGTCCACCAGGTGGGCGGCCAGATGCCAGGGCTCGTAGGCGGGCGTGCCGACCAGCAGCAGCCCGCCGCCGCGCGCGGTCACCGCACCGCGCAGCGTCCCCCCGAACCGCCGGGTGGCACCGAGCCACTCGGTTCCGGCGAGCACATCCCGCAGCAGCGCGACCCGTACGGCGTCCATGTGCCGCATGCTGCCCCAACACGGCCGCCCGTGTGGGGTGTTCGGGCAGGGTTCGCCCGGTCCGGGGACAGCGTCGCCGCGGTCGGCCGCCACCGCGGGTACCGCCCCGGTGACCCCGCCCGCACGGACGTAGAGTCGGGCCCATGACCTCTTCCGACAGTGCACAGACCCCCGCGACGCCGCCCGCGAAGGCGCCCGCCAAGGACCCCTGGGACCTGCCCGACGTGTCCGGGCTGGTCGTCGGCGTGCTCGGCGGGACCGGACCGCAGGGCAAGGGACTCGCCTACCGGCTCGCCCTCGCCGGGCAGAAGGTGATCATCGGATCGCGGGCCGCCGAGCGGGCGCGGGCGGCGGCCGGGGAACTGGGCCACGGCATCGAGGGCGCCGACAACGCCGAGACCGCGCGCCGCAGCGACCTCGTGATCGTCGCCGTCCCCTGGGACGGACACGGCAGGACCCTGGAGTCGCTGCGGGAGGAACTGGCCGGGAAACTGGTCGTGGACTGCGTCAACCCGCTCGGTTTCGACAAGCAGGGTGCCTACGCGCTGAAGCCCGAGGAGGGCTCCGCCGCCCAGCAGGCCGCCGCGCTGCTGCCGGAGTCGCGGGTCACCGCCGCCTTCCACCACCTGTCCGCCGTACTCCTCCAGGACCCGGAGATCGAGCGGATCGACACCGATGTGATGGTGCTCGGCGAGGACCGCGCCGACGTCGAGATCGTGCAGGCGCTCGCCGGACGCGTCCCCGGTATGCGCGGTGTGTTCGCCGGACGGCTGCGCAACGCCCACCAGGTGGAGTCCCTGGTCGCCAACCTGATCTCCGTCAACCGCCGGTACAAGGCGCACGCCGGGCTCCGGGTCACCGACGTCTGATCCCCTGCCCCCTGCCCCCGGCCGATGGGGGACACTGGTCGGCGCACGTCCGTCGCCGCGGTGTCCCCCGGTACGGTCGCCGTACGCCGTCGCACCACCCCAGCTAGGAGCCCCGTCCCATGCCCCGCATCGCCCTCTACACCCTGGCCGTGTGCGTCCTCGCCACCGCGGCGGCGGTCGTCTCGTTCGTGCAGGGCAGCCTGCTGGGCATCGTCTGGGTCCTGCTCGCGGGGCTGTCGTCCAACATGACCTGGTACTACGTGAAGCGCGACCGGGCCACCCGGGGCGGCGGCACCTCCGTCACCGGCTGAAGGCGACTCGGCGCCGTACGTCAGCGGACGAACGCGCAGCCCGGATCGCCCTGCGTCCAGAACCGGTACAGCTGCTGCCCGCAGTAGGAGTCGGCGTCGCCCACCCCGAGGTGCCGCAGCACCGCGTCCACCACGTCGAAGAACACCGCGTTGACCGACGGCACCCACAGCAGCGCGAACACCAGCATCAGGCCGTACGGCGCGAACGGCGCGACCTGCCGCTTCACGCCGTACGACAGCCAGGGCTCGACCACGCCGTAGCCGTCCAGGCCCGGCACCGGCAGGAAGTTCAGGATCGCCGCCGTCACCTGGAGCAGTGCCAGGAACGCCAGCGCGAACCGGAAGTCGCGGGGCACCCCGTCCAGCGCGCCCAGCCAGAACGGCGCCGTGCACACCGCCGCGAAGAGCACGTTCGTCAGCGGTCCGGCCGCCGAGATCAGGCTGTGCCGCCAGCGGCCCCTGATGCGGTCCCGCTCGATGAACACCGCCCCGCCGGGCAGCCCGATCCCGCCCGCGATCACGAACAGCAGCGGCAGCACGATGCTGAGCAGGGCGTGGGTGTACTTCAGCGGGTTCAGCGTCAGATAGCCCTTGTCGCCCACCGACAGATCCCCGCCGTGCAGCGCGGTCCGGGCGTGCGCGTACTCGTGCAGGCAGAGCGACACCACCCACGCCGCCGTCACGAACAGGAACACCGCGATCCCCGGCCGCGCCGCCCAGCCCGTCCACGCCGCCCAGCCCGTCACCGCCGTGACGGCCACGATCCCGAGGAACACGGGACTGATCCGGCGTTCGCCGCTCCGGGCGGTGGCGGTGGCCATGCGTACTCCCTGCGCTGTGGACCCCTGCGGACGGGGGACCCGCCGCACACCCGAACGCTACCGGGCGTCACCGCTGGGAACGTCCGGCGGGCGGCACGGGGTTCCCGCCACCCGGCGTGTCCCGCGACCCGGTCGCCACGACTTCGTGAAGCCGGAGGCACCGGCCCCGTGAACCCGGAGGCGACGACTTCGTGGAACCCGGAGGCGACGACCTCGTAAACCCGGAAGCGACGACCTCGTAAACCCGGAAGCGTCCCGGCCCGGCGGGCGGGGAGAATGGGCGGGTGCGTTATCGGATACTCGGGTCCACGCAGGTTCTCCGCCCCGACGGCAGTGCCGTCCCGCTCGGCGGGGCGCGGCTGCGCGCCCTGCTGTGCGTGCTCGCGCTCCGGGCGGGACGGACGGTGCCCGCCGGGGTGCTGGTGGACGAGGTGTGGGGGGACGAGCCGCCCGCCGACGCGGCGGGCGCGCTCCAGGCGCTGATCGGGCGGCTGCGGCGGGCGCTCGGCGCGGACGCCGTCGCCTCCGACGGCGGGGGGTACCGGCTCGCCGCCGGACCCGACGACGTCGATCTCACCCGGTTCGACCGGCTCACCGGCGAGGGCCTGGCCGCGCTCGCCGACGGCGACCCCGCGAAGGCCGCCGCCGTGCTGGACGACGCGCTCGGGCTGTGGCGCGGACCCGCGCTCGCGGACCTGCCGGACCGGGCCGCCGAGGAGGTCCGCTGGGAGACCCGGCGGCTGGACGCGCTGCGCGGCAGACACACCGCCGCGCTGGCGCTCGGCCGGGCCGAGGAGACGCTGCCCGAACTGGCCGCGCTGTGCGATCTGCACCCGCTGGACGAGACCCTCCAGGCGCTCCGGCTGCGCGCGCTGCGGGACGCCGGACGTCCGGCCCGCGCGCTCGCCGCCTACGACGAGGTACGACGGCTGCTCGCGGACCGGCTCGGTTCCGACCCGGGGCCCGAACTGCGCTCCCTGCACGCGGAGTTGCTGGACGGGCAGCAGCAGGAGCGGACGCCCGCCGGGCGCGGGGCGCCGCGCGGCAACCTGCCCGCCCGGCTCACCTCGTTCGTCGGCCGGGAGAGCGACATCGCCGCGATCGGCGCCGACCTGGCCACCGCCCGCCTGGTCACCCTGCTCGGCCCCGGCGGCGCGGGCAAGACCCGCCTCTCCCAGGAAGCCGCCGAAGCCGTGCGGGACACCGTCCGCGACGGTGTCTGGCTGGCCGAACTCGCGCCCGTGGACGACCCGGACGCGGTACCGCAGGCCGTGCTCACCGCGATCGGCGCCCGCGAGACCGTGCTGCACGGCGCGGGTGCCGAGGCGATGCGCTCGGTCGCGGAGCCGCACGACCCGCTGGACCGGCTGGTGGACCACTGCGCCCGCCGCCGCATGCTGATCGTCCTCGACAACTGCGAGCACGTCGTCGGCGCCGCCGCCCGCCTCGCCGAACACCTGCTGGCCCGCTGCCCCGAGGTCACCGTCCTCGCCACCAGCCGCGAACCCCTGGGCGTGCCGGGGGAGTTGGTCCGACCGGTGGAGCCGCTGCCCGAGCCGGTCGCGCTCCGGCTGCTCGCCGAGCGCGGCGCCGCCGCCCGGCCCGGCTTCCGCACCGGGGACGACCCGGAATCCTGCGCGGAGATCTGCCGCCGCCTCGACGGACTCCCGCTCGCCATCGAACTCGCCGCCGCCCGGCTGCGGATGCTCACCCCGCGCCAGATCGCGGACCGCCTCGACGACCGTTTCCGCCTCCTCACCTCCGGCAGCCGCACCGTGCTGCCCCGCCAGCAGACCCTGCGCGCCGTCGTGGACTGGTCCTGGGACCTGCTCGACGCGGGCGAACGGGACGTGCTGTCCCGGCTGTCGGTGTTCGCGGGCGGCTGCGACCTCGCCGCCGCCGAGGCCGTCTGCGGCCCGCTCGCCCTGGACGCGCTCGGCTCCCTGGTGGACAAGTCCCTCGTGGTGGCCGCCCCTTCGGCCGACGGCACCATGCGCTACCGGCTGCTGGAGACCGTCACCGAGTACGCCGCCGAACGCCTCGACGAACGCGGCGACCGTACCGGCGCCGCCCGCGACCACTTGACGTACTACCGCGAACTCGCCCGCACCACCGACCCGTTGCTGCGTGGATCCCGGCAGCGCGAGGCCATCGGACGGTTTCAGTCGGAGTACGAGAACCTGCGCACCGCGCTCCGCCACGCGGTCGCCGTCCGCGACGAGCAGGAGGCGCTCAGCCTGGTGCTCTCGCTGGTCTGGTACTGGCAGATGCGCGACCTGCGCATCGAGGCCCGCGTCTGGTGCGAGGAGGTCATGGCACTCGGCCCGGACCCCTTCGGCGAACCGGTCCGCCCCGCCCTGCCGGTCTGGCAGCGCTGCACCGACACCCCGCCCCCGCTGGACGGCGAACTCCTCAACGAGGCCCGGCGCGGCCTCCACCTCGCCCATCTGGCCTGCATGGACACCGCGATCGACGCCTGGGACACCGTCGAGGCGCAGGCCAAGCTCCGGGTCATCGCCCAGGTCTACGAGCCCGGGCAGCCGCAGACCTGCCGGGCACCCGGCCTGCTCTGGTTCTTCGCGGTCATCCTCACCGACGGCCCCGACCGCGTTCGCGCCATCCTCGACGCCACCGTCCGCACCAGCCGCGAAACCCCCGGTTTCGAATGGGAGTTGGCCGGTGTCCTCCAGATGCGGGCCAATCTGCTCGCCAACCAGACCGCGTGGAGCGGCGACGCGGGCCGGGACGCGGAGGAGGCCCTGGAGATCTTCACCCGGCTCGGCGACGAGTGGGGCACCGCCGAGGCACTGGCCGCGCGCGGCGAGGCCCTCGAACGCACCGGCGCCTACCGGGGCGCCGCCGACGACTACCGGGCCGCCATCGCCCGCGCCGAACACCTCGGCGCCCGCGCCCAGGTGGCCGTGCTCACCGCCCGGCTCGGCAGCGTCCTGATGGACGCGGGCGAACTCGACCGGGGCGAACGGATGCTGCTGGACGTCCTCGCGGACCAGGACGGCGCCCACAACGAGGCGATGCCCGCCGCCCGGCTCTTCCTCGCCGCCTGGTACGGCCTGTTCGACCGCACCGCCGAGGCCCGCGAGCAACTCCGGCTGCTGCGGCGGGACTTCAAGATCTCCCACTTCATCGTGTTCGACGCGGTGATCCTCACCCAGGAAGCCTGGCTGGACGCGGTGGAGGGCCGCACCGGGGAGTCGCTGGAGAAACTGCGGCGGGCGTTCGGCATGGCGTCCACACCGCTCACCGGGACGGTCATCCCCCAACTCCCCTCGCTGGCACTCACCATCGGCGCGATGGCCCTGACCGGCATCGGCCCCGACCGGGCCGCCGACGCGGCCCGCTGCATCGGCGCCGCCGACGCGCTGCTGCCCCAGGGCCACTTCGCCTCCAGCACCGAACGCCGGTTGCGCGACCGCACCGAGACCCGCGTCCGCGAACTGCTCGACGGCACCGGCTACGACGCGGCGTACACCGAGGGCGCCGCCCTCACCTTCGAGGCGGCCTCCGCCCTGGTGTGACACACCCCGGCGGCCCGCACACGAGGGTGTGCGGGCCGCCGGGGAAAGAGGCCGTGCGCGACGGGGCCGGATCAGTGACCGGAGCGGCGGAGCAACGTCACGTCTTCGTACGGAACTTGTGGATGGCGACCGGGCCCATCACCGCCGTGATCGCCACCGACCAGATCACCGTCACCCACAGGTCGTGCGCCACCGGGCCGCCGATCATCAGACCGCGTGCCGCGTCGGCCAGCGTGGAGAGCGGGTTGTAGTCGGTGAACGCCTGGAGCCAGCCCGGCATCGACTGGGTCGGCGCGAAGATGGACGAGCCGAACTGGAGCGGGAACAGCACCAGGAAGCCCATCGCCTGCACCGACTGCGCGTTCTTCATGATCACGCCCAGCACCAGGAACACCCACATGATCGACGACGCGAACAGCGCCGACAGCCCCACGGTGGCGATGAGCCCGGTCCAGTTGTCGATGTGGAAACCGACCAGCACCGCGACGATCATCAGCACCACGGTGGCGAACAGCATGCGCGCCAGCTCGACGGTGATCTTGGCGAACAGCACCGAGCCGCGCCCGATCGGCAGCGAGCGGAACCGGTCCATCACCCCGCTGTTGAAGTCCTGGCTGAACCCGGTGCCGACCGCCTGCGACAGCGTCATGCTCATCATCGCCAGCATGCCGGGGATGACGTACTGCACGTACCGCTCCTGGCCGCCGCCCAGCGCCTGGCCGATCGAGCCGCCGAAGACGTACACGAACAGCAGGGTGAACACGATCGGCATCAGAAGGGCGTCGAACATCGACTCCGGGTCCTGGCGGATCCACAGCAGATTGCGGCGGACCAGCGCGCCGGTGTGCCGCACGTGCGAGCGCAGCGGGATACGGGCGTCCGGCGCCGAGCCCGGACGGGCCACGGCGGTCGCGGCGGCCGGGGCGGGGGCGGTGGCGGTGGGGGCGGCGCTCATACGGCGACCTCCTCGGGAACGTCGGCGGGCACGGCCTCCTGCGGCGCACTGGCACGGTGGCCGGTGAGCGACAGGAACACCTCGTCCAGGCTGGGCAGTTCGGTGGTGATGGCGGAGATCGTGATGCCGCGCGCGGTCACCGCGCCCACCACGGCGGTCAGTTGCTCGTCGCTGAGCACCGGCACCAGCAGGGTCCCGGTCCGGTCGTCCACCGTGGTGGTGGCCAGCCCGGTGATGCCCAGCTCGTCCAACATGTCCGCCAGCGGGCGCAGTTGGAGCGGATCGACGGGGCGGACCCGGAGCGTGCGCCCGCCGACCTTCGCCTTCAGCTCCTCGATCCGGCCGCCCGCGACGACCTTCCCCCGGTCCACCACGGTCAGCTCGGACGCCAACTGCTCGGCCTCCTCCATGTACTGGGTGGTCAGCAGCACGGTGACCCCCTCACCGACCATCGCCTTGACCTCGTCCCACACCTCGTTGCGGGTGCGCGGGTCCAGGCCGGTGGTCGGCTCGTCCAGGAACAGCACCTGCGGGCGGCCGATCATGGAAGCGGCCAGGTCCAGCCGCCGCCGCATACCGCCCGAGTAGGTGCTCGCCGGGCGCCGGGCCGCCTCGGTCAGCGAGAACCGCTCCAGCAGCTCGTCCGCACGGGTGCGGGCGTCCTTGCGGGACAGGTCCAGCAGCCGCCCGATCATGTACAGGTTCTCCCAGCCCGGCAGCTTCTCGTCCACCGAGGCGTACTGCCCGGTCAGGCCGATCACCCGGCGGAGCTGACGGGGCTGGCTGAGCACGTCGTACCCGGCCACGTGGGCCCGCCCGGAGTCCGGGGTGATCAGCGTGGACAGGATGCGCACCAGGGTGGTCTTGCCCGCGCCGTTCGGGCCGAGCACCCCCATCACGGTGCCCTCGCGCACGTCCAGGTCCACGCCGTCCAGTGCCTTGGTCTCGCCGTAGTGCTTGACCAGCCCCCGCACGGTCACGGCGGCGGAGGCGCCGCCCACGGGGTCGTCGTCGATTCGCGTCATGCAGCACACAGTGCCAGGCCCCACCGACAGACCACCGACAGGCCGCCGACAGCGGCTCGTACGACCGCTGTCCGGCTGTCGGGCGGCTGTCGGTCCGCCCGTGGCGCGAGGGACGCCGGGACGTGGACCGGCCCGCCGACAGGGGGAAGATCGGCGGGCCGGTGGGTGGTGCCACAGTGGCTCGGGCGGGGGACGGACCGGGCCTGCGGCCGTCCCCCTCACGTACGGGTCCTAGTGGACGGAGTGCTCCTCCGACGGGAACGTCCCGCCGACGACGTCCTGGGCGAAGTCCCGCACCGCGTCGGTCATGACCGTGCGCAGATCCGCGTACTTCTTGACGAACTTCGGCACCCGGCCCGGCGTCAGACCCAGCGCGTCCGTCCACACCAGGACCTGCGCGTCGGTCTCCGCGCCCGCGCCGATGCCGACGGTCGGGATGTGCAGCGTCCGCGTCACCTCGGCGGCCAGCTCGGCCGGGACCAGCTCCAGGACGACCGCGAACGCGCCCGCGTCCTGGACGGCCTTGGCGTCCCGCAGCATCTGCTGCGCGGCCTCCTCGCCCCGGCCCTGTACGCGGTAGCCCATCGCGTTGACGGACTGCGGGGTCAGGCCGATGTGCGCCATCACCGGGATGCCGGACTCCACCAGCAGCCGGATCTGCTCGTGCGAGCGCTCGCCGCCCTCCAGCTTCACCGCGCCCGCCCCGGCCTCCTTGACCAGCCGGGTCGCGGAGCGCAGCGCCTGCACGGGACCCTCCTGGTACGACCCGAAGGGCAGGTCGGCGACGATCAGCGAGCGCTTGGTGCCACGCACCACGGCGGACGCCAGCATCGTCATCTCGTCCAGGGTGACGGGCACCGTCGTGTCGTACCCGAGGTGGCAGTTGCCCGCCGAGTCGCCGACCAGGATCACCGGGATGCCGGCCTCGTCGAAGACGGACGCGGTCATCGCGTCGTAGGCGGTGAGCATCGGCCACTTCTCGCCGCGCTCCTTGGCGAGGCCGATGTCGCGGACGGTGACGCGGCGGTTGGTCTTGCCCCCGTACAGCGCCCTGTTGGCGTCGGAGGCGGTGGTGGTGCTCTGCGCGTTCTGGGCAGCGGAAAGCTGCGTCATGACACGGCTCCTCACGTCATCTCGAGGCGCCCTCACGGCGTCCCCGGACCGAGTACATGGTGGCACTTCGTGCCACGGAGGGCCAGAGGGGGCGCGGAGGGGGCCGGGGGAGGGGCCAGGGAGGGGCCAGGGAGAGGCCAGGGGAGACGCGGAGGGGGCCGGAGGGGAGCGAGGGAGGGGCCGGGGAGGGGGGTCGGCGTAAGGGCTTGGTAAAGAAAATCCGATACGAGACGGTTCCGTATCGGAAAGGATCTACGCTCTGCCCCATGACTAGTCCCGTCCCTGCCTCCCGAATACCCGAGGCAGTCCACAGGCGCCGCTGGGCGATCCTCGGCGTCCTGATGCTGAGCCTGCTCATCGTGGTGCTCGACAACTCGATCCTGAACGTCGCCATCAAGACGATCTCGACCCCGGCGCCCACCGGCCTGGGCGCCACGCAGAGCGAGATCGAGTGGGCGATCAACTCGTACACCCTGGTCTTCGCGGGCCTGCTGTTCACCTCCGGGCTCATCGGTGACCGGCTGGGCCGCAAGAAGGTCCTGCTCGGCGGTCTCGCGGTGTTCGGCATCGGCTCCGCGCTCGCCGCCGAGTCCGGTTCCCCGAACCAGCTCATCGCCTACCGCGCGCTGATGGCCCTCGGTGCCGCGTTCGTCATGCCCGCCACGCTCGCCGTGCTGATGAACGTCTTCGAGCGCGAGGAGCAGCCCAAGGCGATCGGCATCTGGGCGGGCGGCGTCGGCCTCGGCATCGCCATCGGCCCGATCACCGGCGGCCTGCTGCTGGACCACTTCTGGTGGGGCTCGGTCTTCCTCATCAACGTGCCGATCGTGGTCCTCGCGCTGGTGCTGATGGTCTGGCTCGTCCCGGACTCCCGCGACTCCAGGCCCGGCCGTCTCGACCCGGTCGGCGTGGTGCTCTCCGTCGTCGGACTGGTCCTGCTGGTCTACGGCATCATCAAGGGCGGCGAGCTGGCCGACTTCACCGACCCGAAGGTGCTGGCCACCGTCGGCGCCGGGGTCGTCGTCCTCATCGCGTTCGTTCTGTTCGAGAAGCGCAGCGACCACCCGTCGCTGGACGTCAGGTACTTCAGGAACAGGGTGTTCTCGGCCGCGATGGCCGCCATCGCGCTGGTCTTCTTCGCGCTGATGGGCGTCACCTTCTTCTCCGTCTTCTACACGCAGAGCGTGCGCGGCTACTCCCCGCTGGAGTCCGGCCTGCTGATGCTCCCGCTGGCCGCCGCGCAGATGATCTTCGCGCCGCGTGCCCGGCTGGTCGTCGAGCGGTTCGGCAACCGGGCCGTCACCACGTTCGGCTTGGTGCTGATGGCGGCCATGCTCGGGCTGTTCGCCACCTTCGAGACGGACACCCCGATCTGGCTGCTGGAGATCATTTTCTTCCTGATGGGCACCGGCATGGCGCACATCATGACGCCCACCTCGGTCGTCATCATGCAGGCGCTGCCCCGCGAGAAGGCCGGTTCCGCCTCCGCGCTGAGCAACACCTTCCGCCAGGTCGGCGGCGCCCTCGGCATCGCCGTACTCGGCTCGGTGCTCTCCACCGCCTACCGCAACGGCATCGAGGACAAGCTCGGCGCCCTCCCGGCCGGGCTGCGCGGTGTCGCCGGTGAGTCCATCGAGGCCACCCTCGGCGTCGCGGAGAAGCTCGGTCCGCGCGGCCAGGCCCTGATCACCCCGGCCAACGACGCGTTCCTGCACGCCATGCACGTCACCGCCCTGTGCGGTACGGGCGTGGCGCTGGTCGGCGCCGTCGTCACCGCGCTGTTCCTACCGGGCAGGCAGACGGCGGGCGGCGGACCGGAGAAGCGGGAGGCCGAGCTGGTGTCCGCCGCCGAGTGACGGCGGGTTCACCCGAAGGAGGGTCCGGCCAGGGGAGTCCGGGAGGGGGGAGGAGGGGTGCTGCGGGACAATTCCCGCAGCGCAGCGAAAGGACGGAACACGTGAGTCTTGCCGACGCAGACGCCGACGCCACCCCCCGTACCCGGCCGGGGCCCGCTCGGGCCGACGGGGCCGGGCGGGCCGAGGGTTCCGCGCGGCCCGAGGGTCCCGCTCGGGGCCGCCCCCGCAGCGAGGCGGTGGAGCACGCCATCGTGGAGGGCGTGATGAAGCTCCTGGAGGACGGCGTACCCCTCGCCGATGTCTCCATCGAGCGCGTCGCCCGCACGGCCGGTGTCGGCAAGGCCACGATCTACCGCCGCTGGAGCGGCAAGGAGGAACTGTTCGTCGAGGTCATGCGGGCCGCCGAACCCGACGACCTCCGCCTCCCCGGCACCTCCGTACGGGACGACCTCGTCGCCCTGCTGGAGAACCTCCGCAGGCGCGGGCTCGCCAGCCGCTCCTCCGCGCTGCTGCACAACGTGTACGTCCAGATGAAGTGCAGCCCCAAGGTCTGGTCGGCGTACCACGAGAACGTTGTCGCCCCGCGCCGCGCCCTCGGCCTCGCCGTCCTGCGCCGGGGCCAGGCGAGCGGCGAGATCCGCGCCGACATCGACCCCTCCCTCGCGCTCGACATGTTCGTCGGCCCCATGCTGGTCCGCTCGGTCCTGGAACGCGACGCGGATCTCCCCGAGGGGCTGTCGGAGCGGATCGTGGACAACGTGCTGACGGGGCTGGCGCCGACGGGGCGTGCGGGGGAGTCGTAGGACAGGTGCGACATGTGCGGGCACCACATGGGTGGGCCGCACACGGGGCCTCCGCACATGGGTGAGCCGCACATGTGGGCTTCGTACATGTGCGCTTCGCACATAGGTGGGCCGCACACAGGCCGTTCGCACATGGGTGGGCCGCACACAGGCGAGCCGCGCACCGCCAAGTCGTCGTCCACCGGCGGGAGACCCACAGCCCCCGCACAGGTTCGCGGCGCCGCTGATGTGCGGGTTTCGTCACAGAAGTCGCCGCCGGGCCGTTCACCGGAACCCGAGCCCCCGCCCTGATCGTCATCGAGTTCCGTACGGCCGTCATGGGACGGCGGGATCGGAGCCGGTCATC
This sequence comes from Streptomyces corallincola, assembly GCF_019104725.1. Classification (GTDB taxonomy): domain Bacteria; phylum Actinomycetota; class Actinomycetes; order Streptomycetales; family Streptomycetaceae; genus Streptomyces; species Streptomyces corallincola. The sequence goes on along the minus strand of NZ_JAHRXF010000004.1, from coordinate 113,906 downwards.
CCCTAGGGTCCTTCTGAAGGAACACGGGGGGCGACGGTGTGCACGGCGGGCAGTGAGGCGGCGGTATGGCGCAGCAGGCGTACATGACGGAGACGGACAACGACGGCTCGGGTCCCGAGCGGCGCGGCTCCCGGCTCCGACGCCTGCTCCACCGGCTGTCCGACGGCTGGCGCGGCGACCGGCGGGTGTGGCGGCGGGGCATCGTCCTCGCCGTACTCGCCCTGCTGTGCGCGCTGGTGATGGTGGCGCACTCGCGCATCCCGAACCGGGTCGGCAACCTCGGCAGCCTCACCGAGACGTTCCTGCCGTGGCTGGGTCTGGCCGTCCCGGTGCTGCTGGTGCTCGCGCTGGTCCGGCGGTCCGCGACCGCGCTGATCGCGGTGCTGGTCCCGGCCGTCGTCTGGGTGAACCTGTTCGGCGGGCTGGTCACCGACAAGTCGGGCACCGGCGGGGACCTGATGGTGGCCACCCACAACGTGAACGCGGGGAACGCCGACCCGGCCGGTACCGCCCGCGAAGTCGCCGCCTCCGGCGCCCAGTTGCTCGCCCTGGAGGAGGTGCCCGCCGGTGAGGTGTCGGTGTACGACGACGCGTTGGCGCCGGAGTACAAGTACCACGCGGTGGTGGGCACGGTCGGCCTGTGGAGCAAGTACCCGATGCAGGACGTGCGTTCGGTGGACATCAAGCTCGGCTGGAAGCGGGCCATGCGCGCGACCGTGACCACACCCGAGGGGCCGGTCGCGGTGTACGTCGCCCACATGCCCTCGGTACGGGTGAAGGTGGAGGCCGGGTTCACCGCCCGGCAGCGGGACATCAGCGCGGACGCGCTGGGCGAGGCCATCGCGGACGAGCCGCTGAAGCGGGTCATCCTGCTCGGTGACCTCAACGGTACGATGAACGACCGTTCGCTGAACGCGGTCACCTCCCAGCTCCGCTCCACGCAGGGCGCGGCGGGCAGCGGGTTCGGCTTCAGCTGGCCGGCGGCGTTCCCGATGGCGCGGATCGACCAGATCATGGTGCGGGGCGTGGAGCCGGAAAGCTCCTGGACGCTACCGCGCACGGGCAGCGACCACCTTCCGGTGGCGGCCCGTGTGCAACTGGACACGCCCTCGTAACCCGCGGGAATACCGGGCCTGAGAGAATTTGTTCAGCGACTGAACATACAGTTCACCGGACACCCACGGACCGTGTCGGCCGGACATCGGTGCACATTCGCGCACCGGCGCACATCCGTGCACCGGCGGACGCCCGCACACCGGCGGACGTCCGCACACCTCTCTCCCCGGAAAGGCACAGGCTCCTCCATGCCCCTGGCCCTGCTCGCGCTGGCCGTCGGCGCGTTCGGCATCGGCACGACCGAGTTCGCGATGATGGGAATCCTGCCCAACGTCGCGGGCGACCTGCACGTCTCGATCCCCGTCGCCGGACACCTCGTCTCCGCCTACGCGCTCGGTGTCGTCATCGGCGCCCCGCTGCTGGCCGCCCTCACCGCCCGGCTGCCGCGCCGTACGGTCCTGGTCGGCCTGATGGTGCTGTTCGTCGTCGGCAACGCGCTCTCCGCGCTCGCCCCCGGCTACGAGACGCTGCTCGCCGCCCGCTTCCTCAGCGGGCTGCCGCACGGGGCGTTCTTCGGCGTCGGAGCGGTGGTCGCCACCGGCATGGTCCCGCCCGAGCGCAAGGCCCGCTCGGTCTCCCTGATGTTCATGGGCCTCACCGTCGCCAACATCGCGGGTGTCCCCGTCGCCACCCTCGTCGGCCAGCACCTCGGCTGGCGGGCCACCTTCCTCGGCGTCAGTGTGATCGGCCTCGCGGCCGTCGCCTCCCTGGTGCTGCTGGTCCCGCGCGACCGGGGCCACGCCCCCGCCGTCGGCCTGCGCGGCGAACTCGCCGCCCTGCGCACCCTGCCGGTCTGGCTCGCCCTCGGTACGACGGTCGCGGGCTTCGGCGCCCTCTTCGCGGCGTACAGCTACGTCACCCCGATGCTGACGGACGCCGCCGGGTTCTCGGAGTCCAGCGTGACCCTGATCCTGGCCCTCTTCGGTGTCGGCGCCACCGCGGGCAACCTCCTCGGCGGGCGCCTGGCCGACCACTCCATGCGCGGCACCCTGTTCGGCGGCCTCGCCGCCCTGGTGGCGGTCCTGCTGCTGTTCCCGCTCCTGATGCGGGCAGAATGGTCGGCGGCCGTGGCGGTCACCCTGCTCGGCATGGCGGCGTTCGTGGCGGGCTGCCCCCTCCAGCTCATGGTCATGGAGAAGGCGGTCGCCGCCCCCTCCCTCGCCTCCTCCGCCAACCAGGCCGCCTTCAACCTGGCGAACGCGGGCGGCGCCTGGATCGGCGGCCTGGCCCTGGCGGCGGGCTTCGGCGTGACCTCCCCGGCGGTGACGGGGGCCTGCCTCGCCGTCCTGGGGCTCGGCGTCGCGGCGGTCGCCCGTGTGGTGGACGGACAGCGTGCCTCGGTGGGACGTGTGGTGTCGGCACATGTGCCCGAGGACGCTGTGGCCACACTCCCGCGCTGAGCCGTGGCGTACTCCGGTCCGGCAGCTCCTCCCGCGACCGGTCCGTGTCTCCACGTGCCCCGGGGCCCGGTGCCCCTTGGTCGCGCACCTGCCCTGGAGTACAGTCGATTGAAACAGTTGATCGGTACAGGCTGTGCGCGAACCAACCCGCGAACGGAGTACCACCATGCAGGACTTCGCAGGGAGAACGGCTTTCGTCACCGGTGCGGCACAGGGGATCGGGCTCGGCATCGCCCGCGCTCTGGCCCGGCGCGGGGTGAACGTCGCGCTCACCGACGTGGACGAGGGGGCCTTGGCCGAGGCGGTCACGTCGCTGGCGGCCGAGCCCGGCGACGTGCGCGCCCACGTCCTCGACGTACGCGACCGCGACGCCTTCCGACGGGTGGCGGACGAGACCGAGAAGGAACTCGGCCCGGTCTCGCTGCTGTTCAACAACGCCGGTCTCGGCACGCGTGTCGCCGCGGACGCGATGTCCTACGAGTCCTGGGACTTCGTGATGGGCGTCAACCTGGGCGGCGTCATCAACGGTCTCCAGACGTTCCTGCCGAGGATGCTGGAGCGGGGCGCCACCGGGCACATAGTCAACACCTCCTCGGCCGCCGGACTCGTTCCGGAGGGTGGCGGCTACCTCTACCACGGCTCCAAGTTCGCCCTGGTCGGCATGTCCGAGTCGCTGCGTGAGGAGTTGGCTCCGCGCGGCATCGGGGTCACGGTGCTGTGCCCGTCCGCCGTCGCCACGGGGATCGTCAACAACTCCGCCTCGCTCGTCGCCCGGGAGAGCGGCGAGGAGGCGCCGGAGATGGCCGAATGGCGTGACGCCATGCGCGCGTTGGTCTCCAGCGGCATCTCGCCGGACGAGGTGGGGGAGATCGTCATGGCGGGGATCGAGACCGACCGCGCGCCCTGGATCTTCACCGACGACATGATCAAGCCGATGGTGGAGGCCCGCATGACCGCGCTTCTGGACGCGCTCGCCCCTGTCGGCCCCGTGTCCTGAACTCGCTCCCGGCCCCCGGGTACGCGCCCCCTCTCCGTCCCCGCCCTCCGGCGGCGCCGCACACCCCGCCCGCCCGGGACCACCGGGCGGGCGGAGTGTGCGGGACGCGGGACGGGGCCGTACCCACCCGGGGCGCCCGACGGTCCGGGCCCGCCCGGATACGCGGCCGGGCCCGGACCGGGCCCTCCGGGACGCTTCCCGGACCGGGCCCTCCGGGACAGGTGCCTCCCCGGCCCGCGTGCCCTCACCCGAGGCGTGTCTCCCCGCCGAATCCGTCCGTCCCGTCGGCGAGTCGGTCGGTGAGCAGGTCGCGCAGTTCGCGCTTGAGGATCTTCCCGGCGGCGTTCTTCGGGAGTGCGTCGAGCACCACGACCCGCTTGGGACGCTTGTGGCCCGGCAGGTGCCCGGCCGCGAAATCGGTCAGCGCCCGCGCGTCGAACCGTCCGGCAGCCGCCCGTGCGGGCACCACGGCGGCGACGACCGCCTCGATCCAGTACCGATGCGGCACCCCCACCACCGCCACCTCCCCGACATCGGCATGTTGGTAGAGGACCTCCTCGACCTCCCGCGACGCGACCAGGACACCCCCGGTGTTGACCACGTCCTTGATGCGGTCCACGACCGTCAGGTATCCGTGCTCGTCCATGACCGCCAGGTCACCCGAGTGGAACCAGCCGCCCCGGAACGCCTCCTGTGTCTCCTCCGGCATGTCCCAGTAGCCCGAGCACAGTTGGGGCGAGCGGTAGACGACCTCCCCGGCCGTGCCGGGCGGGACGTCCACCATGTTCCGGTCCACCACGCGAGCCTCCACGAACATCACGCTCCGCCCGACCGAGGCGGGCCGCTCCGCGTGCTCCTCGGGGCGCAGCACCGTGGCGAGCGGGCCGATCTCGGACTGTCCGAAGCAGTTGTAGAACCCGGTCGAGGGAAGCAGCACGCGGAGTTCCTCCAGCACCGGCGTCGGCATGATCGAGGCGCCGTAGTACGCCTTGCCCAGGGTGTCGAGGCCGCCCGCACCGGACCGGAGCCGCTGAAGGACCGCCACCCACAGCGTGGGCGGCAGGAACAGCGAGGTCACGCGCTCCTGCCGGACCCGTGCCGCTATCTCGTCCAGGTCCGGTGCGGACAGCAGGTGATTGGTCGCACCGGCCGCCAGGGAGGGCACGAGGAAGACGTGCATCTGGGCCGAGTGGTAGAGCGGCAGCGCGTGCAGGGCGACGTCGTCGCCGGTCAGATCCAGGGCGAGGGTGCTGGAGACGTACTCGTGCAGCAGCGCGCGGTGGGTCAGCATCGCCCCCTTCGGCAGCGACGTGGTGCCGGACGTGTAGAGGATCTGCGCGAGACGGCCGCCATCGACTCCGGTCTCCTCGTGCACCGCCGCGCTCCCGTCGGCCGCCCACGCCAGGACGTCGGGAGCGCCGTCGCCGCCCAGGATCGAGCCGCGCAGCACGGCGCCCGGCGGGTCCGGCAGGGCGTCCACCTCCGGTGACAGCTCCGGGTCCGTGAAGATCGCCGCCGGGGACGACTGGGTCAGCAGATGGCGGAGTTCCGCGCCGCGCGCCCCGTGGTTGACCGGCACGTGGACCAGTCCGGCCCGCGCGCAGCCCAGGAAGAGCAGCAGGTAGGCGTCCGAGTTCCGGCCGAAGACGGCCACCCGGTCGCCCGGTCGCAGCCCGGCTCCGAGCAGCCCCGCCGCCACGCGGCCCACGGCGGTGTCCAGCTCCGCGTACGACCACGAGCGCCCGGCGAAGGTCAGCGCCGTGCGGGACGGATGGCGGCGGGCCGAGCGGGTGAGGAGTCCGCCGATGGTGCTCGGGTGCGCGGGAACGTCGGGCAGCGGTCGCGTCATGGAGGCCTCCTCGTCACCACGGGCAGTACCGTCATGGTTGACCAATCAGGTATTTGAAACAAGTGATTGACACGAGATGGACCCAAATCTACGGTGAAAGCGCCTCCACGTCTCTCTCACCTGGATGTCTCTGTGAATCGACACGAGCTGTCCGCCGACGGGGATACCGCCGACGCGACCCACACCGCGAACCGAGAGCCCCACCACCACCGCATCGCGCTGATCGGCGCCGGACTCAGCGGACTCGCCCTCGCCATCGAACTGCGCCTGGCCGGACGCGACGACTTCGTCCTGCTGGAGCGCGCCGACGACGTCGGCGGGGTCTGGCGCGACAACCACTATCCGGGGGTCGCCGTGGACGTCCCCTCCAAGCTCTACAACCTCGGCCGGGCACCCAACCCGGACTGGTCGCGGCGCTTCGCTCCGGGCGCCGAACTCCTCGGCTACGCCCGTGATCTGATCGACCGTCACGACCTGGGCGGCCGGATCAGGTTCGGGCACGACGTGCTGAGCGCCCACTGGGACGGCACCCGGCACCGCTGGACGGTCCGCACCAGCGCCGGAACCCTGACCTGCGACCTGCTCGTCTCCGCCGCCGGACTGGTCGCCGACCCCAGAATCCCCGGCATCCCCGGTCTCGACTCCTTCCCCGGCCCCGTCTTCCACTCGGCCCGCTGGGACCACACGCACGACTTCCGGGGCGAGCGGGTCGCGGTCGTCGGCACGGGGGCGTCCGCCATCCAGTTCGTCCCGCGCGTCCAGCCCGTCGCCGGCCGACTGCACGTCTTCCAGCGCACGCCCACCTGGATCTCCCCCCGCCCCGACGCGCCCATCACGGACGCCGCCCGGCGCCGCCTGCGCCGCCATCCGAGCCTGATGCGCGCCGAGCGGACGGCTCTGTACTGGGCCTACGAAGCCCTCGCCACGGCCCGCCGCGTCCGCCCCGTACGCTCCGCCGCCGTCGGCCTGGCCAAGCGGCACCTGGCCCGGCAGGTACCCGATCCGGTACTGCGCGAGAAGCTCACCCCCGACTTCGAGATCGGCTGCAAACGCGCGCTGCTCAGCTCGGACTTCTATCCGGCGATGTCCCAGCCCAACGTCACCCTGCACACCGGCGGCCTGACCGAGGTCCGGGGGCACACGCTGATCGCGGGGGACGGCTCCGAGGCCGACGTCGATGCGATCGTCCTCAACACCGGCTTCGAGATCGGGCGGACCTCGCCCATCGCACGCCGGATCACCGGCCGGGGCGGGCGCACCCTCGCCGAGTCCTGGAACGGCAGCCCCCGCGGTTACCTGGGCATGGCCCACCCGGAGTTCCCGAACTTCTTCCTGATGCAGGGCCCCAACGCCACCACCGGCGCGAGTTCGGTGCTGATCTTCGCCGACCTCCAGGCCCGGTACATCGCCGACGCGATCCGGGTCATGGACCGGCGGAACATCGCCGTGGTGGAGGTACGCGCCGAGCACGAGGCCCGCTACACACGCTGGGTCAGGCGACGCTCCGCCTCGACCGTGTGGGAGCGCGGCGGCTGCGACAGCTACTACCAGGACGACGCCGGCCGCAACGTCGTCCTCTTCCCCGGCTTCACCTTCGAGTACCAGTGGCGGGCACGCCGCTTCGACCCGGACGCATACACCCTGACGCCACCCCCTGCCCGCGCCCGCACGGCGCTCCGTCCGGCGACCACGACCGGAGGCGCGCGGTGACCACCGACCACGGCCTCGACACCCAGGCCACCGCACTCCTCGGGCACCTGACCGAGGTCCTTCCGGACGGCTTCCTGCCCATGTCGGGCTCCCCGCTTACGCTCCGGGAGATCCGCGCGACGCTGGACGCCTGGCCGGTGCCTCCGGGCCCCGACCCGTACACCGTGCACGACGTCTCCGTCCCCGGCCCGGCGGGCGTCGTCCCGGTGCGGGTGTACCACCCCGGCGGCGAGGGCGGGCAACGACCGGCCCTCGTCTGGTTCCACGGCGGCGGATTCGCCCTGGGCGGTATCGAGCAGTGCGACCCGCTCTGCCGGGCGCTCGCGGTGCGCTCGGGCGCCGTGGTGATGAGCGTCGGATACCGGCTCGCACCGGAGAACCCCTACCCGGCCGGGTTCGACGACGCCTGCGCCGCCGTGGACTGGGCCGCGGCGAACAGCACCGCCCTGGGCTTCGACGGCACCCGGCTGGCGGTCGGCGGCGACAGCGCCGGTGGCACACTCGCCGCCGCCGTCGCCCTCAGGGACCGCGACCGCGGCGACTCCGCCCTCGCTCTCCAGATCATCGCGTACGGCGGTGCGCAGGCGGAGGTGACCAACCCGGAGGGCTCCTTCCCGCTGCTCACCGCCGAGGACGTGGACTGGTTCTGGGACATGTACGCCACGGCCGACGACCGGAAGTCCGGCTACTGCTGCCCGATGTCCGCCGACGACCTCACCGGCCTGCCGCCCGCACTGGTGCTCACGGCGACCGTGGACCCCATGCGGGACGGGCTCGAACGCTACGCCCACCGGCTCGCCGCCGCGGGAGTGCGCACCACGCACCGGCGCTTTCCCGGAACCTTCCACGGGTTCCTGTCGATGTACGCGGCGCTGGACCAGGGAGCGCGGGCCCTGGACGACGTCGTCGAGGCCCTGCGTGCGGTGCCTCACCGCACGGAACCACGCACCGGTGACGCCCCCTGAGGGCCGCCGGACGGTTCCGCGGACTCCTACTCCTTCCCCAGACTCCGCAGGGAGGAGACGGCGAACACCACCACCTCGTTCCGGAAGTCCAGCCCCGCCGCGGCCGCCCGCTGCCGTTGGCCGGTCGCGCTGCCGAGCAGGGACAGGACCGCGACACTCATGAAGTTCCAGCGCAGCGCCACCCGCTCGGGCGACGCGTCCGGAAAGGCACGGATCACCTGGGGCAGCACCGCGTCCACGCTGTCCTGGGCGAGTCGCCACAGCAACTCGTCGTCGGCGTTGGCCAGTTGGCACACGATGTTCATCCACCGCGGCCCGCGCTCCGGCTCCCGGACGGTCAGCTCGAAGTACGGATCGGTCAGCAGGGCGACCAGCGCCTCGGCGGACGGCGGCTCCGGCCGCGCCGCCAGCCGTTCGGCACCGGCGACGAGCTGGTCGTTCACTCCCTGCCCCAAATCCATCAGCACCGCCTCCAGCAGTCGCTGCTTGGAGTCGAAGTGGTAGTGGATCGCCGCCGGGCCGAAACCCGCGGCGGAGTTGATGGCCCGCACCGACACAGAGCCCACACCCTGCTCGGCGAACAGCTTCTCGGCGACTTCCAGCAGACGCCTGCGGGTGGAGGCTCCCTGGCTCTTCCGGTTCTCGGACTTCGGCACGGCACCAGGCTAACCGCCCAGGTCGGCCCCGCGTACCGGGCACTCGACGGCAGCCGGTCCGCCCACCCCGCGACGCTCCGGCGCACCGGAGCGGAAGGCCGCGCCACCCCATCCGACCCACGAGGGGCACCAGCCATGCTCACCACCACCGAGACCGAGGCCGCCACCGTCGTCCGCCTGGACCACGGGAAGGTCAACGCCCTCGACGCCGAACTCTGCCGCGCCGTCGCCGCCGAGTTCACCCGCCTCGCCGCGCGCGAGCCGAAGCCGGTCGTCCTCACCGGGAACGACCGCGCCTTCTCGGCCGGGATCGACCTGGCCCGCGTCCTCTCCGGCGGCCCGGCCTACACCGGGGAACTGCTGGACGGACTGAGCGCCGCCGTCCGGGCGGTCTTCGAGTTCCCCCACCCCGTGGTCGCCGCGGTGAACGGCCACGCCATCGCCGGTGGACTCGTGCTGGCGGCGGCGGCCGACGTCCGGCTCATGTCCGGCGGCAGCGCCGGACTGGTCGAACTGGCCGTGGGCGTCCCCTTCCCGGTGGCCGCGCTGGAGGTGATGCGCCACGTCCTCGGCAGCCGGACGACGTCCGTCGTCCTCGGCGGCCGGTACCTCGACCCGCGCGAGGCCGAACGGCTGGGGCTGGTGGACCAGGTCGTCACCCCCGACGCGCTCCTGACCGAGTCCCTCGCCGTCGCCGCGCGTCTCGGCGCCGTCCCCGGACCGGTCTACACGACGACCAAGCGCCAACTGCGCCGCCCCGCCGTCGAGCGGATCGAGGCGGACGCCGCCACCGGCCCGCTGATCGCCGGTCTCTGGAACACGCCGGAGGTCAGGGAGGCCGTCCGGCACCACGCCTCGGCACACCTCGGCGCACGGCGGAGCACCACGACGGCGACATGAGGGCGCGCACCGGACGGGACGGAGCCGGGTGGACACCGGTGACGGTGCCCGCACGCGCCCCGGTGCTCACACGGCCCGGTGCGTACGCGCACCGCTCCGCACGCGCCCCGCACCGGGACGGTCAGAGCGACTCGCGCCAGCCGTTCGTGATCGGCAGCCTGCGGTCCTTGCCGAACCCCTTCGCGGAGATCTTCGTGCCCGGCGGATACTGGCGCCGCTTGTACTCCGCGGTGTCCACCATGCGGAGGGTCCTGGTGACCAGGTCCTTCTCGAACCCGGCGGACACGATCGCGTCCGCCCCCCGGTCCCGGTCCACGTACAACTCCAGAATCGCGTCCAGGACCGGATAGTCGGGCAGGGAATCCGTGTCCACCTGGCCCGGGCGGAGTTCGGCGCTGGGCGGCTTGCTGATGGAGTTCTCCGGGATGGGCGGCACCTCGCCCCGTTCCGACGCGAAGCGGTTGCGCCAGCGGGCCAGTTGGAACACCGAGGTCTTGTACACGTCCTTGATGGGACCGTAGGCGCCCACGGAATCCCCGTACAGCGTCGAATACCCCACCGCCAGCTCGGACTTGTTGCCCGGTGCCAGGACGATGTGGCCCTCCTGGTTGGAGAGGGCCATCAACAGGGTGCCGCGCAGCCGGGACTGGAGGTTCTCCTCCGCGAGCCCGGACAGCTCGGTGGCCCCCATGTACGCGTCGAACATCGGCGCGATCGGCACCGTACGGAGGTTGAGCCCCGTTCGCCGGGCGAGTTCCGCCGCGTCGCCGAGGGAGTGCTCGGAGGAGTACTTGGAGGGCATGGCGACGCCGTACACGTTCTCCGGGCCGACCGCGTCGCACGCCAGCGCCGCGACCAGCGCCGAGTCGATGCCCCCGGACAGCCCGATCAGCACGGAGCGGAACCCGTTCTTCACGACGTACGCGCGCAGCCCGGCCACCAGCGCGCCGTACACCTCCGCGTCGTCGTCCAGCGGCTCCGCGAGGGCACCCGCGTACACCGGCTCGTACGGTGGCAGCGGCTCGGGGGTCAGCACGACGCGCTCGATGCGCAGCCCGTCGTCCACGACGCCCTCCGGCGCGTCCGCGAGGGCAGCGGGCAGCTCCAGGTCCAGCACCTCGCACCACTCGGTGAACTGCGGTGTACGCGCCAGCACTTGACCGTCCGCACCGACCACCAGGGAGTCCCCGTCGAAGACCAGCTCGTCCTGGCCGCCGGTCATGGCGAGATACGCGGTCGTGCACCCCGCCTCCCGGGCCCGCCTGCGGACCAGCTCCAGCCGGGTGTCGTCCTTGTTCCGCTCGTACGGCGAGGCGTTGATCGAGACCAGCAGCCCGGCCCGCGCCGACCGCGCCGCCGGGACCCGTCCGCCGTCCTGCCAGAGGTCCTCGCAGATGGCGAGGGCCACGTCCACCCCGTGCACCCGCACCACCGGCATGGTGTCGCCGGGCACGAAGTAACGGAACTCGTCGAACACGCCGTAGTTCGGCAGATGGTGCTTGGCGAAGGTCAGCACGACCTCGCCCCGGTACAGCACCGCCCCCGCGTTGCGCGGCGCCCCCGCCGGGCGCCCGTACACCGGACGCGCCACCTCGGAGCGGTCCAAGTAGCCGACCAAAACGGGGAGTTCACCCATCCCCTCGTCGGCCAGCCGCGCCGCCAGCCCGTGCAGCGCCGCCCGCGACGCCTCCACGAACGACGACCGGAGCGCTAGGTCCTCCACGGGATACCCGGTCAGCACCATCTCGGGGAACACCGCGAGATGCGCCCCCCGCTCGGCGGAATGCCGCGCCCACCGGACGACCGCCTCGGCGTTCCCGCCGAGGTCACCCACCCGCGCGTCGATCTGATTCAGTGCGATACGAAGTTGAGGCACACCCCCAGTGTAATCGTCACACCGACACAATGGGGGGTCGGGCCTCGCCCGGCCCCCGGCGTGCGCCTCGGTCCACCCGAGTGCTCCGCGGTGGGCGAGCCCGCACGGAGAATTCACCGCATTCCCCGCCGGTCACCGGTCGCGCGTGCGCCTCCCGCCGGACGAGCCCTTTTCCGGCGGGAGGCGAACGTTATTCCGGGACCAGTATTCCGTGCCCGGTATTCCGCCACCGGTATTCCGGCGAACGGTATTCCGGGGAATGACGCTCCGCGTGGGTCAGCAGGTCTCGTTGGCCGGGTCCGGGGACGCGCGGAACGAGGAGATCGTGTCGTTGAGGCCGAACACGCTCAGGTCGCGGACCACGGCGCCCGGTGCGAAGTAGTGCGACGTGCCCTGGAAGTCGTTGTCGGAGTACACGCACAGGGGGACGCTGCTCTGGTTCACCAGGGAGCTGGTCCAGTCGTTCGCGGCCGGTCCCGAAACGCCCTCCGGCGGCAGCGCGTTGACGGCCACACCCGCGTCCTGCATGCCGAAGTGGCCACCCCAGCCGGTGTCCTGGTAGAACCACCAGCCGTCCATGCTCGGGTGCGGGGCGCTCTCGCTGTCCTCACGGGCCCGGTCGATGACGCTCTGCGCGGCGTCGAACACCGAGGCGCCGTCCTTCGTGGTGATCTCCTCCTTCGCACCGTCCGACGACTTCCCGCCCTCGTGGGCCGACTTCCCGCCCTCGTGGGCCGAGTGTCCGGCCGTCGCCGCGACCGAGGGGGAGGTGCGGGCCGACGCCCCGTCGGTCTCCGCGCCCCCCGTGCCGCAGGCCGTCATGACCAGGGCCGCACCCGCCGACAACGCGGCGGCGAGAACAATACGGTTCTTCTTCATGGAATGAGCTCCGCATTCTTTCGGTGGGAGCCGGAATTTCCGGTCTCTCATCTCAAAAAACGGAACCCATCTGAAAGGAGTTCAGAAAACCGGACCCGCGGACGGATCCGTGACAATCGGCACGCGGCTGTTACAGAGCCGGGCGAACGCGCCCCCCCGTACGCGAAGAAGGGGGCGTGGGGTCCACCTGGACCCCACGCCCCCTCCGCGTGGCTCAGCTGCCGCCGAACCCCCGCGGGGTCACTTCTTGGCGAACGAGCTGACGTATCCCGCCGCGGGCGAACCCACGCCGGTCACGTCGTCGTAGCCCTTGACCGCGTGCAGGGAGCTGTCCTTGCCCATGCTGCGCACGGAGGTCAGCAGGCCCTGCGACGCGTCCAGGCCGTTGGCGAAGTCCACGCGGACGTTGGCCAGGCCGTGGCCGACCGGGTTGTCCGTGACGTCGTGGAAGACGCCCTTCTGCCCGTAGCGCTTGTAGATCGACGGGTTGGCGAAACCGATCGCCTTGCCGCCGCGCGCCTCCTGGGCCAGCGCCTGCACCGCGGCGATCACCGGAGCGGCCAGCGAGGTGCCGCCGATGCGGTACTGGCTGTACTTCTCCGAACCGTCGGGGAACGCCTGGGTCTGGCCGACCAGGAAACCGGTGGTCGGGTCCGCGACGGCCGAGATGTCCGGGACGACACGGTTGCCGGTCTTGTTGTACAGAGTGGCCAGTCCCTTGGGGACGATGCCCTTCTGGTACGCGGGCTGCGCCACGTTGCGGCTGGTGCCGCCGCCCGCGCCCGAGGTGAACGGGCCGGGGAACCCGTCCCAGCTCTTGCCGTTCTTCGCCAGCGACGCCTTCTCGGTGCCCCAACCGGCTTCCCACTGGTACGAGTCGCCCTTGCCGACGGCGAGCGAGGTGCCGCCGACCGCGGTGACCCACGCCGAGTTGGCCGGGGTGTCCACCTGCTTCGTACCGGAGGCGGCGGCCTGGTCGCCGTCGTCACCGGACGAGAAGTAGAAACCGATGCCCTGGACCGCGCCGAACTGGAACACCTGGTCGTACGCGGCGGCCAGGTCCGGCGTCTCGTTGGCCTCGACGTCGCCCCACGAGTTGGAGACGATGTCGGCCAGGTGGTTGTCCACGACCTTGCTGAGCGAGTCGAGCAGATCGTCGTCGTAGCAGGACGCGGCGCCCACGTAGGTGACGTCCGCGGCCGGGGCGACCGCGTGCACGGCCTCGACGTCGAGGGTCTCCTCGCCGTACCAGCCCGAGGCGTCGCAGCCGCCCTCCTCGGTGCCCGTGTGGGTGTACGAGTCCGGCAGCGACTGGTGCAGCTGGCTGGTCTTCCAGGCCGCGTCACCGTTCTTCTTCGCGTACGTGGCCGCGTCGAAGGCGATGGTCGGCGAGGCGAACGCGTCGGTGATGGCGATGCGCACGTGCTTGCCGGTGTACTTGCCCGCACCGTAGGCGGCGCGGAGCTGCTTGCCGGTGTAGCCCTTGATCGCGTACGGGATCTTCTGGCCGTAGGCGGACGGGAGGTCCGAGGCGACCTTGGAGCCGTAGTACGACGAGAACGGGCCGGAGTTCTTGAACACCGCGCCCGGACCCGGCAGCGTCGTGCTGTCGTGGGCGGACTTGTGCGGCGCGCTGTCCAGACCGGTCACGGTGAGCACGGTGCCCTGGAGGGCGGCCGGAACCGTGGCGGTCGCCTGGGGGGCGCGGTAGGTCTTCGACCCCTTGGCGTAGTTGTGCATCTGGGTGCCGAACGCCTTCTCGGCGGCGGCGACATCACCGGAGACGGCGACGTAGTGCGCGGTGACCCCGGTGACCTTCAGACCGGCCGACTTCAGCCAGGACGTGACCGCCTTGACCTGCGCGGTGGTGGCCCCGAAGCGCGCCTTGGACTCCTTGGCGCTCAGGTACTTGCCGTACGACGCCGACGACGGGTCGGAGACGGCCTTGGCGTAGGCGGCCAGCCCGGCCGCGTCCTTACCGGCGAGGTAGACCCGCGCGGAGACCTGCGCGCTGTTCGCGGTGGCACCCTTGTCGGCCTTGGCGGTCGCCCACGTCGGCTTGGTACCGGCGATGGCGTGACGGGCCGACGTACCCGCGGCGTGCGCCGCGGGTATGCCGAGCGCCAGCGCGCCCGCGATCATGGGCAGCGTCGCCGCCATGCTCACACCGGCGCGCACAGTGGCGCGATTGGTTCTCATGTAACCCCCTGCGATGCGTTGCGCATGCATGTAGTGGTGCGTACGTCGTGCGGTCGGCACGGACCCGCGGCGGCGTCGGCCCGAGGACGGATCACACGATGGGGGCAACTCTTGCGATGATCCGTTCATGTCAGGGGAACGGAAGGGTCAAGAGACGTTCAAGTAACCGATGAGTAGGGCGATTTGGCCCGTTGTTCCGCAGAGCGGTGTTACGGACGGGCTTGCGCACCTCGTGCCTTGAGCATTCCGGCCATCAACTCGATCTCGGACGACTGGGATTGGACCATCCCGCTCGCCAGCCGCTTCTCCGCCGGAACCGTGCAGCGCGCCGCGCACGCGGACGCCATGTGCACCCCGCCCCTGTGGTGTTCGGTCATCAACTGGAGGTAAAAGACCTCCGCCGCACGCCCGTTGAGCGTGCCCAGCTTCTTCAACTCGGTGTTCGTCGCCATGCCCGGCATCAGCGCGCCGTCCTGTCCCGGCGGCATGTCGCCCATGCCCATCCACGTCATCGGCGGCTTCGCCGACACCTTCGGCCGCCCCCACAGGTCCAGCCAGCCCAGCAGCATCCCGCGCTGGTTGGCCTGGGTCTGCGCGATGTCGTACGCGAGCCGCCGCACCTCCGCGTCCCGCGTGCGGTCCCGCACGATGTACGACATCTCCACCGCCTGCTGGTGGTGCACCGCCATGTCCCGCGCGAACCCGGCGTCCGCCGACTCCGCGGCCGGGACCGGCGCACCCGAGCCGCCGTCCTCCGCGACCGCGTACGTCACCGCGCCGCCCGCGACCAGCACGGCGGCGGCCACCCCGGCCGCCCATCCGGCGAACCCGCGCCTCATCGCCGCCCCGCCCTCACCCGTCCGGCGCACCGGCCCGCGTCCGTCGTGTCCCCGAGGCTCACTTCATGACCCCGCCCGTGCAGGACGCCCCCGGCTCCGGGGTCTGGTCGCCCTGGACGTACGCGGCGAAGAACTTGTCCACCTCGGGGTCCTTCGCGCTCTTCACGGCCACCTGGTGCCCCCACGCCGACAGCGTCAGCGGCGCGTCCTGGTCCGCGTACGGGCTCATCAGGGAGTACGGCGTCGCCTTCACCTTGTCCGCGAGCGCGGCCACGTCCGCCCGCGCCGCCTTGTCGGTGTACGTCACCCACACCGCGCCGTGCTCCAGCGAGTGCACCGCGTTCACCTCGGGCACGGCGGCCCGGTAGACGTCGCCGTTGCAGTTCAGCCAGACCGGGTTGTGGTTGCCGCCGACGGGCGGGTGCATCGGGTACGCCACCTTGGTCGTCACGTGGTTCCGGGACAGCTTGCCGGACCACTCCCGCACGCCGTCCGTGCCGGTGGTGAAGTGCCCGGAGTCCCCGGAGGTGCCGCCGCCCTTGGCGTCACCGGCCGCCGAGTCCTTCGTACCGGAGCCGCCGTCCGTGTTCTGGCGCACCAGCACGGTCCCGCCCACGACCAGACCGGCCACGACCACCACGGACGCGGCGATCACCAGAACCCGGTTGCGCCGCTCGCGGGCCCGGTCCGCGCGCCGCATCTCCTCTATGCGCGCCTGGCGCCCGGTGGTGCTGGTGCTCTTGCCGGAACCCATGAGGCATGTCCTTCGCGGTGGGGTGGACGGGGCGGTGGGGCCCGCTGATCGTAAACGGTGGGGGCGCGGGACTGTAGGGGCCGTGCGCCCCGGTGCCGTGGGTCGGCCCCGTGAGCCCGGAGCGCCGGGCACCGCCCACGGCCTCGGCCATTACACAGACGGCGCCGAGCGGGCAAGATGGGGCGCAGAGCAGTAGCAGCGGTACACCTGCCGTACGACGGGCCTTCGGGCCGTGGACGCCGGCCCGAACCAGGCACGCAACGCGGGTGAAACCGTGTTGTGGTGGGATGCTCGGGTGCCCGACCGCCACCCGGCACCTGGCGGCGGAGGCGGCCTGACCAGCAAGGATGGGGAAGCGGAAGATGGACAAGCAGCAGGAGTTCGTGCTCCGGACCTTGGAGGAGCGCGACATCCGGTTCGTACGGCTGTGGTTCACGGACGTGCTGGGCTTCCTCAAGTCCGTCGCCGTGGCCCCGGCCGAGCTGGAGCAGGCGTTCGACGAGGGCATCGGCTTCGACGGCTCCGCCATCGAGGGCTTCGCCCGCGTCTACGAGTCCGACATGATCGCCAAGCCGGACCCCGCCACGTTCCAGGTCCTGCCCTGGCGCGCGGAGACCCCCGGCACGGCCCGGATGTTCTGCGACATCCTGATGCCGGACGGCTCCCCGTCCTTCGCGGACCCGCGCTACGTCCTCAAGCGCGCCCTGGCCCGCACCTCCGACCTGGGTTTCACCTTCTACACCCACCCGGAGATCGAGTTCTTCCTGCTCAAGGACCGCCCGCTGGACGGCTCCCGGCCGACCCCGGCCGACAACTCCGGGTACTTCGACCACACCCCGACCAACGTCGGCATGGACTTCCGCCGCCAGGCGATCACCATGCTGGAGTCGATGGGCATCTCGGTGGAGTTCTCGCACCACGAGGGCGCCCCCGGCCAGCAGGAGATCGACCTGCGGTACGCCGACGCGCTGTCCACCGCCGACAACATCATGACGTTCCGGCTGGTCATGAAGCAGGTCGCGCTGGAGCAGGGGGTGCAGGCCACGTTCATGCCGAAGCCGTTCTCCGAGCACCCCGGCAGCGGTATGCACACCCACCTCTCGCTGTTCGAGGGCGACCGGAACGCCTTCTACGAATCCGGCGCCGAGTTCCAGCTCTCCAAGGTCGGGCGTTCCTTCATCGCCGGTCTGCTGCGGCACGCGGCGGAGATCTCCGCCGTCACCAACCAGTGGGTCAACTCCTACAAGCGGATCTGGGGCGGCTCCGAGCGCACCGCGGGCGCGGGCGGCGAGGCACCCTCGTACATCTGCTGGGGCCACAACAACCGCTCCGCGCTGGTCCGCGTCCCCATGTACAAGCCCGGCAAGACCGGCTCCGCCCGCGTCGAGGTCCGCTCCCTCGACTCCGGCGCCAACCCCTACCTCGCCTACGCCCTCCTCCTCGGCGCCGGTCTCAAGGGCATCGAGGAGGGCTACGAGCTTCCGCCGGGCGCCGAGGACGACGTCTGGGCCCTCTCCGACGCCGAGCGCCGCGCGATGGGCATCGAACCCCTCCCGCAGAACCTCGGCGAGGCCCTCGCCCTCATGCAGCGCAGCGACCTCGTCGCCGAGACCCTCGGCGAGCACGTCTTCGACTTCTTCCTCCGCAACAAGAAGTCGGAGTGGGAGGAGTACCGCAGCGAGGTCACGGCGTTCGAGCTCCGCAAGAACCTGCCGGTGCTGTAGCGGGCCTGTTCCGCAGGGCCGGGGGTCACCGGGATTTCCGGTGGCCCCTTCTGTGTCCACACGCGGCGCAACCGCGTACATACTCGATGGTGCGCTTGATATATCGGGAGGTGTGGTGGATGAGTCGCACAGTGATCGATCTCGATGACGAACTGCTCGCGGACGTCGCGCAGGCCCTCGGGACCAGCACCAAGAAGGACACCGTGAACACCGCTCTGCGCGAAGTGCTGGAGTATCGCAGGCGGGCCCTGGCGCTCGTCCGCCTCCGGGCCGCCGCGGCCGAGGGTGCCTTCGATCTCGACCTGCTCGACGACAAACGGGTTGCCGCACGAGAAGGAGCGCCTCGGCGTGGAGCCGGGCCGACGGAACAGTCCCCCCACCCTGCGGATGCCCCTCGCTAGCCCTCCGCAGGGCCGTTCGTCCAGCCCGCCGCGAAGGAGTACGTCACGTCCGGGTCGGCCGTGAAGTGGAGGACGGCGGCGGTGGCGGGGGAGCCGTGGACGGGGTATTCGTTGCGGAGGGGGCTGGATTCCCCGGGTCGGCAAGGCGCGCGGAAGCTGGTGTCGTGGCCGGTGCGGACGGTGAGGGTGCCGGGGCCGAGGCAGTTGACCTCGACCACGAGGGTGCGGCCGGGACGGTAGCCCCGGGCGATCGAGTAGCGGTGGCCCTGGGTGAGCCCGGCCCCCTTCGCCGCCGCGACCCCGTCGAGCGAGGGCGCCGTACGGACATCGGCCGGGGTGACCGCCGGGGTGGTCACGGCCGCCGAGGTGTGCGACGCGGGGCGTGCCGCAGGACCCGCCGCCGTGTGCCGCGCGGACGACGAACCGCCCGTGCCGCACCCCGCGACCAGCACGGCCGACACCAGCACGCACCCGGCGAGCGCGAAAGGACCTCGTAGCGACGACATGGTGTTCCCCCTCGGAGCGGAGCCCCCGTGGCTCCCGCCCCCGGAGACGGCGGAACGGGCCGACCGGTTCCCCGCCCGACGCCCCCAACGCCCCCGCTCAGCCCCAACGCCCTCGCTCAGTACAGGAGTTCCCCCACCCCCAGCAGATTCCCCTCGCTGTCGTGGAACCAGGCGCCCCGCTCGCCCCGCGCTCCCTTGCTCGGGTAGTTGCCCTCGATCTCCGCGATGCCGTCCTGGGTGCGGAAGCCGGGGGAATCGACCTCCTCGAAGGCGACACCCCGCGCCCGCAACTCCGCGACCACCGCCTCGATGTCGGCCACCTCGAACGCCATCTGCGTGAAGGTGCCGGGGGAGGCGCCGGTGGACCGGAAGACCACGAAGTCCACACCCCCGCAGCGGTACAGCAGCCCACCGGGCCGCTCGTCCACCGGCTCCAGCCCCAGCACCTCGGCGTAGAAGCGCCGGGCCCGCTCCAGATCCCGCGCGGGCAGCCGGGTGGCGACCCGTCCTCGCGCCAGCAGTCCGTCCATACGTCCACTGTGGCACCGGCGCGGCGATCCCTCAGCCCAGGAACGCGGGCGACACCGCCGAGGCCGCGATCCGCTCCGGTCTGCCGGACCCGTCCGCCGGGACCCGGTGCAGGTCGGCGCCGAAGTCGCCGGGGAGGGCGTAGACGAGGGTGTCCGCGGCCGCCCAGACGGCCTGGTCGTCCACGCTGCGGGTCTCGGCCAGCGGAGTCTCGCGCATCGTCCGCAGGTCGAGGACGTACAGCCGCCAGGGTGCGTCGGCGGGCAGCCCGGCAACCCGCTTCTTGTACGCGACGCGCAAGCCGTCGGGGGACAGCGACGGGCACTCCACGTTGTCGTGCACCGCCGTGACCGTCCGCGTCCGCAGATCGCCCCGCACCAGATGCGTACGCCCCTTCGTGGCGAGCGTCGCGTAGAACGTGCGGTCGTCCCCGGCGAAGGTCACGCCCCAGAAGTTCACGTCGGCCGCGTGGTACGGCTTGCCGCCCAGCACCACCCGGAACGACTCCAGCGAGGCGATCAGCTCACCCGTGCGCACGTCCGCGATCTCCGCGCGCGTCGAGAAGTCCGTCCCCGCGTACGAGTCGCCGCCCACGAACGCCGTCCAGGCGACGAGGTGCCCGCTGGGGGAGACCCGCGCCCGCGAGGGGATGCCGGGCACGTCGTAGCGGCGTACGGTACGCAGCCGGGAGTCGAGGACCAGCGCGCGGTAGGTGTCGGAGACCGCCCCGCGCACCGCCTGGAGACAGACACCGGTGCCCGAAGCGGCGTAAAAACGAAGGCACTTGACGCCCGACGCGGTACGCGGGCCACCGGGATCGGACGCGGGTACGCTGCTCAGCTCGTCGCGGTGCGGCCCCCACGCCATGTTCCGGAACACCATCCGCGCGGGCCCGCCGCCCGCGAGCGACACCGCGCCCGCCGACACGCGGGGCCCGACGCCCTGGACGTGGTCCCGCCGCTCGGCACGCGCGGAGGCGTGCAGCACGGAGAAGACCCCGGCGGCGGCCAGCACCACGAACGCGGCGGCGAGCACCAGCACACGACGGCGTACGGTCACGAAACGACCTCCCGTCCGTCGCGCGGGCGCAGGACCAGGGCGAACGCGGCGCCCACCACCAGCGCGCCCACCGCCCCGGCGAGGGCCGCCCGGTCGCCCCACACGGTCCAGGCCGCGCCGAACAGCAGCGAGCAGGCGAACCGGGCGAGCGCCTGCCCGGTCTGCACGACGGCCAGCCCCGACGACCGCAGCGCCTCCGGCACCCCCGCCGACGCGGCGGCCATCAGCACCCCGTCCGTGGCGGCGTAGAAACAGCCGTGCAGCGCGAGCACCACGTACGGCAGCGCGGTGCCCCGCCACGGGCCGAGCAGCAGCAGGTACGCGGCGAGCAGGGCCGCGTGCCCGCCGAGGAACACGTTCCACCGGCCGACCCGGTCAGCGAGCCGCCCCAGCGCCACGGCGAGCAGCAGGAACGCGGCGGCCGTACCGAGCGGCAGCAGCGCGAACCAGCGGTCGGGGACGCCGAGTCGCCGCTGGAGCAGCAGGAAGACGAACGAGTCGCTGACGGTGGCCAGCCCCAGCAGCAGCGCGCACACCGCGACCCGCCGCACCTCCCGCCCGCGCAGCAGCCCCAGGGCGGCGGCCAACGTGGGCCGCTCGGACGGAAGTTGACGATCACCCTTCCCGCCCGGCACGAACAGCACGAGGACCAGTACACCGAGTACGGCCACACAGAAGCTGACGGTGAACACCGCGTCGTACCCGTCCACGGTGGCCCGCAGGATCAGGAACGCGGCCAGCGGCCCCATCAGCGCACCGGCGGTGTCCATCGCCCGGTGCACCCCGAAGGCCCGCCCGCGCGCCTCGGGTGCCGAGGACAGCGAGATCAGCGCGTCGCGGGGCGCGGTCCGCAGCCCCTTGCCGGTCCGGTCCAGGGCGAGGACGAGGCCGATCGGGGTGAGGGTGTGCACGACGAGCAGCAGCGGCTTGCACAGCGCGGACAGCCCGTACCCCGCCCCCGCGACCCACTTGTGCCGCCCGCCGCCCCGGTCGGCGAGATGCCCTCCGGCGAGCCGGACGACGGCGGAGAACCCGTTGTAGATCCCGTCGAGCAGCCCGAACCCGAGCGGCGACAGGCCGAGCCCGCCGACCAGGTACAACGGCAGTACGGCGGTGACCATCTCCGAGGAGACGTCGGTGATCAGGCTGACCGAGCCGAGGGCCAGCACGGTGGGCGCGAGCGCGGCACGGCGCCGCCCGGCCACAGCGGGCCGGACGGCACCGTCCACGGACGCGCGGCTGTCCGCTACGTACACGTCAGGACGCCCAGACGCCAGTGATGTCCTTGGCGGAGCCCGCGTTCCCGGCGTGCGTGCCCAGCCCGGCCAGGTCCTCCAGGGTGCGCAGCAGGTCGTAGTGGTTGTACGTCGTCCCCGAAGACGACCCCGCCGCCACCGGCTGTCCGTACAGCACCGTCGGAATCCGGTTCCCGCTCAGCCGGTTGTCCTCGTCGAACGTGACGACCAGCAGACTGTTGTGCGTCCTGGCCCAACTGGCGTACGCGCTCAGGTTGTTCTTCAGCCAGGTGTCACCGGTGCCCACCGAGCAGTCGTGCATGTCGCTGCACAGGTTCGGCGTCACGAACGAGACCCGCGGCAACGTGCTGAAGTCCGAGGGGAATTGAGCGAACGTCTTCGCGCTCGAAGTCGGCACATTGGCGAACCCGAACCACGGGTTGTGCTTGCGCGCGTAGTTCCCGCTGCTACAGGTCGTGGACCCCTGACTGGGCAGCGTCTCGTTGTAACTCCCCCAGGTCTTCCCCGCGGCGATCAGCTCGGAGGCGAGATTCGGGGCCGAAGAGAACCCGGCCGTGTAGCACCCGTCATCGGTGATCCCCTGCGTCGAACCCGAGAACAGCGCGAAGTAGTTGGGCTGACTGGGGTGCGTGATCCCGAACGACTGACTGAGGTTGGCGCCCCCGCTCTTCAGCGAGTTCAGATACGGCGCGCTGGACGACCCGATCACCTGGCTGTACGCGTGGTTCTCCATCACCACGACCACCACATGGTCCGGCGTCGGCACGGCCCCCGCCGCCTGCGCGGCCTCACCCCCGACCCCGACCCACAACCCCACCGCACCAACGGCAAGAGCGGCGGCCGACGCCACGACAGTACGGGCACGACGGAACACATCAACCTCCGGAAGAGAAAGCGACGTTGCCGTCAGATCATGCCCACGCCAAAAATCCCTTCCAGCTCTCCACGCCACCCGGCAGATGAAGAGAGGGTGAACTGTGCGGCTGAGAAGCCAAGTTGCCGAGCTCCGGGGTCGTAAAGGAGAGGCCCGGAGCGGAACTCATCGGACTCGGTGAGGGGCGCCTCCGGCCGCGTACGGCGGAAAGGGGACGGGCCGGGTTGTCTCCGCCCGCAGAGTCCGGCGTACAACAGGGGCCCGCGTGGACCCGACGTGGTCGCCGGACCGAGGACGGAGATGACCCGGGGCGGCCCCGACCCACGACAGCCGGTAGGCGCTACCGCAACCGAGACGACAGGGAGAGATGCGCCGCAGGCACCCAGCACGCGCACCGCACCCCGGACACGCACCCCAAGCCGCGACGGGCCCGACGGATGCGCCGCGGGCATACCCACCCACTAGGCTCTGGCCAGGACACTCACCGGACACACCGCGGAGGCACCCCATGACGCCGGGCCGCAGAAGCAGCACCTTCACGCGCCTGCTCCGCCACGGCTTCACGGACCCCTCCGCGGCGGAGCGCCTGCTCGACGGCCCCGAACTCAGCGAGGTCCGGGACGACCCGGTACTCCTGGAGGCGCTCGGCGCGACGGCGGACCCGGACCTGGCCCTGCACGGACTGGTCCGCCTCCTGGAGGCGCAGCCCGAACACCCCGCCCGCCGCGAGCTCCTCGACACCCTGATCGCGTCGAAACCGCTCCGCGACCGCCTCCTCGGCGTCCTCGGCGCCTCCGAGGCCCTCGCCGACCACCTCGCCCGCCACCCCGCCGACTGGCAGGCGCTGGTCACCTACGAACCGAGGGACCTCCACCCCGGCCTGGAGGAGTTCGAGAGAGGACTCGCGGAGGCCACCGACCCGGTGAACCTCCGCGTCGCGTACCGCCGCTGCCTCCTCTCCATCGCCGCGAGAGACGTATGCGGCACCACGGACCTGGCCCAGACGGCGGCGGAACTCGCGGACCTCGCCACGGCCACCCTCCGAGCGGCACTCGGCCTCGCCGAGGAAGAAGCCCCGCAGGACGCGGCCCTCGGCCGCCTCGCCGTGATCGCGATGGGCAAGTGCGGCGGCCACGAGCTGAACTACGTCTCCGACGTGGACGTGATCTTCGTGGGGGAGCCCCGGGAGGGCGCCGACGAGACGAAGGCGCTGAAGGCGGCGACCCGCCTGGCGTCCCGCATGATGCGGATCTGCTCGGAGACCACCGTCGAGGGTTCCATCTGGCCGGTGGACGCCAACCTCCGCCCGGAGGGCCGCAACGGCCCCCTCGTCCGCACCCTGAGCAGCCACCTGGCGTATTACCAGCGCTGGGCGAAGACCTGGGAGTTCCAGGCGCTGTTGAAGGCCCGCCCGGTGGCGGGCGACGCGGAACTCGGCCGGGCGTACACGGAGGCGCTCGACCCCCTGGTCTGGGCGGCGGCGGAACGCGAGAACTTCGTCGCGGACGTACAGAAGATGCGCCGACGCGTCGTCGAGAACATCCCGGCGGCGGAGATCGACCGGGAACTGAAACTCGGCCCCGGCGGCCTCAGGGACGTCGAGTTCGCCGTACAGCTGCTCCAGCTGGTGCACGGCCGCACCGACCCCACCCTCCGCAGCGGCACCACCCTGGACGCCCTCCAGGCACTGGCGGCGGGCGGCTACGTGGGCCGCGAGGACGCCGCCCGGCTGGACGAGGCGTACCGCTTCCTGCGCACGCTGGAGCACCGCATCCAGTTGTACCGCCTGCGCCGCACCCACCTCGTCCCGGAGGCGGACGCCGACCTCCGCCGCCTCGGCCGCTCCCTCGGCCTGCGCACCGACCCGGAGACCGGCCTCCAGCGCGAGCTGAAACGGCACACCGGTGTCGTACGGCGGCTGCACGAGAAGCTGTTCTACCGGCCGCTGCTGGACGCCTTCGCGCAGCTCGCCACCGGTGAGGCCCGGCTGCGTCCGGACGCGGCCCGCGAACGGATGGTCGCGCTCGGGTACGCGGACCCGGCCGCGGCCCTGCGCCACCTGGAGGCGCTGGCCTCCGGGGTGAGCCGCAAGGCGGCGATCCAGCGGACGCTGCTCCCGGTGATGCTCGGCTGGTTCGCGGACTCCGCCGACCCCGACGCGGGCCTGCTGAACTTCCGGAAGGTCTCCGACGCGCTCGGCAAGACCCCCTGGTACCTGCGGCTGCTGCGCGACGAGGGCGCGGCGGCCGAGAACCTGGCCCGCGTGCTGTCGGCGGGCCGCCTCGCGCCGGACCTGCTGATGCGCGCCCCGGAGGCGGTCGCGCTGCTCGGCGACGGCGTCGGGGGAGGGCTACGGCCGCGCCCGCGCGCCCAGTTGGAGCAGGAGGTGCTGGCGGCGGTCGGCCGGGCGGAGAACGCGGAGCAGGGTGTGACGGCGGCGCGCGGGGTGCGGCGCCGGGAGCTGTTCCGTACGGCGGCGGGCGACATCGTCTCCTCGTACGGCACGGAGACGACGCCCGCCGAGGCGGACGCGGGCGCGCTCGCGGACCGGGTCGGAGGGGCGGTGTCCGACCTGACGGCGGCGACCATCGCGGGCACGCTGCGCGCGGTGGTCCGGGCGAACTGGGGCGACACGCTGCCGACCCGGTTCGCGGTGATCGGCATGGGCCGCTTCGGCGGCAACGAACTCGGCTACGGCTCCGACGCCGACGTGCTGTTCGTGCACGAGCCGCGCGAGGGCGTCTCCGAGCAGGAGGCGTCGGCCGCCGCCAACAAGGTGGTCGCGGAGATGCGCCGGCTGCTCCAGCTCCCCAGCGCCGACCCGCCGCTGCTGATCGACGCCGACCTGCGCCCCGAGGGCAGGACGGGCCCGCTGGTGCGCACCCTGACCTCGTACGAGGCGTACTACCGCCGCTGGTCCCTGGTCTGGGAGTCGCAGGCGCTGCTGCGGGCCGAGCCGGTGGCCGGTGACGCGGACCTCGCCGCCCGCTTCGTCGAGCTGATCGACCCGCTGCGCTACCCCGAGGCGGGGCTCAGCGACGACGCGGTGCGAGAGATCCGCAGGCTGAAGGCGCGCATGGAGTCGGAGCGGCTGCCGCGCGGCGCGGACCCCAAGCTGCACACCAAGCTCGGCCCCGGCGGCCTGTCGGACGTGGAGTGGACGGTCCAGCTGATGCAGATGCGGCACGGCCGCGAACTCCCCGGCCTGCGCACCACCCGCACCCGCGAGGCACTGGCGGCGGCGCACGCGGCCGGGCTGATCGCCGCCGAGGACGCGGCCGTACTGGACGAGGCGTGGGTGCTGGCGACCCGGGTGCGCGGCGCGGTCATGCTGGTACGCGGCCGGGCCGGGGACACCTTCCCCACCGAGCCCCGCGACCTGGCCGCCGTCGGCCGCTACCTGGGCTTCGGTCCCGGTCACGCGGGCGACATGCTGGACGCGTACCGTCGTACGGCCCGCAGGGCCCGCACGGTGGTGGAGGACCTGTTCTACGCGGATGCGTGATCCCGTTCCCGTACCGGCACCCGCGGCAACGCGTACGGCGGCCTCCCGTACCAGAGCCGGGCGACGGCGAAGCCGAAGGTGAGGCAGAGCGCCCCGCCGACCGCGTCCAGCCAGAAGTGGTTGGCGGTGGCGACGATCACCACCAGGGTCAGCGCGGGGTAGAGCAGCCCCAGCACCCGTACCCACGGCACCGAGGCGAGCGCGAAGACCGTCAGCCCGCACCACAGGGACCAGCCGATGTGCATGGACGGCATCGCCGCGTACTGGTTGGACAGGTGCTTGAGGTCGCCGGAGGCCATCGAGCCCCAGGTGTGGTGGACCATCACGGTGTCCACGAAGTGGCCGCCGTTCATCAGCCGGGGCGGGGCGAGCGGGAAGAGGTAGTAGCCGAGCAGGGCGACGCCGGTGGTGGCGAACAACACCAGCCGGGTGGCCGCGTACCGGCCGGGGTGCCAGTGGTACAGCCACACCAGCACGCCGACGGTGATGACGAAGTGCAGGGTGGCGTAGTAGTAGTTCATGCCGACGATCAGCCATGTCACGGAATCCACCGCGTGGTTGACGGAGCTCTCGACGGCGATGCCGAGCCGGTGCTCCAGCGCCCACAGCCGGTCGGCGTTGCGCAGGGCCGCCGCCTTCTGCTCGGGGACGGCGTTGCGGATCAGGGAGTACGTCCAGTAACTCACCGCGATCAGCAGGATCTCGAACCACAGCCGGGGCCGGCGCGGGCGGCCGCGCCGGTGCGGCGCGCCTCCCGGGCCCCCGCCCGTGACGGTCCGCGGAACGGCCACTGCCGAGCGGCGTTCCGGATCTGTCACGGCGGAGTCACTCATAGCCACAGAGTCTGCCAGAAAAGGGTTCCCCGCCCGATCATCCCAAGGCCGGACCGGGCCCGCACGTCCGCGCCGCCGGGAGGCCGGGGCGCGCCCGGTGCGGGAGGGTCAGTGGCGTCCGCCGGGCGCCGAGGCGGTCGAGCCGCGCACGACCAGCTCCGGCATGAAGACGAACTCGCTGTGCGGGGCGGGCGTGCCGCCGACCTCCTCCAGCAGGGTGCGCACGGCCGCCTGCCCCATCGCCGGGACCGGCTTGCGGACCGTGGTGAGCGGCGGGTCGGTGAACGCGATCAGCGGCGAGTCGTCGAAGCCGACCACGGAGATGTCGCGCGGCACGTCGAGACCGAGCTGCCGGGCGGCGCGTATCGCGCCGAGCGCCATCATGTCGCTCGCGCACACCACCGCCGTGCAGTCCCGCCCGATCAGCGCGGCGGCGGCGGCCTGACCGCCCTCCAGGGTGTACAGCGAGTGCTGTACGAGGTCGGTCTCGACCTGCGTGGCGGGCATGCCGAGCTGCTCCTGCACGGCCCGTACGAAGCCCTCGATCTTGCGCTGCACCGGCACGAACCGCTTCGGGCCGAGCGCCAGCCCGATCCGGGTGTGCCCGAGCGACACCAGATGCGTCACCGCGAGGGACATCGCGGCGCGGTCGTCGGGGGAGATGAACGGCGCCTGCACCTTCGGCGAGAAGCCGTCCACCAGCACGAAGGGGACGCCCTGCGCGCGCAGCCGCTCGTAGCGCTGCATGTCGGCGGTGGTGTCGGCGTGCAGTCCGGAGACGTAGATGATCCCGGCGACGCCCCGGTCCACCAGCATCTCCGTCAGCTCGTCCTCGGTGGAGCCGCCGGGGGTCTGGGTGGCGAGCACCGGGGTGTAGCCCTGCCGGGTCAGCGCCTGGCCGATGACCTGGGCGAGCGCGGGGAATATGGGGTTCTCCAGCTCGGGCGTGATCAGCCCGACCAGGCCCTCGCTGCGCTGCCGCAGCCGGACCGGACGCTCGTAGCCGAGCACGTCCAGCGCGGCCAGGACGGACTGGCGGGTGGTGGCGGCGACGCCCGGCTTCCCGTTGAGGACCCGGCTGACGGTCGCTTCGCTCACCCCCGCCTGCGCGGCGATGTCCGCGAGCCGTGTGGTCACGGGACCGGACTGTACCGGCCGCGGACCGCCCTGCCCACCGGCGGGACGCCGTGCGCGGACGGCCGGACGGCCCGTGGGTTGCTGCGACATCGCGCTCCTCGCCCCTGGTTGAGTCCCTGGTGATGGTGGTCCGGGCCCTCGGTGTGACGGGCCCACCGGGCTCCCCGAATACGGGCGCCCCGGACCCCGCGGCCCCGCCCGCAAGGGAGATCGTCCCCGCGGAGGCGCGTGCGGCAAGTCCTTGCAGAGTCTTGCACAAGTGGCCGCCGCCCCGCCGACCGGCGGAGGAATCCGGTTTCGGCGCGGTCTAGGACGGGTCACGACACGGTAACCTCTGGGCTCTCTTGCACTTTTTTTCTGCAAGGTCTTTCGCAAGCCTTGCATCGCTGTTACGTTCCGTGTCGCCCGGCCGCCGCAACGGCGCAGTCGGCACGACAGCGGGACGGCGGTCGGGACCGCCCCCGCGTCCCACGGGCTCAACCCTCAAGGAGAACTCATGCGGCGTGGCATAGCGGCCTCCGCCCTGGTGGCGTCCCTCGCCCTCGCGGCGACGGCGTGCGGCGGGAGCGACGACGACGGCGGCAAGGCGGCCGGCCCGACCACCATCACCTGGTGGGACACGTCCAACGCCACCAATGAGGCGCCGACCTACAAGGCCCTGGTCCAGCAGTTCGAGGCTGCCCACAAGGACATCAAGGTCAAGTACGTCAACGTGCCCTTCGACCAGGCGCAGAACAAGTTCGACACCGCCGCAGGCTCCAAGGGCGCCCCGGACGTGCTGCGTTCCGAGGTCGGCTGGACCCCCGCGTTCGCCAAGAAGGGCTACTTCCTGCCGCTGGACGGCACCGAGGCCCTCGGGGACCAGGCCAAGTTCGAGCCGAACCTGATCAAGCAGGCCCAGTACGAGGGCAAGACCTACGGCGTGCCGCTGGTCACCGACACCCTCGCGCTCGTCTACAACAAGGCCCTGTTCCAGAAGGCCGGGATCACCGACGCGCCGAAGAGCTGGGACGAGCTGAAGGCCGACGCCGCCAAGGTCCAGGCCAAGACCGGGGTGGCCGGCTACTGGGGCTCCACCCAGGCGTACTACGCGCAGTCCTTCCTCTACGGCGAGGGCACCGACACCGTCGATGCCGCCGCCAAGAAGATCACCGTGGACTCGCCCGCCGCCAAGAAGGCGT
The DNA here is from genome assembly GCF_019104725.1 of Streptomyces corallincola. Lineage (GTDB taxonomy): Bacteria > Actinomycetota > Actinomycetes > Streptomycetales > Streptomycetaceae > Streptomyces > Streptomyces corallincola. The sequence goes on along the minus strand of NZ_JAHRXF010000004.1, from coordinate 84,762 downwards.
ACGGCACCTGGCTGAGCACGTTCTCCGGCAAGGGCCTGCACAAGGCCGACACCACCGCGGACGCCTACGCCCACATCCAGGACGCGTTCGTCAACGGCAAGGTCGCCGCGATCGTCCAGGGCCCGTGGGAGATCACCAACTTCTACAAGGGCACCGCGTTCGCCGACAAGAAGAACCTCGGCATCGCCCCCGTCCCGGCCGGTTCCACCGGCAAGGCGGGCGCCCCGACCGGCGGCCACAACCTCTCGGTCTACGCCGGTTCGGACAAGGCCCACCAGGCCGCCGCGCTGAAGTTCGTCAACTTCATGACCTCGGCGAAGTCCCAGGAGACCATCGCCCTGAAGAACTCCACGCTGCCGACCCGCGGCGACGCCTACACCTCCGCCGTCAAGGCCGACCCCGGCATCGCCGGTTACCAGGGCGTGCTCTCCGCCGCTCAGCCGCGCCCGGCGCTGCCCGAGTACAGCTCCCTGTGGGGGCCGCTCGACACCGAGCTGCCGAAGATCGCCGGTGGCAAGGAGCCGCTGGACAAGGGCCTGAACAACGCCGAACTGGCCATCGCCAAGCTGGTGCCCGACTTCAGCAAGTGATGCCCGCCGGTGGCCGCCGGACCCTCCCGCAAGGGGGGGAAGGGTCCGGCGGCCACCGGGTCCGCGCCCGCCCCGCTCCCTGAACTCTTCCGAAGGTGTCGAACCATGACAGTCGCCATCGACCGCGCGACCGGCAAACCCCGCGGTGACCGCGCGCCGCAGCGGCCAGGTCTGGGGCAGCGCGTGAAGAACGGGTACCAGCGGTACTGGTACGCGTACGCGATGATCGCGCCGGTGGTGATCGTGCTCGGGGTGCTGGTGCTGTACCCCCTGGTGTACGGCCTGTACCTGACGCTCACCGACGCCAACAGCCTCAACACCGCGCGCACGATCGGCGTCAACCACATCGACGCCACGTACAAGTTCATCGGCCTGGACAACTACAAGGACATCCTGTTCGGCCCGACCTCGTACGACCGCTTCTGGTCGCACTTCGTCTGGACCGTCGTCTGGACCGCGCTCTGCGTCACCCTGCACTACTGCATCGGCCTCGGCCTCGCCCTGCTGCTCAACCAGAAGATGCGCGGGCGGACCCTGTACCGGCTGATCCTCATTCTTCCGTGGGCCGTGCCCACCTTCGTGACCGTCTTCGGCTGGCGCTTCATGCTCGCGGACGGCGGCATCATCAACTCCGCGCTGCACACGCTGCATCTGCCCCAGCCGCTGTGGCTGGAGGACACGTTCTGGCAGCGGTTCGCCGCCATCATGGTCAACACCTGGTGCGGTGTCCCGTTCATGATGGTCTCCCTGCTCGGCGGCCTCCAGTCCATCGACAGCACGCTCTACGAGGCGGCCGAGATGGACGGCGCCACGGCCTGGCAGCAGTTCCGGCACGTGACCCTGCCCGGCCTGCGCTCGGTCAGCTCCACCGTGGTGCTGCTCGGCATCATCTGGACGTTCAACCAGTTCGCGGTGATCTTCCTGCTGTTCGGCAACACCGCGCCCGACGCGCAGATCCTGGTGACCTGGGCGTACTACCTGGGCTTCGGACAGCAGCCGCGTGACTTCGCGGGATCGGCCGCCTACGGCATCCTGCTGCTGGCCGTCCTCGTCGTCTTCACCTCGTTCTACCGTCGCTGGCTGAACCGCAACGACCAGCAGCTCGCGATCTGAGGCAGGAGTTCCCATGACCACGACCACCGTCGAGACCTCCGCTCCGGTGACCGACGCCCCCCGGCCGTCCGGCGCCGTACGCGGCCGGGGCCGCCGCGGCCCGCTCGCCCTGCTCGGCTCGCACGCCCTGCTGATCCTCGCCAGCCTGATCGCGCTGTTCCCGATCGTCTGGCTGATCTTCCTCTCCCTCGGTCCGGACAAGGACGACTATCTGCACCCCGGCGGCATCTGGAAGAAGATGTCGTTCACCAACTACGCGTTCGTGCTCCAGCACACGGGCTTCTTCGACTGGATGAAGAGTTCCCTGATCGTGTCGCTGGGCACCACCGTCGTCGGTGTCCTCGTCGCGGCCACCACCGGGTACGCCGTCTCCCGGATGCGCTTCCCCGGCTACCGCAAGCTGATGTGGGTCCTGCTGGTCACCCAGATGTTCCCCATCGCGGTGCTCATCGTGCCGATGTACCAGATCCTGTCCGACCTCCAGCTCATCGACAGCTACCTCGGACTGGTCCTGGTCTACTGCTCGACCGCCGTGCCCTACAGCGCCTGGCTGCTCAAGGGGTACTTCGACACCATCCCGTTCGAGATCGACGAGGCGGGCCGGGTGGACGGTCTCTCGCCGTTCGGCACCTTCTTCCGGCTGATCCTGCCGCTCGCCAAGCCGGGCCTCGCGGTCGCCGCCTTCTACAACTTCATCACCGCCTTCGGCGAGGTGGCGTTCGCGTCCACGTTCATGCTGGACGACAGCAAGTACACCTTCGCGGTGGGCCTGCAGAGCTTCGTCAGCGAACACGACGCGCAGCGCAACCTGATGGCCGCCACCGCCGTGCTGATCGCGATACCCGTGTCGGTCTTCTTCTACCTCGTGCAGAAGAACCTCGTCACCGGCCTCACCGCAGGCGGCACCAAGGGCTGACGCAAGGCTCCCGCGCGACCTGACCCGCGCGGGTAGGCGGCCGTGGTGTCCCGTCCAACCCCGCTGACACCACGGCCGCCTCGCATGTCCGGGCGCAGGCCCAGCCACCCCGTTCTCTCTCCCGACCCCCACCGCAGCAAGGACGCCATGAGCCCGCAGAACCCTGCAGCCCCGGCCACCGGACCCGCCGTCGCCGTCGTCGCCCCGCACCACGACTGGTGGCGGGACGCGGTCATCTACCAGGTCTACCCGCGCAGCTTCGCCGACAGCGACGGCGACGGCATGGGCGACCTGGAGGGCGTGCGCTCCCGCCTGCCGTACCTGCGCGACCTCGGCGTGGACGCCGTCTGGCTCAGCCCCTTCTACGCCTCCCCGCAGGCCGACGCCGGTTACGACGTGGCCGACTACCGTGCCGTGGACCCGATGTTCGGCAACCTGCTGGACGCCGACGCGCTGATCCGCGACGCCCACGGCCTCGCCCTGCGCGTCATCGTGGACCTCGTCCCCAACCACTCCTCCGACCAGCACGAGTGGTTCAAGCGGGCGCTCGCGGAGGGCCCCGGCTCGCCGCTGCGCGAGCGCTACCACTTCCGCCCCGGCAAGGGCACGGACGGCGAACTCCCGCCCAACGACTGGGAGTCCATCTTCGGCGGGCCCGCCTGGACGCGGGTCACCGAGCCCGACGGCACGCCCGGCGACTGGTACCTGCACCTGTTCGCGCCCGAGCAGCCGGACTTCAACTGGGAACACCCGGCCGTGGGCGACGAGTTCCGCTCGATCCTGCGGTTCTGGCTGGACATGGGCGTGGACGGCTTCCGTATCGACGTGGCGCACGGCCTGGTGAAGGCCGACGGCCTGCCCGACCTCGGTGGCCACGACCAGCTGAAGCTGCTCGGCAACGATGTCATGCCGTTCTTCGACCAGGACGGCGTGCACGAGATCTACCGCCAGTGGCGCACCGTGCTCGACGAGTACGCCGGGGAACGCATCTTCGTCGCCGAGGCGTGGACGCCGACCGTCGAGCGGACCGCGAACTACGTCCGCCCCGACGAGCTGCACCAGGCGTTCAACTTCCAGTACCTGGGCACCGAATGGGACGCCGAGGAGCTGCGCGCGGTCATCGACCGCACCCTGGACGCGATGCGCCCGGTCGGCGCCCCGGCCACCTGGGTGCTCTCCAACCACGACGTCACCCGGCACGCCACCCGCTTCGGCAACCCGCCCGGCCTGGGGACCCAGTTGCGCACCCCGGGTGACCGCGCGCTCGGCCTGCGCCGCGCCCGCGCCGCCACCCTGCTGATGCTGGCACTGCCCGGCTCCGCGTACGTCTACCAGGGCGAGGAACTCGGGCTGCCGGACGTGGTGGACCTGCCCGACGAGGTCCGTCAGGACCCCGCGTTCTTCCGGGGCGCCGGTCAGGACGGCTTCCGCGACGGCTGCCGGGTACCGATCCCGTGGACCCGCACCGGCACGTCGTACGGGTTCGGCGGTGGCGGGAGCTGGCTGCCGCAGCCCGCCGAGTGGGCCGCGCTGAGCGTCGAGGCGCAGACCGGGGTGGCCGGTTCCACCCTGGAGCTGTACCGGGCCGCGCTCGCCGCGCGCCGCGGTCACCCCGCGCTCGGCGCGGGCGACGCGGTGGAGTGGCTGCGCGCCCCCGAGGGCGTACTCGCCTTCCGGCGCGGGGAGTTCGTCTGCGTCGCCAACACCACCGGCGACTCGGTGGCCGTCCCGGCGTACGGGCGGCTGCTGCTGGCCAGCGGTGAGGTGACCGAGGCGGACGGCGAGGCCAAGCTGCCCGCCGACACCACCGTCTGGTGGACGACTGCCTGACACAGCAGCGGAGTTGGGGGATCTCGTCCTGATTTCCTCGGCGACTTCACCCGGCCCGCTGCCCTTTTGGGCGGCGGGCCTTTAACATCTGCGCCATCGCAAGGTTTCCGCAAGGTTTCAGCAAGAACCTTCAACGGCAAGGTGCTTGACGCGGAACCCGCACTCCCCGCCTTCAACGACGAAGGAACCCCACATGGCACGCAGAACCCTGCCCGCCGCGCTGGCCGCCCTCACGGCCGCCGCCACGATGGGCCTGTACCCGACAGCCGCGCAGGCGGCACCCCCCGGCACCAAGGACGTCACGGCCGTGATGTTCGAGTGGAACTTCGCCTCCGTGGCCAAGGAGTGCACCAGCACCCTGGGCCCCGCCGGGTACGGATACGTCCAGGTCTCCCCGCCCGCCGAGCACATACAGGGCTCGCAGTGGTGGACGTCGTACCAGCCGGTGTCGTACAAGATCGCCGGGCGGCTCGGTGACCGGACCGCCTTCCAGAACATGGTGAACACCTGCCACAACGCCGGTGTGAAGGTCGTCGCGGACACCGTGGTCAACCACATGTCCGCCGGGTCCGGCACCGGCACCGGCGGCTCGTCGTACACGAAGTACAACTACCCCGGTCTGTACTCGTCGTTCGACTTCGACGACTGCACCGCGCCGGTCAGCAACTACTCCGACCGCTGGAACGTGCAGCACTGCGAACTCGTCGGGCTCGCGGACCTGGACACCGGCGAGGAGTACGTCCGCAAGACCATCGCCGGGTACATGAACGACCTGCTCTCCCTCGGCGTGGACGGCTTCCGCATCGACGCCGCCAAGCACATCCCCGCCGAGGACCTGGCCAACATCAAGAGCCGCCTGACCAAGCCGTCCGCCTACTGGAAGCAGGAGGTCATCTACGGCGCGGGCGAGGCCGTCCAGCCCGGCGAGTACACCGGCAATGGCGACGTGCAGGAGTTCCGGTACGCCTACGACCTCAAGCGGGTCCTCACCTCGGAGAAGCTGGCCTACCTGAGCAACTTCGGTGAGGCGTGGGGCTATCTGCCCGGTTCCGGCGCGGGTGTCTTCGTGGACAACCACGACACCGAGCGCAATGGCTCCACCCTCAACTACAAGTCCGGCGCCAACTACACCCTCGCCAACGTCTTCATGCTGGCCTGGCCGTACGGCTCCCCGGACATCAACTCCGGCTACGAGTGGTCGGACGCGGACGCCGGACCGCCCAACGGCGGCAAGGTGAACGCCTGCTGGCAGGACGGCTGGAAGTGCCAGCACGCCTGGCCGGAGATCAAGTCGATGGTCGCCTTCCGCAACGCCGTCCGGGGCCAGGCCGTCACCAACTGGTGGGACAACGGCAACAACGCGATCGGCTTCGGGCGCGGCAGCAAGGGCTACGTCGCCATCAACCACGAGAGCGGCGGCGTCAGCCGCACCTACCAGACCTCACTGCCCGCCGGGACGTACTGCAACGTGCAGAACAACACCACGGTGAGCGTGAACGGAAGCGGCCAGTTCACCGCCACCCTGGGCAGCAACACCGCGCTGGCGATCTACGCGGGCAAGTCGAGCTGCTGACAACCCCCTTGAGGCGTCCCGTGGTCCCTTGAGGTCCTCTCGGGGCTCTTCCGAGGCGCTTGGAGGCCCGGACCACCGCCCGTGCGGAGGTGGTCCGGGCCAACTCGGCTGTAATCCCTTGCCGATGCTTTCACGCCTCTTGCTGCAACCCTTGCGCCACGGGTACGGTCCCCGAGCGGGCGCCCGGCAGCGAAGCCAGGCCGAGCGGCAGTGGGGTCGGACCCAACAGAGCCGTAATCCCTAGGAGTTCACCCTCGTGATACCCAGATGGCCGGCGCCCCCACGGGGCGTCCCCCTGCGTCGTACCCCCAGCCGGAGGCGGGCGGCGGCCGTCGTCGTCGCCGCGCTGACCGCCGCGCTCGTGCAGCCCGTCGCCGCGCACGCGGCGGCCCCGCCCGCGCCCCCGTCGGACGCGGCCCTCGCCGCGCAGCCCGCCCGGCACGACGACACCCGTGAGCAGTTCTACTTCGTCATGCCCGACCGGTTCGCCAACGGCGACCGCGCCAACGACCGCGGAGGGCTGACCGGTTCACGGCTGAGCACCGGCTACGACCCCACCGACAAGGGCTTCTACCAGGGCGGCGACCTCAAGGGCCTGACCCGGCGGCTCGACTACATCAAGGGCCTGGGCACCACCGCCATCTGGATGGCGCCCATCTTCAGGAACAAGCCGGTCCAGGGCACCGGCAAGGACGCCTCCGCCGGTTATCACGGCTACTGGATCACCGACTTCACCCAGGTCGATCCGCACTTCGGCACCAACCAGGACCTCACCGACCTCATCGCCGCCGCGCACGCCAAGGGCATGAAGGTCTTCTTCGACGTCATCACCAACCACACCGCCGACGTGGTCGATTACCGCGAGCAGTCCCACGACTACCTCGCCAAGGGCGCCTTCCCCTACCTGACGAAGGACGGCCGCCCCTTCGACGACGCCGACTACGCCGACGGGAGGCGGACGTTCCCCGCCGTGGACGCGGGCTCCTTCCCGCGCACCCCCGTCACCGGCGCCGACCGCAAGGTCCCGGCCTGGCTGAACGACCCGACGATGTACCACAACCGGGGCGACTCCACGTACGCGGGCGAGTCCGCCACCTACGGCGACTTCTCCGGGCTGGACGACCTGTGGACCGAACGCCCCGAGGTCGTCTCCGGGATGGAGAAGATCTACCAGCGCTGGGTGCGCGACTTCGGTGTGGACGGCTTCCGCATCGACACGGTCAAGCACGTCAACATGGAGTTCTGGACCCAGTGGGCCACCGCGCTCGACACCTACGCCGCCGCGCACGGCAGGAAGAACTTCTTCATGTTCGGCGAGGTCTACTCCGCCGACACCTCCGTCACCTCGCCGTACGTCACCCAGGGCCGCCTGGACGCCACCCTGGACTTCCCGTTCCAGGACGCGGCCCGCGCCTACGCCTCCCAGGGCGCCAGTGCCCAGCGGCTCGCCTCCGTCTTCGGTGACGACTGGAAGTACACCACCGACAAGGCCAACGCCTACGAACAGGTCACCTTCCTCGGCAACCACGACATGGGCCGCATCGGGTACTTCCTCAAGCAGGACAACCCGAACGCCACCGACGCGCAGCTCCTCGCCAAGGACAGGCTCGCCAACCAGCTGATGTTCCTCAGCCGGGGCAACCCGGTCGTCTACTACGGCGACGAACAGGGCTTCACCGGCTCCGGCGGCGACAAGGACGCCCGCCAGACCATGTTCGCCTCCAAGGTCGCCGACTACCTGGACGACGACGAGATCGGCACCGCCCGCACCCACGCGAGCGACGCCTACGACACCAGCGCCCCGCTCTACCGGGACATCGCGGCCCTCGCCAAGCTCCGCAAGGCCAACCCGGCGCTCACCGACGGCGTCCAGACCGAGCGCTACGCCGCCGACGGCCCCGGCGTCTACGCCTTCACCCGCACCGACGCCCGCACCGGCCAGGACTACGTCGTCGCGTTCAACAACGCGGCCGAGCCCAGGACGGCCACCTTCGCGGCCGGTTCCGCCCGCCGCACCTACCGGGCCGTCTACGGCGCGAAGGGCAGCGCCGTCACCGGCACGGACCGCAGGCTGACCGTCTCCGTGCCCGCCGGTGCCGCCGTCGTCTACAAGGCGGACGGCCGCCTCGCCCCGCCCGCGACGAAGCCCACGCTCACCCTGAAGGCCCCCGACGCGGGCGTCACCGGCACCACCGAGGTCACCGCCGCCGTGTCCGGCGGTCGGCTCAACCGGGTGGTGTTCGCCGCCCAGGTCGGCAACGGCCCCTGGCGCACGCTCGGTTCGGCCGACCACGCGCCGTACAAGGTGAGCCAGACCCTCGCCGAGGACACCGCGCCCGGCACGCCCCTGCGCTACAAGGCCGTCGTGACCGACTCGGCCGGGCGCACCGCGAGCGCCACCGCGCAGAGCACCACCGGCACCCCGGCCGCCCCCGAACCGCCCACCGCCGCCTCCCGCGACTACGCGGTCGTGCACTACAGGCGTGCCGACGGCGACTACGCGAACTGGGGGCTGTACGCCTGGGGCGACCTCGCGGACGGCGAGGCCACCGACTGGCCGAAGAGCCACCCGTTCATCGGCCGCGACGCGTACGGCGCCTTCGCCTACGTCAAGCTCAAGCCCGGTGCCTCCAACGTCGGCTTCCTCGTCATCGACAAGGACGGCAACAAGGACGTCGCCGCCGACCGCTCCATCGACGTCACCAGGACCGGCGAGGTCTGGATCGAGCAGGGCACGGCGGACGTGCTCACCGAGCGCCCCTCCTACCCCGCCCCGGACAAAACCAAGGCCGTCCTGCACTACCACCGCGCCGACGGGAACTACGACGGCTGGGGCCTGCACACCTGGACCGGTGCCGCCAGCCCCACCGACTGGTCCAAGCCGCTCCAGCCGGTCAGGACGGACGCCTACGGAGCCGTCTTCGAGGTGCCGCTCACCGAAGGTGCCACCAGCCTCAGTTACATCCTGCACAAGGGTGACGACAAGGATCTCCCCACCGACCAGTCCCTGGACCTCACCGCCGACGGGCACGAGGTGTGGCTGGTGAACGGGCAGGAGAAGTACCTCCTCCCGCAGCCCGCGGGCAGTGCCGCCGCGCTCGACCTGACCACCTCCAAGGCCGTCTGGATCGACCGGGACACCGTCGCCTGGAACGGCGCCGAGGGCGCCGCCTCCACCCAGCTCCTCGCCTCCCGCGACGGCTCCCTCACCGTCAAGGACGGCGCGCTGACCGGCGACGACGAGCAGTGGCTGCGGCTGACCAGGGGCACGCTGACCGACGCGCAGAAGGCGAAGTTCCCGTACCTGAAGGACTACACCGCCTGGACCGTGGACCCGCGCGACCGGAACCGGGTGCGCACCGCGCTCACCGGGCAGCTCGTGGCCTCCCAGCGCGCCGCGAACGGCGCCGTGCTGGCCGCGACCGGCGTGCAGATCGCGGGCGTACTGGACGACCTGTACCCGGCCGCCACCAAGGCCGCGCTCGGCCCGGTCTTCTCCGGCGGCCGTCCCACCCTGTCCGTGTGGGCGCCCACCGCGCAGGACGTACGCCTCGACCTGGACGGCACCTCCGTGCCGATGAAGCGGGACGACACCACCGGCGTCTGGTCGGTCACCGGCCCCGCCTCCTGGAAGGGCAAGCCGTACCGCTACGCCGTGAAGGTGTGGGCGCCCACCGTCCGCAGGCTCGTCACCAACGAGGTCACCGACCCGTACTCGGTCGCCCTGACCGCGAACTCCGAGCGCAGCCTCGTCGTCGATCTGAACGACAGGTCCCTCGCGCCCAGCGGCTGGTCCGGCCTCACCAAACCCAGGGCCGTCCCCTTCCGGGACGCGCAGATCCAGGAACTCCACATCCGGGACTTCTCCGTCGCGGACCCCACCGTCCCGGCCGCCGACCGGGGCACCTACCTCGCCTTCACCGACAAGAACGGCGACGGCTCCCAGCACCTGCGCGCACTCGCCGAGGCGGGCACGGACTACGTGCACCTGCTGCCCGCGTTCGACATCGCCACCATCCCCGAGAAGAAGGCCGACCAGGCCGTCCCCGGCTGTGACCTGGCCTCCTACCCGGCCGACTCCGACCAGCAGCAGGCCTGCCTGGCGAAGACCGCCGCGAAGGACGCCTACAACTGGGGCTACGACCCGTACCACTACACCGTCCCCGAGGGCTCCTACGCCACCGACCCGGACGGCACCGCGCGGACCGTGCAGTTCCGGAAGATGGTGCAGTCGCTCAACCAGGACGGCCTGCGCGTCGTCATGGACGTCGTCTACAACCACACCGCCGCCAGCGGCCAGGCCGACACCTCGGTCCTGGACCGGATCGTGCCCGGCTACTACCAGCGGCTCATGCCGGACGGCACCGTCGCCACCAGCACCTGCTGCGCCAACACCGCGACCGAGAACGCCATGATGGGCAAGCTCGTCGTGGACTCCATCGTCACCTGGGCCAAGCAGTACAAGGTGGACGGCTTCCGCTTCGACCTCATGGGCCACCACCCCAAGGCCAACATCCTCGCGGTCCGCAAGGCGCTCGACGCGCTGACCCCCGCGAAGGACGGCGTGGACGGAAAGAAGATCATCCTCTACGGCGAGGGCTGGAACTTCGGCGAGGTCGCCGACGACGCCCGCTTCGTGCAGGCCACGCAGAAGAACATGGCGGGCACCGGCATCGCCACCTTCTCCGACCGGGCGCGGGACGCGGTGCGCGGCGGCGGCCCCTTCGACGACGACCCCGGCGTCCAGGGCTTCGCCTCCGGCCTCTACACCGACCCCAACTCCTCGACGGCCAACGGCACTCCGGCCGAACAGAAGGCCCGCCTGCTGCACTACCAGGACCTCATCAAGGTCGGCCTCAGCGGCGACCTCGCCGCCTACCGCTTCACCGACACCACCGGGAAGGAGACCACCGGCGCCGGACTCGACTACAACGGCGCCCCCGCCGGATACGCGGCGGCCCCCGGCGACGCCCTCGCCTACGTGGACGCCCACGACAACGAGTCCCTGTTCGACGCCCTCACCTACAAGCTCCCCCGGGGCACCCCGGCCGCCGACCGCGCCCGGATGCAGGTGCTGGCGATGGCCACGGCCGCGCTCTCCCAGGGCCCCGCGCTCTCCCAGGCCGGGACCGACCTGCTCCGCTCCAAGTCGCTGGACCGCAACTCCTTCGACAGCGGCGACTGGTTCAACGCCGTCCACTGGAACTGCGCCGACGGCAACGGCTTCGGGCGCGGACTGCCCCCGGCCGCCGACAACCAGTCCAAATGGGAGTACGCCCGCCCACTGCTCACCTCCGTGAAGGTCGGCTGCCCGGAGATCACCGGCACCTCGGCCGCCTACCGCGATCTGCTGAAGATCCGCTCCACCGAACCGGCGTTCTCCCTCGCCACCGCCTCCGCGGTGCAGGGCGCGCTGTCCTTCCCGCTCTCCGGCACCGACGAGACCCCGGGCGTCATCACCATGCGCCTCGGTGACCTCGTCGTCGTCTTCAACGCCACCCCCGAGCGGCAGGACCAGCGCGTCACCGGCCTCGCCGGTACCCCGTACCGCCTGCACCCCGTGCAGGCGTCCGGCGCCGACGCCCGCGTGAAGACCTCCGCCTACACCCCGGCCACCGGCACCTTCACGGTCCCGGCCCGGACGGTGGCGGTGTTCACCAGGGCCGCCCAGTAGGGTCGGGCCGGAACCGGAGAACAGGAGCACCACCCATGCCGCAGATCACCATCGACCACTCGGCCGAACTGGAGAACGCGTTCGACCGGGCCGGGTTCGCCCGTGCGCTGCACGAGGCCACCGTGGAGATCGCGGCGGCCCGGCCGGAAGCCTGCAAGACGCAGTTCCGGCCGGGCGCGTTCACCGTCTACGGCTACGAGGACCCGGCGGCGGGCGGGCACACGGTCGTGCACGTCACCATCGGGCTCCTCGCCGGACGCGACGCGGCGACCAGGGAGCGGCTCGCCGAGACCGCGCTCGGCCTGATCCACCGGTACGTCACGCCCGGCGACGGGGTCGCGGTGCACGCCTCGGCCGAGGTCCGCGACCTCGACCCGTCGTACCGCAAGTCCGACCGCTGAGGCTGGTTACCGGCGTCCTGAAGGACCGGCCCCACGGTCCTTCAGGACGCCGCCAGGGCCAGCAGCCGGCCGACGAGATCCGCGAACGGACCGTCGTCCGGCTCCTCCGCGACCATCGCCCGCAGCAGCTCCGCCATCTGCGCGTCGTACGCCGCGCTCACCGCCGCCAGCGCCGCGAAGTCGTGCACCAACTGCGCCTCCAGCTCCGCGCGCGGCACCCGGCGGCCGTCCAGCCAGATCAGCGCCGTGGACTCGGCCAGCGAGATCCACGACCGCACCACCAGCTCCAGCCGCGCGGGCGCCTCGGCCACCCCGAGATGGGACACGATCTGCTCGTACGCCTCCTGCCGTACGGAGTCGATCAGCGCGTTCGTCGCCGACGAGCCGACCGCCGGACCGCCCCGCATCAGCGCCGAGAAACCGGGGCCGTGCTGGTCCACGAAGTCGAAGTAGCGGCCCATCACCCGCAGCAGCCTGGCGCCCAGCGGGCCCTCGTGCGGCTCCCGGAACCGGCCCGCCAGATCATCCGCCGCCCGCTTCAACGCGGCCTCGTACAGGCTGAGTTTGCCGGGGAAGTAGTGGTACACCAGCGGCCGGGAGATACCGGCCGCCGCCGCTATCTCGTCGATGGACACCTCGTCGGGCGACCGTCGGCTGAACAGGTCGAGCGCGACCCCGATCAGCTGCTGCCGCCGCTCCTCGACACCCATCCTGCGGCGCACCCCGGTACTCATGCGACCACCATACCGACCGCGCCCGCAGCGGAACGGGCGCTACCGGGCGCGGAGTTCGGACAAGCCGGGTATACATGTCATGCCGGGCTCAGTGCAGCCCCTCCATCGTCCTGCCGTTCGCCAGCGCGGCCTTGAGCTGCGCCTGGGTGCCCTGCCTGGTCTGCACGGCGAGAAGCCGGCCCGGTTCGCTCGCGTTCACCCCGCCGGTCGCGGCGATGCTCGTGGTCGCCGGATCACCGGCCGCCAGCAGATACCAGTGGCCGCCGCCCGACTTCCACAGCACCCCGGCCAGCGCGTGCGGGTCGCGCGGCCCGCAGGACCGGGTGTCCTGCCCCTTGGCGACCACCGCCCCCACCGGCCCGCCCGGCGTACGGAACTGGGCCAGCGCCTGCGCCCCCTCGCCCCGCCAGGTGTCCGCGCGGGTGCAGACCCAGGTGCCCGGACCGCTGCCGTCGGGCAGGGGCTGCTCCGCGAACTGCCAGGCGTTGACCGACCGGATGCCCGCCGCGCGCTGCGCGGACAGCGAACAGGCGAACGGCGCCCACGCCTTGAGCCCGTCCGGGCCGTTGACCTCCTTCGGCGCGCCGGGACCGCCCGCCGTCAGATGCGCCGGGACCAGCTCCCCGAGATCGGTGGCGAGCCGGGTGCCGCTCGTGTCGGTGAGCTGGAGCACGTTCCACGAGGTGCAGCCGCCGGTCTGCATCGCCGGGCTGGGCAGCGGCTCGGTCACCCCGTCCTTCAGGGCGAGCGGTGTCGCGGGGGCGTCCGGCTTCATCAGGTCCCGCCGCGCCGCCTGCTTCACCCAAGGGGCCGTCAAATAGCGGACGTTGCTGTCCGAGCGGCCCAGCACCAGAGCGCCCGCCTCCGCGCCGGTCGCGCCGTCCACCCGCGCGAAGTCCAGGGCCGCACCCGCCGTGCCGTCGGTCGGCTCGGCGTAGCGGGCGATGCGCAGACCGTCGTAGAGGATCACCACGCGGGCCGCGTCCACCTGGCCCGCGTAAAGGAGTTGGGGCGGTCCGGCGGGGCCGCCGGTCTGGGTGCCGGGGGTCGCGGAGACCCGGACCGTGGCGCCGGGCCGCGCCCACACGGCGAGCGCGCGGCGCAGCAGCGCCCGGTCCCCGGTGAGCGGACCACGGGCCGGCCACACCGAGAAGTCGCCGCGCGCGGACGTCTCCCACGCGGCCGGGGCGGTGCGCAGCAGCCTGCCGGGGTCGAGGGCGGCCTCGGCGGCCGGGTTCTGCGCGTACGCGGGCGCGGCGGCACCGTCCGGCCCCCAGCCGCCGCCCGGCAGCGCCACCAGCGTCCCGCAGACCGCGAGCGCGGCGGCCGCGGCGAGCGCGGCCTTGGTGTGCTGGCGGCGGCGCAGCAGATCGGTGGGGCGGGCCTGGAGCCAGCACGGGTCGAACTCGGCGGAGGTCAGCAGCGCGTCCCGCGCGGGCACCTCGGCGGCCCCGGCCAGCGCCTCCTCCGGGTCGGTGACCCCGGCGGACCTCAGGACGCGGACCACATCGGCGTCCTCCAGCCGCTCCAGGCCGCGCAGTACGTACGCGGCGCGGGCCGGTCCGGAGAGTCCCGACAGCCGCTGGTCCAGGTCGAGTTCATCGGCGCCCCCGGTGCGCGGGAACAGCCGCAGCCCCCACACCTGCGGCAGCGGCGGCGGGAACTGGGAGAGCCGGGGGAGCCGCCTGCGGGGGCGGGCCGCCTCCAGCGCGGTACGCAGCACCCGCCGCCGCATCAGCGCGTAACCGGGGTCGCCCTCCCGGCCGGTGGCCTGCGCCGGGATCGCCCCCACCGGCTGCTTGCCGCGCGGCAGCGCCCGCTGGGCCAGGGCGTGTGCCGTCAGCACCCGTCGGCCACGGCCGAGCCGGGGCGGCAGGACGAGATAGGCGAGCCGGACCAGCCGCGGATAGTGCTCGACGAGCGCGGCCTCGGCCTGCTCGACGTCGATGTCCGTTCCGGCGGCGGGAGTTGCGGGGCGCTGAGCTACATCCGGTGACTGCACGCCCGGATGAACGAGCGAGACGTGCTGAGGTCACCCGGTGCGGCGCGGCTTGGTGGAGCTGGGTGCGGCCCGCTTCGGCCGGTCGTGCGGTCGCTGGACGGGCGGGGCGGGTCGGCGTGCGGGGCCGGTTGGCGTGCGGAGGGCATCCGGCGGGGGCGTCCGGTGGGGGCGTCCGGTGGGCGGGCCCCGGTCCGCCGTCCGTCAGTCCTCCGGTGCTGTCAGCAGGCGCGCGTAGTTCGCCATCGACCGCTGGTAGCGCGGGAGATGGGGTGCGAGGGCGCCGAGGACGAGGGACAGGCCCTCGCGGTCCCGGCCGAGGGAGGACAGGCACAGCGCGAGAGCGGCGCGGACGGCGTCGTCCAACTCGTCGGAGGAGGCGTCCAGTTCGGGAGTGAGCAGGGCGACGCCCTCCTCGGCCCGGCCGGTGTTGCGCAGCGAACTGGCGAGCTGGATACGGGTACGGCGGCTCTTGTAACGACTCTCGGCGTCGAGGCCGCGCTCCAGCGCCTCCCGGTACAGCGGCACCGCCCGGTCCGAGTGGCCGGTGGAGTCCCACGCGCACGCCTGCTCGAAGGGGCCGAGCGGGCTGCCCTCGGGGAGTTCGGCCACCAACTTGCCGATCACGTCCCGGAACTCGGCCGCCCGTGCCTGCGGGTAACTGTCGAACTCCGCCCAGGCGGCGGCCACCCGGTCTTCCCAGTCTCGGTTCACGCGGGCCACTCTCGCACGCGGGCGGGTCCGGCCCGCAACCGATTTGAGTACGGCGCCTTGAGCACGGCGCCGCCCGCGCCCGTATCGAACGGGAGGGTCCCGCGCCGGGGCCCCGCAGGGCATGCTTGGCCCGAACGCGACCGGAGGACAGATGAGTTTGCCGACAGGACCCCTGGCCCGTCGAAAGGGCGGCCGGGCGCTGCTCGCGGTGGCCGGCGCCTGCGCGGCCGTGGTGGCGCTCGCGGGCTGCGGCTCGGGCGCCGACCGCACGGCCACCGTGCCGCCCACCGCCACCGGCAGCCTGGAGAGCCTGGCCGCCGAGGTGAAGTGCGCGCCGGACATGCAGACCGACGCCGACGAGATCCGCCAGGCGCTCTGCAAGAACCGGGCCGGACGGTTCGTCCTGGCCACCTTCGCCACCGACCGCGGTCAGCGCGAGTGGATCAACGACGCCAAGGACTACGGCGGCCACTACCTCGTCGGCCGCAAGTGGGTCGCCGTCGGGGACACCGGAGTCGTCACCTCGCTGCGCGGCACGCTCGGCGGCGACCTGGAGGACGGCACGGACCACCACGCCCACCAGGGCTGAACGGCGGCCGGAAACCAACGGCCGCCGGAGACGGCACACGGAAAAGCGCGCGGCGGGCGGTGGGAGATCCCACCGCCCGCCGCACGTTCACCGGCGCTCACCTCACCGGCAGTTCTGCCCCCGGTTCAGGCAGTTGGCGATGCGGTTCGCCAGGTTGCCCTTGGTGATGTTGATGAAGTCGTCGTGGTCGGTGGCCGCCTTGTGCAGCTGCTCGGGGAAGCCGTCCACCGCGTACGCGTTCTTCACCTGGCCGTTCTCCAGGGTCGGCGGCTTGATGTCGTAGACCAGCCGCATGGTCAGCTGCGGGATGGCCTTGAAGCCGTTGCCGCAGTTGCCGTTGGCGTCGGCGAACGCCACGTGGGTGCGGTGGTTGGCGCTGTCGGTGTTCTGCCCGTCCCAGCAGCTCTGGAAGGCGAAGGTGCGGACCACCTTGCTGCCCTGCGGGCAGATCGGGTACTGCTCGGTCAGCTGCACCTTGCTCTCGAAGCCGGTGCAGGACCAGTGCGCGTTGGCGTTGGCCAGACCGTTGGTGGTGGTCTTGGCGTCACCGGTGATGATGCGGAGGAACTGCGGCATCGCGGTCACCTTGCCGCGCGGGCTGCCGACGTACTTGATCTCCGCCTGCCGCGGCACCAGGATCTTGCCGACGTTGCCCTCCTTGCCACCGCCGTCCGCGTTCTGGTCGAAGTCCTGCGAACCGTCCTGGACCCGGACCACCGGCCAGTAGTACGCCGACAGGTCGTCGCCGTTCTGGCAGCTGGTGCCGCCCTGGAGGAAGGTGTCGTTGCTGGCGAACGCGTTGATCTTCTGGTTGCCGACGTAGTCGTGCAGGTGGTGCGCGCCGTTGTTGACGCCGGGCGCCACGATGACGTTGTCGGTGTTGTGGTTCTTGTTGGCGTTCACACCGCAGCGCGTGGTGAAGGTGCCCTTGGAGGCGCCCCAGCTCTTGCGCGGCTTGGCCGCGACGTTGCGCCCCACCTTGGTGATGTCCACGAAGTCGGCCGCCACGGGGCCGTTGCCCGCCTGCCCGCCGATCGCGCCGCCCGCCTGCCCGCCGCCCTGCTGACCGCCGTTGCCCTGCTGCTGACCGCCACCCTGCTGCTGACCGCCACCCTGCTGCTGGCCGCCGCCCTGCTGGCCCTCGCCCGCCTGGCCGCCGCCCTGCTGCTGGCCGCCCGCGTTCTGAGCCGCGGCGGCGGTGCAGTTGGCGAGCGCGTCCAGGTCGGACGGCGCGGTGCCACCGGCCCGCGTCACCTCCAGCTTGATGCGGTCCAGGATCACCTTCCGGCGCTCCTGGAGCGGCTGGAGGATGGAGTTCTGCACAAAGCTCGCGTCCCTGGCCTGCGCGTCACGCGTGGTCGCCAGGCGCTGGTAGGCGTCGGTGATCTGCCGGTCCAGGTTGCCCAGCTCGCCGTCCACCTCCCCACGGGCCTGACCGGGCACCTCGGTCAGCTTCTGGCCGACGTCGGGGCAGGAGATCGTGGCGACCTGCGCCGTCTCGGCCTTGGTCTGGTTCCCTCCCCACGACTGGTTCTTCTCGTGAGCAGAGGCGTAGAAATTCGCCCAGATCAGCCCGCCCCCACCGAGCGCTAGGGCCGCCGATGCGGCAATGGCCTTCGTGGCCAGCGGCGTACGGCGTTTGCGTGTACTGCGTCCCATGGGAACTCCTCATGACTTCCTTGCAGGGCTGCGTCGAGGCGCCCGACAGGAGTGAAGCGGCGCCCATCCATACGCACACCGCCGCGCGGGTGTTCAGCCGACGCGGTGATTGTTCGGCGGAACTTGTGCCACAGGAGTTTCAAATGCCCTATGAGCAGCGAGAGTTGAGAAAAATCAACGATCCCGGTCGAGGTGGGCCAGCACCGCGAGAACGCGGCGATTGTCGTCGTCCGACACCTCAAGTCCCAGTTTGGCGAAGATGTTGGAGGTGTGCTTGGCGATCGCCCGTTCCGTCACCACCAGCTGCGCCGCGATCGCCGCGTTGGACCGGCCCTGCGCCATCAGCCCCAGCACCTCCAGCTCGCGCGGCGTCAACCGGTCCACCGGCCGCTCCCGCGTCGCACGGTGCGCCAGCAGCTGTTGGATCACCTGCGGGTCCATCGCCGTACCGCCCGCCGCGACCCGCCGTACGGCGTCCACGAACTGGTCGGCGTCGAACACCCGGTCCTTCAGCAGATAGCCCACCCCGCCGTTCCCGTCCGCCAGCAGCTCCCGCGCGTACAGCCGCTCCACGTGCTGCGACAGCACCAGCACCGGCAGCCCCGGCCGGGCCCGGCGCGCCCGCAGCGCGCACTGCAACCCCTCGTCGGTGTGCGTGGGCGGCAGCCGGACATCCACCACCGCCACGTCCGGCGCCGACTCGGCCAGCGCCCGGTCCAGTTCGGGCCCCGACTCCACCGCCGCCACGATCTCGAAGCCGTACGCCTCCAGCATCCGCACCAGGCCGTCACGGAGCAGGAAGAGGTCTTCGGCTAGGACAACGCGCACGGGATCTCCATCGTGACCAGGGTGGGACCGCCCGCCGGGCTGCTGACGGCCAGCACGCCGTCGAATGTACCGAGCCGCCGCTCCACCCCGGCCAGCCCCGAACCCCCGGCCACCGACGCACCGCCCCGCCCGTCGTCCGTCACCGTGATCCGCAGCGCGCCCCCGGCATGGTGCAGGTCCACCGTCAGCCGCTCGGCACCGGAGTGCTTCACCGCGTTGGTCAGCACCTCGCTCACCGCGAAGTACGCCGCCGACTCCACCGGCGCCTCCGCCCGGCCCGGCAGCTCCACGCTCACCTCCACCGGCAGCGGCAGCCGCAGCGCCAGCGCCCGCACCGCGTCCCCGAGCCCCCGCTCGGCCAGCACCGGCGGATGGATGCCCTGCACCAGATCCCGCAACTCCTCCAGCGCGTCCGCCGAACTCTGCCGGGCCCTGCGCAGCAACTCCCTGGCCTGCTCAGGGTCCCGGTCCAGCAGCATCTCGACCGTGCCCAGATCCATGCCCATCGCCACCAGCCGCGCCTGCGCCCCGTCGTGCAGATCCCGCTCGATCCGGCGCAGCTCGGCGGCCGAGCTGTCCACGGCGTCCCGTCTCGTCTCCGTCAACACCCGCACCCTCTCGGTCAGTTCGGCGGCGCCGGGGGCCAGGACAGCGCGGGTCAGCCGGAAGTGCGCGGTGAGCAGGCGCGGTGCGTACCGAGCCCCGGCCAGCAGCAGGACGAGGGCCAGCGCACCGGCGCCGAGCGCGCTCGCCTGCCCGGTGACCGGCACGAAGCCGTACCAGTACGGCTCGGTGCGGGCGACCGGCCGCCACAGCCCCGCCGCCAGCGCGAACCCCTCCACCGGGTAGAACACCAGCACCGCCGGGAGCAGCGCGGTGACGAACCCGGCGGTCGCGTCCACGGGCAGCCACACCAGATCCCGACGCACCTGCGGGTCTCTGAGCTGTGCGAACGTCCGCGTCCACGGCTTCGCGCTCGCCGGGATGTGCCGGTACGCGGGCGGCACCCGGATTCCGCACCACTCGTCGGCCAGCCCGCGCCGCAGATCCGCCAGCGCCCGCACCCCGCCCAGCAGCGCGGGCGTGGTGAACAGACCGACACCGAGCGGGACCAGGGCGACCGAGACCACCGTCAGGATCAGCATCAGCAACGAGAACGGCAGCAGCACGGCGGCCAGCACCAGCCCGCGCACAGCGGCGAGCAGCACTTCTCGGGCGCGGTCTCTCGCCCCACCGGGGGCATGGTCCTGACGGGTCTGGGTGTCCATGTGAAAAGTCTGGCCGAGCAGGGCCCCGCCGGTCACGGGGGCAAGACCCCGGAACGGGGGTGGGGCCAGCTACACCCCTGGGGTGGGGGCGCCGGGTACGCCGGTCGGGTGCGGGGTGCGGGGTGCGGGGTGCGGGGTGCGGGGTGCGGGGTGGGGTGGCGCAGTGCGGTGCAGTGCAGTGCGGCGCGCTGCGAGGTGGTGCGGGGTTGCGGGCGCGGGCGCGGGGTCGGCGCCCGGCGCCGAGGGGCGGCGCCCCCGCCCTCCGGCGCGAGGTGCAGGCGGCCCGCTCCCACGGCACCAGGGCTTGCCCAGGCAGCCCGCTTCCACGGCACCCAGGTGCTCTCAGGCGGCCTGCCCCGCCGCAGGCGCGGCGCGTCACACAGGCCGTTCCCCGGCACGGGCCGCCAGTACCCGTGCCTCAACCTCCGGGCCGATGCCCTTGACCGACCGGTCCGGCCGCAGTGGTGCCGTCCCGCCGATCCGCGTCAGCCAGGCCCACGTGTCCGCGACCGTCTCCGCCACGGGTCGGCACTCCAGCCCGGTCGCCAGGGCCCGCGAGGCGTCGGCGCGGTGCGTGCTGTCGTACAGCTCGCCGCCCGGCGGCGCCCACACCGGGAGGCCGGTCCACGGCTCGATCCCGGCCTGCTCGATCAACTCCGGCTCGGTCCAGCACAGTTCGGCGTCGGAACCGGTGACCCGGACGCATTCCGTCAGCAGTTCCCCGGTCGAGGTGATGCCGGGCGGGCCCACGAGGTCGTACGGTCCGGACAGCGCGCGTTCGACCGCGCCGGTGAGCCATCCGGCGAGGTCGCGGACATCGACGTACTGCAAGGGCAGGTCGCGCGGGCCGGGTGCGAGGACGTGACCGCCCCGGGCGATCCGGGCCAGCCACCAGGGCAGGCGGCCCACGTTCTCGTAGGGCCCGAGGATCAGCCCGGCGCGGGCCAGCACCGTGCGGTCCGCGCCGAACTCCGACTCGACGGCGAGTTCGGCGCCGCGTTTGTCGCGGGCGTAGTCGGTGGGACCGGCGTCGGGTGAGGCGCCCGTGACCGTCGCCCCGTCCCCGGAGGTGGGGCCGAGAGAGGGCCAGGGCCAGGCGTAGACCGAGCGGCTGGAGACGTACACGTACCGTGCCGCGCGCTCCCGCAGCAGCCGGGCCGCGTCCCGTACCGGGCGCGGTCCGGCCGACCAAGTGTCCAGCACCGCATCCCAGTTGGCGGGGTGGGCGGCGAGGTCGGCCAGGCCGTCCGGGGCGGTCCGGTCGCCGTGCAGCACGGTCACGCCCTCCGGCGCCGGGTGCCTGCCCCGGTGCAGGACGGTCACCTCCCAGCCCTGCCCGAGCGCGGCCTCCACCACGGCCCGGCCCACGAACTCCGTTCCGCCCAGTACGAGAAGTCTCATGCGGACGAGCGTGCCGGGTGCGGGTCGGGTGGCGCGGTGGTGTCAGCCGAGGGCGGACGGGGCTTACGAGCAGAGGTGTTGGAGTGGGGCGTGTTCAACGGCCTTTCTGCGGGGCGTACTTGTACCCCACACGCCGTACCGTCTGGATCGTACGGCGGTGTTCGGCGCCCAGCTTGCGGCGCAGCCGGGCCACGTGGACGTCCACGGTGCGGCCGTCACCGACGTGGCCGTAGCCCCACACCGTGGTGACCAGCTGGTCGCGGGTGTGCACCCGGTGCGGATGCGCGACCAGATGGGCGAGCAGCTCGAACTCCAGGTAGGTGAGGTCGAGTTCGCGGCCGTCCACATGGGCGATGCGGCGGTCGCTGTCGATGCGGACGAGGGTGTCGCCGCCGGTGGCGGTGGCGCGGTCGGCGGGGGTCACGTCGTCTGCCGGGGCGTCCGGGACGGCAACCGGCAGGAACGGCGGCTGCTGGTCGGCCGGGACGAGCACCAGATAGCCGACCATCGCGGGGCGGCCGGGCAGCGCGGGCAGGATGTGCTGGGGCGCGGGCAGCCAGGTGGCACCCGGCGGGAGGAACTCCGCGAGGTCCACCACCTCGTCCCGGTCCACGGCCCGCAGCCGGTGCCGTGCGCCGACGGTGGCGGAGGCGGCGGGAGCGGCGAGCGGCGGTGCGGCTGCGGCGCGGGTCGCGCCCGTGGTGCGTGCGGCGGTCGGGAAAGTACGTGTGGTCGCCATGAGAGGTCAGCTCTTTCGCGCGAGGAGTTCGTCGGGCAGAGCGGCGGCCACGATTCGTGGTCGGGCGCGCCGGAGGACGTACGTCGATTCGCGCTGGCCGAAGGCCGGGGGTATACGGCTTTAGAGGGCCCGCGCGTTCCTCGCGGGGCGACACACACGGTCGAAGTCGTGGTGCTGACGGGACGGCCAGAACGGCTCAAGGTCGTGGCGCCCCGTCGTGGTGCGCTGCTGATAGCCGGCCATGCGGTCAATTGAAGCAGACAGCGGCGCGGGGGAGGAGAGGTCTCTCACTGCGTGGACGGGAAGTGGCGGGAAGCGGCGGGGGCGGTGCGGGATGCGGCGCTGGGTGAGAGGGGAAAGAGCCGCTGATCAGGGGCTCGGCGGGGATGGAGATGGCCGAAAAGGTGTCTCGGTATGCGGACATGGGGGTGCCGGGGGAGCATCCGGGCTGCGGAAAGGGGCGCTCGCCCTTGTGCGGCCGGGCATGCCCGAGAGGCGCTCGCCGTCGTGCGGTCGGGCATGCGGAAGGGCGCCCCCGCCGTGCGGTGGGCGCCCTTCACGCATCCGCCTCGTGGGGTACCGGGGGCGGGCGGCCCTTGCCCGACCGTCCGCCCCCGGCGGTTCTCACCGGCCCCGCTCCGCCGTCAGCCGATCTTCTCGATCAGCGCGCGCCGGATCAGGAACTTGCCCGGCTCACGGACCTGTTCGAAGGCCGCGTTGTTGAGGAGCGCACAACTCCCGGACACCGAGGTCACCTTGACCGTCGTGGACTTGTTGTTGTCCAGGTTGGTGACCTTCAGCGTCGTACCCGCCGGGAACTGGTTGCTGGACGCGGCCGGGGCGCCCGCCTCGCCGGAGAGGGTGATGGTGGAGCCGTTGCAGACCTGCTGACCGGAGGCGGCGCCGCCGCCCGCGTTGCCGTTGCCGCCCTGCTGGGCACCACCTGCCTGCTGCCCGGCCTGCGCGCCACCCTGCCCGGCCTGGCCCGCCTGCCCTGCCTGCCCCGCCTGGGAGTTCTGCCCCTGTGCCTGACCTTGCCCCTGTGCCTGACCTGCCTGGTCGGACTGGCCGACAGTGCAGCCGGACGCCTTCTGCTGGACCTTGATCTGCTCGATGACGGCCTCGCGGTTGGCGATGCGCGCCGAGGACTGCGCGTCCGGGGCGGTCTTCTGGCCCTCGATGAACCTCTGGTTGTTGCCGAGGGCGCTGGCGAGGCCCTGGCAGACGGTCGAGTCGCCCGCTGAAAGCGTCTTGGCGCCCTCGGGGCTCGCGGCGTTCGAGGTGGTCGCCACCGCGAAGGCACCGCCGCCCGCCACCGCCGCCGCGCCGACCAGCAGCGCGAGCTTCTTCTTGGGGCCGAGGGTCCGCCTGCGCGACATGCGCGCCTCCTGAGATGTTGGGGGGTGCGTACGCCGCTATGTACGGGCCTCCCGGCGCGGATGCTCAGCCCGTGCCGAGATTCCTCTCAAGTAACGTACGTCACAGGGGAGTTGGCGCACCCGCTGACATGCCCACCCAGGTCCACGAACTCTCTTGGTCCACGAACTCTCTTGGTCCACGAACCCCCTTGGCGCACAGCCCCCTTGGTCGTGGCCCGCGCCGTGTTGCCCTGCGCCGTGGCGCCGCTACCGGGACAGCGCCTCCCGTACGGCCTCCTCGCTGCGGGCGACCAGGGCGGTGCCGTCGGCGGCGGTGATGATGGGGCGCTGGATCAGCTTGGGGTGCTCGGCGAGGGCGGTGATCCACCGGTCCCGCGTCTCCGCGTCCCGCGCCCACGACTTCAGCCCGAGTTCCTTCGCCGCCACCTCCTGGGTGCGGACGATGTCCCACGGCTCCAGACCGAGGCGCGTGAGGACGTCCCTGATCTCACCCTCACCGGGCACGTCCTCCAGATAGCGGCGGACGGTGTATTCGGCACCCTCGGCGTCGAGGATCGTGAGGGCGCTGCGGCACTTGGAGCAGGCGGGGTTGATCCAGATTTCCATGCGGCCACGGTAGGGGACGCGGGGCGTCGAAGGCGGCTGGTGTTCGATTTGGTCGAGCCCTCTTCGAGTGGGGGTGAAACATGGGTGGCTGGTGGGAAAGTGGCTGCTCAAAGGGTATTTCGACGGGGCTCAACGGCTCCCCGATTGTCAGTGGGGAGCGGTAGAATTGACGTAATGTTCGAGGGAAGCGCCGGGGTGTCCGGAGGTTTCCCGCCGCGACAGGAGGATGCCCGTGCCCGCTGCCGCCCTGAAGCCCAAGCCGCTGCCCACCCAGTCCACTGCCCGTCGGCCCGTCCCGCTGGACTCGCCGTACGCTCCGGAGCCCAAGCGCCCGCTGCCCGCCGGTCGGCCCCGTGAGTGGTACGTCCGCCACAACCGCCGTCTCAAGGCCATGCGGCTGGCCATAGCCCTCCTCGACTCCGGCGTCTATCTCCCCGACCAGGCCCGTGACGAGACCATCCGCACCACCGCCGCCACCGTCGGCATCCACCCGCCGTCCCCGACGACGTGCCACATGGTGCGGGCGTTCATGCGCTACAACCGGTGAGGGCCCTGGTCCCGCAGTTCGGGGGGTGAACGGCGCCGGGTGCCTTCGGGGCACCCGGCGCCGGTGTGTCGGGGGCGCCGGTGTGATGTGGGGCGCGCTGCTTCTGTGCGGCGCTTCTGCGCGGCACGGCGGAGTGGATCGGCTCGGCCGGGACGGGAGTTGTCGGCCTGGCGGTGTCCGGCGGGTACGGTCCGGGACGCGGCGTCCCGACCCTCGCCCCCCCCGGGGCGCGGCGTCCCGGCCCTCGCCCCCCGGGGGCCTCCAAGCGCACGCTGCTCAGGCGGCGGGTCCCGGCGGAGTCGTCCTCATCCCGCCAACTCCCGCTCCCAGGGCGTCCGGAAGCGGGGCGTGACCCGTACGTCCCCCAGCCACCCCTGTAGCCGCGCGGCCTGTTCCGTGACCGCCCGCTCGGCCTCGCGGCGGAGGCCGGGGTCGGGGACGCGCCAGGCGATCTCACCGTCCGGGCGCTGGGCCCAGGCGCCGATCACCTGGCCGTTCCACCACACCGTGGGGCCGATGTTGCCGCTGCGGTCGAAGAGGTGGGGGCGGAGGCCGGGGGAGAGGTACCAGTCGCGGGCCTGCCAGCCCATCGCCGTGGGGTCGAGCCCCGGCAGCAGGGCCGCCCAGGGTTCGGAGGGCGCCGGGACCGGGGCGGTGTCGTCGGCGGTGACATACGCCGGGACCCGGCCGCCCGTGCCGTCGTCCACCGTGACCTCCCGCGCTCCGACCGCCGCGAGCGCGCGCCGCACCTCCGTGACCCGCCACCCCGTCCACCACTTGAGGTCCGCCTCCGTGGCGGGCCCGCACGCGCGCAGCCAGCGCCCCAGCAACTCCGCCTGGGCCGGGGCGGGTTCCAGCTCCGGGTGCGGTGGCGCGGGTGCCCAGGTGAACTGGCCGGACGTCCACGAGCCGAGCGGGCGCCCCCGTACGACCTTGCCCTCCACGCCGAGCAGCCGCAGCAGGCGGGAGGAGACGGTGTGGACCCCCTCGTAACTCTTCCCGGCCGCGTACGCGAACCGCTCGCCGAGGCGGGGTTCGTCGGCGGTGAGTTCGCTCGCCGTGGCCTGCCCCCGGCGGGCCAGCGCGGCCAGCAGCGAGCCTTCCACCTCCGCCAGCCAGGCCGCGTCCGGGGCGCCCGCGACCGCCATGTCCTTCACCAGCGCGGCCCGTGCGCGGGCGCCCACCACGAGGTTGGTCGAGGTGTGCACGACGCTGGTCAGCCCGGCCGGGAACACGAACACCGTGTGCCGCATACCGTGCATCCGCACCAGCGTCCGGTCCTCGTACAGCGCCCGCTCCGTCTCCGGTACCGCCTTCGCCGGATCGGCCAGCCGCGCCGCCACCGACAGGAACACCGTCGCCGGATCGCTCCCGTGCAGCGCCACCAGCGCCTCCGCGACCGCCTCCGGGGAGTCTCCCGGCGTTGCGGGGGCCAGCAGGTGCCGCACCCCCAGCCGCGCCCGCCGCTCCTCCCCACCGATGTGCCGCACCCCGCCACCCATCCGCGCCTCCTCACCCACCGCCCGCCGTACCCCTCGCGTCGGTGGTCGCGCACGGCACTGACAATCGGGTGGCTCCGGCGCGGGGCGTCGTGGGGGGAGCGCGGTACGGGACGTCGCGGGGTACGGGGTGTGGCCTCGGGTCCGCCGTCGCCCACGGGGTACGGCCTTGGGTCCGCTCGCGCCCGCAGGTCGCCGGGGCACCGTCGATGCCCGCCCCGTCCCCGCCGTACCCGCGCCCGGTTTGCGCCCCGCCCCTACAGCCCCGGCGCTCCCCACACCGGGAACCAGCGCCCGAGGTCCTGCTCGATCCGCAGATCTCCGGTGAGCGCCGCCTTCACCTGGAGTTCCAGCGGGCTGTCCCGGTGCTCGCCGCCGCTCGCCAGTGGGGCGAAGGGGTAGAAGGTGCCGCGCTTGTAGAGGTAGACGAGGGCGAGGCGGCGGCCTCGGTCGTCGGTGAAGCCGACGAGGGAGCAGAGGAGTTGGGGGCCGAAGCCGTTGACCTCCATCGAGCTGTTCACCGCGTGGAGATCGTTGACGAGCTGGGGGAGCTGGTCGGGTTCGCGGCTGGAGACCAGCCAGGAGTAGCCGTAGGAGTCGGTGCGCAGCTCCACCGGCGGGCCGGTGCGGTCGGCGTCCGCGTCCAGGAGGGCCTGCACCTCGCGGTGGGTCTGCTCGAACGCGGCACCCTCCACGGACGCGAAGCACACCGCGCCCTGCCCGGTCGGCCTGAACCCGGCCGCCGCCTCCAGCGTGATCGCCGCCGACGGCAACGCGAACAGCCGGTCCAGGTCCGGCGCCACCGGCTTCGTACGGCCCAGCAGGATGTCCAGCAGCCCCAACGCTCACTCCACCTTCCCGAGTCCCCGGCCGAAGGACGCGGGGAGTCACACCGTAGAACCCGTAGAACCCGTAGAACCTGTGGGACTCATGCGAATCTGTGGAACGCGTACAAACCCGTGGAACCCGTGACCCGTTTGCCCGGGCTCCTCCGCTCGGCTCCGCTGCTCAGCTCACCCCGTCCGGCTCCTCCGCCTCGCCCAGTTCCGTCGAGATGCGGCCGAGTTGGTCCAGGCGCTGTTGCAGGGTCGGGTGGGTGGAGAAGTAGCGCTCGATGCCGGGTTCCTTGCCCGCCGCGGGCGTGAAGTAGAAGGCGTTGAACGCCTGGGCGGTGCGCAGATCCTTGGTCGGGATGCGGGCGATCTCGCCGGAGACCTTGGTGAGCGCCGACGCGAGGGCCGAGGGGCGGCCCGTCAGGTGCGCGGCGGCGCGGTCGGCGGCCAGCTCGCGGTACCGGGACAGGGCGCGGATCAGCAGGAAGCTGATCGCGTACACGGCGACCGAGACACCGATCACGGCGGCGAAGACCGCGGCGGTGTTCTGGTCGCGGCGGCCCCCGCCGAAGAGGCTGGAGTAGAACGCGAACCGTACGATCAGGCCCGCGATCACGCCCAGGAACGACGCGATCGTGATCACCGCGACGTCCTTGTGCGCCACGTGCGAGAGCTCGTGCGCGAGGACGCCCTCCAGCTCGGCGGGCTCCAAGCGGCGCAGCAGGCCCGTGGTCACGCAGATCACCGCGTGATCGGGGTTCCGTCCGGTGGCGAACGCGTTCGGCATGTCCATGTTGGACACGGCCACCACCGGTTTCGGCATGTCCGCGATCGCGCACAGCCGGTCCACGACCGCGTGCAGCTCGGGATACTCCTCCCGCTCCACCACCCGCCCGTGCATGGCGAACGTGGCGATCCGGTCCGAGAACCAGAACTGCGCCACGAACAGCGCACCCATGATCACCACGACCATGATCCATGACTTCAGCAGCACGATCAGTGCCGCGATGAACGCCACGTACAGCAGTCCGAGCAGGAACATGGTGACCGTCATCCGCACGGTCAGCCGTCGGTCGCTCCTGAAGCGGCTTCGCATCTGCATCACCCCGCAGTCACGCACTCGTCCCACTGCCAGTGTGCACCCACCGACTCCCATTGGGCGGCCCCGGACAACCCAGGGCACAGCAAAGCTCCGCTCAAGGGCTGGTCGTACCGGAGGGCTCACGTCCCCCCACCACGGCGGGGCGGCCGCACCCGGGCCTGCGCATGCCTCCGCAGCCGCGCGTCCGCGTCCTCCACCAACTCCCGCGCCGCCCGCAGCCCCGCCTCGGGACCCTGGGCGGACAGCAGGCGGTACGCCGACACCCGTACGCACCGGGGCCGCCCCGGCGCCAGACGCGCCAGCAGCCAGGGCTCGGGCAGCAGTGCCGCCGACGGCAGCAGGGCGAGGGTGGCCTCGCGTACGACACCGGATGCCGGGTCGTCCAGCAGCGCGCGCATAAGTGATATGTCGTTCACGTCCAGCGCGCGCAGACCCGCCACCGCCCGGCTCCGGACGCCCGTGCTGGGGTGGTCCAGCAGGGCCCGCAGCGTCTCCGCGTCCGCCGTCCTGACCCCGCACTCAGCGAGACCGATCACGGCACCCGGCTCCAGCGTCGGGTCCGCGGGGTCGGCGCACCGCGCCCGGTACCAGGTGAGCGGATCACGCCCGTACTGCCGCAGCACGTACCGGGCGCAGGCCCGCACCAGGGCCGCCCGGTCCGCCAGATACGGCACCGCCGCGTCCGGCCGCCCCAGCCGCCGCAGCGCCGAAACCCCCGCGGCCCTTGCCTGCGTCGCGCTCGCCCCGAGCAGTGGGCCCAGCACGGCATCGGCGTCTGCCACTCCCGCCTTTGCCACGGCGGCGTCGGCACACCGGTCCCGGACGACCGGGTCGTCGTCACCGGCCGCCGCGCGGGCCAGCTCCACGGGCGTGAGCAGCCCTTCGTCCAGCGCGACGCCGTACGCGAACCGGCGCACGGCGGGGTCGGGGGAGCGGAGCAGCGCGGACCAGTCGGAGAGGGACGTGTGGCGCAGGACGCCGTCGAGCAGCGGAACGGCGAAGTCGCCGCGCAGCCGCAGGGACAGCCGTAGAAGGAGGGAGGCCATACCGATGACCACCGTGGCGTCCACCGCCGGGATGAGCGCCGCGCGAGCGGCCTCCCGCACGGGCTCCGCCCAGTCGGCACACCGTACGACGAGCAGCGGGGCCAGCGCCGGGTGCCCGGCGCCGGCCCGGACCGCGCGTTCGCGGAGCCGACCGTCGTGGTTGCAGAGTGCGAGGGCGAGCCAGGCGGTACCCGTGTCGGGCAGCGGGGCGTCGCGCAGGAGGGCGGTGGGCGAGGGGGCGTACGGAGTGTCCGGTGGGATGTGGGCCCACGGGGCACGAGCACCGGCGTCGAAGCCGAGCCAGTCGAGAGGGGTGCTCAGCTCTACGGCGCAGGCGTCTGCGGTGTACGTGTCGAGCGGGTCGTCGGAACCCACGTGTCCCTGGGCCACGGCGACCGACAGTCGGGCGGCGAGTCGGGCCCCGTGTTCGTGCGCGAGCCGTTGCCGCGTCTGCATGCCGGACACCGCTCAGTACCACCCGAGTGACCGGGCGTAGCCGAGGAGGGCTATCAGGGCGAGGATGCTGCCGAGCACGAGGGCGGTGGAGAGCCAGGAGGAACGGCGTGGTGGGCGGTGATCGGGGGCGGCGCGGAAGGGGGCCGGGTCGGGCGGGTTGTCGCGCCAGCGGGCGGCGAGCATGCGGGCGCGCGCCGAAGGCTCTTTGTACGGGGCGGACTTCGCCCACCGAAGATCGAACTCGCGCTCCCAGTCGTCCTGTTCGGACTTCTCCGTCTGCTCGGACATGCCGTGCCAACCTCTCTCACCCGGACCGGACGGGAGATCATCTCCCGTGACCGGGACCCACGGGAGGCCGGGATGGTTGTACGGCCGGGGCTGCGACATCCGCACTCGGGGCGAGGTGCCGAAATCCCCTGGTCGGGGCGTGTTTCCTGGGCGTACGGCGGGGTTGATCCGTCCGGATGCCGGGTGCTCCCCGGACGGCTAGCATCATCAATTGAGAGCCGCGCCGCAGGGTGTGCCAATGGTGACATTCCCCGGCCGTACCGGGGCGATCCCGTGCCCTGCATCCCCCATCCATGCGGCAACACCTACGACCGCGCCGGGCAGATCGCTCCGGTCCCGCGGCCATCCGTCCCGTACCGGCGCGAGCCGTACCGGGAGGATGGAAGGAGGGCAGTTCGATGAATGCACATCGTGCGAAGCGGCGTCTTGCCGCACTGTCGGCCGTCGGCGTGCTGCTGGCCGGCGGAGCAGCGGTGGGCGTGGCCGGCACCGCCTCGGCCGCACCCCAGCAGACCACCACGAACCGCGGCTGCTACAACGGCGGCGGCTGGTGGGGCAACAACTGCTACTACAACAACTTCTACAACCGCAGCGGCTTCTACAACAACTGGAACTACGGCAACACACCCGTGGTCGTAGTGGTCGTGGGCTGACCCCCGGGTCACCGAACACGACGGAGGGCCGCCGTCCCGGAGACCGGGGCGGCGGCCCTCACCACGAGTGCGCGGGCGCTCAGCGGCGCCCTCTGTCACACGTCGAAGTACAGCTCGAACTCGTGCGGGTGCGGGCGGAGCTGGAGGGGGGCGATCTCGGTGGTGCGCTTGAGGTCGATCCACGTCTCGATCAGGTCGGACGTGAAGACGTCGCCCTGGAGGAGGAACTCGTGGTCGGCTTCCAGGCGGTCGAGGACGGCGCCGAGGGAGGTGGGGACCTGGGCCACGTTGGCGTGCTCCTCGGGAGCCAGCTCGTAGAGGTCCTTGTCGATCGGCTCGGCCGGCTCGATCTTGTTCTTGATGCCGTCCAGGCCCGCGAGGAGCAGCGCGGAGAAGGCGAGGTACGGGTTGCCGGAGGAGTCGGGCGCGCGGAACTCGACGCGCTTGGCCTTCGGGTTGGAGCCGGTGATCGGGATGCGCATCGCGGCGGAGCGGTTGCGCTGCGAGTACACCAGGTTGATCGGCGCCTCGAAGCCCGGAACCAGGCGGTGGTACGAGTTCACCGTCGGGTTGGTGAACGCCAGCAGCGACGGGGCGTGCTTGAGGATGCCGCCGATGTAGTAGCGGGCGGTGTCCGACAGGCCCGCGTAACCGGCCTCGTCGTAGAAGAGGGGAGAGCCGCCGGTCCACAGGGACTGGTGGACGTGCATGCCCGAGCCGTTGTCACCGAAGATCGGCTTCGGCATGAAGGTCGCGGTCTTGCCGTTGCGCCAGGCCACGTTCTTCACGATGTACTTGAAGAGCTGGAGGTCGTCCGCGGCGGCGAGCAGCGTGTTGAACTTGTAGTTGATCTCCGCCTGACCGGCCGTGCCGACCTCGTGGTGCTGGCGCTCGACCTTCAGGCCCGCCCGGTCCAGCTCCAGGGAGATCTCCGCGCGCAGGTCCGCGAAGTGGTCCACCGGCGGCACCGGGAAGTAGCCGCCCTTGTAGCGGACCTTGTAACCCCGGTTGTTCTCCAGCGCACCGGTGTTCCAGGCGCCCGCCTCGGAGTCGATGTGGTAGAAGGACTCGTTCGCGGAGGTGGCGAAACGCACCGAGTCGAAGACGTAGAACTCCGCCTCCGGACCGAAGTACGCGGTGTCCGCGATACCGGTCGAGGCGAGGTACGCCTCCGCCTTCTTCGCCACGTTGCGCGGGTCGCGGGAGTACTGCTCGCCCGTGATCGGGTCGTGGATGAAGAAGTTGACGTTCAGCGTCTTGTCGCGGCGGAAGGGATCGACACGGGCCGTGGACAGGTCGGCGCGCAGCGCCATGTCCGACTCGTGGATCGCCTGGAAGCCACGGATCGACGAACCGTCGAAGGCCAGCTCCTCGTCCGGGTCGAACGCCTCGACGGGCACCGTGAAGTGCTGCATCACGCCCGGCAGGTCGCAGAAGCGGACGTCAACGAACTTGACGTCCTCGTCCGCGATGAACTTCTTGGCCTCGTCGGCGTTCTGGAACATCCAGCTCCTCCTACTCCCGACCGTGCCGCCGGGGTGGTAGATCGTGCGTGCGGCCAGTGCGGTGGCCCACGGTGCCCTCGACCCTAGGGACGGGTGATTTCTCGGGCGTGACTCGTTTGTTTCACAGAAGTTAACCGGCCGCCCGACCGGTGCGGCCCCGCCACACCCCTGCGCGCCTACCCGGATTTCCGGCCGGTTACCGTGGACGGGTGGACAACAGGCAAGCAATCGGATCGTGGCTCTCGGGCCCGCGTGCCGCGATGGAGGACGCCGGGGCCGACTTCGGCTACCGGGGCCGTCAGCTCGGGCTGCCCGAGGACGGGCCGAACTCACTGGCCCGCCCCGGCCGACGGCTCGGCGCACTCGCCGTGGACTGGGCGCTGTGCGTGCTCATCGCATACGGCCTGATCACGCACGGTAAGGGGCACGACACCAGCAACTGGACGCTGCTCGTCTTCTTCGTGCTGAGCGTCCTCACCGTCGGCACCCTCGGCTCCACCCCCGGCAAGCGCCTCTTCGGCATCCGTGTCGTCGCCCTGCGCACCGGCACCGTCCAGCCCGCCCGCGCCCTGCTCCGTACCGTCCTGCTCTGCCTCGCCGTCCCCGCCCTCATCTGGGACCGCGACGGCCGCGGCCTCCACGACCGGCTGGCACAGACGGTGGAGGTACGGGTCTGAGGCACACGGGGCCCGGCGGCTCCGGGGTTCCCGAGAGGGGGCTTCCCGAGCCGGGGCTTCCCGAGCGGGGGCTCGCCGCCGCTCCCCGTCCGACCGGCAACGACAAGGGGCGCCCGGAATGATCCGGGCGCCCCTTGTCGTACGGCTGGACCGACCGGCTAGCGGTTCGGGCCCTTCGGCATGCGCATCCCCTTGGGCATGGGGCCCTTGGGGAGTGGCATGTTCTTCATCAGGTCGCCCATCGCGCGGAGCCGGTCGTTGGTGGTGGTCACCTGGGGGCCGGTCAGCACGCGGGGGTACTTCAGCATGGTGGTGCGGAGCTTCTTCAGCTCGGTCTGGCCCTCGCCGGTGCCGACGATGACATCGTGCACGGGGACGTCCGCGACGACCCGGTTCATCTTCTTCTTCTCGGCGGCCAGCAGGCTCTTCACCCGGTTCGCGTTGCCCTCGGCGACCAGGACGATACCGGCCTTGCCGACCGCCCGGTGCACCACGTCCTGGCTGCGGTTCATCGCCACCGCCGGAGTCGTCGTCCAGCCCCGGCCGATGTTGTCCAGGACCGCCGCGGCCGCGCCCGGCTGGCCCTCCATCTGCCCGAACGCGGCCCGCTCGGCACGGCGGCCGAACACGATCGCGGCGGCGAGGAGGCCCACCAGGAGACCGGCGATGCCCAGATAGACCGGGTGGCCGACCAGGAAGCCGACCACGAGGAAGACCGCGAGCGTGCCGAGTCCGACGCCCGCGAGAACAAGACCGATCAACTTGTCGATCTTGCGGGTCATCTTGTACGTGAGAGCGATCTGCTTCAGTCGCCCTGCGTTCGCGGGATCAGCCGCGTTTTCCTTCCTCGCCATGCCAGGAAGTCTACGTGTCGCCGGGAGTGCCTTCGACGGCAGTGCCCGGCCGGGCGGGCGGAGGCGGACGAGCCGCGCGGTTTCAGGGGCGTACGGCCGCCCGGTCGAGCACGCGCTCGGTCTCCACCCGGTCCTTGGCGCGGCGGCGGTCCTCCTGCACGGAGGTCCACGCGTTGCGGCGGGCGGTGCGCTGGCCGCTGCTCATCAGCAGCGACTCCACGGCGCGGAGAGTGTCGGTGAACGACGGGATGGCGGTGGCACGGACCGGCACGGCCTGCATGATCCAGGTTCCCCTCGGGGCGGGTGATCCACGAAACGTGATTCCAGAGTCACTGACTGGTGTTACCAGGACGTGACCGACCGGTCAAACGCCCATGAATCCTTGCCGGGCGGCCCCTGTCGGCCCCGGAACGCCGACGCGGCCCCGGTCGTCGCCCTCATCTGCGAGGACGGCCGGGGCCGCGCCGAATCGGCCACTACTGGCCGGTAGTTACTTGTGCGGGAGTTCACACGGCTGGCGTGCCGCCGTACGGGACCGCCCGCCGGGCGTGACTCCCGGACCGGGGAGTCAGACCGCCTGCGTGGCCACGAACCCGCCGCGCTTCTCGACGGCCATCTGGTACAGCCGCCCCGCGCGGTACGAGGAGCGGACCAGCGGGCCGGACATGACGCCGGAGAAGCCGATCTGCTCGGCCTCCTCCTTCAGCTCCACGAACTCGTGCGGCTTCACCCAGCGCTCGACCGGGTGGTGCCGTACGGAGGGGCGCAAGTACTGCGTGATGGTGATCAGCTCGCAGCCCGCCTCGTGCAGCTGGCGCAGCGCCTCACCGACCTCCTCGCGGGTCTCGCCCATGCCGAGGATCAGGTTGGACTTGGTGACCAGGCCGTAGTCGCGGGCCTCGGTGATGACCTTCAGCGAACGCTCGTAGCGGAAGCCGGGGCGGATGCGCTTGAAGATGCGCGGCACCGTCTCCACGTTGTGCGCGAAGACCTCGGGGCGGGAGCCGAAGACCTCCGCGAGCTGCTCCGGGACCGCGTTGAAGTCGGGGGCCAGCAGCTCGACCTTGGTACGCCCGGCCGGGCGCTCGGCGGTCTGCGCGTGGATCTGGCGCACGGTCTCCGCGTACAGCCAGGCACCGCCGTCCTCCAGGTCGTCGCGGGCGACACCGGTGATCGTGGCGTAGTTCAGGTCCATCGTGACCACGGACTCGCCCACGCGGCGCGGCTCGTCGCGGTCCAGCGCCTCGGGTTTGCCGGTGTCGATCTGGCAGAAGTCGCAGCGCCGGGTGCACTGGTCGCCGCCGATGAGGAAGGTCGCCTCGCGGTCCTCCCAGCACTCGTAGATGTTCGGGCAGCCGGCTTCCTGGCAGACCGTGTGCAGGCCCTCGCTCTTCACGAGGTTCTGCATCTTCGTGTACTCGGGACCCATTTTCGCCCGGGTCTTGATCCACTCGGGCTTGCGCTCGATGGGGGTCTGGCTGTTGCGGACCTCCAGGCGCAGCATCTTGCGTCCGTCGGGTGCGACTGCGGACACGGCCGGCTCCCTGCTGATTGCGTGAGTTGTCTTCGAATCTTCGGCGTACACCAGCGTACGCCCGTGTTTACGGAGTCCTGTCGGGGAGGCCAACCCCACTGCCGCAGGTGGCATTCCCGCGGGTGGGGCGGGTCTCCGGGGCAGGGGCGGGTGTTCCGGGTCAGACGGCCGCCCGGTCGATCTCGCGCGGCCTGAGGTCCGCGTCGCCGAGGACGTCCCGCAGGTGCCGTTCGACCACCGGCAGCACGTCCTCCACGCCGATGTCCCGGCCCAGCTCGTTCGCCAGCGAGGCGACGCCCGCGTCCCGGATGCCGCACGGGATGATCCGGTCGAACCAGCGGTTGTCCGGGTTCACGTTGAAGGCGAAGCCGTGCATGGTGACGCCCTTGGCGACGCGGATGCCGATCGCGGCGATCTTGCGGTCCTCGCGGCGCTGGCCCGCGTTGGACGGCGCGTACTCCGGGCCGTTGAGGCGCGGGTCGAACTCGTCGTCGGCCAGCCGGGGGTCGAAGTCGAGCGAGAGGCCGCCCAGCGCGGCCCGCCGCTCCACCGGGTCGCCCAGCACCCAGACCCCACTGCGCCCCTCGACGCGGCTGGTCTCGACGCCGTACTCGGCGCAGGTGCGGATCAGCGCCTCCTCCAGGCGGCGGACATGGGCGACCACGTCCACCGGGCGGGGCAGCTTCTGGATCGGGTAGCCGACCAGCTGGCCGGGGCCGTGCCAGGTGATCTTGCCGCCGCGGTCCACGTCGATCACCGGTGTGCCGTCCAGCGGGCGTTCGCTCTCCGCCGTACGGCGGCCCGCCGTGTAGACCGGCGGATGCTCCACCAGCAGCACGGTGTCGGGGACCTCGTCGGCGAACCGGGCCGCGTGCACCCGGCGCTGCTCGTCCCACGCCTCCTGGTAATCCACGGCGTCCGCGCCGAACCCCATACGGACGAACCGCAACTCGCTCACGGCAAGCGCCTCCCTCAGCGGACCGGACGGCGGACCCGGCGCCGGGCCCCACGTCAGGCGCGTCGCGCGCCCACGCCACTGTACGTCCGATCGGAGTACGTCAGCCCTGCGGCCAATCCTCACACGATCGGATGAATGCCGGACGAAGTGTGCGGGCGCTTGTTCACTCTCCGCTACATTCGCGCCGTCCATGAGGCCATTACGGCTGCTCACAGGCGTCCGGGCAGTTCAGCAGGCCCGGAAGGCAGGAGACCGCACAGCAGATGACGGACCGACCCGCGCAGCGCACCCCCAACCGCCAGCTCGCCACGCTCATCGCGGAGGCGGGGTTCTCCAACGCGGGTCTGGCCCGTCGAGTGGACCAGCTCGGTCTGGAACACGGGCTGGACCTCAGATACGACAAGACCTCGGTGACCCGCTGGCTGCGCGGCCAGCAGCCCCGCGGCACCACGCCCGCCCTGATCGCCGAGGTGTTCACGCGCCGTCTCGGGCGTCGGCTCACCGCGCAGGACCTCGGCCTCGACGCGTGCGCCCCCGTCTACGCCGGGCTGGAGTTCGCCGCCACCTCGGAGGAGGCCGTCGAGATCGTCGCGGGGCTCTGGCGCAAGGACTCCGGCAGCCACACCGAGCTGCGGAAGATCGCCTTCACCCCGGCCGGGCTGGTGGTGCCCAGCCGGGACTGGCTCATCGGCAAGGCCGACGACCGGGTGGCACGCGAGCCCGCGCCCCGCGTGCCCGCCCAGCTCCGGCCCACCACCGCACGCGGCGCGACCGACCCGCTGCTGCCCGGCGCCGCCCGGCCGCGGGTGGCCGCCGTCCGGCTGCCCGGACACCGGGTCACCGGCGGCGACATCGCCGCGCTGCGCTCGGTCGGGGACCTCTTCCGCACCCTCGACGACGCCTACGGCGGCGGTCACGCCCGGCAGGCGCTGGTCCGCTATCTGGAGCACGAGTGCGAGCCGATGCTGCGCGGCTCCTACGACGAACACACCGGCCGCCGTCTGTTCGGCGCCGCCGCCGACC
Source organism: Streptomyces corallincola (assembly GCF_019104725.1). Classification (GTDB taxonomy): domain Bacteria; phylum Actinomycetota; class Actinomycetes; order Streptomycetales; family Streptomycetaceae; genus Streptomyces; species Streptomyces corallincola. Next base: position 47,774 of record NZ_JAHRXF010000004.1, on the reverse strand, counting down.
TCACCCGGCTCGCGGGGTGGACCTCGTACGACATCGGGGCGCACGGGCTCGCCCAGCGGTACTTCGTCCAGGCGCTGCGGCTCTCGCAGGCCGCCGGGGACCGGGCCTACGGGTCGTACGTCCTGGTCACCATGAGCCGACAGGCCGTCCATCTCGGGCACGGGCGCGAGGCGGTGCAGCTGGCGCGGGTCGCGCAGCAGGGCGCGGGCAGCGGGGCCACGGCCGCCGTCCAGGCCATGCTGCACGCGGCCGAGGCGCGGGCGCACGGGGTGATGGGGGAGGTGCGGGCGTGCACCGGCGCACTCGTGCGTGCCGAGCGCGCGATGGAGGCCGCCCGGCCCGGGGACGAGGTGCCGCACTGGGCGCGCTCCTTCGACGAGGCCCAGCTCGCGCACGAGTTCGCGCACTGCCACCGCGATCTCCAGCAGTTCCGTGCCGCCGCGCAGTACGCCGAGCGTTCCCTGCAACTCCGCGCCCCCGGCCACGCCCGCAGCCGCCTGCTCTGCCGCGTCGTCCTCGCCACCGCCCGGCTCGGCCTCGGCGAACTCGACGCGGCCTGCGCCCTCGCCGCCGAAGCCGCCGCCCAGGCCGCCGAGATGCGCTCCGTCCGCGCGGTGGAGTACGTCCGTGACTTCGAGCGCCGTCTGGAGCCCTACCGCGACGGCGCGCCCGCACGGGGGTACCGGGAGCGGGTGGCCGCGCTGAGCTGAGGAGGGCGCGGGGGCCGGGGTGCCTGCCGGGGGCCTTCCTACGCCGCCCTCGGCAGGGGAGCCTCCGTCTCGGGGCCGGAGGCGTGCGCGCCGAGGTCGGAGAGGATCGCGGCGGCGGCGCGGCGGGCGGAGTGGAGGGCGCCGTCGGGGCCACCGGTGTCACGGTGGTCGCCGCAGACGTAGAGCCCGGCGAGGAGGCGGACCGGGCGGTGCGGGTCGTACGGGGGCCGCAGAGCCGGAACCGCGTCCCGGGTGTGATGCACGGCCAGCGTCTCCCAGCGGCGCGTGGACGTGCCGTAGAGACGGGAGAGGTGGGTCCGGACGGCGGTGTCCACGTCGTCCGGCGGGGTGCCCAGCACGGTGGAGGAGATCAGCAGCCGCCCGGCCGGGGCGCGGCTCGGGTCCACCGCGCTGACCACGGCCGTGTGCGCGACCGGACCGCCCCGGTCGGCGTCCAGCAGCAGGGAGCGCCCGGCGGCGAACGCGGGCGCCGGATCGTCGGTGGTGTGGTGGACCACGGTCACCGGGTGGAAGTCCGGCACCCGCAGCCCCGGCAGCAGGACGGCCGCCGCGCGCGCGTCGGTCGCCAGCAGCACCGCGCGGCAGTGGAACTCCCCGTGGTCGGCGGTGGCCACCGCGGTCGTGGAGACCGAGGTGACCCGGACCCCCGTACGGACCGTACCCGGCGGCAGCGCGCGGGCCAGCAGCTCCGGCACCGCCTCCGCGCCCCCCTCCGGCACGCACAGCCCACCGCCCGCGAAGGCGCGCAGCGCGAGGTCGGCGGCGCGGCTGGACGAGGTCAGCGCCGGGTCCGACAGCAGGGCGGCGAGCAGCGGACGCAGGAATCCGGCGACCGTGCGGGCCGGAATCCCGCGCGCGGCGAGCGCCTCGGCGGCGGGGAGTTCGGGGCGGGCCAGCAGCCGGTCCACCGGGGTGGCGGCGAGCCGCCCCAGGGCGGCGCCCAGCCGGGCCTGGTCCATCGCGCCCCCCGCCGGGGCCGTACCGCCCCGGCCGGACACCGCCGTACCGCCCCTGGGGGCGCTCGCCAGGGCGCGCACGGCATGAAGTGCGCCCCTCGCGCTCCCCGCGTTCACCGGGGCGCCCGCGCGGTGCGTACGGCCGTCGCGGTGCAGCAGGACGCCCGGCGCGTACGGGCGCAGCGGCAGGGAGCCGAGGCCGGGGGTGCGGCCCAGCTCGGTGCCGGACGTGGACAGCACCTGCCCGACGCGGTCGAGCCGGAAGCCGTCCACCTTCTCCGTCGCCATCCGGCCGCCCGCGCAGGGGGCGGCCTCCAGGACTACGGTCGTCACTCCCGCGCTGGTGAGCCGATGAGCCGCCGCGAGTCCGGCGACCCCGGCCCCCACGACGACGACGTCCACCTGGCGGTTCGCGGGCTCAAGCACGAGGCCCTCCTGTGATCACACGGCCGCCGGAGGCGTACTGCCCCCAACGGGCTCCAGGGATAACCGAGTTCGGATCGAGGTTCGGATCGAGACTAGGTCCGTGATCGGGCAGGGGCAGTCGCGCATCGACAGGGCACGGTCGCACGGCGGTCGCATGAGGGCCGGGTGCGGCCGGAGCGGGCCGCACCCGGTCGCAGGGAGGCGGTCGTACGGGGACGGGGCAGCGTGGACCCTCGGCCCCCGTCACCACCACCCGACCCGCTCCGGCCCCCCTCACGCCGACTCACCGCGCCGCGCGGATCGCCTCGTCGATACCGGGGAACGCGAACGTGAAGCCCGACTCCAGCAGCCTCCTGGGGACGACCCGCTGACTGCCCAGCACATCCCCGGCCAGTTCCCCGAGCACCGTACGGAGCACGGCGGCGGGCACCGGGAAGAGGGCGGGCCGGTGCAGCACCCGCGCCATCGCCTCGGTGACCTCACGGTTGGTCAGGGGCTCGGGCGCGGTCAGGTTGAACGGGCCGGACAGCCCGTCGTGGTCGATGAGGTGGCGGATCGCGGCGACCTCGTCGTGCAGGGCGATGTACGACCAGAACTGCCGCCCGTCGCCCAGGCGCCCGCCGAGGCCCGCCCGGAACAGCGGGAACAGCCGCCCCCACGCCCCGCCACCGCGCGCGACCACCAGACCCGTGCGCGCGTACGCCGTCCGTACGCCCGCCTCGGCCGCCGGGTGCGCGGCCTCCTCCCACTCCACGCACACCGAGGGCAGGAAACCGTCACCGGGCGGCGCGTCCTCGTCCACCGCGCGGTCCCCGGTGTCGCCGTAGAAGCCCATCGCGCTGCCGTTCACGAAGACACGCGGCGGGGTGTCCAGCGCGGCCACCGCCTCCGCGAGCGCCGCCGTGCCGAGCACCCGGCTGTCCCGGATCAGCCGCTTGTACTCCGGCGTCCAGCGCCGGTCCCCGATCCCCGCGCCCGCCAGGTTCACCACCGCGTCACAGCCCACCAGCCCGGCCGTGTCCACCCGCTGCCGCTCCGGGTCCCACCGCACCTCGTCCGCCCCACGCGGCTCCCGCCGCACCAACCGCACCACCTCATGCCCGTCTGCGGCCAGCGACCGCACCAACGCCCCACCGATCAACCCGGACGCCCCGGCCACCACGATTCGTGAACGCTCCATGCGCCCCATACTTCCCCCTCGCGCCGAAAGCGATCAGCCGCACGCGACCGACACGCCCCCGGACGCCGCCCAGGCCGACCAGGGCCTGTCTTCACACTCCCCTCTGCCCCGCGACGCCCGGCACGCCCTCTCGCCGCACCGGCCGCGACCCCGAGTACGGCCCAGTACGAGGGATCACGGCCGGCACGCCGAGAGCACGCACCGGACGCCGCGGGGCCGTCCTCCGGACGACGAGGCGAGTTTGAAGACAGGCCCTACAGTGACCGCCATGTCAGCACCGCTCATACGCCACGCCCGTCAGGAAGACGAAGCCGTGCTTGCCGCGCTCGACCGGGAGGTGTGGTCGCCGTTGCACGCGGTGCTGCCGGAGCCGAGGCCGCCGTATCCGCCGTTCTTCGACGCACGGCATCAGCCGGTGGACCATCTGGTCGCGGAGGTGGACGGGCGGGTGGCCGGGTATGTCCGGCTGGTGCCGCCGACGCGGCTGGCGTCCAACGCGCATGTGCGGCAGATCCAGGGGTTCGCCGTGGCCGAGGCGGCGCGCGGCCGGGGTGCCGGGCGGGCGCTGTTGCGGGGGGCGCTGGAGGAGGCGCGGCGGCGGGGGGCGCGGCGGGTCACGTTGCGCGTCCTCGGGCACAACACGCCCGCCCGGCGGCTCTACGAGTCGGAGGGCTTCGCCGTCGAGGGCGTGCTCCCCGGTGAGTTCCGTGTGGGCGGCGACTACGTGGACGACGTGCTCATGGGGCGTTCCGTCTGAGCCCTCCGAGCCCTCCGAGCCCGCGGGGCGTTTTCGCTACGACGTGATCAGCCGCCCCGTGTCCACCGGAACCGTCGCCGTCGCGCCCCGGCTCGCGTCGGCGGCGACCTCGTCGGCGGTCAGGACGTACCCCGTCTCCGCGTCGGAGGTGGAGCGGGCGAAGACGACGCCGTAGACGCGGCCCTCGGTGGTGAGGAGGGGGCCGCCGGAGTTGCCGGGGCGGACGGTGGAGCGGATGGAGTAGATCTCGCGGGTGACCGTGCGGTCGCTGTAGATGTTCTGGCCGGTGGCCTCCACCCGGCCCGCGACGGTCGCCGCCTGGAGATCGAGGCTGCCGTCCTGCGGATACCCGGCGACCACCGCCGAGTCGCCGCGCGCCGCGCCCGTGTCGAAGCGGAGCACCGGCGCGCGCAGACCGGGGACGTACAGCACGGCCACGTCCCGGTTCGGGTCGAACAGCACCACACGGGCCGCGTACGACTGCCCGACCCCGCCGACCCGCACCGTGGGATGCGCGATGCCCGCCACCACGTGCGCGTTGGTCATCACACGCTGCGGGGCGAAGACGAAACCGCTGCCCTCCCGCCCCTCGTCACCGGCCGCACCCTCGATCTTCAGCGTGCTGCGCTGCGCGGCGGCCGTCGCGGCCGGGGTGACGCTGTCCCCGGTGGGCCGCGCCACCTGCGCCGTCGATTCGTTCTCGAACGGGTTGAACACCTGCGGGAACCCCGCCTCGGTCAGCGCCGAGGTGGCCCGCGAGAACCACACCGGGGTCGTCTCCGGCATGGTGCGCTGCACCGCCCCCAGCAGCGAGGAGTTCCGGATCGCCGTGGACAGCAGCGGGGAGGAGGAGGCGGCCAGCACACTCGCCGCGACCCACGCCACCAGCAGCACCGCGACCGCGTTGGCCGCCGCGCCCCCTATGCCGTCCACGACCCGCAGCGGACCCCGGCCCGCCCGGTCCAGCTGACTGCGCAGCCGCAGCCCCAGCCGTCCCGCCAGCTCGTGCCCCACCATGCCCGGCACCAGCACCGTCACCACCGCGAGCACCGTCGCCTGCGTGGTGCCGCGCTCCACCAGCGTCATCACCCAGGGCAGCGCCCACACCCCGACGGCCGCGCCGCCCACGAACCCGGCCAGCGACAGACAGCCCGCCAGCAGGCCGCGCCGGTACCCGGACGCCGCGTAGAGCAGGATCACCAGCGCGAGCAGCAGATCGAGCAGATCCACGGAGCCGCCTTTCACTCGGACGCCCGGAACGGGCTCGGGGCGCCCCTGGACGGACCGGGACCCACGGCCCCGACGATCGGACGGGGCGCCCTCCGGGACCGCACGACGGCCGGAGAACTCCCTATGTCCCCAAACGTCCGCCACCCGGCCGATGGTTCCACCAGGTGGCAGATCACACATCGCGGGCCGCGCCGCGCCGCCCGACAGTGAGCATCATGCGTGTCTTCCGAAGATCGCCGGCGGCGCGGCGGCAGGGGACCGTGCGGGTCCCCGGAGCGCTGCTGGTGCTGCTGGGGTGCCTGCCCGGCCTGGCCGCCGTCGTCGCGCTCGCCCTGTGCGCGCGCGGCGTCGAGCGCCCCGCCGCCGTCCCCCTCGCCCGCCCCGCCGCCGTCCCGGCACCGGCCCACCCGGCGCCCCGGCCGCGCATCGTGCCCCGGTCCGTCTGGCTCGCCACCGCCCCGGTCCTGCCCAGCCAGCCCCCGCCGCGCTACGACGACAAGGTGGTCGCCGTCTTCGTCCACCACACCGACTCGCCCAACGGGTACGACTGCGCCGACGCGCCCCGCATCATCCGCGCCCTCTACACCGGCCAGACCGGCCCCCGCAGCTGGGACGACATCGGCTACAACTTCCTGGTGGACCGCTGCGGCACCGTCTACGAGGGCCGCGCGGGCGGTGTGGACCGGGCCGTCACCGGCGCCCACACCCAGGGCTTCAACCACCGTACGGCGGGCATCGCCGCGCTCGGCACCTTCACCTCCGGAGTGCCCGTACCGCGCGCCATGACCGACGCCATCGCCGCCGTCGCCGCCTGGAAACTGGGCCTCGCCGACGTGGACCCCCGCTCCACCGCGCACCTCGTCTCCAGCAACGACCTCAGCCGCTTCAAGGCGGGCACCGGTGCCACCCTGCCCGCCGTCGCCGGACACCAGGACGGGTACATGACCAGCTGCCCCGGCGCCGCCCTCACCGCCCGCCTCCCGGAGATCCGGCAGCAGGCGGCCCGCCTCCAGGGCCGTACGGTCACCGGCACCGCCGAGCCGAAGGCGCCCGTCTCCGCGAGCCCGGCCCGCACCGCCCCGGCCGCCTCTCCCGTCAGCTCCCCGGCCGTCGCGCACGACCCCGCGGACACCGGACACGGAACGCCCGCCGCCGCCGCCGTCAGTCCCGGAACCGGGAGGTGAGCCGCGGGTACAGCTCGGCCAGCGTCGCGTCGTCCTCGAAGTCCACCGGGGTGCCCTCCGGCTCCGGCGGGGCGGGCGCGATGCCGAGATCCGGGGCGACCGTGCCGGTCAGCTCCTCGTACGCCTCGTCGGCCGCGAACCCCAGCTCCTCGCCGTCCCCGTCGATCTCCTCGTCGAACTCCGCCAGCAGCTCCGCCAGGGAGTCCGGGGCGTGCAGGGCGCCCTCGAAGACCTCCCGGCCCTGACCGATCAGCCAGCACCGGAACGAGTCGAAGACGTCGTCGCTCGCCCCGTCCAGCAGCACCCAGGCCGCGCCCCACAGGTCCCAGTGGTAGGCACGGTTGTAGCGGGCCTCGAAATGCCGGGCGAAGTCCAGGACCAGCTCCGGGTCGAGCTGGAGCAGCCGGTCCACGAGCGCGTCCGCCTGGTCCTCGGGGTCGCCCCCGGCGGCCTCGCGGCTGGTGTCGATCAGCTCCCAGAACTCCGTCTCGTCCATCACGCACACCAGCATCGGGCCTCGGCCGGACGGGCGCACGCGGAGTGCGGCGGTTCGTCACACGATCTCCCTCACCGCGCACGCGGCCCCCGGACCCCGCACGCGTCTCCCGGACCCCGTACGCGGCCCCCGCGGGGATCAGCCGCCCCCGTACCGCGCCGCCAGCCGCCGCGCGTCCGCCGCGCACCGCTCCCGCAGCGCCGCCGGGCCCAGTACCTCCACCTCCGGGCCCAGCAGCCGCAGCTGCTCGTGCGCGACCTCCTCCGACTCCACCGGCACCACCACCCGCACCCACCCCTCCGCGTCCGGTGCCCCCGCGCCGTCCAGTGCCTCCTGGGCCGCCCGCGGGCCGACCGCGCGCGGCAGGGCCCGCACGCCGCCGGGGGAGAGGCGGACGACCGCCTCGGCGCGCAGCAGCGAGCGGGCGAACCGGTCCGCCTGCGCCGCCCAGAACGCGGGCAGGTCGAACTCCGGGTCCCGTACGAACCGCCCGGAGCGCACCGCGACCGCCTCGAACCGGTCCACCCGGTACGTACGGAAGGCGTCCGCCCCGGCGACCCGCGCGCACAGATACCAGACGCCCGCCTTCAGCACCAGGCCGTACGGCTCCAACTCCCGTTCCGCGCACGCCCGTCCGCGCCGGTACACCACCCCCAGCGGCAGATCGCCCCACACCGCCTCCGCGATCCGGGGCAGCGGCTCGGGCGTGCGGGGCTCGTGGAACCAGCCCGGCGCGTCCAGGTGGAAGCGTCCGGCCGCGCTGTCCGGGGCGTCCCGCAGCGCGGGCAGCAGCGCCGCCGACACCTTCAGCCGGGCCGCCGACGCCACGTCCGCCAGCCCCATCTCCCGCAGCGCGCCCGGCACCCCGCTCAGGAACAGCGCCTCCGCCTCGTCGCGGGCCAGCCCCGTCAGCCGGGTGCGATACCCGCCGACCAGCCGGTAACCGCCCGCCCGGCCCCGGTCCGCGTACACCGGGACCCCGGCCTCGGAGAGCGCCTGCGCGTCCCGCGCGACGGTACGCTCCGACACCTCCAGCTCGGCGGCCAGTTCGGCGCCGGTCATGGCGGGCCGGGCCTGGAGCAGCAGAACCATCTTGATCAGCCGGGCGGCACGCATGCGCCCATGATGCCCGGCCGGACACGGAGAAAGGGGGCCCGGTGCGGTCCCCGAGGACCACACCGGACCCCCTTTCTCCAGGGGCCGGGGTGTTACAGCCCGTACTTCTCGCGCGCTTCCTTCACGGCCGTCGCCTTGACCTCGCCGCGCCGGGCGAGCTGGGCCAGGGCCGCGACGACGATGGACTCGGCGTCCACACCGAAGTGGCGGCGGGCCGCGTCACGGGTGTCCGACAGACCGAAGCCGTCGGCGCCCAGCGAGGACCAGTCCTGCTCGACCCACTGCGCGATCTGGTCCGGCACCTGACGCATGTAGTCCGACACCGCGAGGACCGGGCCCTCGGCACCGGCCAGCGCGCGGCGCACGAACGGCACCCGCTCCTCGCCGCGCAGCAGCGCCTCGTCGGCCTCCAGCGCGTCCCGGCGCAGCTCGCCCCAGGAGGTCGCGGACCACACGTCGGCCGAGATGCCCCACTCCTCGGCGAGCAGCCGCTGCGCCTTCAGCGCCCAGTGGATCGCCGTACCCGAGCCCAGCAGTTGCAGGCGCGGTGCGTTGGCCGGGACCGAAAGGCCCGCGGACTCCGCCGTGTTGAAGCGGTACAGGCCCTTGACGATGCCCTCGTCGATGTGCGCGGCGGCCGGTTTGGCGGGCTGCGGCATCGGCTCGTTGTAGACCGTCAGGTAGTAGAAGACGTTCTGGTCCTCGCCCGGCAGCGCCTCGCCGTACATCCGGCGCAGACCCTCGCGGACGATGACCGCGATCTCGTACGCGAACGCCGGGTCGTAGCTCAGCGCGGCCGGGTTGGTGGCCGCGATGACGGGGGAGTGGCCGTCGGCGTGCTGGAGGCCCTCGCCGGTCAGCGTGGTCCGCCCGGCGGTGGCGCCGACCAGGAAGCCCCGGCCGAGCTGGTCGCCGAGCTGCCACATCTGGTCGGCCGTGCGCTGCCAGCCGAACATCGAGTAGAAGATGTAGAACGGGATCATCGCCTCGCCGTGGGTGGCGTACGCGGTGGACGCGGCGATGAAGTCGGCCATCGAACCGGCCTCGGTGATCCCCTCGTTGAGGATCTGGCCGTCCTTGGCCTCCTTGTAGTACATGAGCTGGTCGCGGTCCACCGGCTCGTACGTCTGGCCCTTGGGCGAGTAGATGCCGAGGGACGGGAAGAGGCTCTCCATGCCGAAGGTGCGCGCCTCGTCGGGGACGATCGGCACCCAGCGCCTGCCGGTCTCCTTGTCGCGGACGAGGTCCTTGACGAGGCGGACGAAGGCCATCGTGGTGGCGACGCTCTGCGAGCCGGAGCCCTTGTCGAAGGAGGCGAACGCCTTCTCCGACGGCGCGGGCAGCGGGGCCAGCGGGTGCGTACGGCGGGCCGGGGCCGGACCGCCGAGGGCCGCGCGGCGCTCCTGGAGGTAGCGGACCTCGGGGGAGTCGGCGCCGGGGTGGCCGTAGGGGACCAGGCCGTCGGTGAAGTCGCTGTCCTTGATGGGCAGTTCGAGCAGGTCGCGCATCGCCTTGAACTCGTCCACCGAGAGCTTCTTCATCTGGTGGTTGGCGTTCTTCGAGGCGAAGCCCTCGCCGAGGGTGTGGCCCTTGACCGTCTGGGCCAGGACCACGGTCGGCGCGCCCTTGAAGGACACCGCCGCGCGGTAGGCGGCGTACACCTTGCGGGCCTCGTGGCCGCCGCGCGACAGGTGGAAGCACTCCAGGATCTTGTCGTCGCTCAGCAGCTTCGCCATCGCGGCCAGCTCCGGGTCGGCGCCGAAGAAGTCCTGGCGGATGTAGGCCGCGTCGCGCGTCTGGTACGTCTGCACCTGGGCGTCCGGCACCTGGCGGAGACGGCGGACCAGGGCGCCCGTGGTGTCGAGCCGGAACAGCTCGTCCCAGGCGGTGCCCCAGAGCGTCTTCACGACGTTCCACCCGGCGCCCCGGAACTGGGCCTCCAGCTCCTGCACGATCTTGAAGTTGGCGCGGACCGGGCCGTCGAGGCGCTGCAGGTTGCAGTTGATGACGAAGGTCAGGTTGTCCAGACCCTCACGGGCGGCGAGCGAGAGGGCCGCCGTGGACTCCGGCTCGTCCATCTCGCCGTCACCGAGGAACGCCCACACGTGCGAGGCGGAGACGTCCTTGATGCCGCGGTTGGTCAGGTAGCGGTTGAAGCGCGCCTGGTAGATCGCGGAGAGCGGGCCGAGGCCCATCGACACCGTCGGGAACTCCCACAGCCAGGGCAGGCGGCGCGGGTGCGGGTACGACGGGAGGCCGTTGCCGCCCGCCTCCTGGCGGAAGTTGTCGAGGTGGGCCTCGGTGAGGCGGCCGTCCAGGAAGGCACGGGCGTAGACGCCGGGGGCGGCGTGGCCCTGGACGTAGATCTGGTCGCCGGAGCCGTCGCCCTCCTTGCCCTTGAAGAAGTGGTTGAAGCCGGTCTCGTACAGCCAGGCCGCCGAGGCGAAGGTGGCGATGTGGCCGCCCACGCCGTACCGCGCGCCACGGGTCACCATCGCCGCCGCGTTCCAGCGGTTCCACGCGGTGATCCGGGCTTCCATCGCCTCGTCGCCGTCCGCAGCGGGCTCGGCGGCGGTGGGGATGGTGTTGACGTAGTCCGTCTCCAGAAGCTTCGGCAGCGCGACGCCGCCCGCCTCCGCCCGTTCCAGCGTGCGGCGCATCAGGTACGCGGCGCGGTGCGGGCCCGCCTCCCGTGCGACGGCGTCCAGGGAGGCCCGCCACTCGGCGGTCTCCTCCGGGTCACGGTCCGGGAGCTGGTCGAGCGCGCTCGGCTGGATGGCGTAGGGGTCGGTCATGTCGCCGCCTTCCTCAGTCGAAGGGGGTTCCCTCATCGTTAAGGGTTCGGGGTTGCCCTTGAGTCTTTGGCAGGACAGGGCAGCGGACCTCGGTGGAAGTCCGTCGAGGACTGTATCCCCCTGATCGATGATCGATCAAAGGGTTCCAGGGCAAAAGCTCTCGATCTGAGAAAAGTAGGCACCCGGTGCCTTGGGAAAGGGCACGCGGTGCCGTGATTTTCCCTGGTTTTCGCAGGTGGGCGGGGGGATGCTCAGGCCAGGTCGGGGCGGGGCGCGCAGCCCAGGACGTGCGCCTTCACCAGCTCCGCGATCCGGGGGTCCCGCCGCTGGAACGCCTGCACCAGCTCCTCGTGCTCCTCGGCGTACGACTGCTGCACCGTGCCGAGCCAGCGGATGGACAGCGCCGTGAACACCTCGATGCCCAGGCCCTCCCAGGTGTGCAGCAGCACCGAGTTCCCGGCGGCGCGGACCAGTTCGCGGTGGAAGCCCACGGTGTGCCGGACCTGGCCGGTGCCGTCGGCGTCGCGGTCGGCCTCGTAGAGCGCCAGGACGTGCGGCTGGAGGGCCGAGCAGTCCTCCGCGAGCCGCTGGGCCGCCAGCTCCGCCGCGATGGCCTCCAGGCCCGCCCGGACGGGATAGCTCTCCTCCAGGTCGGCGGCCGTCAGATTCCGCACCCGTACGCCCTTGTTCGGCGCCGACTCGATCAGCCGGAGCGACTCCAGCTCCCGCAGCGCCTCGCGCACCGGAGTCTGGCTGACCTCCAGCTCCGTGGCGATCCGCCGCTCCACGATCCGCTCCCCCGGCTGCCAGCGCCCGCTGACGATCCCCTCCACGATGTGCTCGCGGATCTGTTCGCGCAGCGAGTGGACGACGGGCGCGGTCATGGGGGCTCCTTCAGGGCCGGGTTTGACGCTTAGACAATACGGCCGCCCGTCGGCCCGGACAGGGCGCGCGCGGGCGCTTTCGTCCAGGTGAGACAAGGCGCACACAGGGTCACCGATGCCCCGTGGGCGGGCCGGGAACGCGGGATGCCCCCGCCCGGAGTTCCGGACGGGGGCATCCCGCGCTGCCAGGAGGGGCGGTTACAGGCCGAGCTCGACCTCGAACTCGCCGGCCTCCAGGATCGCCTTGACGGCCGTCAGGTAGCGGGCCGCGTCGGCGCCGTCCACCAGACGGTGGTCGTAGGAGAGGGTCAGGTACGTCATGTCGCGGACGCCGATGACCGTGCCCTCCTCGGTCTCGATGACCGCGGGGCGCTTCACGGTGGCACCGATGCCGAGGATGGCGACCTGGTTCGGAGGCACGATGATCGTGTCGAACAGGGCACCGCGCGAACCGGTGTTGGAGATGGTGAAGGTCCCGCCGGACAGCTCGTCCGGGGTGATCCTGTTGGCGCGGACCTTGCCCGCCAGGTCGGCGGTCGCCTTGGCGATACCCGCGATGTTGAGGTCACCGGCGCCCTTGATGACCGGGGTCATCAGGCCCTTCTCCGAGTCCACCGCGATACCGACGTTCTCGGTGTCGAAGTAGGTGATCGTGCCCTCGGCCTCGTTGATCCGGGCGTTGATGACCGGGTGGGCCTTCAGCGCCTGGGCGGCGGCCTTCACGAAGAACGGCATCGGGGAGAGCTTGACGCCCTCGCGGGCGGCGAACGAGTCCTTCGCCCGGCCGCGCAGCTTCATCAGCCGCGTGACGTCCACCTCGACGACCGAGGAGAGCTGGGCCTGCTCGGTCAGGGCCTTGACCATGTTGTCGCCGATGACCTTGCGGATGCGGGTCATCTTGACGGTCTGGCCGCGCAGCGGGGAGGTCTCCAGCGCGGGGGCCTTCTTCGCCGGGGCGGCAGCGGCGGCCGGGGCCGGGGCGGCGGCGCTCTTGGCGGCCTCGGCCGCGGCGAGCACGTCCTGCTTGCGGATACGGCCGCCGACGCCGGTGCCCTTGACGGTGGACAGGTCCACGCCGTTCTCGGCGGCGAGCTTGCGCACCAGCGGGGTCACATAGGCGCCCTCGTCGCTCGCCTGGGCGGCGACCGGAGCGGGGGCCTCAGCGGCGGGGGCAGCGGGAGCGGGAGCGGCGGCGGGAGCCGCGGCCTGCGGCTGCGGGGTCGGAGCCGGTGCCTGGGCGGGCGCCGGGGCCGGGGTCGGCTCGGGGGCCGGGGTGGGGGCAGGCGCGGCCGGGGCCTCGGCGGCGGGCGCCGGGGCGGGGGCGGCCGGAGCCGGAGCGGCGGCCGGGGCGGCACCGGGGGCGCCGATGACGGCCAGCTTGGCGCCGACCTCGGCGGTCTCGTCCTCGCCGACCACGATCTCCAGCAGCACACCGGCGGTGGGCGCGGGGATCTCGGTGTCCACCTTGTCGGTGGAGACCTCCAGCAGCGGCTCGTCGGCCTCCACGGAGTCACCGACCGACTTCAGCCAGCGGGTGACGGTGCCCTCGGTGACCGACTCGCCCAGCGCGGGCAGGACCACGTCGGTGCCCTGCGCGCCACCGGCCGGGGCGGCCGGGGCCTCGGCGGCGGGCGCGGGGGCCTGGGCGGCGGGGGCGGCCTCGGCGGCGGGGGCCGGGGTGGGCTCCGGGGCCGGGGCGGGGGCCTCCGCGGCGGCCGGGGCCGGGGCGGCGGCGGGCGCGCCCGTGCCGTCGTCGATGACGGCCAGCTCGGCGCCGACCTCGACGGTCTCGTCCTCGGCGACCTTGATGGAGGCCAGGACACCGGCGGCGGGCGAGGGGATCTCGGTGTCCACCTTGTCGGTGGACACCTCAAGCAGCGGCTCGTCGGCCTCGACGCGCTCGCCCTCGGCCTTCAGCCAGCGGGTGACGGTGCCCTCGGTGACGCTCTCGCCGAGCGCCGGAAGGGTTACGGAAACCGGCATGGTTTCGGTTGCTCCTTAACGAATTGCGGAAGTCTGTGTCGTCGTCCGGCCGGAGGCTCAGTCGTGGGCGTGCAGGGGCTTGCCGGCCAGGGCCAGGTGAGCCTCGCCGAGCGCCTCGTTCTGCGTCGGGTGGGCGTGCACCAGCTGGGCCACCTCGGCGGGCAGCGCCTCCCAGTTGTAGATGAGCTGCGCCTCGCCGACCTGCTCGCCCATCCGGTCACCGACCATGTGGACGCCGACCACGGCGCCGTCCTTCACCTGGACGAGCTTGATCTCGCCCGAGGTGTTGAGGATCTTGCTCTTGCCGTTGCCCGCCAGGCTGTACTTCAGGGCGACGACCTTGTCCGCGCCGTAGATCTCCTTGGCCTTGGCCTCGGTGATGCCGACGGAGGCGACCTCGGGGTGGCAGTACGTCACGCGCGGCACGCCGTCGTAGTCGATCGGGACGACCTTCTGACCGGCCAGCCGCTCCGCGACGAGCATGCCCTCGGCGAAGCCGACGTGCGCGAGCTGGAGGGTGGGGACGAGGTCGCCGACGGCCGAGACGGTCGGCACGTTGGTGCGCATGTACTCATCGACCAGGACGTAGCCGCGGTCCATCGCGACGCCCTGCTCCTCGTAGCCGAGGCCCTGGGAGACCGGGCCGCGGCCGACGGCGACGAGCAGCACCTCGGCCTCGAACTCCTTGCCGTCGGCCAGGGTGACCTTCACGCCGTCCTGGGTGTACTCGGCCTTCGAGAAGAAGGTGCCCAGGTTGAACTTGATGCCGCGCTTGCGGAACGCGCGCTCCAGGAGCTTGGAGCTGTTCTCGTCCTCGACCGGGACGAGGTGCTTCAGACCCTCGATGACGGTCACCTCGGAACCGAAGGACTTCCACGCGGAGGCGAACTCCACGCCGATGACGCCGCCGCCGAGGATGATCGCGGACTTCGGCACGCGGTCCAGGACCAGGGCGTGGTCGGAGGAGATGATCCGGTTGCCGTCGATCTCCAGGCCCGGCAGCGACTTCGGCACGGAGCCGGTCGCCAGCAGGATGTGACGGCCCTCCACACGGCGGCCGTTCACCTCGACGGAGGTCGGGGAGGACAGTCGGCCCTCACCCTCGATGTACGTCACCTTGCGCGAGGCGATCAGACCCTGGAGGCCCTTGTACAGGCCGGAGATCACGCCGTCCTTGTACTTGTGCACGGCCGGGACGTCGATGCCCTCGAAGGTGGCCTTGACGCCGAACTGCTCGCTCTCGCGGGCCTGGTCGGCGATCTCGCCCGCGTGCAGCAGGGCCTTGGTGGGGATGCAGCCCCGGTGCAGGCAGGTGCCGCCGACCTTGTCCTTCTCGATCAGGGCGACGTCCAGGCCCAGCTGGGCCCCGCGCAGCGCCGCGGCGTAACCACCGCTGCCACCGCCGAGGATCACTAGGTCGAAAACGGTGCTGGCGTCGTTCGCCACGTCACGTCCTCCATGCATGTGCGCCTCCGGTCTCCAATGACCGGGCGGCGGCTGGTGTCCGGCCGCTTGATGCTTCGGCCCTTCGGTGGGGCCCTGTCCTGCCGGGCTCCATCTTTGCACTTGTTCGGGGCGGGCGAGACGCCGGGCCGGTGTGTGAGGCGTCCCACTCCGCGGGGGTACGGGGGCTCCGGCCGTGCCGGAGCCGCGGGGTGCCGGTGCGGACCGGGTGGTGCGCCGCGCGCCGCTCGCCGGGAGGCCGGCGCGGTCGGGTGGGCATGCGATTGCCCGCAGGCCTCATCGGCGCTGCGGGCAATCGCGGGACTTCCGGGTCAGGCCGTCAGGCCCTCCGCCGTCAGCTCCGCCAGGCGGACCAGGGTGCGCACCGCGGAACCGGTGCCGCCCTTGGGGGTGTAGCCGAAGGGGCCGCCCTCGTTGAAGGCCGGGCCCGCGATGTCGAGGTGCGCCCAGGTGATGCCCTCACCGACGAACTCGCGCAGGAAGAGACCGGCGACGAGACCGCCGCCCATCCGCTCGCCCATGTTGGCGATGTCCGCGACGGAGGAGTCCATGCCCTTGCGCAGGTGCTCCGGCATCGGCATGGGCCACGCGGGCTCGCCGACCTCCTCGGCGGCCTCGTACAGCGCGGTGCGGAACGCGTCGTCGTTGGCCATGACACCGAAGGTGCGGCTGCCCAGGGCGAGAACCATCGCGCCGGTGAGGGTGGCGACGTCCACCAGGGCGTCCGGCTTCTCCTGCGAGGCGGCCCACAGGGCGTCGGCCATGACCAGACGGCCCTCGGCGTCGGTGTTGAGCACCTCGACGGTCTTGCCGCTGTACATGCGCAGCACGTCACCGGGGCGCACGGCGGAGCCGGACGGCATGTTCTCGGCCAGCGCCAGCCAGCCGGTGACGTTGACCTTCAGGCCCAGCCGGGCGGCGGCGACCACGGCGGCGAACACGGCGGCGGCACCGCTCATGTCGCACTTCATGGTCTCGTTGTGACCGGCCGGCTTCAGGGAGATGCCGCCCGAGTCGTAGGTGATGCCCTTGCCGACCAGAGCGAGGTGCTTGTCGGCCTTGGGGTGCGTGTACGACAGCTTGACCAGGCGCGGGGTGGCGGTGGCGCCCTGGCCGACGCCCATGATGCCGCCGTAGCCGCCCTTGATCAGGGCCTTCTCGTCGAGCACCTGGATCTTGAGGCCGTGCTCCTTGGCCGCGCCCTGCGCCACCGCGGCGAAGGCCGCGGGGGTGAGGTCGTTGGGCGGCATGTTGATCAGGTCGCGGGCGCGGTTCAGCTCCTCGCAGACCGCGACGGCACGGGCCAGCGCGGCCTTGTGGGCGTTGTCGCGCGGCTTGGCGCCCAGCAGGACGGCCTCGGCCAGCGGCGCCTTGTCCGCCTTGGCCTTGGCGTTCTTGCCGGTCTCCTTGTACGTGTCGAAGGAGTACGCGCCGAGCAGCGCGCCCTCCGCGATCGCGGCGACGGCGCCGGTGGCGTCCAGGGGGAGCGCGAACCCGGCCTTCTTGCAGCCGGTGAGCGCGCGGGCGGCGGTACCGGCGGCGCGGCGCAGCGCCTCGGCGTCCCACTCGCCGCCCTTGACGGGGGCGGTGCCCAGGCCGGCCGCGAGCACCAGCGGGGCCTTGAAGCCGGACGGGGCGGGCAGCTTGGTCAGCTCGCCCTCGGCACCCGAGGCACCGAGGGTCTCCAGGACGTCGGCCAGCTTGCCGTCGTACGCCTTGTCCACGGCCTCGGCGCCCGGTGCGACGACCAGGTCCCCGGACCTGGACGCGGAGCCCTTGGCGACACCGATCACGATCGCGTCGGCCCGCAGGCCGGGCGCCGCTGAGGTGCTGAGAGTCAGAGCAGTCACGGTGGTGAGATCTCGCTTCCGATGTGAAGTTCGCTGTGGCCGATGAGGGGTGGGCTCGACCGGGGCCCGGAGGCCGACCCTAGGTCCAGAGCGGGAAGCGGTTGGCCACCGGGGCCTTCACCGTGTCGGCGAACACCCGGAACGAGACTACGCGCGTCCCCCCGTTCGCTCGTGCTTGCGGGTGTTCACCCGACCGTGGCCTCCCGATCTTTTCCGGCCGCACCGGCCCGGCGGGCTGGGACACACTTCGGGTTCCGGTGGGCGGTCCGTCCGCCGATTCGCATGATGTCCACCGATTCTCCGTGCGTTCGTCACAGAGGTCGGCTGGGGGGAAAGGATTCCGACATGGCACACCGCGTCAGGCGCCTGAGAGCGCCCGCCGTCACGGCGGCGGCAGCGGGACTGGTCGCGCTGGGGCTGGCCGCCCCGCCCGCGTCGGCCGCCACCGATCCGCGCATCGACCTGCGCGTGCTGGTGGTGGACGACGGCGGTCCGTCGGTGGGGGCGATCGCCGCGCGGCTCAAGGGGGAGGGGGTCCCCTACACCACCGTGGACCTGACCGACTCCGTCCGGCCCACCGTCAACGCCGCGTTCCTCAGCGACACCGTCGGGGGTCGGCCGCGCGCCAAGTTCCAGGGCGTGGTGCTGCCCAACGAGGCGCCGTTCGGGGCGGGTTCGGCGGAGCAGACGGCGCTGGAGGCGTACGAGCGGACGTACGCCATTCCGCAGGTGGACGCCTACACCTGGGCGCACCCGGAGGTCGGGCTCGACTACACCGACAGCAACGGCTACGCGGGCTCGCTCGACGGGCGGGAGGCGACCGTGACCGCCGCCGGACGGTCCGGGCCGTTCGGCTATCTGGCGGGCGGCTTCACCTTCGACGACAACTCGCCGACGGTGCAGGAGAGTTACGGCTTCGTCGCGCAGCCCCGCACCGGCTACACCAGCTATGTGGACACCCCCGTGCCCGGCGGCCGGGGGAGCGGCAGCCTGCTCGGGGAGTACGCCCACGACGGGCGCCGCGAGCTGGTCGTCACGTTCGCCTACAACCAGAACCAGCGGCAGTTCCAGGTGCTGGCGCGCGGCATGGTCGAGTGGCTGACCCAGGGCGTCCACCTCGGCCAGGACCGCAACTACTTCGCCGTGCACGTGGACGACCTGTTCGCCTCGGACGCCCGCTGGGACCCCGACCGCGACTGCACCCCCGGCGACGTGGACTGCGCGGGCGGCGACAACGAGGCCGAGAACCCGATCCGGATGACCCCGGCCGACGCGCAGTACGCGGCCCAGTGGCAGCAGGACCACGGCCTCACCCTGGACCTGGCGTTCAACGCGGGCGCGGGGGAGGAGTGGAAGACCGAGCACGGCGGCAAGGACCCGCTGGCCGACCAGCTCCTGAAGGACAAGGCCAAGTACCGCTGGATCAACCACACCTGGACCCACATGTTCCTGGGCTGCGTCCAGGACACCTCCGTGGTGCCGTGGGTGTGCCAGAAGAACCCGGACGGCTCCGTCAAGTGGGTGACCCGCGCGGACGTCTCCGCCGAGATCTCCCAGAACAACGACTGGGCCGCCCGCAACGGCCTGAGCACCGACCGCACCGAACTCGTCACCGGTGAGCACTCGGGCCTCAGGACCCTCCCGCAGCAGCCCCAGGACAACCCCAACCTCGGCCCGGCGCTCGCCTCCAACGGGGTCAAGTGGGCCGCGTCCGACAACTCCCGCGAATCCGCCCAGCGCACCGTCGGCACCAGCGCCCTCACCGTGCCGCGCTACCCGATGAACGTGTACTACAACACGGGCACCCGGGCCGAGATGGCCGACGAGTACAACTGGATCTACACCGCGAAGTCCCAGGGCGGCAGCGGCATCTGCGAGAACAACCCCGCCTCCACCTGCCTGGACCGGCCACTGGACACGGCCACCGGGTACACCGACGCCATCGTGCCCGCCGAGGCCCGCACCGACCTCGGGCACGTCCTGTCCAACGACCCCCGCCCGCACTACGCCCACCAGTCCAACCTGGCCGAGGACCGGCTGCTCTACCCGGTGCTGGACCGCGTCCTCACCGACTACCAGGCGCTGTTCGCCGCCAACACCCCGATCGTCAATCTGCGGCAGAGCGCCATCGGCGCCGAGTTCCAGAACCGGGCCGCCTGGCAGACCGCGCTCGACACCGGCAAGGTGACCGCCTACCGGATCGGCGGCACGGTCACCGTCACCGCGCCCACCGGGACCCAGATCCCGGTGACCGTGCCCGAGGGCACCAAGCAGCAGCAACTGCTCGGCACCACCACCTTCGGCACGGCCTACGCGGGCAAGCGCTCGGCGTGGGCGGAGCCGGGGCTGCTCCAGTCGGGGCTCACCCTCAAACTCCCGTAAGCCACAGGCGAGTTGACCGCCGCGCGCATCCCGGACCGGGGTGCGCGCGGCACCTTCGTACCCGGTGTGCCGTACGGCTCCTCAGCCGCCGCCCAGGCAGAGCACCACCAGCGCCGCCGTCCCCGCCGTCTCCGCCAGCGCGCCGAACACGTCGCCGGTGACTCCGCCGAAGCGGCGGACGCAGTGCCGGAGCAGGAGTTCGGCGGCGGCCGGGGCCAGGACGACCGCGCCCGCCGCCCGCACCGCGCCGGGCACCCCGAGGACCGTGCCCGCCGCACCGGCGGCCAGGACGCACCCCGCCGCCACCGCGACCGCGCCGGGCACCGGCACCACCCCGGCGACCACCGCGCCGAGCCCCTCCGGACGGGCGGCCGGGACCCCGGTCCGCGCGGCCAGGGTCAGCGCCAGCCGGGCCGCGACCGCCGCCACCACCACCCCGAGCGCGCCCCGCGCCCACGAACCCTCGTACAGCCGGGTCACCGCGGCGACCTGACCCAGCAGCACCAGTACCAGCGTCAGTACCCCGAACGGTCCGATGTCCGACTGCTTCATGATCCGCAGCGCGTCCCCGGCCGGTTTCCCGCTGCCCAGCCCGTCGGCGGTGTCCGCGAGCCCGTCCAGATGCAGCCCGCGCGTGAGCACGGCCGGTACGGCGACAGAGGCGACTGCGGCCGGGAACGGGCCCGCGCCCAGCACCAGCAGCAGCACACCGGGCAGCGCGGCCAGGACGCCCACCACCAGCCCCACCAGCGGGGCGGACAGCATCCCGCCGCGCGCCGCTCCCCGGTCCCAGCGGGTCACCCGTACGGGCAGCACCGACAGGGTGCCGAAGGCGAAACGGGGGCCGTCGAGCGGGGAGGGTGCGGAGTCCGCGGCGGGTTCGGGCATCGGCGCAGGCTACCGGGCGGCCCGCCGGACCCGGCTACCGGCCGTCGCGCCCCGGCCGGGGATACAGTGCGCGCATGGGGCACTGGTGGGAACGGAACATCCTGGAACCGGGCAAACTCCCGCTGCTGCTGGCCCTCGGGGCGTTCGTCCTCACCTTCCTCGTCACCCGCGCCATCACCCGGCTGATCCGCGCCGGGAAGGGGCCGTTCGGGAACGTCAAGGCGGGCGGGGTGCACATCCACCACGTGGTGCCGGGCGTCGTCCTCACCGTCGTCGGCGGGTTCGGCGCGGTCGCCAGCGACCGGCACGGCGCGGGCGGCGCGCTGGCCGCCGTCGTCTTCGGCATCGGCGCCGGACTGGTCCTCGACGAGTTCGCGCTGATCCTGCACCTGAACGACGTGTACTGGACCGAGGACGGCCGCAAGAGCGTCGAGGTGGTCGTGCTCACCGCCGCGCTGGTCGGACTGCTGCTCGCCGGGTTCTCCCCGTTCGGCGTCAACGACCTCTCCGCCGACGAACTCCAGGACCGGGGCGCGGTCATCGCCAACGTCGCCGTCAACTTCTGCTTCTCGCTGATCGCGCTCACCAAGGGCAAGGCCCGGGTGGCGATCTTCGGGGTGATCGTGCCGCTGATCGGGCTGGTCGGCGCCGTCCGGCTGGCCCGCCCCGGCTCCCCGTGGGCCCGCCGCTTCTACGTCCGCCGCCCCAGGGCCCGGGCCCGCGCCCTGCTGCGCGCCTACCACCACGACCGCCGCTGGGCGGGCCCGCGCCGCGCCTTCCAGGACTGGCTGGGCGGCAAGCCCGACCCGGCCCCGGCCCGGCTGCCCGGCGGGCACTGAGCGGCAGGATGCCCCGGGCGGTGGCTCAGCGGTGCGTCTCCAGATGCCTGCGGTGCAGCCACTTGGGCAGGCCCGGCGCCTCCAGGAAGCCTTCCGCGCGGGCCGAGGCGAGGGCGATGCGGGGCAGGTCGGCACTCTTCTCGAACAGCAGGAACCGGGGCTCCCAGATGGGCCGGTACTTCGCGTTCGCCCGGTACAGCGACTCGATCTGCCACCAGCGGGAGAAGAAGCTCAGCAGCGACCGCCACAGCCGCAGCACCGGCCCGGCGCCGAGCCGCCCGCCTCGCTCGAACACCGAGCGGAACATGGCGAAGTTCAGGGAGACCTGGGTGGTGCCGGTCTCCCCGGCGCGTTGCAGCAGCTCGATGACCATGAACTCCATCAGCCCGTTGTCGCTGTCCCGGTCACGGCGCATCAGGTCCAGCGAGAGGCCGTGCGGACCCCACGGCACGAAGGACAGCAGCGCCCGCAGCCGCCCCTCCCCGTCGGTGCACTCCAGCATCACGCACTGCCCGTCCTCCGGGTCCCCGAGACGGCCCAGCGCCATGCTGAACCCGCGCTCGGTGGCGCCGTCCCGCCAGTCGTCGGCGCGCTCCACCAGAGCCGCCATCTCCTCGGCGGGGATGTCCGCGTGGCGCCGGATGCGCACCTGGTACCCGGCCCGCCGCACCCGGTTGTACGCCTGCCGGACGGTCCGCATCGCCCGGCCCTCCAGGGTGAACTCCGCCACGTCCACGAGCGCCTCGTCCCCGAGTTCCAGGGCGTCCAGGCCGTGCCGGGCGTACACCGTGCCCGCCTCCTCGCCCGCGCCCATCACGGCGGGAATCCAGCCGTGCGCGCGGGACTCGGCCAGCCAGGGCGCGATGGCGCCGGGCCACGCCTCGGGGTCGCCGAGCGGATCGCCGGAGGCGAGGCTGACCCCGCCGACGACGCGGTACGCGACGGCCGCCTTCCGGGTCGGGGACCACACGACGCTCTTCTCCCGGCGCAGCGCGAAGTAGCCCAGCGAGTCACGCTCGCCGTGCCGGGCCAGGAGCTCGCGCAGCAGCTTCTCGTCCTCCTCGGTGAGCGGGTCCACGGCGCGCCGGGAGCGGAACGCGGCGTAGAACACGGCGAGGACGAGGACCGTACTGAGCACGTTCACCACGACGTTGGCCCAGTTCGGCGGGGCGATGCCGGGGAAGCGTGCCTCGTCGGCGGCGACCGTGATCAGCCGCAGGGTGCCGTAGTGCCAGCGCTCCCAGAACGTCGAACGGGCCGCGTCCGGCGCCTGGTTGGTGACCGTGATCAGCAGCCCCGCGAGCAGCGAGGCGACCAGTCCGCCGCCCACCGCGACGCTCACCGCGAGCCGGGGGTTGGACCGGTCGCCCTTGGCGTAGAACTCCCGGCGCCCGGCCAGCAGGGTCACCACGAAGCCCGCGGTGAGCGCCAGGGAGATCCAGTTCTGCGGGTGGCTGCGGATCTCCGCGAAGCTCATGGCGAACGCGAACAGCGCCAGGAACACGCCGCTGAGCACGAGGTTGAGAATCCACGCGGCCCGCTTGCGGCGGCGCATGGTGATCGCCAGGAACACGGTGAAGACACCGGAGGCGAAACCGGCCGTCAGCAGATACGGCGTGAACAGGTTCTCCTGGTTGTGCCGACGCACGTCCTGGCCCAGCGAGACCCACACCGCGCTCAGGAAGTTGACGAACGCCACGGCGCGTAGGTACCAGAACGCGAGGACGTACGCCCGCCGGGAGGCCGCGCCCCCGCCCCGCTCCGGTGTGCTCTGCGTGTCCACGGCAAATCGGGCATCTCCCATGAGGGGAGATCATATGGGGGTTGCCCTCGCCGGTGAACCTCCGCGCGGCGGGGCGTCGGCGAGCGGGGCGCGGCTCCGGTCGGCGGCCGGTGCCGCGACCGCGCTAGGCGGTGGGGCCGCCGGTGCCGGGCTCGTCCGAGGGGGCGGACTCCGCGGTGGGTTCGGCCCCGTCGGCGTCGGCCGGGAGCTTCCCGGGAAGTTCCTCGGCGGGCTTCTCGGTGGGCTCCTCCGTGTGCTCCTCCGCGGGGGCCGGCTTCTCCGGGATGTCCGCCGAGAGGGCCGCCGCGCTGCGGACCACGGGGAGGGCCAGCAGGGCGCCGACCCCCTCACCGATCCGCACGCCCTGCTGGAGCAGCGGCTCCAGGGCCATCCGGTCCAGCGCCTTCGCCTGGCCCGGCTCGCCGCTGTCGTGCCCGGCCAGCCACCAGTCCGGCGCCCGGAACGCCACCCGCTGCGCGACCAGCGCGCACGCGGCGGCCACCACACCGTCGAGGATCACCGGCAGCTTGCGCACGGCGGACTGGAGCAGGAACCCGGTCATCGCCGCGAGGTCCGCGCCGCCGACCGCCGCGAGCAGTCCCAACTGGTCACCGAGGACCGGGCGGGCCCGGCGCAGCGCGTCCCGGATCGCGGCGCACTTGCGCATCCACGCCAGATCGTCGATCGCCTCGCCGCCCCGCCCGGTCACCACCGAGGCGTCCGTGCCGCACAGCGCGGCCACCAGCACGGCCGCCGCCGTGGTGCCGCCCACGCTGAGGTCGCCGAGCACCACGAGGTCCGTACCCGAGTCGGCCTCCTCGTCCGCGACCGCCACGCCCGCGCGGAACGCGGCCTCCGCCTCCTCGGCGGTCAGCGCGTCCTCCACGTCGATCCGGCCGCTGCCGCGCCGCACCCGGTGCCGTACGACGTCCGCCGGAAGGTCCTCCGGCGGGCAGTCCACGGCCAGGTCCACGACCCGTACCGGCACGTCCAGGCTCCGGGCCAGCACCGACACCGGGCTCACGCCCTCCAGCACCGCGCGCACCAGAACGGCCGCGCTCCCGGCGGGCCGGGCCGAGACGCCCAGTCCGGCGACCCCGTGGTCACCGGCGAACAGCAGTACACGGGGGTGCTCGACCGGCCGTACGGGTACGGAGCCCTGCGCGGCGGACAGCCACTCGCCCAGCTCGTCCAGGCGGCCGAGCGCGCCGGGCGGCACGACCTGGCGCTCGCGCCGGGCCTCGGCGTCACGGCGCACACCACCGTCCGGGCGCTCGATCAGATCCGTGAAGTCGTCCAAGTCAAGGCTGCTCATTCGCGGAACAGTACCGCCCGCGCGCGAACGGTTCCGCGCCACACCGGCACCACGCGGTCACCACGTCGTTGCACCCGCGTTCGGTATCCCTTACGTTCCGGTTTGCAGCGCAATGTCGCCGCGACGTCGCACAGGGAGCCGCCATGCAGCCCTCGCCCCCCGCCCCGCGGGCCACCGCCCCGGCCGGGCCCCGGATCGGCCCGCCCGCACGGCCCGCCGACCCCGCCGACCCCTTCCTCGAACCCCGCCGGACGGCGTGCCCCTGGTGCGGCGGCGACCGGCTGCGGACCCGGCTGCGCACCGGTGACCCGCTGCGCCAGCGGCCCGGCGCGTTCACGCTCGACCGGTGCGACGGCTGCGGGCACGTCTTCCAGAACCCCCGGCTCAGCGCGGAGGGCCTCGCCTTCTACCACCGGGACGTCTACGCCCGGCAGCTCGACGACCTCGCCACACGGGTCCGCACCGCCCGCGCCGTACGACGCCATCAACGCGCCGCCGCGTACGCCCTGTCGGCCCTGCGCGAGCCGGAGAGCTGGCTCGACGTCGGCACCGGGCTCGGCGGATTCCCCGAGGCGGCCAGGGAGTTCTTCCCCTACACCAGCTTCGACGGGCTCGACCCCACCGCCCGCGTCGAACAGGCCCTGCTGGAAGGGCGGGTGGAGGAGGCGCACCGGGGCTGGCTCAGCACCCCCGGCACGGCCGCCCGGCTCCGGCGGCGCTACGACGTCGTCTCCCTCTTCCGCCACCTCCAGCACGCCCCCGACCCGCGCACGGAACTCCGCGCCGCGCTCGCGGTGCTGCGGCCCGGCGGCCACCTCGTCGTCGAACTCCCCGATCCGCGCTCGGCGTTCGGCGCGCTGCTCGGCGCCCACTGGCCGGGATGGGGGCAGCCCCGGCACCTCCACCTCATCCCCCTCGACAACCTCTGCGCCGAACTGGAGGGACTCGGCGGGACGGTACGGGTCATCGACCGGGCCCGCGCGCACGTCCCGTACGACCTGACGGGCGCCGTGCTGTCCGGTCCCGCCGGGATGCGGGGCCTGCGGGGGCCGGCCCGGCTGCTGGACGCGGCGCTGGCTCCGCTGGCCCGGCACTCGGCCCTCTCCAACGGGTACCGGGTGGTCGCCCGCAGGGCCTGACCTCCCGCCCGCCCGTGACCGTCGGCCTCAGCCGCCCCGGACCACCACCGCCACCCCCGCGACCACCCAGACGACCTCCTCGCACTCGCCCGCGAACTCCGCGTTCAGGCGCCCCAGTTCGTCGCGGTAGCGACGGCCCGACGGGGTGGCGGGGACGATGCCGGAGCCGACCTCGTTGGAGACGGCGACGAGGGTGCGGCGGGTGGTGCGGACGGCGTCCGTCAGTTCACGGACGCGCTCACGGAGCTTCTTCTCACCGCCGCCCGCCCATTCCGCGTCGTCCCAGGCGCCGACCGCGTCCATCGCGTCGGTCAGCCAGAGGGAGAGGCAGTCGATGAGCAGGGGCGGACCGGTCCCGGTGAGCAGGGGCACGAGGTCGGTGGTCTCGGTCGTACGCCAGGAGGCGGGGCGGCGTTCGCGGTGGGCGCTCACCCGGTGCGCCCACTCGGTGTCCCCGCCGCGGGTACCGCCCGTGGCCACGTACAGCACCTCGGGGAAGGCCGCGAGGCGCCGCTCCGCCTCGGCGGACTTGCCGGAGCGGGCACCGCCCAGCACCAGGGTGCGGCGCGGCACGTCCGGTACGTCCTCGTAGGCACCGACCGTCAGCGTCGTACCGTCCGGGACGGCGCGGGCGCCCGCCGCCGCGAGGCGGCGGCGCACCTCCGGGCCCTGGGGCACGTCGTGGTCGAGGTGGACGGCGACCACGTCCGTGGTCGGGCCCGCCGCGCCGACGGCGCGCAGCCGGGCCAGCGCGTCGGGGCGGCCGGTGACGTCGGCGAGGACGAGGTGATACGGCTCGGCCGCCGTCTCCGCCAGGCCCGCCGGGGAGCCGCCCGGCGGGAGGTACAGCAGGCGGCTGCCGTCCGGGCCGGTCACCGCGTAACCGGTGCCGCCCGCGTCCATCGCCAGCGCGCGCACCCGGTGCCCCGTCAGCAGCGCCAGCTCACGGCCGTCCGGTACACGGGCGGGCTGCGGCAGCCCGGCCGGGACCTCCACGGCCGGGCCGTCGTGCGGGTGGGACAGCAGCACGTGCCGGACCCCGCCGAGCGAACGCCCCGACCGGGCCGCCGCGAACGCCGCGCCCGGTGTCAGGTCCAGCAGCAGCGTGCCGTCCACCAGCAGCGCGGTCGCCGCCCGCGCGTCCGGGCCGTGTGCCGTCGCGCAGACCGCGCAGGGACAGTCGGGGCGGGGCAGTCCCGCGGGGGCACCGGTGCCGAGCAGAGTCACTTCCACGGACCGATTTTCGCCTGTCCACCGGCCCGCCGCCCCTTCGCGCCCCCCGGAGGGCCCCGAGCGCATACCCTGCCAGCACGAGTTGGATCAAAGGAGGTCCGGATGACGACGGCATGGACGTGGCGGTTCGAGAAGGCCGACGGGACAGAGGTCCGGCCCGCGGTCGAGCCCGAGGAGTTCACCACCCAGGGCGACGCCGAATCCTGGATCGGCGAACACTGGAAGGCCCTCCAGGAGGGCGGCGCCGACCAGGTCCGCCTCTACGAGGAGACCGACGAGATCTACGGCCCCATGAGCCTGCACGCCGACGCGTCGTAACCCCCCCGATCCCCCCGCGGCCCACGCGCGTGAGCCGCGGGGGGCGGGATCGGCGCAGCCGCGACCGGCCGTCGTGGCCCGTACGGGGGAGACCCCGTCGGCCCCGGCGGGGCGTCACTGCTCGCCCAGGGTCACCTGTGCCGTCTTCTCCGCCCCGCCCCGCCGGAAGGTCACCGCGACCCGCTGCCCCGGCTTCGCCGCCGCGAGCGCCTCCGCGAGCGCGGTCGTACTGGTGACGGGTGTGTCCCCGAGGCGGACGACGACGTCCCCGGCCCGGAGCCCCGCGACGGCGGCCGGTCCACCGGGCCGGACCGTGACGACGGCCACCCCCACCGGCCGGTACTCCGCGTCCACGAGCGTGCGGACCGTGACCCCGAGAGCCGCGCGCCCGGAGTCCACGACCCGCCCGGTACGGACGATCTGATCGGCGACGGTCTTCACCAACGAGCCGGGGATGGCGAACCCGATACCCGGCGCCGCACTGCCGCCCAGCTGCGGATCGGTCGCGGCGAGCGTCGGGATGCCGATGACCCGCCCGTCCAGGTCCACCAGCGCGCCCCCGCTGTTGCCGGGGTTGATCGCGGCGGAGGTCTGCACCATGTCCGCGATGGTCGCGCCGGTACCCCCGTCGTCACCGCTCTCGCTGACCGTCCGCCCGGTCGCGGAGACGATCCCCTGGGTCACGCTGGACGACAGCCCGAGCGGCGACCCCATCGCCAGCACGATCTGCCCGACCCGCACCTTCGCCGAGTCCCCGAACCGCGCCGCGCGCAGCCCCGCCGGAACCCGGTCCAGCTTGATCACCGCGAGATCCTGCTCGGGGTAGGAGTACACCAGCCGCGCGGTCAGCGGCTGCTCGCTGTGGGCCGTGGTCACCTGGAACGTCTTCTCGTCCCCGACCACGTGCGCGTTGGTGACGATGTGCCCCTGCCCGTCGAACACCACCCCGGAGCCCAGGTCCCGGCTCGCCTGGATCTGCACGACCGACGGCAGGACCTCCTCGACGACCCGCAGATAGCGCGCCTGGAGATCCTCCGCCGCGTCCGCCACCGCCGCGTCCGCCTTCGGCAGCGGCGCGGTGCACGCCCCGGTCAGCCCGGCCAGCAGTACGGCACTCACGAACACGGGGGCCGCGGCACGCCACCGCACGCCGAAGGGGGTACGGGAAGCGTCCATGCCCCGAGTCTCGGCCGCGCCCCGGCCCCCGGCCCGCCGGATACGCCCGAACGGGCCGCGCGGGCTCCCGCAGCGGGGAGCCGTCGTCGGGGCCCGTCCGTCAGCCCCGCACCCCGCACAGGTGCAGCAGCGCCGCCACACCCCGGTACGGATCGGTGCGCCCGGCCCGCTCCTCGGCGGCCAGCAGCGTCTCCAGGTCGGCGGGGATCTCCGCGTCGTCCGGCGCCGTGTCGCTGAGCACCCGTACGCCGTACCAGGCGTGCAGCGGCGCGGCGATGCCCGCGAGGGTCGCGGTCAGCGCGGACAGCCGGTCGGCGCGGGCGTCGAGGCCGAGCCGGTTGCGGTAGGAGGTGGAGTCGAAGGCGGCCAGCGCGCCCGCCCAGTCGCCGGAGAGGCCGGGGCGCAGGGCGAGCGCGTCGCCGTTGCGCACCAGCAGCGACAGCAGACCGCCGGGGGCGAGCATCCGGGCCAGCCCGGCCACCATCGGATCGGGCTCCTCGACGTACATCAGTACGCCGTGGCAGAGCACCACGTCGAAGCTGCCCGGCAGGAAGTGCACCCCGGTGTCCCGGCCGTCACCCTGCACCAGCCGCACCCGCTCGCGGATGCCCTCCGGCTCGGCGGCCAGCGCCGTACGCGCCGCCCCGATCATGGTCGCGTCCTGCTCGACCCCGGTCACCCGGTGCCCGAGCCGGGCCAGCCGCAGCGCCTGCGTGCCCTGGCCCATCCCCACGTCCAGCACCCGCAGCCGCTGCCCCACGGGGAAGCGCCCGGCGAGCTGTTCGTCCAGCTGCCGGGCCACCAGTTCCTGCCGTACGACATCCCGCAGACCGCCCACGCGGTCCAGCCAGGCCGACACGGCACCCCCCGTGAACGCGTCCGCGCTCAGAACTTCTCCCCGCGCTTGACCTGCGGCTTCGGCAGCCGGAGCCGCCGCATCTGGAGGGAGCGCATCAGGGCGTACGCGACCGCGCCGCGCCGGTTCTGGTCGGGGAAGCGCTCGGTGAGGCGCTTGCGCAGCCGGATGCCGCTGACCACGCCGTCCAGCACGATCAGGACGATCACGATCAGCCACAGCAGCAGCGCGATGTTCTGGATCGGCGCGATCTTCACCACGCTCAGCACCAGGATGATCACGGCCAGTGGCAGGAAGAACTCCGCCACGTTGAACCGGGAGTCCACCCAGTTGCGCGCGAACCTGCGGACCGGGCCCTTGTCGCGGGCCGGGAGGTACCGCTCGTCGCCGGACGCCAGCGCCTGGCGCTGCCGGTCCAGCGCCTGACGGCGCTCCTCCCGCTGGCGCTTGGCGGCGTCCTTGCGGTTCGTCGGGGTCTGGGCGACGCTCCGCCGCTGGGACTGGGCCTCACTGCGCTTGGGCGTGGGCCTGCCCTTCGGGGCCTGCGGGTCGCGGGTCTGCTTGGAGTCGGTCACCTGGGCCTTGTCGGCGGGGGCCTTCTCATCCTTGGCACGGCTTCGGAACACAAACACCAAGGGTACGGGCTTTCCCCGCGTGGACCCCGGCGCGGCGGGGAACGATCCGGCAACGCCGCGCGTCTACAAGGGACAGAGGGGACGACGCGGACGCCTCCACCGGGTCCGGGCGGTACCCGCCGGGGCCCGCCTCCTCCTCACGCGGGAGGGGCGAGGTCGCACAGTCGTCCTCGGGGATGAGCGCATCGGTCCCCGAACAGTGCGGTAATGGAGTCAGGGCCCGTACTGTGGGTTCTGTCGCAGGAGCTGTGAGCCGGTAGGACGGTCAGAAGGGGGCGCGCGAAGCCCATGAGCGGTGTCATGAAGCGTATGGGGATGCTCTTCCGCGCGAAGGCGAACAAGGCCCTTGACCGGGCCGAGGACCCGCGCGAGACCCTCGATTACTCGTATCAGAAGCAGCTCGAACTGCTGCAGAAGGTCCGCCGGGGCGTGGCCGACGTCGCCACCTCCCGCAAGCGTCTGGAGCTTCAGCTCAACCAGCTCCAGTCCCAGTCCGGCAAGCTGGAGGAGCAGGGCCGCAAGGCGCTCGCCCTCGGCCGCGAGGACCTCGCCCGCGAGGCGCTGTCCCGCCGTGCCGCGCTCCAGCAGCAGGTGACGGACCTGGAGACGCAGCACTCCACCCTCCAGGGCGAGGAGGAGAAGCTCACCCTCGCGGCGCAGCGGCTCCAGGCCAAGGTGGACGCCTTCCGCACCAAGAAGGAGACCATCAAGGCCACCTACACCGCCGCCCAGGCGCAGACCCGGATCGGGGAGGCGTTCTCCGGCATCTCCGAGGAGATGGGCGACGTGGGCCTCGCCATCCAGCGCGCCGAGGACAAGACCGCCCAGCTCCAGGCGCGGGCCGGTGCCATCGACGAACTCCTCGCCTCCGGCGCCCTCGACGACCCCTCCGGCATGGCCAAGGACGACATCCAGGCCGAGCTGGACCGGCTCAGCGGTGGTACGGATGTGGAGCTGGAGCTCCAGCGCATGAAGGCCGAGCTGGCCGGAGGGTCCCCGCAGCAGGCCATCGAGGGTGGCGAGGGGAAGGCGCAGGACGCTCCCCGGTTCGACAAGCAGTAGCCGAGGAGGGCGAGGCGAAGTGATCGTACGGATCATGGGGGAAGGCCAGGTGAAACTGGACGACTCCCGCTTTCCCGAGCTGAACGCGCTGGACGACGAGTTGCTCGCCGAGGTGGAGAGCGGGGACGAGGAGGGCTTCCGCCGGACCCTCGGCGCCCTCCTCGACGCGGTCCGCTCCTTCGGCGTCCCCCTCCCCGACGACTCCCTCGAACCCTCCGAGCTGATCCTTCCGGCCCCGGACGCGTCCCTGGACGACGTCCGGGACATGCTCGGCGACGACGGCCTGATCCCCGGCTGAACCGCGGGGGCCCGCTCCGGCCGGTCGCGCGGCCCCACCTCGCGTGCGTTCAGGTGCGGGCCGACCGTGACCGGTCGCGCGTTCCCGGGGAGCCCTCGCGCCGTACGCTGCACAGCGTGACCCCCCTCGACCGGATCAGGCAGCGACTCACCGTGCGCCCGCTGGCGTTGGACGCGGCGATCGCGGCGGGGGTGCTCGTCTGCATGGTCGCCGGTTCGTTCGTGGTGCCCAGAGGGGCGAACGGGGTGGCGTGGGGGGTGCGGGTGCCCGACCCGCTCGCGCTGGTGCTGATGGTGCTGGGGGCGGCGGCGCTGGTGTTCCGGCGGCGGGCGCCGAAGACGGTGCTGGCGTTCACCGGGACGCTGGCCGTCGTGGAGTCGGTGACCGGAGATCCCCGCGCGCCCGTGGCGATGTCGGCCGTCGTCGCGCTGTACACCGTCGCCGCGACCACGGACCGTACGACCACCTGGCGGGTCGGCCTGCTGACGATGGCCGTGCTGACCGCGACCGCGATGCTGGCGGGGCCGTTGCCCTGGTACGCGCAGGAGAACCTGGCCCTGGTCGCCTGGACCGGTATCGGGGCGACCGCGGGGGACGCGGTGCGCAGCCGCCGGGCGGTGGTCGGCGCCATCCGGGAGCGGGCGGAACGCGCGGAGCGGACGCGGGAGGAGGAGGCGCGGCGCAGGGTCGCGGAGGAGCGGCTGCGGATCGCGCGGGACCTGCACGACGTGGTCGCCCACCACATCGCGCTGGTCAACGTACAGGCCGGGGTCGCGGCACACGTGATGGACAAGCGGCCCGACCAGGCGAAGGAAGCGCTCGCCCACGTACGTGCGGCGGGGCGGTCCGCGCTGGAGGAACTCCGCGCCACCGTCGGCCTGTTGCGGCAGTCCGACGACCCGGAGGCGCCCACCGAACCGGCCCCCGGCCTGGACCGCCTGGAGGACCTGGCCGGTACGTTCCGCAATGCCGGGCTCCCCGTGGAGGTGGCCCGCGCCGACCACGGCACCGACCTGCCCGCCGCCGTGGACCTGGCCGCGTACCGGATCGTGCAGGAGGCCCTCACCAACGTCCGCAAGCACGCGGGCACCGACGCCCGCGCCGAGGTCAGCGTGGTCCGGGTCGGCCCGCACATCGAGGTGTCCGTACTGGACGACGGAGCGGGCGCGGACGCGGCACCCGGCACCGGCGGCGGGCACGGACTGCTCGGGATGCGCGAGCGGGTCGGCGCCCTCGGCGGCACCCTGACCACCGGACCCCGCTACGGCGGCGGCTTCCGGGTCCATGCGATCCTGCCGGTCAAGGGGCGTACGACCACCGCACCGGGGGAGACCGCGTGACCATCCGTGTCCTGCTCGCCGACGACCAGGCGCTGCTGCGCAGCGCGTTCCGGGTACTGGTGGACTCCGAGCCCGACATGGAGGTCGTCGGAGAGGCGTCCGACGGCGCCGAGGCGGTCCGGCTGGCGAAGGAGAAGGCCCCGGACGTCGTCCTGATGGACATCCGGATGCCCGGCACCGACGGCCTCGCCGCCACCCGGCAGATCGGCACCGACCCGGCGCTCGCCGCCGTACGGGTCGTCATCCTGACCACCTTCGAGGTGGACGACTACGTGATCTCCTCGCTGCGCGCGGGCGCCTCCGGCTTCCTCGGCAAGGGCAGCGAACCCGAGGAACTGCTCAACGCCATCCGGGTCGCCGCCGCCGGAGACGCCCTGCTCTCCCCGGTCGCCACCAAGGGCCTCATCGCCCGCTTCCTGGCGCGCGGCGACGACGGCGACGGACCCGACCCCGAGCGCGCCGGACGCCTCGGCACCCTCACCGGCCGGGAGCGCGAGGTGCTGGTCCAGGTGGCCGGGGGACACTCCAACGACGAGATCGCCGAACGCCTCGAAGTCAGCCCGCTCACCGTGAAGACGCACGTCAACCGGGCGATGGCCAAGCTCGGCGCCCGCGACCGCGCCCAGCTGGTCGTCATCGCCTACGAGTCCGGCCTCGTCCGCCCGCGCACCGACTGATCGCCCGGGCGTACGGTCCCTCCCCCCTCCTCCGTACGCCCCCTCTCCACCCCGCGTGTACTGCGCGCGGAGTAGGGCGGCGGTCAGGAACGGGACCTGCGGCCTACGGATCGGCCGTCCGGGATGGACCAGGGTGTGTGGGGTGGCCGCTGTCCGCGGTCGCCCCGTGGCCGTGCCGTGCGTTCCGCCGCGGCTCCCGCCCGCCCCTCCGAAGGATGTCCTGACCCATGTCCTGGCTGTCGAGATTCAGCCTCGCGCAACGGGCCCTGATCGGCCTGATGTCGCTCATCGCGCTCGTCTTCGGGCTGATCGCGATACCCCAGATCAAGCAGCAGCTGCTGCCCACCATCGACCTGCCGATGGTGTCGGTGATCGCCCCGTACCGGGGCGCGGCCCCCGACGTCGTCGAGAAGCAGGTCGTCGAGCCCATCGAGGACAGCCTCCGGGCCGTGGACGGCGTCAGCGGCGTGACGTCCACCGCGAGCGAGGGCAACGCCGTGATCATGGCGTCCTTCGACTACGGCAACGACTCCAAGACGATCGTCGGTGACGTCCAGCAGGCGGTGAACCGGGCCCGCAACCAGCTTCCGCAGGGGGTGGACCCGCAGGTCGTCTCCGGTTCCACCGACGACATCCCGACCGTCGTCCTGTCCGTCACCTCCGGCCAGGACCAGCAGGCGCTGGCCGACCGGCTCGACACCACCGTCGTGCCCACCCTGAAGGACATCGACGGCGTCGGCCGCGTCCAGGTCACCGGCGTACGCGACCTCCAGGTCACCGTCACCCCCGACGACGCGAAGCTGGCGAAGGCGGGCGTGCCCGCCGCCGCGCTCGGGGAGGCGCTGAAGACCGGCGGGATCACCGTCCCGGCGGGCTCCTTCGACGAGGGCGGCGCCAACCGCACCGTCCAGGTCGGCCGCGGCTACACCTCGCTGAAGCAGATCCAGGACCTGATGGTCACCGGGCAGGGTGTGCGCGAGCCGGTCCGGCTCGGCTCGGTCGCCACGGTCGCCGAGCGGCCCGCCCCGGCCGACTCCCTCACCCGCACCGACGGCCGTCCCAGCCTCTCCGTCGCCGTCACGATGGACCACGACGGCAGCGCCGTCAGCATCTCCGACGCGGTCAAGGACAAGCTGCCCGAGCTGCGTCAGGACCTCGGCTCCGGCGCGCGGATCACCGTGGTCAGCGACCAGGGCCCGGCGGTCTCCAAGTCCATCAAGGGCCTCACCACCGAGGGCGCGCTCGGTCTGCTCTTCGCGGTCCTGATCATCCTGGTGTTCCTGGCCTCGGTCCGCTCCACGCTGGTCACCGCCGTCTCCATCCCGCTGTCGGTGGTGCTGGCGCTGATCGTGCTGTGGACGCGCGGCCTGTCCCTGAACATGCTCACCCTGGGCGCGCTGACCATCGCCATCGGCCGGGTCGTGGACGACTCGATCGTCGTCCTGGAGAACA
Source organism: Streptomyces corallincola (assembly GCF_019104725.1). GTDB lineage: Bacteria > Actinomycetota > Actinomycetes > Streptomycetales > Streptomycetaceae > Streptomyces > Streptomyces corallincola. The sequence goes on along the minus strand of NZ_JAHRXF010000004.1, from coordinate 13,329 downwards.
TCAAACGGCACCTCGGCTACGGCGAGGAGCGCAAGGAGGCCATTCTCGGCGCGGTCCGCGAGGTCGCCGGAGCCGTCACCTCCTCCACCCTCACCACGGTCGCCGTGTTCCTGCCGATCGGCCTGGTCGGCGGCATGGTGGGCGCCCTGTTCGGCTCGTTCAGCATCACCGTGACGGCGGCCCTGCTCGCCTCGCTGGTGGTGTCGCTGACGGTCGTGCCCGTGCTGTCGTACTGGTTCCTGCGCGCCCCCAAGGGCACTCCGGAGGACGCCGAGGAGGCCCGCCGCCGCGCCGAGGAGAAGGAGTCGCGCAGCCGCCTCCAGCGCTTCTACGTGCCGGTGCTCCGGTTCGCCACCCGGCGCCGTCTGACCAGTGTGCTCATCGCACTCGTCGTCCTCGTCGTCACGTTCGGCATGTCCGGCCTGCTGAAGACCAACTTCTTCGACCAGGGCGACCAGGAGGTGCTGACGGTCAAGCAGGAGCTGAAGCCCGGCACCAGCCTCGCCGCCACCGACGCCCAGGCCCGGCGGGTCGAGAAGCTGCTCGCCTCCACCGAGGGCGTCAAGGACTACCAGGTCACCGTCGGCTCCTCCGGCTTCATGGCCGCCTTCGGCGGCGGCACGGACACCAACCAGGCGTCCTACCAGGTCATGCTCAAGAACGCGGCCGACTACGACCGCGTCGAGCGGCGCCTTGAGGACGGTCTGCGGACGCTGAAGGGCGCCGGGACCACGACCGTCTCCGCGGGCGGCGGCTTCGGCAGCCAGAACCTGAGCGTCGTCGTGAAGTCCGCCGACCCCAAGGCGCTCGCGGAGGCCGCCGAGCGGGTCCGCGCCACCGTGGCCGGGCTGGACGACGTCGCCGACGTCTCCAGCGACCTGTCGCAGAGCGTGCCGCGCGTCTCCGTCACCGGCACCGCCAAGGCCGCCGCCGCGGGCTTCGACAACGCCCGCCTCGGCGCGGCCGTCACCCAGGCCGTACGCGGTACGACCGTCGGCACGGCCGTCCTGGACGACACCGAGCGCGACATCGTCATCACGTCGCCGAAGCCCGCCACCACCGTCGCCCAGCTCAGGGCGCTGCGCCTCGGCCCGGTGAAGCTCGGGGACATCGCCACGGTCAAGGTCGTGGACGGCCCGGTCTCCATGACCCGGATCGACGGGCAGCGCGCGGCCACCGTCACCGCCCGGCCCACCGGTGACAACACCGGCGCGGTCAGCACCCAGCTCCAGTCCCGGATCAAGGCGCTGAAGCTCCCGGCGGGCGCCACGGCCGAGATCGGCGGTGTCACCTCCGACCAGGGCGACGCGTTCAAGAACCTGGGCCTGGCCATGCTCGCGGCCATCGCCATCGTGTTCCTGCTGCTGGTGGCGACGTTCCGCTCGCTGGCCCAGCCGCTGATCCTGCTGGTGTCCATCCCGTTCGCCGCCACCGGCGCCATCGGTCTGCTGGTCGCCACCGGCACCCCGCTGGGTGTCCCGGCGATGATCGGCATGCTGATGCTGATCGGCATCGTCGTCACCAACGCCATCGTGCTGATCGACCTGATCAACCAGTACCGCTCCCAGGGGTACGGCGTGGTCGAGGCCGTGATCGAGGGCGGGCGGCACCGGCTCCGGCCGATCCTGATGACCGCGCTGGCGACCATCTTCGCCCTGCTCCCGATGGCGCTCGGCGTCACCGGCGAGGGCGGCTTCATCGCCCAGCCGCTGGCCGTGGTGGTGATCGGCGGTCTGATCTCCTCGACCGTGCTCACCCTGCTGCTGGTGCCGACGCTCTACGCGATGCTGGAGCTGCGCAAGGAGCGCCGTGCCGGGAAGCGCGCCGCCAGGCAGGGCACCCCGGTGCCCGGGCAGCGCGGGTCCGATGACACGGCGGAGGCCGAGTCCGGCTCCGAGGACGGCGCGGAGCCCGCGCGGGTCTGACCCCGCCGGGGCGCGGCCGTACTCGGTGAGCCCCGTACGACACGAGCCCGTGGGCCCGGAGCGATCCGGACCCACGGGCTCGTGGGCGTTCTGGGCGACCGGCCCCGACCGGCACCGGCAACCGGCTACGGCAGCGCCAGCATCCGCTCAAGCGCCAGCTTGGCGTACTTCTCCGTCTCCGGGTCCACCTCGATGCGGTTGACCAGGGTGCCCTCGGCCAGCGACTCCAGGGTCCACACCAGGTGCGGCAGGTCGATCCGGTTCATGGTGGAGCAGAAGCAGACCGTCCGGTCCAGGAAGACGATCTCCTTGCCCTCCGGGGCGAAACGGTTCGCCAGTCGGCGGACGAGGTTCAGCTCGGTGCCGATCGCCCACTTGGAACCGGCCGGGGCCGCCTCCAGCGCCTTGATGATGTACTCCGTCGAACCGACGTAGTCGGCGGCGGCGACGACCTCGTGGCGGCACTCCGGGTGCACCAGGACGTTCACGCCCGGCACGCGCTCGCGCACGTCGTTCACCGACTCCAGGCTGAACCGGCCGTGCACCGAGCAGTGTCCGCGCCAGAGGATCATCTTCGCGGCCCGCAGCTCCTCGGCGGTCAGCCCGCCGTTCGGCTTGTGCGGGTTGTAGACCACGCAGTCCTCCAGGGACATGCCGAGGTCCCGCACCGCCGTGTTCCGGCCCAGGTGCTGGTCGGGCAGGAAGAGCACCTGCTCACCCTGCTCGAACGCCCAGTTCAGGGCGCGCTCGGCGTTGGAGGAGGTGCAGATGGTGCCGCCGTGCCGCCCGGTGAAGGACTTGATGTCCGCCGAGGAGTTCATGTACGACACCGGGACCACCCGGTCCGCGATCCCGGCCTCGGTGAGCACGTCCCAGCACTCGGCGACCTGCTCGGCCGTGGCCATGTCGGCCATCGAGCAGCCGGCCGCCAGGTCCGGCAGGACGACCTTCTGGTCGCCGGAGGTGAGGATGTCCGCCGACTCGGCCATGAAGTGCACACCGCAGAACACGATGTACTCGGCCTCCGGGCGGGCCGCCGCGTCGCGGGCCAGCTTGAAGGAGTCGCCCGTGACATCCGCGAACTGGATGACCTCGTCGCGCTGGTAGTGGTGGCCGAGGACGAAGACCTTGTCCCCGAGCTTCTCCTTGGCGGCGCGGGCGCGCGCGACCAGATCCGGATCGGACGGCGAGGGCAGGTCACCGGGGCACTCGACGCCGCGCTCGCTCCTCGGGTCGGCCTCACGGCCGAGCAGCAGCAGGGCGAGCGGACTCGGCGACACGTCGAGGTCCTGTTGCGGGGCGGTGGTCACGACACGCACCCTTTCTAGTTTTCGTCTAACTGACGCTATCTATGATAACCGCTTCACGTCACTTTGACGATGCCGGATGCCCCGCATGTGATCCGCGTCCCGCCGCCCGGCACCCGGCCACCGTCGCCCTGTCGTCCCCCGCGGGCATGTGCGAGCATGAAAGCGGTAGAAGAGAAAAACGCGACCACGCTCACATCCGGCCCGGAATGAATCCGCGAACGCACCGGTTGCACTGGTCGGTAAAGCAGTCTCCGTACACACCGGGAGAGATGTAGATGTCCGTATCGGACGAGACCGGCACCGTCACCGACGGCATCATCCTGACCGACGCCGCCGCGTCCAAGGTCAAGGCCCTGCTGGACCAGGAAGGCCGGGACGACCTGGCGCTGCGCGTCGCCGTCCAGCCCGGCGGCTGCTCCGGCCTGCGCTACCAGCTCTTCTTCGACGAGCGTTCGCTCGACGGCGACGTCGTGAAGGACTTCGGCGGGGTCGAGGTCGTCACCGACCGCATGAGCGCCCCCTACCTGGGCGGCGCCACCGTGGACTTCGTTGACACCATCGAGAAGCAGGGCTTCACCATCGACAACCCGAACGCGACGGGCTCCTGCGCCTGCGGCGACTCGTTCAGCTAGTCGTCCCGGCCGGGATCACCCGGTCCGCGCGCACACCGAAGGGCGGCGGCCCCCTGCGAGGGGGGCCGCCGCCCTTCGTGTACGCCGGTTCAGCGGGCCGTACGCTCCACGGGGCCCGGCTTCGCCTCCGGCACCGCGTCGCCGTCGGTGCCGACCACCTTCCGCCCGCCCAGCGGCGCGTCCAGCCGCACCGTCTTCGTATGCAGCACCCCGAGGGCGATACAGGTGCCGGGCGCGGACCTGCCGGTGACCCGCACCGTGACCCGCCCGCCGCTCTCCCGCGCCCGGGCCGCGTACGACGTGCACGCGCCGCCGGTGAAGTGTACGGTCAGCTCGCGCCCCTGGACGCCGTACCCCTCGACCCTGGTGTCCGAGAGCCGGGTGCCCGGGTCGCCGGACGGCGTGGGCCGCCCGGACGGCACGGACGGTCCGCGCAGGTACGCCGGGTCCACCGCCGGGTGCGTCATCGTGAACGCCTCGCTGCCGCTGCCCGCGTGGAACAGCCAGGACGGCACCAGCGCGAGCCGCCCGGACACCGCGTGCGCGGCCAGCCCGAACTCCGCCTTCGTCACCGTCGTGGCGGACGCCGCCGCGCTCCCCGACGGGCCGGTGCCGCACGGCTGCTCCAGCCGGTCCTTCAGCGGTACGGGCTCGGCGCAGCCGCCGATGCCCATCCGGTGGCCCGGCGCGCCCACCGGGGGTGACGCGGTCGGGCCGGTCTCCCGCGCGTTCAGCAGCGCGAGCGTCCTCCGCGCGCTCAGCACGGGATACGTGGCGCCCTTCACCGGCACCGACAGCATCCCGTGGCCGCCGACCAGGGCGCCCTTCCGGTCCACCGTCAGCCCGGTCGTCCAGCCGTAGGTGGGCAGCCCGTCCACCACCGGGTCGGCGTTCACCACCCGCTGCGCGCCCTGTACCGCGCTCGCGTCCACGCGGGCGCCCCGCTGGCCGAGCGCCTCCAGCACCGGGGCGGCGACCGCGCGGGCCCTGCCCTCGTCCACCGGGTCGGCGGCCGGTCCGCCGGGGTCCTGGAGACAGGCCGTCACCTTGCGGCAGTTGTCGGTGCTGGGGGAGAGACGGGAGTACGTCCAGGCGCCGGGGGCCGTCCGGTCCACCCGCAGCACCGGACCCGTACCGTCCTTGCCGCCGATCCGCCAGGACGTGCCCTCGTCCACCGGGGTGCCCTCGACGCCGAGCGCCTTCGCCAGCCGGAACACCGCGTCCCGGCCGACATCGCCCCGCGGGGCGTACACCGCCGCCCGGTCGGGTCCGGCGGGCAGCGTGCCGGGTGCCGTGTACGTCCGGCCGTACGGGTTCGGCTCACCGGGGGCGAAGCCGCCCGCACCGCCGTCCGTACCAGCGCCCGTGCCGCCGCCCGTGCCGTCGTCGAGGGTGAGCGGCGGGGGAGTGGAGCCGGACGCGCCCGCCGCCGAGGTTTGGTCGTGCGGTCCGTCGGCCGTGGCGAGGTAGGCGCCCCCGCCGCCGACCAGCAGGACCGCCGTCGCCACCGACAGGACGGCCGTGCGCGACCGCCGCCGCCCGCCCCCGGCGACCGGGGCGTCGCTCCCCGCCCGCTCCTCCGGCTCTCCGGCACCCTCGGCCCGTTCGGTGTCCACCGCATCGCTCCTCACCGCGTCGTGTCCCACGCCCCCACGCGGGGGACGGAGTTGGGACGTGCCGGACGGGCGAGCGGTTCCCCCGGGCTCCCCGGGGGCCCTCGTGAGGTTCCCGCGCTGCTCAGTCGCCGTAGTCGGACATCGAGTCCAGCAGCCGCGCCGACCGGTCCGGCACCGTCACCCCGGTGAGCGGCGCCGGTGACCCGGCGGTCTCCCGGTCGTGGCGGGACGGCCAGCGGGGTGCCATCCGGGCGCAGTCACCGCGCAGCGAGGCGAGATCGCCCTCCAGATCGGCCGGAGCGGGCGTACGGGCGTCGAGGTTCGTCATGACGGCACCGTAGGCACGCGGGCGGGCGCGAAGAAAGAGCTACTATCGGGTAGTTTTGCCGCCGCACCCCGCCATCGTCCGGCCGGCACCCGGCCGGCGCCCGAGCAGGGCCCGGCCCGCGTCGGGCTTCGGGGAGCCGCGCCGAGCGGGTAGCGTGAACTGTCAATCCGCCTCCCCCGCAGGAGAACGCCCTCGTGCGCATCGCAGTCACCGGCTCCATCGCCACCGACCACCTCATGACCTTCCCCGGCCGGTTCGCCGACCAGTTCGTCGCAGACCAGCTCCACACGGTCTCGCTGTCGTTCCTGGTGGACAACCTGGACGTGCGCCGGGGCGGTGTCGGCGCGAACATCGCCTTCGGCATGGGCCAGCTCGGCACCCGCCCGATCCTGGTCGGCGCGGCCGGGTTCGACTTCGACGAGTACCGCGCCTGGCTGGACCGGCACGGCGTGGACACCGAGTCGGTGCGCATCTCCGAGACCCTGCACACCGCCCGCTTCGTGTGCACCACGGACGCCGACCACAACCAGATCGGCTCCTTTTACACGGGCGCGATGAGCGAGGCCCGGCAGATCGAGCTGAAGACGGTCGCGGACCGCGTCGGCGGCCTCGACCTCGTCCTGATCGGCGCCGACGACCCCGAGGCGATGCTCCGGCACACCGAGGAGTGCCGCTCGCGCGCCATCCCGTTCGCCGCCGACTTCTCCCAGCAGATCGCCCGCATGGAGGGCGAGGAGATCCGGATACTGCTGGACGGGGCGACCTACCTCTTCTCCAACGAGTACGAGAAGGGGCTCATCGAGGCCAAGACCGGCTGGACCGACGCCGAGATCCTCTCCCGCGTCGGACACCGGGTCACCACCCTCGGCTCGCGCGGTGTCCGCATCGAGCGCAGCGGCGAGGACCCGATCGAGGTCGGCTGCGCCGAGGAGGACCGCAAGGCCGACCCGACCGGTGTCGGCGACGCGTTCCGCGCCGGGTTCCTCTCCGGGCTCGCCTGGGGCGTCACCCTCCAGCGCGCCGCGCAGATCGGCTGCATGCTCGCCACCCTCGTCATCGAGACCGTCGGCACCCAGGAGTACCGCCTCAGCCGCGGCCACTTCATGGACCGCTTCACCAAGGCGTACGGCGACGACGCCGCCGACGAGGTCCGCGTCCACCTCGGCTGACCCGGCGCCGGGTGCGGGACCCGCGGGTTCCGCACCCGCACCCGCACCCCGGCGGCCGGTCGCCCCGTCAGCTCACCCGCCGCACCACGTACACCGCGCCCCGCTCCGCCGCCTCCTCGCCCACGTACTCCTGGCCCCGCATCGCGCACCACGCCGGGATGTCCAGCCGGGCCGCCTCGTCGTCCGCGAGGACCCGCACCGTGGAGCCCACCGGGACCTCCGGGAACACCCGGGCCAGCTCGATGACCGGGATCGGGCACCGCTTGCCCAGGGAGTCCACCACCAGCCCCGCCGGACCCGGCTCCGTCACCGGGGCCGGGACGTCCGCGCCCGCGAGCCGCGCCCGCACCCCCGCCACCGCGTCCGGCAGCACCGCGAGGAACCGGTCCACGTCCTCACCGCTCGTCCCCGGCGGCAGCGACACCCGCACATTGCCCTCGCTCAGCACCCCCATCGCCTTCAGGACATGGCTCGGCGTCAGGGTGCTGCTCGTGCAGGACGACCCGGAGGACACCGAGAACCCCGCCCGGTCCAGGGCGTGCAGCAGCGCCTCCCCGTCCACGTGCAGACAGGAGAAGGTGACGATGCCGGGCAGCCGGTGCTCCGGATCGCCGACCACCACCGCGTCCGGCACCAGCAGCGGCACCCGCGCCCGGAGCCGCTCCGTCAGCTCCCGCAGCCGTACCGCCTCCTGGGCCGCCTCCGCGCGCACCGCCCGCAGCGACGCGGCGGCGGCGACCACCGCCGGAAGGTTCGGGAAGCCCGGCGCCCGGCCCGACTCCCGTTCGTCCAGCGGGCCGGGGGGCGCGAACCGGACCCCCTTGCGCACCACCAGCACCCCCACACCGGGCGGCCCGCCCCACTTGTGCGCGCTCGCCGCCAGCAGGGACCAGGCGCCCTCCACCGGCCCCCAGCCCAGCGACTGGGCCGCGTCCACCAGCAGCGGCACGCCCGCCGCCCGGCACACCTCGGCCACCTCCGCGACCGGCTGGACCGTCCCCACCTCGTGGTTGGCGGACTGAAGACACGCCAGCGCGGTGTCCGCGCGCAGGGCCTCCGCGTACGCCGACGGGGTGACACGCCCGGCCCGGTCCACCGGCACCCGGACCGCCGTACCCCCCGCCGCCTCGAACGCCTCCGCCGAATGGAGTACCGAGGAATGTTCGACCGCTGACACGATCAGGTGGCGTCCGACGCGCCGCCGCCCGGCCAACGCGCCCGCCGCGCCGCTGTGTACGGCGGCGGTCCCGGACGGTGTGAACACCACCTCGTCGGCCCGGCAGCCCACCGCCTCCGCCGTCGCCTCGCGCGCCGCGTCCAGCAGCAGCCGCGCCCGGCGGCCCTCCCGGTGCAGCCGCGCCGGGTCGGCCCAGCCGTCGTCCAGGGCGGCCAACAGGGCCTGACGGGCCACGGGATGCAGGGGAGCGCCGGAGGCGGCGTCGAAGTAGGGCACCCGGCAACGGTAGTTCTCCGCCCCGCCGGGACCATGCGGAGGGCCGCCCTCCGCGCGCGCCGGGGACCCCGCGGGTCCCGAACGCCCGCGCGCCGACCGGGGAAAGCGGCCAAGGTCGGGAGGGAATCCGGGGAGTCCTCCGCCCAAACCCACCCCTTCGGGCTGACCCGCGGCGCGTATGCCCCCCTCCCCGCGAACCCCCGGAGGGCGTCGGCTAGGGTTTGGTCCGCATAAACATCCAAACCCCTGCCCGACGCAGGGCGGCGACCGACCAGCGAGAAGGCCGCAGCCGACAGCGCGGGCGAGACTCTCGGGAAGGCGCTACGTGAGTCCCAACGGCTCCGACCGCTCGCCGCGGCGCCCGATGCGGCGGAAGCTGCTGCAGGCAATGACCGCGGGCCTGGTCCTGGCGACCGCTACCGGTTGCACATACAAGGACTTCCCCCGCCTTGGTATGCCCACCCCCACCACGGAAGAGGCCCCCCGCGTCCTCTCCCTGTGGCAGGGGTCCTGGGCTGCCGCGCTCGCCGTCGGCGTGCTGGTGTGGGGCCTGATCCTGTGGAGCGTCGTGTTCCACCGGCGCAGCCGCACCAAGGTCGAGGTACCTCCGCAGACCCGGTACAACATGCCCATCGAGGCCCTGTACACGGTGGTCCCGATCATCATCATCGCGGTGCTGTTCTACTTCACCGCACGGGACGAGTCGAAGCTCCTCTCCCTCGAAAAGAAGCCGGACGTCACGGTCAACGTGGTCGGCTTCCAGTGGAGCTGGGGCTTCAACTACATCGAGAACGTGCCGGGTTCGACGGGCGACGCCAAGACCGCCCCGAACCTGGACACCATCCCCACCCGGTTCAAGGACCAGTTCCCGGCGAACGCGGGCGGCGTCTACGACGTCGGCACCCCGGCCACCCGGAACCCGCAGACCGGCAACCCCGGTCCGACGCTGTGGCTGCCCAAGGGCAAGACGGTCCGCTTCATCCTGACCTCACGTGACGTCATCCACGACTTCTGGGTGGTGCCGTTCCTGATGAAGCAGGACGTGATTCCGGGTCACACCAACGCCTTCCAGGTGACCCCGAACCACGAGGGCACCTTCCTCGGCAAGTGCGCCGAGCTGTGCGGTGTCGATCACTCCCGGATGCTGTTCAACGTGAAGGTCGTCTCCCCGGAGCGTTACGAGCAGCACCTCAAGGACCTCGCCAAGAAGGGGCAGACCGGTTACATTCCCGCCGGCATCGCGCAGACGCCGCACGAGAAGAACCGGGAGACGAAGAACCTGTGAGCATCCTCAACGAACCTCAGGGTGCCGCCGCCGCTGAGGAACCGGGCGCGATCCCGGTCCGGCGCAAGCAGCCCGGCAGTGTCGTGGTGAAGTGGCTGACGACCACCGACCACAAGACGATCGGCACGCTCTATCTGGCGACGTCGTTCGCGTTCTTCCTGATCGGCGGCGTCATGGCGCTGCTGATGCGCGCCGAGCTGGCCCGTCCGGGCCTGCAGATCATGTCGGCCGAACAGTTCAACCAGGCGTTCACGATGCACGGCACCGTGATGCTGCTGATGTTCGCCACCCCGCTGTTCGCGGGCTTCGCGAACTGGATCATGCCGCTCCAGATCGGCGCGCCCGACGTGGCGTTCCCGCGGCTGAACATGTTCGCCTACTGGCTCTACCTGTTCGGCTCGCTCATCGCCGTGGGCGGCTTCCTCACCCCGCAGGGTGCGGCCGACTTCGGCTGGTTCGCCTACAGCCCGCTGTCGGACGCGATCCGCAGCCCCGGCATCGGCGCCGACATGTGGATCATGGGTCTGGCCTTCTCCGGCTTCGGCACGATCCTCGGCTCGGTCAACTTCATCACCACCATCATCTGCATGCGCGCCCCCGGCATGACGATGTTCCGCATGCCGATCTTCGTGTGGAACGTGCTGCTGACCGGTGTGCTCGTGCTGCTGGCCTTCCCGGTGCTGGCCGCCGCGCTGTTCGCCCTGGAGGCGGACCGCAAGTTCGGTGCCCATGTGTTCGACTCCGCCAACGGCGGGGCCCTGCTCTGGCAACACCTCTTCTGGTTCTTCGGCCATCCAGAGGTGTACATCATCGCCCTGCCGTTCTTCGGCATCATCAGTGAAGTGATCCCGGTCTTCTCCAGAAAGCCGATGTTCGGCTACATGGGTCTGATCGCGGCCACCATCTCCATCGCCGGTCTCTCCGTGACCGTGTGGGCGCACCACATGTACGTCACCGGCGGTGTGCTCCTGCCGTTCTTCTCCTTCATGACGTTCCTCATCGCGGTCCCGACCGGCGTGAAGTTCTTCAACTGGATCGGCACGATGTGGAAGGGCAGTCTGTCCTTCGAGACACCGATGCTCTGGGCCACCGGCTTCCTGATCACCTTCACCTTCGGTGGTCTGACCGGTGTCATCCTGGCCTCGCCGCCGATGGACTTCCACGTCTCCGACTCGTACTTCGTGGTGGCGCACTTCCACTACGTGGTGTTCGGCACCGTCGTGTTCGCGATGTTCTCCGGCTTCCACTTCTGGTGGCCGAAGTGGACCGGCAAGATGCTCGACGAGCGGCTCGGCAAGATCACGTTCTGGACGCTGTTCATCGGCTTCCACGGCACCTTCCTGGTCCAGCACTGGCTGGGCGCCGAGGGCATGCCCCGCCGGTACGCCGACTACCTGGCGGCCGACGGGTTCACCACCCTGAACACGATCTCCACGATCAGCTCGTTCCTGCTCGGCCTGTCGATCCTGCCGTTCCTCTACAACGTCTGGAAGACGGCCAAGTACGGCAAGCCGGTCGAGGTGGACGACCCGTGGGGCTACGGCCGTTCGCTGGAGTGGGCGACCTCCTGCCCGCCCCCGCGCCACAACTTCGTCACCCTGCCCCGTATCCGCAGCGAATCCCCGGCGTTCGACCTGCACCACCCGGAGATCGCCGCCCTGGAGCAGCTTGAGCACGCCGGTCACGGCGACGCCAAGACGGCCACCAAGGAGGTCGGCAAGTGAAGATCCAGGGCCGGATGTTCGTCTGGCTGAGCCTCTTCGTCCTGATCATGGCGGCCGTCTACGGCGTCTGGTCGAAGGAGCCGGCCGGTACCACCGCTCTCTTCCTGGCCTTCGGCCTGTGCATCATGATCGGTTTCTACCTGGGCTTCACGGCCAGGCGGGTGGACGCCGGAGCGCAGGACGACAAGGAGGCCGACGTCGCGGACGACGCGGGCGAGCTGGGCTTCTTCAGCCCGCACTCGTGGCAGCCGCTCATGCTGGGCATCGGCGGCGCGCTCGCCTTCCTCAGCATCGCGATCGGCTGGTGGCTGATCTACTTCGCCGCCCCCGTCATCGGGGTCGGCCTGTGGGGCTGGGTCTTCGAGTACTACCGCGGTGAGAACCGCACCCAGTAGCACGCGACCCGGCCACACGCACGGCGCACACCGCGAGCCCGGACCCTCCGCCAGGAGGGTCCGGGCTCGTGCGTTCGGCCGCCGTGTCGGTACCTCGTACGAGGTACGTACCGCGCCGGTAAGGTCTCCGTCTCATAGCTTGATCACATGAATCAGACCCCGCGGACCCGCGCCGTCCTCGGCTGCGCCCTGCTGGTGACCGCCCTCGGCGCCGGTGTCACCGGCTGCGGTGCGGACGGCGACCCCCTGTCGGCCAAGCCGTTCGACGCGGCGGGCCAGATCTCGTTCAGCGGCCCCACCGAGGCGGGGAAACCGGCCGACCCGGACAAGCCCCTGGAGATCACCGCGAAGAGCGGCGAGGGCCGGATCACGGACGTCACCGCCCAGGACGCCACGGGCCGCCGTGTCGCGGGCGAACTCTCCGCCGACGGCAGCCGCTGGCACAGCACCTCCCCGCTGGCCGCCGACGCCCACTACACGGTCGCGGTGAGCACCGAGGACGAAGACGGCGCCCCCGGCCGTAAGGTCATCGTCTTCGACACCACCAAGCCCGCCACCACCAAGCGGCTCGCCGTCACCTTCGGCCCCGAGGCGGGGGAGTACGGCGTCGGCCAGCCCGTCACCGCCATGCTCGGCGAGCCCGTCAAGGACAAGGCGCAGCGCGCCGTGGTGGAACGCGCCCTGCGGGTGGACTCCACCCCGGTGGTGCAGGGCTCCTGGTACTGGGTCAGCGACAAGGAACTGCACTACCGCCCCAAGGACTACTGGCCCGCCCACGCCACCGTCCAGGTGCACTCCAACCTCGACGGCGTCAAGGTCGGGGACCGGCTGTGGGGCGGCAAGTCCAAGGACCTGAGGATCACCACCGGCGACCGCGTCGAGGCCGTCACCGACGCCTCCGCCCACCAGCTCACCTTCTACCGCAACGGGCAGCAGGTCGAGCAGATCCCGGTCACCACCGGCAAGGCCGGCTTCGAGACCCGCAACGGCGTCAAGGTCGTCCTGGAGAAGCAGTCCTTCGTACGCATGCGCGGGACCACCGTCGGCATCGCCGAGGGCAGCTCCGACTCCTACGACCTGCCGGTCTACTACGCGACACGGGTCACCTGGTCCGGGGAGTACGTGCACGCGGCGCCCTGGTCGGTCGGCTCCCAGGGGTACGCCAACGTCAGCCACGGCTGCGTCGGGATGAGCACCGCCAACGCCGAGTGGTTCTTCGACCACGTGCGCCCCGGCGACGTGGTCCGGGTCGTCAACTCCAACGGCGACACGATGGAGCCGTTCGGCAACGGCTTCGGCGACTGGAATCTGGACTGGGCGAAGTGGCGCACCGGCAGCGCTCTGAACGGCACCGGCACCAACACGGCGGACACCCCGGCGCAGGACACCCCGCGGCTGCGGCCGACGGCCGTGTGAGGTCCTGACGGACGCGGGCGGTGGCCGCCCCGGGAAACAACCCCCCCCCCCCCCCCCCCGCCCCCCCCCCCCCCTC